>NZ_BOOF01000032.1 GCF_016863095.1 Microbispora siamensis | reverse complement strand
CGGCGTCCCGCAGGAACCCGCCGTGCCGCGTGTACGAGGTGCCGGGCCGCCCGGGGTCCGGGTCGAAGAGGGCGGCGAGGTCCCAGCCGCGGTCGGCGGGGAACTCGCCGATGGCGTCGACGCCGTTGGCGACCAGGTCCCACAGGTCCTCCGGCGAGGCGACCCCACCAGGGAACCGGCACCCCATCCCCACGATCACCACCGGATCGTCGTCCGCCGCCCGCACGGCCGCGGCGGGCGCGTCCGCGCGGGTGCCGCCGGCCAGGTGGCGGGCCAGGGCGGCGGGAGTGGGGTGGCTGAACAGCGCGGCGGCGGGGAGGTCGGCGCCGAAGGCGGCGTTCAGCCGGTCACGCAGTTCGACCAGGCCCAGCGAGTCGAGGCCGAGGTCCCGGAACGTCGCCTCGGGGTCGACGCGTCCCGGATCGGCGAACCCGAGCACCGCCGCCACTTCCTCGATGACGCGGCGCTCCCCGGCCCCGATGGAGGGTACGGCGGGAAGGGCGGTGGAAAGGGCGGGCGGCGCGGGAACCGGCGCAGGAGCCTGAACGGAGACCGGAGCGGGAGCAGCGACGGCCGGTACGTCCCCGCCCGGGGCCAGCCAGTGACGCTCGCGCTGGAAGGGATAGGTCGGCAACGGGACCCGGGGGCCGCCGGGCGGGAAGACGGCGTCCCAGTCGAGGCGCACCCCGGCGGTGAACAGTCTGCCGACGGCGGCTTCGACGTCGTCGTCCTTGCCGAGGACCGGCACGAACGTCGCCTCCGCCCCCAGGGTCTCCCGCCCGGCCGCGCTCAGTGCCGTCCCCGGTCCCGCCTCCACGAAGATCCCGGCCCCCAGCGCGCGCAGCCGGGTCAGGCCGTCGGCGAAGCGGACCGTACGGCGGGCGTGCTCCACCCAGTAGCCGGCCCAGTCGTCCGCGCCGGCGAGGTCGAGCGGTTCGCCGGTCACCGTCGACACGAACGGGATGCGGGCCGTGCCGTACGTGAGCCCGTCGAGCACCGCGCGGAACTCGCCGAGCGCGGGGTCCATCAGCGGCGAGTGGAAGGCGTGGCTCACCGGGAGCCGCCGGGTCCGGTGCCCGCGCGCGGCGGCGAGGGCGGCGACGGCGTCGAGCGCCGGGTCCTCCCCCGCGACCACGACCGACCGCGGGCCGTTCACGGCGGCGACGACCGCGAGGCCGTCCACCTCCGCGAGCAGCCCGGCCGCCTCGTCCTCCGGGACCCCGACGGCGAGCATCCCGCCGCCGGAGGGCAGCGCGTCCATCAGCCGCCCCCTGGCCGCGATCAACTCGGCGGCGGACGGCAGGTCGAGCACGCCCGCGACGTGCGCCGCGGCCACCTCTCCGATGGAGTGACCGGCGACGAAGGACGGCTCGACCCCGAGCGCCTCAAGCAGGCGGAAGGTCGCGACCTCGACCGCGAAGATCGCGGGCTGGGTGAAGGCCGTGCGGTCGAGGAGCCGGGCCTCCTCGCTGCCCGGCTCGGCCCAGACGACGTCCCGGAGCGGCCGGGGCAACCGCTCGCCGAGCGCCGCCGCGGCCTCGTCGAACGCGGCCCTCCAGGCGGGGTGGTCGCGGTGGGCCCGCCGTCCCATGCCGGGCCGCTGGCTGCCCTGCCCGGGGAACAGCACCGCGACGGGCGCGGTCCTGGCCCGGCCGGTGACGAGGCCGGCCGCCGGGCGTCCCTCCGCCAGCGCCGCCAGCCCCGCCGTCACGTCCCCCGTGATCGCCGCCCGGTGGTCGAAAGCGGTCCGGGTGGTCGCGAGGCTCCGCGCCAGGTCCGCGGCGCGCCGCCCGCCGAACGACCCGTGCCCGCGGGACGACTCCGACCCGCCGGAAGCATCGTTCGCGGTGGAAGCCGCGGCATCGCCGGAATCCTCACGCCCGGCGGACACCCCGTGCGCGGTCGAAATGTCAGGCGCGGCCGAGCTGTCCCGTCCGTCGACGAGGTCGTGCCCGGTCAGGAGGTCGCGCAGCCTCGCCGCCTGCTCGCGCAGCGCCGCGCCGGTGCGCGCGCTGAGCACGAGCGGGGCGTGCGCGAGCGAGTCGTGTGTGAGCGGGGCGGCCGCGCCCGGGGCTTGGGGGACGGCTCCCGGCGATCCGGCCTGCCGGGTGGAGGGTGCCTCGCTCTCCTGCCGGGGCGGTTCGGCAACCACGATGTGGCAGTTCGTGCCGCCCATGCCGAACGAGCTGACGCCCGCGACGAGCCGTTCGCCCTCGCGGGGCCACGCCCCGCCCGCGCTCCGGACGGACAGGCCCCAGCCGTCGAAGTCGATCTCCGGATTCGGTTCGGCGAAGTTGAGGCTCGCGGGCAGCCGCCGCCGGTCGACGCTCAGCACGGTCTTGATCAGCCCGGCGATGCCCGCCGCGCCCTCCAGGTGCCCGATGTTCGTCTTCACGGACCCGACCTGGAGAACCGGCCCGTCACCGAGGCGGGCCAGGCCCAGGCCACGCGCCTCCACCGGGTCGCCTACCCGGGTGCCGGTGCCGTGCAGTTCGACGTACTGCAGCTCCGAGGGCGCGACGCCGGCGGCCGCCCACGCCCGCCGGAGCACCTCTGCCTGGGCGCGCGCGCTGGGCGTGGTGAGGCCGTCGGTGCCGCCGTCGTTGTTGACCGCGCCGCCGAGCAGCACGGCGTAGATCCGGTCGCCGTCCTCGACGGCGTCGTCCAGCGCCTTGAGCAGCACCAGCCCGGCGCCCTCGCCCCGGACGTAGCCGTTGGCCCGGCGGTCGAAGGTGTGGCACCGGCCGTCCGGCGACAGCCCGCCGAACCGGGCCACCGCCGCCGTCCCGGCCGGGTCGACGATCAGGTTGACGCCGCCCGCGAGCGCGAGGCGCGACTCCCCTCGCCGCACGCTCTCCGCCGCGAGGTGGACGGCGACCAGCGATGACGACTGCGCGGTGTCGACCGCGACGCTCGGCCCGCGCAGCCCGAGCGTGTACGACACGCGGTTGGCGATGATGGCGCGGGTGGTGCCGGTGAGGGTGTGGCGGCCGATCGCGGATCCCCGCGACAGCACGGCGTACTCGTCGGCGATGGAGCCCACGAACACACCGGCAGGCGTGTCGCGCAGCGTGGCGGGCACCACCCCGGCGTCCTCCAGGGCCTCCCAGGCCAGTTCCAGGACGAGCCGCTGCTGAGGGTCCATGGCCGCGGCCTCGCGCGGGGAGATCCCGAAGAACTCCGCGTCGAATCCGGCGATGTCGTCGAGGTAGCCGCCGTACCGTACGCCGGGGTGCTCGCGGGCGAGGTCGTCCAGCAGCGCGGACCGCGCCCGTCCCTCGGGCACCTCGCGGACGGCCGTCCGGCCCTCCTCCAGCAGCCGCCACAGCGCGCCGGGACCGGACGCACCGGGCAGGCGACATGCCACTCCGACGACCGCGACGGGCCGGGACACCTGCTGGTCGGGGCTGATCACGTCGTGCCTCACTCTCAGTCGTGGTGCGGGCGGCCGGCGAGGGAGCTCAGACGGGTACGGCGAGCCCTCGCCGTACCGTCTCCGCGACGTCCTCCAGCCGCCGGGTCAGGTAGAAGTGATCTCCGGGCAGGACCGTGAGCCGGAAGGGGCCGGTGGTGTGCTCCCGCCACCGGTCGGCCTGGGCGATCGTCACCCGCGGGTCGCGGTCGCCGACCAGCGCGGTGATCGGGCAGCGGACCCGGGCGCCGGGTTCGGGCAGGTAGGCGCGCAGCGCCCGGTAGTCGCCGCGCAGCGCGGGCAGCACGAGCTCGCGCAGGTCCGGGCTCTCCAGCACCTGCCGGGAGGTGCCGCCGAGGAACAGCACCTCCTCCAGCAGGGAGCGGTCGTCCCGCAGGATCGCCGGGTCCACGCGGGTGAGGGCGGGGGCCCGCCCCCCGGAGACGAACAGCCGCTCCGGGGGCGTGCCGAGCCCCCGCTCGGCCAGCAGCGCCGTCTCGAACGCGACCAGGGAGCCCATGCTGTGCCCGAAGAACGCCGTGCGGGCGCCGTCCGGCTCCCCCGCGATCACCTCGGCCACCCGGCGGGCCAGCGCGCGCACGTCCTCCACGGCGGGCTCGCGCCGCCGGTCCAGGCGTCCGGGGTACTGCACGGCGAGCACGCGCACCGCCGGGGCGAGGGCCCGCGCGAGCGGGACGAAGAAGCCCGCCGAGCCTCCGGCGTGCGGGAACGCCACCAGGCAGGGGGCGTCCGGCGCGGCGGGGGCGTACTCGCGCAGCCAGTCGCCCCGGACCCACGCGGCGGCGGTCACCGGCCCGCCCCCGCACGGGCGGCCTCCAGGGCCGCGGTCAGCGCCGCGATCACCTCGGGATCGGCGTCGGGCCGCATCCGCTGCACGGCGAGCAGGCTCCACACCCGGGTCTCGGCGAGGTGGGAGGGGGCGCCGTGCACGTCGTCGTGCTCGACCAGCCGCAGGTCCCGTACGTGCCGTTTCAGGCGTTCGACGTCGCCGCGAGGGATGATCTCGTCGCGCCGGGCGGTCACCGCGGCGAGCGGCACGGTGAGTGCGGCCAGGTCGGCGTCGCTGAGGGCCCAGTCGCGCACATGGGCGAACACGGCCTCCGGCGGCACTCCGGTGAGATGCGCGAGGGTGTCGCGGGTGATCTTCGGCACCCGGGCCTGCCAGGCGGCGTCGGTGAAGAAGTCGTGGATCGGCGGCCCGTTGCCGACCACGCCCCGCACCCGCGGGTCGCGCAGCGCGGCGGTGATCGCCGCGTGGCCGCTGAAGCTCAGCGCGAGCAGGTACGTCTCGCTCACCCGGGCCCGGCCCTCCAGCGCGTCGAGGATAGCCGGGAACAGGGTCCAGGCGTCGGGGCCGTACCGGAGCGGGCTCTCGCCGACGCCGGGCAGGTCGGCCACGACGCCGGCCATGCCGAAGGACGCGATCTGCGGCAGCACCGCCCCCCACTGTTCCTTGGGGCTCACGATGCCGCCGGTCATCACCAGCAGCGGCCGGGGCCGCTCGGCCGACAGCCCCGCGGCCCACACCCGCACCGGGACCCCGCCGACCTCCACGACGACCGGTTCCAGGCCCGGCACGCCGCGCCGCCACCGGTCGAAGGCGTCCAGGCCGCGGGCGAGCGCCCGCTTGCGGCCCGGACCGTCGACGTACGGGAACCGGCCCATCGTGTAGTACTGGGCGGCGAGGGCCGTCTGTCCCGCCGCGTCCCACTCGTCGCCGGCGCGGATCCACTCGTACGGCCAGGAGCCCGGCTCGTCGCCCGCGTCCGTGGTGACGCGGTCCAGCAGGGCCGCGTAGTGGTCGGCGGGCAGACCCTGCGAGATCGCGTGCGCCACGACGAACCGCTTGAGCTCGGTCAGGTCGTTCATTCCTCGTACGCCTCCAGCGCGTCCTTGATCTCGGTGAGCACGTCGGCGGCCTCCGCGCCGTCGATCACGCGATGGTCGAAGGCCAGCGACAGGCGCATGACCGGGGCGATCACCACCGCCCCGCCCCTGGCCACCGGGCGGTCGGCGATCCGGCCCACCCCGAGGGTGATCGTGGTCCCGCCCACCGAGTGGAAGCCGTCGACCGCCCGGTGGCCGAGCGAGGTGACGCTGAAGGTGCCGGTGATCGCGGGCCGGCGGTCGAGCAGCCCGGCCGCCTCGCGGAACCGATCGAGCGCCTCCCCCCAGGGCAGCCGCCGCAGCGCGCGGATGCCGGCGAACTCCTCGGCGGTGCCGGGGTCGGCCGCCGCCGCCCGGTCCAGGTGGGCCTGCACGTCGGCGAGCGACGCCGACTCCAGCCCGGGGATCACGGTCGCGAGCACGACCCGGCGGCCCTCCCACGTCTTGTCGAGGGTGACCTTGGCCGCCACGGTGTCGTAGGACGCGACGACCGGGTCGAGCCCGCCGTGGATCGCGGCGTTGGCCTCCGGGTGCTTGGCCAGGACGCCGGCGGCCGCGTGCACGACATAGGAGACGACCGAGCGGCGTCGTCCCGCCCTGCGGGCCCGCTCGCGTCCGGCGACGATCGCGGTGGCGTCCACCTCCGTGTCGAGGAACACCGGCGAGAAGTCGCGGATCTGGTCGAGGAAGAACAGCGTGTGCCTGCGCTGCGGAGGGAACGGCCGCCCGGTCATCGGTTCACCAACTCGTAGATCGTCTCCAGGCTGGCCGCGTCGAGGAAGTCGGGCAGCGACAACGGACGGCTGACCCGCTTCTCCAGCAGCACGAGCATGGTCAGCAGGTGCAGCGAGTCCCAGCCCGGCACCTCGTCGAACGTCCGGCCCAGGTCCTCGGCGGCCACGGCGAGGCCGATCTCGTCCCGCAGCAGGTCCACGAACTCCGCCCGGCTGATCGCGGCCGTCATCACACACGCTCCAGGGCGAGACCGGACCTGATCCACTTGCTCGACTCGATCGCGACCGCGATCGCCCTCGACGGCCGCGCCATCGCGGGCAGCAGCCGGTCGAGCTGGAAGAACAGCAGGGCGTTGCCGTTGTTGCCGGTCTCGGCGACGCAGGAGACCTCCTCGGCCGCCGGGAAGGCGAGCCTCGCGGTGATCTTCGCGGTCATCGTGACGGACAACTGCGGCGGCAGGAGGTAGCCGACCTCCGCGCGATCCCAGCCGAGGTCGTCCAGCAGTTCGTCGGCCGTCTCCTCGGCGAGCAGCGGCACGTGCTCCTCGATCGCCTTGTAGTCCTCGCTGGCCGGGGCCTCGCCCGCGTCGCGGTCGGCCAGGCCGTACCAGCGCAGGGTCTGGCCGGGCGCGCGGCCGAGGCCGGACAGCCGGGTGAGCACCGACCGCAGCACCGGCGCCTCCGGGTGGTCGCCCGCGGCGAGTACGGCGGCGCCCGCGCCGTCGCCGAACAGCACGTAGTTGACGAGTTCGTCCGGCGGCAGCGCGGTCAGGTCCGCCTTGACGTCGTAGTGCTTGGCGATCACGTCGCCGCCGATCACCAGCGCCGTGCGGTACCGGCCGGTGGACAGCAGCGAGGCCGCGACGTCGAAGGTCTGCACCGCACCCGAGCAGCCCGACTGGAGCTGGAACGTCGGCACGCCGTCGATGCGGAGCCGGTCGGCGACGACGTTCACGGTCGCCGGCATGAGCGTGTCGGGAGTGGCGGTGCCGAACACGACCACGTCCACGTCCTCGGCGGACACGCCGGCCCGGGCGAGCGCCTGGGCCGCGGCGCGCTCACCGAGATCGGCCAGGCTCTCGCGCCGCTCGCCGGTGGACAGGTCGACCGCCAGGTGACGCGTCCGGGTCCCGATGAACGTGTCGACCCACTGCCGCCACACCTGGTCCATGCCGAACGCCGCGGCCAGGGCGGCGGTGTCGATGGGCGGGCCGGGCAGCGCCGTACCCACCGACAGAAGTCGTACCGGTATGTCCCCCATGCGCTCCTCCAACGAGTCGCGTCCGTGCCGCCCGCACACTGCGCGGCCATGGCCGGGATGGTGACCCGGATCTACTGATCACTGCTCAAACGCTAAGAGCGGCCACTAAAGCAGCCCTAAGCCCCGGATTTCGGGCACAGCAGTCACCGTGAGCGCAGTCACCGGAGCCTGGACCAGGGGGTGGAGAGTCGCGCGGCCCGCGCGCAGTGCCGCCCGCGCCGGGTCACCCTTCGGGCAGGATCCGCCTGATTACGGGACCGGCAGGATCTGCCGCGGGCGGCCCGGAGGGGTCGCCCGGAGCTTCCACTCGCGCGGGTATCCCACCGAGACCTCCTCGAAGCGGACCCCGTCGTGCCAGGTGGTCCTCGGGATGTGCAGGTGGCCGTACACGACCGTGGCCGCGCGGAAGCGCAGGTGCCAGTCGGCGGTGGCCTCGGTGCCGCACCAGATGGCGAACTGCGGGTACCGCAGGATCCGGGTCGGCTCGCGGACCAGGGGGTAGTGGTTGACCAGGATCGTGGGCAGCCCCTCCGGCAGGTCACGCAGCCGCCGCTCGGTCTCCTCCAGCCGCGCGGCGCACCACGCCTGGCGCGACGGGTACGGGTCGGGGTGCAGGAACCTCTCGTCGCTGCACACCACCCCGGTCTCGTACGCCAGGGCGAGCGCCTCCTCGGCGGTCCGCACGCCGGGGGTGCGGAAGGTGTAGTCGTACAGGACGAACAGCGGGGCGATGACGACGGGGCCGCCGGCGCCCTCCCAGACGGGATAGGGGTCCTCGGGGGTCGTCACCCCCAGCGAACGGCACACGTCGACCAGGCGGCGGTAGCGTGCCTCCCCTCGTAAGGTGACCGGGTCGCCGGGATGGGTCCACAACTCGTGGTTGCCGGGAGCCCACACGACCCTCGCCCAGCGTTCGGACAGCAGGCGCATCGCCCACTCGAAGTCGGCCAGGAACTCGCACACGTCGCCGGCCACCAGCAGCCAGTCGTCCGGCGAGGACGGCAGGAGGCCTTCCAGGATCGCCCGGTTCTCCGCGTAGCCGATGTGGAGGTCGCTGATGGCGAATAGCCGTGCGCTAGACAACGGCGGCCTCCGTGGACGCCCCCTCCGGCCGGTCGGCGCCGGTGACGTCGCGGGCGGTCAAGCCGGCCAGACCGGCCAGTGTGTACCGGAAGGCCAGTGTGTCCAGGAAGGCCAGGGCGTCCGGGAAGGCAGCCGGCCGCCGTCCGGGCGGCGCGCCGGGCCCGAGGGGAGACGGCCCGATGTCGATCGCCTCGCCGATCGCCACTTCCGCCTCCCGCCGTCGACGTTCGGACTGCCGGTCCGCATACTACTCGCCAAGATCGGACCAACGGTCCGATCATGCCTCGCGGTAGGCCTCCACGGCCTTCCGCACCGACGCCGGGCCGACGCGGCAGGTGGCGGCGAACGGCAGGCCGTGCGCCCCGTCCGCGCGAGGTCTGTCGGGCCGGCGGTCGGCTCGTCCCCTACGGCGGGTGAGGTGTCAGGGCTGGATGTTCTCCAGGTCCTCCAGGAGGCCGGGGTGCGTGGGCTGCCACCCGAGGACCTCCCGGGTGTGGGCGCTGGAGGCCGGCTGGTCCATGGCGAAGATCGGGCCGAATGGGCCGAAGTTCTCCTGCGGCACCGCCTCGACCGGCAGGCCGAGTCGCCGGCCGATGACGGCCGCGATGTCGCGTACCGCGTCGCCCTCGTCGGCCACGGCGTGCCAGACCGTCCCGGCGGGCGCCGACTCGAGAGCCAGCCGGAACAGGACCGCCGCGTCGAGCGCGTGTACGGCCGGCCAGCGCTGGGTGCCGTCGCCGGGGTAGCCGGACACGCCGGTGCGGCGCGCCTGATCCGTCAACAGGCCGGCGAATCCGCCCTTGCCCTCGTTGTGGACCGTGCGCGGCATGCGGACCGCCGTGGCGCGGACACCGCGCGAGGCCAGCTCCAGCAGCGCGTTGACCGAACGGCCGCGACCGCCCACCGGTCCCTCGGTCGGCGCGGGGTCGGCCTCGGTGGAGAGGCGGCCCGGCACCCAGGGCGTGCCCGAAACCGTGACGATCGGACGATCGCTGCCGAGCAGTTCCTCGCCCAGAGCGGCGAGAGCGGCACCCTCCTCGGCGATCGACTGCGCGACGGCCTCGTCAGTGCTGTAGTCGCCGCCGAACGCCAGGCTGATCACGCCGTCGCACTGTGCGGCGCCGGCCCGCAGGACGTCGAGGTCGGCCAGCTGCCCGCGCAGCACCTGGGCGCCGGCGTCCGTGAGGGCCTGCGCGGACTTGTCCGAGCGGGCCAGCGCGAGAACGGTGTGACCGTTGGCGAGCAGCTCGGCGACGACGGCGGAGCCGATGGTGCCGGTGCCGCCGGTGACGAAAACGTGCATGGAACTCTCCCGAAGTGACGAGACCTTTGTCCCATCACTCTACACACCGACGGGACACATGTCCCATCACCTATGATGTCCTCCATGGCCCGATGGCAACCGGAGACGACCCAGCGACTCGTGTTCGCGGCCGTCGACCTGTTCACCGAGCAGGGGTACGACGCCACCACGGTGGCGCAGATCGCCGAGCGCGCAGGCGTAACCAAGAGCACCTTCTTCCGGCACTTCGCCGACAAGCGCGAGGTGCTGGTCGCCGGCCAGGAGACCCTGAGCCGGTTGCTCGCCGAGGGGATCGCCGAGGCGCCCGCGAACGCCAGCCCGCTCGAGGCGGTCGCAGCCGGTCTCGAACGCGCGTCCAGCGTCATGGGGCTGGCGAACCGCGAACTCGGCCCCCGCCTGAAAGCAGCCGTAGCGGCCAGCGCCGAGCTCCAGGAGCGAGACGCCCTCAAGAGCGTCGGTCTCGCTGCCGCCATGACCGCCGCGCTCATCGCCCGCGGCGTCCCGGACCCGACCGCGCACCTCGCGGCCGAGCTGGGAGTCCTTGCCTTCAAGCGCGGGTACGCCCAGTGGTCCGAAGGCGATCGTGATGACGCACGAGGGCTCGCCCACCATGCGTTGGCCGCCCTGCAGGATCTGCGCGCGGCAACGGCGTCGCTGGGTTGATCAACGTCGTGCCGACCAGGAACCGGTGTAGACAGAGTTGGTGGCGATGACGCGGCGGCGGACCGCGTAGCCGTACCGGCTCGACCCCGCCGGGCGCCGAGGCGGCTCGCGGAGCCAGGCGGTAGTGGTTCTGTTCGCGGGAAGTGACCGCACCTGGCCGGTTACCGTTGCTTCGCATGACGCACACGGAGATCGAGATCACCGCGGAGCTGGTGCGGGATCTGCTGCGCGACCAGCACCCCGACCTGGCTGATCGCCCATTGCGTCTCGGCGCGCGTGGCTGGGACAACCAGCTGTGGCGGCTCGGTGACGACCTCGCCGTCCGGTTGCCCTGGGCGACGCGGTCCGCGGACGCGCTGCTGCGCAAGGAGTACGCCTGGCTGCCCGCCCTCGCCCCGCGCCTCCCGCTGCCGGTTCCCGTTCCGCAGCGCCTCGGCGAGCCCTCCGCTCTGTTTCCTCGTCCCTGGATCGTCACCACCTGGGTGCCGGGCGAGCCCGCCGACCGCGCCCCCGTCACGCGTGCCGCGGAGGCGGCCGGCACCTTGGCCGCCTTCCTGACGGCTCTGCACCGACCCGCCCCCGGCGATGCGCCGGCCGACCGCTTCGGCCGCGGCGGGCCGCTGGCCGATCACGCCGAGGGTTTCGCCAAACAGCTCGCCTCGGCCGCCGAGATGGGGCTCATCCCCGACACGGACGCCGTCCGCGCGGTCTGGGAAGAGGCCGCCGCCGCGCCGAACTGGGCAGGCCCGGCGCTATGGCTCCACGGCGACCTGCATCCCGCCAACATCCTCACCGCGGACGGCACCTTCTGCGGCGTGATCGACTTCGGCGACCTCTGTGCGGGCGATCCGGCCTGCGACCTCGCCGCCGCCTGGATTCTGCTGCCGGACGGCGCCGCCGACCGCTTCCATGACGCCTACCAACCGGCCCCGGACGCCGCGACCCTGCGCCGCGCCCGCGGCTGGGCGATGCTGCGAGCGCTCAGCGGCATCCTCATCGGCGAAGCCGGCGTACGCGGCCGCCCGGGCGGCAAGGCCACGTGGGGCCCACCCGCCCACGCGGCACTGCGACGCCTCGTCGCAACAGCCCATCGCTGATCGATGAAGTCTCTCGGGGCTTGATGACGAGACTCCTCCACCGAACCTTCGGGAGTGGAGAGGAGTCGAAGAAGACAGGGCGCAGCCGCGCCTTTTCCGATCGCCTTCGCCAAAGGAGCCTGTGACTGATGGCTCGGTGGTTGTCCCGGCGTTCCCACGCTTTGCAGGGTGTCGGGTCGGTCGCGTTCTTCACGGCCTGGTTCGGCATCCTGATCTCGATGCTCGTTGCTCAGGTCTTCGGCATCGTGTCGGCCCTGGACCTCGGGCGTCACGGCGTCCACACCACCGGCGTCGCGCTCTCCACCCGCTCGGAGACATGGAACGACGCCGACGGCGACCCCGTCACCGTCCACTACACGAAGATCGGTTTCACGGTGGGCACGGAACGGCACGTCGAGGAGATCTCCGGCCGGTACACGACCGGGGAGAAGGTGCGGATCGTCTACGACCCCCAGAGCGTGAACGTCGTCAGGAGCGAGGAGGACACCGGCCTCGGCGGACTGGTCGGGGATTTCGTAGGGGTTGCCGTCCTGCTCGCCATGCTCGTCTTCGGCGTCAGCTTCGCCATCTCCTGGTACCGGGAGTGACGATTCGTCAGCAAGCCCGGCCGGAGATCCGGCCGACCAGGTCGACGCTCACGACGGGCCCGGTCTCGTACTGCTCAACCTATGGGGACGCACATCGCGTAAAGTTCGACGCTGATCTTCTCGCTCATAGGGTTCACCACGACGAAGTCCCAGGCGTTCTGGACGGCACCGGGAGTGTCGCTCGTGCTGCCGGGCGCGCTAACCGGGAACGCCACCGGCTTGCTCACGTCATGGGCTCCGCGAAAAGCATGACCTCCGCCCACGGCCCGCAGACCCTTTCCGCACACGACGTTCGTCGACAGGATCCCCCTGCCGCTGACCCCTCGCGTCTCCTTCACCACGGTCACGTCCGACCCGTCGGACTGGTTCGCCGCAGCGATGCCGCCCAACGCGAGCCCCACTAGAGCCAGTGCTCCGACCCCGGCCAGTGCGATCTTCCCGCCCAGCTCTCCGTGAGATGCCATGACGCTCCCCCTGTCGTCCATTCCGTTGATCAAATCACACAAGGCGGGGATAGACACGGGCCGGACAGGACGGTTGTTGTGATCGTTAACATGGCCGAGGGCTCTCAGCCCTTAACATGGACATCCCTCGCATTGGTATCGTTCACATCGGCAGGGTCGGTGGGGAAAGGGTGTCTTGTGGCAGGTAGCCGTCGCTCGGGGCGTCCAGCGGTGATCGGGGACGTCGCACGACTGGCCGGGGTCTCCAACCAGACCGTCTCCCGGGTGCTGAACGAGCATCCGAATGTCCGGCAGGACACCCGCGATCGGGTCCTGGACGCGATGCGGAGGCTCGATTATCGCCCCAACCTGATGGCCCGCGGTCTGGTCCGGCAGAAATCACACATGCTGGGTGTGATCAGCTTCGACTCGGTGCTGTTCGGACCGGCCACGACCCTGCTCGGCATCGGGCGCGCGGCCCGGGCCCGCGGGTATGGGGTGACGATACTCACTCCGGAGAGCGGCGACCGGTCCAGCATCGTCGACACGGCCGCCTCGCTGGCGAGCCAGGCGGTCGCCGGGGTGGTCGTCGTCTTCCCGTCCCAGGCGGCCACGACGACCGCGCTGCTCAGCCTCCCCGCGGGGCTGCCCGCCGTCGCCGTCGAGGCGGCCCCGGACGACGCGATCCCGGCCGTGCGGATCGACCAGTTGACAGGGGCTCGGATCGCCGTCCAGCACCTGCTGGAACTCGGCCACGAGACGGTGTGGCACGTCTCCGGCCCCCGCGACAGGCTGGATGCCCAGGCCCGGGTCGACGGATGGCGCGCCACGCTCGAGGAGGCCGGCCGTACGACACCTCCGGTCGTCGTGGGCGACTGGAGCGCGGAGTCGGGCTATCGGGCCGGCCTCGAACTCGCCGAACGGCCGGGCATCACGGCCGTCTTCGCCGCGAACGACCACATGGCGCTCGGCCTGCTGCGCGCGTTCCACGAGCGGGGCATCCGGGTCCCTGAGGACGTGAGCGTCGTGGGCTTCGACGACATCCCGGAGGCGGGTTACCTGATTCCCCCGCTGACGACCATACGGCCCGATCACGAGGAGGTCGGGCGCCTGGCCGTGACGACCCTGCTCGGTCTCGTCGACGAGACCGAGCAGGACGCCACCGCTCCCCCGTACGTCGTCCCTACGCTGGTGCGACGCCGCAGCACCGCCGCACGCTGAGGGGCGTCACTGGATGCCTTCCTTCACGAGGGTCCACTGCTGGCAGGCGCAGCCGGTGTCGCCCCACTGGTCGGCGATGGCGCCGTCCGCCGTGGAGTTCTGGTAGATCTCCAGCAGCTTCCCGCTGTTGCGATTGGGGACCTTGTAGTAGCCGCTGTCGGTCGGCGTCAGCGACCAGTGCTGGTAGGTGGCGCCGTTGGAGGATCGCTGGTCGGCCTGGGTGCCGTTGGCGGTCGAGCCGGACGGGATCTCCAGCAGTTTGCCGCTGTTCTTGTTGGTGAAGGTGTAGTAGCCGGAGGTGCCCGCCGACGAGACCTTCCAGATCTGGGTCATGTGGTCGGTGTCGCCCCACTGCCCTGCCCCGGCCCCGTCCGTGGTCAGGGCGGACGCGATCTCGAGGTACTTGCCGCTGTTGCGGTTGACAATCTTGAACTCGCCCGGGACCGCGACTCCCGGCCGGTGGACGTCGATGAAGTCCAGCTCGGCGTAGGTGCCGTTGTAGGAGAACCGGATGGTGTTCGTGCCGGCGTTCAGGGCGGTGGTGAACTGCGCCCAGCGGAACCGGCCCCAGTCGTAGGTCGGCGGGTACGACAGGGTGAAGGCGGTGCCGCCGTTGACACTCACGAGGTGGCTGCTCGTCGCGCCCGTCCCGTTGTCGTAACGGACGTTGACCGTGTACGTCCCGGCGGCCGGCGCCTTCACGTCGAACTGCACGTAGCTGGTCGAGTAGTTGATGTTGCCGATCTTGGCGCCGTTCGAGGCGTCGGCGTGGGTGACGGTCGAGACGTTGTTCACCGTGGCCCGCTCGGCCTCATAGTGGTCGGCGTTCAGCGGGATCGTGCCGACCCGGATGTCGTTGTACGTCGTGGAGGCGTTCTCCACGTTGGTCGCCTGGTAGAGCGTCGTGCCGTCGGGGCTGACGTCGATGCCCTGGGCGAAACCGGAGAAGAAGCCGCCCTGGGTGTCGGAGGCGTCGTAGGTCACCGCGAACGGGAGCCGTTCCCAGTTGCCGAGCCCCAGGTTGTAGTTGACGAAGAAGTCCTGGCCGCCGTTGATGTTGCCCGAGCTGTCCAGGCCCCACTTCGACGCCACGACGATCATGCCGTTCGGGCCGCCGGCCGGCACCCAGCGCACGTACGGCGAGGACCCGATGCCCCGGCCATCGGCGAGCTTGATCTGCGTGCCCAGCCCGCTGGGCCAGGTGACGCCGTCGTCGGACAGCTTGTAGTAGACGGGGGCCGTGTTCAGCGTCTGGCTCGGCCGGTTGACCACCTCGTACGTGGCGATGTACTTGCCGTTCGGCAGCTTGGCCACAGTGATCATGCCCGGCCTGTCGCTCTTGTTGCCGACGGCGGCCACGTTCACGACCGGGCCCCAGGTCAGCCCGCCGTCGGTCGACTTGCGGTAGACGACCGCCTGCAGCACCCCGGACGCCTTCTGCCGCTCGTCGGAGAAGTAGCAGACGAGGTTGCCCGACGCGTCGATGTTGAACGACGGCTCCCACACGGTGGTGGTCGTCGACGTCGGGCTCGGGTCGTAGACGGCGGGACCGCCGGTGTCGACCGTGCTCAGGTACGTCCAGGTGGAGCCGCGGTCGGTGCTCTTGTAGAGCACGATCCTGCTGCTGGACCTGTCGGCCGGCATGAGGTTGCCGGCCAGCAGGACGGTGCCCGCCGCGAGGCCGCCCACGGCCTGCGGCAGCTCGTACAGGAACGGCTGCGAGGTCAGCGTGAGTGAGGGGAACGTCGAACTGGGGACGACGTCCGAGACGTGCGACCAGGTCGAGCCGCCGTCCGTGCTGCGGTAGATGGGGTAGACCTGGTGGCCGCTTACGTAGACGAGCTGGTCGTAGGTGACGAGCAGCTCGCCGTTGTGCGTCCCGTTGTTCTTCAGCGCGATGATCTTCGCGTACGTGGTGCCCGCCGCGTCGAAGGCGCTCCCCGCGGGCGGCGCGTAGACGAGGGAGCCGTTGCCGGTCGTCACGGCCTGCGCCGTGCCGACCGGCACCAGTAACGCGGCGAGCAGCACGAGCGTGGTGAGGATCGCTTTCACACTGTGTCCTTCCGTTCCATTCGAAGGGCGGTCCACGACTCGGGGGCGAGCCGCAGGATGGTGGCGCCGGCGTCGTCGGCGGCGTGAGCGGTGAAGGCCCCGGGTTCACCCGAGCCGGCGGCCGTGAGCGTCCAGCCGTCGAGCACGGCCAGCCGTCCCGGACCTGCCTGGGCCAGGCGCACCTCGGCGGGCTCATTCGAGCGGTTGGTGACGAAGACCGCCAGTTCCTCGGTCTCCTCGTCGTACGTGGCGGCGACGGCCACGGCCGGGACGTCCCCGTGCCGTACGGTCGCGACCTCGGGGCAGGAGACGACCGTACGCAGGCTCAGGCCGTGGGCGAGCCGGGCCGCCAGCGCCGTGGGGTAGAAGATGGTCTGCCGCCGGGCGGCCCCGCCCGCCTCGGTGAGGATCGGCGCGCTGACGTTGACCAGCAGGGACAGACAGCCGATCTTGACCCGGTCGGCGTTGTTCAGCAGGGCCACCAGCAGGTCGCCGACCACGACCGCGTCGAGCGGGGTGTAGACGTGCTCGGTGATCGGAACGGCCACGTCCAGTTCCCGGGCCGAGATGTCGACCACCGGGTCGCGGGTCCACACGTTCCACTCGTCGCAGGACAGGTTGATCTTCTTGCTCCGGCCGAGCCGCGCGCCGACCGCGTCGGCGGTCGCCACGACGTCCCGGATGAAACCGTCGAGGGCGGCGCCGGACCCGAGATACCCCGCGCGCTCCCCGTCGTTGAGGTAGTACGCGTGCAGGGAGACGTAGTCGGCGACGTCGTAGGCCTGCTCCAGGACGTCGGCCTCCCAGTAGCCGAACGTCGGCATGTGGCGGTGGCTGCTGCCGCAGACGACCACCTCGATCTCCGGGTCGATCATCTTCATGGCCTTGCCGGCCTCGCGGGCCAGCCGGCCGTACTCGGTGGCGCTGGTGTGCCCCGTCTGCCAGGGACCGTCCATCTCGTTGCCGAGGCACCACAGCGGGACCCGGTGCGGCTCCGGCGTGCCGTACGATCTGCGCAGGTCGGACCAGCGGGTGCCGCCCTCGACGTTGCAGTACTCGACCAGGTTCGCGGCGTCCTGGACGCCCCGGGTGCCGAGGTTCACCGCCATCATCGGGATCAGGCCGCCGCGCCGCGCCCAGCCGAGGAACTCGTCGGTGCCCACCTCGTTGGGCTCGATGCCACGCCAGGCCAGGTCGATGGTCCGGGGGCGGTCCGCGACCGGCCCGACCCCGTCCTCCCAGCGGTAGCCGGACACGAAGTTCCCACCGGGGTAGCGGACCAGCGTGGTCCCCAGCTCGCGGACCAGGTCGGCCACGTCGGTCCGGAATCCGTAGGGGTCGGCGCCGGGATGACCCGGCTCGTAGATCCCGGTGTAGACGCACCGGCCCATGTGTTCGACGAACGACCCGAACAGCCGCCGGTCGACCGGACCACGGTGGAACTGGGTGCTGATCGTGATGTCAGCGGTGAGCAATGAGACTCCCGGTTACTTGACGCTCCCGGCCAGCAGCCCCTTGATGAAGTGGCGCTGGACGAGCAGGAAGATGATCACGGTGGGGATCGTCGCGATGGTGCAGGCCGCCATGAGCTGGCCCCACAGGTCGAAGCCGCTGGAGGTGGACCCGCCGGTGACATTGGTGGCCAGGCCCGCCAGCAGCACCGACACCGTCTGCCGCGCCGGGTCGTTGACCGCGACGATGGGCCAGACCAGGTCGTTGTAGATGTTGAAGAAGGTCAGCACGGCGAGCGCGGCAAGGCCCGGCCGGATCACCGGGACCACGACCGACCAGAACGTCCGCAGCGTGCCCGCGGCGTCGATGGCGGCCGCGTCCAGCAGTTCGTCGGGCACCTGGCTGATCGTCTGCCGCATGTAGAAGACGCTGAAGGCGTCCACCGCGCCGGGCAGGATCAGCGCCTGATAGGTGTTGATCCAGCCGAGCTGCTTCATCTCCAGCAGCAGCGGGATGACCAGCGTCAGCGTCGGCAGCATGAGGGTCAGCAGGACGACGCCGAACAGCAGTTCCTTGAAACGGAAGCTGTACTTGGCGAAGCCGTACCCGGCGAGGGGGCACAGGACCATCGTGATGGCGCCCTTGACCGCGACGACCAGGACGGTGTTGCCCAGCGCCTGGCCGATCGGCACCGAGCCGAACATCGCGCGGAAGTTGTCCAGCGTGAAGGGGCCGACGCCGAGCGGGTCGTTCAGGATGCTCGCGCCCGGTTTGAGCGAGGAGACGACCATCCACCAGATCGGGTACAGGAAGACGACGACCGCCAGCGCGACGAGCAGGTAGCCGGCGCCCCGCCGCAGGCCGGTCATTTCGACTCCCGGAAGACGCGCACGGCCGCCAGCGAGAGGCCGAGCACCATGATCACCAGCAGGAAGGTGTTGGCCGCGCCGGTGCCGAGGTCCGAGGCGCCGATGTGCTGGAAGAGGTACAACCCGGTGGTCGTGCTGCTGTTGTAGGGGCCGCCCCCGGTCAGCACGTACGGTTCCAGGAACATCTGTGAGATCCCCAGGGTCGAGATGACCACGAAGAACGCGATCGCGTGCCGCATCAGCGGGACGGTGACGGACCAGAAGGTGCGGACGGGGCCCGCGCCGTCGAGCGCGGCCGCCTCGTAGACCTCGCCGGGGATGCCCTGGATCGCGGCGAGCATGATGATCAACGCGAACCCGCTGCTCTTCCACAGCACCAGCAGCGCGATGGTCACCTTGGACCAGCCGGTCGAGGTCAGCCACTCCACGGACGGCAGGCCGGCCATCCCCAACAGGTGGTTGACCACGCCGTAGTCCCGGTCGAAGATCAACACGAAGGCCTGGGCCATCGCCGCGAGCGGCGTCACGTACGGAATGATCACGGCGGTGCGCAGCAGCCGTTTGAACCGGAGCTTCGCCCTGGACAGCGCCCCGGCGGCCACGATCGCACCGATCGTCTGAGCCGGCACGATGAGCAGCCAGATGATCGCGCTGTTACCCAGTGCGCCCCAGAAGTCCGGATTGGTCAGCAGGTAGGTGTAGTTGCTCAGGCCCACCCACCTGTACGTGGCCCCGCCGTGCCAGTCGATGAAGCTGAGCTGGAGGGCGTAATAGAGGGGATAGGCGCCGAAGGCCGCGAAGAACACGAAGAACGGGGCCACGAGCAGCGGCCCCCTCCAGCCCGTACGCGGCCCGCGCCGGCCGCGCCGCTTGGACAGGGCGGCCACCTGTCGCGGGGCCGCGCGGTTCGCCAGGAGGGACACGGCCGGTCAGTTCCTGTCGATGAGGTTCTTCTTGATGTCGGCCGTGGATCTGGAGATCACCTCGTCGACCGACATCTTGCCGTCCATGAGCCGCTGGAGGTTCGCGCCCAGATACTTGGCGGCCTGGCCGTACCAAGTGGGGGCGGTGTAGCCGGCCGGGATGTCGAGCGCGGCCTTGGTGCTGATCGCCCAGTTGTCCACTCCCCCGAGCTGGGGGAGCCGCTCGACCAGCGGCTTGGCCGGGTCGAGGGCCGACTTGACGGACGGCACGACCGTGTTGAGGCCGGTGGGGTAGACCGAGTTCTTCGAGAACACCTTGCGGTAGCCCTCGGGGTCGTAGACGGCGAACTCGTAGAACAGCCAGGCGAGCTCGGGGTTCTTCGCCTTGGCCGGGATGACGAACGAGCTGCCGCCCATCAGCCCGGACCGCGCGCCGCCCTGGGTCCATGCCGGCAGGTTGGCCACCCGCCACTGCCCGGTGGTCTTCTTCAGTCCCGACTGGGGGATGAAGATGAACCAGATCGCCCAGGGGACGAGGGAGATGATCTGCTCGTCCAGCATGGTGATCTGGGCGGTGCTCGCGAACTTCTGCCGGGCGCCGAGTCCCTCGTCGACGACGGTCTTGATCCAGGTGAGGGCGCGCCGGGAGGCCTCCCCGTCCAGGGTCAGGTTGCCGGAGGGGTCGACCAGTCCGTGTCCCTGCTGCTGGTTCAGGAACATCGTGTACCACATCATGCCGAGCGTGTCGTCCTGCTCCAGCGGGATGGGGCGCGCCTTCGGGTTCTTCGCCTTGATCGCGCGTGCCGCGTCGAGCAGGGCGTCGTAGTCGGTCAGCGAGGCGGGGTCGACGCCGGCTCCGGACAGGACCGCGTCGTTGTAGTAGAGCAGACCGGGGTCGGTGTCCCACGGGACGCCGACGAGCCGTCCGCCCTGCGTGAGGACGTCGAGCTTGAACTGGATCGTGTCGTCCCGGTACTTGGCCATGAGGGCGGTCAGGTCGTAGAGGTGCTCGCCGTGCTGGCCGATCTGGTCGTCCTCCCAGAAGGACCCGTCGGGCAGCCCGGCGCCGCTGATCAGCGCCGGTGGGAGCTTGCTGTTGATGTCGACCCCCTTGAGGTCGACCTTCACATTCGGATATCTGGCGTTGAACGCGGGGACGACCGTGCGGAAGACCTTCAGCAGGTCGTCGTCGCGCATCCAGAGCGTCACCTGGCCGCGTACGTCGGCGCCGGCGGACGGGGCCGCCGACGAGCCGAGCGCGGCCGGCTTGTCCGATCCCGTCGGCACCCCGCAGGCCGCGAGCAGGCTCCCGGCCGTGAGGACGCCGAGGCCTCGCAGCACGTCCCGGCGAGACGTTAGCGATAACAATTGATCTTGAGGATAGGCCACGGCGATCTCCCTGATTACTGACGGGTGGCGAACCCGGCCTCTGTTCACAACGGCCCGACCCGGCCGTTGAGGCTCGATTGTTAACGATGCCAAACAGGAGCGTCAAGGGCTCGTTTCCTCAGGTTTACCGGGGTGCTCACCGTTGTTATCGTTATCAACCGTTGCCTTGACCCCGGGATGTCCCCGCTCGATGCTGGC
Organism: Microbispora siamensis; assembly: GCF_016863095.1. Lineage (GTDB taxonomy): Bacteria > Actinomycetota > Actinomycetes > Streptosporangiales > Streptosporangiaceae > Microbispora > Microbispora siamensis. The sequence goes on along the minus strand of NZ_BOOF01000032.1, from coordinate 139,486 downwards.
GGGCGTGACGTCCGTGTCCCCTCTGGAGCGCAAGTGCTGGAAGCACGCCTCACGATCGACCCCGCATTCCGCGTCGCCCCCGTCCGGCGGCGGACGTTCGGCACGTTCGTCGAACATCTCGGCCGCTGCGTCTACACCGGCATCTACGAACCGGGCCACCCCACCGCCGACGAGGACGGCTTGCGCACCGACGTCCTCGCCCTGACCCGCGAACTCGGCGTGACCACGGTCCGCTACCCCGGCGGCAACTTCGTCTCCGGCCACCGCTGGGAGGACGCCGTCGGCCCGGTCGAGCGGCGCCCGGCCCGGCTCGACCTCGCCTGGCACAGCACCGAGCCCAACCGCGTCGGCGTCGACGAGTTCATGCGCTGGTGCCGCAAGGCCGGCCTCGAACCGATGATGGCCGTCAACCTCGGCACCCGCGGCGTGGGCGAGGCTCTCGCCCTGCTCGAATACTGCAACCACCCGAACGGCACCGCCTGGTCGGACCTGCGCGTGGCCAACGGCGCGAAGCGTCCGTACGACGTGCGTATGTGGTGCCTGGGCAACGAGATGGACGGCCCCTGGCAGATCGGCCACAAGAACGCGGCCGAGTACGGCCGCCTGGCCGCCGAGACCGCCCGCGCCATGCGGATGTACGACCCGGCCCTCGAACTGGTCGCCTGCGGCAGCTCCAGCTCGAGCATGCCCACCTTCGGCGCCTGGGAGGCCACCGTCCTGGAACACACCTACGACCTGGTGGACTACATCTCCTGCCACGCCTACTACGAGGAGAAGGACGGCGACCTCGGCTCGTTCCTCGCCTGCGCGACCGACATGCAGCACTTCATCGACTCGGTGACCGCGACCGCCGACGCCGTCGGCGCGAAGCTGAAGTCACGCAAGAAGATCAACCTGAGCTTCGACGAGTGGAACGTCTGGTACCAGTCCCGTTTCCAGAACGCGCCGGTTCCCGCCGACTGGCCCGTGGCACCCCGGTTGCTGGAGGACCACTACCACCTCGCCGACGCCGTGGCCGTCGGCTCGCTGCTGATCACCCTGCTCGCCAACAGCGACCGCGTCACCGCCGCCTGCCTCGCGCAGCTCGTCAACGTCATCGCCCCGATCATGACCGAGCCCGGCGGCCCCGCCTGGCGGCAGACCACCTTCCACCCCTTCGCCCAGGCCGCCCGCCACGCCACCGGCGACGTCCTGCGGGTCGAGACCGACAGCCCCACGTACGACACCGCCGACTACGGCGAGGTCCCGCTGCTGCACGCCACCGCCACCACCACCGGGGACCAGACCGTCGTCTTCGCCGTCAACCGATCCGTGGACCGGCCGCTCTCGGTCACCGTCGACGGCCCCGTCACGCGGGTCGTCGACGCCACCACCCTGACCGACCCCGACGTCTACGCCCGCAACAGCGCCGGCACCCCCGACCGGGTCACCCCCCGCCCCCTGCCGGCCGACGGTACGACCGTCACCCTGCCGCCCGTCTCCTGGAACGTCATCCGGTTCGCCTAGCGGGCGGGCCGGCCCTCGGCCGCACGGCTCCGATGCCGGAAGGGCTTTCGCGGCCGAACAGCGCCGTAGGAAGCCGCGAAACGAGGACGATGTCATGACGCCGATCGATCCCGAGCCCGCTCCACGATCCCGCGCCGCGGTGTTGGACGACGTGGCGGCCCTGGCCGGCGTGTCGGCGATGACGGTCTCGCGCGTGCTGAACTCCCCGCAGAAGGTGCGGCCCGAGACCCGGGCCCGGGTGCTCGCGGCCGTACGGGAGCTCGGCTACCTCCCCAACTTCGCGGCCCGCGTGCTGGCCACCGGCCGGTCCGGGATGCTGGGCGTGGTCAGCTTCGACACGACCCAGTACGGCCCGGCGTCCATCCTGCGCGCGATCGAACACGCCGCGATCGAACACGACTACCTGGTGAACATCGCCAGCCTCAGGGCGCTCACCCGCGGGTCGATCGAGGAGGGCGTGGAGCGGCTGCGCCGCCAGTCGGTCGACGGGATCGTCGTCATCGCACCGTACGAGTCTGCCGCCGAGGGCCTGCGGCACCTGCCTTCTGACCTGCCGGTGGTCAACGTCGGCGGCGGCGAGGAAGCTCCGGTTCCCACCGTCGCCGTCGACCAGCACACCGCGGCGGCGCGGGCCACCCGCCATCTGCTCGGCCTCGGCCACCACACGGTCTGGCACGTGGCCGGGCCGCCGAACTGGATCGACGCACGGGACCGGGCCGACGGCTGGCGGGCCACCCTGGAGGCCGAGGGGCGGGAGGTTCCCGAGCCACTGGTCGGCGACTGGAGCCCCGGAACCGGGTACGAGCTGGGCCGGCGCCTGGCCCGGCGCCCCGAGGTCACCGCGATCCTCGCCGCCAACGACGAGACGGCCATGGGCCTGCTGCGCGCGCTGCGGGAAGCCGGACGGCGGGTGCCCGGGGACGTCAGCGTCGCCGGCTTCGACGACATCCCCCAGGCCGCGTACTTCTGGCCCCCGCTCACCACCGTCCGACAGAACTTCGCCGACGTCGGCCGGCAGGCGTTCGCGCTCCTGCGCGAGCGCATCGCCGGCGGCCGGCCGGCCCGGCGACATCTGGTTCAGCCCGAGCTGGTCGTCCGGGAAAGCACCGGCCCAGCCACGTCTTGAGCTCCGGGTCGTCCGGTCTGAACGGCGTCCCGCGTTGAGCCGGCGGGTCTCGGAGATCAGGCGGGGGCGTCTTGTGCCAGCGCGTCGAAGGCGCTGGTCGCTTCCTGGTCCAGCTCGATCCGGGCGACTGCGACGTTGTCGGCCAGGTGTGCGAGGTTGCGGGTCCCGGGGATCAGCAGGGTGGCCGGGCTGTGCCCGAGCAGCCAGGCCAGTCCGGCCTGAGCCGGGGTGATGCCGAGGCGCTCGGCGTGCGCGATGACCACCGGGTTGCCGGTGACGCTGGGCAGCCAGTCGAAGGCTGATCCGAGCGGACAGTACGGCACCCAGGCGATGCCGTGCTCGGCGCACTCGGTCAGCACGTCCTCGTGGTCGCGGGTGAGGACGTTGTAGAGGTTCTGCACGCAGGCGATGCCGGCCGGGAGGGCCTGTCGCAGCTGGGCGAGGGTGACGTGGCTCAGGCCGATTCCGCCGATCTTGCCCTCGTCGCGCAGGGCGATCAGTTCGGCCAGTTGGCTGTCGAGGTCGACCACCTGGTCACCGGTGGCGGTGATGCCCGGCGGAGTGTCGGCCCGGCGAAGATTGACGACCGCGAGGTGTTCGGCGCCGAGGGTGCGCAGGTTCTCCTCGACCTGCGCCCGCAGTTGCGCCGGCTTCTGGGCGGCGACCAGTCGCTCGGTGGGATGGGTCACCGCGCCGACCTTTGTGACGATTTGCAGGCGGTCGGCGTACGGATGTAAGGCGGTCCTGATCAGTTCGTTGACCGGGCCGTAGAACTGGGCCGTGTCGATGTGGTCGACGCCGAGTTCGACCGCGCGGTGCAGAACCTTGACGGCGTCGGCGGGGTCGGCGTGTTCCAGTTGCATGGCACCGAAGCCGACCCGCAGGACATCGTGCTCGCCCAGCTTGCCGTACGCGTTCGCTTGGGATGTGGTCATGGTCGCGGCCCTCCGGATACGATGACCATAAGCGGAACCGATTCCGCTTGACTCAGGCCCACCCTAGCAGAACCGGAACCGATTCCGTTTGTGAGGTGATCGCAGTTTCCGAGCTCGAACGACGCCCCGGCGCGCGCAGGGACGCCCAGCGCAACCGGCAGCGCATCATCGACGCCGCCACCCGCGCGCTGACCGCCGGCGGTGCGGACCCCGTCAAGATCGAGACCATCGCCCAGGAGGCGGGAGTCGGCGTCGGCACTCTCTACCGCAACTTCCCGTCCCGCGAAGCCCTGGTCGAGGAGGTCTACCGCAGTGAACTCGCCCGTCTCTGCGCCATGGCCACGCGCCTGGTCGCCGAGCACTCGCCGGCCGACGCCATGCGCGAATGGATGCGCCGCTACCAGGACTTCGTCGCCACGAAACACGGCATGGCCGAGGCCCTGCGGGCGGTGATCGCCAGCGGTGCGATCAGCTCCGCCCAGACCCGCGAGCACCTCAACGGCGCCATCGCCGCCATCCTCGACGCCGGCCGAATCGACGGCAGCCTGCGTGCCGACGTCCAACCGGCCGACGTCTCGGCCAGCATGGCGGGCATCATGCTGACCGCCGCCGACAGCGACCAGGCCAGCCGAATGCTGCAACTCCTCGTCGACGGCCTGCTCGCCCGCGATCCCTCCTGAAGGAGCCGCGCCAGCCCGACCCCGACGAGCCACCCCTCTTCACGACGGTGGCCAGAACGGCACGGGAGAGATCTATGCCGACGTCCAGAGCGCCGGCGGCAAGCTGAGTTCGACGACCGTCCACCTCGAACAGCCGGACGGTGATGCTCTGCGTCCTGCCCCCATTACGGCCGATCCAGGCGGCGATGCTAGGTTTGCAAATGAAAACCGTTGTCATTACCGACAAGGATCGACATGTACGCCTCCCCCTTGCGTCGTCCCTCCGTGCTCGTCCTCGCCGGCCTGGCTTCTGTGCTGCTGACCGGGTGCGGGGGATCGTCCTCCCCCACGGGATCGGCCGAGCCGGACGCGAGCGGATCCGTCTCCCCCGCCGCGATCTCCGTGGTGACGTCCACCAACGTGTACGGCGACATCGTCCGGCAGATCGGCGGCGACAAGGTCGCGGTGACCTCGTTCATCGCCAGCCCCGACCAGGACCCGCACTCCTTCGAGGCCAATCCGCAGAACCAGCTGGCGCTGTCCAAGGCCAAGGTGATCGTCGAGAACGGCGGCGGCTACGACGACTTCATGGACACGATGCGCGACGCCGCCGGCAACACCTCCGCCCAGGTGCTGAACGCGGTCGAGCTCTCCGGGAAGACCGCGGCCGCCGGGGAGGAGCTCAACGAGCACGTCTGGTACGACTTCCCGTCCGTCGCGCGGCTGGCCGACTCCATCGCCGCCGCGCTGGGCAAGGCCGATCCCTCCGGAGCCGCCGCCTTCACCGCCGGAGCCGAGACCTTCAAGCAGAAGCTCAAGTCGCTGGAGGAGCAGGAGGCGGTCATCGCCCAGACCGCGAAGGGCACCGCCGTGGCGATCACCGAGCCGGTCCCGCTGTACATGATCGAGGCCTGTGGCCTGACCAACGCCGCCCCCGAGGAGTTCAGCGAGGCCATCGAGGAAGGCAACGACGTCTCCCCCCGCGTCCTGCGGGACACCCTCGCCCTGTTCACCGGCAAGAAGGTGCAGGCCCTGGTCTACAACTCCCAGACCGCCGGCCCGGAGACCGAGAAGGTCCGGGAAGCGGCGACCGGCAACGGCATCCCCGTCGTCCCGGTCACCGAGACCCTGCCCTCCGGGAAGGACTACATCGGCTGGATGACCGCCAACCTCGACGCGCTCGGCAAGGCCCTGGGCCGATGACCGAGCAGTCGGGCACCATCGCACCGCGGGCCGCCTCCACCGGCGGAACACCCGTCGTCCTCAGCCTGACCGATGCGGAACTGCGCCGTGGCGAGCGCGTGCTGTGGTCCGGGCTGGATCTGGAGCTGCGCCGCGGCGAGTTCGTCGCCGTGCTGGGGCCCAACGGATCGGGCAAGACCAGCCTGCTGCACGCCGTCCTGGGCCAGGTGCCTCTCTCCGCCGGGACCCTGCTGATCGACGGCCGCCCGCCCCGGCGGGGCGGCGATCTGATCGGCTACATCCCCCAGCAGCGCGCCGTCGCCCCGCACACGCCGCTGCGCGCCCGCGACCTCGTACGGCTCGGCGTCGACGGCCATCGCTGGGGCCTGCCCCTCGGCGGCAGAGGGCTGCGGCGTCGCATCGACGACCTGCTGACCGAGGTGGGCGCGCACGAGTACGCGGACATGCCCCTCGGCCTGCTGTCCGGCGGCGAGCAGCAGCGGGTGCGCATCGCCCAGGCCCTGGCCACCGATCCCGCGCTTCTGCTGTGCGACGAGCCGCTCCTCTCGCTCGACCCGCACCACCAGCACGCGATCGTCGACCTGCTCGACCGGCGGCGGCGCACCCGCGACACCGCCGTGCTCTTCGTCACCCACGAACTCAACCCGGTCCTGCCACTGGTCGACCGGGTTCTGTACCTGGCCGGGGGCCGATTCCGAGTCGGCACCCCCGACGAGGTGATGACGTCCGCCGTTCTGTCCGACCTGTACGGCGGCCCGGTCGAGGTGGTCCGGGCCCACGGCCGCTACCTGATCGCCGGCGCCCCCATCCCGCACCACGCCGATCCTGCTGGAGGCGTTCAGTCATGAGCACCGGCATCTGGCACCAGATCTTCAACTACGACGACTATGGACAGCTGCTGGCCCTCGTCGCCAACTCGATCATCGCCGCGGCCGTGCTCGGTGTGGTCGGCGGCCTGATCAGCACGTTCGTGATGATGCGGGACCTGGCCTTCGCCGTGCACGGGATCGCCGAGCTGTCCTTCGCCGGCGCGGCGGCCGCGCTCCTGCTCGGGGTGAACGTGGTGGCAGGATCCCTGGCCGGATCGATCCTCGCCGCCGCGGTCATCGGCGCCATGGGAGTACGCGTCCGGGACCGCAACTCCGCCATCGGCGTCCTGATGCCGTTCGGACTGGGACTCGGCGTGCTGTTCCTGTCGCTGTACAAAGGCCGCGCCGCCAACAAGTTCGGGCTGCTCACCGGACAGATCGTGGCCGTGGACACCCCGCAGACGGCCTGGCTGATCGGCGTGTCGGTCGTCGTCCTGCTCGCTCTGGCGGTCGTCTGGCGCCCGCTGACCTTCGCCAGCCTCGATCCGGACGTCGCCGCCGCCCGCGGCGTGCCCGTACGCGCTCTGTCCCCTGTCTTCACCCTGGTGCTGGGCCTCGCCGTGGCCACGACCATCCAGATCGTCGGCGCTCTGCTGGTGCTCGCCCTGGTGGTCACCCCTGCGGCCGCCGCCACCCGGGTGACCGCCTCCCCCCGCCTGATCCCCCTGCTCAGCGTCCTGTTCGCCGTCACGTCCGTGGTCGGCGGCATCCTCATCGCGTTGGGCAGCAGCATCCCGATCAGCCCGTACGTCACCACCATCGCCTTCGTCATCTACCTGGCCTGCCGCGCCGTCGGCGCCGTACGCGCCCGTACCGGCTGGTCACGCCGACGCGCGACTCCGGTTGCCGGTCTCGTGCGACCCTAGGATCACCGGGAAGTTCTGCCAGGATGAGGCGCATGTCAGACCGGGTCGCGGTGGAGTCGTCGACAGAGATACCACCCCCGGAATGGGGACGCAGATCGGCCGCACCTCCGGCGGCACCCCGGCTGTTCGCGCTGCTCGCCGCGCTTCTCGTCGTCGGCCGCCTGGTGCTGACCCCCCTGCTCACAGCCCCGGCGCTGCAGACCTGGGCGACCGTCTTCGTGGCGATCTGCGTGCAGGCGCTGCCGTTTCTCGTCTTCGGCGTGCTGCTGTCGGCGGCCATCGCGGCCTTCGTCCCGCCGTCGTTCTGGACGAAGGCCCTGCCCCGCAATCCCTACGCCGCCGTCCCTGTAGCGGGGGCGGCCGGAGCGGTGCTGCCGGGCTGCGAGTGCGCCTCGGTCCCGGTCGCCTCGGGGCTGATGTCGCGTGGGGTCACCCCGGCGGCCGCGCTGGCGTTCCTGTTGTCGTCGCCCGCCGTCAACCCCGTGGTCGTGGTCGCCACGGCCGTGGCGTTCCCCGGACAGCCGATGATGGCCGTGGCCCGGTTCGCCGCCTCGCTCCTGGTGGCGGTCGCGGCCGGCTGGCTGTGGCTGCGCTTCGGCCGGTCGTCGTGGCTGCGGGTGCCGTCCCGTACGGCCCGGGGCGGCTCGAAGTGGGCCGAGTTCCGCGATGCCATGCGGCATGACCTTCTCCACGCGGGCGGGTTCCTGGTGATCGGCGGGATCACCGCGGCCACGCTCAACGTGATCGTGCCCCGCACCTGGCTGGCCTCGGTGGCGGGCGTCCCGGTGCTGTCGGCGGTCGTGCTCGCGCTTCTCGCGGTCGTGCTGTCGATCTGCTCGGAGGCCGACGCGTTCGTCGCGGCCTCGCTGACCGCGTTCTCCCCCACGGCGAAGCTGGCGTTCCTGGTCGTCGGGCCGATGGTCGACCTGAAGCTCATCGCCCTGCAGGCGGGAACCTTCGGCCGGGCCTTCGCGATGCGGTTCGTCCCGCTGACGTTCCTGCTCGCCGTCATGGTCAGTTCGGCGCTCGGAGGAGTCCTCCTGTGAGCCGCATGTCCCAGAGTCTCGTGCTGACCCTGCTCGGCGGCGTCGTGCTCTGGATAACCGCCCTGACCAGGTCGTACCTCAACTACGTGAAACCCGGCTTCCGCCCCTTCCTGCTCGCCGCAGGGGTGGTCGTCCTCGCCCTCGGGATCATCGGCCTCGTCCAGGAGTGGCGGCGTCCGTACGCGAACGCTCACGACGAACACGTCCACGAACAGCGGGGGAAGCACGCCGAGGGCCACGACCACACGCAGGCGCCGAAGGTGGGCTGGCTGCTCTCCCTGCCCGTCTTCGCGATCATCCTGATCGCGCCTCCCGCGTTGGGCGCCTTCGCCGCTCGTGGCGAGGACGCGCCCATCCGGCCGCCGGCGACGGCCGGCTCCTACGTCCCGCTCTCCGGCGAGAAGATCACTCCGATGGCCGTGGGCGAGTTCATCGGCCGGGCCTGGGACTTCCGCAAGCGCACGCTCACCGGCAAGAAGGTCCGCCTGACCGGCTTCGTCGTACGGTCGAAGAAGAAAGACCGCTGGTACGTCACCCGCATGCAGATGAGCTGCTGCGCGGCCGACGCCATCGCCCTCAAGGTGGCCGTGCTCGGCGCCGCTCCACCGCCCGACGACACCTGGGTCGAGGTGACCGGCACCTGGGTCCCGCCACGATCCCGCAAGATCCCGAACGGTACCGTGCCCCCGGAGATGACCGCCGGCCGGGTGACGCAGATCCCGCAGCCGAGCGAGCCGTACGAGTAAGCCGACATCACGCCCGGTGGCTTGGCGCGCAGACGTGCCGTATTCGGACAGACCCTGGCCCGGGATGACCGCAATTACTGCGTACTGCGGTTAAAGCTGGCCGGAAAAATTGTCAGAATCGCCCAAAAAGCTATGGAAGCGCAGATACGGGACAACGCTCCGCAACTTCTCGCACGTCTCTTCGTATTCACGCTCAGGGGCGGACTGCCCCATCACTCCGGCTCCGGCACGAAGCCAGGTGCGCGCTCCCCGGCCGAGCAGCGTCCGCAGGACCAGCGCGGCATCGAGTGAGCCGTCCGTCCCCACCCGGAACACCGCTCCGCCGTAAAGCCCCCTGGGCTCCACCTCATGCCGGGCCAGGGCGGTGAGGGCGGCCGCTCTCGGCACACCGGTGGCCGTGATGGCCGGGAAGAGAGCCGCGAACGCCTGCCAAGTTCCGACGGCCTCCTCCAGGCTCCCGGCGACCCGGGAGGCGAGGTGCTGTACAGAACCACGCTCCTTGACCGTCATGAACTCCTCGACGATCACCGATCCTGGCCTGCAGATCGACTCCATCTGCTCGCAGGCGAGCCGTACGGAAATCGCGTGCTCGTGCACCTCCTTCGCATCCGTGAGGAGCTCACGGCGCAGACGCTCGTTCTCCTCCGGATCCGGCCCCAGAGCACGGGTCCCCGCGAGTGGCTGGGTGGAGACGCGCCCGCTCGGGTCGACCTCGACCACGGTCTCCGGACTGAAGCCGGCCGCCTGCCAGCCGCCGAGTTTCAGCAAGAAGGATCGCGCGGGGGTGTTCGCCCGGCGGCCCGCGAGGTAGGAGGCGGCGAAGTCCGGCACGCCGCCCGGAGGCAGAGGCACAGCCCGCGAGAGGACGGCCTTGCCGACGAGGCCCGCGTGAATGTCGGCGACGCCGCGGGCGACCGCCTGCCGGTAGGCGGGCCCGCCCACGGCGATGAGCTTCTCGGCGTCGGGCAGCGCCGGAAGGGCCACCGCCGCCTCGGCATCGGGCGCGGCCGCGTCCGCGAGGAGGGCGCAGACCTTCCTGGTCCAGGTGTCGCCGATCGAGCGCACCTCGGCCTTACCGGGGCGCAGCGCGACCTCGACGCTGGGCACGATGAGGTGCAGGAGCGGCTCGGTCCCCGCCTCGGCGGGGTCGCCATGGAGCATGTGGGCGAGTTCGAAGGCGGCCCACCCGTACAGGTCTGCCGCGCCGGACTGCCCCAGCGCCGCGACCGCATCGGCGACCAGGTCCAGCGGCGGGCCGTCAATAGGCACGGTCCAGGAGCGGCCCCGGGCACGGGCGACCACCCGCACCGCGTCCACGGTGAGCGTGACGGCGCTGCCCGCGGCGAAATACCAGATCCCGGCCTGCTCATAGACCACGTGTTCCTCGTCGAGCCCGGCCCGCGCGAGCCGTACCGCCGCGGCGGCCGGGTCGTCGGGGGCGTCGTGGACGACCGAGTGCCCGAGGGTGGGCACCGCTCGTGCCCAGTCCGCCCACATCGTGGCCGGTTCGATACTCATCGTCGTGCTCCTTGTCATGTGGACACCGTCGGCGCCACCGGTCGTCGTTGTCGGGGTGGGCAGGTTCATCGAGCGGGCTCCAACCGCCATCCCTCGGCCCTGCTGCGCTGGTCCCAGAAGGCGGCGTAGGTGCCGCCCAGGGCCATCAGCTCGTCGTGCACGCCGCGTTCGGTGATCCGCCCGCCTTCCATGACGAGCACCTGCTCGGCGGTGAGCACTGTGCTGAGCCGGTGTGTGATGACGAGCAGCGTCTTCTGCGAGGCCAGCGCCTGCAGGGTCGAGGTCAGCACCGCCTCGCTTTCGTGGTCGAGAGCGGCGGTCGCCTCGTCGAGCACGAGGATCGGCGCGTCCTTGAGGAGGGCCCGGGCGATGGCGACACGCTGGCGCTGGCCACCGGACAGGGCGGTTCCGCCTTCTCCGACCACTGTCGACCAGCCGTCGGGCAGCGTCCGGACCACTTGGTCCAGTCCGGCCAGGGTGGCCGCCCGGTGGAGTGTCTCCTCGCTCGCCTCCGGGTCGCCGATGCGCACGTTGTCTTCGATCGTGCCCTCGAAGAGGTAGACATCCTGGAAGACGATCGAGACCGACGCGGCCAGATCCTCGGGAGAGATGTCCCGCACGTCGACGCCGCCGATGCGTACTGTGCCACCCGTCGTGTCCCAGAAGCGGGCGAGCAGGCGGGCGACCGTGGTCTTCCCGGCTCCGGACGGGCCGATGAGCGCGGTCATGCTGCGCTCGGGGATGCGGAAGCTCACGTTGGCGAGCAACGGGTCCCGCCGCCCTGCGGACGGGCCCAGCCCCACCGGCGTGTTCTGCGGGTAGTCGAAGCTCACCTGATCGAATTCCACGTCGGCCCCGTCGGGCAGCCGGGGCTCGGCAGGCCGGGGAAAGGGGCGTGTGTCGAGCACGGCGCGCAGCCGCAGGAGACTGCCCCGCGCGATCCGCATCCCGGCACCGAGATCGGCCGCGGTGGACACGCTGTCAGTGAGCCTGCCGACGAGCACCAGCAGGGCGGGCATGGTCGCGACGTCCAGGGAGCCGTCCAGCGTCCATGACACCGACAGGGCCAGCAGCAGCGCGAAGACCATCCGGGCGGCGAAGGCGAAGGACACGAGGCCCGGGGTGCCGCGCTGGATGAGCCGGCGATCCCCCCGGGCCTCCCCCACCAGGGCGTCGTCGAGCGCGCCGTAGCCTTCGGCCGTCCTGCCGAACGCGCGCAGCACCGACTGGTTCCGCACGAACTCCAGGACGCGGTCGGCCGACTCCGCGATGGCGCCGTCGCGGCCGTCGTCCAGCCTGCGCACCACGGAGGTGCTCCACAGGTGGACGGCCAGCAGCACGGGCGCACATAGCACCAGCACGAGCGCGACCCGCATGTCGAGGAAGAGGCTCGCCACGACGATGGTGACCGGCGTCAGCACCGAGGTGATCAGCGGGCGCAACAGGTGGGCCGGCATGTTCATCACCTGGATGACGTCCTGCCCGGCCAGCCTGCTGAAGCCAGCGGCTCGCCCGGCCGTGAACCAGCCGAGAGGCAGGTTCAGGGCGTGCTCGGCGAGACGCCGGTGCAGCACGCGAGACAGCCGGGAGCCTGCGGTGAAGCCGCGGCTGAGACCGATCGCCTGCAAGATCGCATACCCGAGCGAACAGATCACGAAGGCGGTGAGCCACGGCCAGGCCTCGCCGGAAGCGTCACCGAGCAGGGCCCGCAGGAGAGGCACCAGGAGGGCGAAGGCGACGCCCTGAAGGGCGGCGGCACCGGCCTGCGTGACGAGAAGGCGGTTCAGCAGGCCCGATCCTTCGGATCCGAGCACACGGTGAAGATCACGGATCATCGCGGGGTTCCCTCTCGCGCGTCGTCGGATCGGCCGAGGCCGGCCGGAGACGGAACGGGCGCCTGTTCACCCGTCTCGTCTCGCCCGGTGGACTGTGCATTTCGTCCGGTGGACTGTGCCTTCCACAGGGAGGCGTAGCGCCCGCCCGCGACCAGCAACTCCTCGTGGCCGCCCCGCTCGGCGACGCGTCCGCCGTCGAGCACGACGATCTGGTCGGCCTGGCGGATCGTCGACAGCCGGTGCGCGATGACGAGGACCGTACGGCCGGCGGCCAGCGTAGACAGCGCGGTCTGGATCAGAGCCTCGGAGTGGGGGTCGGCATGCGCCGTCGCCTCGTCCAGGACGAGCACGGGCGCGTCGGCCAGCAGAGCGCGGGCGATGGAGACACGTTGCGCCTCCCCGCCGGAAAAGGTGACCCCGGTTCCGACCTCGGTGGCGTAGCCGTCGGGCAACGCGGCGATCCTGTCGTGGATCTGGGCGGCCCGTGCCGCCCGTTCGACCTCCTCATCGGTAGCTGTGGGACGGCCGAGACGGATGTTGTCGGCGACGGAGGCATGCAGCAGTCGCACGTCCTGGAGGACGAAGCCGACATTTTGGTAAAGGCAGGCGGATGACATGTGGCGGACGTCGACGCCCCCGATAGTCACGGCCCCGGCCGTGACGTCCTGGAAGCGGAGCAGCAGGGAGGCGAGGGTGGACTTCCCCGATCCGGAGGGTCCGACGAGCGCGGTGATCGTTCCGGGCTTGAGGTCGAGATCGACGCCGCTCAGCACGTCGATGTGCCCGTCGTAGGAGAAGGAGACTCCGCGCATCGACACGCGGGACCCCTTTGGGGTGAGGGGCTTGTCGGCCTGCGGCAGGGCCGGCCTGCCGAGCAGGGCGGAGATCCGAGCCGCCGCCGCCTGGCCGGCCCTGATCTGCTGGACCCGGGTGCCGACCACGCTCATCGGGGCGGCGACAGCGGGCCCCAGCAGCATGAACGGGACGAGGTCCGCGCCGGTCATCCACCCGTTGGCCACGAGCACGGTCCCGGCAGTGGCCAGCAGGAGCAGCACGAGAACCGGGGAGACGACGAGCAGGGCTCCGGTGGAGGTGACCAGCGTGGTCCGGACCCAGGTGGTGAAGAAGTCGGCGAAACCGTCGGTCGCCGTGAGGAACCGATCGTGGCCCTTGCGTCCTCGGCCGAAGGTCTTCAGCACAGCGATGCCGGTGACGTACTCGACGGCGGTCGAGGAAATCCGGCCGAGTGCCGCGCCGTACTCGGCCATCTGGGCCGCCGCCCCGGACATCGCCCGGCCGAACAGGTATGCGCCAAGGGCGAGCGGCAGGATGCTGAGCAGCGCGAGACGCCAGTCGACGGCGAACAGATAAACCAGCGCCGCGGCGGGCGCGACGAGCAAGGCCGTAACGTCGAGCAGGGTGTGGGCGACGAGCGTGTGAAGTGCGCGGACGTCGTCCTGTACGGCTCGCTTGATCTGACTCGCGCCTCCGGCGCTGATCCAGCCCAGCGGCAGGCCGCCGGTGTGGGCGGCCAGCCGCCGGCGGAGGGCGAGTTGCAGGTCGTTGTCGGCGATGTGGCTGACGAACCCCGCCGCCGAGCCCAGCACGAGGGCGGTGAGCCCGGAGACACAGGCCACGGTGACCAGGGGCCACAGGTCGTCGGCCTGGGGACGGGAGTCGCCGGTGAGGTGGACGGCGATCCGCGCCACGGCGACGAAGGGAGTGACACCGGCCACCGCCGCGGCGGCTTGGAGGACGACGGCCGTGATGAGGCGGCCCCGAACTTGGCGGAGAATGCCGCGCAACGGAGGCGGCGGAGTGTCGTCCGGCGGGGAGGGCCGGTTCGCGACCGGATGTGACGGCTTTCGCATCACTTGACGAGAACTCCGATCTCGGGAATGGCCTGCCCGGCCGCCTCGGTGATGCGGCGGCTGGTCATCCCGGCCTCACGGGCGAGGCGGGCGACATCGAAGGTGTGCCAGATGTAGTCGTCGGCGACCTCGCGTACGGTCCGGCCGTCCCGGAGCACCTTCCAGGTGGTGGTGAAGCGCATGGCGTCTCCGTGCGCGGGCTCGCCGCCGATCCACCACTCGTAGGTCTGGCGGCCGATGGTCTCCCGCAGGGACATCACGGGCGGAATGACACGCGGCGAGGACACGCCCATGAGCTCGACGACGATGAGGCCGCCGTCGGGCAGCCTGTCGGACAGCCGCCGCCACAGCGAGCCCCGCTCGGCGGGGGTCAGGTGCCCCGCCACCCCGAAGATCACAACCGCCGAGAGCCGTTCGGGCAGTTCCATGTCCTGCGCCGAGCCGTCGACGACGGTGACACGGCGGCGCAGGTCCGGATCGCGCGCGATCCGTGAGGTGAGCACGGCGCGCATGGTGGCGGACGGCTCGGCGGCGACGATGTCCGCCTCGGGCAGCGCGGAGGCGATGACCTCGGTGATCCGGCCGGTGCCGGCGCCGATCTCCAGCACGGGCCCGTGCGAGACATCGACGTCGGCGAGCACTCGGGTGAGGGGCGGCCCGCTGCTGGCCGTGTGGCGTGTGGCGACCATTTCATAGAACTCGGCGGACGGCGAGTAGTAGTCGATCACGGTTGCTCCTGGTCGTGGCGGACGGTCACGGGGTGCTCGGCCAGGTCTGACCGTTCGGTGCAAGCGATGGGTCCAACCGGCGCAGGACCGACGCGACCACCTCTCGTCGCCGGCGGTTGAGGTAGAAGTGGTCCCCCGGGAACACGCGCGTCTCGGTGCCCGCGGTGGTCAGGTCCGCCCACCCTCCGGCCCGCTCGTTCACTGTCTCGGGCGGCAGCTCCGGGTCCGCGTCCCCGGTGAACACGTCGATCGGGCAGTGCAGCGGAGTGTGGCGCTCAGGACGGTAGGTCTCGATGAGGCGGTAGTCGTTGCGCACGCACCCGAGCACCACCGCGCGCAGGCCGGGATCGGCCAGCACCTCCCCTGTGGTGCCGCCGAGCCGCTCGAGTTCCCTGTGAAGGGCCTCGTCCGGCTGCCGGTGGACCTCGCCCGTGGTCGCGGTCCCCGGAGCCGCGCGGCCCGAGGCGAACATCCGGCGCGGCTCGGAAGCCCCGCGCCGGCGCAGCTCTAGGGCAAGCTCCCAGCCGACGGCCGAACCCATGCTGTGACCGAACAGCGCATATGGACGGTCGAGAACCGGCCGCAGGTCGTCGGCGATCCCCGCGACCAGATCCGCCATGTCGTCCACCATGGGGTCGTCGAAGCGGTCCTCCCGCCCCGGGTACTGGACGACGAGGAGCTCGACCTGCGGCGG
The DNA here is from genome assembly GCF_016863095.1 of Microbispora siamensis. GTDB lineage: Bacteria > Actinomycetota > Actinomycetes > Streptosporangiales > Streptosporangiaceae > Microbispora > Microbispora siamensis. Next base: position 123,884 of record NZ_BOOF01000032.1, on the reverse strand, counting down.
CAGCAGTGCCGCCCACGGCCGGTAGGAGCTGGCGCCGCCTCCGGCGTGCGGAAGGCAGACCAGGCGCAGACGGGCGGTGGGGCGGGGGCTCCAGCACCGGAGCCATGGCCCGAGCCGCCCCGTGCCCGCTCGTGCGTCCCGGTCTTCCCGGGAGATCCAGACGTTCACCATGTCACCGGCATCCGTTCGATGCCGAACGTCGCCGACTCGTGCTTGAACTCGACCTCCTCGTAGGGCACCGCCAGGCGGAGCGTCGGAATGCGGCGGATCAGCGTCCCCAGGGCGACTTCCATCTCCAGCCTGGCCAGGTGCTGGCCGATGCACTGGTGCATCCCGTAGCCGAAGGCGACATGGTGGTTGTCCGGGCGGTGGAAGTCGACGCGGCCGGGGTCGGGGAACTGCTCGGGGTCGTGGTTGGCCCCGGCGAGCAGGCCGATGACGCCGTCGTCCGCGGGGATGACGTGGCCGGAGATCTCGATGTCCCGGGCGGCGACCCGCAGCGGGATGGAGTCGGCGATCGACAGCACCCTCAGGAGCTCGTCGACGGCAGCCGGCATGAGGGAGGGATCGGCGCGCAGTTCCTGCGCCAGTTCCGGGCGCCGGATGAGCAGGAGTGCGCTCAAGGCCAGCATGTTCGTGCTGGTCTCGCGGCCGGCGTTGATGGTGATGCCGACGGTGGACAGCAGCTCGTTCAGGGTGATGTCACCGGTCTGCAGGTGGTCGACGACGAGCTTGGACAGCAGGTCGTCGCGGGGCTGTTCCTGGCGCTGCGCCACCAGGTCGGAGATCAGTGTGAACAGGCCGCCGAGCGCTTCGGCGACCTGCTCGGCGGTGCTGCTGCGGGAGCCGGAGATGCGGGTGACGTCGCGGAAGAACTCGAGGTTCTCCTTGGGGATGCCCAGCAGCTCGCAGATGACCGAGGTGGAGACGGCGTTGGCGTAGGCGGGCACGAAGTCGACAGGTCCCCCGGACGCGAGCATGGCGTCGATGAGGTCGTCCACGATGGCCTGGACGGCGGGCCGCATCGCGCGGGTCTTGCGTACGGTGAATTCGGGGAGCAGCATCCGGCGGTAGCGCGTGTGCTCCGGGGCGTCGGTGCGGATGAAGGGCCGCAGTCGCGCCCCGATCTCCTGTTCGCCCTCGCCGAGCGCGGGGAAGTTGGCGCGGCGGATGTCGGCGCTGATGCGGGGATCCGCCAGGAGTTCTCGCACGTCCTCGTAGCGGGTGACCACCCAGGCCTCGCGTCCCGTGGGCAGGGTGACCCGGGCGACGGGCTCCTCGGTGCGCAGGCGCGCGTAGTCCTCGGGCGGAGCAAATGGGCAACCCCGCCGTATGGGGAAGTCGCGGGGCCGGGCCATACAGGGCGCGGAGTCCTCGTGGTTTCCCGAGCCGGAAGGACCGGTAGGGATGGTCGTGCTCATGGGTTGTCCTTTGCCGTAGACAGGCGGGAGGGTCATCGGGAGGTCGTGGCCGGCGCGCGGGTGAGTACTGCGAGCGGCGGCATACCAGGCCGGGTGGACAGGGGCCGGGCGTGGAGCCCGGACTCCGCCGCGACCTGGCTCAGCCCGAAGGGGATCCAGTGATAGGAGTCGTGCACCTCGCGCAAGGGCCGTTCGTCGTGGTCCCGGTCGTCGTGGTGGCGGTACACCCGCCAGGCGCTGTGCAGCCGCATCCTCGTGGTGTCGGCGCCGTCGGGTGCGCCCGACAACCACCATTCGTAGCGGTGGTGTCCGGCCCTGGCGGTGGCCAGCCGGGTCTCGGGGAGGACCAGGGGGTGGTCCACTCCCATGAGTTCGACGACCACGACTCCGGAGGGGGACAGCCGGGGCAGGATCCGCTCCCAGAGCCGCCGGCGCTGATCGGCGTCCAGGTGACCGAGCACGCCGCACAGCAGGACGGCGCCGATCCGGTCGGGGAGCTCCAATTCGGGGGCCGCGTCCGCGGTGATCGTCACCCGGGAGCGCAGGTACGGGTCGCTGAAGACGCGGCTGGTGAGTACGGCTCTCATGGCGACGGCCGGCTCGCAGGCGAGGATCTCCACGCCGGGCAGGGCCCGGGCGACGGCCTCGGTGACCAGGCCGGTGCCGGCGCCGATGTCGACCACCGGCCCGTCGGACGGGTCCACGTCGGACAGCGCGTCCGCGACGGCCGCCGCGCTCGCGGTGGCGGTGTGCTCGGCGGCCACGAGGTCGAAGAACTCGGCGGACGGCGTGTAGGGGGCCGGCGTGTCGCCGTCCGCCGGCCGCGTCGATCCTGATGAGGCGGCGGGTCCCCGGCCGTTCGGCAGGGTATCGGGAAACAGCTCCCCGGCTGGAAGAGGGCGGGGCGCGGGCGGGCGGACGACGTCGGGCGGCCCGAGCCGTGCGGCCAGGTCCGACCAGATGCGGCACACCGCGAGGTCGTACTGCGCGGCGCCCAGCGCGTCCCGCCCTTCGGCCACCGCGTCCTTGAACCCATCGAGGGCACGGGCGATGGCCTGCGGCCACAGCTGCGCGAACACGTCGCGGAACGTCCCGGTATGGCCGATCACCGAGGTCGTGGTGAGGTCAAGGTGGTCGGCGTCGGGTGCGTCGAGCACGAACCGGTGGTCGGCGTCTCGTCCGACATGCAACCGGGGGCTCCACAGCACGGGTCCGTGGGTGTCGGCGAGTGTGAGCACTCCCCCTTCGGTGCCGATGGAGACCCGATGCCAGTGCAGGGCGTGGTTGTCCCGGTCCGCCGGATCCATCTGATGATGCACGCGCAGCGTCAGAGGCACGCCGCCGAGCGTGCCCTGCACCGTGCGGAACGGCTGCGGGCCGAGCCGGTCGGGCACGACGGGCGGGTCGGCGAACCCCCATGGCCGCAGCGAGCCGAGCGCCCGGCCGAGGATGTCCATCATCGGCTGCATCAGGTGAACGGGGGTGGCGGCGTCCACGAACAGGGGCCGCTGCCTGCCGGCGAGCCTGCGGGCCGCCTCGCTGAACGCGCGCACCGGTTCCACATGCGGATAGTGCGTGTTGACGCGGTACTGCACCCCGTGGCGGCGGGCGAGCTTCAGGCACGCCGTCATCTCGGCGAGATGGACGGGATGCTCCTGCAGGACGTGGATGCCGCGCCCGATCAAGGACATCGCCAGTTCGGTGCCGGCCCCGCCCGAGATCGACGAGCCGACCACGACGCACGCGACGTCCACGTCGTCCGGCAGCTCATCGACATGGGTGTAGTGCGGCACGCCGAGACGGCGTGCGTGGTCGCGGGAGGCGGCCGATCCGCGGCTGACGATCCCGGCGAGGACGTAGCCGGGATGGCACAGGACGGCCTCGGCGTAGAAGCGGCCGAAGTTGGTGCCGCACACGACCACTCGCAGGGCCCGGCTCACAGCACACCTTCCTCAGCCAGGGCACCGGCCAGTTCCCCCTGGAAAGCACCGGAGAACAGCTCGAACCTCTCGCCGACGTCGGCGCGGAGTCGGGCGACGACGGCCTCGGGGTCGAGCACGTCGCAGGCGAAGTGCACACCGGGTGGCACGATTCCGCGCGTCACCGCGTCCACCGCCAGCGCCCCGACGGCCGCCGTGAGCCGGTAACTGCTCCCGGTGCGCACGGTCAGGCGGCGCTGCGCCGGTCCACCCGCCTCCGTCCCGGTCATGCGGAAGTCGAGCGCGTAGAAGGGCGTGCGTCCGGCGAGGTCGAGATCGGCCGCGAGGATGAGCCGGTCGGCCAGCTCGTCGAGCCCCGCGCCCGCGGCCAGGCGGGCAGGCAGAAGGTTGAGCACGGCGTGGACCTGGGGACCCGGGTGGACGTTGAACCAGTCCACCCGGGCCAGCCCGAGACGCGTGGCGAGGCGCTCGGTCTCGCCGCTGAGATACGGCTGTACGGCCACGCGACCGGGAAAACCGTCGAGCACCGTGTCCTCGACGGCCCGCAGGGCCCGCGAGACCCGCCGGCCCCCGCGGATGGCCGCCAGAGCCTCACCGTAGGCGGCGCCGTCCGCGCCTCCGGCGGTGAGCGAAAGCATCAGGTCCACTGCCACGGTCGGGGAGCAGGGCTCCAGCCCGCCGCAGTAGGCGACCAGCCCGGACACGCTGTCGAATCCCTGCCGGGCAAGCCATCGGGGCAGGATGGCAGACAGTCCGGGCAGCGCACCCGCGGACAGGACCACGGTCCTGCCGTCCTCGGCGGGGTCGCCCGCGGCGAGGAGGTCCTCCGCAGCGGGGTCGTCGCCGGCGACGTCGACGCAGTGCGCTCCGGCGGCCAGCGCTGCGGAGGCCACGGTGGCCCTCAGCCGGTAGGTCGGGCCCGCGCAGTTGAGCAGGACGTCGCATCCTTCGGCGAAGGCGGCCAGGCTCCGGGGGTCTTCCAGATCCGTCCGCACGATGTCGCCGACGGGGCCGTCGTGGTCGTTCACCTCCCGCAGCGCGTCCACGCGGCGGCCGCCGAGACGCAGCGCGGTGTGGCCGAGGTCCCGGAGTTCGCGCACGGCGGCCCGGCCCACCGCTCCGGAGGCGCCCAGCACCCCTACGACACGCTGCCCCGTCATCGGATCACCGCCCCGCCGGTCAGCTCGCCGAGGATCTTCAGGATCGCGGGGGCGTGTTCGACCGACAGGCAGCTGAAGTGGTCGCCGCCGATGTCGACGATCTCCAGGTTGCCGAGCGTCAGCTCATCCCAGTACTCGGTGACGGCGGCCTTGCTGCCGGGGAAGGGATACGCCCCGTCGTGCCGGAGGAAGGTGATGTCACCCGCGTACGGCTCGGCGTTGTAGCGGGTGATGGCGAAGACGCTCTGGCGGAAGGCGGAGAACAGCCGGGTCATGTGGTCCGGCTCGTAATTCCCGGCGGACGCGGGCACTGCTTCGCACATCCGGGCGATGCGGGTGGCGCGCGGCACTTCGGCGAGAGCGCGGAACCGCTCGGCGACGTCGGAGAATTCACCGGTGAGGGCGGCGAGCCCGCCGTCGGGCAGGACACCGGGGCTATCGGCGAGAACGGCGTCCGCGGCGGCGGCCACCCGGTGCTGGTCACCGGGGAAACCGAGGTCGGCCGGATCGATGCCCATCATGACGGCGAACGCGTACTCCGACAGTAGCTCGTCGTCGAGGCGGAATCGGGGGCTGTGGCTGCTGATCACCGTCAGGGTCTCCACCTGCGCGCCCGACTCGGCCAGGTTGCGGGCGACCTCGGTCGCGATCAGGCCGCCGAGGCAGTAGCCGACGACGTGGAAGCGGCTGCCGCCGGCCACTTTGAGCGCGCGGGCGTAGTCGGCGGCGAGCCGCTCGATGAGTCCCTCGGGCGGGGCGGCCAGGTAGCCGTCGAGCTCGGGCACCTCCACACCCACGACGTTCGCGACGCCCGGGGAGCGGCGCCTGATCTCCGTGATCAGCGCCCGGTACGGCATGATCGTCCCGGTGCCCGCGTGGACCAGGACCGTGGTGGTTTCGTCGGCCGAGCGGGCGCCGTGCAGGTGGATGACGGGGTCGCGCGGTCCCTCGGACCCGGCAGCCGGGGATTCGCCGGTCAGGCCGCGCAGGAACGCGGCGAGCCCGGCCACCGTGGGCTGTCGCAGCATGTGGCGGAGCACGAGCTCCCACTCCAGTTCGGCGGCCTGAGGGATGCGCTCCCGCAGCCGGCCGACCATGCGGGCGACGAGCAGGGAGTCCCCGCCCAGCGCGAAGAAGTCGTCGGTGCGGCCGACGTGCTCCGTCGCGAGCAGCTCCGCCCACAGCTCGGCGAGCCTGCTCTCCAGCTCGTCCATCGGCCGGTCGTCGGCGGGCGGAGCGGCCTGAGCGGCGTCGCGGGGCAGCCAGGAGCGCAGCAGGGCCCGGTCGGTCTTGCCGTTGGCGGTGCGGGGAAGCGCGTCGACGATCTGCCACACCGAGGGGACCATGTACTCGGGCAACCGGGTCGACGCGCCGCGGGCGAGTTCTCCGATGGTCGTATGGACGCGGTCGGTCTTCATCCGGGCCAGGAACAGCTCCTGGCCCGTCGCGATCAGCGGGTCGCCCGGCTCCGGGAGCGAGACGACGTCCGCGGCGCCGTGGCGGGCCAGCACATCCCTCCACTGCGAGGCGGTGAGGAAGGACTGCCCGGTGTGCTCGCGGAGGTCCGTCCAGGTGCGCCCCGCGACCTCCAGGAACTCCATGGACACCAGCAGCGGCGCGTGGTCGTCCTTGGTGTTCTCAACGAACACCAGATACCCTCCGGGCACCAGCAGCTCACGCAGCCGCGACATCGCCGCCTCCGCGTCGGACGCCGCGTGCAGCGTGTTGGCGCACACCACGACGTCGAAGGAGTTCGGCGCGAATCCCTGTTCGCGGATGTCCTCGTCGACGTCGAAGCGTTCGTAGCGCACCCAGGGATGGTCAGCGAACCGTTCCCGCGCCTCGCTGAGGAAGAACGCCGAGGAGTCGGTGAACAGATAGTCGACGCCGAACTCCGCGAGCGCCGGCACGAGCTCGCCGGTCGTGCCACCGACGCCGCCGCCCACCTCCAGGACGCGCAGCCGCTCCTCCCCCGCGTGGCCCGCGGCGATCTGCCGGACGGCGGCCACGACGGCCTGGTTGAGGTGCCTGATGGCCAGGTTGTCGCGGTAGGCCGCGTCGGCCGCGTCCGTGCCGGCCCCGGGGAAGAGCAGCGTGCGGATGTCGACGTCGCCGGCCACCAGGTCGGCGAGCCGATCGGCACAGGTGCGCATCACCTCGAGCAACTCGGTGCTCCAGCCCACCTCGCGTTCCAGGTCGGCCGCCCGCCGCCAGGCCTCGTCCAGCTCCTCGGCGGAGGCGACATGTAAGAGGCCGAAGGCTCCGGTGCCAGTGTCGAATTTCAGGCGGCTCCGGCCGGCGAGCACACGCAGCCAGCGGCGCACGATGTGCCGGTGACGGGGAGTCGAGCGCAAAGCCGCGCACACCTCGTCGGCCGTGTGCGCGGCGCCGTCGGCGAACAGCCCGGCCCCGACGAGCACCCGGGTCATCACCGAGAGCGCGACCTCGTCGAGCGCGTCGAGGAAGGCGGCGAGTCGTTCGGCGTCGACCTCCGCGGAGGCGCGCCGTACGGCGTCGGCCGCGGCCTCGTGGACTCGGGCGGCGGCCCGGGATCCGGAGGCGCCGGGGTCGCGGCGCGCGGTCTCGACGAACGCCGCCAAGCGGCGTCCACCGGCGGCCGAGTCGTCGACGACGACCGCCCCGGCGGCGACCGCCGGGTGTGCCTGCACGGCCGCCTCCACCTCGGCCAGCTCGATCCGGTAGCCGCGAATCTTCACCTGGGCGTCCTCGCGGCCCAGGAACTCGATGGTCCCGTCCGGAAGGTAACGTCCGAGGTCGCCGGTGCGGTAGATCCGCGCACCGCCGGCGGGGTCGGTGACGAAGCGCTCGGCCGTACGGAGGTCGTCGTTGAGGTAGCCCATGGCCACTCCGGCGCCGCCGATGTACAGCTCCCCGGTGACCCAGTCGGGCCGGGGCCGCATGGCGTGGTCGAGCACCGTGAAGTACTGGTTGGTCAGGGGCTTGCCGTACGGGATGCTGGGCCTGGCGGTGTCCACCTCGTCGACGGGGTGGGCGATCGACCAGATGGAGCCTTCGGTGGCGCCGCCGAGCGAGACGACCCGCAGGCCGGGGAGGAGCGCGCGCGCCTCGTCGGGCAGGCTCACCGGGATCCAGTCCCCGGACAGCATGGCCAGGCGCAGCGTCTGGCCGTCGCTCGGGGGCTCGGAGCGCAGCCAGTCGCAGAGCATCTGCATCTGGCCGGGGACCGAGTTCCATACCGTGATGTCCCGGTCGGAGATGAGCTCCGCCCAGTGAGAGGGGTCGCCGCGGCGTGCCGCGTCCGGCAGCACGAGGACGCCCCCGGCCGACAGCGGGCCGAAGATGTCGTAGACCGACAGGTCGAAGCCGAGACCGGCGATGCCGAGCACGCGGTCGTCGGCGTTGACGCCGTAGCGGCGGTTGATGTCCTCGACGGTGTTCAGCGCGGCCCGGTGGCTGATCATCACCCCCTTCGGCGTGCCGGTGGAGCCGGAGGTGTAGATGACGTAGGCGAGGTCGTCGGGTGCCACGCGGCGTACGGGCGCGGTGTGGGACAGGGCGCCTTCCGGCAGCCCGTCCACGACAACGGCCGACACGCCGGCGGGCAGGTCGCCGAGCTCGGCCAGCCACGACTGGGTGAGCACGATCCGCACCGCGGCGTCGGCGAGGATGGTGTCGCGGCGGGCAGCGGGCTGCGCGGTGTCGACGGGCAGGTAGGCGCCGCCCGCCAGCAGGGTGCCGAGCACGGCGACGATCTGCTCCCAGCCCTTGTCCATCCACACGGCCACCGGTTCGGCGGGGCGCAGGCCCGCCGCGGCCAGCTGATCCGCGACCACCGCCGCCCGCCCGAGGAGCTGGCCGTAGGTCAGCGTGCGGTTCGGCGTCTCCACGGCGGTCGCGCCGGGGGCGGACACCGCCCGGGCGAGGAAGGCTTCGTGGAGCAGCGCCTCCGGCAGCGGACCATCGGTGGCGTTCACCTCGGCCCGCCGCGCGACCTGGGCCGGGGGCAGCTCGACGCGGGCCGGGGCCCGCCACGCGTCGACCGCCTCGCCGCCCTCCGCGCCCAGGAGCTCCACCAGGGCGACGTAGCTCTCGAACATGTCGTCCGCGAGACCGTCGGGCAGGACGCCGTCGCGGAGGTCCCAGGACAGGACGAGGGTGTCGCCCCGCTCCATGACCTGGCAGTCCAGCCACACCTGTGGGGTCTGGGTGATCGCGTAGGAGACCTCCGGCGGCTTCCCGGCCGGTGCGGCCGTCCCGAGGGCGCTGGTGAAGACGACCGGCATCAGCACCGGCGCGCCGGCCCGGCGGGACAGCTCAGCCAGCACCTCGGAGCCGGTGAACAGGGTGTGCTCCAGATCTTCGAGCAGGCGGGCGCCGACGGCCCGCACCCGCTCGGCGAAGGCGACGGGCTCGGTCAGGTCCACTTCGAGCAGTTCGAGCGTGGTGAAGTCGCCGACGATCCGGTCGATGTCCTCATGCAGCGGCGGGCGGTCGACCGTCGGGACGTTGAGGGTGAACCTGGCGCCTCGCGACCAGCGGCCGACGACTTCGGCGTACGCGGTGAGGAGCACCGTCGGCAGGGTCAGGCCGTGCTCGGCGGCGCGCCGGATCAGGCGTTGCCGGGCGGCCGCAGGCAGCCGGCGTTCCAGACGGCGGAACCGGACACTGCCATCGGCGGGCCGGTCGGCGGCGGCCCAGGGCTCGGCGAGCGGCAGTTCCGGAGCGGGCGGGAGAGACTCCAGCCGTCCGGTCCAGTACTCCCGGTCGCGGGCGTACGCGGGAGTGTCGGCGAGGGCCCGCCGGGCGAGCACAACGTCGCGGAAGGTCACGGCGAGCGGCGCCGGCTCGTCGGCGCTCCCCTCGTACAGGGCGTGGAACTCGGCGAGGAGGATCCGCACGCTGGCATGGTCGACGGCGAGCATGTCGAACGACAGGTGCAGGACCGCCCCATCGGGTCCGCGCGTGATGTGCACGTCGAACAGCGGCCACCGGTCGGCCGGGCTCCGGCGTGTCGACATCCTGGCACGGGTCTGCCTACGGGCCGCCTCGGCCTGCGACGCTTCGGCCGTGTGCGTGGTGGTGACGATCAGGTCGGGCACCTCGGGCAGGACCCGCTGGTAGCCGTCGGTGTGGACGACCGCGCGCAGCATGTCGTGTCGTGCGATGAGGCTCCGCCAGACCGCGGCGACCCGCTCCTCGTCGAGTTCGGGGTAATCCAGCTCGACGTAGGCGTGGCAGGCGACGCCGCCGTACGCGTAGGCGTCAGCCCGGCCGATCAGGTAGGCGGCCTGGACGCTCGTCAGGGGGAAGGCGTCGTGACGCGTGGCCTTGTCGTGGCGAAGCGTGGCGGCTTCCTCCGTCTCGGCCAGGTGGCGGAGAATCGCGTCCTTGTGCGAGCGCAGCTCCGCGCGCCGTTCCTCGGTCAGGTAACCCTTCGGCGCACGGAACCGCAGTTGGCCGTCCTGCGCCCACAGGTCAACGCCGTCACGTGCGTACCGGGCCAGCAGCTCGGTGATGGTCACAGCTCCCCGCTTTCGGTCTCGGCCGCGCCGGCGGCCAGGGTCTTGGTGATCTCGGCGCCCAGGGCGGCGATGGTCGGTGCCGCGAGGAACCTGCGGATCGGGACGCCGGCCCCGAACCGTCGTTCCACGGCGGCGAGAAGGCGGATCGCGGACAGGCTGTCCCCGCCGATGGTGAAGAAGTTGGCGTTCCGGTCTCGTGCCGCGCCGGGCAGCCGGGCCTCCCACAGCTCGGCCAGAGCGGTTTCGACCTCTCCTTGGGGAGGTTCGGCGCCAGTGGACCGCGCCTCCTGCACGGCCAGGGCAGTCAGGGCGTTGCGGTCGACCTTGCCGTTGGCCGTCAGTGGCAGGGCGGGCAGCGTCAGCACCTGGGAGGGGACGGCGTAGGCGGGCAGGTGCTCGCCGAACCAGGCGTACAGCCCGTCGGCAAGGGCAGCTGAGCCGTCCCGGTCCGGAGCACCGTCCGCATCGTCGCGGACGACGGCGAAGGCGACCATCCGCCGGGCGGTGCGTTCCCCCACGGCCACCACCGCGGCACGTGAGACGTCCGGGTGGGCTTCGGCGACCGCCTCGACCTCGCCGGCCTCGATCCGATGCCCGGCGATCTTCAGCTGGGTGTCCATCCGGCCGAGGAACTCGATGAGCCCGTCCGGCCGGAAACGGCCGAGGTCTCCCGTGCGGTACCAGCGCTCCTCGTCCCGCACGACGAACTTCTCCGCCGTTCGCCGTGGGTCGCCCTGATATCCGTCGGCGAGTCCGGCGCCGCCGATCCAGAGTTCCCCTGCCGTCCAGTCGGGGCAGTCGCGGCCGCCGCCGTCGACGACCCGGTAACGCTGCCCTGTCAGCGGGCGCCCGTACGGGATGGACGCCCAGCTCGGGTCCACCTCCTCCACAGTGAAGGTGTTGGACCAGATGGACGCCTCGGTCGCGCCTCCCATCGCGACGAACCGGCACCGGAGTGCGCGCTCGCGCAGCCTCCCCGGCAGGTCGAGACCGATCCAGTCGCCGGAGATCAGCGCGACCCGCAGGCCGCGCAGTGCCTCGGTTGGGGCGTGCTCCTCGGCCTCCAGAAGGAGGTCGAGGAGCGCCGGCACCGTGTTCCATACCGTTACGCCATGCCGGCGCACGAGGTCGGGCCACTTGGCGGGTTCGCGCCGCAGGTCGTCACCGGGGATCAGCAGGGAGCCGCCCGCCGACAGCAGGCCGAACATGTCATAGACCGACAGGTCGAAGTCGAGCGCGGACAGCGCGAACGCTCGGTCGGCGGGGCCGACGGCGTGGCGCGCGTTGACGTCGAAGACGGTGTTCCAGGCGGCGGCGTGCGTGATCCGCACTCCCTTGGGTTCGCCGGTCGAGCCCGACGTGAAGATCACGTAGGCGATCGTGTGGACCGGCGGTCGCGCGGGCCCATCCAGGGGAAAATGCTCCAGCGCCTCCCCGAGGGAGAGCACTCGGTGCCCGGCGGTCTGCGACGTGGCTTCCCCGGGCGAGGCCGGCCCGATGGTGAGGCGAATCCCCGCGGCGGCCCGCATCCTGTCGCGCCGCTCCGCGGGCTGATCGAGGCCGATCGGCACGTAGGCCGCTCCGGCCGCGAGGACGCCCAGCACCGCCATGACCTGGTCGGGCCCCTTGGGGAGGGCGACGGCGACGAGGTCGCCGTCGCGTATGCCGTACGAGCGGAGGGCGGCGGCGATGCGCAGCGCGCCGTCCGCGAGCGCGCCATACGACGTTGTGGCGCCGTCGGCGGTGACCAGGGCGACCCGCGTCGGCTTCGAGGTCGCGTGCGTGAAGAAGGCCTCGTGGAGCAACCGCGGCGGGATGGGCTGGCCCTGCCCTTCCAGAGCCACCGCGGCGCGCCGTTCCCGCTGGGACGCCGGGAGCAGGTCGGGAAGGGCCGCCTCCCAGTCGCCGTCGGCCAGATGGTGGAGCAGCCGCGTGTGGGCGGCGAACATGGCGTCCAGCACGCCCTCACTGAACAGTTCCTCGACGGCGTCCCACGTCACGACCAGCTCGCCGGACTCCTCTGTGACCTGGTTGTCCAGGCAGACCTGGGGCGACTGGGAAATTCCCCACACCTTCATCGGGAAGCCCTTGGCGGGGTCGGCGAGTCCCGCGTCGCCGACGCCAAGCGCGCTGGTGAACACCACCGGCGCGGCGGCGTCCACGGTGCCGGCGCGGCGGGCGAACTCCCGCAGCAGCCACGCGATCGGCACGTCCTGGTGGTCCAGGTCCTCGGCCTGCCGCCGCTGAAGGGCGGAGGCCGCCGCCAGCCAGCCGACCTCGTCCCGGTGGTAGGCGGCCAGCGACAGGGACGTGAAGTCGCCGAGCACGCGATGGACGTGCGGGTGCACGTCGCGGCGGTTGAACAGCGTGAGGGTGACGGTGACCGCCTCGGAGCCGCTCCAGGTCGCGAGGACTTCCCCGTACGCCGCGAGCAGGACGGTGGACGGGGTCAAGCCATGTAGCACCGCCCGATCCTTGATGCGCCGCCAGCGCGCCGCGTCGAGGCGCAGCTGCCTTCGGGTGAACCGGGGCGGTCCCATCGCTGTCCCGGGGCCGCCGTGCCCCGGATCCCGGCTGAACGGCAGCGCGGGGGCGGGCGGCAGCTCCTCCAGTCGTTTCTCCCAGTGAGATCGGGCCCGCTCCACGGACGCGGGATCGACCGGGAGCTGGGTGAGGTAGTCGCGGAACGACAGGCCGATGGGGGGCAGCTCGGCCTCGGGATCGGCGTAGAGCGCGTTGAGCTCGGCGTACAGGTTCGTGATGGACAGCGCGTCCAGCACGAGGTAGTCGAGGCCGACGGCGACGCGCGTGCGGACCTCTCCCTCGGGGCCCGGGTATCGGACGGCGGCGATGTCGAACAGCGGCCATCTCGCCGGGTCGCGTACCTGGTGGGACATGCGTTCGCGCAGCGCGGCGAGGGCGCGGCCGGCTCGGGACGCGTCCGCTTCCTCGCACTCGATCACGAACGGAGGCACGGTCTCCAGTACGGTCTGCATGCCGTCCTCGATGACGGCGCGCAGCATGTCGTGGCGTGCGACGAGGGTTCGCCAGGCCCGGCCGAGCCGTTCCAGGTCGACGTCCGCGCCGTCGAACTCGCTGTAGTGCCAGGTCCCCACACCGCCGAGGGCGAACCCGGGGTCACGTCCCGTGTGATAGGCGGCCTGTACGTCTGTGAGCGGGAACGGATCGTGGGCGTGACGGCGATCGGGCGTGATGACCGTCCGCGTGGCGTCGTCGGGCTCGTGCCCGTCCCGCAGGTACGCGCAGAACTCACGCAGAACCGGGTTGGCGAACAGCGTGGCCACGCGGGCGCCCGCGTAACCGGCGACGCGCAGGCGGCCGATCATGCGGGTGGCGACCAGCGAGTCGCCGCCGAGGGCGAAGAAGCTGTCGCCGCGCCCCACGTGCGGGACGTCCAGGAGCTCGCGCCACACCTCGGCGACCGCGGTCTCCACCGGTCCGGCCGGCTCCTCCGAACGTGCGGGGTGTTCCCGGGCGGCGGCGTCCAGGGCCCGCTGTACGGCTGCGCGATCGAGCTTGCCGTTGCCGGTGAGCGGCATCGTGTCCAGCACCAGGATGCGATCGGGCAGCATGTGGGCGGGCAGCCGTTCCGCCGCCCGGTCTCGCACCGCCTCGGGGTCCAACTCGTCGCCCACCGGCGACACCGCGATGGCGAGACGGCGGGTAGGCGTTTCCACCGCGGCGGCCACGGCATGCAGCACGCCGGAATGTTCCTCGATCGCCGCCTCGACCTCGCCGAGCTCGATGCGGTGCCCGCCGATCTTCACCTGGTGGTCCGCGCGGCCGAGGAACTCCAACACGCCGTCGGGCCGGTAACGGGCCAGGTCGCCGGTGCGGTACCAGCGTTCGCCGTCGTGCTCGACGAACCGGTCCGCGGTGCGCTCCGGATCGCCCCGGTAGCCCGTGGCGACGCCGGGACCGCCGAACCACAGCTCCCCCGGCACGTGGTCGGGACAGTCCCGGCCGCGTCCGTCCACGACGCGGGCCCGCATGTTGCGCAGCGGCACGCCGTACGGGATGGACCGCCACGAGGGATCGACCTGCGTGACTTCGAAGACCGTGGAGTGCACGGCCGCCTCGGTCACACCCCCGAGCGCCACGAACCGGCAACCGGGGACGAGCGCCCGCAGCCGGGCCGGCTGGTCGAGCCCGACCCAGTCGCCGCCGAGCAGGACCAGGCGCAGCGTGTCGCCGAGCCCGGAGCCGGCGGCGGCCGTCATCAGCAGGTCCAGGAGTGCGGGCACGCACTGGACGATGGTGACGCCGTGCTCGCGAACCAGGTGCGCCCAGTGATGGGCGTCGCGCCGGTGCTCCTGGCCGACGGCGACCACCCGCCCACCGGCCGACAGCGGGGCGAAGATGTCGTAGGTCGCCAGGTCGAAGTCGAGGGCCGAGATCGCGAGCGTGCTGTCGCCGGGACCGACGCCGAACTGGGCGCCCATCGCCTCGATGGTGTTGACGATGGCGCGGTGCGGGACCAGCACCCCCTTGGGCGTGCCGGTCGACCCCGAGGTGAACAGTAGGTAGGCGGGACTGTCCGGTCCGGGATGCGCCACGCCCCCGGGCACCTCGGCCTCCGCGTCGGCCAGCCGGACGACGGTGATCCCGGGCACATCCGCCGACAGGTGCGCGTGAGCGTCGTCGGTAATGACGACGGACGCGCCGGCCACCTCGTGGATGCGGGCGCGGCGGACGGCCGGCTGCTCGACGCCGACGGGCGCGTAGGCGGCGCCCGCGGCGAGCACGCCGAGGACGGCGGTGACCTGGTCGGCCCCCTTGGGAAGGGTGACCGTCACAATGTCGCCCTCCCGCACACCGTGGCGGCGCAGCAGGGCGGCAAGCTTGCGCGCCGAGGAGGACAGTTCGCCGTAGGTCACCGTGGATCCGTCCTCCCGTACGACGGCGGTCACCGCGGCATGCTCGTCGGCCAGCCGGAAGAACGGGATGTGCACGGCGTGGCCGGGCGGCGGAGCCGGGGGCAGCGCGGCGACCGCGCGGACCGTCGGCAGGTCGGCGGCCGGCATCGGTTCGACCGGCCGCAGCCAGGCCTCGTCGGTGGTGACGAGGCCGGTGACCAGCCGGCGGTAGGCGTCGAAGGCGGCGTCCGGCACGCCGGGGGCGAGGACGCCGTCGCGGACGTCCCAGTTGAGCAGGAGGCCGCCGTCGAGCTCGGTCACCTGGGCGTCGAGGAAGACCTGTGGTCCCTGGGAGATGATCCAGGCAGGGCGGCCGAAGCTCGCCTGCACATCGGGTGCGAAGATCTCGCCCAGACCGATGGCGCTGGTGTAGACGACGGGTGCGAGCACCGGGCCGCCCTCGGCACGGGCCAGGTCGCGCAGCACCTCGACGCCGCCGTACGCACCGTGAGAGATCGCCTCTCGCAGGCCGTCCTGGAGCCGCCGGGCCTGCTCGACGAAGGGCAGCGCGGCGCGCATGTCGGCGTCGAGCAGGATGGAGCTGCTGAAGTCGCCGACGAGTCCGGCCACGTCGGGTGTGAACATCTCCCGGTCGAACAGCGGGAGGTTGAGCAGGAAGCGTTGGCTGTCGCTCCAGGCGGCGATGACCTCGGCGAACGCGGTGGCCAGCACCGCGGCCGGGGTGATGCCACGCGCCCGCGCGCGGGCGTAGAGCCCGGCCTTGGCGTCGGGGTCGAGCCAGTGGTGCAGCCGCCGCGAGTGGGTGAGCGCGGAGTCGGCGGCCGACACCGGCCGCAGCGGGTCGACGGTCGTCGGCATCCGGGGCGCCCGTGGCAGCTCGGGAAGCCGGTCCCGCCACCATCGCGCGGCGCGCTCGCGTTCTGCGCTCCGGTTCCTGGAGCGTTCGGCGAGATATCGCCGGTAGTCGAGGGTCAGGGCGGGCAGCGACTCGCCAGGACGCTCGTAGAACCGCCGCAGGTCCGCGAGCAGGACGCGCAGGCTCATGGCGTCTCCGGCCATCATGTCCAGGTCCAGTTGAAGCCGGGTGCTCCCGCCGGGCAGCAGGCACAGGGAGACCTGGAACACCTGCCCGGCGGCGATGTCGAGCCGCCGGTGGGTGTGCTGCTCGCGTAGCCGTTCCAGCGTCCGCGCCACGTCGTCCGGTGCCTGATCCCGCAGGTCGTGCACGACGAGGCCGCCCGTGGCGTCGCCGACGCGCTGACGGCCGTCGTCCTCGAACCGGGCCCGCAGCATGCCGTGGCGTTCGGTCAGGGCCCGCAGGGCGACGCCGAGCCGTTCGGGGTCGACCCCCGTGCCGTCGAGTTCGACGTAGAAGTGAGCGGCGACCCCGCCGAGGGGCTGACCGTCCTGCCGGCCGATCCAGTACGCGTGCTGCATGGTCGCCAGAGGGAACGGCGCGTTCTCGTCGTCCTCGCGGGCCTGCCCGACAGTGGGCGGCGGGACGGGTGACTCCCGCCGCTGCGCTTCCCGCCTCAGCACGGCCGACCAGGCGCTGAGCGTCGGTTCTTCGACCAGGTCCTGGAAGGTGACGGCGCTGCCCCGGCGGCGCCAGGCGCCGACGAGCCCCATCAGAGTGAGGGAGTCGAGACCGATCTCGAAGAGGTCGCGCTCCTCGCCGATCTCGTCAGCGGGCAGTTTCAGTGCCTGGGCCACCGTGGCGCGCAGGTCGTCCAACGCCGGCGTTCCGGTGGGTGGTGGCGAATCGGGATGGTCCGACGCGTGCTCGATGACGGACTGCTCGTCACTCACGGATGAATACCCCTCGGGTCGTGCTCTGGGTTTCGCGCGGTTCTCGCCGTTTGGCCGTCCGAGACGGGCATCCAGCGTCATGGTATGAAAATGGTTATCATTTTCACGCCTGATCTTAGACACAGAACCCGAGCACGCGCTACCGCGGATCGGAACTCGAGAAGGGATCACCATGACGACGACCCATCCGGCCTGGCCCGACGCGTTCGCGGAGCGTTATCGCGCCGGGGGCCACTGGAGCGGCCGGACATTCGGCGACCTGCTGCGCACGTGGGCCGCGGAGCGCCCGACGACGACCGCTCTCGTGGACGGTGACCGCCGCTGGACCTACGCCGGCCTGGATGCCGACGTGGACCGGCTGACGCGGGGACTGCGCCAGCTCGGGCTGCGCCAGGGCGATCGGGTGGTCGTCCAGCTTCCCAACCGCGCGGAGTTCGTCCTGCTCTGGTTCGCCCTCCAGCGGCTCGGTGCGGTGCCGGTGCACGCCATGCCCGGGCATCGCCGCACCGAGATCGGCCATCTGCTGCACGTCTCCGGCGCCTCGGCCTGCGTAATCCCCGACAGGCACGCCCGCTTCGATCACCGCGAGATGCTCCTGGAGCTGCTCGCCGGGCAGTCTGAGGGCGGTCCGCTACGGCACGTGATCGTGGTCGGCGATCCCGGGCATCACCGGCAGTTCACCGGCTTCGACGAGCTCCTGGATGAAACCCGGGGCGGTCTCGCCCACGGCATCTTGCCCGATCGGCAGGAAAGCGGGCCCGCCTCGGGTGACCTGGCCCTGCTCCTGCACTCCGGGGGCACCACAGGCCTGCCCAAGCTCATCCCGCGCACGCACGACGACTACGCTTACAACGCCCGTGCCGCGGCCGAGATCTGCGGTCTCGGCGACGACTCGGTCTATCTCGCCGTTCTTCCGATCGCCTTCAACTTCACCCTGGCCTGCCCGGGTGTGCTCGGCACGCTCACGGCCGGGGGCACCGTCGTGGTGTCGCCCGACCCGAGCCCGCAGACCGCCTTCGCCCTCATCGAGCGTGAGGGCGTGACCATCACCTCGCTCACGCCGCCCCTGGTCCCGCACTGGATGAACGAGGCCGCGTCCGGCGACGCGGACCTGAGCAGCCTCAAGGTGCTCCAGGTCGGTGGAGCGCGGCTCCCCGACGACGTCGCACGTGCGCTCGGTCCCGCGCTCGGCGTGACGGTCCAGCAGGTCTTCGGCATGGCCGAGGGCCTCATCAATCTCACCCGGCTGGACGACTCCGAGGCCCTCATCTGCACCACCTAGGGCCGCCCGATCTCCCCGGACGACGAGATCCTCGTCGTCGACTCCGAGGGCATGCCGGTGCCGGACGGCGTCGCCGGCGAGTTGCTCACCCGTGGCCCGTACACCCTGCGCGGTTACTACCGTGCGGAGGAGCACAACCGTGTCTCCTTCACCGCGGACGGCTTCTACCGCACCGGAGACGTCGTACGACGGCTCCCCTCGGGGCATCTCGTCGTCGTCGGCCGGGTCAAGGACCAGATCAACCGCGGCGGTGAGAAAATCGCGGCGGCCGAAGTGGAAGAGCATCTGCTCGCGCATCCGGCGGTCACGGCCGCGGCCCTGGTGGGCGCTCCGGACGAGCGGTGGGGTGAGCGGTCCGTGGCGTTCCTGGTATGCGCGGGGGATCTTCCCGGCCCGCGTGAGCTCGCCGCCTTCCTCAAGGAGCGGGGGCTGGCGAGCTATAAGAGTCCCGACCAGGTGGTGGAGGTCGCGGCCATGCCGCTGACTCCCGTCGGCAAGATCGACAAGACGGCCCTGGCCGAGATGCTCCGTCCGGTGTGAGGTACGCAAGGGGCCGGGAGGAGGCGATCACTGCGCACCTCCCCGCCCCTTCTATTCAGGCGACACGTCATTCCACCGGGCCGTCCGCCGGCCACCCGGTCGCGTCCCGGAACGGGTTGCCGGCCCGGCTCGGCGACGGCGCAGGCTCCGGCCACCCCGGCACTGAACCGGGCACGCCCGCTTCGACGATCCGGCCGCCGTCGAGCGCGACGACCTGGTCGGCGTACCTCGCCGCCGCGGCCGGGTCGTGCGTCACCAGCAGCACGGTCAGGCCCAGCGTCCGGCGCAGCACGGTCAAGAGGTCGAGGACCTCATCCCCGATCTCCCGGTCCAGCGCGGAGGTGATCTCGTCGCAGACGAGCACGCGCGGTGCGGCTGCCAGCGCGCGTGCGAGGTTCACCCGCTGCCGCTCGCCTCCGGACAGTTCCCCCGGCCGTCGCGTGAGGAGACCCGGAGCCAGGCCGACGAGCCCGAGCGTTCGCTCTGCCTCGGCGGCGGCGTCCTGTGCGGGCATGCCGCGGAGTCCCCGCAGGGGCCGGAGCAGAGCCGTCCGCACGGTTTCACGCGGGTTCAGCGCACCGACGGAATCCTGCGCCACCAACTGCACCGCCCGACCGCGACCCGGAGGGTGCGGCGTCTGCGCCTCCCTCCAGGAGACCGTGCCTCCTGCGATCGGGTGCAGCCCGGCCAGGCAGCGCGCCAGCGTGGTCTTGCCGGAGCCGGACGGCCCGACCAGCGCGGTGCACGTGCCGCTGGGGACGGTCAGCGAGACGTCATGGAGGACCGTGGTGCGGCCGTGCCGCGCGGACAGGCCGCGCACCTCCAGCCTGCCGCCGGTCCCGGCGGCGGCCCCGCGGGTCGCGGCGCGCGCGTGGTCCGCCGCCGGCCTGCCGCGTGCTGTGAACACCTCCGTAGGCGGCCCGGACGCGACGATCCGTCCGTCGTCCAGCAGGACCACCTGATCGGCCAGGTCCGCCACCAGGCCGGGGTCGTGGCTTATCAGCACCATCGCGCCATCGGTGTGCCGCCGCAGCGACGCCGCCACGAGTTCACGCATCTGCTGGGCCAGCAGGACGTCCAGTCCGCTGGTCGGCTCGTCCAGCACCAGGAGCCGCGGCATGCCCGCGAGGGCGGCGGCGAGGGCCACCCGCTGCGCCTGCCCGCCGGAGACCTGATGGGGACGGCGCCGCAGGAACGCCCGGTCGGTCGGCAGCCGCACCGATGCCAGGAGTTCGCGAACCTGCCTGGTGACGTCCGTTGTCCCCGGGGAGCGGACCCGGAGCGCCTCTGCCACCTGGGTGCCGATCCGTAGGGCGGGATTGAGCGAGGCTGCCGGGTCCTGCCCCATGTACGACACCACTCGGCCGCGCAACCGGCGCAGCGCCCGCGAGTCGAACGGATCGAGCCCCGCCACCCGCACCGTGCCGGATCGGCGCTCCAGACCCGGCCGGATGCGCCCGAGCAGGCTCAGCGCAAGGCTGCTCTTTCCAGAACCGGACCGCCCCACCACGCCCAAGACCCGTCCGGGAGCCAGGGCGAGCGTCACTTCCCGGAGCACGGGCCGGCCGCCTCCGGCCGGACCGAGTGTCAGTCCCGCCACGTGCACGAGGTCTCCGCTGTTCCCGCTCACGGACGGCCGCATGTTCCTGCTCACGGGCGTCCGCCCGATGCGATACCGGCGAACCAGTCGGTGAGCAGGCCGACGCAGACCGACAGCAGCACGAGGAGCAGTGTCGGCGCGAGGAGCGGCGTGACGGACAGGGAGGCGCCGGAGAGGTTCTCGCTGACCATGCGCCCCCAGTTCGCGGCAGGAGCCCCGCGGCCGAGTCCGAGGAAGCCGGCCGTCGCCGTGAGGTGGAGGGCAGCGACCAGGCGCAACGCCGCGTCCGCGAGGGCCGGCCCGGCCATGTTGGGCAGGATGTCGTGGAGCAGCACGGCCCACCTGCCGTCTCCGCGGGCCAGCGCGGTTTCGGCGTAACCGGTGGTCACGATCCGGCGGGTCGCCGCGCCCAGCACCCGAACCGAGAACGGCGCGGTGGCGAGCGCGACGGCGGCCACCACGGTCACGTCGCTGCCCGGGAAGCCGGCGGCGAGCACGAGGATGAGGAGCAACGCGGGAAGCACCGCCAGCACGTCCACGAGCCGCGCCATGGCTTCGCCGGTGCGGCGTGATACGAGCCCGGCCAGCACGCCCGCGGTCATCCCTATGGCTGTCGCCACAACGGTCGCGCCGATCGCGGTGAGGATGAGCGCCCGGCCTCCCCACAGCACGCGGCTGAGCACGTCACGCCCGAGGAAGTCGGTGCCCAGGGGGTGGCCGCCGTCCGGGCCCTGAAAGGGCAGGCCCAGCCGCTCGGCCGGGTCGTACGGCGCGATCAAGGGTCCGAGCAGGGCGATCGCGACCATCATGATCGTCCCCGCCGCGGCGGTTAGCAGCAGGCGACGACGTGTCCGCGCCCGTGGGCCGCCGGCCCGGACCTGCGCCTCCAGAGTGGCCGTCACCGCCGCTCTCCCCGCATCGGATCGAGCAGCCGCCCGCAGACGTCCCCGAGCAGCAGGATCAGCAACATCATCGCGGCCGACGCCATGGCGATGCCCTGCACCATGGGGATGTCCCGAGCGGCGACGGCCTGTTGGAGCTCCCTGCCGATTCCGGGATAGTCGAAGACCCTCTCCACGACCACGGCGCCGCCCACCAGCGCGCCGACGGTGAGCGTGAGTGCCTGTACGGCGGGGCCGGCCGCGTTGGGCAGGACATGGCGCAGCGCCAGGCGGAGGCCTCGCACCCCGTTGAGCCGGGCCGCCTCCACATAGGGGGACGCGGCGACGTCCGCCACCGACGCGCGAATCAGGCGAGTGGCGGTCGCGGTCACGACTCCGGTAAGAGTGAGGACGGGCAGTACCAGGGTTCGCGGAGCGTCGAAGGGACCGGCGCCGAGCGGCACCAGCGAGACCCGGGGAAGCAGCCCGAGGTGCACCGACAGCACGGTGATCAGCAGGGCCGCCGAAACGAACTCCGGAACCCCCACCGCCACCTGTGCCGTCGTCGTGACCCACCGGTCGCCGGCGCCGCCCGCCCGCAGGCCGGACCACAGCCCGAGCAGCACCGCGAGCGGCGCGGCGACGACGAGGGTCAGCCCGGCCAGGACCAGGCTGTTGGGGACGCGGGCGGCCAGCACCTCCGTGACCGGCCGGTTCCCGACGAACCCGGTGCCCAGGTCGCCGCGCAGCGCGTGGGACGCCCACTCGGCGTACCTTTCGACCACCGGCCGGTCCAGGCCGAGGCTCGTCCGCACGCGTGCGCGGTCCTCCATGGAGGCGTTGGCACCCGCGACGGCGCTGACCGCGTCCCCTGGCAGCACGGTCGTGGCGGCGAACACCACACCCGACAGCACCGCGAGGGACGCGGCCGCGATCGCGAGGCGGCGGCCCACGAAGACCGCCCAGCTCACGGCAGAGCCGCCCGGGAAAAGCCGGGGAACTGCTCGAACAGGTCGTCCTGGACGCCGGTCACGCCCTTCGCCTGAGCGTTGACGTAGGGCTTGAAGACCGGCACCACCGTGTTTCCGTCCTCCCACAGCTTCTTCTGCGCCTCGGTTCCGGTCTTCTTCGCCTTCGTCGGGTCGCTCTGCGCGCGGGCCTCGGACACGAGCGCGTCGACGTCCGGCCGCTTCCAGCCGAACGCCGCGGGAGTGCCTCCGGCGGTGGTGATCTGGTAAGTCGAAAGGGCGGGGACCGGCACCTGGTACGACGCCGCCAGCGGCAACCGCGCGTAGGCGGCGAAGTCGGCGAAGAGTTGCCCGGCGGGCAGTTCCTTGAGCGAGGCCTTCACCCCGATCTTCTTGAGATCCTCGACGTAGAGCGTGGCCACCTCCACCATGCCGGGGGTCTCCGGTCCGGTGGTCAGCACGACCTCTATTCCTTCGGCACCCGCCTCCTTCAGCAGGGCGCGGGCCCTATCCCGGTCGTAGTCCCGTTGCGGAAGGCCCTCGGCGTAGTCGGGGAACCCCAGCGAGGACAGGTCGTTACCCACGGTCGCGTTGCCGTAGAACACCGTCCGCACCATGGCCTCGCGGTCGACGGCGAGCTTGAACGCCTCACGAACCCGCTTGTCGTCGAACGGCTTGACGTTCATGTTCATCCGGAAGGACAGGCCGACCAGATACGGGCTCCTGGACGGCACGATGTCGATCGCGCTGTTCGCCGACAGCGTGCGCGCGGTGACGGGGGCCAGATCGTGGACGAAATCCACCTCGCCGCTCGTCAGGGCACCCGCTCGGGCGTCGGAATCGGCGATCGAGCGCAGCTCCAGCCCGTCGAGGATAGGGGCCGGGCCGTAGTAGTCGTCGTTCCGCGTGAATGCGGCGCCCTGCCCGGCCGTGAACTCCGTGAGCTTGAAAGGTCCGCAACTCGGCATTCCGACCGAGAACTGCTTTGTGCCGTCCTTGACCACGAGGAAGTTGCCCTGGCAAAGGATCACGCGTCCGTCCGCGATCGGGCGGGTGGTCGGCAACACCACTTTCAAGTCGCCGTCGGCCTTGGCTTTGGCGAGATCGAAGTTGGCCGCGGCCATCCGGAACACGGGCAGCGTGCTGCCGGCCGCGAGCGTCGCCAGCGAGTACAGGACGTCGGCCGCTGTCAGCGTGGAGCCGTCGGTGAACCGCACACCGGGCCGCAGGTGCAGTGTGTAGGTGCTGAGGTCCTGCGACACGTCGATGCCCTGGAGGACCCCGTAGCGCACGCCGTCCTCGGCGGTGGGGTCGAGATTTCCGAGACCGCCGTGCCAGGCGCGGGCGCGCACCAGGTCGAGCGGGGTCGGCCCATTGAAGAAGTCGAGGGTCTCCGACGCGCCGCCGCCGACGAACGCCGCGCGCAACGTGCCACCGGCCCGGCGCGTGCCGGAAGAGGCACCGGCAGTCGGGGCGGCGGCGGGTTCTCTGGAGGTGCAAGCGGAGGTGAGGCCGCCTCCCGCGGCGATGGCCACGGCGGCCAGGGCTCCCTGGCGCATGAAGAGGCGTCGGTTGAGAGGGCTGGACATGGTTCTCCTGTAAGCAGGCGCCCGGCATGGGAGAGCCCGGGCGAAGCGGGGGGCCGCTCATGGAGCGGAAGCTCGGTGGCGTTTCGGTCGGTGGGAGCCACCTACGGTGGATCGGGGCCGGCCCGGTGTCAGCGGACCTCGTTGCGGACGGTCACGGCTCCCGAGGGGCACCGGTGCGCCGCTCGCCGTACGGCGTCGGCGAGCGGCGTCGGAGGAGCCTCGTCCAGGAGGACGACGAGACCGGTCTCCGCGTCCTGGTCGAAGACTTCGGGAGCGGCGAGCACGCACTGCCCCGCACCCACACATACCCGCGCGTCCGCCGTCACGGCCACGCCGGGCTGTTCAGGTGCTCTTGTGATGACGTACATCCCAAGCTCCGCGGGACCGGTGGGATCGAGCCGAAGGCCGTGTTCGCCGAGTTCCGCCTTGAGCCGGTCTTCGCCGAGCACCCACCAGGCGTACTTGACGGCTGTTTCCTCGGTGAGATGTCCGTCCTGGAAGGTGCGATAGGTCATGTGCCAGGTGATCTGGTCGGGACCTGCGGGCTCGGCACGGCCCCATCCCTCGTAACGGCGTCGTCCGATACGGAGATCGGAGAATCGAGCCTGCGGCACTTGCACCGGCGCGGCCGGTGGTTGGAGGTTCACCACCGCGCGTCCGGCGGGCAGGAGCCGCCGGGTGAGCAGGTCCCAGAGCATGTGCCGTTCGGCCGGGGCGAAATGTCCGATGACGTTCATCGCGACCACGGCACCCACCTGGGGCGGCAGCTCGGCGTGGAGAAGGCCGTCGGGGAGCACGGTCACCCGGTCACGCAGCTCCGGGCTTTCGTTCACCCTCGCCAGGAGGACCGAACGCAGAGCGGGTGACGGCTCGACGGCGACGACCTCCGCATCGGGCACCGCCTGTGCGATCACCCTGGTGCCGTGCCCGCCTCCGGCTCCGACGTCGACGATCGGGCCGACGCTGCCGTGAAGTGCCTCCACCAGCCCGGGTCCGAGAGCCGACCAGTGCGCCGCGAGCATGATGTCGACGAATTCCGCGGATCGCTCGTATTGATCGGTCATCGGAATCACCGGGGACGAGACGCGTACGGGAGCAGGGCCATCTCCCGGGCGTTCTTGATGGCCCGGGCGAGTTGCCGCTGCTGTTGCACGGTCACGCCGGTCACGCGGCGGCTGCGGATCTTGCCCCGGTCGGAGATGAACCGGCGCAGCAGGTCGGTGTCCTTGTAGTCGATGTAGGTGACCCCGAGCAGCGGGTTGGTCTTCTTCCGGGGGATACGGCGGGGCTTCACGCGATCTCCTTCATGTCGATGAAGTCGGCGAACGGGTCGGAGTAGGCGGCCCACTCGGCGGAACCGGGAAGGGCGTCCCGTTCGGTGAGCAGGCAGGAGTCGAGCAGAGCGCAGACGCGCTCGCGGTCGAGGTCGGGCCCGGTGAAGACCAGGTGCTGGATGCGATCGCCGGTGACGGGGTTCCAGTCCAGGGCGGCGGCGGCGCGGCGTGCCGGAGAGGCAAGGTCCCAGGCGGCCTCGGGCAGCGCGGCCAGCCAGGGTCCGGCGTCCTCGATCGAGACGACGCCTGCCACGGCGTCCCAGGCCAGCATCCGCCCGTGGCGGTTGGCCAGCCAGAACCGGCCACGGGACCGGACGGAGCCGGTCACCAGCTCGTCGACCGCGTCGAACAGGCGTCCGGGGTGCAGCGGGCGCAGCCGGCGCCACACAACGGTGGTGATCTCACCGGTCTGCGCGTCCCCGGGCAACTGCGCGGTGGCCGGGTCCACTCGTTCGCCCAGTTCGTGGACGCACAGAGCGGGGCCGGTCACCTCGGGCAGCGACGTGGAGAAGATCGGGGTGTGCGGAGCCAGGTGGCCGAGCACCGCGGCGGTCAACTCCATGTCCTCCTCGTCGCCACCATCGAGAAACAGCCCCGTGGCGTACTCCACCTGCCGGGCCAGCACCTCGGCGAGGTAGCGCTGGTCGCCCGCGGCGGCACGCTGCCCGGTCTCGGCCAGGCGCTCGCCGCGGCAGATGTCCACCGGCATCAGCCCGGCGTCGAGCGCGGTCAGCACGCCGGTGAGGGCCAGCAGGTCGGCCGCGTCCTCATGGCCCAGCGCCTCCGCCACGGGACGGGGCTCGACGGAATCCCACAAATCGACGATCAGCAGGGACGCCGTCCTCGCGTGCCGTACGAGCTGTGGGAGCAGATCCTCGCGGACGGTGCAGGTGACGCAGCCGTGGGCCAGGCGCACCTCGGTCCGGTCGAGGACGCCCGAGCCGTCGCGGATGACGCGCTCGACCCGGTCGGTGACGACGGCGGTCAGATCGTGGTGGATCGCGACGGCTCCTGGGCGGGTGCGTAGCAACCGGTCGACCAGGGCCGCCCGGGCGTCGCCGTACAGGCCTGCCACGAGGACGACGGGCGTGGGCATGTGACCTCCGAGGATGAAAATGAAAACCGTTGTCGTTATCATTGCACAGCCGCCAACCGAGAAGGACGTGAGGGATGGCCAGAAACGAGCTACGACCGGTGATCAAGCTGCGCTCCAGCGCGGGCACCGGCTACACCTACGTGACCACCAAGAACAGGCGCAACGATCCCGACCGCCTGAAGCTGCGCAAATACGACCCAACCATCCGCCGCCACGTCGAGTTCCGGGAGGAACGATGAAGAAGGGCATCCACCCCGACTACCGGCCGGTCGTCTTCCGCGACCCCGGCGCGGACTTCGCCTTCCTCACCCGATCCACGATCACCAGCGACAAGACCATCGTGTGGGAGGACGGCAACACCTATCCCGTGGTGGACGTCGACGTCTCCTCGGCCAGCCACCCCTTCTACACCGGCCGCAACCGGGTCCTGGACACCGCCGGCCGGGTCGAGCGGTTCAACCAGCGCTACGGGAGAAGCTGATGTCCGCGCACTGCCAGCTCACCGGCGTCAAGCCGGTCTTCGGCAACAACGTCTCCCACTCCCACCGCCGCACCCGGCGGCGGTGGAACCCCAACATCCAGCACCGCCGTTACTGGCTGCCGAGCGAGAACCGTTTCGTACGGCTCACGCTCAGCGCCCGCGCGATCAGGACCATCGACAAGATCGGCATCGAGAACGCCGTCGCGCGGATCCGTGCCAGGGGAGACAAGGTCTGATGGCCAAGAAGAGCAAGATCGCAGCCAACGAGCGCAGGAAGGCGACCGTCGCCCGCCACGCCGAGCGCCGCGCGGAACTGAAGGAGATCATCCGCACCGGCACGCTCCGGCAACGGGCCGAGGCCGTACGGCTGCTGAGCCGCCAGCCGCGCGACGCCAGCGCCACCCGGGTGCGCAACCGCGACTCGGTCGACGGCCGTCCCCGCGGCCACCTGCGCACCTTCGGTCTGTCCCGCATCCGATTCCGGGAGATGGCGCACCGGGGCGAACTGCCCGGCATCAGGAAGGCGAGCTGGTAGCCGTGGCCGTACCCAAGCGCAGGACCTCCCGCAGCAACACCCGGCACCGCCGCTCCCAGTGGAAGGCACAGCGCCCCGACCTCGTCCCGATCACCCTGAACGGGCGGGAACTGCTGGTGCCCCGCCGCCTCGTCCGCGCCTACCAACGAGGTCTGATCGACCCGCCGGCGTGACACGTCCGCCGCCACCGCCAGTTCGATCCGGTAGTGAACAGCGGTGGCGGCACCACCCGGCAGTCCCGACGCCGCACTGTCACGCCCTGCCCCGAAAGGCGGGTCTCACTGAGGGCCACCAATCGCGTAGCCCCATCACGTGGCCGGGGGCCGCAGGCCGAGCCACTGCTCGGCGTCCCAGGCCTGGAACCGCTCGACCTCGGTGAACCCCAGCTTCGCCGCGAGGCGCATCGAGCCGACGTTGGCGCTCTGGGTGGTGAGCACCACCGGCTCACCGGGAAGGGCGCCGTCGAACCAGTCGAGTGCCGCCGCGCACGCCTCGGCGGCGTACCCTTGCCCCCAGGCATTCGGCAGGAACAGGTAACCGAGATCGACCTTCCCCATGGCAGCCGGGCGACGGTGCCCGGTTGCTCTCCTGAGCAGGATCTGGCCGATCATCGCCCCGTCGAGCTCGACGACGAAACTCCCTGGCCATCGCTCGGGCACCTCGGGCATCTCACGCTCAAGCTCGTCACGCGGGCGGGGACCGCCGAGGTAGGTGTGCACCTCTGGCGAGGCGAGCAGCTCGATGAATGTTGTACGGTCCCGCGCCTCGGGCTCACGGAGCACGAGCCGCTCGGTCCGGATCAGCTCAGGCGGCCAAGCCACAAGTCCCAGATCTGACATGCGCGCAAGCTAACAACCCTGTAGGACGACGTTCAACGCGGGCGTCAACGCCGTGCTCACCGGCCGAGCCATGAGCGCGGCTGGGTGAACAATCCCGCGCCGTTCCGAACCTCCCGTCTATCCGGCGAGCGCCGTGTCGTCCCGAACACCCGGCCGTGGTAGGTCAGCGGTTGCCCGCCGGCCACCTTGGTGTGCACCACGTTGCCCAGGAGCACGACGTGGTCGCCGCCGTCGACATGCCGCTCCACTTCGCAGACGAGGAAGCCCACCGCGCCGGGCAGCAGTGGCGCCCCCATCGCCTCCGCCCATCTCGAGGTCGGCCGCCGGCGACTCGTCGGCGGCCAGGAGGACACGATCGTCGACATCGCTCTCGACCTGCTCAACGCCTGAGTCCAGCGAGAGTCCCTCCTCCCGCTGGGTCCCGATGTCCCCGGTCATTGGGCGGGGGCTTGGCTGAGTTCGATGAGGCGCAGGACCGCGTCCCGGGTCTGGCAGAAGACCGCGATGGTCTCCTCGGCGGCTGCGGCGATGGCCTCCTCGCCGGGCGCATCGGACGGTTCGAGCAGCAGGGCCACGGTGTCGGCGAGAACCGTGTACGGATCGTCGACGGCGATGGGAGCGGTCTCCGGCTCGGACACGGCCGTGAAGAATCCGCCCAGTACGGCGTGCAGCGCGTAGGCCTGGGCGGCGAGGGAACGGTCGTGGCGGATCAGACGGTGGCGGTGCAGGATCGGCATGACCGCGGTGCACATGGCGGCGGGCTGGGTGCGGGCGTACAGCTCGCGATCCCCGGGTTCCGGGCTGAGCAGCCGTAGCAGCTCCGGGTCGCCGCCCCGCAGCCGCCGCGCCAGGGGCAGCTTCTGCGCGGTGCCTACCAACGCCGGCGCCAGATGGCGGGGCAGCACGGTGGCGGGGTCGGCCGTGAGGCGGCCGATGACCTCCTCCACCAGGGTCAGCAGTTCGCGAGCGAACAGCCCGCGCAGGAGGTCTTCCTTGCTCGGCCAGTACAGATAGACCGTCCCCTTGCCGACACCGGCCGCCCGGCTGATCTCGGACACGGTGACCTTGCCCACGCCGTGGTCGAGCACCAGCTCGCGCGCGCTGCTGAGGATGCGCGCGGCTTTACGCGAGTGGAGCTCAACCAACTGACTCACGGGGCGGATCGTCCTTTCCGATCAGGCGGGCGGCGACGTCGGCGTTCTTGGCCTGCATGTCCTTGGCCATTATCCTGCCCATCGCTTTCCCGATGCCCGGGGCGGGCATCAGGCGCAGCATCCGGTGCGCAGGATCTGCTCCTTGCGGCGACGCCGTCTGCTCGCGTGAGCCAGGTCGGCGCCGGACCATGGATCGTCACGCTCGCGTCGGTCCGCGCGTACCGGCGAAGACGACCAGCGCGAGCGTGCCGACGACGACGATGCCGACGGTCGTCGGTCGTCATGCGAGGTGGACCCGCACGGCGTCGCCGTCCGCGCTGAGCCATCCCTTGCGGCGGGCGTACTCGACCATGGCGTCCCACCCGGCGGCCCAGCCCGGCGAGGTGGCCGAAGCGCTCGCCAGGCCGCGTAGCGCGGCGAGGTCGAGGTACGCGTGATCGGGACCGTGCAGCCGCCCCAGCCCGGCGGCCTGCAGGGCCTGTCCGGCGGCATCCGGCCCGATCTCGCGCAGTTCCAGATGCAGGCGGGTGAAGTCGTCGGCCTCATGCACGGACACGACCTGGTCCGGACCGATGCTGAGATACATGATTTTCCTCTCGGGATGACCGCTCAGCGGAAGGCGGGAATGACTTCCTTGCTGAACAGCTTGACCGACTCCGGCGGCACCTCGGGCGGCAGGAGGTCGGCCGAGAAGATGAGGTCGGCGATGCCCACGCCCGCCTCGCACACCGCCTGGAGCTGCGCGGCGACGGTCTCCGGGCCGCCCGTGATCGTTGGGCGCACGGGGCCCGCGCCGGGCGGGGGGCCGGCCGGGCCGCCGAAGCCGGCCGCGACCATGTCGTGGGCGACGTCGTACAGCAGCGCGTACGTGCATGGACGACGCGCTCGTGCGATCGCGGGGTCTGTCCATCGAACGGCAGCACGCCGGAGTGGGCAAGGCGCGCATGGCCGGGCCCGGCCGACGGCTGAGCCGGACCCCGCCGCTGCCCACCGCCCCTGTCGGGCCTCCCAGTGCCGGATCCACTGGTCGGAGCGCATCTCACACCCCGGGTTCCGAAAGAAACCCGGGGTCTGCCTCTGTTGGTACTTCGAAGCGCTGCAAGCCGTACGAGAATCATCCAGCTGCTCGACGCCGTCAACAGCCGACTTGTGGCTTGACAGCTGGATCGCCATTCAGGGAAAGGACACCGACACGATGACGCAGCCCGGCGACTACGGCATGCCCGGGTCGCTGAACCGAGCGCTGAGCGAGGTGGCAGCAGAACGAGCCGCCCAGGATGCGATGTGGGGCCTGCAGGAACACCCCGACGGCACCGGGCCCGCGTACGCGTCCGAGGCCGACCTGGCCAAACAGGCCGTGACCGACGCCGCGGCCGAAGGCCGGCTGACCTGGCGGCACATCCTGTACGAAGAGGTCCTCGAAGCGTTCGCCGAGGACGACGCCGACCGCCTGCGCTGCGAGCTGATCCAGGTCGCCGCGGTCGCGGTCAAGTGGGTCCAGGCCCTCGACAGACGCGCCCAATCACCCGGCAGTTCTCATACCGCACCCATCGGGGAGGTCACATCGCCGCGGCCGGGCACCACGGCGGCTCCGTGATGCGACGGAGCCAGACCAGCTTCAACGTGCACGGACGACCCGTCCCTACCTGAAGATCCACGGGACCGACGGCACCCTCGTCCTGCCCGGCCCCAACTTCCGTCACGGAATCGTACGATTCTGGCGCGCAACGCCAGGTCGACGCGGAACACGGCAAGCGGCCGCCCTCGGCGGCCATCAGGTAGGGCTCCCATGTCGGGTTCCACCCAGGCGTCACCGGCCGGCGGCGGCCTCCATGACGGCGGCGGCAAGGCGGGCGTTCTCCCGGGCGCCGCCTCCCCCGCTCGCCGCCGCCCTCAGCAAGCGGGACGATCTCGAGATTCCGGTACCGGGGCTCATGCACGGAAACCCCGCCCACTCCCGGAATCGGCTAGGGAAGTTGCTCGCAAGGAGCCGGCCACCGGTCACGCACTACCAGCACGCGGCCCTGGCCTGATCCCTCTCATGAGGTGCCGAAAACGGCCGGTGGGGACGAGATCGCCGTGGTGGCCGGCTTAGAGAGTGGCCGTCACGGGACGGCGTCCGCCAAGGTGGGCGGGAACAGAGGTGAGCGCCGCCACCACGAGCACGGTTGCCAGCACCAGGGCGACCAGCTGCCAGGGTGCGGGAAGCGTGGCCTTGTCGCCGTCGCCGCCGGTGATCGTGTTGATGGCGGCGAACAGCAGGAAACCTCCCGGGAAGACACCCAGGACAGCGCCGAGGAACGCGGGCAGCACCTGCGCGGTCGCCAGGGCGACGGTCACTTCCTGGGGGGTTGCGCCGAGGGCGCGTGCCAGCGCCGATGCGTACCGGTTGTCGAGCGCCGTCGCCCAGGTGATGACGATGGCGTTGACCGCCGCCAGGGAGAGCAGGATGACCGTCCAGACGAGGAGCACGCGCCGCAGCACCGCCACCTGATCTTCGGTGTATGCGCCGGTGCCTGGCTGCTCGCCGAGGAAGGCGTTGAGCACCAGCAGGACGTAGATCCCGCTGACCGTGACCGCGATGCTGACCACGCCCAGCACCACCCGTCGCGGCCGGCGGGCGGCGACCCGCAGAGCGAGCAGCAGCGGGACGGGTAGTCGTGCCGAGAGACTGATCAGCCAGCCGGTCCGGCGAGGCGGGCGTGCCGCGTCGGCCAGCGCGCTGACGGTGCTGGAGCGGGCCGCGCGCACGGCCGGAACAGCGGTCGCCACCACCGCGACGCCGAGTGCCACAGCGGTCACCAGACCGATCGTGGACCAGGTCAACGACGCCGTCCCCGCGCCGCCGACGAGGCCCGCGCTCGACTCGGTGAGCAACGGAGCGGTCAGCGCTCCGATCGTCAGCCCGGCCGCAGCCGCTACGACGGCCACCAGGAGGTACTCCGCGAGTAGCACGGCAGCGACCAGGCCCGGTGTGCCGCCGACTGCTTTCAGCAACCCGATACGCCTGGTCTGATCGGCTATCCGCCCGCCGACCAACACCGAAAGACTGGCCACAGCGAGCAGGCCGAGCAGCCACGCGCCGATCAGCAGCAGGATCTGGGAGTCCCGGGCCAGGTCGGTGGCGTCGGCGAGAATGCTCTCCCAGGTCTGCATCGGCATGGCGCCGCCATAATGGCCGCCGTTCCTGTCGACGAATGCCTGGGCTTCGTCCGGGTCGGCCAGCTTCAGGTTCATCACGTAGGACAGAGCGCTTCGGTCCATGGCAAGGCTCAGCACGTCCGCCTGGGTGAGCCAGGCCAGCCCGGGTTTGTACAGCAACCCCGCCGGCAGATTCCGGTCGTCCGGGATGGCGCCGTTGATGCAGCCGGCGGAGACGATGCAGGACGCTCCGGGATAGGGCGGCATCGCCGCGGTGACCGCGACTCCGACGACCTTGAACGACCTACCGTCCAGGGCGACCGAGTCGCCGACGCCGACATCGAGCGAGTCGGCGAAGGCGGCCTCGAGCACCACGCCGCCGTCACCGACCCAACTGCCCTGCGTCACCTCGGGCTGATCGACCGCCGCGTCAGCGGCGTCGCGCCCTTCCACCTGCACATCCGACGTCCGGCCGGACGCCTCGAGCTTCGCCGCGATGACGGGGTACGGTCCGCTGTGCTCAGTGACGCCGGAGGCGATGGCCAGTTTTCCGAGCTCCGCGAGGTCGTCGGCCTGGCTGACGCCGGCGACCACGTCAGGTCCCTTGGTCGCCGCCCGGGTGCTCTGATACGGGTCGCTGGCCGCGTCGCGCAGGACGAGCCCGAGCGTCAGCGTCGTGGTGGAGGCCAGGACGGCGATCAGCAGAAGCGCGGCCTCGGTGCGGCGCCGCCGGAGGTCTCGCAGGGCCAGGCGGATCACGAGGACGATGCGGCCCATTCCGGTCAGTCCTCCAGTCCGACGAGCGCGCCAAGCTGCCCGGTGGTGCCGCCGGTCAACCTGGCCTCATCGACGAACGCGCCGTCGCGCATCGAGAATTTCCGGTCCGCGGTGGCCGCGATCCGCGCGTCGTGGGTGACGATGACCAGCGTCTGCCCGGACTCGTGCAGGTCCTTGAAGAGCTGGAGGACGTCCAAGGTGGCGGCGCTGTCCAGGTTTCCGGTCGGTTCGTCGGCGAGGACGACCAGCGGCTCGTTGCTCAGCGCCCGGGCGACCGCGACCCGCTGCCGCTGGCCGCCCGACAGCGCGGAGGGCAGGAATCGCGCCCGGCCGGAGAGCCCGAGCTGATCCAGCAGCTCCTCCGCGCGCCGCCGGGCGACCCGCGGCGAGCGTCCGGCGAGCAGCGCCGCCAGCTCGACGTTCTCGACGGCCGTGAGCTCCTCCATCAGATGGAAGGACTGGAAGACGTAGCTGACCTCGGTACGCCGCATCCTGGCCAGGGCCTTCTCGCTGATGTTGTCGGTGCGCCGGCCGTTCAGCGACACCTCGCCGGCCGAGGGCCGGTCCAGCCCGCCGAGCAGGTGCAGCAGCGTTGACTTACCGCAGCCGCTGGGCCCCATGATCGCCACCGTCTCTCCCGCGCTGACGTCGAGGTCGACGCCGTCGACGGCGCGTACCAGTCCTTCCCCTTTGCCATGCTCCTTCCGCAGCCCCGGGCGCTCAGTACGGGCGTGTGGGCGGCATTGCTCACTATCCACTCCTTCCGATAGGTCCAGTTCTGCTCACATGCCGTGCGCGAATGCCCGAGCAGCCGCGTCACCTCGCGAGGCGACCCTCCGCCTGGCGGAGCGTGTTCACCGATGTCAGCGGTGCCGATTGCGGCGGTGGCGCCGTACCGGCGGTGCAGCCCCCGTCTGGGATGGCCGATGGGGACGCCGACTGGGACGTCGTGGCCGACACCAGGAGCCGCGCAGAGGGCTCTGATCATGGCCGCCAGCGTGGCCTGAAGCGGGTTGCACGGTCGTGAACGGATCCGTTAACGCCGTTGAAACCCCGGTTCGAGTATGAACGTCGGGTGCGCATTCTGGTGGCCGAAGACGAGCGCGACCAGGCCGATCTCGTGGCGGTTGGGTTGCGCCGCCATGCCATGGCCGTCGACGTGGTGTACGACGGGGCCCCCGCGGTGGAGCGGCTGGCGGTGCACGACTACGACGTTCTCGTGCTGGACCGGGACCTGCCCGAGATCCACGGCGACCTCGTGTGTCGTGAGCTTCGAACGGCTGCTTGAAGAGGCCTGGGACGAGAAACGCCGATCCGTTCACCACGGTGGTGGGAGTCCTGGTCAGCCGCCTAAGGGCCAAGCTGGGCGACCCGCCGTGCATTCAGACCGTTCCCGATGCGGGATACCTGCTGTGACGACGATCCGGGTCCGGCTCACGCTGATCTACTCCGGACTGTTCCTGCTCACCTCGGTCGTGTTGCTGGTCACGGTCAACCTCCTACTGCGCCGGGCGCTGGACGCGCGGATCGCCTGGCTGTCCGGCGGAGGGGCGGCGCCGCCGCTGGGCGCGCGGATCGCCCGGCTGTCCGAAGGAGGGGCGGCGCCGCTGCGGGTCGTGCCGAACGATCGGCTGCCACAGCTGCCCGAACTGGTGAACAACGTGATCGGCTACCAGTGGCAGGCGACCGTGCTGACGGTCGGAGCCCTGACACTGGTCTCGTTGGCCGTCGGATGGTTGATCGCCAGGCGGATCCTGCAGCCCATCCACCGGATCACCGCCACCGCGCAGCGACTATCCCTGTCGACCCTGCACGAACGGATCGCGCTCAGGCTAGGGGTCGGATGCCCGGGCGTCAGAAGGCGTCGACGTACACGTACACCCGGTCGAAGCGGAGAGCGGCCAGGTCGGCGCGGCGAATCACCCAGTGGAAGAGGCCCGCCTCCAGCTCCTCGCAGTCGTCTTCACCGCGCCAGGTGGCCAGCAGCGTCCACTCATCGCCGTCCGCGACGGGCAGCGGCACTTCGTCCCGGGCGACCTCGACCGGGTCCCAGTTGAAGAGGACCGGCTCACCGCCAAGCTGGAAGCGCCAGTGAGGGCGCCAGCCGACCACGTGCGACCAGGCGGACTCCAACTCGGCGGCCCGCTGCGACTCCTCGTCGTCGTCCTCCTCGCGCCACGGCCACGACCACTGATGGAAGCAGAAGTCCAGCCGCGCCCGGCGGTAGGTGTCCGGACCGCCGTCCGGGTCGACCCGTCGCTCTGCCGACAGCGTCCCTGCCGGTACATACCGCACGGCGTCGGCGACCACCGCCCCACTGCCCGGATCGGGATCGGCGAAGAACAACAGCAGACCCTCGGTAGGCAGCGGCAGATCCGTCGCCCCGGGCGGCAGGGCCGCGCAGTCGACGGCCGCGACGAACGCCGCCACCGGCGCGGGGGCGCCCTCCGGCAGCGGGGGGTTCCCGCCGGTCAGCGCCACCACCGGGCCGGGGCCGTCCTCCGCGAGGTAAACCGCCGGGCGGGCGGTGCGTATGTACGCCTCCACCTCGGCGGCCGGAATCCCCCGTGCGGCGGCCTCCGCACGAAAGCGGGCGGCCCTCGCCGCCGGGGTCTCGTCAACGGTTTCCGTGTCAGTCATGGGACGACCCTATGGCCGTCATTCGGTTCATGTGAGCCATCGCGTTATGCGTGGTTCGACGTCTGATTTGTCCGCGAGAACGGGAGCCAGATGTCGGTCACTTTCGGCGCCACTTCGCTGGCCTACCAATCCGGGCCAGGGCGTCGTGGTCGACTTCGGCGGCGAGGCGCCCGTGGTCACGGACGGGCCGTACGGCGAGACCAAGGAACTGTTCGAGGGCTTCTTCCTGCTCGACACCGTCTCGAAACAGGAGCTGGTCGAGTTGCCGCCAGCCGCCGAGCGCCGGGAGCGGCTGGACCTGTCTCCTACCCAGCTAGCACCCGCTACCTGGGTACGCCTCGAACAGGTATCGATATGGGGGTTTTCCCCCTGCCTGCCTAAAGGCAGGCCAAGGCAGTGTGGATGTGTCTAAAGAACGCATGACAGCCAGGGGGAATCAATCATGTGCCGGCACCCGCAGTGCCCGCCGGCGAATGCTCCCGACCGTGACGCGGCCTGCCTGATCGCCTGCCACCTCCGGCAGGGCCGGGGACGGCTGGGCAACGGCATGGTGCTCTGCTACGGCAGCGGCGAGCTTACGGCCAACGCACACAGCAGCCTCGCCCGCGAGTTTGCGGGGTGTGCACTGTGAACGTGATCTACTCCCCCCTCCGGAACCAGCTGATGCCGGCCGCGCACCACTGCGAGGCGACCAACGGCCCGCGGCGCCGCCCTTCTTCCTTCCGTCACCGCTGGGAAACGCTGCGACGGCGGGTCGAGGACTTGGCGATCCAGCTCGCGGACGGCCCCGACGTCGAGGTGACGTCCTGGCGGTTGCCCGCGCAGGCCACCTCATGCGGCCGAGCCCGCCACCTGATCCGAAAGCAACTGAGCGCGTGGGGCATGCACTACCTGTCCGACGAGGCTGAGCTCCTGGTGAGCGAGCTGGTCACGAGCGGGACCGACCCGGTGCAGGCGGCGTCGCGGACGCCACCTGCCCGGGGTGGTCGGTTGTCAGAGGGGAACTCACAGCCCGCCGCCGCCCTTGCGGTTGCCGGAGTCGAGCACGCTCTGCTGCTGCTTGGCGATCTCGTCGAGCGCGTCCTTCGGCTTCTTCGCGCCGTTGAGAGCCGCGTTCACGTTGGTGTTCTCGATGTCGACGAGGCGCGCGTACTCGGGCACGTTCCACATGTCCCGCATCCGCGGAACCGAGTCGGCGTACACCTTGTTGAACGGCCCGGCATTGAGGAACTCGGGCGACTCCAGGGCGTCCGTACGCGATGGCACGCCACCAGCGGCGGCCCATTTCTTCTGGATGTCAGCCTGCTCGAACCACTTCATGAAGTTCAGGGCCTCCGCCTGGTTCGCCTTCGGGGAGTAGGCCGACACGTGCATCCCCATGCCGCCGAGAGGCACCAGGTTCGTCTTCTGGCTCGGCAGGGGGGCGAAACCCAGCTTGTCGAGAATCTGCTCCCGCGTGGTGCCGAGCGTCGACTGCTTCGGGTCGAGCAGGCCGCCGCTCGCGGCTCCAGAGCTACGCCCTCTACCCGAAACTCACGGCGTACGAGAACATCGCATCGCCGCTTCGGGCATCGTCGAGCAGGGCCGCCGTCTTGTCGTTCATCTCGCCCTCCCGAGCAGTCGCCATCTCTCATCCTGCCCGATCAGGTCTCGCTCGGATGCGCAATACCTCGTACGGCCCGCGCGAGAGTCGGCGGTCGTGGTGCACGGCCTACTTCGGCTCGCCGGTGGCGTTGTTCGGCCCCGGCTCGCTGGCCCAGGCGCACAGCCTCGACGAGTGGGTGTCCGTCGACGACATGGTCACGGCCACCGCCGTCTATTCCTGCTGTTCGTGTTCTTCGTCGGCTTCGCGGCCGTGCTTGCGGCCCGTGCCAACCCGCTGGACCTGCTGATCCCGCTCACCCTGGCCGCCGACCGGGTGATCCTGGTGGGCGACCAGAACCAGCTGCCGCACATGCTGGAGCCGGACGTGGAGAACGAGCTGCGCTCCGACGCCGGCAACGAGCTGGCGAGGCTGCACGAGAGCCTTTTCGGGCGGATGTTCGACATGCTGCACGGCGGAGACCACACCCCCGGCACACGGCGGGCGGTGCGGCTGCGGCGGCAGTACCGGATGCACCCGGTGCTCGGGGATTTCGTCGGGCACGCCTTCTACGGCGACAATCTGGAGTCCCCGCGCCCGGCCGAGGCTTTCGCACACGGCCTGGACCGGTATCAGGGCCGCCCGGCCGCCTGGCTGCGGGTGCCGCACCAGGCCGGCGGCGAGCACGGCGGGCAGAGCAAGTCGCGCACGGCCGAGGCCGAGGCCGTCGTGCGGGAGCTGCGGCGACATGTCTTCGACCGGCCGGACCTCACCTTCGGCGTTATCGCCTTCTACAGCGCCCAGGTCCGGCTGATCTGGGAGAAGCTGGTCGAAGAGGGGCTGGCCGAGCGCTCCGGCTCGGGGTTCCAGCCGGTCGAGCGGCTGCGGCGGGACGGCGAGGGGCGGGAACGCGACCGTCTCCAGGTCGGCAGCGTGGACGCCTTCCAGGGCAAGGAGTTCGACGTCGTGTTGCTGTCGACCACCCGGTCGAGCAGGCCGCCCGCGCTGGATCCGGCCCAGGCCCGGCCGGAGCACCCCAAGCACGCCGAGTACGAGCAGTGGGCCCGCCGCGCGTACGGGCACCTCATGCTGGCCAACCGGCTGTGCGTGGCCATGAGCAGGCAGCAGCGGCTGCTGGTGGTCGTCGGAGACGACGCGATGTTCACCTCGCCGCTGGCCCCCGAGGCCGTCGGTCCGCTGAAGGACTTCCACGCGCTCTGCCGGTCGCGGCACGGGATCGTGCTGGCTCCGCACGCGGAAGGCGAGCGGTGAGCGCGGAGATCCGGTTCCAGATCCGTCGTGGCGTCCTCCGCCTGCGGCGGCCGCCCGACTCCGGAGACCTGCTCTTCCTGTGCTGGCCCGTGCTGGTCTACCGGGTCACCGCACCCGTGGTGCGCGTGCGCCACCTCGACATCATCGAGAAGGTCGTACTCGCCCTCTGTCAGGCGGGGATCAGGCAGCACGATGAGATCGCCGCGCACATCCACCAGAGCCCGGAGCCGCGTCGGAACTGGCGGGGAACCCGTGCGGCTCGCGGTCGGGGACGCCGCTGAGCCGGGCCGCCGTGCGCAGCGCCTCGGCCAGCCAGTGGCCGTGGGGCAGTTCG
The DNA here is from genome assembly GCF_016863095.1 of Microbispora siamensis. Taxonomy (GTDB): domain Bacteria; phylum Actinomycetota; class Actinomycetes; order Streptosporangiales; family Streptosporangiaceae; genus Microbispora; species Microbispora siamensis. The sequence continues at coordinate 85,107 of NZ_BOOF01000032.1, read as the reverse complement.
TAGGCGTCGACCGTCCACCACGCCTCACCGATCGACCACGTTCCCCGCTCCAGGACCGCCGCCAACTCGACAGGGACGTCCGCGGGGCTCTCACCCGGCAGCAGGCGACGGCTGAACTGGACGCGGCATTCGGAGGGCACGATGTTCGGCTTCGTGCCCCCCTCGATGACGCCGACGTTCACCGTCGCGGGGCCGAGCAGCGGATGCCGTCGCCGGTCGAGCGTGCGCTGGTAGTCCTCGAAGCCACCCAGTAGCCGGGCCGCCGTGAGGATGGCGTTGGCGCCGTGCTGGGGGACACTCCCGTGCGTGGCCACCCCCGCGACCCGCAGGTCGTAGGCCGCGAGCCCCTTGGTGGCCAGGCAGAGCGTCAGCTCCGTCGGCTCACCGATGATCACCGCGTCGGCCCTGGGCCCGCTCGCGCCGAGCGCCTTGGCGCCTTCCTGGCGGTACTCCTCATCGCCCACGCCCGCGATCAGCAGATCTCCGGCGAGGCTGATCGACCGCTCGGCCAGAACCTCGGCGACCTCCAGGTAGCAGGCGAGCGCGGCCTTCATGTCGCACGCGCCCCGCCCGTGAACCCTGCCGTCGCGGACGACGCCGGTGAGCGCCTGCGGGTAACCCGTCGTCTCGACCGTGTCCATGTGGCCGGCGAACATCAGCGACCTGCCCCCCGAGGCGCCGGGAAGCCGTGCCAGCGCGTTGTGGCGGCCGGGCGCGTACTCGTCGACGTCGCACGTCCAGCCGAGTGCGGTGAGCCGATCGCGAAGGTAGGCCGCTACTCTCCGCTCTCCCTCCTCCGCGCCCCTCGGCGCTTCGCCGAAGGGGTTCACACTGGGGTGTTCGATGAGTTCGCAGAGGGTCTTCGTCAGTCGGTCACGATCGATCTGCTCGACGCAGCGGGCCAATTCCTCGGAGTTTGGGACGGCCATGAACACGCTCCTATGTCCGGATCTTGGCGCGTATTGTATCGATCGTTCGAAACATTGGAAAGAGTGCAACTTGCGGCGTAGCTCCACCTCGCAAGGCGACTTCCGACGGTCGGACCCATCCACGGCCCGAGCCTGTGGCCGCCGTCCGCGGATTTAGAGCTCGCTATTGTATCGATCGATCGACTCAATTAGGCTGCCGCACCAAGCGCCGGGCAGCCGCGACCTCTCATCGCGCGCCGAGGCTCCCCATCTGCGGCCGGCCGTACTGGAGGCGAACCCTTGCCGCACCACAACGACTCGAATCCCCCGCAGGCGCTGCGGCGATCCCTGCGACCTCGGCATCTGTCCATGATCGCACTGGGAGGCGTCATCGGGGCGGGGCTGTTCGTCGGCTCCGGCGCCGTCATCCACACCGCGGGCGTACTGGCCCCGCTCGCGTACGCGGTGGGCGGAGTGATCCTGCTCCTGGTGATGCGCATGCTCGCCGAAATGGCCGCCGCACGGCCCTCGGTCGGCTCGTTCTCGGACTACGCCCGCCTCGCCCTGGGGAAGGGGGCGGGGTTCATCATCGGCTGGACGTACTGGTACTTCTGGGTCGTCGTCGTGGCCTTCGAAGCCGTGGCCGGAGCGGAGATCATCGGCGAGTTCCTTCCGCACCTGCCGCTCTGGGTCGTCTCCGCCGCCGTCATGGGCGTGATGAGCGTGGTCAACCTGCTGTCCGCGCGCGGATTCGGAGAGGCCGAGTTCTGGTTCGCCGCCGTCAAGGTGGCGGCGATCGTGGTCTTCCTGGCGATCGCGGTCGCCGCGCTGTTCGGTGTGCTGCCCGGGCAGCCGGCGCACGTCCTGGCCATCGGCGACGGCCCGCTCGCCCCGACAGGCGCCACCGGGGTGTTGAGCGCCATCACCGTGGTGGTCTTCTCCTACTTCGGCGCGGAGATCGTCACCATCGCCGCCGCGGAGGCCACCGACCCGGTCAGGGCGGTCGCCAGGGCGGCCACCACCGTGGTGTGGCGGGTCATCGTCTTCTACGTCGGTTCGATCGCTCTCATCGTGGTGTTGATCCCGCAGGCCGAGATCCGGCCGGGCGAGAGCCCGTTCGTCGTCCTCCTGGAGCGGCTCGGCGTTCCAGGGGCGGCCGTCGCCATGCAGCTCGTCGTGCTGACCGCAGTGCTGTCGGTGCTCAACGCCGGCATCTACACCGCGTCCCGCATGCTGTTCGCGCTGACCGCTCAAGGTGAGGCGCCGCGCTCCCTGGCCAGGACCACGGCCCGTGGCACGCCGATCCGCGCGATCGTGCTCAGCACGCTGGCCGGCTGGCTCGCGGTCGCGGTGGCTTACCTCGCCCCCGAAGCGGTGTTCGCGTTCCTGCTCAACGCCGCGGGCAGTGTCGCCTTGGTCATCTACGCGGTGATCGCGATCTCTCAGCTCCGGTTGCGCAGGCTCGTCGAGCAGGAGGGCGGAGACCTGCCCGTCAGGATGTGGGGTCACCCGTATCTGAGCTGGTTCACGCTGGGGCTCCTGGTGGCGGTCGCCGTCAGCATGGTCGTCCTGCCCGAATCGCGTGGCCAGCTCGGGATCGGACTGGTCGCGCCCGCCGGGATCGCGGTGATCTACCTCGTCCGGCGGCTGTCCCGGCCCCGCGCCGCGTCCGTCCTCGCGACCGAAGAGCCGCAGTGACCATTGGTCCACCGAACACTTGAAGGAGACATGACGAATCACCCGCGTCACGTGACGATCATCGGCGGGGGCACCATGGGGTGCGGCATCGCCGGCCTCATGGCCGCCACGGGCAGCACCGTGACCGTGGTCGAGGTCGACCAGGCGGCCGCCGGCCGGGTGGCCGAACGGGTCCGCCGGGAGTGGCCGGACGACCCCGCCGCGCTCGCCCGGCTGGAGACGACCACAAACCTCTCGCGCACCCCGCCTGAGGCGGACCTCGTCATCGAGGCCGTGGCGGAGGACGCGAAGCTGAAGGCGGACGTGCTCGCCGCGGCCGGCAGGGTGGCGCACCATGCGATCCTCGCCACCAACACCAGCTCCATCGCCATCGGCCGACTCGCGCAGGCCGTCCATGACCCGGACAGGTTCCTCGGGCTGCACTTCTTCAACCCGGTGGCGAAGTCGGCCCTGGTCGAGATCGTCGCCGGTGAGCGGACAGCGCCACGGACGGTGGAGCTGGCGAAGAGCTGGAGTGAGACGTGGCAACGCCACTCCATAGTCGTCCGCGACAGTCCCGGGTTCGCCACCAGCCGTCTCGGGGTGCTGCTCGGCCTGGAGGCGATCCGCATGGTGGAGGAGGGGGTGGCGGAGCCGCACGACATCGACACCGCCATGGTCCTGGGCTACCGGCACCCCATCGGCCCGCTACGCCTGACCGACCTGGTGGGACTCGACGTCCGGCTCGCCATCGCCGAATACCTCTCCGGTGAGCTCGGCGACCGGTTCGCGCCACCGCGACTGCTGCGCGAGAAGGTCGCCGCCGGCCTCATGGGCCGCAAAACGGGACAGGGCTTCTACACCTGGACGAGCCGCGCAGCCGAGGAACGATGACCGAATGGGGGACCCATGTGCGATGAAGTGATCACCGAGTACGCCGACGGCCTTGCTGTCATCACCATCAACCGCCCGAAGGCACGCAACGCCATCAACCTCTCCGTCGCCGAAGGCATCGCCGCCGCGATGGACAAGCTCGACGCCCGCCAAGACCTGAAAGTCGGCATCCTCACCGGCGCGGGAGACGTCTTCTGCGCCGGTATGGACCTCAAGGCTTTCCTGCGCGGAGAACGCCCCTACGTGCCAGGACGCGGGTTCGCGGGCCTGGTCGAGGCGCCTCCGCGCAAACCGCTCATCGCCGCCGTCGAAGGCTACGCCGTGGCGGGCGGATGCGAGCTGGTGCTGGCGAGTGATCTCGTGGTGGCCGCCCACAACGCCCGGTTCGGCCTGCCCGAGGTACGTCGAGGGCTGGTCGCGGCCGGGGGCGGCCTGCTGCGCCTCCCCGGACGCATCCCGTACCAGATCGGCATGGAACTGGCGCTGACCGGCGACTTGCTGCCCGCGGAACGGGCCCACGCACTCGGCCTGGTCAACCGGCTGACCTCGCCGGGAGAAGCACTGGCGCAGGCCCGGCGGCTCGCCGCCGCGATCGCCGCGAACGGGCCGCTGGCGGTCCGCGTCACCAAGCAGGTGATCGTCGAGTCACGGGGATGGCCGGCGGAGTCCGCCTTCGACCGACAGCGGGAGCTGATCGCCCCGATATTCACCTCGCACGACGCCCAGGAGGGCGCCCGCGCCTTCGCCGAGAAACGGCCGCCGGTGTGGAGGGGGAAGTGATTCAGGTGACCCGTTCCGACGGGTCACCGCCTGCTGTCACGGTCCTATACCGCAGCTCAAGCCCGTCGAGAAGGGACTCAAGACCGACCGCGAAGGCGCTCTCGTTGATCTCCTGCTGTCGCTCGGCGAGGAGATGCGCCTGCCCCAGGTGCGCGTAGTTCTCCTCGTACACGGTCGCGTCATCGGGAAACCCGCCGGCGAAGGAGCCGAGCGCCGAACCCGTGACGAAATACCGCATGAGCGCTCCCACCCGGGTGGCTTCACGGCGAGGCCACCCGGCCGCGACCAGCCCTCCGAAGACGGCGTCGGCGATGTGCAGCGCATGGGGACGCCGTCCGGGCCCCTTGGCCACCACCGGGACGATGTTGGGATGCGCGGCCAGTGTGGCCCGGTAGGACTTCGCCCAGGCCGCCAAGGCCGCGCGCCAGTCACGGTCATCGCCGCCGAGCCGGGCGAACATCGACGTGTCGACCTCGCTGAGCACCGCGTCCACGACGGAATCGACCAGTTCTTCCTTGGTGGCCACGTGGTTGTAGAGCGATGGCCCGCTGACCCCGAGTTCGGTGGCCAGCCGCCGCGTGGAGACGGCGTCGAGCCCTTCGGCGTCGACCAGGGCGAGAGCCGCGGACACGATGCGTTCCCGGCTCAGCAACGGCCGACGAGGTCGCGCCACGACATTCTCCCTGCGCCTGGATGCCATCCCCTAAAACTTGCACCGCTAGTTTACCTGGATTACGATGCAACTAAAACTTGCACTGCTAGTTTTGGAGGACGGGATGAACCTCGAACTGTCCGAGGAACAGATCGCCGTACGGCAACTCGCCGCCGAATTCGTCGCCCGCGAGATCGCTCCCCACGCCGCTGACTGGGACCGCGCGGAATCCGTCGACCGGTCGATCGTGAGCCGGCTGGGCGACCTCGGATTTCTCGGCCTGACGATCCCCGAGGAGTACGGCGGCTCAGCGGGCGATCATCTGGCCTACGCCCTGGTGCTGGAGGAACTCGGCCGGGGTGACTCCGCCGTCCGCGGAATCGTGTCCGTCTCCCTGGGGCTCGTCGCCAAGTCGATCAACACCTACGGTGACGAGGACCAGAAGAACCGGTGGCTGCCCGCACTCACCAGCGGCCAGGCGTTGGGCTGCTTCGCGCTGACCGAGCCCGGCAGCGGATCCGACGCGGCCGCGCTCACCACCAGAGCCGAGCGCGACGGCACGGACTGGGTGATCAACGGCTCCAAGATGTTCATCACCAACGGCACCTGGGCGGACGTCGCCCTGGTCTTCGCCCGCACCGGGGAGCCCGGCCACCGGGGCATCACCGCCTTCCTCGTCCCCACCGACACCCCCGGTCTCGAACGTCGGGAACTGCACGGCAAGCTCGGCCTGCGCGGACAGCCCACCGCTGAGCTGATCTTCGACGCCGTACGGGTACCGGAGCAGGCCGTCCTGGGCCCGGAGGGCAAGGGCTTCTCCATCGCCCTGGCGGCGCTGGCCAAGGGCCGTATGTCCGTCGCCGCAGGATGCGTGGGCCTGGCGCAGGCCTGCCTGGACGCGGCCGTCGCGTACGCCAAGGAACGCGAGCAGTTCGGCAAGCCCATCGCCGCCCACCAACTGGTGCAGGACCTGATCGCGAACATCGCCCTCGACGTCGACGCCGCCCGGCTGCTGGTGTGGCGGGTCGCCGACCACATCGACCGCGGCCTGCCGTTCGCCACGGAATCGTCGATGGCGAAGCTGTACGCGAGCGAGGCGGCCGTGCGCGCCGCGAACGACGCGCTCCAGGTCTTCGGCGGCTACGGCTACATCGACGAGTACCCGGTCTCCAAGTACCTGCGGGACGCGCGGGTGATGACCCTCTACGAAGGCACCAGCCAGGTCCACAAACTGCTGATCGGCCGGGCCCTGACGGGTGTCGCCGCCTTCACCTGAGCCAGTGAAAGGGAACCCCTGATGCGTCCCGTCCCCTTCGCCGCTGCCCGCCGGACTCCCATCCGCAAGGCGTTGACCCGGACCGGCTGGGCGATCGACGACCTCGACACAGCCGAAATCAACGAGGCGTTCGCCGCCCAGGCCCTCGCTTGCCTCCAGGACCTGCACCTCGACCGCGACGGCGGTGCCATCGCACTGGGCCACCCACTCGGCTGCTCGGGCGCGCGCATCCTCACGACCTTGCCGTACCGCATGAACCGCACGGACGCCAGGAAGGGCCTGGCGACCATGTGCGGTGTGGCCGTCCTCGTCCAGCACGACTGAGTCCGCCGGCGGAGACCATGACCCCTGGAACCTGGCGCCGGGTGCGCGCGTTGGCCGCGGCAGTGAGAAAGATCAGCCCAGGTCGCGGCGACCGGATCGCACTGTTGTGTCCTGGCACGATGAGGTCTCACCACATCCGCCACGCCATCCTTGCCGCAGGAGCGGAGGCCGTGCAGGTGAGCCCGCTGATGTCGGTCGACGAGATCATGCGACTGCTCGTGGACAGCGGTGCCGTCGTGATGTTGTGCCACCGCGACATGATCACCCTGGGTTCGCAGGCAGCACGGATGGCGGGCATCCGGCTGTTCACCATCGGCCCACCATCCAGCGCCCCGGGCTCCGACGGCCGTCTGGAAGACCTGGCAGAGGCGCTGGCGGCCACAGCAAAGGGATGAAGCATCACCTTCCTGCGGCGGGAACGCCATCCGGATTCGCTCTCCTTCGTCATCGCATTCTGCTCGGCTAGCCACCCTCCAGGAGGAGGCGGCGAGTGGGTCTCCGCCACGGTATTCGAGCATGCCGAGCGGCCGCCGTGTTACGGCATGAAGCCGCCTTCGTTGACGCCGCCGTCCTGGCGTTCCCAGGGAAGGGTGGGGGCGGGGATGCGGCGGCCGAACGCGCTCGCGGTCCAGGGGTTGGACAGCGGCGCGAGGTAGAGCGACTGCAGGTTGTCCTCGGGGGCGAAGGCGGAGAAGGTCATGTAGAGGGCGCCGTTGAGCCGTACTACCTCTGGGTCCTGGCCTGCGGGAACACCTCAGCGAGCGCCGCCCAGAACCCCAGCGCGCCGTCCCCGGAAACCAGCACCGGCGCGCGCATCCCCGCCGCTTGCAGTCGCGCAGCAGGTCCGCCCACGACTCGGCCGACTCCCGATAGCCGTCGGACAGCGCGATCAACTCCTTGCGGTCGTCGGCGCGCACACCGATCATCACCAGCAGGCACAACCGGTGTTCCTCCAGCCGGACGTTGACGTGCACGCCGTCGGCCCACAGGTAGACGTAGTCCACGCCCGACAGGTCACGATCAGCGAAGGCGCGCTGCTCGGCCTTCCACTGCTCGGTCAGCTTCGTGATGACCGGAGCCGACAGACCGGCAGAGGGTTTCGCGCCACCGCTTCGGCTCCGCCGACCTACACCCCCGCCTCGACCACCAACGTATCCTCCCCGCCCTGCAAGCCCACGGAGAACTCATCCGAGTAGCCGCCGCCGGCGAGAACGTCGCCACCATCTGGGTGAGCGATCAGCAGCATCGGGGCAGCGTTGATGACCTCGAGCGGCTATACGACGGCAGGCCGCCGAGGCTGCTAAGTTCGCCCCCCGCATCTACCGGGGGCTGCACCAGCACCTGGTGCCAGGTGGGTGCCGCAACCACACCCGCCTAACCTGGCTTCGACGTCATCTCACCATCGCGGGTCCACCTTCGGCACAGAACCAGCCGAGAACTAGCCGCTCACCTGTTGGGCGGCGCGCAGGAGCAGATCGCGGAAGAAGGCGTGCTCGGGATTGCGGTCGTAGACCGGGTGCCACCACATTGCGTCGACCAGCGGGCCGACTTCGAAAGGGCAGGGCAGCGAGCGGATCCCGACGTCGACCGAGAGCAGGCGCACCAGCCGCTCCTGCAGCAGCGCGATCCGGCGCGTCCCGGCGACGAGGCCGGGGATGGTCAGGAAACTCTCCGTCACGACCTGGACCCGCGGCTCGATCCCGAGCATCCGCATCTGCCGGGCGGCCGGAGTGGACGCCGTCGGCCCGTAGTAGGTCGCGACCCATGGCATGGCTTCGATCTGCTCGATGGTGAGCGTGTCACCGACGTCGGGGTTGTCCGCCGAGACCACCAGCACCCACCTGTCCCGCAGCACCTCCGCGTGGGGTAGGTCGGTGACGAAACCGTGCGGCACCACCAGCAGGTCCGTTGTCAGCAACGTCTGCTCGGCGTGGTCGACCGCAGCAGGGGTGTTGTGCATCAGCCTCAGACGGGCGCCCGGCGCCTCCTGCCCCAACAGCTCCGTCAGGACGTTGCCGAGGACCGCACTGGCATAGTCGCTGAGCAGGACGCTGAACTCCCGGCTGGACTCCTTCGGGTCGAAGACCGGTTGCGCGGTGAAAATCCGCTCCACACCATCGAGGGCCAACCGCACCTGCGGCTTGAGCTGCGCGGCGAGCGGGCTGAGCCGGTACTCGTTGCCCACCCGGGTGAGCAGCTCGTCACCGAAGTGCCGACGCAGCCGGGCCAGCGACGCCGACAGCGCCGGCTGGCTCAGCCCCAGCTGCTGGGCGGCCCGGGTGACGCTGCGCTGGTCGAGCAGCGCGTCGAGAGACACCAGCAGGTTGAGGTCCAGGTTCGAGAGCCGCATGACCAGCAGCTTATCCATGGCACTGATGGGCGGCATCACCCATTGCGTCTTCCCTGATAACCCTCCCTCCCGCACCATGGTCCACGTCCCCGACCCGAGAGAGGACCTTCGTGCCCCACGTCCCCGCCATGGCGCCCCTGGACCCTGCGGATCCCGAGGGAGCCATCGCCGCCGCCGCCAAACGGAACTCCAATTGGGGTCGCTGGGGCGATGACGATGTGCTCGGCACACTGAACTTCCTCGACGAGGCCAAGCGCCGCGAGGGCGCGGCGCTGGTGCGCCGGGGAGTGAGCTTCTCGCTCGCCCAGTCGTTCGATATGAATGGTCCGCAGAAGGGCTGGCGGCGGCGCACCAACCCGGTGCACACGATGCTCGACACCGGGACCGACGCCGAGCGCGGCACGCAGGGCTTCCCACATGGGCTCGGCGGCGCCGACGATGTGATCTTCATGCCGCTGCAGGCCTCCACTCAATGGGACGGCCTCGGGCATATCTTCGACCACGGCCGCGCCTGGAACGGCCGCCGCGCGGGTGACGTCGTGACCAGCGACGGCGACGCGGTCACCGGCATCGAGACCGTGGCCTCGCTCATCTGCGGCCGTGGGGTGCTCCTCGACGTCGGCCGGGCCATCGGGACCGGCGGCGAACTGCCCGACGGCTTCGCCATCACCACCGAGCACCTCGAGGCGACCATCGCCGCCCAGGGCGAGTCGGCGCATGTCGGCCGCGGCGATCTGCTGTTGGTGCGCACCGGCCGGCTGGCACGGGCACGGCGAGAGGGCTGGGGCGACTACGCCGGCGGGCCCTCCCCCGGCCTGTCGTTCACCACGGCGGACTGGCTGCACGACACCGAGATCGCCGGCATCGCCACCGACACCTGGGGCTTCGAGGTGCGCCCCAATGAGTTCGACGTCGCCTTCCAGCCGCTGCACCAGGTCGCCATCCCCAACATGGGGCTGTTCATCGGTGAGATGTGGGACCTCGACGCGCTGGCCGCCGATTGCGCCGCCGACGGCGTCTGGGACTTCTTCCTCACCGCCGCTCCCCTGCCCGTGACCGGTGCCGTGGGCGCCCCGGTCAATCCGATCGCAGTCAAGTGATCAAGGAGTCCTGACATGCCCGCCGTGAAGAACGTCCTCATCGTCGGCAGCGGCCTGGCCGGCGCCGGAGCAGCCATACACCTGGCCTCCGCCGGGGTGGCAGTGGACCTGGTGGAGATCGAGCCACAGGTCACCGCGCTCGGCTCGGGGATCACCCTCCAGGGCAACGCACTCCGCGAGCTTGACAGACTGGGCGTCTGGGAACGCGCGCGCCAGCGCGGCTACCCTTTCGACGTCACCGGCATCCGGGCGCCCGACCCGTACGGGACAGTGCTCTTCGAGATCCCGGATGCCAAGACCGGCGGCCCGGACTATCCCGCCGTGATGGGGATGTCCCGCCCCGAGCTGGCCCGCGTCCTGCACGACCGCGCCGATGAGGTGGGCGTCAAGATCCGGTACGGGACGACGTTCACCGAACTGCGCCAGGACGACCCCGGGGTCGCCGTCACCTTCTCCGACGAGTCGACCAGCCGGTACGACCTCGTGATCGGTGCGGACGGCATCCGCTCCTGGACCCGCCGTGCGCTGGGCATCGACCTGGAGACCAAGTCGGTCGGCATGGGCATCTGGCGGAGCTTCGGCCCGCGGCCGGCCGGCGTGACACGCACCGACCTCTACTACGGCGGCCCCTCTTACATCGCCGGCTACTGCCCCACCGGTGAGGATTCGCTCTACGCGTACATCGTGGAGGACGCGCAGGACCGCTCCACCCTCACGCCGGAGCAGCGGCTGGCCGTCATGAGGGATCTCTCCCAGGCCTACCACGGACCGTGGGACGAGATCCGGGAGACGCTCACCGATCCCTCCCGGGTCAACTACACGTGGTTCGAGACCCACGTGCTCGCGCCGCCGTGGAACCGCGGGCGAGTCGTGCTCATCGGCGATGCCGCGCACACCTGCCCGCCGACCATCGCCCAGGGCGGCGCCCAGGCTCTTGAGGACGCCGCCGTCCTCACGGAGCTCCTGATCACTCATGACGCCGTCGATCAGAATCTTTGGGACGAGTTCCACGCTCGCCGTGTGGACCGCGCGAAGACCGTCGTCGACGCCTCCAACCAGCTCGCCGCCTGGCAGCTCGCGCACGAACAGGGCGACATTCCCGGCCTCATGCGAACCATCGCGATGCTCGTCAGCCGCCCCGCCTGACCTACCCCTGGCCGATCCGCTACCGGAGAAACCCGATGCCCGAACGTCTGATCACCCATCTACGGCACGTCGATCTCGCCGTGCCCGACCACGCCAAGCAGCTCGAGTTCTACACGAACCTCTGGGGGCTCAAGGCCGAGCACAGCGACACCGGTCTGACCTTCCTGGCCGCCGAGGGGTCGCCCGAGCAGTACGTCGTCCGGCTGCGCGAGTCGGCCGACAAGCGCATCGACCTCATCGCGTTCGGCGCGGCCAGCCGTGCCGACGTCGACACCCTCGCCGGTAACCTCGCCCGCGACGGCGTCCGGCTCATCACGGAGCCGGGCGACCTGCAGACCCCCGGAGGCGGTTACGGCTTCCGGTTCTTCGACAATGAGGGCCGTACGATCGAGATCAGCGCCGATGTCGCCGTACGGAAGCACAGAGCGGTCGAAGAGGGGGAGTCGATCCCCGTTCGACTCTCGCACGTCGTCATCAACTCCGCCGACCCTGAGAGCACCCGCGCCTTCTACGAAAAGCACCTCTCGTTCGCCCTCTCGGACACCCTGATGCACCCTCGCATGGGCGAGATGATGTGGTTCATGCGGATCAACGCCTGGCACCACAGCCTGGCGATCGCCCGCTGCCCGCACCCCTCGCTGCACCACGCCTCGTTCGAGATGCGTGGCCTGGACGAGTACATGCGGGGCACCGGCCGGGTGCTGCGCGCCGGCGTGGAGAAGATCTGGGGGCCCGGACGGCACCTGGCCGGCAACAACACCTTCAGCTACTTCCTTGACCCGTCCGGCAACACCATGGAGTACACGACCGAGCTGGAAGTCCTCGACGAGGACACCTGGCACCCCCATGTGTACGACTTCAGCAAGCCCGAGGTCAGCGACCAGTGGGGCACCGCGAACGCGATGAACGAGTTCGTCGCGCAGCGCTCGTTCAACGACCCCGACCAGGGTCTGTTCGTCGCACCTCCGGTCTGAGCCCATGAAGTTCGCAACCTGGGAAGACGGCGGGACCGTCACCGCCGGCGTCGTCGGTGAGCACGGGCTGCACGCCCTTCCAGCCGGCGTGACCGTGCTCGACCTGGTCCGCGCGGGGCTGCCCGCGGCGCTGGAGGCGGGGGCGGCCACGCTGTCCGCGCCGCCGGTCCCGCTTGACCGTGTCCGGCTGCTGCCGCCGCTGCAGCCGGAGACGATCCGCGACTTCGTCGCGTTCGAGGAGCACGTCGAGGGCGTGGTCATGAGTGTCGGCGATGGCGGCGGGGTCGCGGCGGAGTGGTACGAGGCGCCGACCTTCTACTTCACCAACCCCTACCCGCTCTACGGTGCACACGACGACATACCGGTGCCTCCCGGCTCCCGGCTGTTCGACTTCGAGCTGGAGGTCGCGGCCGTGGTCGGCCGGAAGGTGGCCTCGGAGACCCCGGACCGAGTCCGTGATGCGATCTTCGGGTACGCCGTGCTCAACGACTGGTCCGCCCGGGACCTGCAGCGCCGGGAGATGAAGGTCTTGCTCGGCCCGGCCAAGGGCAAGGACTCCGCCACCACGTTGGGCCCCTGGCTGGTGACCGCCGACGAGCTGGAGCCCTACCGGGACGACGAGGGCTTCCTGCCCCTCGACATGCGAGTCAGCGTCAACGGCGTCGAGGTGGGTCAGGACCTGCTGTCGAACATGGGCTGGCCGTTCGAGGATCTCATCTCCTACGCCGCCCGCGGCACCGTCCTGCGTCCCGGCGACGTACTCGGTTCGGGCACATGCGGCCACGGCGGCTGCCTCGCCGAGCTGTGGGGCCGCCGCGGCGAGATCAGCCCTCCTCCGCTGCGACCGGGCGACGTCGTGGAGATGACCGTGGAGGGTATCGGCACCATCCGCAACCGCGTCGTACCCGGACCCGAGCTGCCGCCTGTCGAGCCGGCCCGGCCACGGCCTCGGGCGCGTCAGCGGACTAACTGATCAGGAGCGCGCCCTGCCCGCGCTCCGGCTTGAGAGGAACCACAGTGTTTGAGTATTTTCCGGGCAACTACGTCTGGAACCTCGGCGTCGTCGCCACGCTGAACTCGGGCGGGCTGATCGACGAGGTGGACCGCGCGTGCCGCCCGATCAAGGAGGCCGCCGCCCAGGGCGAGGACGCCGGCACGCCCGACCTGCTACGCGCCTGGACCGCCCTCACCGACCAGCTGGTCGCCCAGGCGCAGGACGCGGAGAAGGCGGGGCACACCCGTACGGCCGGGCAGCTGTACTTCCGCGCGACCAACTACCTGTGTCAGGCCGAGCGGATGCTGTCGAACTCCGACCCGAACCGCATCCCGACCTACAAGCGGGTGCTGGAGCTGGCGCAGAAGGCGTTCGACCTCAGGGACCCGCGCGTCTCCCGGGTGGCCATCCCCTACGAGGGCACGACGCTGCCGGCCTACTTCAGCGCCGCCCCGGCCACCGACGCCGGCCCCGCGCCGGTCGTCGTGCTGGTCAACGGGCTGGACTCGACCAAGGAGCACATGTACTCCTCGAGTCACTGGGAGGAGCTGGCCGCACGCGGCATCTCCTGCCTGATGCTCGATCACCCCGGCACCGGTGAGGCGCTCCGGCTGCAGGGGCTCACCGCCCGCGTCGACGCCGAAGCTTGGGCCGGGGCGGTGGTCGACTGGCTGGAAGCCCGGCCGGACGTCGACCGCGGCCGCATCGGCATCGTCGGCTGGTCGCTGGGCGGCTACTACGCTCCCCGCGCCGCGGCCTTCGAGAAGCGCTTCGCCCTGTGCGTGGCTTGGGGCGCCAACCACGACTGGGGCGCTGTCCAGCGCCGCAGACTCGAACGGGAGGGCGAGCGGCCGGTCCCGCACTACTGGGAGCACGTCTTGTGGGTGTGGGGCCACACCGATCTGCGGGAGTTCATCGAGTTCGCCGACCAGGTGAACCTGGAAGGCGTCGTCGAGAAGATCACCGTACCCTTCCTCATCGCGCACGGGGCGAACGACCGGCAGATCCCACTGGAGTACGCACACCGCTCCTACGAACAGGCGGTCAACTCCCCCAAGCGGGAGTTGCGGATCTTCACCGCCGAGGAGGGGGCCACGGAGCACATCGGCTTGGACCATCTGCCCCACGTCAGCGTCTTCATCGCCGACTGGGTCGCCGACACCTTCGCCCGAACTCGGCGGCCCCGCGGCCTGACGGCGCGCCACGAGCCGAAGTCCGCCGACAAGGGACATTCGATGACTGAGGCTCGGCGACAGCAGGGTTATGCGCTCACATCCTGAGGGCGAGGCCGGGGTCGTCGAGGTCCACCGGCCCGGGAGCGGGTAGCCGCGCTCGTGGCCGGCCTCGCCGCCCGCGACCGCGAGCAATCCCCGCGTCCGGTGCTCGCGGTCACCTTGGCGAGGTGGACGGGAGCACGGACTCCTCGGCTCAGGCCGCGGAGCGCTCCCCCGCCGAGGGCAGGTCCGGATGCCCCGCGGGCGTGGAGAACGGGAGCCACTGCGCGAGCAGGCGAGGTGTGAACAGCTCATCGAGAACCAGGTGCACCGCCCCGGCGAGCCCCGCCTCCCCCAGAGACGTCGGTTCGATCCGCAGTGTCCGCGTGGCGAGCGGAAGAGAGCGGCGGTAGACGGCCTCACGAATGGCGGCCAGGACGTGGTCGCCGGCGCTGACCACCCCGCCGCCGAGGACGACGAGCGCCGGGTTGTAGAAGCTGACGAGCGTGGCGAGCGCGGTCCCGACGAGCCGGCCGGCGCGGGCCAGGAGGGCGCGGGCCGCCGCGTCTCCCCTCCCGGCGGCCACCGTGACGTCAGCGGTGGTCAGTGTGCCCTTCGCCGCCAGGATCTCCGTCAGCACCCGGCTGCCCCCGCTCTCGGCCAGCCGCCGCCCCTCGCGCGCCAGTGCCGCCCCGCCGGCGACCGCCTCGAGACACCCGGCATTCCCACAGCGACAGATGACGTTCTCCGCCTCCGGGACCGCGATGTGCCCGATGTCGCCGGCGCACCCGTTCGTCCCCCGGTGCAGCCGACCGCCGGACACCAACCCGGCCCCGATCCCGGTGCCGATCTTGACGTAGAGCAGGTCCTGCGCGTCTCCTATGGTGGAATTGGTACGCAGCTCCCCCAGTGCCAGCAGGTTGACGTCGTTGTCCACCCAGGTCGGCGCGTCGTAGCGGCGCGACAACCGATCACGGATCGGGTATCCGTCCCAGCCGGGCATGATCGGCGGGGACACCGGAAGGCCGGTCGCGAATTCGACTGGTCCTGGGACACCGACCCCGATGCCCCACACACTCCGCCCCTCCACAGCCCCGGCCAGTAGCCCGTCGACGAGCTGCTCAACCCGGGCCATGATCACCTCCGGGCCGTCGGCGATGTCAACGGGCTCTTCCACGCTCTCGAGCACCCGACCCGAGAGGTCCGCGACGCCGATCTCCATTCCGGTCGCACCGATGTCCACACCGACAACCCGGCCGGCTTCCGCGCGCAGCCGCAGCTGACGAGGAGCGCGCCCCCCGGTGGAGGGACCGACCCCCGCGCGGGCCACAAGCCCCGCCGACTCCAGCTCCGCGATGCGCGCCGCGACGACGCTGCGGCCGAGCTCCAACTGCTGGGAGATAAGCGGCTGGGTCATCCCGTGGCTGCCGCGGATCGCCGCGAGGACGGCGGCCAGGCTGTCCATCCGCCCAGAGGGCACTTCCCCTCCTTGCTTCCCCTAGGACACAGGCCAGGAATTCCGATCATGCTCGACAAAAGTAGCAGCAGACTGCTTGACCGGAGGAGCCCCTTGTGCGCGGGCCGGTCCGGCCGAAGCAGGTTGCCGACAGGAGACATCGCATGTGAGAGGCCATTTCCAAAGAACGGAACCGCGATGCACTCCCGTGGCCAGAGAGTTCCGGCGGGCCATCGCAGGGTCCGTGGTTCGCCCGGCCTCCCAATAGATCCGGTCTATGCTGCCCATCAGCAAACTTATGTTGTTTACCGACAGAATAGCTGTAACACTCCCGACATACGCGATTCGTCCAGTGGATCCCTCACTCACTGTCACCCCTCTTCCCGGCCCTCGAAAGGCTCACCATGACGTTCTCGATCGCCCGGCACCGCCGCCGCGCTGCCGCCGTGGCGTTGCCTCTGGCCACCGGCCTGCTCCTCGCCGCCTGCGGAGGCGAGGACGGCAGCACCGCCAACGGTGAGGAGCCGCAGACCATCACGTTGTCCTACGCGAGCGCGAACACCGGCGAGAAGGCGTACGAAACCCTCGCTCAGGACTACATGAAGGCGCATCCGGGCGTCACGATCAAGACCAACCGGATCGCGCTGAACGCCTACAACCAGACGCTGACGACGCAGATGCAGGCCGGCAACGGACCGGATGTCATGTACATCAACGCCGGCACCGGTCAGGCGGGCTCGGTGGGCCAGCTCGGAAAGGCCGGCCTCCTGATGGACCTGGACTCCAGCCTCAAGAGTGTCCTTCCCGAGGGCACCGAAGAGCTCTATTCGCTCGACGGCAAGCTCTTGGGGGTGCCGTCCGCCGTGACGATCAGCGCGATCGTCTACAACGACGACCTCGCCAAGCAGAACGGTGTGACGGTCACGCCTTCGTCCACCCTCCAGGACGTGCTGTCACAGTGCGGCAAGGTGAAGGCGGCGGGTAAATCGATCTTCGGGCTGGCCGGGTCCGTTCCGCAGAACCCCGGCATCATGGCGATGGAGATCGCCTCCTCCACCGTGTACGGCCCGAACCCGAACTGGAACCAGGACCGGGCCGCCGGCAAGACCACCTTCGCGCAGACGCAGGGGTGGCGCGACGCCCTGCAGGCCGTGATCGACCTGAACAAGTCGGGCTGCTTCCAGGACGGCGCGGCGGGGGCCGGCTTCGACGCCCTGACCAACGGCGCCAGCCAGGGCAAGCTCTTCGGTTTCTTCGCGCCGAGCGGGGCGACCAAGGACATCATGGACGCGGCGCAAGGGCACGTGAAGCTCATCGCGCTGCCGTTCCCGGCGCCCCAGGGCACGCAGACCTACGCTGCGCTGACTGCCAACATCGGTCTGGCCGGCAACGCGAAAACGAAGAGCCCGAAGCTCGTCCAGGACTTCATCAAGTTCTCCGTCTCTCCGGACGAGGCGAAGAAGTTCGCCGACGCACAGGGCAGCATCCCGGTGGGCAGCGACATCGCAACGTCGGACCTGCTGCCTCAGTACCAGCCCATCGCGGACATGCTGAAGAACAAGCAGTACCGCCCCTTCGGCATCGACACCTGGCCCAACGGCCAGGTTTACGACGCCCTCGGCAGCGGCGCGACCGGCCTGCTCACGGGTCAGAAGACGATCGACGACGTGCTCAAGGCGATGGACGCTGCCTGGAGCAGCTGAGCCCGGCCGGCGTTGGGGTGGGATCTGCCGCCCCGCACGCCACCCGACGCGGAAACAGGGACTAGGGACGGCAAGATGACCATGACGGAAAGCCAAGCCGGCGCGGTGGGAGCCACGGCCGCGACCCCGAAGCCGGCGGCAGGCAGACAGCGCGCGTACCGCATCGGCTACGGCTATTGGTGGTGGGCGCTGCCGGCCGTGGCGCTCATGCTGGCCTTCATCTACGCGACGACCGCCAGCGGCGCCTTCTACGCCTTCACCAACTGGACGGGCATCGGCTCCTTCGACTTCATCGGTCTCAAGAACTTCACACGGATCTTCCAGACGGAGGAACTCACCGGAGCGCTCGTCAACACGCTGCTGCTGGCATTCGGCTTCGTGCTCGGCAGCAACATCCTGGGACTGCTGTTCGCACTGGCCCTCAACCGCGGCCTCAAGACGCGATACGTCCTGCGGACATTGCTGTTCATGCCCGTGGTCATCGCCCCGATCGCGGTCTCCTACATCTGGAAGTTCATCTTCGCCTTCGACGGCCCGCTCAACGAGACGCTCGGCGCCGTCGGCCTGAAGAGCTGGCAGCGCGACTGGCTGGCCGACCCGAAGCTCGCGCTCCTGGCCGTCCTCGTCGTCATGGTCTGGCAGAACATCGGCTTCACCATGGTGATCTACCTCGCCGGCCTGGCCACCGTCCCCGTGGAACTGGAGGAGGCCGCCGCCCTGGACGGCGCGGGCCCCCTGCGTCGTTTCCGGTCGGTCACGATGCCGATGATCCAGCCCTCCATCGCGATCGCGACGACACTATCACTCATCCAGGGGCTGCGGATCTTCGACCAGGTCATCGCACTCACCGGCGGGGGCCCCGCAGGCGCCACACAGACGCTGGCGACAGAGGTGTACCAGCACACGTTCGTCTTCAGCAATTTCGGTTTCGGCGCGGCCCTGGCCCTGGTGCTGAGCGTGCTCATCCTCATCTTCACCGTCGTCCAGCAGTACGCCACCCGCGACCGCCTCTAGATCGGACGAAAGCCGTGTTCCACTACACGAAGAAGACGCTGCTCCTCGAGATCGTCACGATCCTGGCGGCGGTCGTGATGTTGATGCCCTTCTACTTTCTGATCTCCACGTCGCTGAAGACGCAGGATCAGGTGCTCACCACGTCGTCGCTGTCCTTCCCGGTCAGTCCGACCTTCGAGAACTTCGTCACGCTGCTTTCGCCCTCCAGTGACGCGTCGTCGAGCATATTCCAGGGGTTGCTCAACAGCGTGATCATCACCGCCGGGACCATCGCCGCCCTCGTGGTGATCGGCTCCCCCGCGGCCTACGTGTTCGCCCGCAGCACCAGCCGCTGGAGCACCCGGACGTACTACCTGTTCATGATCGCGATCCTGCTGCCCACCCAGCTCGGTGTCGTGCCGCTCTACGTCGAGGCGCGCGACCTCGGCCTGGTGGGGACGCCGTTCGGGATGATCGTGGTCTACACCGGCATGCTCATCCCGCTGTCGGTATTCCTCTACGGCGGCTTCTTCCGGAGGCTACCGCGAGACTACGAGGAGGCGGCGACGGTCGACGGCGCCTCCCGGACCAGGATTTTCGCCCAGGTGGTGTTCCCTCTCATGGGCCCGGCCACCGGAACGGTCGCCATCCTCGCCGGCCTGATCGTGTGGAACGACTTCTTCACCGCGCTGATCTTCCTGAACGGTTCGGGATTCCAGACGTTGCCGGTGGTCATGTACAACTACGTCGGCTCACTGGTCTCACAGTGGAACCTGATCTTCGCTGTCGTGATCATCTCGATGGTTCCCATTCTCGCCTTCTACTTCTTCGCCCAGAAGAAGTTCATCCAGGGCTACGCCGGCGGGCTGAAGGGCTGACCCCTTCCTTCCTGCCCCCGGCAGCCCTCTCACGCCTTTGAGGAACACCTGCATTGATGCCGGAACAGATCATCGAGCCCGGGACGCTGGCCGCCCGGGGGGACCGGGTGCGGCTCTCCGTCCGCATGCCCTGGTACCGGGCCCTGCCGCTGTCGTCCGTCGCCGACGTCCGGTGGATGGTCGACGGGGCGCAGGTGCCGCGTGACTCCATCACCTGGACCGTCGACGGTCGCTCCCACCGGCTCGACGACCTACCCGCCCGCCATGACCTGTGGTGGTACGTCCTCGACTCCGCGGAGCTCGAGGGCGATCTGCCCGCTCTGGACGACCGGGCCGAGCACCGGGTGAGCGTGACGTTGAGCCTGTACATCCCCTACATCACCACCGACCTGGGGGTTCTCAGGATCGAGGAGAAGGACGCCAAGACGATGCCGCTGACGGTGACGCGGAAAGGCAGGTCCGCATGACCGCGCCCGGCACGCCCGTGCAGGGGGTCACGCTCTACAGCTTCACCCGCGCCTTCCACGGGCGGCGGTACACGTTCGAGGAACTGGTGCGCGAGGTGGCCCGCCGTGGTCTCGGTCCCGGGCTGGAACTCGTCGGCTTCCAGAGCATCAAGGGATTCCCGGACGTCGACCCCGGTTTCGTGACACGCTTCCGGTCGCTGATCGACGAGACCGGTCTCGTACCGACCTGCCTCAGCGCGAACGCCGACGCCGGGCTGCGCCGCGACCGGATGCTCACCGACGACGAACTCGTCGACTACATGCGCCCCCAGATCGCCGTCGCCCGCGAGCTCGGCTTCCCTGTCGTACGGGTGCAGATCTCGCTCACCCCCGACGACATGGAGCGGCTGCTCCCGGTGGCCGAACAGCACGGCGTCCGGCTCGGCCTGGAGATCCACTCCCACCAGCACCCCAGGCACCCGCGCATCCAGGCGCTGCTCGAACGCTACGAGAAGCTCGGGTCGCCCCTGCTCGGCTTCGTCCCCGACTGGGGCGCGTCGCTGCGGGCGGTGCCGTCGACGCTGCTGCGCAAGTACCGCGAGGCGGGGTACGACGAGGACCTTCTGACGGGGATCGAGCAACTGTGGCGGGAGCACCACGCCGAGGGGCCCCCGATGACCGAGCCGCAGCACGGACGGTGGTTCCGGCAGGTCATGGAGCTGGCCCACCGCCATGGTGCCGGTGACCGGGCGATCGAGATGGCGGTCAACATCACCGGACTGTTCGGCCACGCGCCGGCGTCCGACTGGGCCGAGGTCCTTCCCTGGGCCGTGCACACCCACGGAAAGTTCTACGAGATCGACGCCGACGGCGACGAGCCGTCGGTGCCGGTGCGCGAGCTGGTCGACCTGTGGGTCGGGAGCGGCTACTCGGGAGCGATCTCCAGCGAGTGGGAGGGCTTCCACTGGAACGACTGGGACGACCCCTTCGACGTCGTCGCCCGTGAGCAGGCCCTCATCCGTGCGAGCGCCGCCGCGAACGGCTCTCGCGTGATCGTCGATCCGGCCGAGGCCCGCCGCCTGGTGGGCCTGCGGGAAGGAAGGAACATCTGATGGCCACCGATGACACGGTCCTGACCGAGGACAGCCTGACCCGGCGTCCCGGCGGTCTGGCGGTCGCCCTCAAGGTGCCGTGGTACCGCAGCCTCTGGCTGTCGAGTGTCAGCGACATCGCCGTGACAGTGGACGGGGAGCGCGTCCCCCGCGACGACCTGCGGGTCGAGCTGGGCGAACGCACCTACCACGTCGACGAGCTGAAGGAGCAGTGGGACACGCTCTGGTTCATCCAGGACCGCCTCCAGGTCGTGGTCCCACGCGAGAAGCCGCCGGCGGAGGGCCAGGAGGTCGATGTCGAGGTGGCCGTCGAACTACGGCTTCCGTACATGCAGATCGCCCCCATGACGTACGTGACCAACCACGCGACCAACCGCCGCACGCTGACTGCGCGTTGAGAGGCCCCCGATGACGACGACCGTCCCCTCCCTCGTGGCCGCGCCCGCC
This sequence comes from Microbispora siamensis, assembly GCF_016863095.1. Taxonomy (GTDB): domain Bacteria; phylum Actinomycetota; class Actinomycetes; order Streptosporangiales; family Streptosporangiaceae; genus Microbispora; species Microbispora siamensis. The sequence goes on along the minus strand of NZ_BOOF01000032.1, from coordinate 63,783 downwards.
GTACCGGGCAGCGGCATCAAGCTCGGTCTCACGCTCTACTCGCTGACCAGCGAGTGGGCCGCCGGCCGCTACGACCTGCACGGACTGCTCGACGTGGTCGCCGCGGCCGGGATCGGGCCTGGCATCGAGATCGTCGCCTCTCAGACGATCCGGACCTACCCCGTGGTCACCGACGAATTCGTCCGTGAGTGGCACGAGGCGTTCGACCGGCATGGGTTCGCCCCGAGCTCGTTCGGCGCGAACCTCGACATGGGCCGCCGCCGCGACAGGGACATGACCCTGGACGAGGAGTTCGAGTTCACCGCCGCCCAGTTCCGCAGCGCGCGGGCGCTGGGCTTCCCGCTGGTGCGCATCCAGAGCGCCAAGCCGGAGCTCATCCGCCGGCTGATGCCGCTGGCCGAAGCGCTCGACCTCACGCTCGGCTGGGAGATTCACGCTCCCCTCGGCCCGAACTCTCCGCAGGTCGTGCGGATCCGTGAGCTCTACGACGAGATCGGCTCGCCTCGGCTGGGCTTCGTCGCCGACTTCAGTTCGACGATGCACAGCATGTCCCCCACGCTGCTGCGCGGGCTCGCCAAGAAGGGGCTCGCGCCGCGGGACCTGACGCGGCTGCAGGAGATCTGGGCGAAGGACTCCGGCATCAACGAGCGGCACGCCGAGTTCGTCGACTATCTGCGCTCACGCGGCATCACGCCGGAGAGCCTCGGCTCGTTCGCGCGGCTCGCCTTCAACATGCACGGGCACGTCGACCCCCGCGAGTGGGCCGACATCATGCCGCAGATCGTGCACGTGCACGCCAAGTTCTACGACATCGACGAGAACGGCGACGAGCCGGCCATCGACTACCCGGCCATCGTCCGCGAGTTCGTGACCGGCGGCTACTCGGGCTTCTTCTCCAGCGAGTGGGAGGGCCATGCCTTCGCCGACCTGGACGAGGCCGACCCCGTCGATCTCGTACGCAGGCAGCACGACCTCATCCGCCGTGCCATATCGAACACCCTCAGCCACGAAGGAAAGCAGGCCTGAACCGTGTACCAGCTGTCCCCCAACATCGAACTGCTCTTCACCGAGGCCGGCTCGGACGCCGCCGACCGGGTCCGCGCGGCGGCCGCCGCCGGCTTCGACGCCGTCGAGATGTGGGGCACGTCCGACAAGGACGTCAAGTCTCTCGCCGACGCCCTCACCGAGACCGGGGTCGCCCTGACCTCACTTCTCGCCGAACCGCGGACCAACTTCACACTGCCGGGGACCGATCTCGGCCCCTTCTTCGAGGGCCTCGACCGGGCCGTCGAGAACGCCCGCCTTCTCGGCTGCCCGCGTGTCGTCCTCGGCTCGGGCATCGGCTTTCCCGGCGCCAAGCGCCCCCAGAACCTCCAGAAGCTCGTCGAGGTCTTCTCCCAGGCCGTCGAGCGGACGCGCGGCTCCGGCGTGAAGCTCGTGCTCGAACCGGTCAACACGCGGGTCGACCATCCCGGCGCCCTGCTCGACCGCACCGCCGACGCCGTCCTGGTCGCGCGCGGGGTGGACTCCGACTCCTTCGGGATCCTCTACGACCTGTACCACTCCGTCACCGAGGGCGAGGATCCCGCGAAGGAGCTGGCGAACGCCGCCGGGCTCGTCGACTACGTGCAGATCGCCGACGCCCCCGGTCGCGGCGAGCCGGGCAGCGGCGCGATCGACTGGCCGCGGCACCTGTCGGTCCTGCGGGCCGCGGGCTACAACGGCCCGATCGGGCTCGAATACTTCCCGACGGTCCCGTCCGCGGAGTCCCTCGCGTACATCAGGTCTGCGGCCGCCGGCGCATGAGAGAAGGGCAGGCCGCGCCGGACAAGCTCGATGTCATGATCGCGACCGGCCGGGTCACCGAGGAACACGACAACGAGCACCGCAGCTTCCGGCATCACACCGGGATGCTGACCACCCTGCTCGAGTCGACCGGCCGCTTCCGCGTGCGGGTGCTGGAGGAGTTCCGCGGGATCGGCGAGGAACTGCTCGACCGCTTCGACGTCGTGCTCGTCATGTACGAGGGCCGGGACAACTACCGGCAGAAGGCCGAGGGTTTCGGCGCGACGACGAACGACGCGCTGCTGCGTTTCGTCCGCGACAAGGGCCGTGGAATGGTGTGGTTCCACGGGTCGGCCGTCCAGGACAGCGACTGGGGTTACCCCGAGGAGTTCAATGAGATGCGTGGCGCCACGATGAGCCGCGATCTCGGGCTGCGCCCCCGCCCCGTGGGCGAAGTCGTGGTCCGGACGGCGGAACCCCGCCACGCGATCACCGCCGGTCTGGATCCCGAGTGGGGAATCTCCAACGACGACATCCTGACCGGGGTCGCGATGCACCCGGGCGCGCGGGTCCTGCTGACCGTCTTCGACGACGTCGAGACGTACCGCCGCGCCGGATGGCCCCGGCCGCACACCCCGGTCGAGATTCCGCCCGGCGGGCTGGAGCAGCTGCGCGGGATGAACCAGGACCAGCCGCTCGCCTGGATCAACGAGTGGGGCGCCGGCCGGTGCTTCACCGTCACCCTCGGCCACGACTGGGACACCTTCCGCCGGGTCAACTTCATGACGCTGCTCTGCCGTGGCGTGGAGTGGGCCGCGTCCGGAAAGGTGACCCTCGATCCCCCCGACCGCGACGGCGAAAACCGGTGGCGTGTGTGGCCCTACTACGCGGGTGACACCTCCCGCTGGGACCGTTCAGGGTCGTGACGACGGCACCCGGGCCCCCGTCCTCGCGATGACGGGGGCCCGATTCCGCGGCCGGGTCCCGCGACCTCGACACACCGATCGGCTCGCCGTGGAATAATTATGTACGAATACAACGGAAGTCCTAACCGGCAAGGTTCGCGGAGACCCTGGCTGATTAGCATGGCCCCCGTCGGGCCCGCGCAGGGAGGAGACACACGTGCAGCCACCGCCGTCCGCTCGGGACATCCTGGTCCTGGCCCAGATCGTCGATCTGGTCCGGGCCGGGGCCGCCATGACCCGTCCGGAGCTGGAGGCGGCGACCGGCCTGGGCCGCACCGTGGTGAACGAGCGGCTCCGCGAGGGGGTCGAGCTCGGCGTGCTCGCTGAGGTCGACGCGGTGCCGTCGGGCCACCGTCGTGGCCGGCCGTCCCGCTCGGTCCGGTTTCGCACCGAGGCGGGACTGCTGCTGTCCGCAGCCCTGGGCGCCGTCTCACTCCACGCCGCCGTGACCGACCTGGCCGGCAACGAACTCGCTCGGGACTTCCGCGACATCAACGTGCAGGACGGTCCCGAGGCCGTGCTCGGCGCGGTCCATGAAGTGTTCGGGGAACTCGTCAGGCGGGCGGGCCGAACAGTGCCGGTCTGGGGCGTCGCCGTAGGCGTCCCAGGCCCGGTCGATGTCGCTTCCGGCCGCACCGTCGCTCCCCCCAGCATGCCGGGCTGGGACGACTACGACGTACGGTCCTGGTTCCAGTGCCGCTGGGAGGCGCCGGTGTGGGTCGACAACGAGGTCAACCTGATGGCACTCGGCGAGTGGGAACGCGGCGTGCCGCGGGAACGGCGCGACCTTCTGTACGTCAAGGTCGCCACCGGGATCGGCAGCGGCCTGGTCACCAACGGCCGCCTCCATCGCGGCGACAGCGGAGCCGCCGGCGACATCGGACATGTGCGGGTCACCGACGACCGGTCGGCGCGCTGCCGATGCGGCAAAATCGGCTGCCTCGAGGCCGTCGCGAGCGGATGGGCCCTGATGCGGACCCTCTCCAAGCATGCCAAGTCAGGAGAGAGCCCGCTGCTCGCCGAGCGGCTTGCCCGCCGGGGCCGCATCACGGCCGAGGACATCGGGCTGGCGACCGCCGCGGGCGATGAAGTCGCGCGGTCCGCGGTCGCATCATCGGCTCGGCTCACCGGCAGGACGATCGCCGGCGTCGTCAACTTCGCCAACCCGGGAACCCTCGTCCTCGGTGGCGGGGTCATCCGCTACAGCCCTCTCTTCTTCGAGGAGTTCCGCAGCGCGGTCCTGGACGGCACGATCGAACTCGCCGCGCGCAACCTGACCATCCGCACGGCGTCGCTGAACTTCGCCGAAGGCACAATCGGCGGCGCGCTGCTCGCCGCGCACAACCTCTTCCGGCCCTCCGCGCTGCAGATCTGGCTGGGTGCAGGCACACCGGTCGGTTCGGCGCTGTGCCTGCAGACCGCCGCCTGAGACCATCGACTCGGCGGCCGAGAAGCCGCGCGACCTGACGGAGGACTGGCCGCCCGGGTCGTCGGCCGGCGCGTAACCGCCGGCCGACCCGGGCTGTGGTGGTCATGGGGAGACTACCGTCGCCGGCTGGTCCTCGAGCAGCCGTTTGAGCATGTCGTGCTGGGCTCTGACCTGGTCGAAGGCGCTGTATCTGTCCGTGTAGGCGTGTGCCTCGTACTCGCTGGAGATGAAGCCTGTGTAACCCTGCTCACGCAGCACCCGGGCGATCGCCGGGAAGTCGATGGACGGGTCCTCCCCGTCGAACACTCCGTAGAACTTGCCATGCACGTGGATGACGTGCGGGAAGAAATCGGCCCACCGCTCGGGATCCATCCGCCCGTGCATGGTGAAGATCATCTTCAGATTGCCGATCTCCGCGGGGCTGGCGCCGAGTTCGGTGGCCCGCCGCTCGAGCTCGGGGAACTTGGCCATCGTGGGACCGGGCTCGGCCCAGAGCCGCCGGGTCAGTGCCGTCAGCTCGGGCGGGATGCCCGCCTTCCGGTGCGCGTCGTCGACGGCGGCCGGCACGGCGCGCATGCTGGCGGAGAAGTCGGGGATGAAGCCTAGCCACTCGGTGTCGAGCCGGGTGAACAGCTCCTTGAGCTCGGCGACCGGCGGTGCGTCGATGGTCAGCGGGGCGTGAATCTCCACGCCGATCTTGACGCCGAGCTCCTCGGCGAGCGGCAGCAGCCGGGTCATGATCGCCGGTCCGCACTCCGCGCCGACTCGCACGGCCGGGAAGCCGAGCGCGGCCGCGCTGCGCATTTGGACGGCGACGTAGTCGTACGCCTCGTCGTCGGTGAGCAGCCGTCCCGGATGGAGTGCGAGGTCGAGGTTGACGGCCAGGCAGGCGGGCGTCAGGCCGGAGTCTGCGATCAGGCCGCGGACTTCACGGACGGCCTCGTCATCCAGTCGTGGCCAGCCACGCAGGCTCTGGAAGGCCACCATTTCAACGCCCGGGCCCAGGTCGCGGTCGGCGACCTGGCGGATGAGAGCGGCGAGATCGTTTCCGGGCGCGCGCTGCTCGAGAGTGAGGCTGAACAGGGTGATGCCGAGGCGGGGCAGGCCGGGGGCGGTGTCGGTCATGAGCTTGCTCCTGTCAGGCAGCGGTCAGCGTCTTGTCGGTCGAGCTGGGCGCGAGCAGCGGCACCCGGTCCGGGCCGGTGAGGATGTACGGGATCGACAACCCGAGCAGCAACTGCACACGGTGCCTTCGCCCGGACGCCGTGGACACCGGCACGTGGAGCACCACCGGGTCGGTCGTGAACCAGAAGTCATCGGTCCTGTCCGCCAGCTCGCCGAACTCGTAGCGGTGCCCGTTGGCGGTCACCGACAGCGTGTCCGGGTCGATCCGCCGACCGTCGACGGTCAGGTCGATGTGGGCGAGTGAGGTCAGGGGCAGCGCCCGGTACCAGTGGGAGTAGACGGCTATGTCCAGGCCGTCAGCGGTGGCGGTGAGCGAGTCTTCGCGCACCACCTGGTCGTCCAGCGGACCCATCGATCGGTTCCTCTCAGAAGTCGGGGCAGGGGTGGGGGCCAGGAGGCGAGGGTGAGCCGTTTCGTATTCCGGCCGCCGCCGGGAACGGGCATGTAGGGGGAGACGAAGCCCCGGACGGAGACGGCGACCTCGTGCTCGCCGGGCGCGAGAGGCTCACGGGTCCCGAATGCGAGATGGCCGCTCCCCCACCCGGCCGGCGCCTGCCGCTGACCAGATCGATTCCCCGCAGCAGGCGCCGGTCGGACCGCGGTGCCGTCAGCGGAAGGTGTCCTCGAATTCGGCGTAGGGCTGCGGGGGCTCGGGCAACAGGTGCTGAGCGGTGTCGATGCGGTAAGGCTGCGAAGGCGTGACGGTGGGCCCGTCCACGGGCGGCAGGAATACCGGTTTGCCGTCCTCGCCGAAGTACGCGAGCTTCGCCTCGTACTCGGCGCGCTCGTGTGCGGCGAAGGAGATCCAGTTCTCGTCATAGGGCGCGCGGGCGACCTCGAAGCAGCGGAACTTCCAGATGCGCCACTGGCCGTCCTGCTTGAGGAAGTCGACGCCGTATTTGCACCAGACCCAATGCGCCCAGACCTTGCGCCCGTCGACGTCTTCTTTCGCGAAGAAGAACGGCGGGATATGATCCGCCTCCGCCGGCTCGGTCAAGCCCGCTTCCAGCCCCATCATGACCCACAGTCCCTTGGCGGTCGTGCCGTCGGCGGCGACCTCGATGACCGGTGTCGTGGTGTAGTGCAGGATCAGCTTCCCGACGGGGTGGGGCCGGCCCTTGTGGTAGGCCATGATCGTGTCCCAGTCCGTGTAGACGCCGTCGTCGTTGTACTGGGAACGGACTCCCTCGGTGCCACGGCGCACCCACAGCTCGTCGACGATCCGCTCGTCCTCGAACGCGTTGTGGTAGTACATGTAGCGCGAGAAGACGTTCTCCACGTCTCCCCGGTCCTGCGCCCGGATCGCGGCCCGCTCGGCGGCCGTGAGACGTGCCTCCAGGGCGGCCAGCCGCTCCTCAAGCCCCTCAGGCGTCACTGCTCCGTCCCTTCCTGCGTCCCGGCAGCGGCCTGCCTGCGCTGCTCGTACATCTCACGGACCATCGGCTCCAGCGTCGTCGGCCACCAGTCGCCGCCGGGAACCGGCTCACCGAAACCGTCGGGCAGCCCCAGGGTCACCTTGCCGGCAGCCGCCCATTCGGCGCCCCGGGCGAACAGGCCCCGGAACGACGGGTGGGAGATCGCCTCCGGCCCGTGACCGAGTCCGGTCGCGAACACCCGGCCCTGCCCGTAGCGATTCGTCCACACCAGGGCATGCTCCTGCCCCATCCCCGGCAGGGCGTCCCACTCCGCCGGCACCTGCGTGTAGCGCAACGGGTTGTCCCAGCCCGTCACGAGCACCTCGACCTCCGCACCCGGCGCCCACTGCAGGTTGACGTAGAGGTCGTCGTCATAGTGGGGCATGAACTCCGGCATGCCCGCCGTGACGGGGTGTTCCGGAGCGACCACATGCAGCCGGAAGTCGGGTATCGGAGCCCGGCGGCTGCAGTGCTCACGCATGACGCCGCCGGCCATCCGCTCGAAGTCGTCCTCCCATCCGGCCCCCATCTGCAGGGACGCGTGGTAGACGACGACTCCCTTTCCGGAGGCGACGTGGTCGTACAGCGCCTGCTCGGCGCGGGTGCCCCACCGCTGCTCAGGCGCGTGGCCCCACGGCTCGAAGCGGCCGAAGTAGTTGAGGACGACGAGGTCGTACGGCTCCAGCGTCTCCGGCCCGGCCCCCCGGAACTCCTCAGTGATCCGGACGTCGAACAGCCCGGTCTCCCGCAGCAGCTCGGCGAGCATCGGCGAGACCGTCCGCCAGTCGTGGTGGATATCGGTGTGTCCAGTGACGATCAGTGCCCGGAGCTTGTCCTCACCGCCGAGCTGACGCAGGCCGATGTCAGGCACGCGACGTCACCGCCGTCCGCGTCGACCGGGCAGTAGAGGTGCGCAACCGTGCCCGTCCGGTGTCATCCCGAAACAGGACTTCCATCGTCAAACTCATCCGCCGTTCCTCTCATCGGGGGGTTGGGACAGGTGCCGCCGTCGGGATGCGGCTGTCACGCACTCGAAGCGGACATCCCTGTGGGCCGGTATGCCGATGTACCGCCATGAACAGGATTCTGCATGAAATCAACATAAGTCAATCCTCTGTACGACCCTTTCTCCGCTCCGGACGGACCTCCGGCGACCGGCCGAGCCCGCTGTCGCCGGGGGGCGGCGGCGGCCCAAGACTGCGCGAGGACCTGCCGGACCCGGGAGGAGCGGGAGGATCGCCGCACGGACATCTGCTACAGGTCCAGGGTCAGTCGATGTCCGCGGCAGCGGGACACGCAGCTCATCATCGTTTCGCCGGCCAGGCGTTCCTCGAGGCTGAGGACGGAGTCCCGGTGCTCGGGGACGCCTTCGAGGGACGCGAATCTCGCAGGTGCCGCAGATTCCCTCTCTGCAGGTGGACAGCACGTTCGCGCCGGCTCGGCTCGTGCGGAGCCGCGCGCGGGGCGAATCGCTCGACGACAAGCCGGTGCTCCCGCCCGGCCCGCCGGGCGGAGTCCTCGAGCCCCGACAGCAGGCTCTCAAGGCCGCAGGCGTAGACGAGGGCCTCGCGGTCCGGCAGCCGGGACCAAAGGGCGTCGAGGTCGAGCCGACCGCGGTCCCGGCTCGGCCACGCCTCGACCCGCGCCCCGTGCCGGGAGACAAGCTCCTCGACATATCGTGGCTGATCACCTGCAGCGGCAGCGGCAACGCGAACGACGTCTTCAGGTCCGTGTGCCCGTCCTCGGCGAAGCCGTCGACCAGCCGGTGCGCCCGCTCCCGGATCCACGGCTCGTACCGGGCCAGCCGGCGCGGCATGAAGAACGTGTTGACCGCCGCACGCAGCCGGTCGTGATCCGGGTTGTCCAGGCCGAGCAGCGTGCCGCGGGACGGCACCCGCCCGGCGAACCGCTCCCGTCACGGAGACGGGAACTCCGGCACGGTGGGCGCCGAGGAGAAGGTCTCCGGGTCGTGCAGCGCGGCCACGATGTCGTCGTACCGGCCGACCACGCGCGCTTCGAACGTGTCCGACCACGGCAGTCCGCCCGCGGTGCGGGCCACGGCGAGGTCGGCGAACAACCGCTGCGGGTCACCGTCGACCGGCCCCGTCAGCGCGCCGCGGCTTCGACAGCGGCGGCCGTGACCGGGCGCAGGTCGCGCTGCAGCAGGTAGCCGCCGAGAAGCGCGCTCGTGGCGGGATGCGGACTTTGGTCGCTCTCGAACACCACCCACCCGGCGTAGCCGATGTCGAGCAGCGCACGCGTCACCGCGGCGAAGTCCACCAGGCCGCCGTGGGCCCCTGGCTCGGCGAACCACCGCGGGATCTCCCGGGAACCGCCTCGCTGCCGCACGGAGTACTCGGCGTGCGGCTGGAGGTACTCCTCGTCCGTGTCGGCGGCGAGCGCGTCCTTGTACTGGACGTGCCAGACGCGGCCGCGGTGGCGGCGGATGACCTCGACCGGGTCGAGGCCCGCGACGGTCAGCTCGGCGGTGTCGACAGCCAGGCCGACGGCGGCCGGATCCGCGAGGCCGAGGAGCCGGTCGAGTGCTCCCGGCCGGCGAAGCGAGGACAGGAAGTCGACGTGCAGCGCCGTACGGACGCCGTGCGCGAGCGTCGCCCGGCCGACCGCCGTCCAGCAGTCCGCCAGCCGCCGCAGCGCCGCGTCGTCGAGCGGACCGACGTCACCGGCGGAGGGGGCGGCGCGGACGACGAGGACGGATCCGCCGAGCTGTGCCAGAGCGCCGGCGAACCATTCGGCCCGCGTCACGATGCCGGTGACGTCCGCGGCGACCAGTGGCGAGTACGGAGGCGTCAGATGCTCCATCGACCGCTGCTGCGGATCGTAGAACCAGCTGGACACCGCCGCGATGCCGCAGCCCGAGAGGAACTCACGGAAACCGGTGAGCGAGCCGAAGTTCGCGATCAGCTGCTGCGGATTGCCCAGCGGCTCCCACCGCCCGGTGCCGGCCGTCAGCTCGACTCCCTCGAACCCGGCGATCGACACCGTCTTCAGCGCCCGCTCGTGCTGTTCCCGGCGGACGAAGTCGTCGAACTGCGGCTTCCACTGGTTCAGGGCATAACCCCACCTGATGTCGGTCACGGCCGGCCCCCTACCGGTAGATCTTCTCGAGGACGTTCACCGCGTACCAGCGCGCGATCGCAGTGCTCTCGGCGTAGTCGCCACCGTCCTTGTTCGCCTTGTCGTGCTCCACGCTGATCCAGCCCCGGTAGTCGTTGTCCCGGACCGCGGTCATCATCGCCTCGAAGTCGACCAGGCCGTGCGGAGTGCCCATCTCGTAGAACCACTTGCCCGTCGTCGGCGCCATGATCTCGGAATCCGGGCGATGACGGTGATCATCGCCGGCGGCGACGTTGCGGGTGTCCTTGAAGTGGAAGCCGCTCACCCGATGCGCGTGCCGGCGATACAGGGCCACGGGATCGACCGAGGCGATGCAGTGCTGCGCGGTGTCGATGAAGAGGGAGACGTACCTGGGGTCGGTGTAGGAGTAGAAGACTTCGATGTCCGGCTCGCTCTGGATGCCGCAGAAGAATTCGTGGTGGCAGGTCAGCTTCACGCCGTAGCCGGCGGTGATTTCACCGACCTTGTTCCACAGCTCGGCGCTGATCTTGAGCTTGTCCTCGGTGACGGGCTCCATGTCGTAGTAGAGCGTCGCAGGCATCACGATGATGTTGTCCAGCTCGACGCTCGACCAGTGCCCCATGGTCACGCGGAAGTCCTCGAGGATGTTCTCGTGCGTTTCCGGCACGTGGGGCGCGTAGTTGCGCAGGTCGTAGTCGGCGGCGTGGAAGATGTTGACGATTCGCTCCAGGCCGTGGTCCTGGACCATCTCCTGGTATTTGGCCGGGCCGCCGTAGTCGCCGTACATCTGCCACAGACGGAAGTCGAAGGTGTCGATGGCATCGAAGCCGACCGCCTTGATCTGCTTCAGAAAGGACGACATCGTGCGGTGGGAATGCCACTGGTCGACAGGCCCGGCGGGGCCGTTGGAACGCCAGTGGTCCATGTAGCTCCACTTGATGCGCCGCTCCGGCGTTTCGCTGCGCTGAGCGAGCTGATCGGCGGTCACGTGCGCGCCACCGACAGCTCTTGCTGCAGATACCAGCTGTTGAGCATGGCCAGCTCGGCGGGATTGCCGCCGTGGTCGCTCTCGACCACGACCCATCCCGGGTAGCCGTGCCGCCGCAGAGCGGCGACGAACGCCTTGACGTCGACGAGGCCGCCTTCGGTGCCGAGCTCGAAGAACCAGCGCTCGATGCGCCGGCCGGCTCCGCCGCGCAGCATCGTGGTCTCGGCGCCGGGCATGCGGTACTCCTCGCCGGTGTCGGCGTAGCGGGTGTCCTTGAGGTGCACGTGGGTGACCCGCTCGTGCCGCTCCTCGTAGAAGGCCACCGGATCGATGCCGCCGATCGTCAGCTCCGCGGTGTCGAGCGCGAGCCCGACGAGCTCCGGGTCGGTCGCGTCGAGCAGCCGGCGCAGCTCGTCAGCGGTGTGCACGGCGCTCAGGCAGTCGTAGTGCAGGGCCAGCCCCACGCCGGCGGCCGCGGCGACCTTGCCCACGCTGTTCCACACCTCCCCGATGGCCGCGATGTCGTCGCGGCCGAGCGGGGGCTGCATCCAGGCCGACCCGACGGGGCGGGCGACGAGCTGCTCGGCGCCGATCGCGGCGAGGAAGTCGACGAACGGCTTCGCGGACTCGACAATGGCCGCATGATCGTCGCGGTTGCGGGTCGAGCGGAACGCCCAGCCCTCCTCCTCGACCGGCTGGCCCGGGTCCCAGAACATGCTCGAGACGCCGTTCACGGAGCAGGAGCGCAGAAACGCGAGGAAGCCTTCGGGGCTTCCGTGGTTGATCTCGATGACCTCGGGACGGCCGAGGTTGTCCCACCTGCCCGTGCCCGCGGCCAGCTCGATGTGGCCGAATCCGAGCGCGGACAGCGTCTTCAGCGCCCGGCGCTGGTCTTCGTGCCGGACGAAGACGTCCATGCGAATGTTCCACTGGTTGAGGGCGTAGGCCCACCGCAGCGTGTCCCTCATCGCCCGGCCTCCAGCTGCGCCTCGGCCTCGGCCTGCGCCTCCGCGAGGACGTTGTCGATGTACCACTTGGCCACGCACGTGGCCTCGGCGTAGCTGCCCCCGCCCAGTTCGGCCTTGTCGTGCTCCACCGTGAGCCAGCCGTCATACCCGGAGGTCACGATCTCCCGCATGAGCGCGGGGAAGTCGACCAGGCCGCCCTCGGTGCCCATCTCATAGAACCAGCGGGTCACGTTCGGCGCCATCAGCTCCGGGTCCGGAGGCGTACGGTACGCCTCGTGCTCGTCGACGGTGTGGGTGTCCTTGAAGTGGAAGCCGGTGCACCGGTCGCGGTAGTCGCGGAACATCTGCAACGGGTCCACGCCGGCGATCGTGTGCTGCGCCGTGTCGCAGAAGAAGTAGACATAGCGGGGATCGGTGTACCGGAAGAAGAGGTCGAGCTGTTCCCGCGTGCGGATCGCACCCCAGAACTCGAAGTGGCACGTCGTCCGCATGCCGTGCTCGAGTGTCATCTGCCCGACCCGGTTCCAGAGGTCGGCCATGATCTTGATCTTCTCGTCCGTCACCGGCTCCACCTGGAAATATGTGGTGGACGGCATCACGATGAAGTTCTCGACCGACAACCCTTCGACGGCTCGCACCGTCGCCATGCAGTCGGCGACGATCCGGTCGTGGGTCTCCGGGACGTGCGGCGCGGTGTACTTCGTCGCGTACGGATAGGCGGAGAAGATCCCAGTGATCTTCTCGAAGCCGTTGTCCTGCAGGAAGTGCTCGAAGGCCTTCACCGAGCCGTACATGCCCTCGATCATGGGCAGGTAGAAGAAGAAGGTGTCGAAGCCCTTGAAGCCGAGGGCCGACAGTTGCTTGATGTAGCGGTCCATGTAGGCGCGGTTGAACGACGGGGGCTGCGGCCCCTGCGGCGTCTCCGTCACCCAGTGATCCATGTAGGACCACTTCGTCCAGGCCATGATGATTGCTCCTTCTCTGTCGTCTTCGCCGGGCGCGGCCGGGCTGTCGGCGGGTCCGCTCAGGTGAGCGGGGTCCAGCGGGCGTCGGCGGCCGCGCTGCGCTCCACCGCTTCCAGCACCCGCTGCACCTGGAGTCCCTCCTCGAAGGACGGGCGGGGCTGCTCGCCGGCGTCGATGGCCGCCACCAGATCGCGCACCTGGTGGGTGAAGCCGTGCTCGTACCCGAGCATGTGGCCGGGCGGCCACCACGCCGCGACGTACGGATGCTCCGGCTCGGTGACCAGCACGCGGCGGAAGCCGGCGGTGTTGCCGTCCGCGAAGGAGAAGACCTGCAGGGTGTTGAGGTCCTCGAGGTCGAAGGCGAGGGCCCCGGTCGTGCCGCTGATCTCGAACCGCAGCGCGTTCTTCCGCCCGGGGGCCATCCGGGTCGCCTCGAAAGTGGCCAGGCCGCCGCCACTCAGCGTGCCGAAGAAGACCGCGGCGTCGTCGACGGTCACCGGCCCACGCCGGCTCTCGGAGGCACGGCCGGAGAGGCCGACCGACTCCTCCAGCATGGGCCGCTCGGTCACGAAGGTCCGGGTCATTCCGCTCACGCCGGTGAGCTCCTGACCGGTCACGTACTGGATGGCGTCCACGATGTGGGCGCCGATGTCGCCGAGCGCGCCGGACCCGGCGGCCGAGCGGTCCAGGCGCCAGGTCAGCGGCGCGTTCTCGTCGCTGAGCCAGTCCTGCAGGTACACCGCCCGGGTCTGCCGGATCCGGCCGATCTCGCCTGACTCGACCAGTTCCCGCGCCAGCCGAACGGCCGGCACCCGGCGGTAGGTGAAGCCGACCATCGCGAACACCCCGCGCTCCCGGGCCTTCGCCGCGGCCTCCGCCATGGCCCCGGCCTCCGCGAGGGTGTTGGCCAGCGGCTTCTCGCACAGGACGTGCTTGCCTGCATCGAGCGCGGCGACGGCCACCTCCATGTGCGCCGAACCGGGCGTGACGACGTCGACGAGATCGATGTCGTCACGTTCCACGACGCGCCGCCAGTCCGTGTCGCATTCTGACCAGCCGTAGCGGTCGGCGGCCTCGCGCAGCGTCTCCGGGTTGCGGCCGGCGACGGCCACCATCTCGATCCGGCGCGGCAGGTCGAAGAAGCGCTGCGCGGTCCGCCAGGCGTGCGAGTGCGCGGCCCCCATGAACCCATGGCCGATCATCGCCACACGCAGCGGCGGACGTGCGGCGTCGGTCACCGTCAGTCCTCCTTCCGCGCGAAGGCGGCGTCGAAGGCGGTCTCAGGGGCGTCGAAGAGCTTGCCGCGCACGAACGCGAGCGCGTCCGGAGCGCCCACGAGCCGGTCCATGCCGGCGTCCTCCCACTCGACCGAGATCGGGCCGGAGTAGCCGATGCTGTTGAGCGCGCGGAAACACTTCTCCCACGGGACGTCGCCATGACCCGTGGAGACGAAGTCCCAGCCGCGGCGCAGGTCCGCCCAGGCCAGGTGCGAGCCGAGCCGGCCGTTGCGGCCGTCGCCCACGTTGAGCTTCACGTCTTTGCAGTCCACGTGGTAAATGCGGCCGGCGAACTCCAGGATGAACCCGACCGGGTCCAGGTCCTGCCACATGAAGTGCGACGGGTCCCAGTTCAGCCCGAACGCCGGCCTGTGCCTGACGGCCTCCAGCGCCCGCTTCGTCGTCCAGTAGTCGTAGGCGATCTCCGACGGGTGGACCTCGTGCGCGAAGCGCACGCCGACCTCGTCGAAGACGTCGAGGATCGGGTTCCACCGGTCGGCGAAGTCCTGGTAGCCGGCGTCGACGAGCTCCTGGGAGACGGGCGGGAACATCGCCACGTACTTCCAGATCGACGAGCCGGTGAACCCGACGACGGTGTCCACGCCGAGCCTGGCGGCGGTGCGGGCGGTGTTCTTCATCTCCTCCGCCGCGCGCTGCCGGACTCCCTCGGGGTCGCCGTCGCCCCAGATCGCGTCCGGAAGCATGGCGCGGTGCCGCTGGTCGATCGGGTCGTCGCAGACCGCCTGTCCCTTGAGGTGGTTGGAGATCGCGTAGACCTTGAGGCCGTACTTGTCGAGCACGGCGCGCTTCTCGTCGAGGTAGGCGTCGTCGACGGCGCCGCGGTTGGGGTCGAGGTGGTCACCCCAGCAGGCGATCTCGAGGCCGTCGTACCCCCAGGATGAGGCGAGCCGGGCCACTTCCTCGAACGGCAGGTCGGCCCACTGGCCGGTGAACAGGGTGATCGGGCGCGACATTACGGTTCCCTTCGTTCTACCGATCAGGCCGGGGTGACGAGACGCCGGATGAGGGCGTGCTGGCGCCGAAGTTGATCGGCCGCGCGGCCGACGCCGTAGTCGCCCTCGTACTCACTGGAGAGGTAGCCCGACCACCCGCGGCGCAGGATGATCTCCAGGAATTCCGCCCATGGGATGTACTGGTCCCTCAGGTCGTCGTCGATCTCGTAGAACTTCGCCTGCACGTGGACGACGTGGTCGAGCACGTCCTCGAGGTCGGACACCGGTACGACCGGCACCTCCGGCGGACGCGCCGAGCCTTCGCCGAGCCGGCTCGCGACACCTCCGCGGCGGTGGTGCATCCGAGTCTGGAAGACGCCGGTGTCCATGAGCAGCCCGAAGTGCTCGGTGCCGGTGCGCTCGATGAAGGCGAGGTAGTCGTCGACCACCTTCGACCTGATGACGGACGGCCAGTGGATCTCCGGGCAGATGACGATCCCCTTCTCCGCCGCGAGGTCGAGCACCCGCTCGGTGGCGGGCTCCCAGACCGGATCGGGTTCCAGGTCCGAGGTGACGACCCCGAGCTTGGGGCGTACGAAGCGGAAGCCGAGCGTCGCGGCCAGCCGGATGTCGGTCTCCAGTTGCCAGACGGCCTCGTCCACGGTCATGGGACGGCCACCGAACCGGCGGGTGTCCACCCAGGAGCCGTAGCACGTCGGCGTGAGGCCGTACCGCTCAAGCCGGGCGAACCAGGCGTCGATCCAGGCCGCGGGTGGGTTCGGGTAGTCCTGAACGTGGGCCTCACCGAGGATCTCCAGGCCGGTCGCGCCGAGGTCGGCCACGTCCTCGACACAGTCGTCGAGCGTCATCGTCACGCCGTATTCGCCCGTGTAGCTGTAGAGCGAGACGCCGTACTCGAACCGGGGCTCCGTCATCGCGTGATCACCAACCTGCGTTCCTCGCTCCAGACCGTCGGCTGAAGCTCCTCCGGGATGTACGACATGCGCAGCCGCAGTTCCGCGGCCACGGTGTGGAAGCCGATCGACAGCGGCCGCGGGCGCGGGACCGCGAGGATCGCGGGAACGTCCACAGGCCAGCGGGCGGTCTCGGAGGCGCGCAACTCGGCCGGTGAGTACCGCACACCGCCGATGCTCCAGCCGATGTCGTCGGCAGCGAAGCGCTCACCGTCAACGGTGATCGTCGCGCCCTCTATCAGGTTGGTCCACAGGCCCCGGTAGTACGGCAACCGCAGCCGCACCTCGAAGCCGTCTCCGGCCGCCCGGTTGCGGAACCCCCGGGTCTGGATCATGGGGACCTCCAGCACGGTCACCACCCTCCGATCGTGGCCGTCGACGCGGCCGTGTCCTTCGTGTCCTTCGTGTCCTTCGTGTCCTCGGGCTCGGCGGCGAGCCGTGCCGCGATGTCCCGGGCTCCGCCGACCGCCAGGGCCACCGACGTGAGGGTCGGGTTGCAGGCGATCGGGGTCGGGATGACGTTGTTGCCGGCCACGTAGAGGCCGGACACACCCCACACCTCGCTGTTGGGCGCGCATACCGAGGTGTCGTCGTCGACCGGGCCCATCCGGGTCGTGCCCTGGTAGTGCAGCGACGCCCCGGGCGAGAGGACCATCGGCTCGTCGCCGATGAAGTCGCCCAGCGCGCGTGCGGCTCGCAGAATGGCCGCCCGCGCCCGCCCCAGGGTCTCGTGGTCGCGCGGGGTGAGCGTGTAGTGGATCCGTGGCTTCGGCATGCCGTAGTCGTCGGTCGCGGAGTCGTCGAACTCGATGCGGTCGGACTCCTGCAGGTCCTTTCCGCAGAACCAGCCGAGCCCCACGATCGTGCCCGGGGCGGGCTCGTCCTCGTCCAGCAGCGGGATCGGGGACGCGTCGAGCTGCATGACCTGGCCGTGGAAGGGCTCTTCGTCGATGTAGGGGACCCAGGAGACGCCGCTCTCCTCGGCGATCGCGGTGTCTCCCCGCGGGCTGTGCTCCGCCTCCGGCTGACGGCTGACGTCGCGGAGCCGTACGGCGAAGATCATCTGCGGCTGGTCGTTGAGATACCGGCCCAGCGCCGGAGGGCGCACCCCCGAGGCGTAGAGCAGCTGTGGGGTGCGCAGGGCATCGGCCGCGACGACGACGAACCGCGCACGCACCTCTCGCTCGCCGCCATCGATCCGGTCCCGGACGATCACGCCGACGGCCCTGCCGTCCTCGACGAGCACGCGGCGCACCTGCGCGTCGGCGAACAGCAGGAAGTTCGGGTTGTTCCTCGTCGTGTCACCGAACACGACATCGGAGCCGCTCCAGGCAAGGGCGCCGTCCGCCCGTCGCCGGACGGCGAGGGGCATCGGCCGCACGCGCCGTTCTTCGGGCCGGCTGGGGTCGAACTCCGTTCCCAGCCGCGCCCGCACCACATCGGCATAAGGAGCGTCGTCGAACGGGTGCCGGTCGACGCCGAGGAGCCGCTCTGCCTCGTCGAGCAGCTCGTCGAGGTCCGGCAGGAACGCGATGCGCTCCGCGCCTCCGGGTCGCGGGCACGCGGCGGTCCAGTGGGCGCCCATGCCTCCGACGTTGGTCGACATCGCCAGCGCAGGCAGGCCGTCCTCACCCGGCTGCCGGTAGCCGTCAGGCAGCAGGTGCGTGCCCGGGCGCACCACCCGCCGCGAGGGGTCGGGGTAGTGCCCCTCCGGGCTCTGCGTGTGCGGCCGCAACCCCTCGGAGCTGCGCTGGGCGGCGACCCTCGCCACAGGGTCGGCGATGTTCTTCACGTGCATGCCGGGCGGGTCGGTGAGCACCGGCCCTGACTCGAAAACGGCGACGGCGGCTTGGGGAGCCTGCTCGCTCAGGATCCGGGCGTACGCCGCGCCTGTTGGCCCGCTGCCGACGATCGCCACGTCGACAGCGTTGGGAAAGGACCTGGTCATGCCGCTCCATTCGGTGAGAGGGGGATCACAGCGCACGCCGTCGAATGTGGCAATTCTGCCGATTTTCAACATAACTGGTCAACGCTGTGCGGCCACGTACCTGCTGATAGCGGGTATCAACCGTGCCGATGCCACGGGAATCGCGTCACCCCTGTCACCCGCCCTCGTGCGACGCGACCTGATGGCCGACCGCTTCGTTCCGTCCCTGCCCGGTCGTCCGAGCACCACCGCTCAGCCGGCGATCCGGGAGGAACAGCGACACCGCGAGAGCCACCACGAACAGCAGCACCAGCCCCAGGAGCAGGGGCGTGAGGGCCGCCAGGTAGGTCTCGGCATAGGCATGTCTCAGGGCGGGAGACAGTGTCCGCAACTGCACCGGCGACAGCCCCGCCAGGTACCGCCGGTCGCCCAGGCCGCTCAGGAGGCGGGCACTCAGCAGGCCGCCCAGCGCTGCCGCTCCGATGGACACCCCGACCTCCCGGACGAGGGCGACGGTGGAGGTCGCGGTGCCGACGACCCGGTCCGTGACGGCGTCCTGCACCGCCACGGTGCTGATCTGCATGAAGCAGCCGACGCCGAGGCCGACCACCCCGATCCAGACCGCGACGAGGAGAACAGGGGTGCTTGTCCGGACGGCGGCCAAACCCAGCATGCCGGCGGCGGCGATCGTACAGCCGAGCAGCGGAAAGTCGCGGTAGCGACCGGTGCGCGCCATCCGGTGTCCGGCCAGCAGGCTCGTCACCATGAGACCGAGGACCAGGGGCAGTATCAGCGTTCCGGCGGGCGTGGCGGACAGACCGAACGCCGCCTGCATCACGCCGGGCACGTAACCGACCAGGCCGAAGACACCGGTGCCGACGACGAACGCCAACACGCTGCTGATCACGACGGTCCGGTTCCGGAAGATCGAAATCGGGATGATCGGATGCGGATGCCGGCGGCACCGGTGCACGAACAGCCCGAAGGCCACAAGCACGAGGCCGGCCGTACTCAGGATGACCGGGGACGACCAGGGGTAGGTGGATCCGCCCCACGCGGCGACGAGGACGACACCCGTCGCCCAGACGGCCAGCAGGACCGCTCCGACAGTGTCGAACCTCTCCCCTGTTCGTTCTGGGACGATCCGGGGGACGGACCGGAAGGCCAGGAGGAGAGCGAGCCCGCCCAGCGGCGCGTTGACCCAGAAGATCCAGCGCCAGCCCACCGTGTCGGTGAGCGCCCCGCCGAGCAGCGGCGCCACGACGCTCGCGACCGCGAAAACCGCGCCGATCGGCGCGAGGAACCGGCCCCGGTCCCGGGCGGGGACGGCGTCGGCGACGACCGCCTGGCCCAGCACCACGATTCCGCCCCCACCGATCCCTTGGGCGAACCGCAGTGCGATCAGGGAGAAGAAGCCGGCCGCGAAGCCACACAGCACGGAGGCGAGCACGAAACCGGCGACGCAGGCGAGATAGAGCGCTCGGCGGCCGCGGAGGTCGCCGAGACGTCCGAAGACGGGCATCGCCACGGTCATCGCCAGTGTGTAGGCGGTGAAGACCCATGCCGTCTGCCGTTCTCCGCCCAGGTCGGCGACGATGGTGGGCAACGCGGTCGCGACGATGGTCTGGTCGAGCGCGGTGAGCAGGGTGATGACGATCTGCGCGACGAAGAGCAGGCGCAGCCGAGCCGGACGGCCGTTCGCCGCCCCGAGACGAGGATTCACAGGGAGAAGTCACCTTCTCGACCCACGGGAGGGGTCACCGACGGCGGCAGGGTGCGCGGCTAGCGGCGCTGCGCCGAGCCGACGGGCACGCTCTTCAAAGGAGACGACCCCGACCGTCGCTCAAGTTTAGCGGGAAACATGCACAATTACCCATCAGCTACCGTACGCTCGGCCCGTCGGGCATGCCACCGGCCTGCGAGGGTCGAGAACCAGGACCCCGGCAGGCCGGTGTTCGCAGTTCCTCCACATGCTCACGGCCGTGCCCCGACGACGCGGGCATCCCGCAACTCGGCCGCGAGCGCCCGGGCGCCGCGCACAGCCAGGGCGACGCTGGTCAACGTCGGGTTGCAGGAGTTCGCCGTCGGAATGAGGCCGTTGCCCGCCAGCACCAGCCCGGACAGGCCCCACACACGCGACCAGGGGTCGCACACGCACGTGCCGTCGTCGGCGGGGCCCATGCGCACGGTGCCCATGTAATGGAGGGAGCTCCCGGCGGGCATCAGCACCGGTGTCCCCGTCACGAACTCGCCCAGCGCCGCCGCGGCGCGTGCCTGGTGGGCGCGGGCCCGCTCGAGCTCCGCGTGCTCGCGCTCGGTGAGCTCGTAGGCGATGCGGATGCTCGGCAGTCCGTTCTCGTCGGGCTGCTCGTCGTCGAAGAAGAGCCGGTCCTCGGGCCGCGGCCACTTGCGCACCCCCCAGCCCATGCCCACGTAACCCGCGGGGTTGTCACGATGCGGGCTGTCCTCCGGCAACGGCACCGGGCAGACGGGCGAATACATCAGCTGCGCATGGTACGGGTGCCGCTCCTCGTCGTAGCCGATGGAGACGACGGCGCGGATCGGATCCACCGGGGTGGCAACCCCCTGCTGCGACGGCAGGAGTCCTTCGCGGACCGCCACCACGCCGAAGACCAGCGGATGCTCGGTGAGATAGCGCCCCAGGGCCGCCGGCCGGATGCCCGACGCCCACAACAGCTGGGGAGTGCGGATCGCGTCGGCCGCCACGACGACGGCGTCGGCGCGCACCTCCTCCTCGACGCCGCTGCTCAGGTCCCTGAGGACGGCACCGACGACACGGTCACCGTCGCGGACCAGCCGTACGCACAGGGTTTCCGGCCGCAGCGTGAAACGCGGGTCGTCAAGGACGGGGCAGAGGACGACGTCGGTGCCGCTCCACCGCAGAGTTCCGTCAGGCCGAGGATCCGCCGCCACCGGCAGCGGGCGGACCGCGATCCCATCGGCTGCGAACTCCTCGCGCACACGCTCGAGGATCGCCGCGGCCTGAGGCGAGTCGCCGAAGGCGGCCTTGTTGACGTGCAGCAGCCCCTCCGCGGTAGCGACGTGCTCGTCCCACTCGGCCTCGTCGACGAAGGTGATTCGCTCACTTCCCGCGGGCCTGGGCGTCGCGCAGGTCCAATGCGCCCCCTGCCCGCCCACACAGGTGGCGACGGCCGCCGCCGGCATCCCGGGCGAGCCCTCGGCCGCACGGCCGATGAGGTGCGTGCCCTGCCGCGCGGTGATCGTCCCCTCCACGACGACACCACCCGGGATACCCGACACGCCCGCCTCGCCGGCCCGCCCCTGCGAAGCCAGCCGCGCGGCCGCCTGCTCGTCGGCGGAGGGAATGTTCTTCACGTTCATACCGGGCGGCGAGGTGATCACCGGACCGGCCTCGACCATGAGAACGGTCGCCGACGGGACCTGCTCCAGCAGCACCCGCGCGTAGGTCGCCCCCGTCGGGCCGCTGCCGACGATCAAAACGGTCGGGTGAGCGGTCATACGTACGCCTCCTCGGCGGTCGATCTGGATCCGGGGGTGGTGGGCGCTTTCTCAGGACATGTACGGCATGCCATGACAACTCCTACCGATTTGAGGGCTTGCGCGGATCGACCCAGCCCGGGAGGTCCCACGGACGGGCCAGTACGCCGCGCAGCCGTGCGGCCAGGTCGGCGGGATCCGGCAGCGGCGAGGGGCGCCCGTCGGCCCGCTCGTAGACGCGACAGGTGAGGGCGGGTGGGGCGTCGCCGGGGAAGACGTCGCGCCGTCCCACCTGGAAGGTGGGCGAGCCGGGGAACCCGAGCCGCTCGGCCTCCTCACGCGAGGTCACCTGCCGCTCAGCGACGTGCACGTCGCCCCGGCCGAGCTCGGCGAGCGTCCCCCGGAGCAGCTCGGCGGCGTGCTCGTGCGTCGGGCAGCCGTCCCACCACAGCAGCTCCACCCGCCATTTGATGGAACAGCCCGCCGGAGAGGTCAGCGGCCGGGCCACCTCACGGCCGGACAGGACGTCGTCGAGCGCCTCACGCAGCCACCCGGCGTTCTGGGCCGGGTCGTCGTGGTCGCCGTCAGGTGCGCCGTGGTAGCGGACGAGGCCCATACGGTCGATCACGAAGATCTCGGGGGTCGCCGTCGCACCATACGCCTGGGCTACCCACTGGTCGGCGTCTCGCAGGAAGGGGCCGGCGAGCTCGCCGGCGGCGACCCTCTCACGCATGGCCGTGCTCGAGTCCTCCGGATGGTCGGTCTCGTCGTTGCTCACCACCTGCAGCACCGTGACGTCCCGGTTCGCGTAGTCGCGGGCGACCTGCTGGATTCGGTCGTGCCAGGCGCGGGCGAACGGGCAGCCGCTGGCGGTGAAAACAACGACGGTCGCGACGGACCGCTCCGGGCTGAGGCACACAGGTGCTCCCGCGGTGTCGGGCAGCTCGAACAGCGGCGCCCGGTCGCCGACCGTCAACCGTCCACTCAGCACGAGGCCACCTCCACCCAAGTCTGCTTCTGCGCGGCTTCCAGGACAGCGGCGGTCAGCTGTGCAGCGCGCAATCCGTCGGCGAAGGTTGGCAGGCCGTCCGGCTCGACGCCGTCCACCGCCGCGTAGGCATCGGCGACAAAGGCGTCGAAGCAGTCCTGGTAGCCCTGGGGATGTCCGGCGGGCACGGCGGTGTACCGCGCGGCTACCAGGGACTCGCTGGTGCCGCGCAGCAGCTGCCGATTGATCTCCCGGCCGCCGATCCACAGCGTCTCGGGGTTCTCCTGGTCGAAAGTCAGGCTCTCTTTCGCACCGTCCACCGAGAACCACAACCGGTTCTTCCTGCCCGGGGTGACCTGGCTGACGGTGACATTGCCCACCGCTCCCCCGTCGGTCTCGAAAAGCACGACTGCCGCGTCCTCAGTCTCCACTCTCCGCCCGCCGCGGGCAGGCACCGCGATCATCGTCTGGGCCGCCACGCGCACGATGCGGTGCCCGCTGACGAACTCCACCAAGTCGCACCAGTGGACACCGATGTCGGCGAAGGCGCGGGACGGCCCGCCGGCCGCGGAGTCCACCCGCCAGTTGTCGTCGCTGTCCTCGGCGAGCCAGTCCTGAAGGTACGAGCCGTGCAGCAGACGTACCGGCCCGGCAGTGCCGTCCGCGACACGGGCACGAGCCTCCCGGACCGTCGGATAGAAGCGGTAGACGAACGGGACGGTGGCCGTGACACCGGCATCGACGGCGAGCTGCGCCAGTTCCTCAGCCTCGTACGGGTTCACCGCGAGCGGCTTCTCGCACACGACGTGCTTGCCGGCGGCGATGGCCGCGCGCGCCAGCCGTGCATGAGTCGCGTTCGGTGTGCAGATGTGCACGACGTCAATGTCGTCGGCGCTCAGCAGCTCCTCGACCGTTTCCGTAAAGTCTTCCGGACGGAGGTGCTCGGCGGCGTTCCGGGAAGACTCCGGTGTCGAGCCGACGGCCCGGACCACGACACCGCCCGCGCGCCGGATGGCCCGAGCGTGCACCGTTCCCATGAAACCGACGCCGACGATGCCGGCACGCATGCGATTGACCACCAGAGACCTCCAGAGGGTACCCGTGACCCCGACCACGGGACTGCCTGCACATATTTATGAATGAAATCGACGGAAGTCAACGCATACGAGGGCCATCAATCCCTGATGGCAGACATAGACGAGGCTGATTCCCTTGGCATGGAGGGCCGGCCCATGCGCCATCTGCGGGCCGCGTCAACGCTCCGCCAGCCGGAGCGTTCAGGGTGGCATCAAATGAAGGACTGCCGTTACGCTCGCGTCCGGCGTCCAGGTCTCCGACATGTGGACACCTTGAGTACCAGATCATGGAGACCAAGGAGTTCCTGGTGGCATCAACGCCTACCCGCCTGAATTCAAGGCCGACGCCGTCGCGCTGTACCTGTCAGGCTCGGCCCACATCTGGGCATCAGCCGTGAGACCTGCGACCGTGGGTCCGCCAGGCGCCCATGAACTGGCACGCCAAGCGAGGCCGGCGTGTATCGCGGCGGAGGCCTTCGACCGGGCAGCTCGGGAGCCGTACGCGCGGATTCCGCCCCCGACACGAGCAGGGCTGGAGTTGCGTAGGGCCGTGCGAAGGCTCGCTGCCGGGGGCGGGCGGGTCCGGGGGGATCGCTCATCGCCGACATTGCGGCGCTGGTCGCCGCGGTGGCCGGCTGCGGATGGGCAGGTAGGACAATCCCCAGCTCAAGACGTTGAAGGCGCTGGCGAAGCTCTTCGGCGTCCCGATCGGCTACCCCGCTAACGACGAGGGCGACGCCCGAGTTGAGTCGGTCGGGTGCGGTGCCCCACCGGGTTCCGGGCCGGCTCGGATCGAAACCGGTGAGGAGCTCACCGTCGAGGGCATAGGCGAAGTCCTGGCCGGGGGCATAGTCGTGTCGCATCACCGCGACTGCCTCGCCACCATCGCGGGACAACTCGCCGATGACCTCGCGTTGTACGCCACACCGGCCGCACTCCTCGATGAGGATGGACCAGTCTCCCACCCGTACCATGGCGATCTCGGTACGGCTGGAGTCGGGGTACTCATCCACGTCGATCAGGCGGATGTGTTCCGGGGCGGCGCCCAGCCGCCGGAGCACCTCGTGCTCCTCCACTCCCCTGACGAGGGTGATCGTGTAGATCGGTCCCAGGGGGCCCTCGTCCTGCCACGCGTAGTCCTCCGGCGAGGCACCGGGCGTGCGGGCGGTGGCATGGACCTGCCGATGCTCGCTCAAGTGACAACGCACTGCTCTCAGCCGCAGCTCGTCGCTTTCCGCGTTACTCGGCGTCGGTGTAGGAACGACGGTCGCCAAGTCGTAACCAGGAAGGTCGCCACGGCAGCCACGGGCGTCTGCGACGGCTCCCGGCTGAGGACGCGCCGTCGATCGAGATGCACCGATCAGAAGCAGTCCTTTACGATGTAGATCTCTCAGTCCGTTGGACACAAGGAATTCCCCCAGCCAGAGGACTGGCGAATGCGGTGACACGCTGGACATACATCTGTCACCGGGCGGCACGGTCCGGGAGTGCGACTCTTGATGACACCTGGGTGACACAACAGAAAAGCCACAATCCCCGATCTTGAGAACTGTGACTCTGACCTGCTACGACAGTGTCGGGACGGCGGGATTTGAACCCACGCCCCCTTGACCCCCAGGACGTTGGAGTAGGCGTTTTAGCACGTCAGTGGCGTTCAGAGGGTAAGAACGAAGTTCGCTCGCATGCTGGTTGTTCGGCTGTGTGCATAGCGTGTGGTCCCCGAGTGGTCCCCACACGTTCGCCCTTAGATGGTAAGGGGACTTGCGGCACTCCCCTGTTCATCGTGGTGGCCTCGACTCTAAGCCATGAGTTCCCCGGTGTGTCCCCTGACGTAACACAATCGCCCCTCTAGCGGAGTCTTTGCGCTACGGTGCCTTCTATGTCGTGGCAATGGGCGCTTCAGCTTGCCCCTCCTATTGCGACGCTAGGTGCGGCCGCTCTGGGTTTGCTTCGGGAGCAGGGGGCTCTGCGGAGGAATCTACGGGAGGACGTTAGCATCGCCAAGGATCTTCCTGATGGTTCCCCGGGCAAGCACCTTCTGATGCAGCACATCGAATGGGAGATCGGTGTCCTTTTGAACCCTGATCGTGACTGGATGTCTTTCGCGATCGGCGGATTAGTCGCTCTAGCCGGCGGCTATGGGACTCTCTGGCTTTATCAGCAGCATGCCTGGTGGAGTTGGCTCGGATTGCTGACTGCATACGTAGCCATAGGTGGGCTTGTCGGCATGATGCAGGGAGTCAGGAGAGGAGGGATCGTTGGGCGCCCGGACTACTATCCGGCCGAGCTAGCGCCGAAACCAGGTCCGCCGGTGACTCCATCGGCGCAAGTGCTCCTCACCGTCTCCGAGACGGCCGCTGCGATGCGAGTGTCAAAGGCTGCCGTCTATCGACTTGTGTACTCCGGGCAACTACCTATCATTCGCGTTCGCCGCTGGTTCCGAATACCGGGTCAAGCGGTCAACGACTACCAGGCCGCTGCAGAAGCTGGCAACGCTTGAATCGGCCACCCGGTGCTCCGGCGACGCAGACTTCGCCCGCGCACTCCTGAAAGACAGCACGATCACCGAACCCTGGGAGAAGGCCGTCGCGGCATGCCTGACTGTACTTTGCCTTCTCAGAGTCGATGCTCAGCCGACGGACGCCACTGTTTCGAGCATGACCGACGCTTACCTCGAACTCGGCTCAGCCCCCGAATACGTGGTGTTCCGTACCCGCCTGGGGCTCGCTGTGGTCGACCTTGTCGGCAGCATGGAACGTCCAGAGGCCTCACGCGCCGCTACCCGCCTCGTGAGCGAGGCCGTGGCAGCAGGTGACGGCTACGTCGCGCGAGACGTGCTCGCCCACAAGGGATGCAGGACGATGCTCACCAGAAGCGAGGAATGCGCCCTGAACTCAGCCGTGCAGTCCTCCGGTCTCGCCCGAGCCACGATCCCCAAGCACCTGTTGGCCGATCTACTTACAAGTGTGGAAGCAAGCGTGACGCGCTGAGAACTCCTTTCATTGAATCGTCCCCACGGGACGGAGACCCACGATCACCTATAGAGGCGCTGGCAAATTTGCCTTCGAATTTAGTTCCGGTGAAGCCGGTCCAGCGGGGCTCCACCATAAACTCGCCGAGTGCGCTCTGTCACTAGCCCTTGTCCGGCTGGGCGACCTCGATATTTTGCCCACTTTCTTTTTCGATGACGGGCCGCCCGTTCAAGGGTGCACGAAGATGTAGCTGCACATCGAACTGGTATCCGTTGTCCGGCAGCTTTATGGTCCCCCAGGACACGAGGGGTGCGCACGGATTGCTCATCTTGACGCCGATTGTCACCTGAGAGGGCGACTCCTGCACTTCGGTGTCCGTCACTTCCCAGCAGAAGCGGCCGTCGTCATCCTCGGACTTGTACACCGTGAACGTCGCGGTCAGCGTCCGCCCATCGGCTGACGGCGTTACCCAGGCGATCGTATGCCAGTCCGCTTTGCGGACGTTCGCCGTCATGGCAAGCCACGCCCTCGTCCGTTTTCGTCGACCCACTATGGATTCCCTTGGCCATGATCTTTCCATCGGAGGGTCGGATGGTGTACACCCGGCCTCCGACAGCACGGACGGGGTGCCGATCGGCCGCAGGTGCGTGCGGCTGACGCCTCGGCCCTCGCGGACGGGCGGTGCGCCCGCGTCCGTCGAAGTGCAGTCATCCGGCCGATACCCCCGCCGGGCTGCGCGTCCGCACGATGGCCGAGGAATCCGTACGACCGGAAGGAAAGCGATGGGCACTTCGCTGCAGCGAGCGGCACGCGCGTGGGATCGCCTCGCCGCAGACGATCCGGGGCTCGTGCGCACGACCACCGCACTCAGAGCCGTCGCGGGCATCGCCCTCACCCTGGCCGTGTTGTCCTTGACGGACCTTCCTGCCGCGTTCCTCGTTGCGGGCTGCTTCGCCCCCTTCACCGTCGCGCTGGCCACCGGCGACAGCCCTCCGCGTGATCAGGTACTCGTCGTCGTCGCCGCCGTCCCACTCGTGTCCGCCGTCTTGCTCGCGGGTTGCGCGCTCGCGTCCTTCCCCGGGGCGGCCGAGGCCGTCTTCGTCCTGTTGGTCTTCTGCGCGGTGTACGTCCGCCGGTACGGGCCACGGGAGCAGGCGCTCGGGATCTTCGCCTTCATGGCGTACTTCCTGACCCAGTTCCTCGGGGCGCGGCTGAGCCAGTTGCCCGGCCTGTCCGCCGCGGTGGGCGTCGGCTTCGCCGCCGACGCGCTGGTGGGGTTCGGCCTGCTGCGGACGACCCCCGCCAGGACGCTGCGGCGGCTGCGGCGTGCCTTCGATTTCCATCTGGAGCAGGTCGTGCTCGGCGCGATCGAGGTGGTCCGGGCGGGAGGGGACGACACCCGCCTGACGCGGTCACTGGAACGCCGGGTCGCCCGGCTGCACCGGAGCGCGCTGATGATCGCCGATCTCCTCGACCGGGGACGCGCCGCCGACCGGGTGCTGCAGGGAATCGTGCGGGCCGAAACGGCCGCGCAGCGGCTGGCGGTGCTGGCCGTCCGCTCCGGTCCGGCTTTCGAGGGAACTACGTGCGACCGAGCCCCCGCCGTGCTCCGGGACGTCCACCACGCCATCGGCGAGCTGATGCGTGCCGTCGACGGGCTGCGATCGGTCGCCGGCGCCCCGGCGGACCGCGGCCCTCGTACGGCCGGCGCGGCCCGCCGGCTGAGGCGCGTCGCGCCGCGGCAGGCCGTGCAAGCCGCCGCGGCGGCGGCCGTCGCCGTCGTGAGCGGCGAGCTGTCGTCGTCCGAACGCTGGTACTGGGCCGTGCTCACCGCGTGGGTCGTCTTCGTCGGCACAGAGAGCGTCGGGGAGGTCCTGATCCAGGGCTTCCAGCGCGTGCTGGGCACCGTGCTGGGCGTGGCGTGCGGGCTGGCGATCGCCGCCGTGGCCGGGGGTGACGTGCCGTCGGCCCTGGGCGTGTCGCTGTTGTGCGTCTTCGGGGTCTTCCGCACCCCGCCGAACGCGTACTGGGCGGTGACCTTCTTCATCACCTGCCTGATCGCCATGGCTTTCGTGCTGCTCGGCACGTTCTCGGCCGAGCTGCTCGCGCTGCGCATCTGGGAGACCGCGCTCGGTGCGCTGTGCGGGGTGCTGGCGGGGGCGCTCGTGCTGCCCACGACCGTGCGCCGGGCCGGCGGCGAGCGCCTGCTGGAGGTGCTGCGTGCCCTCCGGCGTACGCGTGTGCCGGAAGGAGGCAGGTCTCTCGACACCCGTGAGCTGGATCGGGCTCTGGAAGAGCTGCGCGGTGCCCTTCGCCCGCTGACCCACCCGCTGAACCCGCGTCGCGCCCGCCGGGCCCACGCGCGCCACCTGCTCGCCCTGCTGGAGTCGTGCGCCTACCACGTCCGCAGCCTCGCCGCCGTGGCCGCAGCGGCTCAGGCGGACGAGACAGGGCACGAGATCCGTGCCGCCGAGCACGTCCGCGCCAACCTGGACCGGGCGATCCGCCTGATGGAGGCCGGTGGGTGGCCCGCCATCCCCTGCCACGACGGCCGCGGCACGCTGGCCCGGCTGGCCGCCGACCGCCGGTGGGCCGCCGATCGTACGTCCCGCGAGAGCTATCACGTGAACCGCCTGGACGAGGCGACGGCCGAACTGGCGCAGGCACTCGACGACGGCGCCGCCCACTGCGTCGTGACCTAGACGGCCGACCCCAACGCCGCCTCCACCACGTCGCGAAGCTGGGAGCGGGCGGTGACGCCCAGCTTGGGGAAGGTGCGGTAGAGGTGGGAGCCGACAGTACGCGGCGACAGGAAGAGCCGTTCCCCGATCTCGCGGTTGGTCAGCCCGCGGGCGGCGAGCCGGACGATCTGCTGCTGTTGCGGGGAAAGACCGGCGAAGGCTCGGGGGTCGGTCGCGTCGACGTCCAGACCGGCCGCCCGCAGTTCCGCCTGCGCGCGTTCGCTCCACGGCCGCGCCCCCAGCCGGCGAAATGTGTCGTACGCCGCGGTGAGGAACGGCCGCGCCTCGGCGATCCGGCGACGGCGGCGCAGCCATTCCCCGTACTTCAGCACCGCCTGCGCACGCTCGAACGGCCAGCGCTCCAGCGCGGGATCGGCCAGTGCCGCCAGGAACTCGGGCTCGGCGTGCTCGGGTTCGGCGAGCAACGCACGGCTGTGACGCACCAGGCTCCGCAGGCGGGACGAGCCGCCGCGGGCGAGAGTACAGGCCGAACGCTCGACGATCTCGATCGCCTCGGCCTGACGACCGACACGCGCGGCAGACTCCGCCAGCTCCGGCAGGGCCGGGTAGGAGGCGTGGTAGTGGACGGGGGCACCGTCGGCGTCGAAGACCACCCGCGCGTTCTCATACGCGGCCTCGTAGTCGCCTTCCGCCATGGCGGCGGCGGCCAGGGCGCGGCGCGCGTACACGGCGACCGATCGGCTCTCCAGCGGATCCACCAGACGCAGCGCCTCATCGGCGAGAGCGCGGGCGCCCGCCGCATCGCCCTGGCAGGCCACGACCATGGCCTCGATGGCGTGCGCGCACGCGACGGCGTGGTTGAGTCTGGCCGCCGCCGGCAGCGCGCCGAGGCCCGCGCAGACCGCACGCGCCCGATCCCAGCGGCCGTACTCGAAGTAGGCCAGCGCGACGACGCCGCCGAGCCCGTCGGGGAGCGGCCCGTCGGTGCGCCACGACTCGACGGCCTCGTCGAACGTCCGGATCGCCAGCGGGGTCTCATCCAGCACCCAGGCCGCGACGGCCAGCGCGGTCAACTCCACGGGACGACCACCCGCACCGGCGCCGTCGCCACCCCCTTCGCGATCACCCGCTGTGGAGCGCCCCCCGGCCGCGGCGATCATGTCCGGCAGGCGAGGCGCCAGCTCGCGGCTGCCCAGCGGATCCGACACGATCCGCGCCCACTCCCGCAGCGGCCCGGCGGGCAGGCGTGGCAGGAGCCGGTCGATCTCCCGCCGCTGGAACTCCTCGCCCGAGTAGAAGCGCAGCACCGCGGCGGCGGCGAGCGCGTCGAGCGCGATGGCCGGTCGCTCGGCCGCCAGATCGTCGGCGATCGCGGCCAGGCCGCCGAAGACGGCGGCGTGCTGCCCGGTCAGCGCGGACAGCCGCCCGACGTGCAGTGAGGCGGCGGCGAGCATGGCGGCGTCGTCGGTGCGTGCGCGGGCCCGGCCGGCCAGTTCCTCCACCCAGGGCAGGTCTCCGGTGAAGACGGCCAGGCCGGCCGCGTCCGCCAGCAGCCGGGCGCTGTCGTCGCGCCCGGGACGCAGCTCCGCCGCGCGGGCCAGCGCCCTGGCCGCCGCCGCGTAGCCGCCTCGTCTGCGAGCCCTGTCGGCCGTCTGCTCCAGGGCGGCGGACACCTCCGCATCGGGGTGGAGCGTGGCGGCGGCGAGATGCCACGCACGCCGGTCCGGCTCGTCTCGCAGGGCGTCGGCCAGCGCGCGGTGAGCCTCCATGCGGGCGTCGAACGGGGCGGCGTGGTAGACCGCGGAACGGGCCAGTGGGTGGCGGAACCGTACGTGCCGGCCTGCCCGGTGGATCAGCCCCGAGTCTTCGACGGCGGGCCAGGCTTTGTCGTCCGCGTCGGGCAGCAGCGCCAGCACGGCGTCCGGGGGATCCTCCACGTCGGCGGCGGCCAGAAGCAACAGGGCCCGTCGCCCGGCTTCCGGCAGCTCCGCCAGACGAGCGGCGTAGACGGCCGCCAGCCGCCGGCCGACCGGCAGCGGGCCGTGGTCGTCGGGATCAAGCGAAGCGTGGTCGGCCAGTTCGAGAAGGGCCAAAGGGTTCCCCGCGGCCTGCTCGAGCACGCGTTCCCTCATCCTGCCCGTCAGATCGGGCGCGCGCAGGTCGAGCAGCCGCCGGGACGCCGTGGGGTCGAGCGGGGGCAGCACAAGCGTCGGCAATCCCCGGCCGAACCCCGGCCCGTCGTCGCGTACGGCGGCCAGCAGGGTGACGGGGTCGTCGTCCAGTCGGTGGGCGGCGAAGGCGAGGGCGTCGGCGGAGGCGGAGTCGATCCACTGGGCGTCGTCGAGCACGAGCACGAGCGGCGCCCGTTCGGCCACCTGGGACAGCAGAGTCAACACGGCGACCCCCGTCAGCAGCGGATCAGGGGCGTCGGGCACGAACCCGAAGGCGCCGAGCAGCGCCCGGCGCTGCCGGTCCGGCAGGTGGTCCGCCTCGTCCAGCACCGGCCGGAGAAGCTGGTGCAGGCCCGCGAAGGCCAGGTCCCTCTCGGACTCGCGACCACTCGCCCGCAGCACCCGGCGGCCCGCCTCCTCGGCGCGGCGGGCCGCGTACTCCAGCAACGTGCTCTTGCCCATCCCCGCGGCTCCGGACAGGAGCAGGACCTGGCCGCCGCCGGACGCGTCCGTCACCAGAGCGGAGAGCCGCTCGACCTCGGCGTCCCGTCCGACGACCGCGTCACGTTCCGCTGTGGCGCGGCAACCCGGCGCCCGCCCGTCCACAGGCCCTCCAGAAGTCTCACCGGACAGGACCACGGCGTCACGGCGGGTCCTCGTCCCCTCGCTGTCACGGTAGCAAGTGCGTGCCCCCGCAACGGATGCAGTCACCTGACGCATACCGCCGGCCCCCGGCGGTGGCCCACGATGAACGGGCGGCGGATCTCGTCGCACCGATCACCGCTCGTCCGATCAAGGAACGCTCATGCCTGCCAATCAGATCACTTTGGGTGACGTCACGATCACACGGGTCTGGGAATATTCCGGGCCCGTCGACATGACGCCCGAGACGTTCTTCCCGGAAAGCTCGCCACGCACCTGGGAGGAGCACTCCTCCTGGTTGGAGCCGCAGTTCGTGGATCCCGAGACGCGGATCGTCAACTCCGCGATTCAGACCTGGCTGCTGCGTAGCGAGGGCAGGAACATCCTCATCGACACCGGGGTCGGCAACCACAAGGAGCGGCCGTACTCGCCGGTCTGGAGTCGCCTCGACACCGATTTCCTGGACAACCTGGCCGAGGCCGGCGTACGGCCCGAGGACGTGGACATCGTGGTGAACACACACCTCCACGTGGACCACGTCGGCTGGAACACCTACCTGGACGGCCGTACCTGGGTGCCGACCTTTCCCAACGCCACGTACCTCATCTCCAAGGCCGACTTCGACTTCTGGAATCCGGCGAACGAGCACAAGCCGCTGCTCGGGCGGGGCAACCAGAACGTGTTCGAGGACAGTGTGGCCCCCGTCCACGAGGCGGGGCTGACACACCTGTGGGAGGACTCGTACACGATCGACTCCAACCTGCGCCTGGACCTCGCGCCGGGGCACACGCCAGGGTCCTCGGTCATCACCCTCGAATCGGGCACGGACCGCGCCGTGTTCGTCGGCGACCTGGTGCACAACCCCGTGCAGTTCGTCGAGCCGGACGCCAACAGTTGCTTCTGCGAGGATCCGGCCGCGGCCCGCGCCACCCGCCGCAGGATCCTCCACTGGGCCGCCGACCTGGGCGCCCTGGTCGTCCCCGCGCACCTGGGCGGGCAGGGAGCCGCCGAGGTGGTCCGCGAAGGGAACGGGTTCGTCATCAAAGGCTGGGCTCCGTTCGCCCCCTACTCTTCGACCTCGAAGGAGGCCCGATGAACCACCACGCGGCGGACACCGTCCTCACCGCGCAGGGCGTCGTGCGCGGGCTCCGGCGCGACGGGACGACCGTGTTCCTGAACATCCCGTACGCCGCAGCGCCGACCGGCGCCGCCCGATTCGCCGCTCCACGACCGCACGCCCCCTGGGACGGTGTACGGGACGCGACGGAGCCCGGGCCCACCGCGCCGCAGGCCGAACGCCGGCTCGGCAGCGTGGACATGACCCCGTACTTCGGGCCGGGCTGGATCCCCGGCGAGGACTTCCTGACCGTCAACGTGTGGACGCCGGGGGTCGCCGGAGAGCGGCTGCCCGTGATGGTGTTCGTGCACGGCGGCGGCTTCGTGGCGGGATCCACCAGGTCGGAGCTCTACGACGGCACCGCCTTCGCCCGGGACGGGGTCGTGCTCGTGACGCTCAACTACCGGCTGGGCATCGCGGGCTTCCTCGACCTGCCCGGTGCCCCCGCCAACCGGGGCCTGCTCGACGTGATCGCCGCCCTGCGATGGGTACGGGAGAACATCGCCGCGTTCGGCGGCGACCCGGCCCGCGTCACATTGTTCGGCCAGTCCGCGGGCGCCACGATCGTGGGCGCCGTGCTGGCCACGCCCGAGGCCGAAGGGTTGTTCCGGCGCGTGATCATGCAGAGCGGCAGCGGCCTGGGCGCCTTCACGCCCGAGCAGGCCGCCCGGGTGACCCGCGCCGCCGCCCACGCGCTCGGGGTCGAGGCGCATGCCGACGCCTTCGCCGGCATCCCCGACCTGCGGCTGGTCGAGGTCATGCCCGAACTGTCGGGCATCGATCTGCGGACCGACACCCACAGTGACCCGCTCATCGGGCTCAGCCCTTTCAGCATCGTCCTCGACCGGCAGCCGGCCGAGGCCGTCGCCGCAGGCCGCGGCGACGGCGTGGACCTGCTGGTGGGCACGAACACGGAGGAGGGCAACCTCTACCTCGCACCGTTCGGGAACCTGTCCACCTCGACGGCGGCGGACGTGCACGCCGCCGCGGCCCGCTCGCACCCGCGGCCCGCCCGCCTCGTCGAGGCCTACCGCAGGGCCCGGCCGCAGGCGTCGTCCGGCGAACTGCGCTCGGCGATCATGGGCGACGCCCTGTTCGGTGTGGGCAGCCGGCGGCTGGCCGACGCGCACGCGGGGAGGGCCGCCGCCACCTACCGCTACTCGTTCGCATGGCGCTCGAACGCGTTGGACGGCGAGCTGGGTGCCACCCACGCCGTGGAGCTGCCGTTCGTGTTCGACGTCGCCGACCTGCCCCGGCTGCGCGGCCCACAGGCTCTGCTCGGTCCGTACGAGCCGCCGTCGGACCTGGCCGCCCGGATGCACGCGGCCTGGGTGGCCTTCGCCGCGACCGGCCACCCCGGCTGGGACCGCTACGACACCGCCCGCCGGGCCACCATGCGCATCGGCGCCGAGTGGAGCATGGTGGACGACCCGCACGGCGAGGAGCTCCACGCGTGGCCCTGACCGCTTCCCACCAAGGTTCTCTCAGCATGATCACCGCCGGCACAGACCAACCGCCGCCCAGCGCTCACCGGCGTCGCCTCCGCCCCGCCTGCGCCACCAACCTGCTCCGCGCCCTGCTCGTCCTGACGAACCTCGAACTCGACCGCTGACAGACGATCACGACCGAAGACAGCCGCCCACGACCAGCACGAGCACCCACGAACCCCGCCACACCAGCAGCCGCACCAGCGAAAACCAAGATGGTGGATCTTCAGTGAAGATCCGACTGGACCTCGGTCAGTCGATGCCTTCGACGATGCGGAAGTCGCGCTCGACGCCGTCGGAGAGGGCGGCCAGCGCCTCCTGGTAGGCCGCACTCTCGTACGCCGCGACGGCCTGCTCGAAGCTGTCGAACTCGACCAGGACGGTGCGCTCGGCGATTCCGGCGCCATGCGCCACGACCCGACCGCCACGGACGCGGGTCCGACCGCCCCCGGCCCGGACGGCCGGACCGGCCAGCTTGTTGTAGGCAGCCAGCTTCTCAGGGTCTGAGATGGTGCGGTAGGCGCTGACCCAGTAGCCCTTGGGCATGGAACCTCCAGTGTTGGGGTGAGTGCATCTGGCTTACGGGTTGGTCTCGGGCGGGCGTCGGCGGGCGAGAGCGAGGCTTGTCAGCGTCGTGATCGCCATGGCGCCGATGCCGACCAGCGCCGCGGTGGTGTAGGCGCTGTCGTCGGGGAAGAGGTGGCCGGGGCCGGTGCCCGCGGCGAGGATCAGGCCGCCGACGGCGCTGCCCAGGGAGTACCCGACGCTGCGGACGACGTAGTTGAAGCTCATGGCGCTCGACGTCTCGCTCTTGGGGGTGACGGCCAGGATGACGCCGGGCATCGCGGCCGAGAAGCCGCCGACGCCGAAGCCGAGCACGCCCATCGCCGCGAACAGTTCGGCCAGGTTCGACCGGGCCGCCGCGAACAGGGCGAACCCGCCGCCGACCACGACGGCGCTGCCGGCCAGGAGCAGGGGGTCGGCGATCCGCGTCCGGACCCGCGGCGTGAGCTTGCCGGCGACGAACCCCAGCACCGAGAACGGGATGAGGACCAGCCCGGCGACGAAGGTCGTCAGCCCGAAGCCGTAGCCGGCGCCGTGCGGCGTCTGCGCGTACCGGGTGATGAGCGTGAGCAGGAGGTACATGCCGATCCCGCCGACGACCATGGCGAGGTTCGCCACGGCGACCGCCGGGTGCCGCACCGCCCGCACATCGACCAGGGGCGTCGCGCTGCGCAGCTCGATGACGGCCCAGACGCAGAGCAGCACCACCGCGACGACGGCGAGGCCCGCCGCCACGGCGAGATGCCGGCTCCACAGATTCCGTTCGCCGGCGAGGAACAGCACCAGGAGCAGCGCAGCGGCCAGGACGACCGCGCCTGGCACGTCCACGTGGGCGGAGCGGCCTTCGGGGGCTTCGGGCATGGAGCGCCACGCGGTCAGGAGGGCGGCGGCGGTGACGACCAGGCCGAGGCCGTAGGCGGCCCGTACCCCGCCGAGCTCGGCGAGCAGTGCGGCCAGCGGGTAGCCGACGCCGGCCCCGATGATCGAGACCACCGAGATCAGGGCGATCACGGCCGCGCTGCGCTCCTCGGGGAGGTGGTCCCGGGCCACGCCCATCATCAGCGCCGTCAGCCCGAGCCCGACGCCCTGGGCCGCCCTGCCGGCCAGCAGCCACGCGAACGGCAGCGGCAGCACGGTGAGCGCGCTGCCGGCGACGACGACCGCCAGCGTGGCGAGGATCGTGGCCCGCCGGTGCGGGCCGGCTCCGAGGCGGCCCAGGACCGGCGTGGCGACGGCGCCGCTGAGCAGCGCGACGGTCAGCGTCCACTGCGCGCTGCCGAGCGAGACGTGGAACGAGGTCGCCACGCTGGTGATGAGCGGCGTCCCGAGGCTGGCGACCGCCGCCACGACCAGAGCGATGAACATCAGGGCGGGGACCAGCAGCCGCGCCTCGGAACGCGCCACCGGGAACGCCTTCACCGTGCCCCCGCCGACCGGCTGCCCGGTCACTGCTTCGGCCCTTCGCGGTCCTGGCTTTCGAGCTCTGCCAGATGATTCAGCGCCGGAAGGGCCGCCACCAGCGCCTCGACCTCGTCGCCGGTGAGCTCGCCGATCAACCGCTCGAACGCGTGGACGCCCGCCTGGCGCCGCGTCCGGACATAGGAGGCGCCGGCCTCGGTCAGGCACACCAGCGTGACCCGCTTGTCGGACGCGTCGCCCCGCCGCTCGACCAGGCCGGACTGCTCCATCACCCGGACCAGGGCGGTCATCGCGGGCTGGGTGACGCCCTCGACCGCGGCCAGATCGGTGATGCGCCGCGGGCCGGTCCGGTCCAGGGTGGCCAGGGTGGCGGCGGACGTCAGACTCATGTCCCGGGGCAGGCGTCTCGCGGCCCTGGTGGCCAGGCCGTAGAGGGCTGCCGCGATGGCGGCGGACGCGCCAGGAGCGGTGTCTTGACGACTCACGCTCGAAGCATAACATTTTTATATTCATAGTTTATGGAAATGCCCGCACGCCGATGGCGCCGTCAGCGTGACTCCACGCGATCCGGACTACGACGTTCATGCCGTGACCGCCATCACCCTCCCCGAACTGGCGGGCGACCCGCAGGAGGACGCAGCCCTGCTCGCCCGCTGGGAAGCGCGTTTCGTCCAGACCGAACGCCGCAGCGCGTAACCCCCGGCGCCGCGAACGCTCCCCCGACATAGCGCGCCTGGGACGTCCGAGAACGTCTGTGTAAGGACTCATGACATCCCTCACGGAATGATCAAGAAACGTCTCCCCTGCGGCCGAGCCGCGCCCGGGTGAAGCAACGGTTCTCCGTAATACTCTCGGTGGTTCTGTCCGAGTTCCCTGAGGCCGTCATTGCTGTGCACACGCTGTGGGGGCGACACTGTCCCAACGCGTTCGGGCGCGGTGAGCGCTGCCGAAGGCCGCGGCGAGCGCTTGCAGAGCGGCGCCGGTCCGCTCCTGCCTGCCGTGGTCGTGGTTGCGGCGCTCACCGCTGTTCCCGTCCGCCTCTGCAGCCGCCGTCCCCGGCATCGCCGATATCGGGGGCCTTCCATCTTGACCGCAGTAAAGAAGCGCCATCAGGTCCCATACAAGATGACATGGTCCCCGAGACGCCGAAAGGGCCGACCAGACGCGGCCGTCGAAGACGCCCTGACCGATGCGCCGGGACTCCTGGCGCCCTCATAACCCGATTCGAACTGCCACCGGGCGCTCTCGTCGTCTTCACCGGCGAGATGGACGGCGGCCCCGGGTTGACGGGGCCGCCGCCGATTGCACTGCCGCCGGCGCCCGCGTCACCGCCGACGGCCTCGTTCGTCACAGCCAGTGGAAGGCGAGGACGAGGCTCATTCCGCTGGGAATGGCAGCGCAGTGCACGTCGGTGGTCTGGCGGTTGATGTTGTAGCAGGAGTCGACCCAGTCGTCGTCGTCCTTGGTCCAGCCGCTGGGCAGGGCCGCGACGATCTTGTCGGCCACCGGGACGTACTTCTCGTAGCCGGCTACGGTGAGCACGCCGTCGACGACGGCACGGATCAGCCCGGACAGGTCGGAGTTGTCGTCGTGCTCCATGAAGACCACGTCCACGGAGGTCCAGCTGAAGTTGGACCACTCGATCAGGGACTGCCCCGGCGAGTAGACCGTGCCCTCCTTGGTGATGTACGGCATCTCCACCTGGTCCACGCGGGCCTTCCCGTCGAGCCCCGCGCCAGCGACCCAGGCGTAGATTTCCGGCCCGCCCTTGTACCACGGCTCGTGGTCGTCGCGGTTCACGATGCGGAAGACGGTGGACACCGGCCGCGTCGCCAGGCTGTTGCTCGTCTGAGGTTCGTCGGCAGCCGACCGGTCGGTCCCGCCGATGCCCGCCTCGGTCAGGTAGCGCCGGATGGTCTGCTGCGCCAGCTCGGCGGACTTGTGCTCGTCGAGGCCGACGATCAGCACCGGGCGCTGCGGCGCCCTGAAGGCGTCGAGTTCCTGGGTGCGGCCGTTCGAGCCGTAGGCGACGACGGTGCGGACGGTCTTCTCGTCGCCGGAGGGGGTGGCCATCACCAGGGTTCCCCCCGCCGAGATGCGCTCGACCGACTGCGGGTCGATCCGGATCTGCAGCAGCGCCCCCTCGGCCTCGATGCCCTTGAGCTTGAGGATCTGACTGTTGGCGTCGCGGGCGTACGCGGCCAGGTCCTGAGTGCCCGGCACGGAGCCGAGCAGCGCCGCCAGGTCGGCCTCGCCGTCACCGGCCAGCTCGTGGATGAGCGCGTCACGCAACCGCCGATCGCCCAGGCGGCGCGCCACCTCCTCGGCGAGGTGGCGCTTGAAGCCGTCCAGCGCGTCGGCCCGGGCGGCGGCGGACGCGTCCGCCGCCTGCGGGGCGGGGGCAGGGGTCGGTGCGGCCGTCGCGGCGGGTGAGTTGGAGACACCGCCGATGAGCGTGGCGGCCAGGGCGAGTGCGGCGTATACCGCGGTCTTCTTCACGTGGACCTTCCTCACGTGGGGGGGAACGATCAACCGAGCGGACCAGCTGGACCGGCAGGGGTCGCCTGCCGGGGTGCCCGTCGCCGTCAGCGTCACCGACCGCAGGACGACGGTCATGAGTAGGCGGTACTCATCCGGATCACGGCCCACCAATGAGCATCGGTTACTCATGACCGGCGCGCGCTTCTCGCCGATGCTGTCGGCATACGCAGATCAGCCCACGAGCAGACACCGCAGGAGCGGCCCCCAGCGACGCCCTCCCCGGGATCGCGGGGCCTGGTGCTCTAACGCCGAAACCCTGTACATCCGGCGACAGGAAGACGAGAGACATGTCAGGCTCGAGACCGGTGCGGGCGCTCCCGGCGCTGGGGCGCCGCGCGCGCCGCCGACGTCCCTCCGACGGCCGCCCCGGCCGTTCTTTCGACATGCGGGTGAACGGCGGGAGGCGGCCGCAGGCGGACGGTGTTCTCGCA
This sequence comes from Microbispora siamensis, assembly GCF_016863095.1. GTDB lineage: Bacteria > Actinomycetota > Actinomycetes > Streptosporangiales > Streptosporangiaceae > Microbispora > Microbispora siamensis. Next base: position 24,263 of record NZ_BOOF01000032.1, on the reverse strand, counting down.
CTCGGTCTGGCCGAGACCGGCTACTCCTGGCAGCGGGACGACGGCGAGATACCCGCCGGCGTGGGCCCGGTCTCATGCGGCTGATTCCGGCCGCCCTCGCCCACGCCGTCACGTGTCGGGCCGCCCGTGGTCCAGGCAGGCCCGACCGGCGGCAACGGCCGGGGCATGCCCAGGGCCGCGGGCAGATCCTTCCGGCCGCGGATGCCGAGCTTGCCGTAGGCGTGCTGGAGGTGGTTGGCGACGGTCCGCTTGGACAGGGCCAGGTGTGCGGCGATGGCGTCGTTGGTCATGCCGCCGGCTGCGAGCTCGCATATCTCCCGCTCGCGCGGGCTGAGCGCCGCCTGCTGCTCGAATGTCGCCGTCCACGGCGGCCAGTAGCCCTCGCACGACTGGGCCAGCTCGCGGCCTCGGATCCGCAGCCGGGCCGTCAGGCGGTGCTCGCCCCGTTCAGCGGCGATCTCGGCCGCGGTCGCGACGGCCTGACCGGCCAGGCCGTTGTAGCCCCACTCCGCGAGGGCGTCCGCCACCGCGGCCAGTCCGTCGGCGTCTCCGTCGACGGCCGCCCGGGCGTGCCGGTCGAACAGCAGGAACAGGCGGCTGTCGCAGCGCCCGGCCACCTCGTGCAGTGCGTCCGCGACGGAGGGCGAGGGGTACAGCCGTACGGAGTGGTAGAAGGCCTCGACCGCCTTGGTGAACCATCCGCCGGACCGGTAGCGCTCCCCCAGGGAGGCGCCGGCCTCGGCGGTCTTCACCCGGTCCGCACCCGCCAGCGCGTCGATGCGAATCCTCGACAGGGTCAGATGGTCGTGCAGGTGCGACCTGGCGGGAAGCCTGCGGGTGATGTCGTCCAGCACCCGGCGGCTCTCGTCGAACCGGCCGACGGCCGCCAGGCAGGCCGCGTACTCGGCGAACACGTAGACCTGGATCGGAAAGGGCACGTGATGGTCGAGGAGCGCGTGGGCTTCCCGGAAGTGGGGCAGCGCCCGGCCCGGCCGTCCCGCCCACACCTCGCAGATGCCCAGCTCGAAGGAGAGCAGGGAGGCGCCGGCGGAGTCCTCCCGTTCGATCGCCGCCCGATAGCCGGTGCGGGCCGTGGCGAAGGCCCCGTCGAGACAGCCGGCGAGGGCGAGGGCCTGCACGTGGCAGGCCGCCGTGGCGGCCCCCATCGCGCTCCACACCCGCGGTGCGCCCAGCCGCCCCGAAGCGTAGCCGTCGACCACGAGGGAGGGCCGGCCGAGGTAGATGTCGAGGTAGGCCTGCAGGGGCTCGCGGACGCTCGCGATCACGCCGTCCCGCACTCCCGTGGACAGGCAGGCCAGGCCGGCCGGGCCGAGATCGGCCGCGCCGTCGCCGAAGGCGGCCAGCGCCAGTTCGGCGACGGCCAGCTCGGCGGCGGCCTCGCCGGCGAGAGGGGCGCCGGCGCGAGCCGCGCGGACGACCTCCTCGGCCTCGGCGGGTCGCCGCAGATTCCAGAACAGGTTGAGCGCGCGCAACGCCGCGACCGGCGCGAGCTCCGGCGGCGGTCCCCCGGCGGCCATGCGCCGCCTCAGCAGTTCCTCCGCCTCGTCCGCCTTGTTCTGCGCCACCAGAGCCCGCGCCAGCACGTCGACAGCGGCGGTGGTGCCGGAGTGGCGTGCCAGCCGCTCCGCCAGGGGGGCGTCGCAGCGGGCGAGCGCTTCGGCGGCGGCCTGCACCACCTGATCGCCGGGCACCGGGTCGCCCGCGGACAGCTGCCAGGTCACCGCGCGCAGCCGCGCCCCGTCCATGGGCGAGGAGGTGTGCGTGACCGCGTGGGAGAGAGCCCGGTAGACGCTCCGGCGGTGGTCCTCACTGGAGCGGGCCCGGACCTCCTCCGCGTAGAGCGGGTGACCCATGCGCACCAGCAGGTCGCGCCGGACGCGCTCGACCGTGATGAGCGAGCGCTGTTCGAGTTTCACCAGTACGGACGGATCGACGAGCGCCTCGATCAGGTCGAGCGGCACCGGTTCGGCGTGCGCCACGTACGACAGGGCGCGGGCTTCCTCCTCCATGAGGCCGGCGAGGAGATCTGCGACGATGGTGCGCAGCCCGCGCTGGATCGGCATCCGCCCCATCCACCGCCACACCTCCCCGACGCGGCGCAACGTGCCCGAGGCCCGGCACTCCTCGACGAGATGCCGCAGGAACAGGGGGTTGCCGCGGGTGACGCGCCACAGCCTGTCGATCGTCATTCCGTCGACCGGCCCGTCCAGCGCCGCCGTGAGCAGGGCGCCGACCGTCGGGCGGTCGAGCGTCTCCACCTCCGTCGTCTGGACGAACGGCCGTCGCAGCAGCGCCGTGACGGCGGGGGCGCCGGTGACGCCGGCCCTGACGGCGGCCAGCACGCGCGCCCCGGCGACGGCGGCCAGATGCTGGACCAAGGCGGCGGACAGGTCGTCGAGCTGGTCCAGGTCGTCGATGACCACGACGCAGGTGCGGTCGCCGGCGGCTTCACGGATCGCACCGGCTGCAGCCGCGAAGATGTTCGCCGTGTCGTCGCCGGCCGGTTCCGGCAGCAGGATCCCCATCGTCGCGAACGGCAGCCCGCGCGACGCCTCCGCCCCGGCGGTGACGACGACGTGCATGCCCTCGTCCCGGCAGCGCGAGACGATCGAGTCGAGCAGCCGCGACTTGCCGACCCCGGCCTCCCCGACCAGCAGCACGCCGGGCTCGCCCTGCCGCCTCAGCTGGGCGACGGCGGCCCGGATCTCCGCCGTACGCCCCAGGAAGGGCCAGGCAGGGCGGGAAGCCCGTCCGTCGACGTCCTCGCGCGCTCGCACACGACCTCCCCCGCTCGCCTGAAGTTCATCGGGAAGCGCACTTTTTCCACCACATGTATGGGACGAAAGCAAATAATCCATTAGAGGGTGTCAAAATTGGACAATAACGGGAGACAATCAGTCGGAGAAGACGGGTCGGCGGAGGATCCCGTGGAGGGGGATGAGAGGCGGCCGGCGGGTAGAGGGAGCACACCCCGACTCCGGAGAGATCATGATCGAACATGCCGTCGAACGCCCCGCGGACGCCCTGGAATGGCCTCTGACCGGCCGGGAGGAGGTGACGCGGGAGGTTCTCGCGGCGATGGCGCGGCACTCGGGATCGGGAGTGCTCGTCACCGGTGAACCCGGCGTCGGGAAGACCCGGCTCATCGACCACGTCCTCGGCGAGTGCGCCGGAGCGGACACCCTGATCGTCCGGGGAGCGGCGACCGAGGCCACCAGGAACATCCCCGGAGTGGGGATCGCCGGCCTGCACATCGTCGGCCAGCCGGCCGCCGGCGCCTTCTCCGGACTCTCCGGCCTTTCCGCCGCCGTCGCCGAAGCCTGCCGGGGCGCCCGCGGCGTAGCGGCCCCGGCGCGGCGGGTCGTGCTCGGCATCGACGACGCCGACCAGCTCGACGCGTCGTCCGCGGCGGTGGTCGGCGACCTGGTGAGGACCGCGGGCGTCACGCTGCTTCTCACCGCGCGCTCCGGCGCGCGCCTCGACGGGTCGCTCGCCCACCTGTGCGGGAGGGGTCCGCTGCGCGTGCTGCGCCTGGCGAACCTGCCCCGCACGGAGGTCCTCGATCTGCTCATCCGGGCGCTGGACGGGCCGGTCGACGGGCTCACCACCGACATGCTGTGGCGGATCACCCGCGGCAACCCGCTGCTGCTGCGCCGCGTCGTCGGCATCGGCCTCGACACCGAAGACCTGGCGTCGGTCCGCGAGGTCTGGTCCTGGCGCGGGTCTCCCGGCAGGCATCCGCGCCTGCACGAACTCGTCGCCGCCGACCTCGCCACGCTCAGCGCGCCGGAGTCGGAGGCCCTCGAGTACGTCGCCCTGACGGGATCCCTCCCCCGGGCCACCTTCGAGCACCTGGCCGGATCGCCGACGGTCGGCAGACTGGCGGATCGGGGGGTCGTCGCCTTCACCTCGAGCGGGAAGGCGGACGCGGTCACGATGTCCCACGCGCTCCACCGTCAGGCCCTGCTCGCCGGGATCGGCCTGCTGCGCCGCCGGCAGAGGTACCGGGAGTTGATCGTCGCCGCGGCCGAGACCGGCGTCCCCGACGACGGCGACCCGGCGACCGTGCTGTGGCGGCTGGAGGCGGGCCTCGACGTACCGCTGGCACAGGCGGTCGCCGCGGCCGGCCTCGCACTCGCCTCTGGCGACCCCGTGCTCGCCGAGGACCTCGCACAGCACGTCCACGGTGCGCCCGGGGCGGTTCTCAGGGGCCAGGCGCTGATCGCCCAGGGCCGGGCGGCGGACGGTGAGCGGCTGCTGGCCGACCACGGCGGAGACAGCGCCGAGACGGTCGCGCTACGCTCACTGAACCTGTTCTGGGGGCTTAACCGGCCCGCGGAGGCGCAGGCGGAGATGGCACGACGGCCCCGGGACGCCGCGTCGTCGGCCGATCTCCGCGTGGCCGAACTCGGGCTGGCGCTCTTCACCGGGACCGTCTCAATCACCAACCCGGCCCCGCCTCCCGCCGCCGAGGTCGGCGGCCCCCGGAGCCCGCTGGTCGCCGATGCCGCCATGGTCCTGCGCGCCTATCGGCTCACCTTCCGCGGCAGGCCCGCGCGGGCGGCCGAGGACTTCGACCGCGGGACGCTGGAGCCGCCCTCCCGGTGGCCGGCCATGCGGGGGTCGGCTGCGGCCTGTCACATCAACGCACTCGTGCTGGCGGGCAGGCTCCGGGAGGCGCTCCCCCTCACGGAGGCCTATTACTCGGAGTCCGTCGGGCGTGCGGAGCCGTCCGAGGTCGCCATCACCGCGCACATGCGAGGTCACTGCGCGATGTGGGAGGGCCGGCCGGGCCGGGCACTCGCCCCCCTGCGCGAGGCACGGGCGCTCGCCGACGAGCACACCCCTTTCCCGCTGCGCGTCTTCATCGGATGTGAGTACGCGGTGTGCCTCGCCGCCCTCGGCCGCCCGCAGGAGGCGACCCGGGAGCTCGACCAGCTCCGCGCGCTGATCCCCGACGGTCTGAGCCTGCAGGAGAGACTGGAGTTCAGCCGGATCCGGCTGCTCGCGTATTCGGGCAGCCTGGCCCACGCCGCCGACCTCGCCAACCGGCTCGCCGACCGCTACCTGCGCGAGTCGCGGCTCACCACCGGCGTCGAGTGCGCCTACTACCACGTGCGGCTTCGTCCCTCGCCCAGGGCGGCCGCCCGCCTTCGCGAGGCGGCCGCCGCCTGCGACAGCCCGCTCTTCGAGCTCTTCGCCGAGCACGGCGAAGCGCTGTCCACGGGCGACGGCCCGGCGCTGCGCGGGCTCGCCGAGCGGTTCGCCGAACTCGGCTACACGGGCCTGGCCCTCGAGGCCGCCGGCGCCGTGCCGGGTGGAGGCCGGACCAAGCGGGACCGCCTCGACGACCTCGCCGGCCGCTGCGACGGCCTCCGCCCCCCGTGGCTCCCACCCGTCTCCCCGCCGTCCTCGTCCTCCTCGGCGAACCTCTCCTCTCTCACCAGCAGGGAACGGGAGATGTGCGAGCTGGCGGCGGCGGGCCTCAGCAACTCCGCCATCGCCGTAAACCTCGGCGTCTCGGTCCGTACCGTCACCAACCTGCTGGCCCGGGCCTACCACAAGCTGGGCGTCCGCAGCCGGCGGCAACTCGCCGCCGCGCTCCCGCTGTCCCACGCCGGGCAGGCGCATGCGCCTGGCCATCCCGTGTCCTCCCTGTTTCCGGGCACCCGGCCGGTGCCGTGATCGAGGTCGCCGGAACGGCGAGTTCCTTGACGCGCCGAGCCGGGCGCCCGGTGTCCGGGCGCCCGGCTCGTGCCGGAAGCCGAAGCCGTATCCGAGGGTGCGGGCCCACCTCACGGCGATCAGGGCCCCGTCCTGCGGCGCGACCGCCGTCACCCGGCGCACGGCCCGCAGACGGGCCGCCTGCCCGGGCCATCCCTGGCGGGAACGGCCCGGGCAGGCGCCGGTTCGACGACGGCGGGTGCGATCAGCCGGCGACGCGCAGGACGCCGGTCATGGGCGAGGGCGCGCCGGCCGGCTGGTTGTCGTAGACCAGCGTGCCCTTGCCGTCCCGGGCGACCAGGTGGAGGCGGTCCTTGTCACCGGCCCCGGCGTCCAGGACGGTGACCTCGAAGGACACCTTCCCCACGCCCTTCACCTGCCCGGTTCCCCGCAGGATCGCGGTGGCGCCGGTCGTGGACAGCACCGTGTACGAGGTGTCGTCCAGGGTGAAGCCGGGCGCCGAGTAGCGGAGCTTCCCGGCCGGCGTCCTGCCCTTGCGCGGATAGTGGGCCGTGACGGTCACGGACGCCTCGCCGACCTTGGCGCATTCCGCGGTCAGCGTGCAGGCCCCGGCGGGGATGGCCAGGGTGCCCGCCCCGGTGAGCGCCGCGGTTCGCGCGTACACCAGCACATGGGCCTTCGCGCCGCCCGCGGCGTCGGCCGTGGTCCGGCCGCCGTGGTTGTCGGCCACCGTGACCGACACCGGATACAGGCCCGGCTCGGTGAACACGTGCGGCATGGCCAGCGTGCCCTTGCCGTCGTGCTCGGTCACCGCACCGGTGAGCTGCTCCTTGCCGACCGTCCAGGTCGCGGTGTGGGTGTCGCCCTTGGCCCTGTCGGTGAACGAGGCGGTCAGCGTCACCGGGGTGCCCACCTCCACGGCCGTGACCGGCGCCTTCAGCGCCACCTCGGGTGCGGCGTCGGTCACGTGCACGACCAGCGGCGCGCTGCCCGAGCCGCCCTTGTCGTCGGTCACGGTCAGCACCACCGTGTAGTCACCGGCGCTGTCGTAGGCGTGGACGAGCTTGAGCTGCCCCGCGGTCAGCGTGAGCGGCTGCGGGCCCGCCCCGTCGCCGTAGTCGGCGGTGTAACTCCAAGAGGAGGAGTCGGGATCGGTGAACGACCCCATCCCGATCCACTCGCTGCCCGCCTCGACGGTGTCGAACCCGGTCCGCAGCGTCACCTTCGGGGGCTGGTTCGGCGTCTCGGCCGTCTTGACCGTGACGGTGAACCTCGCCGTGCCCTCCAGGCCGCCGTCGTCCTTCACCTTCACCGTGACGGTGTAGGTCCCGGCGGTTCCCCACTGATGCTCCAGACCGATCCGCTTGTCGGCACCGGGCGTGACCGGCAGGGCCCCGGACCCGTCGCCGTAGTCCACCGTGGCGGACCAGGAGGCCGAGTCGGCGTCGGTGAAGGACACACTGCGCTGCAGCTTCTCCCCCACCGTCACCTCGGCGTCCGGTCCGGCCGTCACCACTGGAGCGGTGTTGGCGGGCGCCGCCTCGATGACATACGGGATGCCCTGCATGGTGGTCTCCTTACCGTCGCTGACGATGACCAGCGCCATGCCGTTCACCGGGGCGGTGAAGGTCCTGGTCGCCGTGACGGTGCCGCCGCCGGCCTGCTGCTTCACCGTCGCCGGCTCCGGTTCGGCGCCTCCGAACGTCACCTTCGCGGTGTGCGTGTCGTTCACGTCGGCGTCGGTGAACTCCGCCTCCAGCGTGAACTCCGTACCGGCCACCCCGCGCAGCGGAGCCGACGGCACCTTGATCACCGGCCTGGAGTTGACCGCGGCGACGCCGGTTCCCGCCAGGGTGACGGTGTACGCCGGCGCGGCGCCGTCAGCGGTGGTAAAGGTCAGCTTCCCGCTCGCGGCACCCTCCGCCGTCGGACTGAAGGTCACCGTCACGACACACTTGTCCCCCACTGCCAGTTCCACCGGGCAGGCGTTGGACTGCGCGAACGGTCCCTCCACCGCGATCGCCTTCAGCGGGATCGGGGCGTCCAGCCGGTTGGTCAGCGTCACCGTCACGGGGTAACTGGTCGTCCCGATCTTGACCGGGTCCTGCCAGACCACCCCTGGAGTATTCAGCAACGGCCGCACCGTCGCCGTGGCCGAGGCGCCGTTGTCGTCCGTCTTCGGATCACGGACCTCGAGGGGAACCGCCCATGCCTTGGCCGTGAGCGCGGTCCCGTCGGCCGTGGTCGCCGGGATCTTGGCCGACACCTCGACGACGGCGTCCCAGCCCGGCTCCAGCTTGGTGATCTTGGTACGGAACCCGCCCTTGATCGGCGCGCACCTGCCCCGCCAGGGCTCGCACACCGCCACCCCGGCCAGCTCCTTGGGCACGTACACGTCGACCTGGACGTCGGTCGCGGTGTCGGGACCCCTGTTGGTCACCGTGGTGGTCCAGATCACCGTCGAGCCCGGTCCCGGCTCGGCCGGGGTGACCGTCTGCTCCACCTTCAGGTCCGCCTGCGCCGTGGTGGGCGTCAGCAGGAACATCCGATTCTCCTGGTGGAACCCACCGTCCTCCGCCGGCGCCGGCTCGCGCACGAACCCGGCCACCAGCATCTGGCCCGAGGAGTTCACGTCCCGCACCGACCACGAGCCGGCCATGCCCATGCACGGCACGGTCGTCTTCCGGCCGTCTTCCGGGCACCACGGCCGGGACAGCAAATCCTTGAGCGGGTACGCGGTGCCGTCCACCCACATGACCGGCGACCGCATGCCGTTGCGCCGCGGCTCCTGCTCGAGGCCGACGATCAGGTCGTTGTCGTTGACCGCGATCGCCTCACCGGCGCCCAGGTCGGTCGGCTTGCCGTCCTTCCAGACGTAGGCGCGCTTGGTCGTCGTGCTCTCGGTGTAGCCGCACCGCACGGTGCCGACGACCAGACCGGTGTCGTTGAGGTCGTTGGCTCTGCCGCCGGTCCCGGCGCAGCCCTCCACGGCGCCCATCGGCAGCTTGGTGAGCACGCCGTCGGCGTACACCGCCGGAACGGTCTCCGTCGGTTCGTTCTGGGAGTTCCGGCCGAGCGCGTAGGCGCCCGCGACCTCGCCGCTGCCGTTGATGCGCGAGATGTTGACCTGCGCCGCCTCACCCTGGTAGTTGAAGCCCGTGTCGTACTCGGGGACCGGGAGCATGGCCCCGCGATCCCACATCACGTACCTGTGCCACCCCGTCGCACCGAAGGCCTGACCGTTGTCGTTCAGGGTCTCGGCCAGGGCTGCCGCCGCGGTGTCGTTCGGCTGCAGGTCGGTGACCGAGCCGTCGCTGCGCCAGGTGACCGCGTGCTGGGAGTTGTAGCCGCGCGTCGTCGCCACGGCCCAGCCGGACGCGTTCCCGGCCTCGTCGATGCCCACGGCGCCGGTCTCGCACGTGAGCGTGCCGTCGGTGCAGGGCGGGCCGCCCAGCTCGGTGAACGTGCCGTCCTGCCAGCGCACCGCGTGCTGCCTGCCGTCCTTGCCGGTCACCGTCGCCGCGACCTGGCCGCGGTCGTTCAGCGACCACGCGTCGGTCTTCGTCACATCCCCGCCGGGCAGAGTGCCGATCTCGGTCACCTGGTAGGTGCCGAACCGCGCCTCCACCGTGTGCGCCTTGTCCATGGTCACCGTCAGCGGGCCGGGGCCGCGCTCCTGGCCGTCGATGACCCAGCCGATGAGGACACGTCCCGCGTCCGGGGTCGCGGTCACCTTCACCGTCGTCCCGGCCCGGTAGGAGTCCCGCGCCGGCGAGGCCGCCGCCGACCCTCCGGACTGCGCCGACAGCGTCAACGGGAACTCCCGGGTGTCGACCTGCCTGACCTCCACACCGGCGGTCGTGGCCCGCATGCCCTTGGCGGTGTCGGCCGTGATCACGGTGGTGTAGACGCCGTCGGCCAGCGCCTCGGTGGTGCCGCCGTACACGCCGTCACCGACCGCGCCGGCCCCCTCGTCGGTCAGAGTCAGCTCGTGATCGGCACCGTCCTCACCGGTGAGGGTGGCCCGCACCGTCGCCCCGGAAACCGGGTCACCGCCGTCGGTCACGGTGGCCGACACCGTGACCCGGCCCTCCTCCGAGGACTGCTCGGCCGTGGCCGTCACGTTCACCGCGGTGCCCGCGATCCACGCGCTTCCCCAGGCCTGGATCGGTTCGGACCCGGTGTTGCTGAACTCCAGCCGCCAGATCCCCGCCTGCGGCTTGTCGACGTCCAGTGCCTGGATCGGCTCCTTGGCGTCGTCACCGCCCGCGGCGGAGGAGGCGGCCGGGTTGCCGGACGGGTCACGCAGCAGCACTCCCGCCGTTGGCGGCAGCGCCGTCACCACGCCGAACGCGGTGCCCTGTGGCACCTCCAGCGGCACGCTGACCGTCTTGCCCGCCTCCACCGTCGCCGACGGGAACGCGAACAGCGAACTGGCCTCGCCCCCGCCCCCGCCCTCGGCCGCGGCGGCGCTCACGCCGGCTGTCCCGGTCGTCCCGGACTCGTTCGCCGCACCGGCGAGCCGCTTGTGCGGTGCGCCTTCCGGCGCCAGAGGCGTTCCCCCCGGAATGCCCGAGCTGGTGGACCCTCCCTGCATCAGCCGCGGGGCGATGTAGCCGGCGTAGTCCTTCTGGTTGGCGACCATCTCGCTGTGTTCGCTGCGGGTGGTCGGCGTGTCCAGCAGGTCCCAGAAGGCACTGGTCGATTCGACGACTCCGTCAGTGTTGTCGCCGTGCCAGATCCAGTCCTTGGTGGGACAGCGCAGGCGCCGGCCCAGACCGACGAGGTTGGAGATCGGCACACCCTTCACAACACCGCGCGAATACCCGGCCAGTTGCAACAACTTGTTCAGGCCGGCCACGTAGGCGGTGCCGTTGTGCCGCAACGCCGGCGACCACCAATACTTGGACAGCCCGTTGCCGAGCAATGCGTCCGCGCACGCGGACCCCATGTTCGGGGTGCCCATCTGCAGCAGGCGGTCCACCACGGGCTTGCCGTCGACCCCGTCCGGCATCCGGCTCAAGATGTACTCTTTGGAGATGTTGCCGCCCATGGAATGAGCGACCAGTCGGAACTTGTCGGCGCCCAGTCCCTCACGCATGTGCTGCGTGTAGATGTTCACCTCGTCGGCGTTCTCCAGCAGGCTCTTGGTCCTCTTTTCCGGGTGACGCCTGTCGCCGGTGTTCATCGTGCCCGGCCAGCGCCCGTCGCCGACCGCGTAGACCTCCTGGGCCGGGTGCTGCTGTTTGGCGAAGGTGCCGAACGCGCTCCAGGTGTCCGCTGTGCTCGTGAAGCCGTGGACCAGCACCAGAGGCATGGGCAGGATCTTTATCGGAGCCCTCTCCTTCGTGTCCACACCCTCGACGTAACCGGTGCCGGAGAAGAGCCGGATCGACAGGGAGCGATCCGAGTGCGGCTTGCCGTCGAGCCAGGCATAGCCCTTGGTGTCCCACACCAGTGTCCGCTCGACGGTCTCGTTGGGTTTCAGGGTCAGCGGGAACGTGCCGTTCGGCAGGGGTTTGCCGGTCCCCTCCTCGACCACCTGCAGGGTCCTGTTCAGCCGCTGACTTGTGGGGTTGGTGACCTGCAGGTTGACGCGTACCCTGTTGCCCTCGTACACCCCTCTGTCGGGCACCGGGACGAACGCCGTGGACGGGGGCAACTGCGTGAGAAGCCTGACCGAGTCGATCGTGGGCTCGCCGAGGTGCAGGTCGAGCATGAAGGCGTGGACCCGTTCGGAACCGTCGAGCGCCATGGAGTTGCCGAAGACCACCCCTTGATCGCTGATGCCGGTGACCTGCCGCAGGGTCAGACCGTTCCGCTGCTCGGCCGGCACCAGGTCGTTCAGGTTGATCGCGGTGCCGTCCGGGAACCAGACGGCGGCACGCCAGAGCGATTCCACAGAGCCGCCGGGGCCGTCGCCGTACATCATTCCGCCGACGACACTCGAGTTGTTGATTGCGTAGGCGATGCCGCCACGGCGCGTCGGGATCGTGTAAGGCGTGCCTTTGCTGTCCCAGTAGACGGGGGTGTCCGTGCCGCCTACGCGCGCGTAGCCCGCGACCTCGCCCCTGTCGTTGATGTCCATGGCCATGGTGGACCCACCCGGGTATTCCAGGTGGTCGCGGGCCATGTCGAGGCGCTGGCCCGGCCGGCTGCGGAAGGCGGCGGGCACGGGGCTCTCATCGGCGATGCCGACGGTCGCGCCGAAGTTGTTCATCCCTCTGACGCTGACGCTCTGGCCCTTGTACGCCCGAAGGTCCAGGAAGGAGTCGTCTGAGGGATCGTAGACCCACGAGCCGCCCGCTACCTGCCCCAGATTGTTGATCGCGGTTGCCCCCGACCTGCCCTCCAGCAGCTTGGCCCCGGCCTTGTCGGAGTAGATGAAGGACCCGGTGTGTTTCTCGCCCTTCGAGTAGGCGGTGTACGTGCCCACAACCGTGCCGTAGTCGTTGACGTCCAAGGCACGGCTCCCCGTGACGTCGGCGCCGAGACGCCCATTGATGTCCTTGAGGGGCCGGTCCGCGGCGAGCGTGACCGCTTGCCCACTGATCGCCGTGGCTCCCTCGCCCTTCTTGTTGACCTTTCCCCCCAGGTTCAACTCCAAGATGGGAATGGTGCCGAGGGAGCCGAGGTCGGTGTAGGTGACGGAGCCGGGGTCGGGAAGGGCGGCCGCCGCCGGGCCGCCGAACGGCCGCGGATCACCCGCGGCGAGTGCGGGGATCGGGGTGAGAAGGGAGCCGGCCAGCGCGGCGAGCACGGGAAGTGCCGACCGCCGCACCAACGCCCGGCTGAATAAACGTTTCACGGAATACTCTCCGAATATGCGGGCAACAAGCCCCTCACGGTCCGATGAAAGCCCGTTGCGGGCAGCTTGCCGAGAGGAAATCCTCAGACTGCGGAACGCCGAATCCGTCGGCGCATGACGGGCCGTCGAAGGACCCGTACGGGGAATGGGAACGGTTGTGCTTCCGGCATGAACATGGGCGGCCCCTCGGGGCCGCGGGGCCCCGGATACGCAGAGATGAAAGTGGTCGACCATGAGTGTCCGGCCGCCTCTTGCCGCTCCCTTGAGACAACTTGCGACCGAGGAGACTCAGGCCGGGGCCGCCCTCCTGTCACCCGGCCCATCCCCCGAGCGCTTTCGTCCTGCGGCGATGACCGGGTTGGCCGAGGGCCGGCGAGGAAGTCGAGGGTCCGCACGCTGTCGGCGTAGACCTCACGGGTGCGGGCGAGCATCTGCGCGAGCATCTCGGCCGCGGCGAACCCGTGCTGCGAGGGCCGCGGCAGCAGACCCGCAACCACGACGCGTGGACGGCGTCCGCCGGGGGATGGCCGGGTCCTCACCGGCGCGATCACCGTGCGGCAGAACCGACTCGCCCGAGGACGAAAGCCTCCCTTCCCGCGCCGGTCGCCAGCCGCATTCCGGCGGGGCGGCCTTGAAGGGTTCTTGAACCGTCTTGCGTCTCCTGGGCGAAACCGGCAGGCGATTTCTTCGCAGGACGCACAAGGCAGCTCATGCGTTTCCCAAGAAGAAACGGACATTCTGGGAGCCGGAGTGCGTCCATTCAGACGCTTTCGCCCATTTCAACGGCATCGGCGTAGGAGGATTCATGTATTTCCGGTTCAACCCGCCAGGCCGCGTGATCGGCGGCGTGTAGTGCCCGCCGGCGACAAGGTATTTCAAGGAAGCCCGACGTCGGCGCAGCAGGAAGCGGCGGAGACCTACCTTGCGCAGGTCGCCCAGCACCCGGTGATACGGGCGGTACGCGCCACAGCCGTGGGCATGCTGTCCGTGGCGTCCGGCAGCCGGGTGCTGGACGTCGGTTGCGGACTCGGCGAGATGTCGAGAGCCTTCGCCTCGATGGTCGGGCCGGCCGGGTCCGTCACCGCCGTCGACCTGAATCCCGCCATGGTGGCGGCGGCACGGGACAGGGACCCCGCCATGCCGGCGGACGCGGCGGTGAAGTACGAGGTCGCTGACGTGGCGTCCCTCGGCTACCGCGACGAATTCGACGTGGTGTGGTGCGAGCGGGTGCTGCAGCACGTTCCCGATCCCGCGGCGGCGGCCGGGTCGCTGGCGCGGGCGGCGGCGCCCGGGGGGCGGGTCTGCCTCCTCGACGTCGACTGGGGCGCGCTGGTCGTCGACGGAGTGGACGAGGCCCTCACGGCGCGGGTCCTGGAGGTGTTTCAGCTGAAGGTGCGTCAGCCGGCCGCCGGCCGCACGCTGCGCCGCCGCCTCGTGGAGGCCGGCCTCGTCGATCCGGTGGTGCGCTCGGTTCACGCCGTGTCCACCGGCCTGGCGGACGCCGCGTCCGTCATCCCCGTCCTCGACCGGCGGCAGGCCGCCCTGGTCGCGGAGGACGACCGGGACGCGTGGTTCGACGGCCTCGCCCTGGCCGACATCCGCGGCCACTTCCTGATGGCCATGCCCGTATACGTGGCCGTCGCGACCCGGCCCTTCCAGGACTAGCGGGCCACGGGCTCTTCCCCGGTTGAGCCCGGCCCGCGATCCCGCTCAGCACCGCTGCCATCACTCCGCAGGCGTACGGGCACGCACGGTCACTCGCGCGCCGGCGGACGGACGCCCATTCACGGCCATCGGGAGAGGCACGTCATGCGAAACGACACAACAGACGCATATCTCTTGGAGACGGTACGTCTCGAAATCCAGCCACCGACTTCCCGCAGCTCGTCCTTCGGATCGGAACCGTGGCAACGCGAGATCAGATCGTTCCGCGGTGAAGTGATCTACGAGAACGGCCGGTTTCCGCACTTCCGGACGGAGGACGGAGGGTTCGACGACGCCGACGAGCACGACGGTCACGCCTACCACCTCCTGGCCCGGCTGCGTTCGACGGGAGAGCTGATCGCCTCGGCCCGGCTCGCACCCGTCGAACTGCTCACTCCGAGCAGGGTCGTCGCGCTCGACGAGCCGGGAGCGACGCGCCTGCTGAGCTCGGAGCGACTCCGGCGCACGGATGTCCTGGAGGGCGCCCGCTGGGTCGTCCACCCGGGCCATCGCGGCCGGAAGATCGGGCAGCTCCTCGTCGTCGCCAGCAACCTTCTGGCGCAGCAGCTGGAGCGCCGCCTGATCTGGGTGCTGGCCGGGACGGTCGCGGGACAGGACGCAATCCTCCGCCACTTCGGCTTCTGGGAGGCCTCGCCGAACCGGCACCCGCTGCCGGAGGTGGGCGACGTGGTCAAGCTGCTGGCCTGCCGGCCGGAGCGGCTTATGAGCGATCACTCCGCGCTCGCCGCGCAGGTCGCCCCGGCCGTGACCGAAGAGCTCGCCCGGATCCGTCTCGGCCGGGAGAGCTTCCCGGTGGGGTAGCGCCGGCCCCGACAACGGGACGCCGGCCGGCGCACCGAAGCGGTGCGGCGGCCGGCGTCTTCGTGCGTGTCACACGCCGACGGCGTCGGGGGCCTGCCGGCGCAGGGCCCGTGTGAGGGCGTCCGTGCGCGGCGCCGTCCCCCACATCCATTCGATTCCGGCCTCGCGACGCCGTCCGGCCAGCCACTGCTCGAAGATCCGTTTCTCGATCTCCCCGCGGGTCGGGCCGTCGAGCGCGGCGGGCCGCGCCTCGAGGACGCGGGTCACGGACGGCTCGCGCCCGGACGGCCCCAGCAGGTCGCCCGCCCGGGCGGTGGCGGCCCGGGGGCCGAGGTCACCTCGGTACGCGAGCCGCACCTCGCCTCTCGCTCCGTGCTCGAGGGTCTCCCGGGCGGCCAGGGCGAGCGCGTCCTCGCCGGGTCCCGCGCCGGCGAGCCGTACGGCCCCCTCCCGAGCCGCCGCCGGGTCCGGGTAACGCAGCGCGAGCACGCTCAGCCGGTCGTAGTCACCCGGCGAGGCCGCGAACACCTCCTCCACACGGTCACCGGCCACCCGGGCACGCAGCCGCGCCACGGCGGCCTCGGCGGCGACCACCTCCTCGAGACGCCCGTGGTCGAGCCCACGCTCGGCCATCCACTCCCGCGTGGCCTCCACGGTCAGCAGACCCCTCGCCCGCCGGAACGCGTCGAGGGCCTGCTGGAGCTCGGCGGCCGGA
Organism: Microbispora siamensis; assembly: GCF_016863095.1. GTDB lineage: Bacteria > Actinomycetota > Actinomycetes > Streptosporangiales > Streptosporangiaceae > Microbispora > Microbispora siamensis. The sequence goes on along the minus strand of NZ_BOOF01000032.1, from coordinate 8,508 downwards.
AGCTCGACCGGGTCGAGTGCCAGCTCCTGCTCGACGAGGCTGGCGTCGATCAGCCGGGCCGCGAGGGAGGGATCGGTCCACAGCACGTCGAGCACGGCCACGGCGTGCTCCATCGTGACCTCCATGCCGTTGACACGGAGCAGGACCTGTTCGCTCGTGTGGTGACTGCCGCGCAGCGGCCAGGGAAGCGCGCGGTCCGGGGCGAAGGCGAGGGAGACGGTGCCTCCTGCGGTCGTGACGAGCAAGTCGTAGTGGTAGCTCCCGCCGGGCGCGTCGCGCTCCCAGACCAGGCGCATCCGCACGCTGGGATGCCGCCGGCGGAGCCCGGCCAGCTCCTCCTTGGCCGGGCCGGGTGCCATGTCGGCGATCCGGCGGAGGCAGGCGAGGGCGTCGGGCAGCAGACGGTCGGGTAACGGCATGTCACTGTCCTTCGTACAGGTAGTCGCAGATCGCCTGGCTGATCGGCTGGCCGGTCATGTTCTCGATCCACAGCCACTGGGCATTGGGATTGATCTCGAGGAAGACGTGACGGCCGTCGGGGGTGAGGATCACGTCGACCGCGCCGTACGCCAGGTCGAGGCGGTCCATCAGCGCCAGGCAGCGGGCGGCCACCTCGTCCGGCAGCCGGTGCTCCCGGTAGGGCGTGACCTGGGTGTCGTACCGCCGCCAGTCGAGCGCGGATCGGTTGGCCACCTGAGAGTGGATCTCGGCCGCGAAGATCCGGCGCCCGACGATGGTGATCCTCAGCTCGACGCGCTTGGGGATCCGCTCCTGGACGATGACCGGACAGAACCTCAGACCGTCCGCGTAGGCCACGTCGCGAGAGGAGACCGGCTCGCACAGGCGGTTCAGGGTGAGGTGACCCGCGACCCCGGAGACCCACGGAATGTGCAGCGGCTTGGTGATGACGCGGCCGTCGTGCCGCTCGTAGAAGTCGAGGAACGTCTCCGGCTCCGTGGTGATCACGGTCTCCGGGACCAGGAAGCCGAGTTCGGCCGCGACGGCGAGCTGGGCGGGCTTGTGCCCGGCCCGGCGGAAGACCGACTCCCGTCCGGGCAGTTGCCGGCAGGCGAGGCTCTCCCACAGGCCCGTCGTCAGGCTGTGGCATTCCTCGGCGGTGTACGCCGCGACGACCGGATCGGTGATCTCCGGGTGCGGCGCGGGACGTCTCGGGCGGCGCCACCACAGCGCGGTGAGCGCGTCGAGGTCGATCGTCTCGCCCGCGCCGAGCAGGTGCCTGCGGACGAGGCCGCCGGCTTCATAGGCGAGGTCCGCGCGTACGGAGACGGGGAAGTCTTCGGGGTTGAAGACGGTGACGCGGGCACCCCGGCCGGCGAGCAGCGCGCGGACCCGATCGGCATGCGGGTCGTCCTCTCCGGTGAGGACGAGGACATGCGGGGAGGACATGGGATCCCTTCGTCCTGCGGTGGCGGGGGCGCCGGCGCGCGACGGCCCCCGCACACGATCAGATGAGGATGTCGTCGTACGCGCAGCTGTTGTCGGTGTAGCAGCCTGTCTTCTGCTCCTCGTACAGCTGCCCGCCGGCGATGCCGAGCAGGTGCTCCTCGTTCAGCTCGGCGCCCAGGGCGCTGATGTCAGCGAGTTCGGTGGTCAACCTCATCGTTTACTCCTTTCCTGTTCGGGATTCCGTCGCCGGGTGGGCGGCGGTTCTAGCACCACCAGTCGTCGGTGTGCACCACCACGCCGCAGAGGCTCGTGGCCCCGTTGGGCAGCATGCCGCCGCTGATGCCGACGAGCAGGCTCTCGTCCAGCTCCGCGCCGAGGGCGGTGATGTCCCGAAGCTCGGTACGCCCGTTCTTCATGTCGTTCCCTCCCTTCTTCCGGGTTGCGGCAGATCGTGTCCGGGCGGACTTGCCGATGGCTTGAAAGGACCTGAGACGAAATGTCGTCACTTGACGGCCGAAGAGACGCAGCTCTCAGGCCGGAAACCGGAAGCCTGCGTCGAGTTGCGCTTCGACGAGGCGGGCATAGAAGCCGCCGTGGCGGACCAGCGCGTCATGGGTCCCCCTCTCGACGATGCGTCCGCCGTCGAGCACGAGGATCAGATCGGCGTCCCGTACGGTGCTGAGGCGGTGCGCGATGACGATGCGGGTCTGCGTGAGCATGCTCAGGTTCGCCTCGACCGCCGCCTCCGTGCCGGTGTCGAGATGGCTGGTGGCCTCGTCCAGCAGGAGGATGTCCGGCCGGGCGAGCAGCGCCCGGGCCAGCGCGAGGCGTTGGCGCTGCCCGCCGGACAGGCCGCCGCCCTCGGTCAGCATCGTGTGGTATCCCATGGGCATGTCGGCGATGTCGCCGTCGACGCACGCCAGCCGGGCCGCTTCACGTACACGCTCCAGGGACGCGTCCGGGTCTCCCAGCGTGATGTTGTCCAGGATCGACCCGGTGAACAGAGCCGGCTCCTGGGTCACGACGCCGAAACGGCGGCGCAACCGGCCCGGGTCCAACCGGGAGGCGGGTACCCCGGCGTAGAGAATGTCGCCTTCTGTAGGCGGCAGCAGCCCGAGCAGCAGCCGTGCGAGGGTGGTCTTCCCGGACCCGGACCGGCCGACCAGCGCGATCTTCTGCCCCGGCCGCACCGCGAGATCGAGTTCGCGCACGATCCACGGACTTTGCGGCCCATAGCGGAAACCCACGCCGCGTAGCTCGACCGCGTGAGGGGCGATGTCGCCGGGCGCGCGGCCCGGTGCGGACTCGGGCTCGCGGATCTGCGGCTCCGGGTCCGTGTTCCAGATGTCCGACAGCCGCTCGACGTGCACGCGGGCGAGTTGCAGGCCGCGCAGGGTGTTCGTGAGCGACGCGAGCGGGGTGATGGTGGCGGCTCCCAGCGCCTGCAGGGCGAGCATGGCGCCGACGCTGAGCTGGTGCGCGAGCACCTGCTGACTGCCGGCCCACAGCAACGTGAGCGGGGTGGCGAACCGCAGCCCGGCGAGAAGGACGTCCTGCAGGCCCTGCGCGAGTCCGCTCTCCCCCGCCTGACGCGTCTGAACCGCGAGCGCCCGCCACCAGCGGTCGAGAACGCGCGGCTCCGCCCCGGACGCCTTGATCGTCTCGATGCCCCGGATGCTTTCGATGAGTTGCCGCTGCGCACCGGTGCGCGCCTCCATCTCCCGGTGCACGAGATCGCTGATGTGCCGGTGCGTGGCCGTCAGCGAAAGGACCTGAGCCGCGGCGAAGGCGATGAGGACGGCGCCGAGCAGCGGCGACCGTACGGTGACCAGCACGAGGTAACCGACGGCGAGCGGCCCGTCGAGCAGGGCGGCCAGCGCCTGGCCGGTGAGGATCTCCCTGAGCATGCTCACACCGGACACGCGGGAGACGAGGTCGGCCGAGCCCCGATGCGCGAAGAACCGGAACGGCAGCGACAGCAGGCGCCGCGCGACCGCGTCGAGCAGGGCGCTGTCGACGCGGGTGCGCAGGAAGACGAGCGCCCAGGCGCGCGCCGCTCCGGCCACCACCTGTGTGGCGACCGTCACGGCGAGGCCAAGCCCGACGACGGAGAGCGCGCCTGCGTTCCCCGGGGTCAGGACGCGGTCGACGACGAATTCGGTGACGGCGGGCAGGACCAGGCCGAGAGCCTGCATCAGGATGGCGAGCAGCACCAGCAGGGCCAGTGTCGTCCGGTGCCGGGAGAGGACGCCTCGCAGGTGTCGCGACCACCAGCCGCTCCGTTCGCCGAGGCTCCCGCGCTGGAAACCGGGGCCCGGGGCGAACACGAGCGCCGCCCCGCTGTAGTCGTGCGCGAACTGTTCGGGTGTCAGGCCGTAGCGGCCGACGGCGGGATCGACGACCGCGATCCGGCCTCGCGTCACACGTTCGACGACCACGAAATGGTTCTGCCGCCAGTGGACGACCGCGGGAAGCGACACCTCGGGCATTCGCGCCGCGGGCACGGCCAGCGCCCGGGTGGTCAGCCCGTGTGCCCGGGCGGTGCGGACCAGGGCGAGCGCGTTCGCCCCGTCGCGCCCGATCCCCATCTCCTCGGCCAGCACCCGGGCGGGGACCCGCCGCCCGTGTGCGGCGAGGATCATCGCCAGGCAGGCCGCCCCGCACTCGACCATGCTGTGCTGAAGTATCACCGGGACTTTCATGCGACGTACTCTGCGAATCCCGCTTGAAAGCCGCTTGTGAACTCGTGGAGCGGTCACCACCGGCGGTCCCCGGTGGACGCGGCGTCCGTTCGCCTCGTGATCCCGCGCCGGGTCAGCCGGCGCCGTGCCCGCTCCCCGCCGCCCTGCGGACGGCGTCCAGTCCGCGCAGGCAGGCGAGCCGTACGGGATGGTCGGCGGTGACCTCGTCGCCGAGCACGGCGAGCGCCCGGTGAAAGGCCGCCGCAGCCACCTCCGCCCGGCCCCGTCTGGAGGCGGCGACTCCCAGGTTGTGCAGCGGCACAGCCAGGTCGGGATGGGTCTCGCCGAGACTCTTTGCCTTGAGTTCGACCACTTTGGCGTACCCCGCCTCCGCGCCGTCGAGGTCGCCCCTGGCGTACCGGATGGCGGCGAGGTTGCTCAGACACGAGGCGACCTCGTAGTCCTCGGGCCCGAAGTTTTCTTCCAACACGGCCAGAGCGTCCAGCAGCAGCCGCTCCGCCTCGTCGCTGCCGCCGAGCGCGTGCAGGATCGCGGCGAGCGCCGCCTTGTCCGCGGCCACTGCGGGATGGGCGGGGCCGTGGATCCGTTCCCGGATCTCCACGGAACGGCGGGCGAAGGGCTCGCCCTGAGCATGAGTGCCCCGTGCGTGGTTGAGCCCGCCGAGGTTGTGGTAAAGGTCGGCCAGAAGCCGATGGCCCGGCTCTACGCTCGCCTCGACGATCGCCTGAGCGCGGCGGTAGAAACGCTCCGACTCTTCGAACCGGCCGGTGTATTTGTGCAGCACGCCGAGGCCGTTGCACACGTGGGCGACGAGGAGGGAGCCGGGTCCGGTCTCCTGCTCCGCGAGCCGCAGCGCACGCCGCAGCACACCGTCGCATTCGCGGTACCGGCCCTGCTCGCGCAGGGTCCGGGAGAGCCTGAGTAGCGCCTGGGCCCCGGTGCCGGCCCCCGCCATGGCCTCACTCATTTCCTGCGCCTGCTTTCTCCCGCTTTCCTGCGCCTGCTTCGTGCCGCTCGCCGGCGGCGCGGTCGTCCGCCGCGACCAGGTTCACGGCGTCCGGAAGGTGCCGCTCCAGCCGCAGCGCCTGTACGGCGACGAGCCCGAGGGCCAGGGCCATGGCGGCGAAGAGGGCCGCCCCGAGGCCCGCCGACAGCGCGATGCCGGCGACCGCAGGTCCGGCGATGGAGCCGAGGGTGGTGGCCAGGCTGTAGACCCCGTTGTACCGGCCGCGCGCCGCGTCGGGCGCGAGGTCGTTAACGATGGCGGGCACGGTGGGGGCCATGAGCGTCTCCCCGACGGCGAACAGGGCCATCGCGATAGCGAACCCCGCCATGCCGGCCGCTCCTCCCGCGGCCGCCGCCCACAGCACCGCCGTCCACGCGGCGGCCATGAGTACGGCCGACAGCGCGAAGGCCCGGGTACGGCGCCGGCTCCGCAGCAGGCGCAGCACCAGGAACTGGGCGACGATGACCGTGCCCGTGTTGGCCAGGAAGGTGAGCCGCAACGCGGCGGCGTCGAGCCGGCCCTCCTCCATCGCGTAGACCGGATAGGCGCTGTAGTACTGCGCGTAGCCGCAGGAGAAGACCGCGACCACCAGCACACAGATCCGCAGCAGCAGCCGGTCGGAGAGGAGTTCGCGATACCCGCCCCGCTCGCCGGGGGCCGGGGACCGCACGCCCGGGACGCGCCCGCCGGGCGATCGGGCGATCAGTGCGGCGAAGGCGAGGAAGGTGGCCGCGTCCAGCAGATACAGCGTGACGAAGCTCCGCGCCGAGGCGCTCACCAGCACCGCGGCCAGCAGGCCCCCGGCGCTGAAGCCGGCGTTCATCATGACGTACTGCACGGCGAATATCTGCGACCGCCGCTCCCTGGGAACGCAGATCCCGATTAGCGCCTGGAAGGACGGGAGCGTGACGGCGACGCCGAGCCCGTACACCACGGCCGCCACGAGACCCTGCCAGGCGGACCTCACACCGGCCATCCCGACGGTGCCGGCCGCCGCGACCACGAGACCGGCGACGGCGGCCTGCCGCGGACCGATACGGTCCGTGAGCAGGCCGCCCAACGGATTTCCGACGAGTCCCGCCACGGCAATCACCGAGAGGATCGGCCCGGCCAGGCCGAGTTCGATCCCCCGGACGTTATGCAGATAGACCAGAAAGAACGGCAGCGTCAGGCCGCTACCGAAAGCGGACACCGCGTCGCCGGTGAGTATCCACCACGCCTGACGAGGCAGGCCCGGCACCATGCGGCGCAATGACATCTCTTCCCCTTGTCTTCCGGTCCAAGGCAGGATCCCGGTCCCGGGAAGGCCCCTTGATTCGGTCAGCGGCCTTCCGGGTCAACTCCCCGCCGGATCACCGGGACTCGTTCAGCCGATGAGGGACTCGTTGTGGTTCAGGTTGCTCCCGTCCTGAAGCACCACCTCGCTGTGGTTCAGGTCCTTGCCGTCCTCGAGCACCACCTCGTTGTGGTTGAGAGACAGTCCACGCGTGGTGGTGTTCCTGCGCCCGTCGTTCGCCATGAGGATCTCCTTGCGTGTGTGGCCCGCCTGGCAAGGGCGAGCCGCCGGTTTTGACCGGCCAATCATGTGCAGCGACCCTTTGCGAATTTCTTGTGCTTTCTTGCGGGCGTCACATGGGGTCGAGGTAATTGATCGTGTCCAGACCTGGCCAGTCCCTGGTAGGGGTGCCGAAGTCCTGGAAGATGACCCACTCTGTCTTGTTGCCCAGCAGGTCGGTCTGCTGGAGGGTCCCGGTGACGGTGCCGGCCGCCTGTATCCAGGCGGAGTTGTTGATCAGGGAGAAGACCGGGCCTCCGCTGTCGCCTCCCGCCACACTGAACCGGCCCTTCCGCTTCGCCGCGATGAGGTCGCTCCAGCACCGGCCCTCGTAGCAGAACTTTATGTACTCGTCCTTGACCACGGTGTAGCCGCAGTTCGCCCCGCTGGTGGCACCCGAGTAGCACAGCGACTGACCGGGGAAGGTCCACACCCAGCCCACCACCGGCTTGGTGAAATCGCTGACGCCGGGGACGCCGTCCCAGATCCGGTCCGCCGCGTCGGTCCGCACCAGGACCAGGTCGTGCTCGGCGTGCCTGAGGGTGGCTTCGCCGATGTACTGGCCGGCGCCGTCGAGCAGGGTCTCGCCCACGGCGGCGCAGTGTCCTGCTGTCAGCAGGTATTCGGTGGACCCGATATGAACGCCGAACCCGCCGGTGCACGTGTACCTCAGGTTCTCATTGCCGCCGCAGGCCCCGCCCCACTCCCCCGAGGGACGGATGGCGAGGCCGCCGTACCAGGGGACGCCGTCGTCACAGCGGCTGGTGGGGGTGGGCGACTCCTGCTCGACGACGTCGACCGGGACGCCGAGCTCGGGGAGCGGAGCCAGCGGGCTCTTGCGCCCCGGGCGGACGGCCGCCTCCAGGCCCCTTCCGGCCGAGATTATCTTCACCGCCTGCAGCTGACCGCCGTGCTCCACTCCCGACGAGCGCCACAGCCGGTCGGCGGCCGCCCGCAACTCCTCGCGGGAATGCTCCGCCGCGCGGACCTCGACCGCGACACCGGCGGCACGGGCGGTGTCGGTCACGGCCGGGGGCGGGGCACCCTTCCACCACAGCAGGACCCGGTCCCCGCTGATCTCCAGTCCGGCGTATCCGTCGTCGGCGCCCTGCTCCACGACGGTGCGTACGGCCGAGGCCGCGCGCACCAGCGGTTCCTGCCGCGCCATGGCGGCCTGGTCCTGAGGCGACAGGTAGCGGGGCGGGCCGGCCGGGGCGGCCTTCAGGCGCCCGGCCGGGTGCCACCAGGCGACGATCTCCGCTGCGGCTCAGCCGGATGCCGATGCAGATCACGCGCCGCCTCCCCGCGCCCGGTGCCGCCACCAGATGAGCCCCGTTCGCTCCGCGGTCTGTTCGAGCGCCGAGAGATGCCTGGTAGCGCGGAGGTGGTCGCCCATGGCGGAGGCGAGCAGAGCGAGGTACCAGTCGACCGGTCCCATGCACATCACGGCGGAGATCGCCGAGATCCGCCCGCTGTAGGGCAGCAGCGCGGAGTAGGTGTCGTGGCAGGCGGGGGCGTCGCCGACGGCGGCCTGCGCCGCCCCCTGCAGGCAGGTCGTGGACAGCCACGACCAATCGAGAGGCGGCGACGGCCAGCCGGCCCGGACGAGCTCCCGGGCCTCGCCCTCCCGTCCCTGCGCGGCCAGGCGCAGGACGCGAGCGTCGTGCTCCATGGTCGGGTGGATGCCGCTGATCGCTTCGATGAGCGGTCCGGCATCCGCCATGGCGCCCTGCTGGCAGCGGATCGCGAGACGGCCCATGGCGACGGCGGGCCGCGCGTGCCACACTCCCACCCGCTCGGCCTGGCATTCGGCCTCGTCACGCAGCTTGCCGGCTTCG
>NZ_BOOF01000031.1 GCF_016863095.1 Microbispora siamensis | reverse complement strand
CCCCACGTGATGTCCCGCCCAAGCGACGTCCCACCCCAAGTGGCGCCTCAACCCAAGTGGCGCCTCAACCCAAGTGGCGCCTCAACCCAAGCGGCGTCCTAACCCAGTGACGTCCCAACCCACGTGATGTCCCAACCCACGTGATGTCCCGACCCACGTGATGTCCCGCCCAAGCGACGTCCCACTCCACTGCGGCGGCTGCGAGATGCCGGAACCGACAGCCGTGGGCATGCCCGGGGTCGGCAAGCGGATGCCAGCCTTCCTGCGCCCGTAGCTTTGCCCCGCCTCAGCCCCCGTCCCGTCCCGGCCCCGTCCCGTCCTCCGTCGGGCGGCTGGGGATTCTTCGGCTTTTCTACGTCCACGCAGACGCCGTGAGCCGACACGCCGTGTCGAGCCCCCGAAATTCAGGGGTGGGGGCCATCGACCGGTCGACTGTACGCGCGAGAGAATCGGCGGGTGCTTCTGGAGAGATCACGGCTGTGGGTGCGCCGCTGCCTGCCTGAGAGAGCCCGGGCAACTCGTGCCTACCGTTCTCGGCCGCGGCCGTCCGCACAGTGGCGGACAACGCCCTGTACGGCCTGCTCGCCGAGCACTGGCACCGGTCACCAGCCCGTGGCCGTCGCGGGTGTCTCTTACCGGCCGCGAGGCCGGAGATGCGGTCCGGCATCACCGGCTTCACAACTCTCTCCGGCATCTCCGTGCTGCCCTCGTGGAACGCGAGCAGGTTGCGGATCGGTGCCGCTTCGAAAACCGTGGGCCGGTCGAAATGGTCTCGATATCGGTTCCGCGGGAGGCGCCGCGAGGAAAGAGTTTCCCCTGGTCGGTCCCCTCAATTGGGGTCACTGCCGTTCGCGGACTGGCGCGCGGAGAGCGGTGATCATTCACTCGCGCCGCCGTCGAAAATATTTTCGAAATACGAAATCAGGGCGTCTCGGCATGCAAATGGATCTTCATTGCCGCCGCCCTGATTCGTGTCTCTCCGGGGCGGCGTACCGGGCTCTACCAGCAAGATCCTATTTCGGGAACCGGGCATCGGTGGCGTCCGTTGTGATCTACTGAAGGCGTGCCGTCGTTCGAGGTGACTGTGAGAAATGTTTGCGAAGGGTTCCATGGGGTAGACGGCTTCGCGAGTTACCCTGGAAGGGCTTACGGAATTGACGATGAAGACACACATGGCCGGCCTCCACATTATCCAGCCAACAACACTTAAACGGCCGGGCGTGTCGGCGGGGGTTCGCTGAATCGTCGATTACGGTCCCGCGTGTCGGGACGAGCCCGGAAAAGGACAAGCCGGAAAAGGACGAACCGATGGGGGCTGTGCGCAAGGTGGCGAGCTACCTTGGCCTGGGTGGGGCAGAGCAGTACGACGACGAGACCTATGCCGAGGACGAGTACGAGGACGACTGGATGCCGGCGGCCGAGCGTGCCGCCAAGCGCTGGCAGCCCAACACCGACCCGGCCCGTATTGTCATGGTCCGCCCGCAGAAGTATGACGACGCCCTGACGATCGGCCGTCACTTCCGCGAGGGCCATACGGTGGTCATGGACGTGGCGAGCATGTCGACGGCGGAGGCCACGCGGATGGTGGACTTCGCCGCGGGCTTGGCCTACGGCTGTGAGGGACGTATCGAGCGGATCGCGGACAAGGTCTTTTTGATCACTCCGGCGACGGTGGAGGTCTCCACCGCCTGAACCGGCCGGTGCGAGTCCGAGTCCTGTGCCCGCCGCCCATTGGGTCGGCGGGCACAGTCATCCGCGGAGCCGGCGCTACGCAATCAGCTTGCGGGCGCCGGCTCAGGCGTCCCTACGCCGCCCGTGGGCCCCGTCGCAGGAGCGTGGACACCTCGGCCAGGTCCCGGGCGGCGGCGGAGGCGCGTTCCTCCGACTCCCTGGCGTACTCGTGCAGGGCCCAGACGGCCTTGTCGGCGAGGTCGGCGAGCTTGCCCGCCCGGTTCTGGACGTACCGCACGTCGGAGTGCTCCCGGACGCGGTGCCGCCACAGCAGATGCCCGCCCACGGCGGCGATCAACAGGCCGACGAGGGCGAGCGGCGGTGAGACCACGAACCCGGCGGCGAGGACGACGACGGCGAGGACCAGGAGGACGTATCCGGGCCAGGGCCGGGTGCGCTTCGGCACGCACTCGGTGACGAGCCGCTGCTCGGCCGCCGCCATCGACTCCTGGTCGGGGCCCTCGGGCCTGAGCTTGATCGGATAGCCGAGGATCGGCACGTCCAGGGTGTCGGGCGGCGGCTCGCTCACCACCTCGACGAGGGACTCCGCCGCCGCCCTGACAGCCGGCGCCGCCACGTGCAGCGCGAGCGCGGCCATGTGGGGATCGGCGTCGGGACCCAGGTCCTGCAGGAGATGCCCGGTGAGCGAGCTCAGCGGCCCTTCCTGGCCACCGTGGCCTGCCAGGGAGCGGAGCACGGCCAGCGGCTCGTCCTCGGCCCACACGGTGCCGCGTACGACCTTGGTGACCTCGCCGGCCTGCCGGGTGGAGGTGATCTCGGTGCAGCGTTCACGCAGACGGCGAAGGGTGGCCGACGCCTGAAGCGACCGCTCGATCTCGGTGACCTTCGCCAGTTCAGGGAACGCCTCCAGAGAGGCGGGCACGGACGTCTCCGGCGGACCGGGCACGAGGGCCTTCAGCCACCGGTCGTCGGTGGCCGGCGCGTCCACCGCGTCGAGCTTGCGCAGTACGAAGATCTTGCCGACCGGTCCGTACGCCCCGCGGGCGGCGGCGAGCCACAGCGCCCGCTGGCCGGGCGTCACGGGACGGTCCTCGGACAGGTCGCCGAAGGCGGTGCCCAGCCAGGAGGCGTGGATCCGGTCGCCGTGGCCGCAGACGGCGAGGGCCAGACAGAGGAACAGGGCGGTGCGCCGCTCGTCCAACTCGTTGGCCAGGGCCAGCGGCTCCAGGGCGTCCTTGCCGGACATGATGAGGACGAGGGCCTCGACGGCGGGGCCCAGCCAGTAGCCCGGCACGTCGGTGATCCCCGGCGGCAGGTCGGGCGCGGTCCCGTCCGCCGCCAGGCTGACGATCAGCGCTTCGGCGTAGCGGTGCAGCTCTGTGGCCTCGGCCAGGTTTCCAGGGTCCGGACTCGTGGTCAGGTCCATGCTCACGCGGAACGCTCCCCGAGGGGTCGGCTGGCACTCCCTTGACCGCGCCAGACTAGACGCTTGGTGCGACAGTCATGGACGAGGCGCGCCGTGGACGAGCCTGACCCGCGGAAACCGGAAGGCCGGGCCGCCCTGCATCGGAGAGCGGCGGTACGAGCGGCCGGCCGTGGAGGTTGCGCGGGGACGGCGGCCCCAGCCTCACAGGCCCCATCCCGAGCCTCACAGGAGCCACCCCCAGCCTCACAGGAGCCACCCCCAGCCTCACAGGCGTTAACCCCGGCCGCGCAGACGCCATCCCGGGCATCGGAGACGGCGCCTGCGGCCTCCTCGGAGGCGCCGGGAAGACCTTTCTCCGTGTCCGCCGAAGCGGAATCCGGCACCCCGCTCACATCCGCTCGGGGACTTCGATGCCGAGCAGGTCGAGCCCGCGCAGCAGCACACGCAGGGTGAGCGCCGACAGAGCCAGACGCGACTGCCGTACGGACTCCTCCTCGGCCTTGAGGACCGGGCAGCTCTCGTAGAACGAGGTGAACGCCTGGGCCAGGTCGAACAGGTAGTTGCACAGCCGGTGCGGCTCGGACAGCTGGGCGACGGCGGCGACGACCGAGCCGAAGCCGAGCAACTGCAGCGCGAGCGCCCGCTCGGCCGGGTGGCCGAGCGTGATCGGGCCGGTGATCGACTCCGGCTCGATCCCGCCGTTGCGGAAGATCGACCGGATGCGGGCGGTGGCGTACTGGAGGTACGGCCCGGTGTTGCCGGTGAGGGCGAGCATGCGGTCGAAGTCGAACACGTACTCGCTGTCGTGGCTGACCGACAGGTCCGCGTACTTGACGGCGCCCATGCCGACCTGGCGCGCGATCTGCCGGCGGGCCTCCGGGTCGTACCCGCGGTCGGCGATGACGGCCTCGGCGCGGACGACGGCCTCGTCCAGCAGGTCGGTGAGCTTGATCGACTCGCCGCTGCGGGTCTTGAACATCTTGCCGTCGCTGCCGAGCACGCTGCCGATCTGGACGTGCTCCGCCTTGACGTCGTCGTGCAGCCAGCCGGCCATCCGCGCCGCGGCGAAGACCATCTGGAAGTGGAGCGACTGGGTGGCGCCCACGACGTACAGGATGCGGTCGGCCTTCAGGTCGCGCACCCGGTAGCGGATCGCGGCGAGGTCGGTCGTGGCGTAGCCGTACCCTCCGTCGCTCTTGCGGACGATGAGCGGCAGCGGCTGGTCGTCGCGGCCCTTGAAGCCGGGCGGGAACACGCACAGCGCGCCCTCGCTGATCTCGGCCACGCCCGTGCGCTCCAGCTCGTCGCATACGTCGGGGAGCATGGGGTTGTACATGCTCTCGCCCGCGATGTCCTCGTCGGTGAGCGTGACGCCGAGTGTCCGGTACACCTTCCGGAAGTAGCGGTTGCTGTACTCGATGAACTCGCGCCACAGACGCAGGGTCTCCGGGTCACCACCCTGCAGCAGCGGCACTCTGCGGCGGGACCGCTGCTGGAACTCGGAGTCGTTGTCGAACTTGTGCCGCGCCGCCTGGTAGAAGGCGTTGCCGTCGCCGGCGGCCAGCATGCCGAGCGCCTCCTCCTCGCCGATGTCGAGGAGGTGCTCGATGAGCATGCCGAACTGCGTGCCCCAGTCACCGAGGTGGTTCTGCCGGATCACCTGGTTGCCCAGGTGCTCGTGGGTGCGCGCGAGGGTGTCGCCGACGATCGTGGTGCGCAGGTGGCCGACGTGCATCTCCTTCGCGGCGTTCGGCGCGGAGTAGTCGACGATCACGGTCTGCGGGGCCGGCTGCGGCACGCCGATGCGCTCGTCGAGCAGCCGCCGCGCGGCCTGCTCGGCGATCCAGCCGTCGCGCAGCGTCAGGTTGAGGAACCCGGGCCCGCTGACCTCCACGCTCACGTCGGTCGTGTCGAGGTGATCGGCGATGGCCTGGGCGACCTCCCGCGGGGCACATCGGAGCCGCTTGGCCAGGCTGAGTGCGACGTTCGCCTGGTAGTCGGCGAACTGGGAGGGCCTGATCAGCGGGTCTTCGGTGGCGTGCTCCGGACCGAAGGCGGAACCCAGCGCCTGCTGGACCCGCTCGGTGAGCACGAGCTGCGGGTCGGTCATGCACCAAGCTTATCGGCGTGCGCCTTCAACCCGCCGTTCCATATCGGCGGTCACCAGCGGCGGTGCGACTTGTTGGTGGAGGCGATCCGCTCACCGATCCTCGCCACGATGCCCTGGGCCGACAGGCGGGCCGCGAGCTCGCAGGCGGCGGCCACGCCGCGCGCCCGCGACGAGCCGTGTGCGATCACCACGGTGCCGTTGAGGCCGAGCAGTACGGCACCGCCGTGCGCTTCGGGATCGAGCCGGCCGGCCAGCTCCCTGAGCCGGGCCCGCTGCAGCATCCCGCCGAGCCTGGCCATCCGGCTCTCCGCGAGCGTCTCCCTGAGCTGCTCGAAGGCGTACCGCACGGTGCCCTCGACGGTCTTGAGCGCCACGTTGCCGGTGAACCCGTCGGTGACGACCACGTCGACCTTCCGGATGAGCAGGTCGTGCCCCTCGATGTTGCCGGTGAAGTCGATGCCGGGCGTGGCGGCGAGCAGTTCGTGGGCCCGTTTGGCGAGCTTGTTGCCCTTCTCCACCTCGGCGCCGATCGTGAGCAGGCCGACACGGGGACGCCGCATGCCGAGCGCCGTCTCGGCGTACGCCACGCCGAGGTGGGCGAACTGCACCAGCATCTCCGGTTTGGCGTCGGCCGTGGCGCCCGCGTCGAGCAGCACGGTCGGCTGGGGCAGGGTCGGCAGGCCGACCGCGATCGCGGGGCGTACGACCCCCTGCTGGGCTCGCAGCCGCAGCCGGCCGGTGGCGACGACGCCCGCCGTCGACCCCGCGGACACGACCGCGCAGGCGTCGCCGCGGCGTACGAGGTGGCAGGCGATGGCGATGCTGGAACGAGGCCTTCTCAGGCTCGCCAGCGCGCCCTCGTCCATCGCCAGCGCCTCCTCGGCGCGCACGATGGGGATCTCGGTGACCGCGTCGTGCCGGGCCAGCTCCTGGTAGAGCAGGCGGGGATGGCCGACGAGCACGACGGGCACGCCGCGCTCCCGCACGGCCTGTACGGCTCCCGCGACGATCTCCTCGGGCGCGTTGTCGCCGCCCATGGCGTCGAGGGCCACGGGCAGCGCACGGCCGGCGGGCTGCATGGCCGCATCGTAGGCCGTCAGCGAGGGGTCCCGCGGTAGACCACGATCTTGCCGAAGCGCGCGTTGCCGGTGACGCGGATCAGCGGTCCTTCGCCGTCGCCGTTCCCTCCGGTCACCGAGCGCTTCGAGAAGACCGCGCTGCCCTCGTCGACCACCCTGGCGTTGGCCGGGACGGTGACGATGAGCTTGCCGCAGAAGGAGTTCAGCTCCAGCGTCACCTCACGGCCGGGCAGGACCGCGTCGCTGAGATCCACGATCAGCGCGCCGAAGACCGAGCTGAGCTCGGTGTGCCGCCCGGCGACCCAGCGCCCGCGCCGTATGATCTTGCTGAACACGGCGGAGACCCGGTGCCGCTCCGTGGAGAGCGCGGCCGGTGCGTGGGACGCCTCGGGCAGGTCCCTGGTCAGGGGAGCGAGGTCGCCGATGGTCACGGCGCTGTAGGCGGCGTCGAGCCTGTCGGCGTGTTCGACGCTCGTCAGACGGCCGGTGGCCAGCGCCTCGCCGAGGACGGCCGCGATCCGGTCGCGGTCGGCGTCCGAAGCGCGCTGTGCGGGATCGTCGCCCGCGTACGGTGTGAGGGAGGTCACCTCGCCAGCGTAGCTCTTATCGAGATATGTCGCGATAGGGCGGGTTCATCGCCGGCCCCGGTCCGGCCGTGTCGCGAGGTCCGTCGGCGCGTCGCTAAAAGTGAGCGGAAAGATCTGTCGCAACGCCTGGGCGCCGTGTTTACCGTCGCTTTCTCCTGAGGCGGGATTGGGGTGACCGCGAAGTGGTCGTCCGGTGCTCGATATACCGACTTTCCCGGCGGGCTGTCCGCCGGGCATCCCCTGGTCGGCAGGGCTTTCCGCCGTGATCGGCAGTGATAGAAATGCCGACGTCTTCGTCGGCGTGCTCGCCGACGCACGGGGGTTCTTGGGTTCGTCATTCCCACTCTCGTGAAAAGGAATATGAACCGGGGGCAAGTCAATGAAACGAGTGGTTAGGACAGCCGTCGTCGCCGTCACGATCGGCATCGCCGGCATGCTGGCCGCGCCCGCACAGGCCGACGTGTGCGCTCAGAAGTGCACCGAGCACCGGGTCGCGACGCTGGCGAGGCTTCTGGCCGATCTGCAGGGCACGGCCGTCGCCGGGGCGACGGGCGGCGTCGTCGCGCAGGCCGACGCGGCCGCCGAGGTGGCGGTGAACCTGACCGCTGACATCAGGGCCGACCTCGTCGCGGTCGCCAATCTCTGCGGCACCGTGACGGCCAGCCTGTCCGCCGAGGCCAACGCGCAGATCAACGCGGCCGCCGACATCGCGGCCGACATCGTGGCCGACGCCGCCGTCACCGTCAACGCCAACGTCGTCGCCAGGCTTGAGGCCCACCTGTCGGCCGCCCTGGTCGCGGTCGCGGACGTCAACGCGGCTCTCGTCGCCAAGGCGAACGTCGCCGCGGGCGTCGTCGCCCAGGTCGGCAAGCCGGTCGTCGCCGTCTCCGGCCAGACCGCCGCCGCCGTGGACGCCTCGGCCGCGGCCGTCGCCACCGTCGGTGCCGCGGTCCGCGCCGGGCTCAACGTCACCGCGAGGCTCAACGCGCTGCTCAGCCTCAAGGGCGCCGTCGCGGCGACCGCCGGCAGCGCGGGCGGCCTGCTGGCGCTGGTGCCGTGCGACACTCCGGCCGACCGCGCCATGAGCAGCACCCAGACGACGGCCGCCGAGGCCGCCGCCCAGGCCGACGCCCACGCCGGCGCGGTCACCAGGACCGTCAGGAACACCACGGACGCTCCGGCGCAGGGAGCCGCCGCGACGACGGGGGCGGCGGCCGAGCTCGCCACCTCCGCGTCGGCCACGGCCGACGCCGCCGCGTCGAGCGCGGTCTCGTCCGCCCCGGGCACGGTGGCCGACGTCGCGCCGCCGACCGCGCGCCAGGGTGGGTACGGCAGGTGACCCACGCCTGAGGCCTCCGTCGCCGTCGAGGCCGGCATGCCGACCGGCGCAGGAGGTCCCGCGTACGGCAGGACCATCGGAAAGACGTCGATGACGAAAGCGGCCGGCGCCCCCTCGGGGGTGCCGGCCGTCCGTTGTCGCGTGCATCCTTGGCGCGTGTCAAGGATGCACGCGACAATGTGCACGTCGTCGTGCGTTCATGCCGTGGCGGCAGGCGCCAGGGCGCACGTGGCAGGGCTCAGCCGATCCCTCAGTTAGGCGAGTTCGGCGAGTCGAAACAGGCGCGCAGGTGGGTGCGCCTGGCGATCTGGGCCTGCAGGCGGGCCATCTGCCAGTGCAGCTCGATGAGCTGCTCGGCGATCAGCCCGACGGGAAGCTCCGAGGGATCTTCGGCGGCCAGATTGTCGATCGCCGTCGCCAGGTCGCTCATCCGCCCCTCCCCTATGTCGAATCTCCGTTCGAATCATAGTGGAACGAGCGGCCCTCACGCATCAGGTTTCGTACACAGGTGCGATGTAGCCGCGGGCGAGGGTGTTGGCGGTGATGTTGAAGCCGACCACGGCCGGCGGCGTGTCGGCGCCCACACCGAGGGACTCCACGCCCAGGGCGTGCACGGCGAACAGGTAGCGGTGCGGGTGACCGGGTGGTGGCGCCGCTCCGCCGTACTCCTTGGTGCTGAAGTCGTTGCGCGCGTGCTTGGCGCCCTCCGGCAGCCCCTTGAAGTCGGGGCCGTTGCCCGCGCCGGCCGGCAGCTCGGTGACGGTGGCCGGGATGTCGTACAGCACCCAGTGCCAGAAGCCGCTGCCCGTGGGCGCGTCCGGGTCGAAGCAGGTGACGGCGTAGCTCTTGGTGCCCTCGGGGGCGCCCGACCAGCGCAGATGCGGGGAGACGTTCTGCCCGCTCATGCCCCAGTCGTTGAACACGTGGGCCTCGGGGAGCCGCTCGCCGTCGCGGACGTCGTCGCTTTCGACGGTCAGCGCGGGCACCTCGGGCAGATGGTCGTACGGGATCGGTGGCGGCGTCGGCACGGTCGCCCCTCCGTTTCTCTCAGGCCTTGTTGTACGCCTCCAGGACCTCCTGGGGGTCGCCTTCCATTCTGATCTTTCCCTTGTGCAGCCAGATCACCCGGTTGCACGTCTCCTCGATCACGTCGAGGTTGTGGGCGACCAGGAAGACCGTGCCGGCGGACTCGCGCATCTGCTTGATGCGCTGCTGGCTCTTCTTCTTGAACTCGCGGTCACCGGTGGCGAGGGCCTCGTCGATGAGCAGCACGTCGTGCGTCTTGGCGGAGGAGATGGCGAAGCGCAGCCGGGCGCCCATGCCGGACGAGTACGTCGACATGGGGAACTGGACGAAGTCTCCGATGCCGGAGAAGTCCACGATCTCGTCGTACTTCTCGCGCACCTCGTTCGGCGTCATGCCCATCGCGTAGCAGCCGAGGATGATGTTGCGCTCGCCCGTCAGCTCCTTCATGAGGGCCGCGTTGACGCCGAGGAGTGACGGCTGACCGTTGGTGTAGACGGCGCCCTTGTGCGGGGGCAGGAGACCGGCGATCGCGCGCAGCAGCGTCGACTTGCCCGAGCCGTTGCGGCCGATGATGCCGATGGCGTCGCCGTGGTGGGCGACGAAGCTCACGCCCTTGACGGCGTGGACCTCCTTCATCTGCGGCCGGCCCTGCCGCCGGAGGATGCGCATCAGCGCGCTGGCCGCGTTGCCCTTCTCGGCGTCGCCGGCCGAGCCGTACACCTTGTAGACGATGTGGAGGTCGTCGACGATGACGGTCGGCGTTCCGACCTCGACATCGTTGGAGTTCTGCGTCTCGGGGTGCTGCGTCTTCGAGTCTTGGGGCGCCACCTGCGACAGCTCCTTGGTCAGCTCAGCCACGGCCGTACCTCTCCTCGGCCCGCCAGAAGTACCAGAAGCCGACGATCAGTGCGAACACTGCCCAGAATAGACAGGTAACCCACGCCCAGCGCTCGGGGAACCGCTGGTAGATCAGCAGGTCGCGCATGAACTCGATGTAGGCGGCGGCGGGGTTGAACTCCAGTGCCCAGCGGAGGAAGTCCGGCAGGTCCTTGGTGCGGTCGTCGATCTCGTAGAAGACGCCGGAGGCGTAGAGCCAGGTGCGGGTGATGAACGGCAGCAGCTGGTTCATGTCCCGCATGAACGCGCCGAGGCGGGCCATGAACATGCCCATGCCGATGTTGAAGACGAGCTGCATGAGCAGCGTGACGGGGATCAGCAGCCAGAGCCAGCTCACCGGCTCCCCGGTGACGAGCACCAGGAGGACGAGCACGGCCATGGAGTAGCCGAGCTGCTGGAGCTCCTGGATCGTGTACGCCAGCGGGAGGGCGCCCCGCGGGAAGTGGAGCGCCCGGATGAGGGAGAGGTTCGACGAGATGGACTTGGCGCCGCTGATCACCGTGCGCTGGGTGAAGGTGAATACCATGACCCCGGTGATGAGGAACGCCGGGTAGTTCTCGATCGACTTGCTCTGCCCGAGGATGACGCCGAACATCAGCCAGTACACCGCGGCGTTGAGCAGCGGGGTCAGCACCTGCCAGAGCTGCCCGAGCATCGACTCGGAATACTTCGAGACGTTGCGCGAGGTGGCGTACGTGAGGATGAAGTGCCGCCGGTCCCACAGTTGGCGCAGGTAGGCGGGCATGCTGGGGCGTGCGATGGCGCGTCGTAGTCCGTGACGCTCGGCGAGCGCGGCCAGCGACTCCGGGGCTCGGCCGCCACCCTGGGCCTCCGCGAGCGCGGATTCCGGCTGGCTCATGGCATGGACTCTATTGGATGGAGGTCGGTGGGACGGCTGTCGCACCGAACGTGGCTGCGACTGGTCAAAGGTAGCCCAGGACATCCTGATCCGGGGACCGGGGCGCGGGTGTCGCCCTCACCCTTGGCCAAAGGACTCGCCGCCTGTCGGTATATGTACTCTAAAGGGGAGTTTGATGCCGTGCTGGGCATTTAAGGTTGGGCTCACAGGAATGTGTGTGACGCCCGACTGACGCACGTGTGACCGAACTGCAACGTGCCGGAGACTCCTCTGGTGCGTCCGGTAAGGGATGCTCCGGACGACTGGCAGGACGTCAGCTGGTTTGACGATGCCCGGCAAACCGGGTGCCAACCAGCGCGAACGCCCATCCTTAGAGGGAGGACCAATCCACTATGCGCGTGACTAAGGGCGCAAAGATCGCCACCGGCACCGCGCTGCTTGCGCTCGGCGTCGCCGCGTGCGGCGGGGGCGGCGGCTCCAGTAGCGGCGGCGGGGACAACCCCCGGGCCGCCACGGGGACCGTCTACATCCGTGGTTGTGAGCCGCAGACCGGCTTCGTCCCCGGAAACATCAACGAGACCTGTGGTGGCACGATCAACGAGTTCGTGTACAGCCGCCTCGTCAAGTACAACTCGGACACGGCCGCTCCCGAGCTCGACCAGGCGGAGTCGATCGAGACCACCGACAACAAGGTGTGGACGATCAAGCTCAAGCCCGGTCTGAAGTGGACCGACGGCACGCCGGTCACCGCGAAGAACTACGTCGACGCCTGGAACTACACCGCCTACTCGCCGAACGCCCAGCTCGGCAGCTTCTGGTTCGGCGACATCGTGGGCTTCGACAAGGTCAACACCGCCGACCCCGACGGCCCCGACGGGCCGAAGGAGGCTCCGAAGCCGGAGACCGACAAGCTGGAGGGCCTGGAGGTCGTCGACGACCTCACCTTCAAGGTGACGCTGACCGCGCCCGTCGCCGTGTTCCGCACCAAGCTCGGCTACACGAGCTTCGCGGCGCTTCCCGACGCCTTCTTCAAGGACCCGAAGGGCTTCGCGCAGAAGCCGGTCACCAACGGTCCTTTCAAGTTCGTGCAGTGGGACCACAACTCGCAGATCATCGTCGAGGCGAACCCCGACTACCCCGGGCCGGAGAAGCCCAAGGTCAAGAAGATCGTCTACAAGATGTACAAGGACGACAACGCGGCGTACGCGGACCTGGTCTCCAACAACCTCGACTTCACCGAGCTGATCCCGCCGTCGGCCCTCGCCGGCGACAAGTGGAAGACCGACCTCGGCGACCGCGCGATCGACGGCCAGCAGGGCGTCATCCAGACGATCACCTTCCCGCTGTACGACAAGGAGTTCGGCGGCAACGCGGACTTCCGCAAGGCCGTGTCGTACGCGATCGACCGGAAGACGATCACCGACAAGATCTTCAACAAGGGCCGCGTGCCCATCAACGGCTGGGTCTCCCCGATCGTCGAGGGCTTCAAGGACGGCGCCTGCGGCGACCTGTGCACCTACAACCCCGCCAAGGCCAAGGAGTACCTCGCCAAGGCCAAGTCCGAGGGCTACACCCCGCCGGCCGAGTTCCCGATCTGGTCCAACGCCGACGGCACTCACAAGGAGTGGATCGAGGCCACGGTCAACAGCATCAACCAGGCCTTCGGTGCCGACGCCGGCGTGAAGTTCGTGCACAAGGACATGCCCACCTTCGCCGAGCTGCGTGACACCATCACCCAGCACAAGATCAAGGGCGCGTTCCGCACCGGCTGGCAGATGGACTACCCGCACATCGAGAACTTCCTGAACCCGCTGTACAAGACCGGCGCCTCCTCCAACGACGGTCTCTACAGCAACAAGGAGCTCGACAAGAAGCTCCACGAGGCCGACACCGCCACCGACCCGGCCCAGGCCAACGCCCTCTACCAGCAGGCCGAGGCTATGCTGCAGCAGGACATGCCCGCGATTCCGCTGTGGTCGTACGGTCTGCAGGCCGGCACCTCCAAGTGGGTGACCGGCGTGAAGGTCACCCCCTTCGGCGTGCTCGACCCGCTGTCGATCGCGATCAAGGAAGCGTAGGGACAGCTCGTAGGTGAACCCCCCGAGGCCGGTTCCCCACCGGGGCCGGCCTCGTGGGCTGTCCATTCGCGATCCCCCGTGTTGACCCACGGGGGGCGCATGTACGACCTTTAGCGTCAGATCGGAGGTGCGCATGGGCCGATACGCGATCCGGCGCCTGCTGCAACTCGTGCCTGTCGTGCTGGGCACGACCTTCATCATCAACTACATGGTCTGGCAGCTCCCGGGTGACCCGTTCGCCGGGAGATGCGGCCAGCGGCCCTGTCCGGACAGCTATGTCACGGCCATGCGCGAGCAGTTCGGGCTGGACCAGCCCATCCTGGTGCAGTACTGGAGCTTCCTGAAGAACCTGCTCACCGGGAACCTGGGCACCGACTTCAACGGCGTGTCCGTCGCGACCCAGCTCGGCGACGCCTGGCCGATCACCATCAGGCTCGCGCTGATGGCGGTGCTCTTCGAGGCGATCATCGGAATCGGCGCCGGCGTGCTGTCGGGGCTCAAGCGCGGCGGCTTCCTCGACAACGTGGTGACGATCTCCACGCTGTTCCTGCTGTCGCTGCCCATCTTCGTCACCGGTTATCTGCTGCAGTGGATCCTCGGTGTCCAGTTCCACGTGATCGAGCCGACCGTGACGGACGAGGCGACGATCCCCGAGCTGATCGTCCCGGCGCTGGTGCTGGCCAGCCTCAACATGGCGTTCACCGCGCGGCTCACCCGTACGAGCATCGTGGAGAACCTGCGCGCCGACTACGTGCGTACGGCCGTGGCCAAGGGCCTGACCAACCGGCGGGTGGTCGGGATCCACCTGCTGCGCAACTCGCTCATCCCGGTGCTGACGTTCCTCGGCACCGAGGTCGGCTCGCTGATGTCCGGCGCCATCATCACCGAGGGCATCTTCAACATCCACGGCATCGGCGGCCTGCTGTGGCGGGCCATCAACGGCCAGGACTACACGATCGTGGTCCCCGTGGCCACGCTGCTCGTGCTCGTGTACCTGCTCTCCAACCTGCTCGTCGACCTCCTCTACGGCGTGCTCGACCCGAGGATCCGCTATGAGTGACCCGACCGCGACGCAAGATCTGATCAAGGGCGCGGACGAGCCGACGGCGAGCCCGGTCGCGGTCCGGGACAGCCAGCGCAGCCTCTGGCGCGACACGTGGGACATCCTGAAGCGGCGCAAGATCTTCTGGATCTCGCTCGTGATGCTGGTCGTGTTCCTCCTGATGGCGGCCTTCCCGTCGCTGTTCACGCACAAGGACCCGGAGTACGCCACGCTCGCCAAGAGCATGGAGCTGCCGAGCTCGGACGCGTGGTTCGGCTACGACCTTCAGGGGCGCGACGTCTACGCCCGTGCGGTGTACGGCGCCCGCACCTCGATCATCGTGGGTGTGCTGGCCACGCTGGCCACCGTCCTGCTCGGCGGCCTGACGGGCGTGCTGGCGGCCTACTTCGGGCGCTGGCTCGACGCGATCATCTCCCGCGTCGGCGAGATGTTCCTCGGCCTGCCGTACGTGCTGGGCGCGATCATCATCCTCGGCACCATCGCGCCGGCCCAGTCGAACCCCGGCAAGGCGACGATCATGGCGGTCGTCATCGTCGTGCTCGCCCTGCTGGGCTGGCCGATCCTGATGCGCATCGCCCGCTCGGCCGTCATCCAGGCCAAGCACCAGGACTACGTGCAGGCCGCCAGGGCGCTCGGAGCCGGACCGCTGCGGATCATCTTCAGGCACCTCCTGCCGAACTCGCTGGCGCCGATCCTCGTGTACGCGACGATCACGATCGGCAGCTACATCGGCGCCGAGGCCACGTTGTCGCTGCTCGGTATCGGCCTGCGTTCGCCGGTCATCTCCTGGGGCATCGCGATCGCCGACCACGCCTCGTACATCAGGACCGCGCCGCACGCCATGTTCTTCCCGGCCGCGTTCCTGTCCCTGTGCGTGCTGACCTTCGTCATGCTCGGCGAAGCCGTACGCGACGCCCTCGACCCGAAGCTTCGATGAGGAGGCACAGCGAGTGACGGAAGTGCTTTCCGAGCAGGTGGGCAGAGGCTCCCACAGCGGCGCCCTGCTGGAGGTGGACGACCTCCACGTCGAGTTCCGCACCCGGGCGGGCGTGGCCAAGGCCGTCAACGGCGTGACCTACAGCGTGGACGCCGGCGAGACGCTCGCCGTGCTGGGCGAGTCGGGCTCGGGCAAGAGCGTCACCGCCCAGACCATCATGGGCATCCTCGACATGCCCCCGGGGAAGATCACCGGGGGCGAGATCCGCTTCCGGGGCGTCGACCTGCTCAAGCTCCCCGAGGACCAGCGCAGGAGGGTCCGCGGGGAGGGCATCTCCATGGTCTTCCAGGACGCGCTGTCCGCGCTGAACCCGGTCTTCCCGGTCGGCTGGCAGATCGCCGAGATGTTCCGCATGCACCGCGGCACGTCGCGGGCCGAGGCCAAGAAGAAGGCCGTCGAGCTGATGGACCGGGTCAGGATCCCGGCGGCCAAGGACCGGGTCAACGACTTCCCGCACCAGTTCTCCGGCGGCATGCGGCAGCGCATCATGATCGCCATGGCGATCGCGCTCGACCCGGAGATCCTGATCGCGGACGAGCCGACCACCGCGCTCGACGTGACCGTCCAGGCCCAGATCATGGGCCTGCTCGCGGAACTGCAGCGCGACAGCAACATGGGCCTGATCCTGATCACCCACGACCTCGGCGTCGTCGCCGACGTCGCGGACAAGATCGCGGTCATGTACGGCGGGCGCATCGTCGAGAACGCCCCGGTGCACGACCTGTACAAGAACCCGGCCCACCCCTACTCCAAGGGGCTGCTGGAGTCGATCCCCCGGGTGGACCACAAGGGCCAGGAGCTCTACGCGATCAAGGGCCTGCCGCCCAACCTGCTGGAGATGCCGACGGGCTGCGCCTTCCACCCGCGGTGCCCGTACCGGCGGGACAACTGCGTGACCGACGTGCCCCCGCTGTACACGATCAGTGGCACCCGCGGCAGCGCCTGCCACTACTGGAGGGAGGTCATCGATGAAGGCGAACACTGAGTCGATCCTCGAAGTCCGCGACCTGGTCAAGCACTTCCCGCTCACCCAGGGCATCGTCGTCAAGCGGCAGATCGGCGCGATCAAGGCCGTCGACGGGGTCTCCTTCGACCTGCACCGGGGTGAGACGCTCGGGATCGTCGGCGAGTCGGGCTGTGGCAAGTCCACCCTGGCCAAGCTGCTGATGGCGCTGGAGCGGCCCACGTCGGGCTCCGTGCGCGTCCACGGCAGGGACATCACCACGGCCAGGGGCGCCGAGCTCAAGCGGATGCGCCGCAACATCCAGATGGTGATGCAGGACCCCTACACCTCGCTGAACCCGCGGATGACCGTCGGCGACATCGTGGGGGAGCCGTTCGAGATCCACTCGGACGTCGTGCCGAAGGGCGGCCGGCGGCGCCGGGTGCAGGAACTGCTCGAGGTGGTCGGCCTCAACCCCGACCACATCAACCGCTACCCGCACCAGTTCTCCGGCGGCCAGCGCCAGCGCATCGGCATCGCCCGCGGCCTGGCGCTCCAGCCTGAGATCATCATCTGCGACGAGCCGGTCTCCGCGCTCGACGTGTCGATCCAGGCCCAGGTCATGAACCTGCTGGAGCGGCTGCAGAACGAGTTCGACCTCGCCTACATCTTCATCGCGCACGACCTGTCGGTGGTCCGCCACATCTCCGACCGGGTCGCGGTGATGTACCTCGGCAAGATCGTCGAGCTGGGCAGCGACGCCGAGATCTACGACAGCCCGACGCACCCGTACACCCAGGCGCTGCTGTCGGCCGTCCCGGTGCCCGACCCCGAGGGCCGGGAGACCCGCCAGCGGATCATCCTGCAGGGCGACCCGCCCTCGCCGGCCAACCCGCCCTCGGGCTGCCACTTCCGCACGCGGTGCTGGAAGGCGCAGGACATCTGCGCCGAGCAGACGCCCGCGCTGGAGGCGCGCCCGGGCAGCGGCCACCCCAGCGCCTGCCACTTCGCGGAGGCCCGCGACGTGGTGAACGCCCAGTAGAACCAACCGGCCGGGTCAGCGCCCGGGCGACAGCCGTACGTGCGCGCCCGGGGGCAGACCCAGGCTGTTGGCGGCGTCCCCGGCGTTGATCGCCATCGCGACCAGGCCGGCGGAGTCGGCGAACGCCACCAGGTCGCCGGGCGGCACGGCGGTGAACGTCTCCCGGAACGGCACGGCGATCTGGCGGCGCCCGAGCCAAACGGCGACGGTGTCGCCGAGCCGTACGCCGAGCTCGGCCAGGTCGGAGGCGGTGATCGACAACTGGACGTTGCCGTGCCTGTCCACCGACAGCACCTCGCCCTCGGCCGCGCCGTCCCGCAACCGGCAGGTCGGCGCGGGCAGGGTCACCAGGCGCTCCACGGGCATCGGCGGCCCCACGTCGGCGACCGCGCGTCCGGTGCACAGGTGGGCGGCCACCGGGGCGAACAGGTCCCGTCCCGGGAAGGTCGGTGAGACGCTAGCCAGGAACAGGTCCTTGTTCGTCATCTCGTAGGCCGCCTCGGCGCCTCCCGCGGCGCGGACGGCCCACGACAGGATGCCGTTGTCCGGGCCGAGGAACACCCGTCCCCCCGCCTCCACGGCGACCGCGCGCCGGTTCACGCCCACGGCGGGATCGACGACCGCGAGATGGACGCCGGCCGGCAGGTAGGGCAGGGTCTGCGCGAGGATGGCCGCGCCGCGCCGTACGTCCCCGGCGGGAACGAGATGACCCACGTCGATGATCCGAGCCTGCGGAGCGATGCCCGCGATCACGCCGTGGCACGCGGCGACGAACCCGTCCTCCAGCCCGTAGTCGGTCAGAAGCGTGATTACAGAGCTCACACCACGTGACATTACGTCCGTCCTGCCCGGCCTGAACACCCCGGGTTCGTCTCGCGGGCTTGGCATTACCATGGGACGGGCTCGCGAGCCGATCGAGGAGGAGCGGATGGACACCGAACCGGCCGGCGGCGACGGGCTCGACCTCTCGGACCGCGACCGCGAGATGCTCGCGTTCGAGCGCCAGTGGTGGCGTTACGCGGGCGCCAAGGAACAGGCGATCAGGGAGGCCTTCGGCATCTCGGCGACCCGGTATTACCAGTTACTCGGGGAGCTGATCGATCGGCCCGAGGCGCTCGAGCACGACCCCATGCTCGTCAAGCGGCTGCGCCGGATGAGAGCCGGCCGGCGGCGCGACCGCTCGGCCCGCCGTTTCGGACTGAACTCCTGATTCCCATTGGTTTCTCCCCTTCCACGCATGAGCCCCGCTCCCGGGGCATGAGGCCGTCGAGGCGTACGCACGTGACCCCCTTCGGAGTGAGGCCATGACCCTGCCCGCGCACGCAGGACTCGACGCGATCGTCGCCGATCCGGCCGGCGCCGTGATCGGGCTCGACTACGACGGCACGCTCTCCCCGATCGTGCCCGACCCCGCCGCCGCCCGGGTGCATCCCGGCGTGCCCGGCGTGCTGGCCGCGCTCGCCCCGCTGGTGCGCGCCGTCGTGATCGTCACCGGCCGCCCGCCGCGTACGGCGCTCGCCCTCGGCGAGGTCCCCGGCGGGCCGTCCCTCGCCGACGTGCCCGGCCTGGTGATCCTCGGCCACTACGGGCTGGAACGCTGGGAGGACAACCGGCTGACGGCTCCGCCCCCGCCGCCGGGGCTCGACCTGGTCCGCGCCCGGCTGCCCGAGCTGGTGGGAGGCCTCGACGGCGCGTGGATCGAGGACAAGGACCGGGCCGTCGCCGTGCACACCCGGCGGTGCGCCGACCCCGCGGGGGCGCTGGAGGCGCTGCGCGGGCCGGTCGCGGCGCTGGCCGAGGAGGCCGGGCTGGCGGTCGAGCCGGGCCGCATGGTGCTGGAGCTGCGGCCTGCCGGAATGGACAAGGGACGGGCCCTGTCGGCCTTCCTCGCCGAGCGGGACGCCCGCTCGGTCATGTTCGTCGGCGACGACCTGGGGGACCTCGCCGCCTTCGATGCGGTCGAGTCGGCCGGGATCCCCGGCGTACGGGTGTGCAGCGGGTCCACGGAGGTGACCGCCCTGGCGGAGCGCGCCGACGTGGTGGTGGACGGCCCCGACGGAGTCGTGGCCTTCCTCGGCGACCTCGTGGCAATTCTCGGCAAGCCGTCTGCAAGCGGCCGGGCGTAATGTCCGGGGCATGAGGAAGACGATCTCGGCCGCGGCGGCCGGCCTGGCCGTGCTGGCGGCGTCCCTGGCGGCTCCGGCGGCGGCGTTCGCGAACGACAGCGCGGCCACCAAGCCGCTGCACCTGCGCAAGGGCCTGACCCTCAGGATCCCGTCGTCCTGGAAGGTCGACGCCAAGGACAAGGACTGGGTGCGGGTCATCACCGGCTCGTGCCCGACCAAGGGCACGGACACGTACGGCTTCCGCGACTCGGGGTGCCACAGCTTCTGGGTCATGGGGCCCGGAGCCATCAAGATCGGCCACGAGCTGTTCCAGAAGTACACGCCGGACGGCCCGTTCTACCCGGCCACCGACGTCGGGCCCTGCCCCGTCAAGAAGAACCTCTACATGGGCCAGAGCAAGCTCGCCGAGAAGGGGCTGCGGCAGGTCGGGCCGGGACACAAGGCGTACTACCGCAACTGGGCGGGGACCTGCGTGACCATGAGCTCCTACAAGGTGAAGGCGCACTACAACCAGCGCGAGTGGTACCTGCCGACGTCGAAGATCCTGGTGATCGACCAGTGGGGGACCCCGGGGCTGAGCACGATACTCAAGAACGCCACCTGGAGCTGACGTCGCACTTGGTGATTTGTCTATCGGGCCGCAAGTCGTCCGCAAGCGACCGCGCCTAGTGTGCCGGACATGTTCAGAAAGACGATCTGGGCCGCGGCGGCCGGCCTGGCCGTGCTGGCGGCCACCCTGACGGCTCCGGCGGCGGCGTTCGCGAGCGAAAGCGGCGGCACCAAGCAGGTCCACCTGCGGAACGGTCTGACCCTCACGATCCCCACGTCGTGGAAGGTGGCCAAGGACGACAAGGACTGGGTGCGCGTCATCACCGGCTCGTGCCCCACCTACGGCACCGAGGACTTCGGTTTCCGCGACTGGGGGTGCCACAGCTTCTGGGTGCTGGGTCCCAAGGCGCTCAAGATCGGGCTCCGCACGTTCCAGGCGTACAAGCCGAAGTACGGCTTCGACCCCGCGACCGACGTCAGCATCTGTCCCAAGAGCTACAAACTGTACAAGGGCGAGTGGAAGATCGCGGAGAAGGGGCTGCGGCAGGTCGGCCCCGGCCACAAGGCGGACTACCACAAGTGGGCGGCGACCTGCGTCGACAAGAAGTGGCGGGTGAAGCTGCACTACAACCAGCGCGAGTGGTATCTGCCCACGTCGAAGATCCTGGTCCTCGACCAGTGGGACCACCCGCAGCTGAGCGCGATCCTCAAGAACGCGACCTGGAACTGATCGGCCTTCAGAGTGGCCCGGACGTTCAGGAACGCGTCCTGGACGCGGCCACTCCGCCCGCGGCTATCGCGATCAGGGCGGGCGCGAGCAGGAACGCCGTGTGCGTCCCGAAACCGTCGCCCAGCGCGCCGAGCACGAACGGCCCGCTGCCCGAGCCCATGCCCGCCCAGATCGAGGCCGTGCCCGACGCCTGGTCCGGCCGGCCTCCCGACACCTCGATCATGCGCGTCAGGCCCATGGGGAACTGGACCGAGATGCCGAGCCCGCTGAGAGCGAGCCCGGCGTAGCAGACCGGCGCAGAGGTTCCCACCCAGAACAGCGCCCAGCCCGCCAGGGTCACCCCGAGCGAGCCCAGCAGCACCGACCCCGGCGCGAAGCGCAGGGCCAGCCGGGCGCCGCCGAACCGGCCCGCGGCCATGCCGGCCAGCATCGCGCTCAGCCCGGTCGCCGCCACGCCGGGGGACAGCCCGGTCCGCTGGGAGAGCAACTCGGCGGCCCACAGGTTGAAGGCGAACTCGAGGGCCACGCGGCACAGCAGGACCGCTCCGGCGACGTGGAAGCGCCAGCCGTACGGGATTCTGCCGGAGGCCCTGGACGGCGACGGCGACCGCGGCGGAACGGGCGCCGGCGGCACCCAGACCCGGCCCATGAACAGGGCCAGCAGGAGGGTGGAGGCCACGGGCACCAACAGCGCGGGCCGCCAGCCGGCCGGCGACTCGGCCACCACGCTGAAGGCGTAGGTGGCGGCGATTCCGGCGATGACGGCGACCGCGTTGGCCTCGCTGATGACGGCCGCCCCCGCCGGGCCGTGGTGGTCGCTGAGCACCGCCATCATCACGTACAGCGCCGTCGAACCGCAGGCGCCGGCGAGCGTGAAACCGGCCAGCGTGAACGGGAGCGCGTGCCCGACCAGGACGAGGAGCACCCCGGCGTTCATCCCGGCCAAACCGGCCCAGGTGACGACGCGGCGCCCGAACCGCCTGGTCAGCGTGGGCAGGGCCAGCCCGCCGGCGATGCCGCCGAGCGCCATCCCCGTGCCGTGCAGCCCGCCGACGGCCTGGGACACGCCGAGTTCGGCGCGCAGGAGGGGCAGGGCGGCCGACATGCCGTACAGGTAGGTGGCGAAGGTGGCGAGCTGGAGATAGATCAACCAGGTGGGGCTGTCCCTGGTGACCTTTATGTTGCGGTCCAAAACCAGGCAAGGGTAGCGCAGCAGATCATCCGGGCACGAGAGCCGGTCGCCCGGCGCCGGCCCCGTCTAGATCAGCGCGGCGAGCTGGTCCTCGAACCAGCGCTGGGGCGGCAGGGCGGTGGCGGCCTCCCGCAGCCGCAGGCCGCGCGTGAGCCGCTCCTGCTCCGGCAGCGTCAGCGCCTCGTGCAGCGCCGCCGCCGTGCCGGACACGTCGTAGGGGTTGACGAGCAGGGAGTCGGCCCCCAGCTCGGCCGCCGCGCCCGCCTCGCGGGACAGCACCAGCGCGCACCGGGGCGACAGGATCGGGCCCTCCTTGGCCACCAGGTTCATGCCGTCCCTGATCGGGTTGACGAGCAGCACGTCGGCCAGCCGGTAGGCGGCCAGCGAGCGCGGGTAGTCGTCGTTCACGTTGAGGATCAGCGGGTCCCAGTCCTCGGTCGCGTACTCGTCCTCGATCTCCTTGGCGCAGCGCTGCACGGCCGCCGTGTACTCGCGGTATTCGGGCAGGTCGTGCCGCGAGGGATAGGCGAACGCGAGGTGGACGACCCGGCCGTGCCACTCGGGATGGGCGGCCAGGAACTCCTGGTAGGCCCGCAGGCCGCGCACGATGTTCTTGGAAAGCTCGGTGCGGTCGATGCGCACGATCAGCTTGCGGTCGCCCACGAGGTCCCTGATCACGGTCATGTGCGACTCGACGTCCGGCTCGCCCGCCCGGGCGAGCAGCGCCTCGCCGTTCACCCCCAGCGGGTGGACGCCGATCCTGGTGGTCCGCCCTTCGTACGTCACCGTGCGGGCGGCGTGGTCCGCCCGGGCCCCGAGCAGCGTCTCGCAGCAGTCCATGAAGGCGCGGGCCCAGCGCGCGGTGAGGAACCCGGCGTGGTCGGCGCCGAGGATGCCCGTCAGCACCTCGGCCACGACGTCCTCGGGCAGCAGCGCGAAGTATTCGGGCGGCGCCCAGGGCGTGTGCGAGAAGTGGGCGATGCGCAGGTCGGGCCGCTCGACCCGGAGCATCGCCGGGGTCAGCGTCAGGTGGTAGTCCTGCACCATGACGCGCGCCCGGTGGGCCGCCTCCTCGGCCAGGGCCAGCGCGAAGGCCCCGTTGTACGTGCGGTACGACTCCCACTCGCGGCGGAACCGCGTGCCGAACTCGGGGGAGAAGGGCGTGTTGTAAAGCAGGTGGTTGACGAACCAGAGAGTCGAGTTGGCCACGGCGTTGTAGGCCCGGTGGAAGACCGCGGGCGGGATGTCCAGCATGCGGATCGGCCCCGTCTCGAAGGCCCGGTCGAGGCGCCCGCCGGGCGCGTGACGCACCGCGCCCCGGTCGCCGTCCGACAGCGCCGCGCAGACCCACAGGACGTCGGTGTCCTTGACCACCTCGGACAGGCCGGAGACGAGCCCGCCGCCGCCCCTGCGCATGGTCAGGCCGCCGTCGTCCGACAGCGTGAAGGACACCGGACCCCGGTTGGACGCGATCAGAACGGTGCTGCTCATCTTGGGGTTCCCTCGATCAGAGCGGGCGCGCATGCCGGAAGATTAATAAAAGCCGACCTCCGTCAATAGGATGTCAACCGATCGCGGGAGGGCTGAATACGGCATGGCACTGGACGACACGACCGAGGACCTGGCCCGATCGGCTGCCCAGGGGGACCACCGCGCGCTCGGTGAACTGCTGCGGCGCATCGAGCCCGACGTGTTGCGGCACTGCGAGCGCCTTCTACCGTATCGGCAGGACGCCGAGGAGGCCGCGCAGGACACGCTGCTCGCCGTGGCGCGCAACATCGCGAGGTTCGAGGGGCGGGCCAAGTTCAGCACCTGGCTGCACATCGTGACCGTGAACTGCGCCAGGACCACCTACCGCTCGCTCAAGCGGCGCTCGTCGGAGCAGGCGGAGGAACTGCCCGAGCAGCGGCCCGATCCCCGGCGGGTGAGCGTCATCGCCGGGTCGCGGCTCGACCTGCTCGACGCGATGGAGGCGCTGGAGGCCGAGCGGCCCGACCTCGCCCAGGCGCTCGTGCTGCGCGACATCTGCCAGCTCGACTACGCGGAGGTCGCCGACCAGCTCAAGATCCCCCTCGGAACGGTCAAGTCCCGTATCCACCAGGCGCGCAAGTACGTGCAGAGCGCGCTCGGCGAGGCGTACGGCTGATACGAAACGTCTCGCCATGTGAGACGTCGGAACGGACACCGGGGACGCCGGGGTACAGTGCTAGAGACCTTTCTCGGAAGGTCCTACAACTGAACATGCTCATCCAGAGGGGTGGAGGGACCGGCCCTGCGAAGCCCCGGCAACCTCCCCGGTGTCGAACTCGTGCCCACGAGGCCCGGCCGGGACAGGTGCCAATTCCGGCTCGCGGCCAAGGTGGTCGCGAGCGAAGATGAGGGAAAGGCCTCGCTTCATGGCGCACACCAGCACTGCCGCTAACACTGCCGCGAACACCGTCGAGTTCGGCCCCGCCACCGGCCTTTCGTGTCGCGAATGTGGCGCTCTTTACGACCTCGGTCCGATTTTCGCCTGTACGGAGTGTTTCGGCCCCCTTGAGGTGGCGTACGACTTCGGCGAGGTTCGCCGGGAGGACATCGAGTCCGGCCCGGCGAACATCTGGCGGTACCGCTCCCTGCTCCCCGTTCCCGCCGGCGTGGCGGCCAAGCCCAACCTCCAGCCCGGCTGGACCAAGCTCGTGAAGGCCGACAGGCTGGCGGCCGAGCTGGGCCTGCGGTCGCTTCACGTCAAGGACGACTCCGGCAACCCGACCCACTCCTTCAAGGACCGGGTCGTCGCGATCGCGCTTGAGGCCGCGCGCAACTTCGGCTTCCACACCCTGTCGTGCTCCTCCACCGGCAACCTCGCCGGCGCGGTGAGCGCGGCCGCCGCCCGGGCCGGGCTGGACTCCTGCGTGTTCATCCCCGCCGACCTGGAGCCGGCCAAGGTCACCATGGCCGCCGTGTACGGTGGCCGCCTGGTCGCCATCGACGGCAACTACGACGAGGTCAACCGCTTCTGCTCCGAGCTCATCGGTGACGAGCTGGGCGAGAAGTGGGGCTTCGTCAACGTCAACCTCCGGCCCTTCTACGCCGAGGGCTCCAAGACGCTGGCGTACGAGATCGCCGAGCAGCTCGGCTGGCGGCTGCCCGACCAGATCGTCATCCCGGTGGCCTCCGGCTCTCAGCTCACCAAGATCGACAAGGGCTTCCGTGAGCTGATCAAGCTGGGGCTGGTCGAGGAGCGGCCCTACCGGATCTTCGGGGCGCAGGCCGAGGGCTGCTCGCCGGTCTCCCGGGCGTTCAAGGCCGGGCAGGACGTGGTGCAGCCGGTGCGGCCCGACACCATCGCCAAGTCCCTGGCGATCGGCAACCCGGCGGACGGGCCGTACGTGCTCGACATCGCGCGGCGGACGGGCGGCGCGGTGGAGGACGTGAACGACCAGGAAGTGGTCGAGGCCATCCGCCTGCTGGCCAGGACCGAGGGCGTCTTCGCCGAGACCGCGGGCGGCGTCACGGTCGGCGTGCTCCGCAAGCTGGTGCGCGAGGGCCGTCTCGACCCCGATGCCGAGACCGTGGTGCTGAACACCGGCGACGGGCTGAAGACACTCGACGCGGTGTCCGAGCACGCCCGTCCCGCCGCCGTCATCCGTCCCTCTCTCGACGCGTTCCGTGCGGCATTCGCCAACTGAAAGCGTTTCAACAGGCCCATCGGTAGTAAGAAAGCGAGCGAACAATGAGCGTTTCCGTGCGGATTCCGACGATTCTCCGGACGTACACCAACGGAGCCGCGGAGGTGAGCGGGGAGGGGGGAACGCTCCGGGAGGTCCTGCAGAAGCTGGACGCGGACTACCCCGGCATCGGCGGGCGCATCCTGGATGAGACGGGTAAGATCCGGCGTTTTGTCAACGTCTACGTCGGGGAAGAGGATGTCCGATTCGCCGACGGTCTGGACACCGCCACGCCGGACGGGGTGCAGATTTCGGTCATCCCTGCCGTCGCCGGAGGCTGAGCCGCCGCGCCGGGGCCGAGCACCTGACATGCACTTCTGTCGGTGAAGAAGTCATGCGGTGCCATGGCAAATGGTGCAGCTCTCAACTATTCAACAGCAAAGTGAATATTCTTCGATCCCGCTTTGAGCGAACGCCAAGTAGTAGTTTGCGGATTGACTCTGTTGTCCTACGCCTTGACACGGGTATGGTCGAGGACGATCGACAAAACCGGGGGCTTCTTGGGTGTGGTCCCCAGCCCAGCAAGAGGAGTCGGAAGTGGCGCAGGGCACCGTCAAATGGTTTAACGCGGACAAGGGCTACGGCTTCATCGCGGTAGACGGTGGTAAGGACGTGTTCGTCCATTACTCGGCAATCCTGATGGACGGCTACAAGGCCCTCGAGCAGGGTCAGCGGGTTGAGTTCGACATCACGCAGGGTCAGAAGGGCCCGCAGGCGGAAGCCGTACGGGCCGTCTGATCCCGTCATCGACCTTGGAAGGCCCGGCGCGCGGACACCGCGTGCCGGGCCTTCCGCGTGTCTCCCGCTTCGCTCGACGGCTCGCTCGGTGTCTCCCGCTTCGCACTGGTCTGGGCATACCGTCCAAGCTGGTCAGAACGGCTTCCGCTTGCACTCTCAGGGGTAGAGTGCTAAATACTTGTTTGGCACTCTGAGGTCGAGAGTGACAACAACCGGGATCGGGGCGATGGGGCCCGCGCAGGGATAGCGGGTCCAAGCCGTCGCGGGCGTCGGCTCGGTCCGTTGAAGACACCCTGCTACTGGGAGGTCTAGCCTAATGGCAGCCAAGATGATCGCGTTTGACGAGGACGCCCGGCGCGGTCTCGAGCGCGGTATGAACCAGCTCGCCGACGCCGTGAAGGTGACCCTCGGCCCCAAGGGCCGCAACGTCGTGCTGGAGAAGAAGTGGGGCGCCCCCACGATCACCAACGACGGTGTCTCCATCGCCAAGGAGATCGAGCTCGAGGACCCGTGGGAGAAGATCGGCGCCGAGCTCGTCAAGGAAGTCGCGAAGAAGACCGACGACGTCGCCGGTGACGGCACCACGACGGCCACCGTGCTCGCCCAGGCGCTGGTCCGCGAGGGTCTGCGCAACGTGGCCGCCGGTGCCAACCCGATGGCGCTGAAGAAGGGCATCGAGGCCGCCGTCGAGCGCGTCAGCGAGGAGCTGTCGAAGCTCGCCAAGGACGTGGAGACCAAGGAGCAGATCGCCTCCACCGCCTCCATCTCCGCCGCCGACACCGAGATCGGCGCCCTCATCGCCGAGGCGATGGACAAGGTGGGCAAGGAAGGCGTCATCACCGTCGAGGAGAGCAACACCTTCGGCCTGGAGCTGGAGCTCACCGAGGGCATGCGCTTCGACAAGGGCTACGTGTCCGGCTACTTCGTGACCGACCCCGAGCGCATGGAGGCGGTCTTCGAGGACCCGTACATCCTGATCGTCAACTCCAAGGTCTCGGCGAACAAGGACCTGCTCCCGCTGCTCGACAAGGTCGTGCAGTCCGGCAAGCCGCTGGTCATCATCGCCGAGGACGTCGAGGGCGAGGCCCTGGCCACCCTGGTCGTCAACAAGATCCGCGGCCTGTTCAAGTCCGTGGCCGTCAAGGCTCCGGGCTTCGGCGACCGCCGCAAGGCCATGCTGGGTGACATCGCCATCCTCACCGGTGGCCAGGTCATCTCCGAGGAGGTCGGTCTCAAGCTCGAGAACGCCACCCTCGACCTGCTCGGCCGCGCCCGCAAGGTCGTCGTCACCAAGGACGAGACCACGATCGTCGACGGCGCCGGTGACGCCGAGCAGATCGCCGGCCGGGTCAACGAGATCCGCGCCGAGATCGAGCGCACCGACTCCGACTACGACCGCGAGAAGCTCCAGGAGCGCCTCGCCAAGCTGGCCGGCGGCGTCGCCGTCATCAAGGCCGGCGCGGCCACCGAGGTCGAGCTCAAGGAGCGTAAGCACCGCATCGAGGACGCCGTCCGCAACGCGAAGGCCGCGGTCGAGGAGGGCATCGTCCCCGGCGGTGGCGTGGCCCTGCTGCAGGCCGGCGCCAACGCGTTCGACAAGCTCGAGGTCAACGGCGACGAGGCCACCGGTGCCGCGATCGTCCGCAAGGCGCTCGAGGAGCCGCTGAAGCAGATCGCCGTCAACGCCGGCCTCGAGGGCGGCGTCGTGGTGGAGAAGGTCCGCAACCTCCCGGCTGGTGAGGGCCTCAACGCCGCGACCGGCGAGTACGTCAACATGTTCGAGTCCGGCATCATCGACCCGGCCAAGGTCACCCGCTCGGCGCTGCAGAACGCGGCGTCCATCGCGGCGCTGTTCCTGACGACCGAGGCCGTCATCGCCGAGAAGCCCGAGAAGGAGAAGGCCCCCGCCATGCCCGGCGGCGGCGACATGGACTTCTGATCCATCTGCCTGCTTCGTCTCAACGGAAGGGCGGTTCCCCCTCGGGGGAGCCGCCCTTTCCCGTTGTACGCCTCAGGTGAGGCGCCTGACCCAGCGGGCGCAGTCGGTCTGCATCGCGTATCCCGCCGCCGTCCAGGCGTGGTGCGCCAGGGCGTTGTCGTGCAGGACCATCGCGTCCGCGCGGAACGCGCCGAACTTCCTGAACCGCTCCTCGGCGGCCCGGATCAGCCGCGATCCGATGCCCATGCGCCGGTGGGCCGGGTCCACGGCGAGCCGGTAGAGGTGGGCGCGCCAGCCGTCCCACCCGGCGATGAGCGTGCCGGCGATCCGGCCGTCGATCTCGGCGATGAGCAGCGCCTCGGGGTCGCGCTCGATCAGAGCCACGACCTTGCCGGCGTCGTCGTGCCTGTCGGTGTTCTCCGCGGCGTCCAGCCAGAACCGAAGCACGGCGGGGACGTCGTCGAGCGCTCCGTGGCGGATGCGTACATCGGGCGGGTTCATCGCAGTTCCTCGGGCAGGTCGCGGCTGTGTAGGACGGTCAGTGACGTTACCGCCCGGGTGAGGACCACGTAGAGGCGGGCGAGGCCGCGCTCCTCGGCCTCCGCGATCGCGGCCGGCTCGGCGACGATCACGTGGTCGTATTCCAGGCCCTTGGCGAGCGTCGCCGGCACCAGCAGCACCCGGTCGTCGCCCGTCGAGTCGGGGCCGAGCACCGTGTGCGGCACCGCGGCGGCCTCCAGGGCCGCCGAGAGCGCGGGAAGGCCGGAGTCGGCCGCGATGACGCCGATGGAGCCCTCCTGCGCGAGGGCCTGCCGTACGGCCTCGGGGAGGGCGGCGGCGACGTCGGTCTCGCGGCGTACGGACAGGGAGCCGGCGCCGGGACGCAGCGAGCGCGGCGGGGCGAGATCCGGCGCCACGGAGGGCAGCAGCCGCGCGGCGAAGTCGAGGACCTCGCGGGGCACGCGGAAGCCGAGCGTGAGCTCGGTGACCTCGCCCGAGGGCTGGCCGAGGTGGTCGAGCACGGTCTTCCACGAACGCGCCGACCAGGGCGTGGTGCCCTGCGCGAGGTCGCCGAGCACGGTCGCCGAGCCGGTGCGGCAGCGGCGTCCGAGCGCGCGCAACTGCATCGCCGACAGGTCCTGCGCCTCGTCCACCACGAGGTGTCCCTGCGACGGCGTCCGCTCGATCAGGTCGCCGAGTTCGTCCAGCAGCGCCGCGTCGGCGGCCGTCCACTTGGCCGACCGGTGCGACTTGTACGGCTTGCGCCACACGATGAGCTGCTGCTCCTCCGGGGAGAGGTCGGACCGGGCCGCCTTGGCCAGGAACTCGGGGTCCGACAGCAGCCGGAACAGCACCTGCTCGGGGGTGAGCTTCGGCCAGACGGCGTCCAGCACGGCCTTGACCGGCTTCGACCGGGCCACCGCGTCCTGCACGCGGTCGTCGGGCGACTCGCCGCGCCGTTCCATCTGCACGAGCACGGCGTGGGCGAGCCGCTGGGCCAGGGTGGCGCGGCCCGGGCCGTACCTCGTCGTGCCGCGCAGCGAGGCGACGATCTCACGCACCTCGTGATCGGCCACCCGGTAGCGGTTGATGCCCTTGGTGAACAGCACCCCTTCGGACGGCTTGGTGACGTGCAGCCACAGCGCCCGCTTGACGACCTCGGCCATGCGGGCGTCGCCCTTCACGGCCGCCACCGCGGGGTCCTCGGGATGGGCGTGGCCGCCCAGGACGCCGGCCACCGTCGTCTGGTCGACCTTCACCTCGCCGAGCGCGGGCAGCACCGAGGAGATGTAGGAGAGGAAGGCCCGGTTGGGCCCGACGATCGTCACGCCGGAGCGCGACAGCTTCTCCCGGTGGGTGAACAGCAGGTAGGCCGCGCGGTGCAGGCCCACGGCCGTCTTGCCGGTGCCCGGCGCGCCCTGCACGCAGACGGTCACGCCGAGGTCGGCGCGGACGATCTCGTCCTGGTCGGGCTGGATGGTCGCCACGATGTCGCGCATCGGGCCGGTGCGGGGCCGCTCGATCTCCTCGGTCAGCAGCCTGCTCTGCCCGAGCGCCCTGCCGTCGAGCGGTTCGTCCTCGTACGCGGTGAGGTCGCCGCCCTGGTAGCCGAACCTGCGGCGCAGCGCGATCCCCATGGGGTCGGCGGGACTGGCCTGGTAGAAGGCGCGCGAGATCGGGGCGCGCCAGTCGATCACGAGGGGCCGGCTGCTCTCGTCGTGGACGTGCCTGCGGCCGACGTAGACCGTGCTCGGCAGGTCGTCGCCGGCCGCGCGGTCCAACCGGCCGAAGAACAGCGGCGCGTCGGGGTGGTCGGCCAGTGCGGCCACCCGCTGGTCGAGCAGGCCCTGCAGGACCTGCTGGGACACCCAGTCGCCGGCGGCGTCCGCCGACAGCGACTGCGCGTGCTCACGCATCGCTCGCAGCGCGGCGCGGGAGGCCGCGAGATGGGCGCGCTCGGCTTCGAGCACATTTCCGGGCATGCGGAAGCTCCTCCGGGCATGACGGGGACAGGACTGGTGGAAGCGGGAAGCACAAGAGCTTAGCGATGGGCACCGCAATGCCGAAACGGTATTTCTCTCGCGTGTCGCCGTTTCCCGGGGCGGGTATCTGTACCCGGGTGACGCGCACCGTGGTTCCTCCGGCGATCCAGGCGGCGGCGAGCCTGCTGCTCGCCACGCTGTGGGGGTTCGCGGTCTTCGGCGACTGGAGCAGGCAGGCCTTCTGCGTGACGAGCATGGGGCCGTCGCCGGACTGCGCGGACCGGATCGCCTCGGTGATCGCGCTGTCCGTGATGGTCGCGGTGGTCGCGGCGTGCGCCACTGGGGTCGCCTGGCTCGCCAGGCGCGAGTCCCTGTACGGCGTCGCCGTGGGGGCCTGGGTCGTCGCGCTCGTGGTGCTGTTCGTCGGCGGCCTGGCCGCCCAATGACCGCGTCCCCGATGATCGGCACGGAAAGCTTTCCGGCGACCTGACGATGGAGCGCTCCATGGTCAGGCCGCCGGGGAAACGACATGCAGTGGTGGGGTGATTTGTCCCGATATGGCGCTTTATGTGAGCCGTGCGTGCTCAAGGGCGAGGTAGCGGGCAGCGAGAAACCAGGAGCAAGACGAAAAATGCGCATATTGCGTGATTCGCCTTGTCTGCTGGGTATTGCCGCCATCACGACTGCATCATGGACGGGTAAGGCGCGAGGGGGTGATGTGGTGACAAGGCCCAAGGGCATCTCCTGGACCTAGTGACGCCGCCGGTCCTGACGAAGACCGGCGGAAGGGATCACTCGGGGGCCTGGATCTTGCCGATGCCGAGTGTGGTGACGGTGGGCAGCAGGCCCGCCTCGAACACGGCCCCGAGCAACGGCAGGTTGAGCTCGGCCAGCCGCTCGGCCCCCGCCTCGCCGAGCGCCCGCCACGGGCCCGCCGCCAGCTCGTCGGTCATGCGCTCGACCTGGTCGCGCAGCGCCCGCCCCGCCGGGGTGGCCGTCCCCTCGCCGTCGATCAGCCCGCGTCCGGCGAGCCGGTCGCGGGCGGCGGCCCATTCCTCGTCGCTCCAGCCGCGGCCGGCGAAGTTCTCGGCCGGGGCCGCCCCGACGGCGGCGAAGGAGACCAGGGCCTCGCAGGCGTCCAGGCCGGCGGCGTGCAGGGCCGTCAGGTGCCCGTCGCCGCGGTGCTCGCGCAGCACCGTGTACGCCTGCCACAGCGCCACGTGCGGTTCCTCCGCCCAGGGGAGGTCGAGGTTGGCCGCGGCGAGCGGCCGGTGGGCGACGTCCACGCTCTCCGCCGCCCTGATCGCCAGCTCGGCCGCCTCCTTGACGCCGTCGTCGATCCGGTCGCCGAGGAGCCCGCGCAACGTCCGGTCCATCGCCCGCAGCCGCGCCTCCAGCACCTGTGCGGGCGTCGCGGTCTCCCAGACGCCCGGCACGTGCTCGGCGATCATGCTCGGGCTGAAGCTGTAGTAGGTGGCGGCCACCAGGGCGGGTCCCGCCGCGCCCAGCGGCGCGGTGCGCCAGGCGAAGTAGCTCGGCCAGCGCGTCGTGACGTCGTAGCCGAGCGCGGCGGCCTCCTCGAAGGCCTCCGGGCTGAAGTAGAGCGTGGCGTGGACCGGCTCGATCTGATGCCACATGGTGCGGGCCAGGCGTACGGACATGCCTCAAACCTCACTGTCTAGTTAAGCTACGACAGTGACGATAGAGCCATGGCGCATCACTGGTCAATCCGAGATAGACAGTTATGTCGGGAGCAGGGTGGAACTCGCCGTCCTCCTGGTGAACGCCCTCGCCGCCGAGTCGGTGCACGGACGCCCTGTCACACCGCCGCAGACAGGCGGCGAACGGCTCGCCGCGATCCACGCGGGCCTCGCCGCCGCCGGTCGCCCTCCGAGCGGGCTCACGGCGGCCGACGCCGATCGGCTCGCGGAGGTCGCCGCCGAGCTGCGCCCGCTGTACGGCGCGGGGGACCGCCTGCCCGAGGCGGCCGAACGGCTCAACGACCTCCTGGCGCGGCACGGCGCCGTGCCCACCCTGTACGGCGACCCGGGAAAGCCGCTCCAGCTGGCCTTCCACCGGCCGGGCGCGACGCTCGTGGACGCCTGGGCCGCCGACATGGGCACCGCGCTGGCCATGGTCATCGGGGTGGGCCAGGGGGCGCGGCTCGGCGCGTGCCAGGCCGCGTCGTGTTCCCTGGTCTTCTTCGACACCACGCGCAACGCCTCGCGCCGCTTCTGCGATCTGTCCTGTCAGAACCGGGCCAAGGCCAGCGCCTACCGCGCCCGGCGCCGTACGTGACCGGAGGAGGTCAGCGCGCCGGGTCCTCCTCGCCCACGTCGTCGGCGTCGATGATGTGGTAGGCGTACCCCTGCTCGGCGAGGAACCGCTGCCGGTGCGCGGCGAACTCCTGGTCGACCGTGTCGCGGCTGACCACCGAGTAGAACCGCGCGCCGCCGCCGTCCGCCTTGGGGCGCAGCACCCGGCCGAGCCGCTGGGCCTCCTCCTGGCGCGAGCCGAACGTGCCGGAGACCTGGATCGCCACCGCCGCCTCGGGCAGGTCGATGGAGAAGTTGGCGACCTTCGAGACCACCAGCACCCGGATCTCCTTGTCGCGGAACGCCTGGAACAGGCGCTCGCGCTCCTTGACCTTGGTCTCGCCCTTGATGACCGGCGCGTTCAGGTGCTCGCCCAGCTCGTCGAGCTGGTCGATGTACTGCCCGATGACCAGCACCTGCTCGTCCGCGTGCCGCCGCACCAGGGCCTCGGTCACCCTCGTCTTGGCGGGGGTGGTCGAGCAGAACCGGTAGCGCTCGTCGCTCTCGGCCATGGCGTAGGCCAGCCGCTCGTCGTCGCTCAGCGTCACCCGCACCTCGACGCACTCGGCGGGGGCGATGTAGCCCTGGTTCTCCATCTCCTTCCAGGGCGCGTCGTACCGCTTCGGCCCGATGAGCGAGAAGACGTCGCCCTCCCGGCCGTCCTCGCGTACGAGCGTGGCGGTGAGGCCGATGCGCCGGCGGGCCTGCAGGTCCGCGGTCATCCGGAAGATCGGCGCGGGCAGCAGGTGGACCTCGTCGTAGACGACGAGCCCCCAGTCGCGGGCGTCGAACAGCTCGAGGTGCCGATAGGTGCCCTGCCGCCGGGTCGTCATGACCTGGTAGGTGGCGATCGTGACCGGGCGGATCTCCTTCTTGGTGCCGGTGTACTCGCCGATCTCGTCCTCGGTCAGCGAGGTGCGCCTGAGCAGCTCCTGCTTCCACTGGTGGGCCGAGACCGTGTTGGTGACCAGGATCAGCGTGGTCGCCCGGGCGTGCGCCATCGCCGCCGCGCCGACGATCGTCTTGCCCGCGCCGCACGGCAGCACCACGACGCCGGAGCCGCCGTGCCAGAACGCGTCGGCCGCCTCCTTCTGGTACGGCCGCAGCGACCAGCCGTCCTCGCGCAGGTCGATGGGGTGGTGCTCGCCGTCGACGTATCCGGCCAGGTCCTCGGCCGGCCAGCCGAGCTTGAGCAGCGTCTGCTTGATGTTGCCGCGCTCCGAGGGGTGCACGGCCACGATGTCGGCGCCGAAGCGCTCCCCGACCAGCGGCTGGATCTTCTTGGAGCGCAGCACCTCCTCCAGCACGGCGCGGTCGGTGCTGGTGAGCACCAGGCCGTGGATGGGGTGCTTCTCCAGCCGCAGCCTGCCGTACCGCGCCATGGTGTCGGCGACGTCCACGAGCAGCGCGTGCGGCACGGGATAGC
This sequence comes from Microbispora siamensis, assembly GCF_016863095.1. Taxonomy (GTDB): domain Bacteria; phylum Actinomycetota; class Actinomycetes; order Streptosporangiales; family Streptosporangiaceae; genus Microbispora; species Microbispora siamensis. Next base: position 130,423 of record NZ_BOOF01000031.1, on the reverse strand, counting down.
GGCTGAAGCCGATCAGCGCGTCGACCACCTGCTCGGCGTCGTGCCCGGCGGCCCGGGCGTTCCACAGCGCGAGCGGGGTGACCCGGTAGGTGTGGACGTGCTCGGGGGCGCGTTCGAGTTCGGCGAACGGCGCGATGGCCTTGCGGCACTCGTCCGCCCTGGGGTGGTCGACCTCCAGCAGCAGCGTCTTGTCGGACTGGACGATCAGCGGCCCGTCACTCAATGCCTGCTCCCCCTCGTACGGCTACCGCATATCAAACACGAGGCCGGGCCGAATCAGTCCCAGTCGCGGGAATCAGTCGTCGAGGTAGCCGTTGACCCCGGCCCAGATGACCACGCCGATCCCGGCCACGAACAGGACGACGTTGATGCCGATGGCGATCCACGTCCACTTCAGCAGCTTGCGGGACTGGTCCGGCTGGGTGTCCACCTTGCTGAGCGCGATCCCGGACAGGATCGCCCCGGTGATGCCGCCCAGGGAGATGTAGCAGCTCAACGCCAGCACGAGGCTGATGACGAGGGCCACGATCGCGTGCGTGCGCGGGCCCTCCTGCCTGGGCGGATAACCGCCGGGCGGGTAGTAGCCGTACTGCTGCTGGTACGGATTCGGCCCCGGCTGCCCGTACTGCCCCGGCTGCCCGTACTGCCCCGGCTGTCCGTACTGCCCCGCCTGGCCGTGCTGACCGTATTGCCCGTACTGCTGGTTGGGGTCGGGTCCCGGCGGCGGGCCGTACGGCCCGTACTGCTGCTGGCCGTAGGGGTTGGCACCGGACGGCGGCCCATAGGGGTTGGACGGGGGGGTCTGCCAATCCTGGGGTCCCTGCCCCGGCTGCTCTGGAGTCGTCACCCTGAAATCCTTTACTACGGGGGACCTCAAGGTTTACCACGGATGAGTCATCGGCCGATCTCGGCGATGCCGGTGATGCGGTGCAGGGCGAAGCGGTGGACCGTCGCCCGGGTCTCGTCGTACGCGGTGAGGTAGCCGCCCTCCATACGGGCCGGTTCGAGGATGCGGCTGGTGGCGTGACCCTGGGAGTCGAGGTAGCCGATCCACACCCGCGACCCCTGCCGGATGGCCTCCTGGAGCGCGCTGATCGTGGCGGTCGCGGGGGAGCGGGGCACCTGGCCCTCCGGCGCCTCCACGGGCCGCCGCCGGTCGTCCCCCGCCCGCATCGCCCGCACGGCCGCGGCGACCACCTCGGGGTCGGGCGCGGTGCTCGCCGACACCCGGGCGGTGAGCTGTCCCTCGGTCCGCCGGGCGTCGGCCCGCGCGACGACCACGTCGCCCTCCAGCGACTCGGCCACCGGCGCGTACCCCATCGCCCGCAGCGAGTCGACCAGCGCGGCCCGGGACGTCTTGGAAGCCAGCACGGTCGGCGCGAGCCGCCGAAACCGCAGCAGGTGGGCCCGCTTGTCGGCGAGCACCTCGTCGAGCAGGGCCGGGTCGTCACACCGGACGTAGGCCGACGCCGAGCCGACCCGGATCCGCCCGTGGCGGCGGGCGACATCGGTGACCAGATACCTCAGCGGCTGCGGGACCGGGGTCGCCGAGTGGCGTTCCAGCACGGCGAGCAGGTCGTCGGCCGAATGCCCCGCGTCGAGCGCCCGGCGGACCGACTGCTCGGAGAAGCGGTACACCGTCGCCCCGCCCTTGCTCTCCACGTCGGCCATGAGCGCGAGCCTGCGGCCGAGTTCGGTGGTCAGCGGGCCCGGCGCCACGGCCGTGAGGTCGGCCTGCAGCAGCACGTGGTCGACCGCCTCGGGCAGCAGCGGGCCGAGCAGCCCGGCCGCCGCGCCGTCGCCCCGGGCCACGGCCCGGCCGTGTGAGGACGGCACGCCGAGCCCGGTCACCCCGATGTGCTCGGCCTCGCGCAGCGCGAAGCGTACGAGCCGGTCGCGCAGCGCGGGACGGCGGCGGGGCTGCTCCCAGGCGAGCCGGGCCAGCACGGACTCGGGCGTCGGCGCGAGGCCGGGCGGGGCCGACTCCAGCACGGCGAGCGTGCGCGCCCGCGTCTGGGCGGCCCCCGGCCTGCGCAGATCGGGATGGAGGGCGTTCAGCGGGCGGTCGCGATCGTCCCGCTCGCCGATCAGCCCGGGGGCGCGTTCCATCACGGCCCACGCGTCGGCGAGCACCGCCCAGCGGTCCTCGGTGGCCTTGATCCGCCAGCCGTCGTAGCCGCCCGTCGGCAGCCATTCCCCCTCGCCCGCCGCGACCAGCCCGGCCGCGTGCGCGACCTCGACGACCAGCCCCGCCGCCCACTCCGGCAGGTCGAGGAGCTGGGCCGTCCGCCTGAGGTCGCGTACGGCGAGGCCGCCCGCGCGCAGCACGCCCGGCGGGTCCACACTCCACACCTCGCACAGCTCCTCGACCGTGCGCACGAACGTGAACGCCTGCCCAGCGGCCGTGCGGTCGGCCAGGTCCTGGTCGCGTACGGGCCCCTCCAGGGCGGGCGGGCCGGGGGACAGGTCGCGGTGCACGCGGCCGTCGCGCAGCACGAGGGCGACCTCGCGGGGAAGCGCGACGGTCTCCTCCCCGGTCGCGCCGAGCAGCCCGCGGGCCAGCAGTTGCTCGATGGGCGACTGGGCGCTCGCCGCGTCCACCTCGCGGCGGGCGTTCGGCAGCCGTCCGCTGGCCGGGCCCCACACGAGTTCGTCGAGGGCCGCCCTCGCCTGCGGGGACACCTCGCCGACGAGACGGGCGACCGTCGCGGTGTCGGCCAGCAGCGCCGCGAGCCGCTCCCTGGCCGGCCGTCCGCCGTCCGGCCGTTCACCGTCCGTCCGGCCGCCGCCCTCGTACGCCGGGTCGATGTCGCGCAGGAGCACGTCGAGCCGTTCCGGCGGATGGTGGCGGAACACCTCGGCGGCCGGCGGCCCCAGGGCGGCCGGGGGTTCGAGCGCCTCGGCCACGCCCGGCGCGGGCAGCAGCGCGTCCTCGGTCCCGTAGACCAGGGCGCGGGTGGTCAGCAGGTCGAGCGCGGCGTCGAGGGCGGGCCCGACCGCCTGGCCGTCCCGATCATCGGGAACGGCGCGGCGGAGCAGGGACAGCAACGTCTCACGATCGGCGGGGCCGGGCCGCAGGGCCAGCGTCTCCAGCACGGCGAGCGAGAACCGGTCGAGCCGGTCGAGCGCCCGGCCGATGGCCGAAGGGCTGCAGGCGCGGGCGGCCAGACCGTCGATGTGCGCGGGGACGGGCGTCACGAGTTCGGGCCGCGCCGCCACGAGCGCCCGCAGTCGCTCGTCGGAACGGCCGCGAAGCCACTCGCTGAAGTCCGTGCCCGTCATTCTCTCCATGGTAGGGCGGAGAGGTTATCCGGCCGCCGGAGCGCCCGTACGGCAGGGGTTTCGCGCGTTCGCGCGGCGCCGCGGCGGAAGATCCACACGAATCTGGTCATGGGACGCTTCAATCGCCTCCGGGTGGGTCCACGGGGCCTGTCTGTGGGCATAACCTACATCCATCACCTTCACGACAGTCTGAACGAGGTCACCCCTGTGCCGAGTGGCAAGGTCAAGTGGTACGACGCCGACAAGGGTTTCGGCTTCCTCACCCGCGACGACGGCGGTGAGGTCTTCGTGCATTCCTCCGCCCTGCCCAAGGGGGTCGAGGCGCTCAAGCCAGGGCAGAAGGTCGAGTTCGGTGTCGCCGAGAGCCGCCGCGGTCAGCAGGCGCTCTCGGTGCGGGTGATCGACCAGCCCCCGACGCTGGCCAAGGCCGTCAAGGGCAAGGCGAAGCGGAAGAAGCCCGACGAGATGGTCGTGATCGTCGAGGATCTGATCAAGCTGCTCGACGACATCTCGAACTCCTACCAGCGGGGCAAGCACCCGGACGCGGCGCACGCCAAGAAGATCGCGACCGTGCTGCGCGCCGTGGCAGACGACCTCGACGCCTGATCGCGCGTCCCCGCCCGCCCGCTCGGACAAACCGGGGCGGGCGGCGGGTGCCGTGTGGTGAGGCGGGCCTCGGAAGTTCAGGTGACCGCGGCGGCGCGGGCGGCGAGCCTGCGGCGGCGGAGCATGACGAGGCGGCCGAAGGAGAGCGCGAGGGCGGCGGACATCACGCCGAGCCCGGCCGGACCGGCCACGAACAGCGACATCACCAGGCCCAGCAGGCCGCCGAGCACCCAGGCGATCTGGAGCAGCGTCTCGGCGACCCCGAACGCCGAGGAGCGCACCTCCTCGCCGATCTCGCGCTGCACGATGGCGTCGAACGCGAGCTTGCCGAGGCCCTGGGCGAACGCGCCCACGAGGGCCACGACGGCGGCTGTCCAGACGGTGAAGAAGAAGGCGGCGGCGACGGTGGCGACCGTGGCCAGCGCGAGCGTGGCCATGACGGTCAGGTGCGGCGATCGGGAGCGGGACCAGGAGCCGGCAGCGGCCCCGGCCAGGCCGCCCGCGCCCGCGGCGGCGGCCAGCAGCGCCAGCGCGACCTTCGGGTCCACGCCGCGCAGGTGGCCGTCCTGCACGAGGAACAGCAGGAAGAACACAAGGAAGCCCGACTGGACCCGGATCGCGGCGTTGGCGCCCATGGCCTCGCCCACCACCGGGCCCAGGTTGAGCACGGTGCGCCATCGAGGGCGCGGCTCGGCGTCCTCCAGGTCGGGCGCGTCCACGTGCCGCGGCAGCCGTACGGCGAACACCCCGGACAGCAGGAACAGCGGCACGGCGCAGCGCAGCACCCAGTCGGCTCCGGCGGCGGCCGACAGGCCGGTGGCCACGCCGGCGCCGACGCCCGCCGACACCAGCGCGAACAACGCGACCCTGGCGTTGGCCGTCACCAGTGGGATGTCGGCGGGCAGCACGCTCGGCATGATCGCCGCCCGGGACACGTTGTAGGCCTTCGACAGGACCAGCACGGCGAGCGCCGAAGGGAACAGCGTGACGGCGTCGGAGGTGTGGACGGCGCCGGCCATCCCCCAGCACAGCAGGCCCCGCGCGAGCAGGGTGCCGGCCATGATGTAGCGGCGGCCCGAGCGGAGCCGGTCGAGCACCGGCCCGACGAAGGGCGCCACCACCGCGAACGGCAGCATGGTGATCAGCAGGTAGGCCGCGACCTGGCCGCGGGCCTGGCCGACCGGGAGCCCGAACAGCAGCGCCCCGGCGAGGGCCACGGTGACCAGCGCGTCCCCGGCCGAATGCGCCGCCGTCAACTCGATGAGGCGGCCGAGGCCGGTGCGCCCCGCTCCCTGGGCGTGCGTGAGCCGGCGCGTCGCCCGCGCCGGTGCTCTCACAACACGCGTAACTTTCGCCCAAATCTTCACCATAGGCACCGAGGGTCCTTCCACGATTTGCCCATCGAGCCGGTGCGGTCCGCTCGCGGCGTGGGTGAAAATGGAGTGTGAGTCGTACCCGAATCCGTAGCACTCCAGTCGACCAGGCCTGTGCGGCGGCGGTCGACCTCGCCCGCCGGGCCGCGGAGGAGATCGCGCGCCCCGGGGAGGTGGGAGAGCACCTGGGCTTCGACAACGAGGGCGACCGGGTCGTCACCCATTACTTCGAGTGCCTCGACCGCGCCTACCGCGGCTGGCGCTGGGCGGTCACCGTCACCCGCGCTTCCCGCGCCCGTATCGTCACCGTGAGCGAGACCGTGTTGCTGCCCGGCTCGGGCGCGCTGCTCGCTCCTGCCTGGGTGCCGTGGAACGAGCGGCTGCGCCCGGGTGATCTCGGCGTGGGCGACCTGCTGCCTGCCGAGGCCGACGACGACCGGCTCGTGCCCGGGTTCGCCTCCGCCGAGGAGGACATCGACAAGCAGGCGATCTTCGAGCTGGGCCTGGGACGCGCCCGCGTCCTGTCGGCGCTCGGCCGCGACCTCGCCGCGCGGCGCTGGCGGGCCGGCGAGGCAGGACCGCACACCCCGATCGCGCACGCCGCCCCGGCGCAGTGCTCCACCTGCGGCTTCTACTGGCCGCTCGCCGGAGCGCTGGGCCTCGGCTTCGGCGTCTGCACCAACGAGTACGCGCCGGACGACGGCCGCGTGGTGTCCGCCGACCACGGTTGCGGGGCGCACTCCGAGGCGACCACCGTGCCCTCGATGGTCATGGACCCGGCGCCCCCGATCCTGGACGACATGGGATACGACATCATCGAGTCGGGCTCCGTGGACGAGGCCGGCTCCGAACCCCTGGGTCACGCCTGATCATGTTTGACACCGCGCGCCTGCGTGACACCGTTCTCGCGGCCTGGACGGCCTCGCCTGCCCGCTTCCGCGAGGACGCCAACGCCGAGGAGGACTTCGCCCTCGGCGGCTACCGCGACCGGCTGGTCGTGGAGCTCGCCCAGAACGCCGCCGACGCCGCGCTGCGGGCCGGCGTGCCGGGACGCCTGCGGCTGACGCTCGCCGACGGCGTGCTGCTGGCCGCCAACGTCGGCGCGCCGCTCGACCAGACCGGCATCGAGGGTCTGTCCACCCTCCGCGTCTCGGGCAAGAAGGACGAGGCGGGTGCGGCCGGCCGGTTCGGCGTCGGCTTCGCCGCCGTGGTGTCGGTCACCGACGCGCCCTCGATCGCCTCCAGAGCGACCGGAGGAGTGCGCTGGTCCCGGGAGGAGACCGCCGCGCTGGTCGCCGCCCGGCCGGAGCTCGCCGCCGAGCTGGAGGGCCGCGAGGGACACGTCCCGCTGCTGCGGCTGCCGTTCTCCGACGACTCGCTCGAGGTCCCCGAGGGATTCGACACTCTCGTCCGGCTCCCGCTGCGCGACCAGGCGGCCGAGCAGGCCGTACGGCGGATGCTCGAGGAGGCGGGGCCCGCGCTGCCGCTGTCGATGCCGGCGCTGGAGACCGTCGAGATCGAGGTGGACGGGCGGACCCGCACGATCTCGGCCGAGGGCTGGCACGTGGTCGCCGAGTCCGGCACCTTCACTCCCGAGCAGGTGGCCGAGCTGTTCGCCGACCGGCCGACCGAGGAGCGGGCCCGGCCCTACTGGGAGGTCCGCTGGGCCGTCCCCGGCGACCGCCGCGGCGACGTCCGCGGGGTTGTGCACAGGGTGGTGCACGCGCCGACGCCGAGCGACGAGCCGCTCGACCTGCCCGCCCTGCTGATCGCGTCGTTCCCGATGACCACCGACCGGCGGCACGTCGCCCCCGGGCCGCTCACCGACTTCCTGGTCGCCAGGGCCGCCGAGGCGTACGTACGGCTGCTGGGGGAGCTCCCGGCGACCCCGGACCTGCTCGACCTCGTGCCCGGCCTGATGGGCAAGGGTGCGCTCGACGCGGCGATCCGGCGGGAGATCGTCAGGGCGCTGCCGGAGACGCCGCTGCTGCCGACGATCTCCGAAGGCGTCGTTCCTGGCAACCAGGCGCGGGCGGTCGAGGGGTCGGCCGAGTTCCTGGCGAAGATCGCCGGCATCGTCCCCGGGCTGCTGCCGGCGGGCTGGGCCTCCCGGCACCCGGCTCTGACCACGCTCGGCGTACGCCGGGTCGACCTGGCCGACGTCGTGGACATGCTGTCCGGCGAGGCGGTGGAGGACAAGGACCCGGCATGGTGGCGGTCGCTCTACGAGGTGCTGCCCGCCGACGACCTGGAGGCGGTCGGCGCGATCGCGGTGCCCCTGGCCGACGGCCGCCTCGTGCGCGGCCCGCGCGGCACGCTCGTGCTGTCGCAGGAGTCGGAGACCTTCGATCCTGCCTCGCTGGCGCCGCTCGGGCTGCGGATCGTCCACCCGGACGCCGCCCACCCGCTGCTGCTGCGGCTGGGCGCGGCCGAGGCGACCCCGCGTACGGTGCTGGAGGACCCGCTCACCCACGCGGCCGTGTCGGAGTCGCTGAACAGCGCCGACCCCGAGCCGGTGGCCCAGGCCGTGCTGGCCCTGGTCGACGCGGCGGGCCTGACCGCGGGGGAGGCCCCGTGGCTGGCCGACCTGGCGCTGCGCGGCGCCGACGGCGAGCTTTACGCGGCGGGTGAGCTGCTGCTGGCCGAGGGCTCGCTGGCCGGTCTGATCGACCCCGAGGTGCCGTTCGGCGTCGCCGCCCCCGACCTGGTGGAGAAGTTCGGCCCGCACGTGCTGGCCGCGGCCGGGGTGCTCGACGGCTTCGCCGTGGTCAACGACTCCGACGTGCTGCTCGACCCCGCCGAGTGCGACCACGACCTCGACCTCGAGGACGAGTGGCTGGAAGCCGTGCTCGACCTGATACCCGACCTCGACGTGCCGCCGGTGGTCCGGGAGTTCACGGCCGTACGCGACCTGGAGTACGTCGCCGACTGGCCGAGCGCGCTCGCGCTGCTGTCGCGGCCTCCGCTGCGCGCCGCCCTGCGGCCCATGCGGGTGCTCGCGGCGGGGGAAACCGTCGAGGTGCCGTCGTACACGGCCTGGTGGCTGTCGCGGCATCCGGTGCTCGGCGGGCGCCGGCCGACGGAGCTGCGGCTCCCCACGGGCGACCCGCTGCTGTTCGGCCTGTACGGCGAGGCGCCTGCGGGGATCGACGAGGACGCGCTGAAGATGATCGGCGTCCGGTCCACCCTCGCCGACCTGCTCGACTCGCACGGCGGTCCGGAGGAGCTGCTCGACCTGCTGGCCGACTCGTCGCTCGAGGTCGACCGGGCCCAGCTGCGGTCCCTGTGGATCGCGCTGGCGGCCGTCGATCCCGCCCGGGTGAGCCCGCCCGAGGCCGTACGGGCCGTGCTGAAGGGCACGGTCACGGTCGCGGACGTTGGGGACGGCCCGGTGGTGGTGGAGGCGCCCGACCTGCTCGCCCTGGTCGAGGACCGGCCGCTCGTGCTCGCGCCGTTCGACCTCGCCGAGGCGCTGTCCGAGGTGCTCGACCTGCCGCTCGCCGGTGAGGTGGTCACCGGGGCGGTCACCTCGGCCGGGACCGAAAGGCCCGTGCCGCCCGAGGTGCGCTCGCTGCTGCCCGGCGCCCCCGCGACGTACGTCGAGCACGACGAGTTGCTGGTGGACGGCAAGCCGGTGCCGTGGCGGTTCTTCGAGGGCGCGGTGCACGCGACCGGCGTCGACGGCCTGGCCAGGGGTCTCGCGTGGGCGGCCGGCCAGTGGGGCGACCGCCTCGCCGTGGCCGCGCTCCTGCGCGATCCCGCCCGGGTCCCCCTGCTGCTCGCCGAGGCCGACCTCGACCCCACGGCGTCACTGTGAGCTCGGCCGCTTCGAATTCAGGGGCGGCGGGGTTCTGACTCGCCGACGTCGGCGGCGGGGACGGAGTCGCGCAGCCGGGCGTCGCGGCGGCGGATGTACAGGACCCCGAACAGGCCGAGGCCGATCCCCGCGACGCAGACCCAGACCGGCCGCGGGTCGGCCGGTCTGACCACCAGCAGCACGACGGCCAGGGCGATCACCCACAGGGCCGTCCCGACCAGGATCGTGAGGGTGTCCCTCGTCCTGAGAGGCATGGGGTCCGGCCGGCGCTCGCTCACGCCAGCCAGCTTAGAAGGTCGCGGCAGTGAGCCGGTATCTTCATGACAAACCGGTCACGAAAGGACAACGCTGCTCCCCTGGCTCTTTCCGCGGATGGTAAGGGCCTGCGACTCTGCGCGCGTGAATGCGAACCCCATGAACACCCCTAATTTCCTCGATCGATACTTCTCCATCTCAGCCCGTGGATCCTCCGTCGGACAGGAGGTCCGCGGCGGCTTCGCCACCTTCTTCACGATGGCCTACATCGTGGTGCTCAACCCGCTCATCATCGGCACCGTCGCCGACAAGACGGGCCAGTTCCTCGGCGACGGGAAGAACCCCAACATCGCGCTGGTCGCCGCGGCCACCGCGTTCGCCGCCGGCATCCTCACGATCATCATGGGCGTCTTCGGCCGGGTGCCGTTCGCCCTGGCCACCGGCCTCGGACTGAACGCCTTCCTCGCCTTCGGCATCGCCAGCCAGATGTCGTGGGAGGACGCGATGGGCCTGGTGGTGCTGGAGGGCATCGTCATCGCGATCCTCGTGGTGACGGGCTTCCGGGTGGCGGTGTTCCACGCGATCCCGGCACAGCTCAAGACCGCGATCAGCGTCGGCATCGGCCTGTTCATCGCGCTGATCGGGTTCGTGGACGCCGGGTTCGTCCGGCGCATGCCGGACGCGAGCGGCACCACGGTCCCGGTCAAGCTCGGCGCGCTGGGCAACGGCTCGCTGACCGGGTGGCCGACGCTCGTCTTCGTCGTCGGCCTGCTGGTGACGGCCTTCCTCGTCGCCCGCAGGGTCAAGGGCGCCATCCTGCTCGGGATCGTCGGCACCACCGTGCTCGCCATGATCGTCGAGGCGATCGGCAAGATCGGGGCGCAGACCCCCGACGGGAGCAACCCCAACGGCTGGTCGCTCAACGTGCCCGCGTGGCCGAAGAACTTCATCGAACTGCCCGACCTGTCGCTGCTCGGCCAGTTCAGCCTGTTCGGCAGCTTCGCCAAGATCGGCGGCCTGGCGGCCGTGATGTTCGTCTTCACCCTCATGCTCGCCGACTTCTTCGACACCATGGGCACGATCGTCGGCGTGGGCCGCCAGGCGAACCTGGTCCAGGAGGACGGGACCGTCGAGCGCACCAAGGAGATCCTGCTCGTCGACTCGCTCGCGGCGGCGGCCGGCGGCGCGGCCAGCGTCTCGTCCAACACCACCTACATCGAGTCGGCGGCCGGTGTCGGCGAAGGCGCGCGTACCGGTCTGGCGAGCATCGTCACCGGCGTGCTGTTCCTGCTGGCCATGTTCTTCGCCCCGCTGACGGAGATCGTGCCGTTCGAGGCGGCGACCCCGGCCCTCGTGGTCGTCGGCTTCCTGATGATGACCCAGGTCAAGGAGATCGACTTCAGCGACTTCGAGACCGCGATCCCCGCGTTCCTGACCATCGTGCTCATGCCGTTCACGTACTCGATCACCGCCGGGATCGGCGCGGGCTTCGTGAGCTACATCGCCATCAAGGTGTTCCGCGGCAGGGCGCGCGACCTCCACCCGCTGATGTGGCTGGTGGGCGCGCTGTTCGTCGTGTATTTCGCGCTGGAGCCCATCAAGAGCCTGCTCGGCCTGGGCTGACCCGCGCTTTCCCGGAGGCCGCCGCGGCGACACGCCGTGGCGGCCTCCTCGTTTTTCCAGGTTAGGGTCGTGATGTGGCATTGAGGGGACGGCGGACGGTGCCCGTGGAGTTGCTGCCGCGGCTGCGCCTGGCCAGGGACCGCATGGACCGCGACTACCAGAGCGAGCTCGATCTCGACGGGCTCGCGGCCGTCGCCGGGGTCTCCAAGTTCTACTTCGTCCGCTGCTTCGAGGCGGCGTACGGCGAGACGCCGATGCGCTACCTCACCCGGCGACGGCTGGAGCGGGCCCAGGACCTGCTGCGGTTCGCCAACCTGACCGTGACCGAGATCTGCATGGCCGTGGGGTTCAGCAGCCTGGGCTCGTTCTCGGCCAAATTCCGCCGGATGGTGGGGGAGAGCCCGAGCGAGTACCGCGACCGGTGGGCGGCGCGCGGCGGCCCCCGCGTCCCCGGCTGCTACCTGTTCATGAACGGAGTGCTCACCCTGGGTGGCGCGCCGAAGCGGGACGACGATTGTGCAATTTTGGAGAAGCCCAGGTCAGAGGGGTAGAAGTAGCTTCTTCCGCATGATTGAAAACGTTTCCTTGATCACGCTCTACTGCAAGGATCAGGACGAGGCCCGGGACTTCTACGTGGACGTCCTCGGCTTCGTCCCCAATACCGACGTCCAGATGGACGGGTTCCGCTGGGTCACCATCAACCACCCGAACCAACCGGAACTCGAGATCACGCTCATGAAGCCGGGGCCGCCGCTCGACGACGAGGGCACCGACTTCTACCGCAGGCAACTCGACAAGGGCCAGGCGGGCGGCCTGGGGCTGCGCGTGGACGACTGCCGCAAGACCTGCCAGGAGCTCACGGCCAAGGGCGTGACGATCCTTCAGGAGCCCTCGGATCGGCCGTACGGGGTGGAGGCGGTGATCCGCGACAACCAGGGCAACTGGCTCGTCCTGGTCGAGCCGAAGGAGTTCACGCCGGAGGACTTCGCCTGACGCGATGTGCGTACGGGAGGCCCGGTCCCCACCGTGGGGGCCGGGCCTCCCGTACGCAGAGGGGTCAGAGGTAGGACACCAGCCTGTCGGCGAGCTCGGCGGGGCGGCTGAGGGCGACCAGGTGACCGCCGGGCATCTCGTCCACCTCGATGCCGAGCCGTTCGCGGACCACCCGGCGCTGGAACTCCAGCGGGAACAGGCGGTCGTCGCGGCCCTGGAGGAAGCGCGTCGGCACGTCCGGCCACCTGTCCAGTGGCCACGGGCGCGTGAACGGCGTGCCGGACTGGACGGTCTCCCCGTCGGCCAGGATCTTCCGGGTCACCTCCGGTGGCACGTCGTGGAAGAAGTGGATCAGCGGGTCGACGCCGTCGCTCGCGGGGCGCCCCTCGCGTGCGGCCTGCCTCGCCATCGCCTCCGCCTGCCCCGTGGCGCCCCACCACTCTCCGGCCGTCTCCCCCGGGCGCGGAGTCATGGCGTTCAGCAGCACCACCATGGTGACCGGCATCCGCAGGCACACCAGCGGCGCGGTGTAGCCGCCCATCGACTGGGCGATCAGGACCGGCCGGGGAGTGTTCCCGACGGCCTTCACCACCGCGTCGGCGTACTCCTCGAACCCCGCGGAGTCGTCCGCGGCCGGCAGTTCCACGGGTATGGCCTCGTGACCCCGGCCGCGCAACTCCGGGACGAGCCGGTGCCAGTAGGAGGCGTCGCCGCCCGCCCCGGGGATGAGCACGAACGTCGCCATGGTCATCGCCCCCGTTTTGTCGAATACATGATCCCAATTTAGGTGGTCGTACGCCGTCGCCCACGCTTCCTCTCCTGCTTTCCGCGCCCCGTGCCGGCGTCCCGATCGTCATCGGCCACGCGCCGGTACGGTGTGTCGCGATCAGCCTGCAGAGCCGGACGATTTGGAGGAATGCGGACATGCGCCATATAGTTAGCAAAGGTAATGAGTCATGCTAACGAACGCCCAGAACTTGCGCAGCGACGCCGCTCTCGCGTCCGCCTTGCGCGTGTCCCTCGCCCGGCTGACGCGACGGATGCGCAAGCAGGCCGCGCACCACTCACTGACGCCCACTCAGCTCGCGACGCTCGTCGCCGTCGAGCGCCACACCGCGATGACCCCCGGCGAGCTCGCGGAGCACGAGAAGGTGCAGCCGCCCTCGATGACCCGCGTGATCGCCAAGCTGGAGGCCCGAGGTCTGCTGGAGCGCCAACCTCATCCGACCGACCGTCGTCAGGTGACGGTGAGCGTGACGCCGCAGGGAGCGGCGCTGCTCAAGGAGGAGCGCCGAACCAAGGAAGCCTGGCTGGCGCAGCGGCTCAAGGACCTGACGCCGGAGGAGAGGGCGACGCTGCGAGCGGCGGCGCCGATCCTGGAGAAGCTGTCCACGATGTAGGCGGCATGTTCCGCTCGCTGCGGAACTACAACTACCGCCTGTTCGCCTCCGGCGGCGTGATCTCCAACGTCGGCACGTGGATGCAGCGCACCGCCCAGGACTGGCTGGTCCTCGACCTCGCGCACGGCCGCGGCTCGGCGCTCGGGGTCACCGTGGCGCTGCAGTTCCTGCCGACGATGCTGTTCGGGATGTTCGGCGGGGTGATCGCGGACCGCTACCCCAAGCGCCGGATCCTCATGGTGGCCCAGACGCTCATGGGGCTGCTGGCGCTCACCATGGGCGTGCTGGTCCTCACGGGGACGGCCCAGGTCTGGCACGTGTACGCCATGGCGTTCACGCTCGGCCTGGTGTCCTGTGTCGAGGTGCCGACGCGGCAGTCGTTCGTGGTCGAGATGGTGGGCAGGCGGGACCTGCCGAACGCCATCGCGCTGAACAGCTCGACCTTCAACCTCGCCCGGGTCGTCGGCCCGGCGGTGGCCGGTCTGCTGATCTCGTGGATGGGCACCGGCCCGATCTTCGTGCTGAACGCCGCGTCGTTCGCCGCCGTGATCACCGGGCTCGCGCTCATGCGGGTGTCCGAGCTGCGCTCGCCCGAGCCCGTGCCGCGGGGCAAGGGCCAGTTGCGGGAGGGCCTGCGCTACGTCGGCGGGCGGCCCGACCTGCTGCTGCCGCTGCTGCTCGTGGCGTTCATGGCGATCTTCGCCCAGAGCTTCTCGACCAGCATCGCGCTGATGGCCAAGCAGGCGTTCGGCGCGGGCGCGTCCTCCTTCGGCGTGGCGTCCAGCGCGTTCGCCGTCGGGGCGTTCGGCGGGGCGCTGCTGGCCGCGCGCCGGGTCAAGCCGAGCCGCAGGTTCCTGATCGCCGGGGCGCTGTGCTTCGGGCTGTTCCAGGTCGTCGCCGGGCTCGCGCCCGCGTACGCCGCGTTCCTGCTGATGCTCGTCCCCGCGGGCATGGCGATGATCACGGTCAACACGACCGCGAACACGATGGTGCAGCTCGGCGCCTCGCCCGAGATGCGCGGCCGGGTCATGGGGATCTACGTGCTGGTCTTCACCGGCGGAGCGCCGATCGGGGCGCCGCTCGTGGGCTGGCTCGCCGAACTGGCCGGTCCCCGGGTCTCGGTCGTGGCCGCCGGCGTGCTGAGCATGTGCGGCGTCTGCCTGGCGGTGCTGGTGACCCGGATGGTCGCGGCACGCGTGGCGCGCAGGGAAGAATCGGCACGTGAGCAGATTGTTCGTGGCGCTGCTGCCGCCGCCTGAGGCGCTGGCGGAGATCGCCACGGCGGTCGATCCCGTACGCGCCGAGTGGTCGGAGCTGCGCTGGGTCGATCCGGCGCTGTGGCACGTGACCGTGGCCTTCCTCGGCGAGGTGCCCGACGAGGTCCTGCCCGAGCTGCGCGTACGGCTGGCCCGCGCGGCCGCACGATACTCCCCCGAGACGGTGTCGTTCGGCGGCGCCGGGGCCTTCCCCTCCGCCTCACGGGGACGCATCTTCTGGGTCGGCCTCGACGCCGGGCCGGCGCTGACGAGGCTCGCCGGGTCGGTGGCGGCCGGCGCCCGGCGGGCCGGGGCGGCGGAGACGGACCGCAAGCGGTTCCATCCCCACCTCACCCTGGCCCGCTCCAGGACCCGGTCACGCCACGGCGACGACCTGCGCCCCCTGGTCGGCGCCCTGAGCGCCTTCGGCGGGCGGCGCTGGGAGGTGTCGTCGGTGCACCTCGTGCGCAGCCACACCGGGGCGAGCGTGCGCTACGAGCAGGTCGAGGCTTACCCATTGGCAGTCCGCGACTAGGCTCCATGACGTGGATCGTCCTCGTCGCTGGCTGTTGCCCACGGTGCTCGCGCTGCTCGTGCTCATCGTGATCGTCGGCGCACTCCTCAACAACGCCTGATCACCAGGCGTACTCCTCCGGGGCGGTCTTGAAGCCGGGGAAGATCTCGTCGAGCCGGGCGAGCGCCTTGTCGTCCAGCTCGATCTCCAGTGCCCGGATCGTGCCGTCGAGCTGCTCGACCGTACGGGGGCCGATGATCGGCGCGGTGACCGCCCGCTGGTGCAGCAGCCACGCCAGCCCCACGTTGGCCGGGTCCTCGCCGAGCTCGTCGCAGAACGCCTCGTACCGCTCGATCTTGTCGCGGTGCTTGTCGAGCTGGGCGACGATGTGGTCGGCCGCCGAGCGGCCCTTGTCGATCTTGCGGAGGATGCCGCCGAGCAGGCCGCCCGCCAGCGGGCTCCACGGGATCAGCCCGAGCCCGTAGTCCTCGCAGGCCGGGATGACTTCCAGCTCGGGCGCGCGGACGATCAGGTTGTAGTGGGACTGCTCGCTGACCAGGCCGAGGGTGTTCCGGCGGCGGGCCGACTCCTGGGCCTTGGCGATGTGCCAGCCGGCGAAGTTCGACGAGCCGACGTACAGGATCTTGCCCTGCTGCTTGAGGATGTCCATGGCCTCCCAGAACTCCTCGAACGGGGTGTCCCGGTCGATGTGGTGCGCCTGGTAGACGTCGATGTAGTCGGTCTGCATCCGGCGCAGCGAGGCCTCCGCCGCCCGCCTGATGTTCAGCGCGGACAGCTTCTCGTCGTTCGGCCAGTCGCCCATCGAGCCGTACAGCTTGGTGGCGATGACCGTACGCTCACGACGGCCGCCGCCCTGGGCGAACCAGCGGCCGATGATGTTCTCGGTGATCCCCTCGCCCTTCACCCAGCCGTACACGTTGGCGGTGTCGAAGAAGTTGATCCCGAGCTCGTGGGCGCGATCCATGATCGCGAAGGAGTCCTCTTCCGTGGTCTGCGGACCGAAGTTCATGGTCCCCAGGCAGAGCTTGCTGACCAGCAGGCCGGTGCGGCCAAGGTGTCCGTATTCCATGCCCTCCACCCTAGGTACCTGGAGTGGACTCCAGGCGAGTTCCGGCACGCGTCAGATGTGGAAGTCCCAGGTGAGGCGGCCCTCGCTCAGGTCGTCGGCGATGCCGCGCACGAACTCCAGCTCCGTGGCGACCTGGGCCCGCTGATACTCCGACTCCACGAGGAAGAGGCGGGGCACGAAGCTCAGGCTGTCGGCCATCTCGGTGTCGATCGCGGACAGCCGTGCCTCCAGTGCGGCGATCCGCTGCCGCAGCGCCGCCAGCGCCTCCTCCGGCGTCAGCACGGGCAGGAAGGCGAGCGCGGCGGGGAACTCGGGGAACTCCCTGGCCGGGGTGGACAGCATGGTGCGCATCCACTGCTTGAGCGTCTCCCGGCCCGTCTCGGTGGCCTCGTAGACGGTCCGCTCCGGCCGGTTCTCCTCGCGGGTGGTCTCGCGGACCGCCAGCAGCCCGTCGCGGACCAGGCGCTCGATCGTCTGGTAGACGCTGTTGCGCTGCGCGACGTTGACCACGTCGTCCTGGTGCCGCTCCTTGATCAGCTGCTGCATCCGGTACGCGTGCATCGGCGACTCGCAGACCAGGGCGAGCACGGCCGTGGCCAGGGGAGAGCGCCGTGTCGACATGGCGCCCATCATAGGGGTCTTGCCGCGCGATAGTCATAATATGTATAGTCATGGCATGACCAAGAGAGCACTGATCATCGGCGGTGGGATCGCGGGTCCCGTCACGGCCATGGCGCTGCAGCGCGCCGGAATCGACAGCGAGGTCTTCGAGGCCTACGACCGGGGCGCCGAGGGCGTCGGCGCCTTCCTCACGCTCGCGGTCAACGGGCTGGAGGCCCTGCGCCTGCTCGGCCTGCACGACCTCGTCTGCGACCTCGGCATGGACACGCCGGTCATGGAGATCCGCAACGCGCGCGGCAAGCTGCTGGCGACCACGAGCCAGCCGAGCCGTACGCTCAGGCGCGCCGACCTCTACCAGGCGCTGCGCGACGAGGCCGTACGGCGGGGCGTGCGGATCCACTACGGCAAGCGGCTCGCCGACGCCTCGGCCACCTCGAACGGGGTGCGGGCGGTCTTCGCCGACGGCGGCGAGGCCGAGGGTGACCTGCTGATCGGCGCCGACGGGCTGCGCTCGCGCACCCGCGCCCTCATCGACCCCGGCGCCCCCCGCGCCCGGTACGTCGGGCTGCTGAACACCGGCGGCTACGCCGAGGGGGTGCGGCCGCCGGGCAGGCCGGGGGTCTGCTACTTCATCTTCGGCAGGCGGTGCTTCTTCGGCTACATGATCCACCCGAACGGGGAGGTGTGGTGGTTCGCCAACCCGCCGAGCCGCAGGGAGATGACCCCCGAGGAGCTCGCGGCGATCACTCCCGAGCAGTGGCGGGCGAGGCTCATGGACCTGTTCGAGGGCGACACGGGGCCGATGCGGGAGATCATCGCGGCGACCCCGCGCATCGTGCCGGCCTGGAACACCTACGACTTTCCGAGGGTGCCGAAGTGGTTCGGCGAGCGCATGGTCATCGTCGGCGACGCCGCCCACGCCACCTCGCCGTCCTCCGGGCAGGGCGCGTCGATGGCGATCGAGGACGCCGTGGTGCTCGGGAAGTGCCTGCGCGACGTGCCGGACACCGCGGACGCGTTCGCCGCCTTCGAGCGGCTGCGGCGCGAGCGGGTCGAGCGCGTCGTGGCGCAGGGCAAGCGGAACGGGGACGGCAAGGCGCCGGGCGCCGGCGGGGCCTTCGTCCGCGACCTGATCCTTCCCGTGATCATGCGGCAGGTGGAGAAGCGGAACGCGCTGGCCTGGATGCACGACTACCGCATCACCTGGGACGACCGCGTCGCGGCTTAATTGACCGATCGTTTCCGAATGGTCTAGGGTCGGGGCCATGGCGAGAACCAAGGAGTTCGACCCCGACGCCGTGCTGGAGCGGGCCCTGGACCTGTTCTGGCGGCGCGGCTACGAAGCCACGTCGATGGCCGACCTGGTCGAGCACCTCGGCATCGGCCGCGCCAGCCTGTACGCCACCTTCGGCGGCAAGCACGACCTCTACGTGAAGGCGCTGGAGCGGTACGTGCAGATCCGCGACCCCAACCCCATCGAGATGCTGTCGCAGCCCGGCCCGGCCCTGCCGGCCGTACGGACCCTGGTCGAGCGCTACACCGAGGAGTCGATCCGCGACCGCGACAGGCGGGGCTGCATGATCGTGAACGCCGCGACCGAGCTCCTGCCGGACGACGAGCCGGTCGCCCGGCTCGTCGAGACCAGCTGGACGAGCCTGGAGACGGCGCTGACCACGGCGCTCATCCGCGCCCGCGCCCAGGGGGAGATCTCCGCCGAGGCCGACCCCCGGGCGCTGGCGCGGTTCGTGCTCGTCTTCCTCCAGGGGCTGCGGGTGATGGGGAAGGGCCACGGCGACCCCGCCCGCCTCCGCGACGCCGCCGCCCAGGCCCTCGCAACCCTCCGCTGATCACCACCTCATGGCGGGAGTGGGCTTTTTCATGTCCTTATTCTTGACCGTTCGTTCTAGTAAGAGGGCGGCGCTCGTCGTGCTGGGGGGCGCCCAGGTCGCCCTCGTCGCGGCGATCACCCTCATGACGGTGCCGCTGCCGTCGATCCAGCGGGAGTTCGGCCTCGGCCAGGGAGACCTGGCCCTGCTCACCTCGGCGTACGGGCTGACCTTCGGCGGGCTGCTGCTCCTCGGGGGCAGGCTCGCCGACCGCCTGGGCGCCCGAGAGATGTTCCTGGCCGGGATGGTCCTGCTCGCCCTGGCCTCGGCGGCGGGCGGGCTCGCCCCGGACCGCGCCGTCCTGCTCGCCGCCCGATTCGCCCAGGGAGCGGGCGCCGCGATGGCCGCCCCCGCGGCCGTCGCCCTGGTGACGCGGCTCCATCCGGACGAGCGGGAGCGCCAGGACGCCCTGGCGGTGTGGGGCACGCTGTCGGTCACCGGGGCCGTCGGGGGCAGCCTGCTGTCCGGGCTCGTCGCCGCCGTGGCCTCGTGGCGCTGGTCGTTCCTCCTGCCCGCCGCCGTCGGCGTCGCGGCCGTGGCCGCCGGGGCCTTCCTGCTTCCGGCCGCGCCTCGTACGGCGGCCCGCCTCGACGTGCCCGGCGCGCTGCTCGCCACCGCGGGGTTGGTGGCGGTCACGTACGGCCTCGTGGAGGGCTCGGCGGCCGTCGCCGGTGCGGGCCTGCTGCTGACGGCCGGGTTCGTCGTCGTCCAGGCGAGGACGTCACGGCCGTTGCTGCCGCTCCGGCTCCTCGCGCACCGCGGGCGGGGCGTCGCGTTGGTCGTCGTGTTCCTGACGGCGGCGGCCAGCGCGACCGTCACGTTCCTGCTCAGCCTCTATCTGCAGCAGGTGCGCGGCCTGTCGCCGATCTCCACGAGCGCGGCCTTCCTGCCCTTCCTCCTGGTCGTCGTCATGGGCCCGATCAGCGGTCGCCTGCTGCGCCGCCTCGGCGTGCGCCGCGTCCTGGTCGCCGGACTGCTGCTCGCGGCGGTGGCGATGCTGCTGGTCGGCCGGATCGCGGCCACGGGAACCGTGCTCGCCGGGTTGCTGGTCTTCCCGGTCGCATCGGGGCTGGCCTTCTCCGCCGCAACTGTGGCGGCCTTCGACGGCGTGTCCGCGGAGGACTCCGGAGCGGCCGGCGGGCTGGTCAACACCGCCATGGAGGTGGGGCCGACGGCCGGCCTGGCCGTGCTCGTGGCGCTCGCCGCGGCCCGCGCGGACGCCGTGGACGCGGGCGGAGCACAGGCCGTGGCCGAGGGCTACGGGTTCGCCCTCACCGCCATGGCACCGGTCTTCCTTCTCGTGGCGGCGATGGTCGCCGTCGCGTTCAACCAGTCAAGGGAGCGATAGATGAGATTCACGGACAAGGTCGTGCTGGTCACCGGGGCGGGTTCCGGCGTCGGCCGGGCGGTCGCCCGGGGGTTCGCCAGGGAGGGCGCCACCGTGGTGGCGGCCGGGCGGGGGCGTGGGCCGCTGGAGCAGACCGTCAAGCTGATCGAGGCCGAGGGAGGCCGGGCCGCCGCGCTCACGGTCGACGTGACCGACTCGGAGGCTGTGGCCCGGCTCGTCCGGGAGATCGTCACCCGGTTCGGCCGCCTCGACGTCGCGGTCAACAACGCCGGGATCTTCGCGGGAGGGACCGTCGTGGACATGCCCGAGGAGGACTGGGCGCGTGTCCTCCAGGTCAACACGACGGGCGTCTTCCTCGCCCTGAAGCACGAGATCGCCGCGATGCGCGCCCAGGGCTCCGGCGTGATCGTGAACATCGCCTCGAACATCGGGGCTCACATCCGGATGCCCGGGGTGGGCGCCTACGCCGCGTCCAAGGCCGCCGTGAGCGCCCTGACCCGCACGGCCGCGCTGGAGAACATCAGGGCAGGTGTGAGGATCAACGCGGTCAGCCCGGGCGCGCTGGACACGACGATGTCCCTGCGCCCCGGCGAGACCGAGGACGACCGGGCCGCCCGGGTGCGGGAATCGCTGCCGATCGGCCGCGTCGGCGGCCTCGACGAGATCACCGGCACCGTGCTCTGGCTCGCCTCGGACGACGCCGGCTTCGCGGTGGGGCTCGACCTCGTGCTCGACGGCGGCGCCTCAGCCTGACCCCTCTGTCGTGCTGGCGGTCGCGCGGGCGTAGCGGGCGGTGAGGGCGCGCAGGTGGTCCACCAGCTCGGGCGGGCCGGTGACCTCGAAGTCGAGGTCGAGCAGGCCGAGGTGGACGGCGAGCGAGTTCAGGGTGTCGGCGCCGGTCGCGAGCACGCAGGTGTGGTCGTCGACGTCCTCCACGACGCCGACGGCGGGGTTGATCCGCGCGGCGACCACCTCGGCGGGGGCGTGGACGAGCACCCGGGCGCGGTGCCGCCAGGCCGCCGCCGACACCCCCCGGGCGACGTACGCCGCCGCTCCGCCCTCCGGCGGGTCGCGGGGCGGGAAGCGTGGACCGGTGGGAGTACGCGGCGCGATCCGGTCCACCCGGAACGTGCGCCAGTCGTCGCGGTCGACGTCCCAGGCCACGAGATACCACCGGCGGCCCCACGACACGAGCCGGTACGGCTCGGCCAGCCGGACGCCGGATGAGCCGTCGTGGCCGCGGTAGTCGAACCGCAGCCGTTCGCGGTCGCGGCAGGCCGCCGCCAGCACGCTCAGCACGGCCGGGTCGACCGCCGGACCCGGCCGGTCGGGCGGCACCGGCTCGGTGTACGCCTGCAGGGCCCCGACCCGGCGGCGCAGGCGTGACGGCAGCACCTGTTCGAGCTTGGCGGCGGCGCGCTCGGCCGCCTCCTCGACGCCCGCCACCCCGGTGGCGGCCCGAAGCCCGATCGCCACTGCCACCGCCTCCTCGTCGTCGAGGAGCAGGGGTGGCATCGCCGCCCCGGCGACCAGCCGGTAGCCGCCGTCCGTGCCGCGGGTGGACTCCACCGGATAGCCGAGATCCCGCAGCCGGTCGACGTCGCGGCGTACCGTCCGCTCGCTCACACCGAGCCGATCGGCCAGGATCGCGCCGGGCCAGTCGCGTCTGGCCTGGAGCAACGACAGCAGGCGCAGCAGCCGCGCCGAGGTTTCCAGCATGTTCTCAGTCTGACGGCACTTCAGGACAGAACCTGTCCGGAAGGGTCCGTAATGTCGGCGTCATGAGCGACAACATGTCCCTGATCAGGCCTTTCCGCATCGACGTCCCGCAGGCCGACCTCGACGACCTGAAGGACCGGCTCGGCCGGACCCGCTGGCCCGACGAGATCCCGGGAACCGGATGGGAGTACGGCGTGCCGGTCGCGTACGTGAAGCGGTTGGCCGAGTACTGGCGCGACGGGTACGACTGGCGCGCCCACGAGGCCGAGATCAACCGGTATCCGCAGTTCGTCACCGAGATCGACGGCCAGGACATCCACTTCCTGCACGTGCGGTCGCCGCACGAGGACGCCCTTCCGCTGATCCTCACCCACGGCTGGCCGGGCTCGATCGTGGAGTACCTCAAGGTCATCGAACCGCTGACGAACCCCGAGGACCCGGAGCGGGCGTTCCACCTGGTGATCCCGTCGCTGCCCGGCTTCGGCTTCTCCGGCCCGACGAGGGAGCGGGGCTGGAACCGGTTCCGTACGGCCCGGGCGTGGGCGGAGCTCATGCGCAGGCTCGGCTACGACCGGTACGGCGCGGTGGGCAACGACGGCGGCTCGTTCGTCTCGCCCGAGGTGGGCCGGGTGGACCCCGAGCACGTCGTCGGCGTCCACGTCACGCAGATCTACTCCTTCCCCTCCGGCGACCCGGCGGAGATGGCGAACCTCACCGACGAGGAGCGGAAGGGGCTGGAGGTGCTGCAGTGGTTCTACGAGAACAAGATGTCGTTCAACATGGTCCATTCGCAGCAGCCGCAGACGCTGTCGTACGGGATCTTCGACTCGCCGGCCGGGCTGCTGGGCTGGAACGCCCAGTTGTTCGGTGAGGACGTCGACGACGACTTCATCCTGACCAACACGATGCTCTACTGGGCGACCGGCACCGCCACCTCGGCCACGCGGTTCTACTACGAGGACGCGCACGCCGAGCATCCGAAGGAGCCGACCACGGTCCCGCTCGGCGTGGCGATGTTCGAGGGCGACTTCGTGTCGATGCGCACCTTCGCCGAGCGCGACCACAAGAACATCGTCCACTGGCGGTCCTACGGCTCGGGCGGCCACTACGCCGCCCATCTGCGGCCGGACGTGCTCGCCGCCGACCTGGGCGACTTCTACGCCGCCCTGCGGTGACAGGCCGGGCATATACCCGCCCCTGACCGATTCCGGGACGACCGGGGGTATGTCGCCCGCCGCACGCGGGGCGGACATCGGGAATGATGGCCGCATGGGGAGCACATCGGGGCGGACGCGGACGAGAAGGATTCCGCGGGCCGTCCTGGCTCTCCTCGCGGTCGCGTGCGCGGTGCTCCCGGTGACGGCGACTGTGACGGCGGCGCGGGCGGACGACGGGGAGCGGCCGCTGTTCCGGATCCGGGACGAGCGCATCAGCGAGTCGAGCGGCCTCGCGGTCTCGCCCACCCACAAGGACATCGTCTACACGCACAACGACAGCGGCCACGGACCGCAGATCTACGCGATCGGATCTGACGGCCGTACGCGGGCGACCTTCACGATCGGCAACGCCGAGGCCAGGGACTGGGAGGGCATCGCGGCCTCCACCGACCGCGCGACCGGGCGCGGCGTGCTGTGGATCGCCGACATCGGGGACAACCTCGCGGACGGCGGGGGACGCGGCTGGCCGGACGTGTCCGTCTACAAGGTCGTCGAGCCCAGGACGATGGAGGACGCGACGCTGCGGGCCGTCAGGTATCGCTTCCGGTACGCCGACGGCCCCCGCAACGCCGAGGGGGTGATGGTCGATCCCCGCACGGGCCGGTTGTACGTCGTCAGCAAGGAGTTCTCCGGGGGCGTCTACGCCGCCCCCGCGAAGCTGCGCACCGACAAGGTGAACGTGCTGCGCCGGGTGGGGCCCGCGCCCCTCATGGCCACCGACGCGGCGTACGCCCCCGACGGGTCGAGCTTCGTCATCCGTACGTACTTCTCGGCGTCCGTCTACCGCTCGCCCGGCAAGCTGATCGCGCACCTCACGATGCCGCCGCTCAACCAGGCCGAGTCGATCGCGTACACCCGGGACGGCGCGGCCCTGCTCACCGGGAGCGAGGGGAAGGACAGCCCGGTCTACCGGGTGCCGCTGCCCGCCGCAGCCCGGCCGGCTCCCTCGCCCAGTCCGGTCCGGACCTCCGCCCGGCCGCACGCGGTCAGGGCGTCGAGCGGGGCGACCGCCGGCGACGGCCTGCTCGCCGTGCCGATGCCGGTGTTATGGGTGACGGCCGCTCTCGGGGCGATCGGGATCATCGCCTTCATCGCCTACCGCACGGGTCGCTGAAGGCCCTCGGGCGACCTCGGGGACGGGCATGCGAAGGGCCGGGCCGCCGATCCTGACGGCGCCCGGCCCGGAGATCGCCGCGAGAGTCAGCCCCGCGCGTAGACGCGGTGGACGAACTCCGCGAGCTTGCTGTCGGGCAACTCCTTGGCCAGGTCGGCCTCGGTGATCATCCCGACGATCCGGTGGTTGTCGATCACCGGCATGCGCTTGATCTGGTGCTCCTCCATCTTGGCCAGGGCTTCCTCGACGTTGGCGTTGGCGTCCACCCAGACCAGGCCGCGCGCCAGTTCGCTCGCCGTGGTCTGGTCGAGGTCCTTGCCCTCGGCGACACACTTGATCACGATGTCGCGATCGGTGATGATGCCCTTGAGCCGGTCGTCGTCCCCGCAGATGGGAAGGGCGCCGACGCTCATGTCCCGCATCATCTCCGCGGCCCTGCGCAGGCTCTCGTGCTCGCCGATGCATTCCGCGCCCTCGTGCATGACCTGGCCTGCGGTCTTGCTTACTCCCTCTGTGGTCATGGCTAACCCCCGATTCCCTCTTTTAAGCTGTTATGCCCCGTATGTCCGGAAATAAGAGCGCGGTCACAGCCGGGGTAGGAAGTGCTCGCCGCGCAGGGCGCGTTCCACGAGCGCGATCGACTCGGCCAGCCGTACGAGCCGGGGGCCCTCCTGGCGGTAGGCGTCCAGGACCGCCTCGATCGCGTGCGGGGGAAGGTGCTCCTTCAGGTCCACCGCCGCTCCCCGGTATCCCTCCCTGGCCGCCTGGATCGAGGCCGCCACCTGCTGGCGGGCCATCCGGGCGAGCGCGAGCGGATGGCGGCGCAGCACGCCGTACGCGCGGTAGTCCGGGGGCACGGCGTCGAGCAGCCACGACACGGCCGAGACCTCCCAGTCGGGGCTGCCAGGAGGGCGCACCTCCGGTGGCCAGCCGGGTGGCACGTACACGCCGCCATCGTACCGAACACAGGTTCGATCACCGCGGAGCGGCTCCGGCTGCGACAATGTCGGGCATGCTGTCGACAACCGCACGGACATGAGGATCGGGATCGTCGGCGCCGGGATCCTCGGTCTGGCCGTGGCCCGGCAGATGGCGCGGGCGGGCGCCGAGGTGACCGTGCTGGAGAAGGAGCCCAGGATCGCCGCCCACCAGACCGGGCACAACAGCGGGGTCGTGCACGCCGGGATCTACTATCAGCCCGGCTCGCTGAAGGCGACCCTCTGCCGGGAGGGCGCCGCCATGCTGCGCGAGTACTGCGCCGAGCACGGCCTGCCGTACGAGGAGGCGGGCAAGCTCGTCGTGGCCTCCACCCGGGCCGAACTGCCGGGGCTGCGCCGGATCGCCGAGCGGGCCAGGGAGAACGGCGTGCCCGGCATCGCCGAGCTCGACGCGATCGGCCTGCGGGAGGTGGAACCGCACGCGGTCGGGGTCGCCGCCGTCCACTCGCCGCACACCGCGATCACCGACTTCTCCGCGGTCGCGCGCCGCCTCGCCGCCGACGTGGCCGAGGCCGGCGGGTCCGTACGGCTCTCGCGTCCCGTACGCGCGATCAGGCAGACCACCGACGGCGTGGCGGTGGCCGCCGGGCCGGAGAGGCTCACCTTCGACCGGCTGGTCTCCTGCGCCGGCCTCGGCACCGACGGCGTGGCGGACCTGGCGAGAGCGGGCGGCGACGTGCGGATCGTCCCGTTCCGGGGTGAGTACTACCGGCTCGCGAGCCCGGCACGCGGCCTGGTGAAAGGTCTCATCTATCCCGTTCCGGACCCCCGCTACCCCTTCCTCGGCGTCCACCTGACCCGCAGGATCGACGGGGAGGTCCTGGTCGGGCCCAACGCCGTGCCTGCGCTCGCCCTGGAGGGCTACTCCTGGCGGTCGGCGTCGCTGCGCGACCTGCGGCGGATCGTCGCCTGGCCGGGCGCCCGGCGCATGGCGGCCGAGCACTGGCGCACCGGCCTGCGCGAGGTGTACGGCTCGCTGGCCAAGCGGGCCTTCGTGTCCGCGGCCCGGCGATACGTGCCCGAGTTGGCCCCGGCCGACCTCGTACGCGCCGGAGGCGGCGTGCGGGCCCAGGCCGTGGCCCGGGACGGCAGGCTGCTCGACGACTTCGTCATCGACGTGCGCGGGCGGATCGTGCTGGTGCGAAACGCGCCCTCGCCCGCGGCGACGAGCAGCCTGGCGATCGCGCGGCACATCGCTTTAACGGTTCCCTTAACCTCCTAGGTCTAGAGTGCTGCCGCCATGGTCGCTGAATCTCCCGAAGCCCGGTTGCTGATCGTCGAGGACGAGCCGAACATCCTCGAACTGCTCGCGGCCAGCCTCCGGTACGCCGGATTCGAGGTCCACACCGCATCCAACGGCGGCGAGGCGGTCGCCGCGGCCCAGCGGCACCGGCCGGACCTGATCGTGCTCGACGTCATGCTGCCGGACATGGATGGGTTCGACATCGTGCGCAGGCTGCGCGGCGGCGGAACCCACACCCCAGTGGTCTTCCTCACCGCACGGGACGCCACCGAGGACAAGATCCGGGGCCTGACGCTCGGCGGCGACGACTACGTGACCAAGCCCTTCAGTCTTGAGGAGGTCATCGCCCGGATCCGGGCCGTGCTGCGCCGCACCGCCGGAGACCCGATGATCGCTCCGCCGCGGCTGACCTTCGCCGACATCGAACTGGACGAGGAGTCCCACGAGGTCTGGCGCGGCGGCCGGGCCGTGCCCCTGTCGCCGACGGAGTTCAAGCTGCTGCGTTACTTCATGTGCAACGCCGGCCGGGTGCTGTCGAAGGCCCAGATCCTCGACCACGTGTGGGACTACGACTTCCGCGGCGACGCCGGCATCGTCGAGTCGTACGTCTCGGTGCTGCGCCGCAAGCTCGACAACGCCCATTCCCGGCATCACCCCCGGCTCATCCACACGCTGCGCGGCGTCGGCTACGTCATGCGGACACCTCCCAGCGGCGCCTGAGCGGTGTCGGGGCGCACGCCGCTGCGGATCCGGCTCAGCGCGGCCATGCTCGCGCTGGTGGCGGTCGCCCTCGCGGTCATCGGCGTGGGCAGCGTCTCGGTGCTGCGCGACTACCTGGTCAGCCGGGTGGACATGCAGGTCGGCATGCTGGCGCACGAGACCGAGAAACGCCTCGACCGGGGTCCGGGGGCGTTCGTACGGCTCAGGGTGCCGCCCGAGGGCCGGGTGGAGATCCGCGACACCGGGGGCAGGACGCTGCTCGCCCAGGCGGGCATGGGTGTGGAGAGCCTTCCTGGCCCCGGAGCCGTGACCTCCCAGAACCCGGTGACGGTGCCGGCGGTGTCGGGCGACGGCCTGTGGCGGGCCCGGGTGGTGCCCGTCGAGGGCTTCGGCACGGTCGTCGTCGCGATGGACCTGGCCTCGGTCGGGCAGATCACCGCACGGCTCGCCCTCATCGAGGCGCTGGTCGGCGGCGCCCTGATGGTCCTGCTCGCCGTCGTCGGCGTCGTGATCGTACGGCGCAGCCTGCGGCCCCTGGCGGAGATCGAGGCGACCGCCGAGGCCATCGCCCGGGGGCACCTCGGCAGCCGGATCCCCGATCGCGACCCGCGCACCGAGGTCGGGCGGCTCGCCCGTGCGCTGAACGGCATGCTCACCCAGATCGAGGCGGCGTTCCAGGCTCGGGCGGCCTCCGAGGCCGCGGCCAGGGAGTCGGAGGCGCGCATGCGCCGCTTCGTGGCCGACGCCTCACACGAACTGCGCACGCCGCTCACCTCGATCAGGGGGTTCGCCGAGTTCCACCGTCAGGTGCCGGACGCCGACACCACCCGGCTGATGTCGCGCATCGAGAGCGAGGCCGCCCGCATGGGCCTGCTGGTGGACGACCTCCTGCTGCTCGCCCGGCTCGACCAGCAGCGCCCGCTGCGCATGCAGCCCGTGGACCTGCTGGCCCTGGCGGCCGACGCGGTCCACGACGCCAGGACCCTCTGCCCCGACCGCGACGTCTCGCTGGTGGTCGAGGGGGACGCGGCGCTGATCGTCTCGGGCGACGAGGTGCGGCTGAGGCAGGTCGTGGGCAACCTGATGAGCAACGCCACGACCCACACGCCCGAGGGAACCCCGATCACCGTACGCGTCGGCAGCCTGGACGGCACGGCGTTCATCGAGGTGGCCGACAAGGGGCCAGGCCTCACTCCCGAGCAGGCGGCCCGGGTCTTCGAGCGCTTCTACCGCGCCGACCCCTCCCGTACGCGGCCGTCCGGCGGCAGCGGCCTGGGGCTCGCGATCGTGGAGTCCCTCGTCCGGGCCCATGGTGGCAAGGTCGGCGTGGAGACGGCCCCCGGCGCCGGCGCCGCCTTCCGCGTCACCCTCCCCCTCGCCCCCGAAGCCCGCACCTGAGCGCTATTTCCGTTGACGCACGCGTCCCCAAGAGTGGAGGTTTAGGGGCGGGAGGTATCTGTGGCGATTTCCAGGAAGGGCTCACGGCTCATCACAGTTGACGGCGTCGCCTACCGGTGGCGGATCCGCCACAAGCCCACCTACGGCCAGGCGATCGGTGAGGGGACGCTGACCTTTCCGGTCGAGCCGGCGGAAGGGCCGGGCCGGGTGCTCCTGGTGTCGCTTCCCTTCTCCCGGCCGGACGCCTGGGTGGGAGAGCGGACGATGGCCGTACGACCGGCGCTCGTGGCGGCGGTCATCCGCATGGCCCTGAAACGCGGCTGGGACCCCTGGCAGGCGGGCCGTGCCTTCGGCCTCGACGTCACCGAGGACGATCTCACGGAAATGCTGGGCGGCCCGCCCGTCTATCAAGTCCCCTCCCTTCGCTGGTGACCGCTTTCGGCCCCGATCGTCCGCTGCCGTGACGCGCTGCCGGAGCTGGTGCCCGTCCCCTGAAGCCCGCACCTGACCGGCGTACGGCGAACTCACGGAAGCAACCGCAGAGCGGCGACGTGGCGGGGCCGCACGATGCTGAAGTGGCGCCGATCCAACGTGGCGACCGCAGGCAGGCCGAGCCGTTCGGCGATGGCGATCACGGACGCGTCAACCGCGCCCAGCGGGAGATTCTTGTAGAGCCGTACGAGCTCCGCGATACGTGTCACGTCTTTCTGTTCAAGGGAAACCAACTCCAGCTCGCCGCTTTCGATCGAAGTCAGGAAAGCGGCCTCTGCCAAGGCATCCCGATACTTCTCTACGAGCCAGCACACTCCACGACCACTGTCACGGGAACCAACAGCGGCCCCGGGGCGGTCTGTAGAAGATCGGCGCACCGCGCGTGGTCCTTGTCGTCGGCGTCGAGCGCCGCGACCAGGGGGCCCGTATCGAGAAGGATCGTCACATCGGACGATTCAACCCCTCGCGAAGCACCTCTTCATGGCGTTCCGCCAGATCGCCGACTCCCGACCTCATCGCTCCGATGAACGACAGCCGCCGCCGGCCCTCTTGCTCCGCATCTGACCTGTCTGTGCTCTCGTTGGCCTTGACCAGCCGGAGCACGACCGCATGCAGATCGCGGACCTGCTCTGGCCGCAGCCTATCCACCAGAGCGTGCAGATCCTCGTAATCGTGCGCCGCGGTCATGGGCACAGCGTACGTCGCCGCCATCCACGAACCAGGTTCACGCGCATCGCTTCGGGCGACTCCGCTCCGCTGGATGGGCTGTCCACTACAACATTCCGTTCATGCGATTCTCTCCTGCGCCGGACGAACGGCCGTCCTCGTCCACAGGCGTGTCGCCGGCAAACGGGGGGCCGTGAGCCTGAGGTCAGCGGGCGGCGGGGAAGCCTTCGTCGGGGAAGGCGGTGGAGGCGGCGGGCAGGACGACCTGGTCGCCTTCGGAGAGGCCGCCCGTGATCTCCACGTAGCTGTCGCCGCGTACGCCGACCTTGACCGTACGGCGCGACTGCGTCCCGCCGTCGGCCACCGTGACCACGGCCGTGCCGTCACTCTGGGTGCGTACGGCCCGTGAGGGCACGTAGAGCGCGTCGGCCGCCTCGCCGGTCGTCACCCGTACGGTGGCGCTCTGTCCCAGCAGCAGGCGGGCGGGGCGGCTGTTCAGGACGATCGTCACGCCGTAACGGACCAGGCGGTTGCTGGTGGTCGCGGTCGGGTCGATGTGGGCGACCGTTCCGGGGTACTCCTGCCCCGGTTGCGTGGGCAGCGTCACGGTGGCGGCCTGACCGACCTTCAGGAAGCGGATGTCCGACTCGGTGAACAGCGCCTGCACCTGCAGGTCGTCGAGGTCGCCGAGGGTGATGAAGGTCCCCGAGGTGTAGCGGGAGCCGGTGGTCCCCGCGACGGACAGGATCGTGCCGTCCGCCGGAGCCTTGATCCTCACACCGGCGAGCGCCTCCTTGGCCTCGGCCAGTTCGGTCGTCGCCTGGCTGACCTGCGCCTCGGCCTGTGCCTCGGTGAGCCGGGCGCCCCCTTGGCCGCCTTGACCACCCTGGCCTCCCTGTCCTGCCTGGCCGCCGCCGAAGCCCGCACGTCCCTGTGCGCCGCCGCCCTGCCCTTGTCCGCTCTGTCCCTGCGAGCCCTGCCCCTGCGAGTTCCGGCCGCCCTGGCCGGGTGCGCAGGCGGAGGAGGAGCCGCTGGGGGAGGGGCTCGGCTTCGTGGACGGCTGCTGTGCCGGCGCCGTGGGCAGGATCGAGACGCTCACCTCGGGATTCGGCGCGGTCGCGCCGCCGTCCGTGGGGGCCGGACGGTGCGTCCTGGACGGTTTCGGGTGCGGATGCGGGCGAGGCGTGGCCGTGGGCGCCGGACTCGGCTCGGGCTTGGAGCCGCCGTGGTCACCGCCCCGGTACGCCACGAGCCTGATGCTCGCCGCGCTCGCGCCGCTGTTCGCCGCGGCGGCGGGGCGGCTCGACGGCCGGGTGGTCGCGGAAGGCCGTGACGAGGGCTGCGAGGAGGGGCGCGTGGACGCCTGCCCGGAAGGCCGGACGGAGGGGGCCGGGCACGAGACCGCGCCGCCACTCCCGGAACCGCCCGGGCTTCCCGCCCCGGCTCCCGCGCCGGAACCGCCCGCGCTTCCTGCCCCGGCGCCGCCCGCGTTCCCCGATCCGGCTCCGGCGCCCGTGCCGCCGCCGGGGGTTCTGGCCCCGCCGGCGCCTCCCGAGCCGGTTGTGCCGGTGGATGCCCCGGTCCCGGAACCGCCTGTGGTGGCCGTGCCGTTCTCGACGTCGTCGAGGGTCTCCTGGGCGGCGGCGAGGGCGGCCTTGGCGGCCTCGTAGTTCTCCCTGGCGATGGTGTCGTCGATCCGGGCGAGGACCTTGCCGCGGCGGACCTTCTGGCCCACCTTGACGTAGACCTTCTCGACCGTGCCCTCAGCTCCGAACGCGAGATCGCGCACGCCGGTGTCGACCGTGTTGCCGGCGGCGGAGACGTATGACGTGACCGTGCCCCGCCTGACCGAGGCGAGCGCCATCCGGTCGGCCGCGGAGGTGTCGCCACCACCGGCGGAGATCACGGCGACGCTCGCGATGACGATCCCCGCCAGCGCGAGCCCTCCAGCCCGAAGTGGAGTGCTCGATCTCGTGACTCCTCCGTCCCCTGAAGAGGACGGCTTCTCGCTTTCCCCGGCTGAGGTAGCCGGAGTAGGCGACGGCCAAGCCCTGACCGATGCCCTCTGGGCACGCGAAGACGGTATCAGGGAAGCGAATCCCCTGCCGGATGAATCCGGCAGTCCCTCGCTAAATCTCATGGCGGACATCCTGCTGACGCCACGTGACCGGTGGCTTGGCCGTACCTGAGAGTTGTCTGTGGATGCGCACCTTGATGCGGACTGTCAGCAAACCCTCAGCATCGGCCTAGGTTGCCCGAAGCGGGGTTTGCCATGGTTCGACGTCGTGAAGCTGTCGACGAAGCGCAGGACGCTGATCATCAACGGTGTCCTGGTGGTACTGCTGCTCGGCGGGATCGCGGCGGCCTGGGCGTCCGTGGGAGGCGACTCCTCAGGAGACGGCGCCGCGCCGCTGACGACCCGGGTGACCCGCGGGACCGTGCTCGCCTCGGTATCGGCCTCCGGTTCCGTCGAGAGCGCCAGGACGCGCGCCCTCGATTTCGCTGCGAACGGCACCGTCGAGTCCGTACTGGTCGAGAGCGGCGACAAGGTCAGGAAGGGACAGGTGCTCGCGCGCATCGACGACACGGCCGCCCGGGAGAGCCTTGAGGCGGCCCGGGCGAGCCTGGACGCCGCCGAGGAGGCGGACACCTCGACGGCGTCGGGCTACTCGCAGTACATCAGCGCGAGGAACGCCTACCGGTCGGCCAAGCGGACGCTGGCGGGCACGGTGATCAAGGCGCCCTTCACCGGGGTCGTCACGGCGGTCAACGGAGCCGTGGGCGGCTCCTCGGGCGCGTCCGGCGGGTCCGGTGGATCCGGCGGGTCTTCGCAGGGCGGTCAGGGGCAGTCGCAGAGCGGTTCCGCGGCGTCGAGCGGATCCAGCGGGTCCGGCGGCTTCATCGAGATCGCCGACCCCGCCCGCCTGCGGATCGTGGGGAACTTCACCGAGGCCGACGTCAGCAGGATCAAGGTCGGCCAGGCGGCGACCGTGTCGTTCGACGCCCTCGCCGGGGTCACCGCCGCCGGCAAGGTGACGGTGGTCGACCCGCAGCCGCAGACGAACAACAACGTCGTCCAGTACGCCGTGACGATCTCGCTGACCGACGTGCCCTCCACCGTACGGCTCGGCCAGACGGCCACGGTCCAGGTGACCGTGGGCACGGCGGACGACGTGCTCACGGTGGCGTCCTCCGCGGTCAGCACGGCGGGCGGCCAGACCACGGTGACCGTGCTGGAGAACGGCAAGCAGGTCGTGAAGCGGGTGGAGGTCGGCCTGAAGGGCGACACCACCACCGAGATCAAGTCGGGACTCCAGGAGGGCGACCAGGTGGTGCGGCCCCAGGCATCGACGACCGGCGGAGGCGGCGGCATCCAGTTCCCCGGCGGCGGAGGCGGGTTCGGCCGCGGCTTCGGCGGCGGCGGTGGCGGCGGAGGCAACCGATGAGGGCCGGCCCGCAACAGGTGCTCGACCGCCCTGTGCTCGACCCCCCTGTGCTCGATCTGGGCCACGTCACCAAGGTGTACGGCGAGGGCGAGACCGCGGTGCGCGCCCTGCGCGGCGTGTCGCTCAGGGTGGAGCGCGGCGACTACGTGGCGATCATGGGCGCCTCCGGCTCCGGCAAGTCCACGCTGATGAACATCATCGGCTGCCTCGACGTCCCGTCCGGGGGGAGTTACCACCTCGACGGCACCGACGTCGGCGGGCTCGACGAGCGGCGGCTCGCCGTCGTCCGCAACCGCAAACTCGGCTTCGTCTTCCAATCGTTCAACCTCATCCCCCGGATGAGCGCGCTCGCCAACGTCGAGCTTCCCCTGGCGTACGGCGGGGTCAAGGCCGCGGAGCGGCGCCGCAGGGCGCTGGCCGCGCTCGACCGGGTCGGGCTCGCCGAGCGCGTCCACCATCAGCCCAACGAGCTGTCCGGCGGCCAGCAGCAGCGGGTGGCGGTGGCCCGCGCGCTCGTCACCGCGCCGACCCTGCTGCTGGCCGACGAGCCCACGGGCGCTCTCGACAGCAAGTCCAGCGAGGACGTCATGAACATCTTCGACCGTCTCAGCGCGAGCGGCCGGACCCTGGTCGTCATCACGCACGAGGAGGAGGTCGCCGCGCACGCCAAACGGGTCGTCCGCCTCATGGACGGCCAGATCGTGGAGGACGTGCGTACGACGCCGGTCGACGGGTTGCCCCCGCGGCTCGCGGAGGTGGCCTCGTGAACGCCGCGGAGGTCCTGCGTTTCGCACTGCGCGGCCTGGCCGCCAACAAGATGCGCAGCGCGCTCACCATGCTCGGCATCCTGATCGGCGTCGCCGCGGTGATCCTGCTGGTCGCGGTCGGCGAGGGGTCATCACAGCAGATCCAGCAGAACATCCAGCGGCTCGGCGCCAACTCGCTGACGGTCACGCCGTCCACCTCGGGCGGCGGGGGCGGCCCGGGCGGCGGGTTCGCCCGCGGTTTCGGCGGCGGGGGAGGCGGCGGGGGAGGCGGCACGCAGGCCGGGCGGCAGAACACCGGCCCGCGCACCCAGGCCAAGGACCTCACCGTCGACGACGCGCGGGCGCTGGCCGACCCGGCGAACGCCCCCTCGGTCAAGAGCGTCTCACCGGTCGTGACGGCCCAGTCCCAGACCGCGACGTACGAAGGGGCGAGCCACTCGATCAGCCAGCTCGTGGGCACCTACCCGAGCTACTTCGAGGCGTCCAACAAGCCGGTGGTCAAGGGGGCCTACTTCTACAACGACGACGTGCTCGCCGCGCGCAAGGTCGTGGTGATCGGGCAGACGGTGGCCGAGAACCTGTTCGGCACGGTCGATCCCCTCGGCAAGCAGATCACGGTGTCGGGCGTGCCGTTCACCGTCGTGGGCGTGCTCAAGGAGGCCGGCTCGTCCGGGTTCCAGGACGCCGACGACGTGGCCATCGCCCCGCTGCCCGCCGTGCAGCAGAGCCTGACCGGATTCGGGCCGCTGGGGCAGATCCTCGTCCAGGCCAAGAGCGCCGAGGCGGTGGACGCCGCGCAGACCGAGGTCACCGAGGTGCTCAACCAGCGGCACGGCATCACCGGCTCGGCGAGCGCCGACTACCGCATCCTCAACCAGGCGACCCTGCAGGAGACGGTCAGCGCGGCGACCGGGACGTTCACGGTCCTGCTCGGCGCGGTGGCCGCGATCAGCCTGCTCGTCGGCGGCATCGGCATCACCAACATCATGCTCGTCACGGTCACCGAGCGGACCAGGGAGATCGGCATCCGCAAGGCGATCGGCGCGCCCAAGGGCGCGATCCTCGGCCAGTTCCTCGCCGAGGCGACGATGCTCAGCCTCGTCGGCGGCCTGCTGGGCGTGCTGATCGCCGTGATCGGCGCCCAGTTCACGATCGCGGGCGTCCAGCCGGTGATCGTCCCCACGTCGATCGCGCTGGCGCTCGGCGTCTCGGTCGCGATCGGCCTGTTCTTCGGCAGCTACCCCGCCAACCGCGCCGCCGGGCTGCGGCCGATCGAAGCCCTCCGCTTCGAGTGATGGCCGGGCCCATGGAAGGGAGATGGATGTGAGCAGGCACGACACCGAGGAGCTTCTGGAGACCTCGCCGTTCGACGACGACCTCCAGGAGGTGCTGGCCGCGCGTCCCGCTGGTGCGGGCGGGTCGAAGCTGACGCTCGCCCTGGCCGGAGGCGTCCTGCTCGTGGCCGGGCTGCTCCTCGGCATCCAGGTGCAGAAGCTCCTGGGCGGCGCCACGCCGGGCCAGGTCCCGTCCCGCGCGGCCGGTCCCGGCGCGTACGGCCAGGCCCCCGTGGGCGGCGGGCTCGGCGGCGGGTACGCACGAGGCGCGGGCGGCGGCTTCGCGGGCGCGGGCGGCGGCGCCGGAAGAGGGGCGGGCGCAGGGGCAGGAGCAGGGCCCGGCGGCATGACCTTCGGCACGGTCAAGCTGGTCGACGGCGACAAGATCTACGTCCAGACCGTGAACGGCGGCGTGGTCACGGTGACGACCTCGCGAGACACCAAGGTCCAGGTCACCCGGACGGGCAAGGTCTCCGACCTGAAGCCGGGCAGCTTCGTCACCGTCGCGGGCACCGCCGACGCCCAGGGCCAGGTGGCGGCGACGTCCGTCACCGAGGGCTCGGCCATGGGCCGGAGAGCGGGATCGTGACCGTGGAGGGCCGCCTGCTGGTCGTCGACGACGAGCCCGACATCAGGGAGTTGCTGTCGGCGAGCCTCCGGTACGCCGGGTTCGAGGTGATCACCGCGTCCACCGGCCGGGAGGCGGTCCAGATCGCCGGCAAGGTGCGTCCCGATCTGATCGTGCTCGACGTCATGCTGCCGGATCTGGACGGCTTCGCCGTCTCCGACCGGCTCCACGCCTCCGGGCGGCGGGTCCCCGTGCTGTTCCTCACCGCCAGGGACGCGAACGAGGACAAGATCACCGGGCTCGGCTGCGGCGACGACTACGTCACCAAGCCGTTCAGCCTGGAGGAGGTGCTCGCGCGCATCCGGGCCGTGCTGCGCCGCACGCGCGGCGGCGACGCCGTCCCCGCCCGGCTGCGGGTCGCCGACCTCGAGCTCGACGAGGACTCCCGCCAGGTCTGGCGGGACGGCGTCCCCGTACGGCTGTCGCCCACCGAGTTCAAGCTGCTGCACTACTTCATGGTCAACCAGGGCCGGGTGGTGTCGAAGGCGCAGATCCTCGACCACGTCTGGCACTACGACTTCGGCGGCGACCACAACGTGGTCGAGTCGTACGTGTCCTATCTCCGGCGCAAGATCGACACTGCCGAGCCCAAGCTGATCCACACGCTCCGCGGCGTGGGCTATGTCCTCCGTGCGCCGCGTCAGTGACCTGCTCCACGTCGGCGGACCGGCCCGCAACGCCGCTGCCAAGGCCGGTGGGCCGGCCCGCACCCGCCGGTGGCCGCGGCCGCCGCGTGCGGGCGCGGTGCTGCGCCTGCTGAGCATCCGCGAGCTGCGACGGCGGGTCGCGAGGACCCCGCTCTGGCTGCGGCTCGTGGCGGGGACGCTGCTGCTCGTGGCGCTCGCGATCGCACTGACCGGCGGCTTCGCCGTACAGCTCCTGCGGGGCTACCTGGTGGACCGGGTCGACGCGCAGCTCATGGCCGTCGGCCGGCGCCCGGCGGAGCCGCCCCCTCCGTCCGCGGTCACGGGCAACGTGTTCCGGCCGCCGCGGCAGTTCGGCTCGTTCTACATCGTCCTGCTCGACCGCAACGGAGCCGTCGTCCGCACCGTCCAGGAGCCGCCGAGCGCCGATCCGCCGCCCGCGCTGCCCCGGCCCCGGCAGGACCGCAGGCAGTGGCTGTTCACGGCGGAGAGCCCCTCGGGGGCGCTGTGGCGGGCGATCGCCGTACGCGAGGATGACGGCACCCGCTTCCGTGTCGCGGCCATCAGCCTGGCCGACATCGACGGCACGGTCTCCCGGCTGGCGGTGATCGTCCTGGGGGTCGGTCTCGCCGTGCTCGTCGCGCTCGGAATCGCCTGCTACTGGCTCGTACGGCGCAGCCTGCGCCCGCTGGGGGAGATCGAGCGGACGGCGGAGGCGATCGCGGCGGGCGACCTGTCCCGGCGCGTCCCGCTCCGGCACCGGCGCACGGAGATGGGCCGTCTCGGCCGGTCCATCAACGGCATGCTCACGCAGATCGAGACGGCGTTCCGGGAGCGGGAGGCGTCGCAGGAGCGGATGCGCCGGTTCATGGCCGACGCCTCCCACGAGCTGCGCACCCCGCTCACCTCGATCCGCGGCTTCGCCGAGCTGTACCGGCAGCAGAGTTCGCAGGACCCCGTCCTGCTGCTGCGCCGCATCGAGGACCAGGCCGTACGGATGGGCCTGCTCGTGGACGACCTGCTGCTGCTCGCCCGGCTCGACCAGCAGCGTCCTCTCGAACGCCGCCCGGTCGACGTGCTCAGCCTCGCGGCCGGGGCGGTGCTCGACGCGCAGACCCTCGCGCCCGACCGGGAGATCGACCTGCTGCGGCTGGACGACTCGGACGAGCCGGTGCGGGTGCTCGGCGACGAGGCGCGGCTGCGCCAGGTCGTCGGCAACCTCGTCAGCAACGCCCTGCGGCACACCCCCGCGGGCACCGCCTTCCGCGTCGGCGTGGGGATCGTGCCCGGATCGCAGGCCCTGATCGAGGTGGCCGATGACGGGCCCGGTCTGGCCCCCGGCGACGTCGAGCGCGTCTTCGAGAGGTTCTACCGCGCCGATCCCTCGCGCAGCCGGTCGGACTCCGGCGGCACGGGGCTCGGCCTGTCCATCGCCGCCGCTCTCGTCCAGGCCCACGGCGGCACCATCACGGCCGACAGCGAGCCCGGCCGCGGCGCGGTGTTCCGCGTCCGCCTCCCCGCGTGCCCTCCTCGATGAGTCCAACGAAAGGCGAGGGTGATCCCTTTGCGATACCTGTCCATCGCGGTCGCTGCGGCGGCCCTGGCGGTCACGGTGACCGGCTGCGGCGGCGGTGACGACACCGCCGCCCCGACCACCACGCAGGCCGTCGCCGGCGGTGGTTCGAGCGCCGACCCCCGGGCCGCGTTCACCGAGTGCCTGCGCAAGAACGGCGTCACGCCGCCCAGCGGGCGGCCCAGCGCCAGACCCTCGGGCAGACCGACCGCCAGACCGAGCGGGGGCTTCGGCGGATTCCGCTCGATGGACCCCGCCATGAGCAAGGCGTTCGAGGCGTGCCGCTCGCTGATGCCGCAAGGCGGCCGGGGCGGGTTCGGCGGCGGGCGCGGCGTCGATCCGCAGGCCATGCAGGCGTTCCGCACCTGCATGAAGGACAACGGCGCCGAGCTGCCCGCCGGCGGACGCGTGCGCGATCTGTCCACGAAGGACCCCAAGGTGGCCAAGGCGTACGACAAGTGCAAGGTGCTGCTGCCCGCGCCCACTCCCGCCGCCTGACCGGCCGGGGCGGCTGATTCGGCGGCCTTCCTCAGGGAAGGTCGAAAGTATGGCGGGGAACGACAGGCTGCGGGCCGCCCTGGAGAGCCTGCGGCGTCACCTCGATCAGGACCTGTTCCCCCTGGAGATCGGGGACGCCGTGGGCGACCGGCGCGTCCTGGGGGAGCTGCGCGGGCAGCTCGACGACTACCTGCTGCCCCGCCTGGCGGCCATCGACGCGCCGCTGCTCGCCGTGGTCGGCGGTTCCACCGGGGCGGGCAAGTCCACCCTGGTCAACTCGCTGGCCGGCATGATCGTCACCGAGCCCGGGGTGCTGCGGCCCACCACGCTCGCGCCGACTCTGGTGTGCAACCCCGCCGACGCCGCCTGGTTCACCTCCACCGCCATCCTGCCCGGGCTGGCGAGGGTGACGGGCGGGTCGGCCTGCGCGGGACGCGGCGAGCCAGGCACCCTGCGGATCGCCCCCGTGGAGGCCGTGCCCCCCGGGCTGGCGCTGCTCGACGCCCCCGACATCGACTCGATCGTCACGGCCAACCGCGAGCTGGCCGCGCAGCTCCTCGCCGCGGCCGACCTGTGGCTGTTCGTCACGACCGCCGCGCGGTACGCCGACGAGGTGCCGTGGAGCTTCCTGCGCCTGGCCCGGGAGCGGAGCACGGCGCTCGCGGTGATCCTCCAGCGAGTCCCGGCCGAGGCACGCGACCCCGTGGCCGCCGACCTGACCCGGCTCCTGCGGGAGAACGGCCTGGGCGGCACGCCGCTGTTCGCCGTTCCGGAGCTGGAGCTGCCGTCCGAGCGGGCCCGGCTGCCCGCCCACGTCGTGCAGCCGATCGCGACCTGGCTCGCCGACCTGTCCGTGGACGCCAAGGCGCGGGCCGAGGTCGTACGGCGGACCCTGACCGGCGCCCTGGACAGCCTCGGCACCCGGGTGCCCGACCTGGCCGACCGGGTGGAGCGCCAGCGGGCGGGGATCGCCGAGCTGCGCGACATCGCGGCCAGGGCGTACGACGTGGCGATGTCGGCGTTCGACGAGGGGATGCGCGACGGCAGGCTGCTGCGCGGGGAGGTGCTGGCCCGCTGGCAGGACTTCGTGGGCACCGGCGACCTCATGCGGGCCCTGGAGTCCCGTGTCGGCTGGCTGCGCGATCGCCTCGTCGCCGCCTTCCGGGGCCGCCCCGCGCCCGACAGGGAGCTGCGGGTCGCGCTGGAGAGCGGGGTGGAGTCGCTGATCCGCGCCACCGCCGACGGCGCCGCGGAGCGGGCCGTCGAGGCGTGGCTGGCCCTTCCCGCCGGGCGCGACCTGCTGGAGAAGTCCGGCGTCGCCGTCTCCGGGCGGCTCGGCCGCGCGTCCGCCGATCTGCCCGGCCGGGCCGGCGCGGCCGTACGCGACTGGCAGGGGCACGTGCTCGATCTCGTCCGCTCCGAGGGCGCCGACCGGCGCACGCTCGCCCGGGCGGCGTCGTTCGGCGTGAACAGCCTCGGCGTACTGATCATGCTGGCGGTGTTCTCCACGACCGGCGGGATCACCGGCATCGAGCTGGGCATCGCCGGAGGCACCGGCGTGCTCAGCCAGAAGCTGCTCGAAGCCGTCTTCGGCGACCAGGCCGTACGCACGCTGACCCAGGAGGCGCGCGAGGACCTCCGACGGCGCGTCCGCGCGCTGCTCGACGAGGAACGCTCCCGCTTCACCTCCCTCGTGGAGGGGCTGGGCCCGGCTCCGGAGACGGCGGCCCGGCTGCGGGAGGCCGCCAAGGCCGTACAGGAGAGGGGCGTCCTGTGAAGCTCCCGCGCAGGAAGGCGGATGCGTCGCTGGACGACCGCCTGGAGGCGCTCGCCGAGGCCGCCGACCTGGCGGAGGGCCGGCTCGGCCAGGAGGCCGTGGACCACGCCCGCGCCGTGGTCGCCCGGGCGGGCGCACGGCGCGGCCTGTCGGTGGAGCACACCGCGGTCGCCCTCGCCGGGGCGACGGGCAGCGGCAAGTCGTCGCTGTTCAACGCCCTGTCCGGGACCGAACTGGCGACGGTGGGAGTGACCCGGCCGACGACCGCCAAGGCGCAGGCGGCCCTGTGGGGCCCGGACGGCTCGGGACCGCTGCTCGACTGGCTCGACGTCCCGTTGCGTCACACGGTCGAGGGTGACGCGTCGGGGCTGATCCTGCTGGAC
Organism: Microbispora siamensis; assembly: GCF_016863095.1. Taxonomy (GTDB): domain Bacteria; phylum Actinomycetota; class Actinomycetes; order Streptosporangiales; family Streptosporangiaceae; genus Microbispora; species Microbispora siamensis. Next base: position 89,742 of record NZ_BOOF01000031.1, on the reverse strand, counting down.
CTGCCCGACCACGACTCCATCGAGCTGTCCCACCGCAGGGAGGTCGACCGCCTGGTCGCCGCGGTCGACCTGCTGGTCTGGGTGCTCGACCCGCAGAAGTACGCCGACGCGGCCGTGCACGAGCGCTACCTGCGCCCGCTCGCCCGGCACCGGGACGTCATGGTCGTCGTGCTCAATCAGGTGGACCGGCTGCCGGAGCGGTCGGTCAAGCGCTGTCTCGACGACCTGCGCGGCCTGCTGGCGGCCGACGGGCTCGAAGGGGTGCCGGTGCTCGGCGTCTCCGCCCGCACCGGCGAGGGCGTCCCCGAACTGCGGGCGCTGCTCGACCGTCAGGTCTCCCGCCGCCGCGCCTGGTCGTCGCGGCTCGCCGCCGACGTGGCCTCGGCCGCCGCCGCGCTCTGGGCGGACACCCCGCCCGCGCCGGGACAGGTCGCGGTGCCGGAGGTCGCCGTGAGCAGGGCTCTGACGCGGGCGCTCGCACAGGCGGCCGGGGTGCCCGTCGTGATCGAGGCGGTCGCGAAGTCGCACCGGCACCGCTCGATCGCCGCGACGGGCTGGCCGGTGACGCGCTGGCTGCGCAGGCTGCGGCCCGATCCGCTGCGCCGTCTCCACCTGGCCAAGGGTGCCCGTTCCTCGCTGCCCGCGGCCACCGCCGTGGAGGTCTCGGCCGTGGACACCGCCCTGCGCGACGTCGGGGCCGCGGCCTCGGCCACGGTGCCCGAGCCGTGGGCGACAGCCGTACGGCACGCGGCGCGGTCGCGGTCGGAGGAGCTGACGGACGCCCTGGACCGCACGATCGCCGCGGCCACCTCGGGCGGCGTCTCCAGCGCCCCTCGGTGGTGGCGGGTGGCGGGGACCGCGCAGTGGCTGACGGTCGCCGCGATGGTCGCGGGCGCGATCTGGCTGCTCGTGCGCTTCGCGCTGGACTACCTCATGCTGCCCGGGCTTCCCACCCCCACGGTCGGCCGGGCGCCGTGGCCGACCGTGCTCCTGCTGGGCGGCGCGCTGGCGGGCGTGCTGATCGCCGCGCTGTGCCGGGTGTTCGCCTGGGCCGGGGGGCGGCGCAGGGCGCGCAGAGCCGCCAAGGAGTTGCGCGCCGGCATCGAACAGGTCGCCGGGGAGCTGATCATCACCCCGGCACGCGACGAGCTGTCGCGTTACACCCGCTTCGCCGATCGCGTGGCCCTCGCCGCGTCCTGAGCGCCGGGGGCCGCCGCTAACCGGAGACCCGGCCGTTGGGGATGGCGTCGAGGAGCCGGCCCCACTCGGGATAGGTCGCCACCTTCTTCAGGTGCATGGCGGTGATCTTCTCGTGCAGGCCGGGATCCGGGTCGTCCGACAGGCGCACCGCCGAGAGCCGGTCGAGGCGGGGCAGGATGTGCGGGTCGCCTTCCAGATGCACCGGGTCGTACATGTACCGCTCCAGCGCCGCGAGGTCCTCGACGGCGGCGAGGTAGGCGTGGGTGTAGCCGTCGGAGGGATCCCCCAGGTCCTGGCCGACGCTGGAGAACGCCACCGACTCGACGGACGCCGTGCGCCTCATCGCCGCCAGCACCTCCTCCTTCTCCTCGTCGGTGGTCCCGTCTCTGAAGCTGAACCGCAGGATGTTGACGATCACGAGTTCCCCTTCCAGATTGAACTTGCCGGTTTACTCTATTGATCTGAAAGGTTTTGAACAAGCGGGTTCACTCAAGTGGTCCCGCTGGTACAGTGCGGGTCGTGATGGCGGAGCTGACGACGGCGGGACGCCCCGACTCCCGGGGACGCATCGACAAGCGGCGGGCGATCCTGAAGGCCGCTTTCGCCGTCTTCGCCGAGCAGGGCTACGCGCAGGCGTCCGTGCAGGAGATCGCCGAAGCGGCGGGGGTCGCCAAGCTGACCGTCTACAACCACTTCGGCGACAAGGAGAGCCTGTTCCGGCAGGCGATGGAGGTCGCGGCCGACGCCGTGTCGGCGGAGAACCTGGCCGTGGTGGACAGGCTGCGGGATCCCGGTGACGATCTGCGGGCCGTCTTCGAGGACGTGGCGTACAGCCTGCTCCAGGTGTGCTGCGGTGAGCGCTCGCACGCGCTGCGACGGCTGACCTACGGTCAGATCGCCCGAATCCCCGACATCGTCGAGATCGTGCAGGGGCGGACGGGGCGCCGGCTCGCCGAGGCCCTGGCGGATCGGCTGGCCCGGCTCTCCCTGTCCGGACGCCTACGTCCCTGCGACCCGGCGCTCGCGGCCGAGCAGTTCCTGGCGCTGCTCACCGGCCCGATGGAGGCGCGGACGGCGCTCGGCACCCGCACCGCCTCCCCCGAAGAGGCCCGCGGCGTCGCCGACGCCGCCGTCGACACCTTCCTGCGAGCGTACGGACCGGCGGCAGGCGCCTGACAGGGAACGAGCTGCTGTGGTCCTGCTCTCCCCGGAGTGCGCTACGGGCGCTCGTCCGGGCGTACGGCGTGGGCCGGGTCGGGGTTGGAGACGCCGTCCGCGCCGAGGGCGGGACGACGGGCCTCGATCTGGCGCGGTCCCAGCTCGCTGTCCTCGGCCGCCGCCTTGGCCTCGGCGGCGGCGCGCTCGGCCTCGGCGACCGCCTCACTGCCCGCCGCGCTCCGCTCGTGCCTGCCGTCCGCCCCGGTGACCCGGCTGGCGGGCAGCGACTCGGTGAACGCCCTCGACAGCGTATTGAGCGCCGAGGTGACCTCGCTCGGGATCACCCACATCGTGTTGCCCTGGCCCTGGGCGAGCTGGGGCAGCACCTGGAGGTACTGGTAGGCGAGCAGCTTGGGGTCGGGGTCGTTGCGGTGCACGGCCTGGAACACCTCGTCGATCGCCTGCGACTGGCCCTGGGCCTTGAGGATCTGGGAGGTCCGCTCGCCCTCGGCGCGCAGGATCGCGCTCTGCTTCTCACCCTCGGCCGTGAGGATCTGCGACTGCCGCTGGCCCTCGGCCGTGAGGATCGCCGCGCGCTTGTCCCGCTCGGCGCGCATCTGCTTCTCCATCGCGTCCTTGATGGTCTTCGGCGGGTCGATCGCCTTGATCTCGACCCGGTTGACCCGGATGCCCCACTTGCCGGTGGCCTCGTCCAGCACGCCGCGCAGCTGGCTGTTGATCATGTCACGAGAGGTGAGCGTCTTCTCCAGGTCCATGCCGCCGACCACGTTGCGCAGCGTCGTCACGGTGAGCTGCTCGACGCCCTGGATGAAGTTGGCGATCTCGTACTCCGCCGCCCGGGGATCGGTGACCTGGAAATACAGCACCGTGTCGATGTCCACGACGAGGTTGTCCTCGGTGATGACCGGCTGCGGCTTGAACGACACCACCTGCTCGCGCAGGTCCAGCAGCGGCCGGACCCGGTCGATGAAGGGGATGACGAAGTTCAGGCCGGGGCCGAGTGTGCGGTAGTACCTGCCCAGGCGCTCGACGTTGCCGGCTCTGGCCTGGGGCACGATCCGGACCGCCCGCAGCACCGTCAGGATCGCGACGAACGCGATGACGATTCCGGCGATCACTGCTGCGTCCATTGCTCACTCCCGGGGATAGACGAGGGCGGTGGCGCCCTCGATCTCCATGACGTCGACCGTGGCCCCCGGCGGGATCACGAGCGTCTCGTCGTAGGCACGTGCCGACCACTCCTCGCCACCGATCCGGACCCGGCCGTCCCTGCCGGTGACCTCCTTGGTCACGTACGCGGACTTGCCGACGAGCGCGGACACTCCGAAGCGCTTCGGCGGCGGCTGCTTGATGTGCCGGAGCGCGATCGGGCGCACCCCGGCGAGGCCGGCGGCGGAGGCGACGACGAACACGGCCAACTGGATCGCGGGCGGCAGTCCGACGGCCGCGACGACGGTCGTGAGCAGGGCCGCGACGGACAGCAGCCCCAACGCCGCGGTCAGCGTGAAGATCTCCGCGGCACCCAGCACCGCCGCCAGGATGAGCCATACGATCCAGGGGTCCATTGCCGCCTCCATAGCAATGAACGAACACCGCTCTGGCCGGGTTCCTCCTCCTCAAACCTAACTCGTACGGCCGCGGTCTCCCAGAGCGCCGGGGCTCAGGCGGGTTTCACGCCGGGGACGGGGCGACGCGGAACTCGTTGCCCTCCGGGTCGGCCATCAGGATGTGGTCGTCGAACGCCTCGAGGATCGTGCCGCCGGCGCGCACCAGCCGGGCGGCCTCCGCCCTGATCCGCTCCCACCGGTCGGCGGCCGTGCCGTCTCCCGGCACGCGGACGTCGATGTGGAGCCGGTTTTCCGCCGTCTTCCGCTCGGGGACCCGGAGGATGGAGAGCCGAGGGCCGACCCCCTCGGGGTCGCAGAGGCAGGCCCCGTCGTCCTCGGTGCCGCCGGACGGCAGATCGGACCGCGCGAACGACTCATCACTGGTCGCGTATCGGGCCGCCGGGATCTCGTCGACGTAGCCGAGCGCCGTCTTCCAGAACTCGGCGAGGAGCCGGGCGTTCTCGCAGTAAAGGGTCAGATCGATTGCTACTGCCATGACTCGACCGTAATGCAGGACGCTGACTTGGATGCGGCCACCTCTGTCAAGAGGCGGCGGAAGGGGTCCCGGCGACGGCGTGCGGGAGGGCGCTGCCGGCCAGCCACCGGGGCCAGGAGAGCTGCCAGTAGCCCCAGCCGTTGTTCCACTCCAGTGCGCGCGTGGTGCCGGTGACGACGACGGGATCGCCGCGCAGCGCGTGCTCGTAGAACCACCGCGCCTGGTCGGGGTGGACGTTCACGCAGCCGTGGCTGACGTTGGCCCGGCCCTGCGCCCACAGGTTGTCCAGCGCGTGGACGTACTCGCCGCTGTTGGAGATCCGTACGGCGTAGTCGATCAGCTTGTCGTAGTAGCCGGGGTCGCCCTTGCGGCGGCCCGGCGAGACCATGCGGACGGGGTTGCCCTTGTCCATCGTCAGGTGGATCCCGCTCGTGGTCGTGTACTCCCTGGTGGTCGCCATGCCGGCGCTGATCGGCATGCGCTGGGCCACCCTGCCGTCCTGCCGCACCACCATCTGGTGGGCACGGGTGTCGACCGTGCTGATCATGGCCCGCCCCACGGTGAAGGCAACGCTCCGGTCGGCCGCGCCGTACGTGCCGGGAGCGGCGCGGACGCCGGCGAGATGAGCGGTGAAACGCACGTCGACACCGGCCGGCCACCACTTCCGCGGCCGGTAGACGACCTGGGTGGAGCTCGCCCAGTGCCAGGCGCCCTCGGCCGGGCCCCGGACCTCCAGCGCCCGCTCGACCGCCGCGCGGTCCTCGACCGGCCTGGTGAACGTCACGATGATCGGCATGCCGACCCCGACCGTCTCCCCGTCGTAGGGGACGACCGAGGCGACGGCGACCTCACGGCGCGGGGTGAGCGTGCGGAACCGGCCCGCGACCTGGGCGGTGACGCCCTGGGCGCCGGTCGCGACGGCGTTGACGACATACTGCGTGCCGGGGCGCAGCGTCCACGACGACCGCCACACGGTGCGGGCCGGGTCGAAGGCGCCGGGCACCGGGTCGCGCCCCGCGAACGCCAGCACGCTGGTCAGCCTGCCGCCCTCCGCCCTGACGACCAACCCCGCCTCCGGCGCGACGGACGCCGCGCCGGAGGCCGGGGTCATCGTGATGCGCGGCACGGGCGGCACGCGTACGGCGCAGCCCGCGACGAGCGCGGGACAGGCCACGAGCAGCACCGCGAACAGGGCACGGGCGGCGGGAGGCAGGGTGCGTGGCTTCACGGGCACCCAAGATAGCGAGGGGTGACGACAGAAATACGCTAAGTGGCCGGAAGGACCTTCCCCGAAACCTCGCCGAGGCTGATCCCGTGCGAGGTCCACGCGCTGATCGTTACGGTGTCGCCGTCCTCCAGGAAGGTGCGGGTCTCGCCGGGCAGTTTGACCGGGTCCGCGCCGTTCCAGGTCAGCTCGATGAGCGAACCCGGCTGCCCGATCGACGAGACCGTCCCGCTCGCGAACAAATCGCCGGTGCGCAGACGGGCGCCGTTCACGGTCATGTGGGCGAGCATCTGGTCGGGCGTCCAGTACATGTCGCGGAACGACGGCGTCGAGACCGTCTCGCCGTTCAGGTCGACGCGCAGGGTGAGGTCGAGCCCCCAGGGCGCCTGCCTGGCGAGGTACGGAAGGGGCTCGGGGTCCTGCGACCGGCCCTCGACCCTGGCCTCCTCCAGGGCGTCGAGCGGCGTGACCCACGCGGACATCGAGGTGGCGAACGACTTGCCCAGGAAAGGACCGAGCGGGACGTACTCCCACGCCTGGATGTCGCGGGCGCTCCAGTCGTTGACGAGCGCCACCCCGAAGACGTGGTCCTCGAACGCGCCCGCGCGCTCGCCCAGCCGCGTCGGCACCCCGACGACGAAGCCGACCTCCGCCTCGATGTCGAGCTTCTGCGACGGGCCGAACGACGGCCGCTGCCCGCACGGCCGCCTGATCGGCGTCCCCGAGACGACGACGGTGCCCGCCCGCCCGTGGTAGCCGACGGGCAGGTGCCGCCAGTTCTGCTTCAGCGGCTCGTCGTCCGGCCGGAACATCCGCCCGAGGTTCGACGCGTGCTCGAGCGAGGCGTAGAAGTCCACGTAGTCGGCCACCTCGACCGGCAGGTGCAGGGTCACCTCCGCCAGCGGGATCAGGTGGTCGCCCGTGGCCGCCGCCTCGCGTACCCGCGCCCGTGTCTCCTGCCAGGCCGCACGGCCCAGGGCCAGCAGCGGGTTGAGGCTGGGCGCCGCGTAGACGTCCCCGCCGAGGGCGGCCGCCAGGTCGAGGACCTGGTCCCCGACCCGGACGCCGACCCTGCGGGGCTCCCCGGGCCGGGAGAACACGCCGTACGGCAGGTTGTCGAGCCCGAAGCTCATCTCGCCCACGTCCACGCGTAGTCGGTGTCCTCGCACGCCAGGGCGGCCTGGCCGAGGTCGAGCGGGCGGAAGGTGTCGATCATGACGGCCATCTCGGTCGTCTCGGTGTGCCCCTGGCGTACGGCCTCGACGGCGGCCTCCACCGCGCCCGGCTGCGGGCCGTGCGTGAAGCCGGCCGGGTGCAGTGAGATCGAGCCGACGTCGATGCCCGACCCCCTCCTCGCCGTGTAGTCGCCGCCCACGTAGAACATGAACTCGTCGGAGTCCACGTTGTGGTGGTTGTACGGGATCGGCACGGCCTCCGGATGGAAGTCCAGCGGCCGCGGACAGAACGAGCAGACGACGAAGCCCGGGCCCTCGAACGTCTGGTGAACCGGCGGCGGCGCGTGGGTGCGCTTCACGATCGGCTCGAAGTCCTGGATGTTGAACGCGTACGGGTAGAGGCAGCCGTCCCAGCCCACCACGTCGAAGGGATGGTGGGCGTAGGTCAGCCGGGTCAGCCCGCCCCGCGTCCTGACCAGGACCGGGACCTCCTCCCCGTCCACGAGCAGCGGCTCGGCCGGTGCGCGCAGGTCGCGCTCGCAGTACGGCGCGTGCTCAAGGAACTGGCCGAACTGGGACAGGTAGCGCTTCGGCGGTCTGATGTGCCCGGCCGCCTCGATCACCAGCGCGGTCACCGGTCCCTCGGGCACCCACCGGTGGATCGTCCCGGTGGGGATCACCACGTAGTCGCCCTCGGCCACGTCCAGCGCGCCGTACGCCGACTCGAACCGGGCCCTGCCGCTCGCGATGTAGACGCACTCGTCGCCCATCGAGTCGCGGTACAGCTCGCTGGGCGCCTGCGTCGCGGCGTACGAGATGCGGACGTCGGAGTTGCCCGCGAGCAGCATCCGCCCGGAGACCAGGTCGCCGTCGGGCGTCAGGTCCCGGGTACGGAAATGGCGCGGGGACAGCGGCAGGTTGGGCGTGAGGCCGGGCGCTCCGGCGTCCACGGCCTCGGCCTTGACGATGGCGGTCGGCGCGTGGCGGTGGTAGAGCAACGAGGAGTCGGAGGAGAAGCCCTCCTCTCCCATGAGCTCCTCCTTGTACAGCCCGCCGTCGGGTGCGCGGAACTGCACGTGGCGCTTGCGTGGCACCTCCCCGACCACGCGGTAGTACGGCATGACGCCTCCTCTGCTTGTCCGGCCTGTGCTTGTCCGGCAGATATTGTCCGTTAATCGGACGTCAGTGTCCTATATATGTACGACGATTCGCCATGCCGCCGGGAATGTCAAGCTGCCGCCCATTGCTCAAGTGGTGATCGTCAGCGCGGGGGCTCGGACAGCGCGGACGTGAGGCGGCCGGCGGCCTCCAGGACCAACGGGCCCACCTTGTCCGCGTCGAGGTCGGCGAAGCTGACCACGCCGACGGACGCCTCCAGCCACGGCAGGCCCGGGATCGGCGCGGCGATGCCCTGCGCGCCCTCCTGGAGGTGTCCGCTGCTCGTGTGCAGCGGCGGCTCCGTGCGGCCCTCGCGCAGCGCGAGCAGCGCCAGCCCGGCCGCGCCGCGCGTCAGCGGATGGCGCGAGCCCTCCCGGTAGGCGACGTGGAAGTCGGTCCACGAGGGCTCGACCACCGCGACAGCCAGGCCCTCGTCGCCCTCGGCCACCGTCAGGTGCGCGGTCGCCCCGGCCTGCTCCGCCAGCGCGCGCAGCGCCGGCAGCGCCGCCGCCCGCAGCAGGGGATGCACGGCCTGGGCCAGCACGAGCACCCCGAAGCCCAGGTGCACGCGGCCCTGCGCGTCCCGCCGGGCGAAGCCCTCGGCCTGCAGGGTCGTCAGGAGCCGGTAGACGATCGGCCGGCTCAGGCCCAGCTCCTGGGCGAGCTCGGTCGGCGTGCGGCCCCGGTTCGCGTCGGCGAGCAGCCGCAACAGCCGTAAGCCCCGTTCGAGCGTCTGCGCCGATTCGGCCGCCATCATGCCTTTGATTATCGCCGCACCGGTGCGGCGATCGGCGAAACCTGCATCCGACGTAGCCTACGTCGGACGTAGGTTTCGGTCCGCGATCAAGGAGCGGTGGATGAAGTCGGCGATCGTGGTGGGGGCGGGGATCTGGGGGGCGTCGCTGGCGCTGCGGCTGGCCGACGAGGGCTGGCGGGTGACGCTCGTCGAGCAGTACGCGCCGGGTCACGTGCGTCAGGCCAGCGCCGGGGAGACCCGCCTGCTGCGCTGCGCGCACGGCTCCGACGACTGGTATCCCCGGCTGGCCCGGCAGGCCCGCGACGCCTGGCGCCGGCTGGAGCAGCGGACCGGCGAGGACCTGTACGTCGAGTCGGGGCTGATGTGGTTCGCCCGCGACCCGGACGGCTGGGAGACGCGCAGCGCCCGGGTGCTCGAGCGGCTGGACATCCCCTGTGAGCTGCTCGATCCGGCCGAGGCGGCGCGGCGGTTCCCCGGCCTGCGGGGCGACGACCTCGCCTTCGTGCTGTGGGAGCCGAACGCCGGAGTGCTGCGGGCCCGGCGGGCGACGCAGGTGACCGCGCGCCTCGCCGTCGCGGCCGGCGTGCGGCAGGTCCGCGCCCGGGCCGTGCCGTACGGGCGAGGGGCCGGTGTCGTGGCGGACGGCGAGGTGCTGACGGCGGACCGCGTGGTCTGGGCGTGCGGCGCGTGGCTGCCGCGGCTGTTCCCGCACGAGGCGGGACACGTCCAGGTGACGCGGCAGGACACCTTCCACTTCGGGGTGCCCAGGGACTGGACCACGCCGCCGCTGCCCGCGTTCTGCGACTACGACCTGTCGGCGTACGGGCACGGCGACCTGGACGGCATGGGGATGAAGATCACCGGCGATGCCGAGGGCGAGCCGTACGACCCGGAGAGCGGCGGCAGGCGGGTGCTGCGGCACACCGAGGAGCAGGCGCGCGCCTACCTTGCCAGGCGGTTCCCGTCACTGGTGGGCGCGCCGGTGGTGTTCAGCCAGGTCTGCCAGTACGCGCTGACCAGGGACGCCGAGTGGATCATCGCCGAGGTCGAGGACGGCGTCTGGCTGCTCGGCGGGGAGTCCGGGCACGGCTTCAAGCACGCCCCGGCCCTGGCCGGATACGTGGCGGAGATCCTCGACGGCGAGCGGGAGCCGGAGGCGCGGTTCGGCCTGCACGAGCGGTCGACGGCGCGGGGCCTGCGGACCAGCGGCGGCACCGTCTCGTAGAGAGAGCGGACCCGGCCTAACCGGGCGGGTCCTGACGGGCCTGGCGGGCGCGCAGGACGATCTCCAGCTCGAACCGGACGTCGGGGTCGGCGAGCGCGTCGCCGTACAGCTGCTCGATCTGGCGCAGGCGATAACGCACGGTCTGCGGGTGGACGTGGAGCGCCGCGGCGACCTCGGCGACGCCCCGGCCGTGCCGCAGCCAGGCGAGCAGGGTCTCGGCCAGGCGGTCCTGCTGGCTCCGGCGCAGGTGGGCGAGGGGCGCGAGGCGCACCTCCGCCAGGGCGGCCACCAGGTCCTCGTCCTTGAAGACGACCAGCGTGGCCATGTGGTCGGCGCAGCGCAGCAGCCCCCGCCGGGGCAGGACGCCGCGGGTGCCGAGGTCGAGGGCCTCCCTGGCCCAGCCGAGCGAGTTCGCGGCGGCGGCGAGCGGCACGGCAGGGCCGATCGCGGCCCGCCAGCCGCGCAGGGCGCTCTCCAGCGCCTGCACCCGCCCGGGGCCGCCGGGGTCGGGCACCACGAGACACGGGACGTTGCGGTCGAGCCCGGTCAGCACGTCCGGCGGCAGCACCGGGAGGGGAGAACCGCCGTCGCGTTCCTCCAGGGCCACCCCGGCGACAGTGCGAGGCAGCCGCCAGGCGGCCGCCCTGGCCAGGTCGGCGACGGCCTCCGGCGAGGCCGCGGGACGGGTGAGCAGCAGGTCGAGCAGCCGCCGGCGGCGGCGCTCCATCTCGCCGGCCGCGTGCGCCCGCGCCTCGGCGAAGCCCTCCGCCGCCGCGGCGGCGAGCTGGTCGAGGTAGACGAAGATGGCCTCGCCCAGGTCGTACAGCGTCCGCGGGTCGAGGCCGAGCTGCTCGGACTGCTCGGTGAGCCGTCGCCACGCCACTCGCGCGCCCAGCCGCATCGCGGTTTGGAAGGGCTCGAGGTCGCGCCCCTCGGCGGCCTCGCCCCTGCCGATCGTCCGGAAGACCTCGGGGTCCCACGGCGCCCGCGGGTTCTCGATGCGTTCCAGGAACCCCCGCAGCGCCTGGTTGACCGACAGCCGAAGGACCTTGATGTAGACCTCGTCCGCCGGGCGGGCGTATTCGGGCACCCGCCGCTGGATCTCCGCGATCATGCGGTCCGCGACGTCGCCCATGCGGGGACGCAGCAGCCTCGCGACGCCCGCCGGCACCGCGCCCCAGAACTCGTCGTCGCCTTTCAGCGCTCGCTCAACGTCCCGCTCGCCCCGCTCGCCTCGGTCAGTGCCGCTCAGCGCCCGCTCAACGCTGCTCGGCGCTGCTCAGCCAGGCGCCGAACTCCTCCAGGTCGATCAGGCCGTCGCGGTCGGCGTCGACCCTGTCGATCGCGCCCTGCGCTCCCTGCAGCGTGAGCGGCCGGCCGAGCACCTCCATCAGGCGTACGAGCTCCTCGGCCGAGATCCGCCCGTCCCCGTCGGTGTCGATAAGTTGAAAAGTCGCCGCATATTCGCTCATGCCGTCCTCCTCCGGGATCGCGATCAGCACCCTAGCTGAAAGCACGCGCTGCCCCCAGAGATCGCGGCCAACCCGCGGGTTCCGTTTTTGTCGGTGGCGTGTGCCAGCATGCCGTCTCATGACGAGCAGCCTGGAGGGGAAGGTCGCACTGGTCGCCGGGGCGACCCGGGGCGCGGGACGCGGCATCGCGGTCGAGCTGGGTGCGGCGGGGGCGACGGTCTACGTGACCGGCCGCAGCACCCGCGAGCGGCGCTCGGAGATGAACAGGCCGGAGACGATCGAGGAGACGGCCGAGCTGGTCACGGCCGCCGGCGGGCGGGGGATCGCCGTGCCGGTGGACCACCTCGACCGCGAGCAGGTGCGGGCCCTCGTGGAGCGGATCGACGCCGAGCAGGGCGGGCTCGACGTGCTGGTCAACGACATCTGGGGCGGCGAGCTGCTGTTCAGCTGGACCGATTCGCTCTGGGAGCACTCGCTCGACGACGGCCTGCGCATTCTGCGGCTGGCGATCGACACGCACATCATCACCAGCCACTACGCGCTGCCGCTGCTGATTCGCAGGCCGGGTGGTCTGGTGGTCGAGGTCACCGACGGCACGGCGGAGTACAACGCCGCCAACTACCGCGTCTCGTTCTTCTACGACCTCGCGAAGACGTCCGTGAACCGCATGGCGTTCGCCCAGGCCAAGGAGCTGGCGCCGCATGGCGCGACCGCGGTGTCGCTCACGCCGGGCTGGCTGCGATCGGAGATCATGCTGGAGCACTTCGGCGTGACTGAGGCCAACTGGCGCGACGCGCTGGACAAGGTGCCGCACTTCGCCATCTCCGAGACCCCGGCCTTCGTCGGGCGCGCGGTGGCGGCCCTGGCCGCCGACCCGGAGGTGAGCCGCTGGAACGGGCAGTCGCTGTCCAGCGGCCAGCTGGCCCAGGTTTACGGCTTCACCGACGTGGACGGCAGCCGCCCCGACTGCTGGCGATATCTCGTGGAGGTCCAGGACGCCGGCCGCCCCGCCGACGTCACCGGCTACCGATGACCGAGCCGGTCCGGTTCCCGCTTCCGCCCGCTGGAGACGCCGGACGGGACCGCGAGGAGCGGAGCGGGCGGGAGCGAGGACCGGGGCTTCCGGCCGGCGCGGTGACGTCCGGAAATCAGTGACGTCCGGAAATCGGATGCTCGCCGGTGCCCCAGCGCGGCGGCCTGCGCCGATCAGGCGGTGCCGAGGGTGGCCGTGACCAGGGTCCAGTCGATGTGGGCCTCGGCCGCGTTGCCGCCCGCCGTGCCCGCCACCCAGTGCGCTACCTGCGGCGTCTCCCTGCTGTCCGGCACCACCCAGGTCGCGCCCGTGTCCGCGCCGTCGCGGTGCAGGCGGGCCACTCCCGCGCTGTCCACGGTCACCTTCCAGGTGGCGGGTCGGCCGGCCTCGGGGAGCGTGAGGATCCTCTCCCAGGTGCCGGATCCCTTCGTCATCGTCCACACGCCGCCCCGCTGCACCGTCAGCATGAGCCGCCGGGCGCCGTTGGCGACCTTCGTCCCGAGGCTGACCCCTCGTCCGGTCCGCGGGTCCAGGGCGCTGTCGTCGATCACCCGGCCGCGGAACTCCACGGTGAAGTCGCACGCCCTGGTCACATCGAGGGGCAGCACGGCCGAGACGACCCCGCTCGTGGTGCTGCGCAGGCGCAGGCCGCCGTTCATGAGAGTCGCTCCCCGGTCGAGTGCCCATCCCGTCCAGGAGCCGCCCGCCACGTGGTCGGTGACCTCGACCAGATCCAGCACGGCCTCCCCGTCACCGCCGACCGACACGCCCGGCGGGCCGTCCGTCGCCGGGAGCGTCCACCGCGCTCCGGCAGGGCCTGCCGGGGGGACGGCCTGCGCGGCCGCGGTGCCCGCCGCGTCGACGATCACCCGCCACCGGTCACCCACCCCCGGAACGGCCACCCATCCCTCCGCCGTCAGGGCGTGCGGGCCGTCGGGCCGTACGGCCACCCTGAGGAGGCGCGTGCCCGTGCTCACCTCGATCGCCAGGCCGTCGCCGGAGCTCGGGAAGCGCGTCACCCTGCCGTGGAAGGTCAGGACGAAGCCCTCGCGCGGTCCGTACGGGCGGCTGATCCGCCCGGCGGCCAGGCGCAGCGCGGGGACGCCATCGGGGGAGGAGGCCGGCCTGGCCGGGCCGCCTTCGCCGAATGGTCCGATGACTTCGGCGCCGCCGCTCATGGTCCATCCGCCCCAGCCGGGAGCGACCCCGGTGAAGACGTCGGCCAGGTCGAGGCGGGCGAGCTTGATCTCGATCTGGTTGTGCTCCCAGACCACGAAGAACCGGCCCGGCTCGTACTCGTCGGCCGAGGCGTAGACGTCCCAGCCGCGGGCCGCGCCCCGGGTGAGCCGCCTGCCGTCGGCGAAGAGCCGTCCCGGGCCCCACGGTGTGCCCGGCCGTCTGACCTTGTAGTAGAGGACCTCGCGATACTGGTCGGGCTTCGCGGACGCCGGGCCGGTGAACGGCCCGGCCAGGGTGTTGTACACGGTCAGATAGCGACCGAGGGAGTCCTTCGCGAAGAACGTCTTGACGTAGTAGTTCGGCAGTTCGGGGTCCACGGCGAAGGCGGACCAGGTCAGCCCGCCGTCGGTGCTGGTCGCGGTCGCGGCGTACGCGGCATGGGTGCGGTAGTGGGCGTCCTTGTCCGCCGCGGTGCCGCCGTGCAAGGTGCGCGCGATCATGAGCAGCGTGCGCGGGTCGTCCTGGGCCACGACGACCTGCGGCTCCTCGACGGACAGGCCGGGCGGGTTGTCCGCCAGGGCGCCCGGCGTCCAGGTGACCAGGTCGGCCGAGCGCAGCACGCCCGCCCTGGTGGTGCCGCCCGCCGCCTGCCAGTACGGCACCAGCCAGACGCCCTCATGCCTGAGGGGTTTGCCGGCCACGACGACCCCACGGGAGTTGGGCGGCACGGCGACGGAGAGGGGGTGATCGGCCCAGGTGCGGCCGTCGTCGGTGCTCCTCCTGGCGACCATCGTCACCGGGAAGCCGTCGACGTTCCCCGCGGCGTCGCGGTCGGCCGCGATCGTGATCCGGCCGAGCAGCGCCAGCAGCGCGTCGCCGTCCTTCAGGAACACGGCGTAGTGGTAGCGATGGGTGGAGGTGTCCGCCGCGAGAGTGCCGGTGGTCCAGGTGCGGCCGCCGTCCCCGGACCGGGCGTACATGATCGCGCCCTGGTCGGTGGGCGTGGGGTCCACCGGGTCGGCCGCCCCGGCCCGCCAGGCGACCACGAGACGGCGGGCGTCGAGGGCGGCGACGTCGGGGACCCGGATGCCCTCGTGGGCGAGTTCGCGCACAGAGCCGGTGCCGCCGTACACGGTGACGGGGTCGCGGACGGCGGCGCCGACCACGTCGATATCCGGCCATGACCGGTCAGAGGGGATCACCCGTACCAGGGAACACGGTCGCCGACCGCGAGACGGCGGCTGTCACGAACAGTTCGAAAGACGTGCATCCGGCCGTAAGCGCGCGTCCCCCGGGCCCGCATAGGGGGCACCGGGGGACACCGGGGGACGCACGCCTGCCGGGCGGGCCGACCGCGCCGTTAGAGGCCCGGCCCGATCGAGGTCAGGCGGCCGCGCAGGCGGGCGTGGGAGCGGAATTGGACGCGTTCCAGGAGGCGATGAAGCCGAAGGTGGTGCTCGCGCCGGCGCCGAGGGAGCCGTTCCAGCTCTCGTTCTTCACGGTCACGCTCGCCCCGCTCTGGGTGGCCTTGCCGCCCCACACCTGGGTCACCTGCTGCCCGTTGGCGAAGGTCCAGGTCACGGTCCAGGCGCTGATGGGAGCGGTGCCCGTGTTCTTGACCGTGACCTCACCCTGGAAGCCGCCGCCCCACTGGTTTGTGATCTTGTAGGTCGCGCCGCAGCCCGAGGGCCCGGACGAGGGCGAGGGCGAGGGGGACGGAGAAGGCGACCGGGTCGGCGAGGGGCTGGGGCTGGGGCTGCGACTCGGGCTGGGGCTGGGCGACGGCTGCGCGCCGCCGAGCAGGGCCGACAGGGCGGGGTACCACTTGTCCGCCATCTTCTGGTTGCCGCTGTCGTTGGGGTGCACGCCGTCGTAGGTGTCCGTGCTCGTGCTGAAGCCGGTCCACTGGTCGACGACCACGATCGGGGAGGCCGCCGTGGTCTTCGCGGCGGCCCAGCCCGGGATCGCGCTGTTCAGGGCGACGGCCCGCTGGGCGCACTCGGGGCAGGTGCTCGGGTTCATCGGGATGATCTGGGCGACCAGGATCTTCATGTTCGGGTTGCTCGCCCGCATCTGGTCCACGAGCTTGCCGTAGGCCGCGAGGATCGTGTCGGTGGGCTTGTTGCTCCACACGTCGTTGGTGCCGAAGTGCATCATCACGATGTCGGGACGGGTCGCCGAGAGCCAGCCCGGGAGCTGGTTCTGGTCGGCGACGTTCGTGACGAGGAAGCCGCCGTGGCCCTCGTTGTCGCCGTCGTACGGCACCCCGCACCCCTGGGCGGGCAGCGTCCCCACCATGTCGATGTCGGTGAAGCCGCCGTTCTGCAGCTTGTTCCACAACAGGGCCCGCCAGCAGCCGGGCGATCCGGTGATCGAGTCGCCAAGGGGCATGATCCGCACCGTTGCCGCCTCGGCGGGCCGGGCGACGAGCAGCCCGAGCACCACGAGCAGGGCCGCCACCACCGCGCTTCTCTTCGACATCGCGTCTCTCCCTCGTGCTGTCCGGCGCGATGGTAGAGAGCGGCCCGCCGCCCGGCCCAGGGACGAGGCGCGGCAAAAGCCCTGACCAGCGGGGGATGTATGTACGTTTCATCCGATGACTCACCGGCCGGCGGTCGCATCTCGTCCGACCCGGCGAGCACTCGAGGCGCAGCCGCCTTCTCGTTCATCGCCTGCGGCGATGCCGGGTTCCACCTGGCAGCACGACCGAATATGCTGCACGTCGGTCTACTTTTCGCACGTCACCGAGAGGATTCGGTCCCCATGTACAAGGAGTTCCTCGGCGAGGTCGTGGTGTGGCTGATTCCCATCGTCATCCTCGTGGGCATCGCGCTGCTGGTGACCAGCCACGCCTGACGACACGTCCTGAGGAGGGCCGGGCCGCGATGGCCCGGCCCTTCCCTCTTTTACGCCCCGCAAAACGTGTCACACATCACTATGTGGGCAAAGCACGCCATCGCCGCATCTATCGCCTCATAGGACAAAACTGTCACTCCACTGCAATATTGATCAATCGGAGTGGATCATGTGATACTTCGCGAACGGCGTGATCGTCAGGTGGGAGCAAGCCGGAATGCCGATCGATGTTGACGCGAACCCGATCCGACATGCGAGAACTCTTCCCCTCCGGCAGGTCCTCCCCGCGATCCTTCGTGATCCGGTTCGTGCCGTCCTCGAGATCGGCCGGGAGTCCGGTGGCGACGTCGTCAGGGTGAACCTGGGCCCCTTCCGGCCGTACCTGATCACACACCCCGATCACCTCCAGCACGTCCTGCGCGGCAACTCCGCCAACTACCGGCGTGACGGCGTCCTCTGGAAGCCGCTGCATCGGCTCTTCGGGGAGAGCGTCATGTCCGACGGCCCAGCGTGGGAGCAGAGCCGCAAGGTTCTGCAGCCTGTGTTCACCGCCAAGAACGTCGAAGCGCTCGCGGGCCGCATGGCGGAGGCGGTCGACGAGGGAATCGAGGAGCTTGCCGCGCCGGCCGAGTCCGGCCTGCCGATCGACGTCCCGGCGGCGATGGCGCGGATCGTCAACAGAGTCGTGATGCGGATCTTCTTCGGCGACAGGATCGAGATGGCGGACGCCGAGCGGCTCGCTCCGGCGTTCGACGCGGTCGGCACATCCGTCATCTTCCGCTACCTGCTGCCGTTCGTCCCCTACCGCGTCCCGCTTCCAGGAGACGGCGCCTTCAGGAACGCCCTGCGGACGATCGACGACGTCGTGGTTCCACTCGTGGACAGGCACAAGGACAGGCCCGGTGACGGCCACGACATCGTCTCCGTCCTGTGCCGGACCGGGGACGCCGCGGGCGGCGGGCCGAGCGCTCGATGGGTGCGCGACAACCTGGTCGCCATGCTGGCCACCGCCACCGAGACCACGGCGGGCGCGCTCACCTGGCTGTGGCCGCTCCTGCAGGCGCATCCCGAGGTGGCCGCGAGGTTGCGGCGGGAGATCGGCCTCGTGGTCGGGGCCGGGCCCGTACGGCCCGCTCACCTGGCGGACCTGCCGTACACGAAGCAGGTCCTGCAGGAACTTCTGCGGCTGTTCCCCGTGGGCTGGCTGTTCCCCCGGATGGTCGTGGAGCCGGAGCCCCTCGGCGGAGTGCTGCTCAAGAAGGGCGAGACGATCGTCATCAGCCCGTTCATCACCCATCGCATGGAGGCGTTCTGGGAGCGGCCGGAGGAGTTCGACCCGGGCCGCTTCTCCGGGCCCCGGTCCTCGGGCCGGCACAGATACGCGTACTTCCCCTTCGGCGGGGGCCCTCACCAGTGCCTCGGCATGCACGTCTTCATGCTGGAGGCCCAGCTGATCATCGCGGGCATCCTCAGCCGCTATGAACTGCTCTCCTGCAGCCCGGAGGTGGCCACGCCCCAGATGGGAGCCTCGCTGCGGCCGCGCCAGCGGGTCGAGATCACACTGCGCCCCATCCCTCGTACCTGACCGGGACATCCATGCACATGACGAAGCCGACAGGAGACGCGCTCCGGGCGGCCAGGGAGTGCGGTGCCGCCGCCGCCGTGTCCGCCGAACTCCAGCGGGATCTGCGGAAGTGTCAGGACGCCTACCCCGGCCTCTTCCCCGCGCGGCCGTTCGACTCGGCGCTGTTCAGCGCGGTCGCGCAGGCGAACGCGTTCGGCGCCCCGTGGGCGAGCGCGGACCGGTTGCGCGTCGCGAGCCGTACGGCGCTGTGGATCTTCGCGCTCGACTGGCTGCTCGACTACGTCGCGAAGTCACGGGAGGAGGTGGACCTCCTCGTCCGTGGCTGCCTGGACGTGGCGGACGGCTCCCCGCCGCCACAGGACTTCCCCCTGGGCCGCTTCCTCGCCGAGATCCGGGACGAGCTCGCCGCGGCGCCCGCGTTCACCGGCCGGGAGCCCGTCTGGCGGGAGGAACTGCGGCGCATGCTGACGGCCATGGCACGGGAGTGGGACTGGAAGACGGCCGCCCGCGAGGGGGCGCCGCTGCCGACCCTGGACGAGTACCTCGACAACGCGGACAACTTCGGCTCGTCCTTCGTCAACGTCTCCCACTGGATCCAGGGCGGAGACCCGGCCGCGCTCGGCCGGCTCGACGAGCTCAGGGCCGCGAGCGGTCAGGTGCAGCGCGTCCTTCGCCTGCTCAACGACCTGGCCACGTACGAGCGGGACCTCACCTGGGGTGATCTCAACGCGCGGTTGCTCTGCTCGGGCCCGGAGGAGATCGCCGAACGCGTCGGCGTCCTGGTAGACGGGTGCGGCGAGCTCCTGGAGCCGCTGCGCGACGTCTGCCCGGACGAGGTGATCTATCTGGAAAGGCAGATCGGGTACAGCATGGGCTTCTACGGGATCACCGACTACTGGGGCGGGCTGTGAGCGTCGGCGGCCTGACCTTCCCCAAGGCGGTCGACGTGGCCGCCGCGGCCGCCGAACTGGTCAGGGATCTCATGGTCCGGCCGTGGGGCACGGTCTCCCCCTCGGTGTACGAGACCGGGCGGCTGGTGAGCCTGGCGCCGTGGCTGGTGGGCCACGCGGAACGGGTGCGGTTCCTGCTGGACGGCCAGCAGCCCGACGGCCGCTGGGGCGGGCCGGACGGGTACGCCCTCGTCCCCACGCTGAGCGCGACCGAGGCGCTCTTGTGCACGGTGTCGCGGGGGGAGCCCGACCGGGAGACGCTCTCGCGGGCGGCCGGCCGTGGGCTGGACTGGCTGCTCGGCTGGCCGCCGCAGGGTGCCGCGCCGTTGTTCCCCGACATGCCGGCGATCGAGCTGGTCGTGCCCGCGCTGGTCGAGCTGGTCAACGCGCACCTGGACACGCTGGGCGACCGGGATGTGCCGCATCTCGCCGGGCGTCCGAGGCTGCGGCTGCCCGCGGGCATGAACGAGCACACGCTCGCCGCCGTCAGGTCGAGGGTCGGCTCCGGCGCGGAACTGCCGCAGAAGCTCATGCACGCGCTGGAGGTCGCCGGGCCCGCCGCCCATGCGGCCCCGGGTGTCCAGCCGACCTCGATCGGCACGGTCGGCGCCTCCCCGGCGGCCACCGCCGCCTGGCTCGGCCGCCGCGCCCTGCCGGATCCGGGTACCGCGGCCAGGCGGCACCTGGAGGCGGTCGCGCGGCGGTACGGCGGGCCGGTCCCCGTGGGTCTCCCGATCACGGTCTTCGAGCGCGGCTGGGTGCTGAGCTGGCTCGCCCGCGCGGGGGTCCCCTTCGAGGTGCCGCCGGAGATGCTGGCGGACCTGCGGGCCGCGATCCAGCCGGTCGGCACGCCCGCGGGCGCCGGCCTGCCGCCGGACGCCGACACCACGTCGGTCGCCCTGTACGCCCTCGCGCTCCTCGGCATGCCGTACGAGCCGGGCAGCCTGTGGGCCTTCCGCACGGACACCCACTTCTGCACCTGGCAGGGGGAGGAGGGGTCGTCGGTCAGCGTGAACGCCCACGTGCTCGACGCCTTGGGGCAGTACGCGGCGGTGCGGCCGGAGGCCGCCGAGCGCTACCGGCCCGACATGGACGCGATCGGGGCCTGGCTCTGCGAGCGCCAGCGGCCGGAGGGGTGGTGGGACGACCGATGGCACGCCTCGCCCTACTACGCGACCGTCTCCTGTGCGCTGGCGCTGGACGCCTTCGGCGGCGCCGGCTGCGCGTCTTCCGTGCGGCGGGCCGTGCGATGGGTGCTGGAGACCCAGCGGGCCGACGGATCCTGGGGCCGCTGGGGCGGCACCCGGGAAGAGACGGCCTATGCGATGCAACTGCTGCTGCTGAGCCGTGACCACCGTGAGGACGGGCCCGTCGTGGAGGCGGCCGCCAGGGGGTATGACTACCTGCTCCGGGCGGACGAGGCCGACGACCCGCCGCTGTGGCACGACAAGGATCTCTACCTGCCGGTGGCGGTGGTCAGAGCCGCGATCCTCGCCGCCCTGCACCTCGCACAGTCCAGTCGACTTGTTGTCGACAGGCATCGTCAACTATGATCACTGGGTCGCTTGATCACGCTATATAGGCATACATTCGTACATTTGCCCCAAATGGCGTACATAATGCGGCCTTGAGCGATTTTCTGTCCATTGCTAAGGTGGCGGGGCGTGGCGCGGCTATAAATGTTGGGCGATGTCCGCCGCCCTAGCGATGAGCTTCTGGTTAATCGCCGGGAAACGCGCTATGACGGCTCTTCATATGTCGCTTGGTGGGTGTTATGCGCTTCCGCAACTCGCGCGTGCGGACCAAAGTCACGGCCATGCTCGTGTCGCTTGCGGCCCTGTGGGTCTTCGCCGCGTGGGTGACCGTGCGGGACGGTCTCAACCTCGCGTGGGTGACGGTCTACAACAGCAACGTCGCCCAGCCGAGTGAGTCCCTGCTGATCGAGCTGCAGAAGGAGCGGCGCCTGTCGGTCTCCCGCCTGGTGAACCCGGCGCTGGTCCCGTCCGCCGACCTCGCCGCCCAGCGCACCCGTACGGACGCCGCCGCGGGCGAGTTCCGCAGGCTCGCGAGCAGCGACATCCTCCGGTTCGCAGCGACCGACGAGCTCCAGAGACGGATCAACCGCACGTTCCGGCAGCTCGACCAGCTCGGTTCGGCGCGGCACGCAGTGGACGCGCGCCAGGTGGACCGGAACAGGGCCATCGACGCCTACAACGACCCCATCGACTCTCTCTTCCAGACCTACTATTCGCTCGCCACGCTCGACGACGACGCGCTCGCGAAAGACACGCGGACACTTATCAGCCTGAACTGGGCACGAGAACTCATTTCGCGCGAAGACGCCCTTTTGGCCGGCGTAATCGCGACGGGCAGGTTCGGCCAGGCGGAGGTCGCCCAGTTCACCCAGCTCGTCGGCGCCGAGCGCAACGTGATGGACCTGGCGCAGGCCGACCTGGAGGAGCCGCTTCCCGACGTCTACCAGCGGCTGCAGAAGAGCGCCGCGCTCGCCCGGCTCCACAGCCTGGAGGATCTGGTCGCGCAGCAGGGCAGGCCCGGCCTGCGCGTGCCCGTCGGCGGAGAGCAGTGGCAGTCCGCGACGTCGGCCGTCCTGACACAGCTGCACGACGTGGTCAGCGGCGCGGGCGAGACGATGATCGATCGGGCGACCCCCGTCGCCGCCGGCGTCATCATCCGGCTGGTGCTGGCCGGTGTGCTCGGCCTGGTGGCGGTCATCGCGTCGATCATCCTGTCGGTCACCACGGCCCGGGCGCTGGTGCGTCAGCTGGAGAAGCTGCGCGAGGCCGCGCTCGAACTGGCCAACGAGCGGCTGCCCGGCGTGGTCGCCCGCCTCGCCCAGGGCGAGAAGGTCGACGTCAAGGCGGAGGCGCCGCCGCTCGACTTCGGGCCCGACGTCATCGGCCAGGTGGGCGCGGCGTTCAACACCGTGCAGGAGACCGCCATCCGCACCGCCGTCGAGGAGGCCCAGCTCCGGCAGAGCATCCGCGACATCCTGCTCAGCCTCGCCCGGCGTACTCAGTCGCTGGTGCACCGCCAGCTCACGCTGCTCGACGTGATGGAGCGGCGCGAGTCGGACCCGGCGGAGCTGAAGGACCTGTTCCGCATCGACCACCTCGCCACCCGCATGCGGCGCAACGCCGAGAACCTCATCGTCCTGTCCGGGGCGTCCCCCGCCCGCGCCTGGCGGCGCTCGGTGCCGATGGTCGACGTCGTACGCGGCGCGCTGGCCGAGGTCGAGGACTACACCCGCGTCACCGTGATGCCGATGGGGGAGACCGCGCTCATCGGACGCGCGGTGGGCGACGTCATCCACCTGCTCGCCGAGCTGATCGAGAACGCGGTGTCGTTCTCCCCGCCGTACACGATGGTGCAGGTGGGCGGCCAGGTGGTGGCCAGCGGGTACGCGATCGAGGTGGAGGACCGCGGCCTCGGGATGAGCGCCGAGGACCTGGACGCGACCAACCAGCGGATCGCCGATCCGCCCGAGTTCAACCTGTCGAGCACCGCCCGGCTCGGCCTGTACGTCGTCAGCCGCCTGGCCGAGCGGCACGGGATCAAGGTGTCGCTCAAGGCGTCGCCGTACGGCGGCACGACCGCGGTCGTGCTGCTGCCGCGCGACCTCGTCATCGAGGGCGGGGATGACCTGCCCGAGGAGGAGACCTCTCCCGGTCTCCCGCGGCGGGAACCCGGCTCCCGGAAGATCGCGCTGGTCGGCGCGCCCGAGGCGGTTCCCGGACCAGTTCAGGAGGTGGTTCCCGTGCCGAGGGCTCCCGAGCCGCCCAGGCCCGTGCAGAGCGCCCCACTCTCCGGCGGCGGCGATCCGGACGGGCCCGCGCCCTCGGCCGGGTTCACCCCGTCGGGACTGCCCTTCCGGGTGCCGCAGGCCAACCTCGCGCCCGCGCTCGCCGAGGAGCCGAGGAAAGCGAGCGACGCGGAGGAGGAAGAGGACCGCTCGCCGGAGGAAATCCGCAAGATCATGGGCTCGTTCCAGTCGGGGACGAGGCGCGGCAGATCCGAGGCCGCGAAGATGCTGGGTGAAGAGGAGGACAACCTGTGACGCAGAAGACCGGGGCCTCCGCGGACCTCGCGTGGCTGCTCGACGACCTCGTCGCGCGGGTCCGCGAGGTCGAGCACGGCATCGTGCTGTCCACGGACGGCCTGCTGCTGGCGGGATCGCAGGGACTCCACGTGGAGGACGCCGAGCACCTGTCCGCCGTCGCCTCCGGCCTGCAGAGCCTGGCGCGCGGCGTGGGCGAGCGGTTCCAGGGCGGGGCCGTACGGCAGACCATCGTGGAGATGAAGTCGGCCTACCTGCTCGTGACCGTGGCGGGCCAGGGCGCCTGCCTGGCCGTGCTCTGCACGGGAGACGCCGACGTCGGCCTGGTGGCGTACGAGATGGCCATGCTCGTCGTGCGCGTCGGGCAGTACCTGACCTCGCCCGCCCGGACCACGATCGACCGGGCCGCGCTGGACCGGGCCGCCGGGAACGAGGTCCGCCGGTGAACCCCGAGTGGAGCCCGGACGAGGAGCGCTTACTCGACGCGCCGACCATCCGGCCGTACGTGATCGCACGCGGCCGTACGGAGGCGCAGGACCGCTTCGACCTCATCTCGCTCGCGGTGACGATCCGGCCCACCACGGGAGCCGAGATCGGGCTGGACCCCGAGCATCAGGCGATCGTGCGGCTGTGCCGCAGGCCGCTGTCGGTCGCGGAGATCGCGGCCCATCTGGACCTGCCGGCCGGGATCGTCCGGGTCCTCCTCGGCGACCTGTTCGACCGGGGTTTCGTGGCCGTGCAGCAGCCCCAACCGGAGACGGACGTGCTCGACGAGCGGATGTACAAGGCGGTGCTCGATGGCCTTCGGGCGCTCTGATTCCGCGAAGAACCCGCCGAAGATGCCCACGGCGATCAAGTTGCTGATCGCCGGAGGCTTCGGGGTGGGCAAGACCACGATGGTCGGGGCCGTGTCGGAGATCCGGCCGCTGCGCACGGAGGAGACGCTGACCGACCGCAGCGTCGGCGTGGACGACCTGTCCGGGGTCGAGGCGAAGGCGACCACCACGGTCGCCATGGACTTCGGCCGGATCAGCATCGGGCAGGACTTCGTCCTCTATCTCTTCGGCACCCCCGGCCAGGAGCGGTTCTGGTTCGTCTGGGACGAGCTCGCCCGGGGGGCACTCGGCGCGGTCGTGCTGGCCGACACCCGCAGGCTCGCCGACTGCTTCCCCTCCGTCGACTACTTCGAGCGGCGCGGCACGCCCTTCGTCGTCGCGGTCAACTGCTTCGAGGGCGCCCCGGTCTTCGACCTGGACGAGGTCAAGCTCGCGCTCAACCTCAGCCAGGACGTGCCGATCATGCTGTGCGACGCGCGCAAGCGGGAATCGGGCAAGGAAGTCCTGATCGAGCTCGTCAAGCACGCGTACGGCAAGCGCCCGACCGCCGCCGCCCGCTGACGCTTTCGCCGGCTCCTCACCCGGTCTGGCATCCGGGTTTCTTCGCGTGCGCGGCTTTCTTGCGTCGCGCATGATTTACGTTTCGCGGCGAAGCGGCGTTTCCGTACCTGTGGTTCCCGCGCGGTCCGCGCCCGTTCGGGTTTCGGCTGCCCCTTAATGCCGCCTGATTGCTGCCTATTCATCCCTTTTGGGCGTCGTGGTTCGGTCGTGCTTTCCTTCGCCGTCGACCGTGCGTAACAGGTGCACAACAGCCGTTGATCTGAGCCTAACCCCACTGTAACGTCTGCCCCATCGCAGAAACTATCGGGCGACTGCCGAAAGTTTCGGTCGGAATCCAGAAGGGAAACCACCGTGAAGTTGAGTCGGCGAGGTGCGGCGCTCATGGCGGCGTCGGCACTGGTCCTCGGGGGATGTGGTAGTACCGGGAACGACGCCGGCGAGAGCAAGAGCTCAGCCGGCGGCAAGGTGACCGTCGAGTTCTGGAACATCTGGACCACCGAACCCCTGAAGAGCTACGGCGCTCAGGCGATCAAGGATTTCCAGGCCGCGCACCCGAATATCACCATCAAGAGCGTTCCCTACGAGAACGAGGCGTTCAAGGCGAAGCTGACGACGCTCACCCAGTCCGGCAAGGCGCCGGACATCTTCCAGACCTGGGGCGGGGGCGTGCTCAAGCAGCAGGTCGACGCGGGTCTGGTCAAGGACCTCACCTCCGACGCCGGTTCCTGGCTCGGCAACTTCACGGACGCCGCGCTGTCGGCCTACCAGGTCGACGGCAAGACGTACGCGATCCCCGACGACATCGGCATGGTGGGCTTCTGGTACAACAAGGCGCTGTTCAAGAAGGCCGGGATCGCCGAGCCCCCGGGGACCTGGTCGCAGCTCATCGACGACGTCAAGAAGCTGAAGGCCGCCGGGGTCACCCCGATCGCGCTCGCCGGCAAGGACAAGTGGCCAGGCCACTACTACTGGGCCTACCTCGCCATGCGGATCGGCGGCCTCGACGCCCTCAAGCAGGCCGGTGAGAGCAAGGACTTCACGGGTCCGGCCTTCGTGCAGGCGGGGCAGAAGCTCAAGGAACTGGCCGATCTCCAGCCGTTCCAGAAGGGCTACCTCGGCGCGACGTACGGCGACCCGGGCGGCCAGGCCGCGACGATGGGCGACGGCAAGGCGGCCATGGAGCTGATGGGCCAGTGGGCGCCCGCGGTGCAGAAGGACGCGGGCAAGGGCCTCGGCGACGACCTCGGGTTCTTCCCCTTCCCCGCGGTGGACGGCGGCAAGGGCGCGGTCACCGACGCCTTCGGCGGCGGCGGTGGCTTCGCGATCGGGGCCGACGCCCCGGCTGAGGCGATCGAGTTCCTGAAGTTCCTCACCGACAGCACCGAGCACCGCAAGGCGGTCGGGACCGGCGGCGTGCTCCCGGTGCTGAAGGGCGAGGAGGACGCGGTCAAGGACCCGAACCTGAGCGTGGTCGCCAAGAACCTCGCCGGGGCCACCGGGTTCCAGCTCTACCTCGACCAGGCGTTCCCGCCGGCCGTCGGCCAGGAGGTCAACGACACCGTGGCCCAGTTGATCGCCGGGACCAAGACACCCGAGCAGGTGGCGCAGGCCATCACGGAAACGGCGAAGCAGGAGTAACTGTCGCGTGAAGACGACGAGACCCCGGAGCCGCAGGCTCCGGGGGTTCACCACGATCCTTCTGTTCCTGCTGCCCGCGCTCGTGCTCTTCTTCGGGCTCGTCGTGGCGCCGATCCTGCTCGCCTTCTACGCGAGCGTGTTCAAGTGGAACGGCATGCGCGGGCTGCCGACGGACTTCATCGGCATGGCGAACTTCACCCGCCTGCTGGCCGACGAGGTCTTCCTCGGGGACCTGTGGCGCGGGCTGCTACTGATCATCTTGTCGGTGGCGATCCAGCTTCCCCTCTCGCTGGGCATCGCCATGCTGCTCAACCAGAAGATCCGCGGCCGGGCGTTCTTCCGCCTGCTGTTCTTCGCCCCGTACGTGCTGTCGGAGGCGATCACCGCGGTTCTGTTCATGATGATCCTGTCGCCCACCGACGGTCTGGCCAACTACATCCTCGGCTGGTTCGGGGTCGATCCCCTCGACTGGTTCGCCGACCCTTCGACGGTCATGATGTCGGTGTTCATCGTCATGACCTGGAAGTACTTCGGCTTCCACATGATCTTGTACATCGCCGGGCGGCAGGGCATTCCGAAGGAGCTCACCGAGGCCGCCCAGATCGACGGCGCGACGGGGTGGAAGGTCTTCCGCTACGTCACGCTGCCGCTGCTCGGACCCACGATCCGCATCAGCGTGTTCCTGTCGGTCATCGGTGCGATCCAGCTGTTCGACCTGGTCTGGATCATCACCGGCGGAGGCCCCTCGCACTCCTCCGAGACCATGGCCGTCACGATGTTCCAGTTCGGCTTCAAACGCTTCCAGGTCGGCTATGCGAGCGCGATCAGCGTCGTGATGTTCCTCATCAGCCTCGTGTTCGCGATCTTCTACCAGAGATACGTCATGCGCCGCGACCTCGAAGGAGCCTCCACCGTGCTGCGAGACCAGCGATGAGCGCCAACCGTCACCGGCAGTCCCCGACGTCGGGCGGTCCGCTGCGCAGCCTTTCCCTGCACGCGATCGTCGTGATCACGGCGTTGTTCGTCGGCGTCCCGCTGCTGTACGGCGTGCTCGGCGGTTTCAAGACCACCCGGCAGCTCTCGAGCAACCCGCTCGGCCTGCCCGACCCCTGGGTGCCGGAGAACTACACGAGCATCCTCGCCTCGGGATCGTTCTGGCAGATGCTCTGGAACAGCACGTACATCGCGGTGCTCACCACGCTCGTGGTCGTCGCGGTGTCCGCGCTGGCGGCCTTCGTGTTCGCGCGCTTCGCCTTCCGGGGGCGCGAAGCGCTGTTCACGATGTTCGCCGCCGGGCTCATGTTCCCGTTCGCGGTGGCGATCCTGCCGCTGTTCGTGCTGCTGCGGATGTTCGGGCTGCTCGACAACCCGCTCGGCGTGATCCTCCCGCAGGCGGCCTTCGGCATGCCGATGACGATCATCATCCTGCGCGGCTTCTTCCGGGCCATCCCGGGGGAGATCGAGGAGGCGGCGATCCTCGACGGGTGCTCCCCGTTCGGCTTCTTCTGGCGGATCCTGCTGCCGATGGCCCGTCCCGCGATCGCCACGGTCTCCGTGCTGGCGGTCGTGAACAGCTGGAACCAGTTCATGCTGCCGCTCGTGGTGTTCAGCGACGACAGTTTCTTCACCATCCCGCTGGGCGTCCAGCAATTCCAGGGCCAGTACGCGACGGACATCGCCCGGGTCATGGCCTACATCGTGGTCGCGATGCTGCCCGCCCTCGGCTTCTACGCCGTGGCCGAGCGCCAGCTCGTCAGCGGCCTGACCGCGGGGGCCGTCAAGGGCTGACCCGCGTGTACAGCCGTACGGCGTAGCCGAGCACGCGGACGGTCCGCTCCCGGCGGTAGCTCTCGCGCAGCAGCAGCCGCTTGGCCGAGTCACGCGAGGACGAGAGGTCGGCGGGCGCGGGATGGGGACGGCTCACCACCCATACCCGCGGCGCCGCGCCCAGCGACGCGGCGATCTCGCCCGCGGGCAGCTCACGCCCGGCGAGCGTGCCCGACGCCGCGCCGCCGGCCCGCAGCGCCGCGTCGCGGACGCCCCGGAACGAGGCGGGGTAGGCCTCGGCGACCAGACGGCGGATCGAGGGCAGGAACAGCACGGCGTCTCCGGGCCGCCGTTCCGACCCGATGATCCGTGCCACGGCGGCCGGGTCGTCCGGGCGGCTGTCGATCCGCCGGACGGCGGCCTGGGCCGGCAGGGACGCCCACAGCAGCAGGGCGGGCAGCGCCGGCGCGGCCGCCGCCCGCACCCACCCCGGCGCCGCCTGCGGCAGCAGCCGTACGGCCCGGGCGAGCCCCGCGCCCAGCGCCATCGCGAGCCCCGCCATCGAGAACAGGACATAGCGGTCCTGGTAGAGCGGGTGGATCTGCGACACGGCGAGCAGCAGGGCGGGCGGCAGGAGCGCCATCGGCACCGCGAACGCGGCGATCCCGGGCGGCCGGCCAGGCCCGCCGGGTGTTCGTCCTGCGGTGGTTCCGGCCAGGTCTCCCGCACGACTCGTCGTCAGACCGAGCACGACGAGCACGACGGTCGCCGCGAGCAGCACGCCGGAGCCGGCGAACCGCGTCACCAGCGCCTTCACCTCCGGCAGGCCGGGCCGCTCCAGCCACGCCACCTGGCCGCGCTGGCCGAACGCCGTCCACGCCACCGGCAGGACGGCGAGCAGGGCGGCCGCGGCGGCGCCGGCCCAGCGCGCCGCCACGCCCCTGCCCCCACCTCGCGCGACGGCGACGAGCACCGTGACCGCGTGCGCCGCGAGGGCCAGGACGGCGAACAGGTTGAGCAGGCACGCCACGGCGACCGCCGCGCCGTACCGCACCCAGGTCCTCCGTGACGGGCCGTGCAGCGCCGCGGCGAGCAGGCGCGTCGCCTCCACCACGGCCGCCGCGACCAGCGCGTACGGCCTGCCCTCCTGGGCGTGGTAGACGACGACCGGGGAGGCGGCGTACGCGAGGCCCGCGTACAGGCCGGCCGGGGCCGAGACCAGCCGCCGCCCGACGGCCGCGACACCGGCCGCCGCGGCAGCCGTGGCGAGGACGGACGGAATCCGGATGAGCACCTCCGCGGGGACGGCGTCCCCCACGAGCCGGATCAGCGGGTGGAGCAGCAGGTAGTAGCAGCCGTGGACGGCGTCGACGTTCCCCAGCGTGCGCCACAGGTCCGGCAGCGCCCGCCCCGCCACGGCGTACGTCGCGGCCTCGTCCTGCCACATCGAGCCGCGCCGGACGCCCCACAGACCGCCCAGCAGCGCGGCCAGGGCCGGGACGATCAGTACGGCCCGGTCGCCGATCCTCACGTGTCCTCCGCCTGCTCCGCCCGGGTACGTCCCGGTTCGATGCCCCGGCGGGGAACGGGAGGATGAACGCGCCCTAAGGTGACCGGAACAAGGGAAGAACTCGCAGGGGGGAGCACCGATGGCGGAACCGATCGTCCGTCCCGCCGCCGACGCCGACATGCCCGGTCTTCGCGCCGTCGCGAACCACTTCGGCCTTCTGGGCATGTGGCCGGAGCAGCCGGACTTCGTGGACGCCGAGCGCGCGTTCGGCGAGGTGCTCGTCGCCGAGGTGGACGGCGAGATCGTGGGTTACGGCGGCACGCTGCGCCGGGGAACGGTCACGCATCTCGGAGACCTGTTCGTCCTGCCGGACCACCAGTCGTCGAGGGTGGGCCGCACGATCCTGTCCCGCCTGCTGCCGGGCGACACGCCCAAGGTCACCTTCGCATCGAGCGACAAGAGGGCGCTCGCGCTGTACGTCAGGAACGGGATGCGCCCGCGCTGCCCGCTGTTCTACCTGAAGCGGGGGCCGCTCGGCGACCGGTCCGTACGGCGGGAAAGCGGTCAGGAGGCGCCGGGGGAGGCGGACGTCCACGCGGCGGCGGCCATGGACGCCCACGTCTCCGGCGGCGACCGGACCTCGACACTCACCTGGTATGCCGGGCTGCCGGGCGTGACCCTGCACGTCAGCGGCTCGGGCTACGCGTTCGTGCGGACGGCCGGAGACAAGGTCGTCATCGGACCGGCCGGGGGCGCGACCCCGCAGGACTGCGCCGACATCGTGCTGGAGGCGGCGAACGCCCATCCCGGCGCCGGGCCGGTGCACGTGGCGGTGCCCGGCGCGCATCCGCTGCTCGCTCTGCTGCTGGACGCGGGCTGGCACATCGGTGACATGGACACGCTGCTGACCAGCGACGACTTCATGCGGCTCGACTGCTACGCGCCACATCCGGACCTCGGCTAGGGAGTGTGCCCCCGTCCCCGGCCAGGGGGACACCGGGGACGAGGGCAGCGCGGCTTCGCCGCGTCCGGCGAGTGCCGGCCGGCGCGGCACGGGCCTTGCGGCCCGGGCCGTCACAGCCTGCGCAGGTAGTGGGCGGAGGCCCATCCGGGAATGCCGTCGGCGGTGTCCACGGCGACCCAGCCGTGGGTGGCGTCGCAGCCTCCGGGGATCCTCCCGTCGGCCGGCCGCAGCCTGCCGACGGGGGCGTGGTGGATGCCGGCGCCCTCGCGGACGTTGAGGAAGCTGCCCTTGCGCACGTGCCGGAGGCGATAGGCGCACGAGAGCGAGGGCCGTCCGCTCAGGTCGAGCCGGTGGAGGTAGCGGGCGGCGGCGAAACCCGAGGTCCCACCGGCGGTCTTCACCGCGATCCAGCCGTTGGTGGCGGTGCAGGCGCCGGAGAACCCTCCGTCGGCCGGTCGCAGCTTGGCGACGGGGGCGTGGTGGACGCCGGCGCCCTCGCGGACGTTGAGGAAGCCCCCCTTGTGCACGTGCCGGAGCCGGTAGGCGCACACGAGACCGGGCCCCTGCATGGCCTCGTGCACGACCTGCCCGTAAGGGCCCGACGCGGTGGGCTCACCGGGACCCGGCGGCCGGACCGCGGCCTGCGCGGGGTGGGCTGCGACGAGCCACCCCGTGGCGGCCAACGCCGCCAGCGCGGGAACGATGCTCTTCGCCACTGTCACGATCTCTCCCTTCGGTCGGCATCGCCCACGCCCGGCCGGGGGGACCCGGGGCCAGTGATGCTCACCCGAAGTTCTGATCTGATTACCGAGCGTTTACACCTCGGTTGAATTCCCGCCTGGATTTTTTACCCGACACACCGGGGAGAAGGGGATGAGTCACCCGCTGTGCGCGCCGTGGAAGGGCGTGGTCACCCCCTCGTACGCCAGGTGCAGCATCATCCCCAGGTCGGCGTGGCTGAGGTTGTGACAGTGGTTCATCCACAGCCCCGGGTTGCCGGCGCGGAAGGCCACCTCCCACACCTCGCCGGGCCGTACGTCGAAGGTGTCGAGCCACAGGGGGCTGCCGGTGACGGAGCGGCCGTCCCGCGAGAGCACGAGCACCCGATGGCCGTGGAGGTGCCAGGGATGGGTATCCCGGCCGCGGTTGACCACGGTGAGCCGGACCAGGTCGCCCTCTCTGACCACCTCGGTGGGGATGTCGGGGAAGGCGTGGCCGTTCACCGTGTGCGCGTACATGGGCCGCCCGTTCGGCAGCGCGAACCCCCTGTCCAGGACGAGCGTGAAGTCCCGGTCGAAGCGACTACCGGACGTGTACGGCGTGGGGGCCGGGGCGCCGTACCGGGTGAGGTCGAGTTCCGGCCAGTCCGCCGTCGGGCTGTCGGCGGCGGGAACGGCGCCGGTGTCCTCGCCCGCACCGAGCGGTCCGCTCGGCGGGGTGAGGCGTACGGAGTCGGTGCGGTCGTCGATGCGCAGGAGCACGGGGCCCGACGGCATCGTGAACGCGAGGTCGTACCGGCCGCCCGCGGCGAGTCGCAGGCCGGCACGGGCGAGCGTGCCCGGCCCGTTCAGGTCCGTCCCGTCCACCGCCACCAGCCGGTAGGGCGTGCCCGCCAGCGTGAACCGGTGCGGCGTGTTGTCGGTGTTGATCAGACGCAGCCTCACGGGCGTGCCGGGCGCGGCCTGCCGGACCAGGGGCTGGTCGCGGTCGCCCGTCACCGTCGCGCCGCCGAGGGTGTGCACGGGCAGCGTGAGGTCCAGCCCGGTGGCCGCGGTTCCCTTCGGCGTGACGACGAGCGTGCCGTAGAGCCCCATCCGGACGCCGAGGTCGGACACCTCGTGGGTGTGATACCAGTACGTGCCCGCCTGGGCGGCGACGAAGCGGTAGACGAACTCCCCGCCGGGCGGCACGGCCTCCTGGGTGAGGCCGGGCACGCCGTCCTCGCCCGAGGGCACGTCGTAGCCGTGCCAGTGCAGCGTCACCCCGGACGTGATGTCCGCGTTGCGCAGCCGCACCTCGACGAGGTCGCCCTGGTCGGCGGTGAGCGGCGGTCCGGGGACCTGGCCGTTGAAGGTCCACGCCGGCACCTTCCGTCCCGAGGACAGCGTGACGGTCGCCGTTCGGGCCGTGAGCTCGAACCGGCGCACGGCGCCGCCCGGTGGAGGCACGGCCGGGCCGCGCAGGTCGGTCACCGCGCGGGTCGTCCCTGCCGTGACGGAGGCGGATCCCCCCGAGGCGGAGTGGGCGTGGGAGGCGGAGCCCATGGCACCCATGGCGGCGGCGCCTCCGGGGGCGGAGCCCTCCGCCGTGGTCTCCTCCGACAGCGGAACGAACGCGACCGTGGCGCCGAGCACGGCGGCCACGGCGGTCGCCGCCGTCGCCGTCCGCAGCCCGGGGACGTGCGTGCTCATCGCTCTCCAGGTCCCCAGGACGGCCCCCGCGGCCACGGCCAGGAGGAGGAGCGCGGTGCCCAGATCCGCCGGGTATCCGATCAGGAAGGTCTGCACGATCCCGGCCGCCGCGGCGTACCCGGCGCCGAGCAGCGGGACCACGACCGCCGGCGCTCTGACGGCGTCCCGCGAAGCCGCGTCCGCTCGCCGGGCGGCGCGGAGCAGGCGCGGCCCGGCGAGCGCGGTGGCGACGGCGCCCGCCACGACGAGAAGCGGCAGGGCGAGGGTGATCTTCTCCTGCACGAACCACCAGCCGGCCCCCGCCAGGGCGAGGACGGACCAGACCCGGACCAGCGACGCGACCAGGGCCACCGCGAACAGGGCCGCGGCCGTCCTCGTACGGCGGGCCGCGGCGGCCACGCCCGCGCTCACCCACGCCGCCACGGTCAGGACCGAGACGAGCAGGTCGAGCGCCATGAGCCGGTCGGTGGTCATGAGGCGCGAACCGGACGGCCCTCCGCGGCGGTCCCCGACGAGGTGGGCTTGGCCCACGCGAGCTGCCGCGCGTTGCGGAACACCATGCCGCAGACGCCCATCACCGCCATGCCGTTGAGGGCGTGCAGGCCGAGGATGGCAAGGGAGAGGGGGGTGGTGTTGCCGGTGCTGTCGTCGAACAGGCCGCCGAGCGCGACGATCAGCGCCTGCACGATGACCAGCCCGACGGGCAGGACGGTCAGCCCGATCTGGCGTCCCGGCGCCCTGGCGGCCGCGGCGGCGGCGGTGGCGACCAGCGACAACACCGGGATGACCATCATGCCGTTCATGCTGTGCAGGGCGAACGAGGAGTCGTCCTGGGGCTTGTCGAACGCGCCGACGGCCGCGAGATACATCTGCACCACGGCGGCGGCGAGCAGCAGTCCCGCTGAAACGGCGTAGACCTTGCGCACGCTCTTGCTCCCTTCGGTCAGCGGATTGCGGGTCACGGGGATCCTGTCCCACGTGGCCGGCGGCGTCGTCCCTCGTCGAGAGACACGTCGGCTACCGCTGGGGGAGTACGCGGGCGTGCGCGCCGTGCGTCCCCTGGCGGTGTCTCGATGGTGCCGCCGGGGGCCGCCGGAGTCGTCGCACGTGAGGAGGCTCTCGGGCCTACCGCCACGGGATCAGCGCCGCATGCCGCTACCGCGAGGGGAGTACGGTCATTGCGGCCAGTTCGCGATGATCGCCGGGGTGATGGCGTCGGCGTAGCAGTTCAGGGTCGTACGCCGCGGCCGGTCGTACACGCAGACCTTGACGTCCACCCGCGTGATCTGGCCGTCCGACGACAGCCGGATCGGCTTCTTCGAGGCGCAGGTCGTCTTCGGCGGGGCCCACCCGGTGCCGCCGCCGGCGTAGTGGAAGCGGGCCCGGACGTAGGCGCAGTGTCCACTGTGCGTGTCGCGGTCGTACAGCGCGCCCGAGACGACGAACGTCTCCGCGGTGAAGCGGGTGATCCACACGTCGGCCTTGGCGTACCCGTGGTGCCCGCTCCGGGACTGCACCGGTCCCCAGTGGATCAGCGAGGCGGTGGCGGCCCCTGCCGGGACGGCCGGCAGGCTCCCTGCGATCACGAACGCCAGCAGGCCGCCGATGACGAGGTTCTTTCTCATGCCGCCGAACGTAGGCCGGGCGACTTGGAGGGACCTTGTATTCCGCTGGTCGTCAGGGCGTCCCCTTGCGATACGCCTCGTAGAGCGCGTTCAGGTTGTCGGTGTACAGCTCGGTGAAGCCGCAGGAGGCGCAGATCCACGCGCGCACCGTGCCGAAGGCCTCGCCCTGGACGTAGAAGAAGGGGACCTTCTCCGGCAGTGGCTCCTCGACGCGTACCCGAAGGGGCTGCGGCCCGTTCGGGCCCCGGTCGCGCACCTCGACTCCGGCCATGACGGCACCCGACGAGCACTTGGGGCAGATGTCGTCTCTCACGCGGCTTCCTCCTCCATTGGTACGCCGAGGAGGAGTCTGCTCCCGTCAGATCTCGCGGCGGCCACGAAGCAGGTCTTCGGCCTGTTCGACCACGTCGTCGACCGGGACCTCGGCCACCCACGACTCGTCGTGCGGGCACCGCCCCACCCGGGGATCGTGCCCGCTGACCCCGCAGACCGGGCACCGCGCGGTCCAGGAGATCAGCGGCCGGTGCAGGGTGCGGGTGAGCGGCCCGGCGTTGATGAGGTTGCCGCCCCAGAAGATGCCGACGGTGGGCGTCCCGACCGCCGCGGCGAGGTGGCGGGGGCCGGTGTCGTTGGAGATGACCAGGTCGCACCGCTCGTACAGCGCGGCGAGGCCGCCGATGCCGAGCGTGCCGACCGCCGTGACTGCGGGCCGCCGCATCGCCGCCGCGACCTCCTCGACCACCTCCCGCTCCTTCTCGATGCCGGTGATCACGACCGGACGGCCGAGCCGGTCGGCCGCCTCCGCGAAGGCGCGCGCCGGCCAGCGCCGCCGGGGGTCGCTCGCCCCCGGATGCAGCGCGACCAGGCCACGCGGCGGCTCGCCGTACGCGCGGGCGAGTTCGGCGCGGTCGTCGGCGGTCACGGCGATCCTCGGCTCGTACGTCTCGGCCGTCCCGCCGACCAGCGCGGCGACCTCCAGGTAGCGCAGCGTCTCGTGCTGGTAGTAGACGTACGGCACCCACAGGTCGAGCCGCTCCGCGTCCGGCGTGCACAGACCGGCCGTCACCCGGGCACCGATCTTCTTGACGAAGGGGTTGGAGTTGCGCCCGCCACCGTGGATCTGCACGGCGAGGTCGAACCGGTGCTCGCGCAGCTCCTTGAACAGGCTGTCCGGAGCCTCGTGGCCGCTGTCCGCCGACGACACCCCGGAGATCGGCGGCAGGGCGACGACGTCGTCGACCGGTCCCGGCCTGCCGTCCAGGAACCGGGCGTGCCAGGGGATGCCGAGGAGGGTCAGCCGCGCCTGAGGGTAGGCCCGGCGGAGCGCCTCCAGGGCGGGCATCGCGAGGACCAGGTCGCCCAGGGCGTTGGCCCGCAGCACCGCGATGCGCCGCACGCCCTCGATCAGCGCGCCCATGCCGTCTCGAACACGTAGTCGTAGCACTCGGCCCTGCGGTCGGTGACCGTCGTGGGCAGCTCCAGGTGGTAGGCGCGGCTCGGCAGCAGGCCCGCGCCGCCGTACCTCTCCATGACGCGCAGCTGCGCCACGACGTCCTCACCCGCGTGCTGCGGCGGCACCGACCGCCAGAAGTCGAAGCCGCCGCACTCCAGCAGCCGTTCCCGGTCGTACAGCACGCAGCCGCCGATCCAGGCCACCTTGTACGGCCGCCACTCCCGGTGACCCGGCGAGCCGAGGTGTCTCCGCGCGAGATGCAGCGGGTTGGAGGCGTTGTGCAGGGTGTGGCGCCGCCAGGCCGGCGACTCCCGGCGCACCCGCTCGGGCCGCACGCCGTCCGTCCACTCCTCGTACGGCGCGAGCTCGGCGGGGCGTACGTCGTCGCGGTAGGACAGGCCGTGCAGGGCGTAGCCGACGAAGCCGCAGCGCAGCTCGCCGATCGCGGACAGCAGGACCTCGATCGCCTCCGGCTCCAGCCATACGTCGTCGTCCAGGTAGAGCGCCAGCCGCCGCTCGGCCAGGCCGAGCAGGAACGCGCGTTGCTCGGCCATGCCCCGCGGGGGCAGGTGGCGGTGGACGGCCGCCGGCCTGTCGCGGTGGTCCAGGATGCGCAGCTGCGCCGCCACCAGCGGGTCGCCGGCGACCGGCTCGTGCGACTGGTCCGAGATCACGACGCGGAACCCGGACACGGTCTGCGCCGCGAGGCCCGCCAACGTGACGGCCAGCGCGCCCGGGCGGTCCTTGGTGGGCACGAGCACATCGAGGTCAGACGGGGCGAACATGCGCGCCTGATACCCCTGAGGTCGTACGGCAAACGGAGCGGGTCAGGGGCGGCGGTCGGAGAGGCGCTTGGCGCCGGGGAACCTGATGTGCCGGCGGCCGGGGCAGCCCTGCGATCCGCGCTCGTCCCCGGACCGTACGCGCCCGTTCACGTGCGCGGGCCCGTGCGCGTCCGCACAGTGGGGTTCGGCCGCCTCGGCCTCCGCCTCGCCGATCGCGAGAAGCTCCGGTGGGGCGTGGTCGACCTGCAGCGTGGTGTGGTCGATGCCGTACTCGTCGTGGACCATCCGCTGCGCCGCCTGCCGTACGGCGTGGCAGTCCGCGCCGGGGGCGACCAGGATGTGCGCCGACATGGCGGGGT
This sequence comes from Microbispora siamensis, assembly GCF_016863095.1. GTDB lineage: Bacteria > Actinomycetota > Actinomycetes > Streptosporangiales > Streptosporangiaceae > Microbispora > Microbispora siamensis. Next base: position 52,661 of record NZ_BOOF01000031.1, on the reverse strand, counting down.
AGCCGCTGGTCACCTCCCAGATGTGCAGGTCGTGCACCTCCACCACGTGTTCCAGGGCGGCGGCCTTGCGGCCGATCTCGGCGGGGTTCATCCCGGCGGGGGCGGCCTCCATGAAGACCCGGCCGGACTCGCGCACCAGGTCCCATCCGGCCTTGAGCATCAGGGCGGCCACGACGAGGGCGGCCAGGGCGTCGGCCCGGCCCCAGCCGGTCAGCCAGATCGCCACGCCGGCGGCGGTGGTGGCGATGAAGGCGAACAGGTCGTTGAGGATGTGCTGGAAGGCGCCCTCGACGTTCAGGCTGGCACGGTTGGCCTTGTTCAGCAGCCAGGTGGCCGCCAGGTTCACCGCGATCCCGGCGATGCCGGTGGCGACGACGTACGCGCCTTCGACCTCGGGAGGCTCGATCAGCCGGCGTACGCCCTCGTAGACGAAGTAGACGCTGAGCAGCAGCAGCGTGATGCCGTTGATCTGGGCGCTGATGATCTCGGCGCGTTTGAGGCCGTAGGTGAAGCCGCCCTGCGGCGGGCGGGCGGCGATCCGCATCGCGATGATCGCGAAGGCGATGGCGATGGCGTCGGTGAGCATGTGCCCGGCGTCGGAGACCAGGGCCAGGGAGTGCGCGATGACGCCGATGACGACCTCGACCGCCATGAAGCCGAGGATGAGCGCCAGCGCGCCGGTCAGCAGACGCCGGTCGGCCTCGGCGCTGACCGAGTGCCCGTGACCGTGACCGTGACCATGCCCGCGCCCATGGCCGTGACCGTGCCCGCGCTCCTGCTCGCGGTCGTCACCCGTCCCGGTGCGGTGCCCGTGCTCCTTGCCGGTCTCACCCATCGTCCCGGTCCTTCTCCTCATGTCCGATGTGCGTGATCGCCAGGTCGAACAGCAGTCGCACGTGCGAGTCCGCGAGGCGGTAGTAGGCCATCCTTCCCGCGCGCCGCACCTTCACCACGTTGTGGACGCGGAGCAGGCGCAGGGCGTGGGACGCGGCGGACATGCTGTGCCCGGTCGCCGCCGCGAGATCGCAGACGCACATCTCACCGCCCTCCAGCAGCGCCGCGATCAGCCGGAGCCGTCCGGGATCGGCCAGGAGGCCGAAGACCTGCGCCAGGTCCTCCACCGTCTCCTGGGACGGCATGGCTCTCCTGACGGTCTCCACCCGCTGGGCGTCCACCACCGGGAGCGCGCAGGAATCGGCCGCCACGAGATCCACAACACTTGAACGATCGTTCACGTGTGTGAGTGTAGGTCGTGGGCGGCACATGTCAACGTGTGCCTGTTCCCTTCCTTGCCGGAACCCGCCCGCGCGACTCGTACGCACCCGTGGGAGGCATGGGCGGCGGGCCTCGGTTCAGGGCAGGGGGGCGAGCGGCAGCCGCAGCACGAAACGCGCCCCCTCGGCGCTGTCTTCGATGGTCAGCCGGCCACCGTGGTTCTCGGCGATCTGGCGGGCGATGGGCAGGCCGAGCCCGGCTCCTCCCGCGTCCCTGCTGCGGGCCGAGTCGAGCCGCCAGAACCGCTGGAAGACCTTCTCCCGCTGCTCGCGTGGAATCCCGGGCCCGTCGTCGGCCACTTCGAGCACGGCCGTTCCGTCGGGTGGCCCACCGGGTCTTCGCGGTTCGCGCCGCACCGTGACCGTGACGGTGCTGACGGCGTGGCGTTGCGCGTTGCCGAGAAGATTGCTGATGAGGCTGCCGAGCGAGTGGGGGTCGCCCAGCACGACGACGTCCGGGCCCAGCCGGGGAACCATCCGCTTCGTGATCGGCGACATCTGCAGTTCGCCTTCGGCCAGCCTCCCGAGGTCCACCCGCTGCCGCCGGATGGGGAGCGCCTCGCTCTCCAGCCGCGAGAGCGCCAGCAGGTCCGTCGCGATCCGCTGCAGCCGTTCGAGGCTCGGGAGCAGCGCCCTGGCCAGGGTGACCACGTCGGTCTCCTGCGGCGCATGGAGCGCGTCCTCGATCTGGGCCCGCATGGCGGTCAGCGGGGTGCGCAACTCATGGGAGGCGTCGGAGCTGAAACGGCGCTGGCGTTCCAGCGCCTCCTCCAGCCGCCCGAGCGTACGGTCCACGCCCGGGGCCAGAGCGTCGATCTCGCCGGCCGCCTGGACCTCCTCCTCCGGCTGTGCCGGGGACGCGGGCGGCGGCCGGATCGCGCTGCCGGCCAGGCGGAAGCCGAGATAGGTGATCGCCCCGGCCAGCAGGAGCGCCCCGCAGAACAGCAGCAGGAGCAACGCCGGGTGCGCGTACGCCGGTTGCGGCCCGGGTTCGAGCGTGTGGAGCATCCAGTCGTCGTACGGGCCCAGGCCGGCGGCGGATGGGTGACCGGTGAGCAGCGGGATCGACGTCCCCGCCAGGCACAGCGCCACGACGGCGACACCGTGGGCCGGTGCCGGCCGGGCCGTGATCGACGAACGCTGCGGCATGCGCACATCCCCCTGGATTCAGTGCACCACGAGGGCGTGCGGGCAGCCTCTCGGGGGCCCCGCCAAGGCCCCTGCCGCACGGGACCGATCCGCCCGCGGCCTCTGACCGCCGCAGTCATTGGGCCTTCATTGTTAGGAAACTTTCCTTTATATTAGCGCCACCCCCCAGCAGTGAGGAGCACACATGCGAAGAACGCTGACCTTCCTCGCGACGGCGATGATCGGCATCGGCGCCACGGTGTTCATCGCCTCACCGGCTCAGGCGCACGGGTACATCTCGTCGCCCCCGAGCCGCCAGGCGATGTGCGCCCAGGGCCGCGTCCCCAACTGCGGCGACATCATCTACGAGCCCCAGAGCGTGGAAGGACCGAAGGGGCTGCGCAGCTGCAGCGGCGGCAACGCCCGATTCGCCCAGCTCGACGACGAGAGCAAGTCCTGGCCGGCCACCAGCGTCGGCAACTCCGTCACCTTCACCTGGTCGCTGACCGCCCGCCACGCGACCAGCACGTGGGAGTACTACATCGGAGGCACCCGGGTCGCCGTCTTCGACGATCACGGGGCGCAGCCCCCCGCCACCGTCAGCCACACCGTGAACTTCAGCGGATGGTCGGGCCGGCAGAAGGTCCTCGCGATCTGGAACGTGGCCGACACCGCCAACGCGTTCTACGCCTGCGTCGACCTTCAGATCGGCGGGGGCGGGACGCCCAGCCCCTCGCCCAGTCCCTCTCCCTCTCCGACGCCGACGCGTAGTCCGAGCCCGTCTCCCTCGCCGACGCGTACCCCCACGCCCACCCCTGGTGGCACCTGGGCCGCCGGTACGGCGTACAAGGCGGGTGACCAGGTCACCTACGGCGGGGCGACGTACCGGTGCATCCAGGCCCACACGGCGATCGTGGGCTGGGAGCCGCCGAACGTCCCCGCGCTGTGGCAGAAGATCTAGGCCGCCGCACCCCGCTCGAAGCGCCCGTCCCGGCCGGACCGGGGCGGGCGCCGGCGGTCAGACGAGGTGGATGTGCACCTCGGCGCCCTGCATGAAGGCCCGCGAGTACGGGCACTCCCCGTGGGCCTGCTCCACCAGCCTGCGGGCCGCCTCGGGCTCGACCCCCGGCAGGCGTACGGTCAGGTCGGCGGCGATCCTGTAGTCGTCGGCGGTGCCGCGCTTGCGCAGCGTCACGGCCGTGTCCACGGAGGCGTCGGCGGTGCGGACGCCCTGCCGGCCGGCGACCAGCGTGAGCGAGTTGTGGAAGCAGGAGGCGTAGGCGGCGGCGAGCAGTTGCTCGGGGTTGGTCGCCCCTCCGGGGCCGCCGAGTTCCCCCGGCGCCTTGATGCGTACGTCGAGCATGCCGTCGTCCGACGCCACCTTGCCCAGGACGGACGAGGCCCGGGCCGTGTAGAGGTCGTCGTACGATTCGCCGCCTCGCTGGGGGCGCTCGGCGGGGCGGCCCTCGGGCATCCGCCCGGTGAGCTCCGCCTCGACTCCGGGCCCCGAGTAGTCGGGCCCGGGCGCCCGGTCGCTCGGCAGATGGGTGAATCGCCGTGTTTCCTCGCTCATCGCGCATCCCTCGTCCGCTCGCATCGCGTCCCGGTCGGGATCGGCGGGTCACGTACCCCCTGAGCTGCCCGATATCGGACTCCAGGGGCAAAAGTTCTCATCAGCATCGCTGTGCTACGGTCCCGGCAGGCATTCCCCTCTGAATGGTGAAATGTCGGCAACGACGGCGAGGAGTGGGTTCTTTATGAGTGGGGCTGTCCGGTGGGGGATCCTCGGTACGGCGGGCATCGCCGCGCGGGCGTTCCTGCCCGCGTTGCGCGAGGCCGGTGGAGGTACGGCCGCCCTCGTGGCGGGCCGTGACCTGTCCCGCGCCGAGGAGTTCGCCGCGCGGAACGGCGTCGAGCGGGCCGTGCGCGGCTACGAGGCCGTCATCGAGGACCCGTCGATCGACGCGGTCTACGTCCCGCTGCCGAACGCCCTGCACGCGCAGTGGACCATCGCCGCGCTGGAAGCGGGCAAGGCGGTCCTGTGCGAGAAGCCGTTGTGCCTCACCGCCGAGGAGGCCGGGAACGTCATCGAGGTGGCGCGCCGGTCGGCCCGCCCGCTCTGGGAGGCGTTCGTCTTCCCGTTCCACCCGCAGACGGACCGGCTGCGCGGCCTGCTCGCCGATGGCGCGATCGGCGAACTGCGGGAGGTCTGGTCGTCCTTCCACTTCACCATCCAGGGCACCGAGAACATCCGGCTCGACGCGGCCCTCGGCGGCGGCGCGCTCTACGACGTGGGCTGCTACCCCGTACGGCTCGCGCACCTGCTGTTCGGCGGTGACGCAGTCGCCGGCCACGCCGTCGCGGTCAAGGGCGAGGCGGGGGTGGACATCGAGACCGCAGGGATCCTGGAGTTCGGCTCCGGCCGCCTGATGCTGAGCTGCGGCTTCGACCTGCCGTTCACGACGTACACCCGCCTGGTCGGCACCGGCGGGGAGATCCGGCTGACCAACCCGTTCCACCCCAAGCCGCACGACGGGCTCGAAGTGTGGCGTGAGGGACGCATGGTCGCCCGGCACGAGCCGGGCGAGGGCACCGCGTTCTCCTGGGGCATCCGCCACATCCACGAGGTGCTGCGCGGCGAGGCCGAGCCCCGGCACACGGCGGCCGACGACTCCCTCGGCACCGCCCGGTCCCTCGACATGCTGCGCTGACGCGCCGTCTCCCGGCTGCCGGGGCGGCCGGGGTCAGGGCGCTGTCATTCGGGGGAGCGGCCACGCATGGTATGCATGGGCCGTGACGATCCCCCGGCCGTACGACGCGATGCTGTGCGACTTCGACGGTGTCATCCGCTTCCACGACCAGTCGGAGCTGATCGAGCTGGAACGGGCCATGGGCCTGGCCGAGGGCACCACGGCGAAGGCCGTCTTCGCGCCCGAGGTGGACCGGCCGGCGCTGCTGGGGCAGATCACCGTCGAGCAGTGGATGGAGGCGGCCGAGGCCGCCCTGGCCCTCCAGGTGCCGCGGGAGCAGGCCCGCACGCTGCTCACGGCGTTCGTCAAGGCGCCCGCCCGGGCGGACGAGGACGTGCTCGGCCTGCTGCGCCGGGCCCAGGCGCACGTGCCCGTCGTGCTGGTCACCAACGCGACGCTGGATCTGGAGGACGACCTCGCCTGGCTGGGCCTGAGCCACTTCGCCGACGAGGTGGTCAGCAGCGCGCGGGTGGGAGTGGTCAAGCCCGACGCCCGGATCTACGAGATCGCCGCCGAGCGCGCGGGTGTGCCACTCGGGCGGTGCCTGTTCGTCGACGACCGGGCGGAGAACGTCGAGGCGGCCAGGGCGCTCGGCATGACGGCCGTCCTGTTCACCGGCGTGCCCGACCTGGAGACGGCGCTCGCACCGCTGCTGGACTGACCCCCGGCCGAGCCTCTCCGCAGGGGTTGACGCGCTCCCCGGCCTGAAGAGCCGGGGATTCAGCCCGTGCGAGTCATGCGGCACCTCTGTGGGCGCCCGCGCGGGTCGCGGCGATCTCGAACAGCCCCCGGTCGGGCTTGCGGACGCCTTCGGCCTCCGAGACGGCCCACCCGTCGACGACCTCGTCGAGGCCGATCCGCCGGATCTTGCCGAGCTGGTTGTCCGCCCGCCCGTTGGTGACGATCGCCACCCGCCAGCCCGCCGTACGCAGGCGGGCCAGGCCGTCGCGCACCTCCTGCGGGCAGCGGACGAGGAGGCCTCGTCGTGGTCGACCAGTGTGTTGTCCAGATCGAAGAGCGCCAGCCTCGTCACGCCTGATCACGTTACCCGGCCCGACTCCGGCGCTCATGTGATTACTTCTCGTCGGAGCGGTTCGCGGCGACCTTGGCGTAGAAGGGAACGGCTTGCGGTGCTCGCGACTCGGTCCGTACGACGCCGGCGACGACCGTGGTCACCATCTTGTGGACGGCGTCGGCCTGCGGCGGGCCGCCGTCCCGGTCGGCGAACAGCAGGTGTGAGGCTCCCAGCAGTGTGGGGGCGAGCGTGTCGACGTCGGCGTCCGCCGCGATGCGGCCGAGGTCGCGCTCGGCGGCGAGATAGGAGGCGAGCATGGCCGCGGCCTCGGTCAGGAGCGGCAGGCCTGGGCCCGGCCTGGCCTGGCGCAGCCGGGCGCGCAGGCCGTCACGGGAGATGATCAGGCCGACCACCGCCACGGCGACCGACCCGAACAGGTCGGTCAGCACGGCGGTGAGGTTGCCGGCGACGGTGCCGGTTCCGGCGGACTGACGCAGGGTGACGGCTTGTGCGTCGATCCTGGCGATGCCGTCGAGCACGAGTTCGGCGAGGAAGTCGTCGAAGTCGGCGAAGTGCCGGTGCAGGACGCCCTTGGCGCAGCCCGCCTCGGTGGTGACCGCCCGGCTGGTCAGCGCGCTCGGCCCGTCCCTGAGCAGGACCCGCTCGGCGGCGGCGAACAACTGCTCCCGCGCGTCGCGGAGGGCAACCCCCGTCGGCACCGTTCCATCCCTCCTGTCCGTGCGTCGAGTTTATCCGAATTGACTAGTGGGCACTTGCCCACTCATAGTGGGCGCATGCCCACTTCTGTTTCCGAGAACGAACCACACAAGGCCAGGGGAATGGCGGAGTCGTTCGGCGTGGACGTCGAGCGGTACGACCGGACCAGGCCGCCCTATCCCGACGCGATGGTGGAGCGCATCGTCGCCGCCAGCCCCGGATCCGACGTCCTCGACGTCGGCTGCGGCACCGGCATCGCGGCCCGGCAGTTCCGGGCGGCGGGCTGCACGGTGCTCGGCGTCGAACCCGACGCGCGGATGGCGGACTTCGCGCGCCGTGACGGGCTCGAGGTCGAAGTGGCGACCTTCGAAGCCTGGGACCCCGCCGGTCGCACGTTCGACGCGGTCGTCGCCGGAACGGCCTGGCACTGGGTCGATCCGGTCGCCGGCGCGGCCAAGGCGGCCGAGACGCTGCGTCCCGGTGGCCGGCTGGCGCTGTTCTGGCACGTGTTCGAGCCCCCGCCCGCCGTGGCGGAGGCCCACGCCACGGTCTATCGGCGGGTGATGCCCGGCTTCCCGTCCCAGGGCCGGCCTGCGTGGCCGGCCCTCGACGGCTACCGGCCGCTGCTCACCAAGGCAGCCGACGGGATAAGGGACACGGGTGCGTTCGGCGACCCCGAGGAGTGGCGGTACGACTGGCAGCGGTTCTACACCCGCGACGAGTGGCTGGACCAGATGCCGACATCCGGCGCCCTCACGCGGGTCCCCCCGGACACGCTGTCGGAGATGCTCTCCGAAGTCGGAGCCGCGATCGACGCGATGGGAGGCGGTTTCACGATGTCCTACGTCACAGTGGTGGTCACCGCGGCGCGCCTCTGACCGTTACGGGCGGGATGCCCGGAGACGGGGCGATGCTCACCGAGCCGGCACCAGGTCGCCACCGGGAAATCAACTGCGTGTAATGGTGTGTGGTCAAGTTCTCCTCGTAGTCGCTCCCGACTCCGAGGAGAACCATGCGCCGGCGACTCGGCCTCATCGCCGCGATCGTCCTGATCGCCCTCACCTCGATCGTTCCCGCCACGGCGGCGTCAGGGCCTCTGGTCGTGGCCCATCGCGGCGCGTCCGCGTACGCGCCGGAGAACACCGTCGCCGCCTTCGAACTGGCCCGCGACCAGGGCGCGGACATGTTCGAACTCGACGTCCAGGAGACCAGGGACCACCACCTGGTCCTGATGCACGACACGACGCTCGGCCGTACGACCGACGCGGAGGAGGTCTTCCCCGGCCGGGCGCCGTGGCGGGTCGGCGACCTCACACTCGCCGAGATCCGCAAGCTCGACGCCGGCTCGTGGTTTTCACGAAAGTACGCGGGGGAGGCGGTGCCCACGCTTGGCGAGGCGCTGCGCGCGATGCGCGGCAGCGGGCTCGGGCTGCTGCTGGAGATCAAGGAGCCCCGGCTCTATCCCGGCATCGAGGCCCGGGTGGCGGAGGAGATCGGGCGCGATCCGGCCTGGCGCGGCCGGGTCGTCGTGCAGTCGTTCGACTGGGACTCGATGCGCCGCTTCCACCGCCTCATGCCCGGGGTGCCGATCGGCCTGCTCGGCACGCCGCAGGTCGCGGACCTGCCCGGCCTGGCCCGGTTCGCCGACCAGATCAACCCGCCGTACGCCGACGTCACGGCGGAGTACGTCCGGCGCGTCCACCGGCTGCGCATGAAGGTCCTCGCCTGGACCGTGGACGACCCCGCCGCCGTACGCCGCCTGATCGGCGCGGGCGTGGACGGCGTCATCACCAACAGACCCGACGTCGTACGCGAACTCGCGGGATGACGGCGGCGCTCAGACGCGCTCTCGCGCTGCCGGAGGGCGGTCAGAAGGCGTAGCGGACCCGGCAGTACGGGATCTTCTCGGCGATCAGGTCGGTGAGCGCGGTGACGTAGCGGCCCTTGTGGCCGGTCTTGTAGCGCACGTTCCAGCCGCCCGTCTGCGAGCGCTTCGGCTGCTGGAGGTCGGGACGCCACAGCACCTCCTCGGCCTTGGGATGCCACCCGAGGTTGACCTCGTGCAGCCGGTCGTTGTGCGTGAGGAAGATGACCTCGGCGGCGAGCTGGGCCCGGGCCGCCGGGCTCAGCGCGTCGTCGAGCTGCCCGAGCAGCTCCGCCCAGTCCTCCAGCCAGCCGTCGCGTACGACCACCGGGCTGAAGTTGACGTGCACCTCGTATCCCGCCTCGACGAAGTCGTCGATGGCCGCGATCCGCTCGGCGACGGGCGAGGTGCGGATGTCGAGCAGCTTGGCGTCGGCGGCCGGCATCAGGCTGAAGCGAACGCGCGTACGGCCTTGCGGGTCCCAGCCGAGCAGGTCGCGGTTGACGTACTTGGTGGCGAAGCTCGCCTTGGCGTTCGGCAGGCCGCGGAAGAGGCCGACGAGGTCGCGCACGTTGTCGGAGACGGTCGCGTCCACCGAGCAGTCGGAGTTCTCGCCGATGTCGTAGACCCAGGCGTGCGGGTCCACCTGGTTCGGCTCGGGCTTGACGCCCTGCCGTCCGGCGTGCCTGGCGAGATAGCCCGTGATCTTGTCGATGTTGGCGAACACCGTGATCGGGTTGCTGTAGCCCTTGCGGCGCGGCACGTAGCAGTACGCGCAGGCCATCGCGCAGCCGTTGGCCGTCGAGGGCGCGATGAAGTCGCTCGACCGGCCGTTCGGCCGCGCCGTGAGCGACTTCTTGACGCCGAGGACCAGCGCCTCGGTCTTGATCCTGACCCAGCGGGCCACGTTCGCCTCGTCCCCGTACAGTTCGGGGATGCGGTGGTGGGCCTCGATCTCGACGCGCTCGGCATCGGGGAACCGCTCCAGGATCTCCTTGCCGCGCGGCAGTTCGGCGGCGGCGGGCTCGACGTAGACGCGGCGGATGTCCAGCAGTCTCAGGCCTTCGTTCACCTGGGTATAACAACTCGACAAAGGTGCGACTTCCCAGGTCAGATGGCATGCAGGTGCTGGTCGGCCGGGCACGCGTACGCCGTCCTCGAGGCCAGCGTCCAGGTCCGGACGGCGGCTCCGCAGCGGCGGCAGCGCGCACGTTTGTAGACCCACCGCTCGTCCGGCGCGTCCGGATCGCTCACCACCTGTCCGGCGTCGCGGCCCAGCGCGAGGTAGCGCACCGCGGTGTCCCACAGGCGCCCCGCGGCCTCCGTGCCGATGTCGCGGGCGCCGGGGTCGAGGCCGGTGAGGAAGAGCAGTTCCGCCCGCCAGGCGTTGCCGATCCCCGACCACACGCTCTGGTCGAGCACGGCCGCGCCGACCGCGGTGCGGGCGGCGAGCAGGCGTCGTACGGCCTCCTCCCGAATGACATCCCGCTCGGCGTCCCGGGCGGTGTCACGGCGCAGCGGGTCGGGGCCGGTCGCGGCCCGCAGCGCCGCCAGGGCCCGCTCGTCCATCGGCTCGCAGCGGGCGGGCGCGATCAGGTCGAACGCCGCCTCGCCGGTCGCCAGCCGCAGCCGGGTGCCCTTGCGCGGTTCGGCCGCCGGGTCGTCGTACCGCAGGAAGAGGCCCTGCATGCCGAGGTGCACGTGGATGGGCGGGGCGTCCTCCAGCCAGTAGAGCAGGTGCTTGCCGAGCGCCTCCACGCCCTCGACGACCCTGCCGTCGTACGGCCGCGCGTCGAACCTGCCCTGCGGGCTGGTGGCCCTGACCACGCGCCCGGCGAGCGCCTCGTGCTGCTCGTCCGCGTAGCGGTGGACCAGATGCCCCTCCGGCATGCCCCTCGCCCTACCCGCCCCGCTCGGAGATACCGTTTCGATCGTGAGTTACGAGCCGACATCTGAGGAACTGCGGCACCTGCGCCGCTGTGTGGAGCTGGCGAAGGAAGCGCTGGAGGCGGACGACGAACCGTTCGGCTCGGTCCTGGTCTCCGGGGACGGGAAGGCGCTGGCCGAGGACCGCAACCGGGTGGCGGGCGGCGACCACACGCGGCACCCCGAGTTCGAGCTGGCGCGCTGGGCCGCGGGGAACATGACGCCGGAGGAACGCGCGAAGGCCACGGTCTACACCTCCGGCGAGCACTGCCCGATGTGCGCGGCGGCGCACGCGTGGGTGGGGCTGGGGCGGATCGTCTACGTGGTGTCGTCGGCCCAGCTCGCCCAGTGGCTGGCCGAGTGGGACGTGCCGCCCCCGCCGGTGCGTACGCTCCCAGTCGGCGAGGTCGCGCCCGGTGTGCGGGTGGCCGGGCCCGTGCCCGCGCTGGTGGACGAGGTCCGCGCGCTGCACCGCCGCCTCCACACCGGTTCCTGAGCGCTGTCTCCTCTGCATCCTGGTACGGGCCCGTTTCCCGGTGCCGTCTTGGCCGTCGCCGGCCACCCCGCCGAGGTGAGCATGGAGGAGCTGCGCAGGCTGGTCGTCGACGGGAAGGCGGGCCGGTGAGGGAAGCACCAGTAGGATGCCACGGTCCAGATAGACGGAGATCCACCCTGGAAGGGCTGCACGTGGCGCAGAAGGTGATACTGGTTGACGACCTCGACCACTCCGAGGGCGACGATGTGGCGAGACGGGAGTTCCCGCTGCTGAACCGGACCTTCGCCATCGACCTGTCCGACGCGAACCAGCAGCGGCTGAGCGAGGCCCTCGCGTTCATCGAGGAAGTGCTGGAGAACGCCCGTGAGGTGAAGCAGGCGACGCGGTCGAAGAAGGCCGCCGACACCTCCCCGCGTCTGCGCGGCTACACCCTGACGGACGTGCGCGAATGGGCCCGCGAGCAGGGGCTGGACGTGCCCGCGCGCGGGAAGATGGCCGACGAGGTCATCGAGCAGTTCATCGCGGCGCATCCCGATGCCGCCGCCGAGGACGCCGCCAGCGAGGACTCCCGCGGTGAGTCCGCCGCGGACCACACGGAGAAGCCCGCGGAGGCGGCCGTCGGCGCCTGAGCGGACGTCCGGGGCGGACGCCCCGGAGTCGGCGTTCCAGCGCTGAGATCGGAATTCGCCCGGCCCGGCCGGCCGCCGTCACAGGCAGCCGGACCGGGCGTCCGCTCGACCTGCCGATGTCCCTTACGTTCGCCGCAGCCGAGGAACGGCGCGCGGGAACCTTCGTCCTGCCGGTTTCGACCACGGTCCACAGGTAACCCCAGCCTTGGGACGCTCTTGGGCCCTGAATCCCGGCTTGTCCAAGTTTTCCGCAAGCGGGCCTTCCTAGCGTCTCCGCCGACGCCCGATCAGGGCCATCTTCTATCGGCGCAGTTGCGAAGGAAAAGACCCATGCGGCTCGGATACACGGTCCCTCAGTACGGCGCGTTCGCCGACCCGGAATTCATCCGGCGGGCGAGCACGGATCTCGAAGCGATGGGCTACGACAGCCTGTGGGCGGGCGACCGCATCCTGCTCCCGCTGACGCCCAGCGATCCGTACCCAGGAGGGGACGGGACGGTCCCCCCGGCGTTCGGGACCTTCTTCGACCCGCTCACCGCACTGACGCTTGCCGCGGTCAGCACGCGGGAGATCCGGCTGGGGACCAGCACACTCAACGCGCTGTGGCAGCCGCCCGTCCTGCTCGCCCGTACGCTGACCTCGCTCGACCTGCTCAGCCACGGACGGCTGGACGTCGGCATCGGTCTCGGCTGGCTCCGCGACGAGTACGCCGCGACCGGGGTGCCCTGGCGGGGAAGGGGAGACCGGCTGGAGGAGACGCTCGACCTGATGGAGGCCGTCTGGACCGGTGAGGTGGTCGAGCACAAGGGCGCGCTGTGGACGGTGCCGCCGTCGCACATCGACCTCAAGCCCTGCCAGCGGCCGCGACCGCCGATCCTGCTCGCCGGGTACACGCCTCCGGCGCTGGAGAGGGTCGGCCGGCGGGCCGACGGCTGGCTGAGCGCGGCCATGCCCATGCCCTACCTGACCGCCCTGTGGGGCCTGGCGCTGGAGGCCGCGTCCCGCGCGGGCAGGGATCCGTCCGCTCTGCGCATGGTGGTGCGGGTCAATCCGGCGATCACCGACTCGCCGGCGCCCGCCGACCAGGTGCCGCACGCGGGAACCGTACGGCAGCTCGCCGACTACCTGCTGACCCTCGCCGAGGCCGGAGCGCATGAGGCGTTCGTCGATCTTCAGACGACGACCTCTTCGCGTGAGCAGTTCCTCGACGTCGCGCACGCGCTCGTCACCATGCTGCGCGCGGGCTGAGACCGCGATCCGCACGACAGATTTCATCGAGCAGGCACCGGTCACCCCGCTCATCACTCGTTCCCGCATCGCTGTGTGCCTGTCGCGCCGCCCGGCCCATTGCGAGCCCTTGCGAGAGTTGCGTGTCATCACCGCTCTCGAGAACGTGACGGGGCTGCGTGAGAGGGCCGAGGCTTATACGAATGAGCAGCGAAAGACGGGTGCGCACCTGCCCTGGCCGTCCGCACCTGATGTTGTAAGGACGGGGCGGAGATCGGCGCCGGCGGCGTACGCCACTGATCGCGCCTAGGCGGTTTTGCGGTCGGCGGATTCCTCGTAGGCGCTCCTCAGGAGCGCAAGCACCTCGTCACTGATGTCGCACTTCAGGTAGTTGTTCTGACCGATCTGGCCGGGAAGTCGTTCGTCCAGGCGAACCAGTGTGTTCGGCGCCTCGGCTTGGATGCCGCTGACCGCTCGGCTTGCCGGCTGCGCGAAGGTCGTACGTCGGATTGCACGCGCGGACCTCTGGAGCGCGCCTTGGTCTGTCATGATCGAATGCGATGAGCAGTGGAAAGGACTCCGATTCCGTTCTGGGTGAGGCTCGCCGGCACCACCTGAGGCAGGTGAACGGTGTGCTTCGTCGCCCTGGCATGTACGGCAGGGATGAGACGGCGGAACGGCTTCTGCTGGAGGCGATGGCTGCCCTGGACGAGAGCCTGACGCGGTGGTGGGCGGAGTGCGATCGACTACGCGAACGCGACGCATTCGTCGCGACGGGCGTCATGGGCGCCTACAGCGACATCCTTCCCGCCGACGCCTTGCGCGATGCCACGGCGTCCGTCTACGCCGAGATCGCTCATCGTCTCGGCTGGCTGGAGCTGGATCGGGCGCTGTCGGCGGCGGAGTATCAGCGGTTGAGCGCCGACATCGGCGGGTGGGTGACGCAGGACCGCACGCTGACCGAGGTCATTGAGACGTTCGGGCCCCCGTCGCTGTGGATCGGCGGAACCAACCCGTTCTACTCCAAGACCCTCGCCTACGTCACCGCCAATCGCGACGACGACCTGATCTGCCTTCACCTGTGGAACGCCTTCGCGAACACCGCACCCGAGACGGGTCTGCGGGGCGTCCACCCCGAACCGGTGGTGCTCGCCGTACGTCATCGGCCAGGCCCTTTCCCCGGCGCCTTCTCGTTCACGCCGGAGGGCCTGCGCCGCAGGCCCAGCGACGACCAGTGCAGTCCGCTCAGGCCAGCCGTCTGGATCTTCCACGGTGAACACGCCCGATACGCCTCCGGCGTGTTCGACACGCTGGACGCCGGACTCGCCTGGGCAGCCGAGCACCAGGTGACCGGGATCCTGGCCGAGTACCCTCACGGCGGCGCCTACGACGTCGCAGTCAGCGAAGGCCGCTTCACACCATCGAAAGCGCACCACGGCACCGCCGATCACGTCGCCACCTTCAGCCCGGGGTTACGTCATATCCACCTGACCGGCGGCCGTCCAGACCGATAGACGCCCGCTCATGCCGCTGACCGCGCGCCTGCCGGTTGCGAAGCGGCTGCGCCGGCTATCCGCCGGTGGTCGCTGCTCTGTACACGCAGTACGAGACATCGAAGACCGCACGGACGTGCCGAGGGTTCGCGCCTGGCGGTGCGGCCCGCCCCGCCGAGCGGGACACCGAGATCGCGGGCGGCCAAAGGCTGCGGTCGGACGACGCCTGCCGCCCTCCTAAGTAGGCGAGTCCAAAATCGGACATTAAGGGATGAAGGCGACATAAGTGCTCCGTGAGGGCTCTCAATCGGACAATGCGGCATTAAACACCGTAGATCGCCGTTTGTTGCTCGTTCTGCCGGGAAACAATGACGTCGCGGGGCAATGACCACTTAACGGTCATTATGCGACATTCCTTCTCATTTAGGGATGACGCACACATTAGGCAGTTGATCCTTTAGAGGGGGACGAAATGCCCAAGCTCAAGAAGGTCATCGCCGGACTCGCACTTTCCACCGCGCTCGGCGGTGGTGCCCTCGCCGCGGGCGCCACGGCCGCGAGCGCCTCGACCGCCCCAACTGGCTGGGGTTGTACCAACCCGTGTACCGATGGGTTCAACAACACCTTCGAAAACGTCGGCTTCCGGAACGAACCCTTCCAGCACGAGTGCTTCCGGAACGAATGCTCGCGGAACGAATGCTCCCGCTCGGACCTCGACGACATCCTCTGGGACGTCTGCGTCGCGGGCCACTGCTCCAACGTACTCCCCGAATTGGTCGCCTGTGTCAATTAGAAGGCCGGCCTGACGGCCTGCGGAATGAAGCCGGAAGCGACTCATTCCGCGGAGCAGGGACAAGGGCTCCGGCGACTGAACCGCCGGAGCCCAGGCTCTGCCCCTCCACGACTACCCGTTCGCGACGTGCGTGGAGGGGCACGAAGGCGTCCGGGCCCGGTGGATCACCAGCGGTTGCGGGCCTCCTCGGCCCAGCCGGTGAGGCCGTCGAGGTTCACCCAGGCGCCGTCGTCGGCCCGGGCCCGCCCGGAGAAGTGGCCGAAGCACTGGTGCGTCTCGTTGCCCACCAGGCCGAGCTCGGTGCGGGCCGCCTTCTCGTGGAACGGGTGGAACTCCACCTCCACCCGGGGGCCGGTGATCTGCCACGGCCGCAGCCAGTCGGTCCGGTCGTACGACCACTCCAGCTCGTCGCCGATCTTGTGCAGGCGGCCCCCGACGAACAGGGCGTTCTCGGTGGAGCCGGTGCCGTCGGTCCACTTGCCGCCGAGCTGGATCGCCCGGCCGGGCCCGCTGCCCGCCGCCCAGTTCCACGTGATCGAGTACGGCCACTTCCCGCGGCCGTGGTCGAGCACGGCGAACGAGTCCGCCTCGTCGACGGTGAACTCGGCCGACTCCAGCCGCAGCCGCCCGCGCACCGGACGGCCGACGTCCTTCACCGTGTACTGGAACCGGTTCGGCCCCCACGGCACCACCACGCCGAGCGACTCGTGGCCCTCCGGCAGCGGCACCTCCAGATCGAGCTCGACACCGGGCGCCACGGCCCGGATCGCGGTGCCGGAAACACCCTGCTCGATGTCGATCGTCACGCCGCCGCCGCGTACGGACGCCGTCCCGGCGCCGCTGCGGTCGGGGAAGACGGCGCCGCGGGCCAGCGGCACCACGACGTCCTTGGCGAGCTCCACACGGGTGTCCCGGTCGAGCACGTACACCCCGTTCACCGCGGCGTAGTCCAGTGACGACGCGACCAGGCCGACGATGTGGCGGGGGGTGACGATCCCCCAGTATTCCCAGCGCTTGCGCCGTCCCCAGCCGCGCAGGTTGCCCCGGTGCAGAGGACGGCGGGTCCAGCCCACCGCGCAGGGGTTGAGCCGCCCGTCCGGCAGGCACAGGTCGACCGGCTCGGTGATCTCCCGCTCGTGCGTGATCACGCGAACCTGAGCCTTTCCGTGATCGAACGTACGAGGTCCTCGGGGAGTTTGAGCACCGCCCTGTCGTAGGTGAGCAGGCCGTTGATCTCGTCCTCGACGTCGGACACCTGGGTGTAGACGGTCGCGCTCAGACCGCGCGCGACAGCCGGGATGATCTGCTCCTCGTGCAGCCGGGCGAACGCCTCGCCGAGCGCGTCCGCCGTGCGGTACCGGCGGTAGCCGAACTCCTTCTCGCCCCGGACGTGGCCCTCGACGCGCAGGCTGTATCCGCCGTACTCGGACAACACGAGCACCCGGCCGTCGGGTCGCGGCGGGCGGAACCGGCGGAAGTAGACGTGCAGGCTGCGCAGGTCGCCCGCGCGCTGGTCGTGCCAGCCGCTGGCGTGGTCGACCGTACGCGTCGGGTCGAGCCGGGCGACCTCCGCGGCGATCCGCGCGGCGTCGAACTGGCCCCAGCCCTCGTTGAACGGCACCCAGACCGCCAGGCTCACCACGTTGCGCAGGTGCTCGATCGTGGCGCGCGTCTCGGCCTCGAACGCCGTACGGCCCGCCGCGTCGGCCCGGCCGAACCGGCGGTGGCGGCGGTCGTCCATCCGGACGAAGGGCAGGAACGCGGGTGTGGTGATCACCCACGGACGGTACGGCTCGCCGCCGTTGACCATGTCCTGCCAGACGAGCATGCCGAGCCGGTCGCAGTGGTGATACCAGCGCAGCGGCTCGATCTTGATGTGCTTGCGCAGCATGGTGAAGCCGAGCCGCTTCATCGTGGCGATGTCGTGGATCATCGCCTCGTCGGACGGCGGCGTGTAGAGGCCGTCCGGCCAGTAGCCCTGGTCGAGCACCCCGGCGTGGAAGTACGGCCGGCCGTTCAGCAGCAGCCGGGGGACGCCGTCGGCGTCGGGCCCGACCGAGAAGGAGCGCATGCCGAAATAGCTCCGCACGCGGTCCGCGCCGAGCGACACGGCGACGTCGTACAGAAAGGGATCTTCTGGGCTCCAGGCGCGCACCTCGGGCAGGGGGACCCGCACCGGCCGCTCAGCCGGCACCGTGACCCGCGCGACCGCTTCGCCTCCGGCCGAGATCTCGACATGCGCCTCTCCCGTGGGTGCGTGGACCGTCACCTCCACGCAGGAGTCGCCGAGCAGCGGGGTCAGCGTGAGCCGTTCGACGTGGACCTCTGGGACGCGCTCGGTCCAGACCGTCTGCCAGATGCCCGACTGGGCGGTGTACCAGATGCCGCCGCGCCGCAGCCGCTGCTTGCCCCGCGAGCCGTTCCCGGTGTCGTCCCGCACGGCGACGACCAGGACGTTCTCCGACGGGCGCAGCGCGTCGGTGACGTCGAACGAGAACGGCAGGTAGCCGCCGGTGTGACCGCCGACCTCGTCGTCGTTGACCCACACCCGGCAGGTCTGGTCGACCGCGCCGAAGTGCAGGATCACCCGCCCGTCGGCGAAGTCGTCCGGCAGGTCGAACCGGCGCCGATACCAGAGGGTCTCCCCGGGAAGCAGTTGCCGGTTCACTCCGGACAGCGGCGCCTCAGGCGAGTACGGCACGAGGATCTCGCCGTCGTACGTCTCGGGGGCGTAGTCCCTGATCGCGTACTCCCAGCGGCCGTTGAGGTTGAGGTAGCTGTCGCGGACGAGCTGGGGCCGCGGGTATTCCGGGAGCGGGTTATCCGACACGGGTGAGCCTCTTCAGTTCGCTGGTGGCGTCGAACGGCCACGGCCGGGGCAGCCCGTGGCTCATCAGCAGCGTGCCGTGGTGCGTCTTCCCGGTGTCCTCGTCGCGGTAGACGCCGTCCGGGTCCAGGCCCTTCAGCCGTACGGGGGCCGTCACGCGGACCAGCGTGGTCGGCCGCCAGGAGAACACCACGACGTGCGGATCGAGGGTGTACTGCACGGCCCAGTCGGCGAGGCGGTCCATCCGGCCCTCGTGGACGACCGGGCGGATCAGCTTGTACTGCTCGACGAGGCGCTTCGCCTGCTCCAGGTCGGCCGGGCTCCAGCGCAGCAGGTCGCCGCCGATGCCGAGCGCACCGGACATCGCGACGTGGAAGCGGAAGGCCAGCGGCGTCGGCCGGCCGGTGAGCGCGTTGGGGCTGTCGGTCACCCAGGCGCCCATCGTGCAGGCCGGATAGACCTGGCCGTAGCCGTGCTGGATCGCGATCCGCTGGGCGGCGTCGGTGTTGTCCGAGGTCCAGATCTGTTCGGTTCGGGCCAGCATCCCGAGGTCGGCACGGCCCCCGCCGCTCGCGCAGCCCTCGATCGTCAGGTGCGGGTGGGCCGCGCGCAGCCGGTCCATCACGGCGTACACGTTCCTGATGTACGGCACCCACACCTCGTCGCCGGCCTCGGTGATCGGCCGGTTCATGTCCCACTTCAGGAACGCGATGTCGTTGTGCGCCACCAGCTCGTCCAGCCGGTCGTACGCCCACTCGGCGACGTCGTCCCGGGAGAAGTCGAGCAGGAGCTGGTCGCGTATCTCGGTCGCGCGCCGGTTCGGCTGGCGCAGCACCCACTCGGGGTGGGTGCGGTAGAGCTCGCTGTCGGGATTGACCGACTCCGGCTCCACCCACAGGCCGAATGCCATACCGAGCCGCTTCACGTGGTCGATCAGCGGGGTGAGGCCGTCGGGGAAGCGGTCGGGGTTCGGCCACCAGTCGCCCAGGCCCGCCGTCTCGCCCGTACGGCCCGCGAAGGCGCCGGCGCGCCCGCCGAACCAGCCGTCGTCCATCACGAACAGCTCCACGCCGATGCCCGCGGCGAGCTCGGCCAGCTCCATCTGCTGGTCCTGGGAGATGTCGAACTCGGTCGCCTCCCAGGAGTTGTAGACCACCGGCCTCACCCGGCCGGGCGCGGGCAGCACGTGGCGGCGGACGTGGTCGTGCCACCGGTGACTGACCCCGCCGAACCCCTCGGCCGAATAGATCCCGGTGAACGCCGGCGTCTCCAGGGATTCGCCGGGTCCGAGCCGCCAGGTCACCCCCTCGTGCCCGAACCCGCCGCTCCAGCCCGCGCGGCCGTCGTGGTCGCGCTCGACGGTGATGCGCCAGCTTCCGCTCCAGGCCAGCGCCGCGCTCCACACCTCGCCGCGGTCCTCGGTCGCGTCGCCCGCGTCGAGCATCACCCACGGGTTGGCGTGGTAGCCGCTGTGCCCGCGCCTGCTGGTCAGCACGGTCTCGGCCACGGCCAGGGCCGTACGCCTGACCTGGAACTCCGCGCCCCACTCGCCCGTGACGTGGGTCAGCCGGTAGTCCTCGCGCCGCGGAACCGCCCAGGCCGCCGAGTCGCAGCGCAGGACCGTGATCGGCCCGTCACCCGTGTTGCGCAGGGTCGTCCAGCGGCCGACGGCGTCGCTGTCCGGCCTGACCAGGTAGTGCAGGTCGATCTCCAGCGGGTAGTGCCGGTCGGCCATCCTGATCGTCAGGTGGCCGCCGTCGACGTCGTCGCCTTCGATGTCGTGACCGACGTGACGCCATTCGACCCCGCGTACGGCGTCGCCATACCTGACCTGCAGGCCCGCCACGCCGAACCGGCCGCCGCCTTCGACGGGCAGTTCCTCGGGGCCGGCGGGCAGCGCGCGGGCCTGGCCGAGCGTGAGCCGCGGCCCCCAGTGGGCACAGCGCGGCGCGCCGTCCGGCCCGAGCCGCACGGCGTACGCGCTGGACGGGGTGGTGAGCAGCCACAACCCCGGTTCGGTTTCGATGGTCACGACAGCCACACTCCGGTGTCGGGCGGCAGCAGGTCGCCCTCGAGCGGCCCGCTCGCGAGCAGCACGTCGTGGTGCCAGGCGAGCGGCACCGGCTCGGCGCCGAAGTTCACCATGAGCGTGAAGCCGGGGTCGCGGGCGAAGGCCAGCACGCCGGGAGGCGTGTCCAGCCAGGTCAGGTCGCCGTCGCCGAGCGCGGGGTGGTCGCGCCGGATGGCGAGCGCGGCGCGGTAGAGGTTCAGCGTCGAGCCGGGGTCGTCCCGCTGCGAGGCCACGGTCAGCGCCGCCCAGTCCTCCGGCTGCGGCAGCCAGGTGTCGCCGCCCCCGAAGGCGTACGGCGAAGCGGCGCCGGACCAGGGGAGGGGCACCCGGCAGCCGTCCCTGCCGATGAACGTGCGCAGCGTGCGCTCGAACATGGGATCCTGCCGGGCCTCGTCCGGAATGGTGAGATGCTCCGGCAGGCCCAGTTCGTCCCCTTGGTAGATGTACGCCCCGCCGGGCAGTGCGAGCAGCAGCAGCGCCGCCGCACGTGCGCGCCTGGTGCCCAGCTCCACGTCCACGTCCATCCGGCCGAGCAGCACCTCCGGGGTCGGCGCGCGGACCAGGTCCTGGTCGACGCCGAACCTGGTCACCATGCGCGGCACGTCGTGGTTGCCCAGCACCCACGGGATCGACCCGCCCGTCTCACGCGCCAGCCGGTGCGACCGGTCGATGACCGTACGGAACTCCTCGGCCGACCACGGGGCCGGCATCAGGCCGAAGCCGAAGAGCTGGGCCAGCCCGTCTCCGGACAGGTAGGGCCTGGCCTGGTCGGGATGGCCGAACCACATCTCCGCCACCGTGCCGCGCGCCCCGGGGTAGGAGTCGAGGATCTTCCGCCAGGACCGGTAGAGGTCCAGCAGCTCCGGCTGGTGTTCGTACGGCACGGGCGCGTGACCCGGGGTGAGCGGGCCGCCCTGGCTGCCGGGGACCACGTCGGGCAGCCCGTCCTGCTTGAACAGCATGTTGGCCACGTCGATCCGGAACCCGGCCACGCCCCGGTCGAGCCAGAACCGCAGCACCCGCTCGAACATGGCGACCACGTCGGGGTGCCGCCAGTTCCAGTCGGGCTGCCCGGAGTCGAACAAGTGCAGATACCACTGCCCGTCGGGCACCCGGGTCCAGGCCGGGCCGCCGAACACGGACTGCCAGTTGTTCGGCTCGTCACGGAAGACGAACCGGTCGCGCTCGGGGCTGCCGGGACCGGCGGCCAGCGCCGCACGGAACCACGGATGCTCGGCCGAGCAGTGGTTGGGGACGATGTCCACGATCACCTTGATGTTCTTCGCCGCGGCCGCCGCCACGAGCGCGTCGAAGTCCGCGAGCGTGCCGTATCGGGGATCGACGTCGCAGTAGTCGGCCACGTCATAGCCGCCGTCGGCCAGCGGCGAGGGGTAGAACGGGCTCAGCCAGATCGCGTCCACTCCCAGGTCGGCCAGGTGGCCGAGGCGGGAAAGCACGCCGGGCAGGTCCCCTTCGCCGTCGACGTTCGCGTCGGCGAAGCTGCGTGGATACACCTGGTAGACCACCGCGTCACGCCACCAGGCGCCCTGGTCGTACGGCTGGGCGGGGCTCTCGGTTTCAGCGGACACCGCGGATCCTCCAGATCAGACAGGCCCCGAGCGTGGCGAAACCCGCCGCCACGCCGTACATGAGCGGGTAACCGCCGGCCGAGGTGACCAGGGGTGCGGCGATCACCGGGCCGAGCGTGTTGGACGCGGAGTTGGCCAGGCTCACGATGCCGAGGTCCTTGGCCCGGTCGGCGTCGGCGGGCAGCAACTGGGTGACCATCGCCTGGTCGACGGCGGCGAACATGCCGTAGCCCGCGCCGAGCAGGACGGACGCCGCGATGGCGGCGGACCAGCTCGTCAGGATCGTCAGCACCAGTCCCGACGCGGCCATCGTGAGGCCCCCGACGAAGACGGCGGGCCTGCGGCTGCCGTACCGGTCGGACAGCCAGCCCGCGAGCAGGGTCGGCACGACGCTGCTCAGCGTGAACACCGCCACGAGGACCACGACGCCCTGCTCGACGGTCGAACCGGGGAAGAGCCGCTCGTAGTGGACGGCGTCCCGCAGGTAGTACTGCAGGTAGCCGATCGCCATCGCGAGCGTGAGGGTGATCATCAGCCGGCTCGTCCAGGCCCAGGCGAAGTCGGGATGCCTGCGCGGGCTCACCCACAGGCGGCGCAGGAAGGACCGCAGGTCGAAGGGCGGCGACCCCGCCGTGCCAGCGGCGGCGGCGACGGGTGCGGCGGCACGCGCGGTGGTTCCGACGGTGACCGCGGCGGTGGCGGCGGCAGGCATTTCCGCGGGTTCGCGGGTGAACAGGCCGAACGGCAGCACGAGCAGCAGGATCAGCGCCGCCATCGAGAGGAATCCGGCCTTCGCGCCGGTCAGCAGGACGGTGGCCACGACCCCGCCCAGCAGCGGCCCGGTCAACTGGCCCACGCCCGCCAGCGCGGACACCTTGCCCCGCTGACGGACGGGCACCTGGTCGGGCACGGTGGCGATCGCCGCGGCCAGGGCGGCGGTGAACGCCAGTTGGGCCACCGCCCAGCCGACGACCAGTCCGGCCAGCGACTCCTGCCAGGCGAGGAACACCAGGGACGCGGCGCAGACCAGCGCTCCCCCCACGATCCACGGACGGCGCCGGCCGAACCGGGAACGGGTGCGGTCGGACATGGCGCCGAACAGCGGGTTGGCGATGATCGTGCAGACGGCGCCGACGGCGAACACGGTCGCCAGCGACGCCTCCTTGTGCGCCGGGTCGATGTGCGCCACATGGGAGGGCAGCAGGATCTGGTTGCCGACGGTCATCGCCATGATGACGCCCATCTGGGCGAGCGCCAGCAGGGTCATCCATCCGGTGGTCACCCGTTCGACGGGCGTGACGCGCACCTCGTCCATGCGGTTCCTTCGAGGTTCCAAAACATGAGAGGGTGCCACGTTAGAACATGACAGGGCGTTATGTTAAGACTGATCGGTGGACAATCCCGGCGTCCGGCGGCGGCCGGTCCAGAAGCGCAGCATCGACAGGGTCGAGCGCATCCTCGACGCCTGCGCCCGTCTCCTGGACGAGGTGGGCCTCGACGCGCTGACCATCGTCGACGTCGCCAGGCGGGCCGAAGTGCCGAGCGGCACCATCTACCAGTTCTTCGACGGCAAGCCCGGCATGCTGCGCGAGCTGGCGCTGCGCAACCTGGAGCTGCTGCTGGTGCGGCTGCGCCGCCGAGTGGCGGCGGAGGCCGCGGAGGGCGCGCTCACCTGGCCGCGCGCGGCGGAGCTCGTCCTGCTCGAGACGGTCGAGATGCGCAGGACGGTCCCCGGCTACACCGTGGTCGACTTCGCCGACACCCGGCCGGGCGGGCCGACGTTCCTGCCTCCGGGCGAGGCGAAGGAGGGCGGGGACGTGCTGGCCGAGCGGCTCTACCACTTCGCGCTGGACGAGGCCGGGCTGCCGCCGCTGCCCGATCCGTACCGCGTGATGCGGCTGGCCATCCAGGCCACGGCGGCCGCCCTCCAGCTCGCCTTCACGGCCTCACCGGAGGGCGACCCCGCCATGATCGAGCAGGGGCGCAGGCTCCTGAGGGCCTACTTCGCCGACGTGTCCTCGCGCGGCTGACACCCCTGGCATGTCGACGGGAGACCGGGCCGTTCGCGCCCGGATCACCGTACGGCGCCGACCACGGCCCAGCGGCCCGACCTCAGCCGGGCCAGCACGGTGATCAGTCGGATCAGCAGGAAGGCCGACAACCCCGACCAGATCCCCACCAGACCCCAGCCGAATCGCAGCGAGGCCCACACCACCGGCAGGAACCCCAGCACCGCCCCGCTCGCCGTCGCCGTACGCAGGTATGCCGCGTCCCCGGCGCCGAGCAGCACTCCGTCCAGCGTGAACACGACGCCGCCGATCGGCTGCAGCGCGACGAAGAACCACCAGGCGCCGGGCAACTCGGCCAGCACCGTCGCGTCGGTGGTGAACACGTGGGGGAGGAAACCGGCCAGCGCCGCGAACACCACGCCGAGCAGGGTTCCGAAGACCAGCCCGCAGCCGGTCACCTGCCAGGCCAGGCGGCGCGCGCGGTCCGCGTCGTTCGCGCCGAGCGCGGCCCCGACCAGCGCCTGGGCGGCGATGGCCAGCGCGTCGAGGACGAAGGCCAGGAACATCCACAGCTGGAACACCACCTGGTGGGCGCCGGCGGCCGCGGCGGAGGTGTGGGCGGCGACCGCGGTCGCCGACACCCAGCACGCCTGGAAGGCCAGGCCGAGCAGCACCAGGTCGCGCGCCAGGCCGAGTTGGGCGCGCATCGCGGCCGGAACCGGAGCGAGCGGCACGCCCTCGGCCCGCAGCGCCCGTACGAACAGAGCCGCGGAGATCAGTTGCCCGGCCACGTTGGCGACCGCCGAGCCGTCGATCCCCCAGCCGAGCCCGTACACCAGCACCGGGCACAGCGCGGTGGAGACGACGTTGCCTGCGAGCACGTAGCGCAGCGGGCGCCGCATGTCCTGCACGCCGCGCATCCAGCCGTTCCCGGCCATGGTGATCAGGATCAGCGGAGCGCCGAGCAGGGCGATCCTGAGCCAGCTCACCGCCGCGTCGGCGACCCGGCCGTCACCGGTGAGCAGACCGGCGACCGGCACGGCGAGCAACTGTCCCGCCACCGTGATCACCAGTCCTGCGATCGCGGCGAGCCAGGTCGCCTGCACCCCCTCGGCCACGGCGTCGGCCCTGCGGCCCGCGCCGTGCAGCCGGGCCGCGCGGGCGGTCGTGCCGAAGGCCAGGAACGTCATCTGGGAGGAGATCTGCGCCAGCACGATCCCGCCGACCGACAGCCCCGCGAGCGGCACCGCGCCGAGGTGGCCCACCATGGCCGTGTTGACGAGCAGATAGAGCGGCTCGGCGGCCAGAACCCCGAGCGCGGGCACGGCGAGCGCGAGTATCTGACGCAGCGGGGCCCGGCCCACGTGCTCACCCATGCGTTCCTCCAGAAGGGGCCGGCCGACGCCCGGCGAGCCGTATCGGCCCGCCGCGACATCGGGCGGCAGGAACGCAATTGTCTTGCTATTGCCAATAGTTCGCAACAAGCTTCCCGGCTGCGGTCAGCGGTCACCGGTTCCTTGAGGCGCCGTGGTTCCTTGATGCGCGGTCGGCCCGGCGCCGGCCCGCCGTACGGGACGAGTGGCGGAGGTGGGTGAGTCCAGGACGTCGTGCAGGCTGAGCCGGGCGGGCGGCGGGAGGGGGTCGGCCTGTTCGGCGCGGAAGGAGCCGAGCAGGTAGGCCACGAGTCGCCGGGACGCGACCCCGGCCTCCCCTGCGGAGCCGGCGACGACGCCGCAGTTGGCCATGAGCAGCAGGGCGAGGTCGTCCGGCGAGAAGTCGGCACGCAGCCGCCCGGCCGCCTTGGCGCGTCGCGTCAACTCGGCGAAGGCCTGTATGGCGCGGTCGCGCTCCCGCTCTATCTCGACCGCCTCGGGGAACGCCGCGACGAAGGCCGTGCCGAAGCCGCGGTCGGCGGCCTGCATGCCGCAGATCTTTTCGATGGCCGTACAGAACCCGCGCCACGGGTCAGGATCGGCCAGCGCGTCGTCGACGACCGACACGCACGCCTCGAACTGATCGGCGAACACCTCGGTGACCAGCGCTTCCTTGGTGGGGAAGCGGCGGTAGAGCGTCGCGACCCCTACACCGGCGTGCCGGGCGATCGCGGCCATCGGCACGTCGAGACCGCGGTCGGCGAACAACCGGCGGGCGACCTCGACGATGCGGTCGCGATTCTGCCGGGCGTCGGCGCGCAGTCCCACGGCCCCCTCGGCCGGCATCCGAGATGCCTCAGCGCTCATGTTTCTCACTTCGGACTAAGTGGACAAGGGTCTCCACTTAGCAGGTTACGTTGGCGGCGAGAGACACCCTTAGTGATGGAGGTTCTGTGCGATACCGGAGGCCGCTTCCGAGGCGAGCGATCGACCGTTTCAACTCCTGCGTCCTGACGTTGCGCGCGTCTCCCCGGTGGGGCGGGCTGATCAGCAGGCGACTCACCGTCGTCACCTACACGGGACGCCGCTCGGGACGCACCTTCAGCACGCCCGTCGCCTTCCGGCGCGCGGGTGACACCGTCACGATCGGCGTCCAGCTCCCCGACGCCAAGACGTGGTGGCGCAACTTCCTGGGCGAGGGCGGCCCGATATCGCTGCAACTGGACGGGGTCGAGCGCACCGGACATGCCGTCGCCAGACGCGACGAAGCGGGCCGCGTGACCGTCACCGTCCGCCTGGAGCAGTGACAGGCCGGCCCTCGCCGAGGGGGCGAGGGCCGGCCTGCGATCGATCAGGACGTGGGAGTCGGGGTCGGCGTGTCCGTGCCGGTGGGCTCGGGGGTGGGTGCGGCGCTGTCCGTGGGAGGCGCGGTCTCCGTGGGGGTCGTGACCGGGCCGGGTGTCGCGGCCGGCGGTTCCGTGGGAACGGCCGTCGGCGTCGGACAGGGCTCAGGGGCGCGCCAGGTGGGCTTCCCCGAGCGCCACTTCAGCGAGTACGGCGAGCTCTTGCCGAGATACCACAGCCGCTTGCTCGGCCGCGAGAGGTCGAAGACGTAGGCGGCCGTCGCCGTCTCCCCCTGAGGGGCGGCGGGTGTCGTCTCCTGGGTCTGCGGGGGAGTGGAGTTCGTCTCGGCGGGGGGAGCGGGGGTCGTCGAGGTGTCACTCGGAAGAGGAGCGGGGGTGCTTTCGGCGGGAGGCGTCGGCGTGCCCTCCGGGGGAGTCGGCGTGGTTTCGGGAGGCGTCGGCGTGCTCTCCGAGGGGGTCGGCGTGGTTTCGGGAACGGTCGGCGTGGTGGACGGAGGCGGAGCCGGGCTCTCCGGAGCCGGGCTCTCGGGGGCGGGGGCCTGCGTGCCGGGCTGGACGGACGCGATCACGGAGATCCAGGCGTCCTGCCGGATCTCGCCGCCCCGGCGCCCGGTGAGCGTCCGGGTGGAGTCGCCGATCGCGTACGACCGCTCGAAGCCGTCCTGGCTGCGAACGGTGATCGAGTCGTCCGCCACGGCGACGGCCTGCCCGGTCTGGGTGAACACCGTGACGGTGCCGCACCCGTCCTTGGTCGGCACGACCACCTCGCCGTGCAGCGCGCCGAGGAACGGGCCCACCAAGGGCACCTCGGTGGTGGGCGTCGCCGTGGGGGAGTCCGTGGAGATCTCCGTCAGGGCGGCCGTCGGCGTGATCGTCACGGTGGCCGTCACGACGGGCTCCGCGGTGTCGGCCGGCGGGGTGACGGGGGTGGCGGCGGAAGCCGCCGTCACTCCGACGCCGCCCGACGCCGTCAGCACGAACGCGGTCGCGAGGATCATGGGTTGGGAGATGCGCCGGCGCGGCCCGCCCGGTCCGGACAACAGTCCTTTCGGGCGGTGGGGGTTGGTCGGCTTCACCGTTCCTCCGTATCGTTCGATCCGATGGTCTCCGCCGCACGGGGCGGCGGTCGTACCGGAGCGCTCTGCCCCGATACCCGACTGAAGCGACTTTGTTGCCAAACTGTGTCACTTCCGAGGGATTGAGGAGACCTTCCCCATATCCGCCGAATCCATGCGGGGGAAATCCGCGGCCGTGAGGTGGTGTGGGCGCTTTCGGCAGGTCGCGGGGGACGAACCGATTTGAGATTCGGACGTCATCTGATGCGGCCGTGCGACGGGCGGCGGATGGCTCCGGCCCGGACGACGCGACCGCTCACGCGAGCACGGCCGCGGGCCGGGTGCGCGTCGCACCCGGCCCGCACTCGTCTTCTGGGTCAGCTCGCGGTGCAGGACAGCGTGGGAACGCTGTTGGTGCCGTTCCACGACCCGAGGAATCCGAAGGTCGTGGAGGCCCCGGCGCCGAGGCTGCCGTTGTAGCTCATGTTGCGGGCGGTGACGCCGGCCCCGCTGCCGGTGACCGTCGCGTTCCAGGCGTTGGTGACGGTCTGGCCGTCGGCGTAGGTCCACGTCACGGTCCAGCCCTTGATCGCCGAGCCGCCCGCGGTGACCGCGACCTCACCCTGGAAACCGCCGCCCCACTGGCCGACCACCTTGTAGGTGGCCGAGCAGCCGCCGGGCCTGGGCGACGGCGAGGCGCTGGGCGACGGTGACGGGCTGGGCGAAGCCGACGGGCTGGGGGACGGCGACGGGGTGGGTGACGGCGACTTCGACGGCGAGGCGCTGGGCGACGGCGAGGGGCTGCTGCCGCTGTAGATCGACGCCTCCTTTGCGGTCGCCTTGATGCCGTTGGCGCCGTTGAAGATCCTCGTGCCGAAGGCGGTGAGCTGCTTGGGGTCGAAGTTGACCGTCATGTCCAGGATCGGGTCGCTGTTGCCGCTCCACGACCAGGCGATCCAGCCGAGGCCGCGCGACTGCGCCTCGGACAGGATCGTCTCGTGGTCCACCTCGCCGGACTGGAACTGCCAGCCGAACTCGCCGATGACCAGCGGCCAGCCCTTGGCCTGGAACCGGTTGAGGTAGTCGACGATGCTGGAAGCGGTGTTGAACACGGCGTACATGTGGATCGACAGCACGGTGTTGTGCCGGCTGTCGGCGTCCAGGATCGTCTGGGCGTTGTCGCGCATGACGTACTGCCAGTCCTGGCCCCAGTTGGGCGCGTCGACCATCAGCAGATGCTCGAAGCCGTTGCTGCGCATCTTCTTGATCGCGTTCGCGGTGGCGTCGGTCCACTGGGCGGCGTTGGTGTTGCCGATCGGCTCGTTGCCGATGTTGATGACGACGTAGTTCTCCTGGCCGACCAGGGCGCTCTTCTGGCTGATCCAGTAGTCGACCGCCTCGTCCAGTGAGGCGGCGGCGCCCTCCTCGCCGTACCCGGTGGTGTCGTGCACCTCAAGCACGCAGATCAGCCGGTTCTGCTTGCACAGCGAGACCACGTTCGCGACGTCGTTCGACGGCCCCCACCGCTTCCCGCTGCCCAGCACGACACGTACGGTGTTGGCGCCGAGCGCCTTGATGTCGGCGAACGAACCGGTCTGGCCGGTGTACCAGACGTGGGGGTGGTTGACGCCCCGCATGATGAATTCCTGGCCGTTGGCCTCGACGATCTTGGTGCCGCTGACGTGCAGGCCCACGGCCGCGGACGCGGGCTGGACCGAGACCAGGATCGACGCGATGGCCGCGAGTACGGCGGCGCCGAGGGCGACGAGCTTGTTCTTCATGTACCTACCTCGTGGTGGGGGTCCCGACGGATGCCCCGGTGGCCGCGCTCACTGTGGCGACAGTGACTGATCCGAGGTGAGAAACCGCCCGCGACGGGGCGACCACGAGTAGGTGGGCGAATGTTCGCATGGACGGTTTTTCCTCCGGACACGGACAACCGGCCATGCACGACCAGGCGGGGACCCTGACCGTCCTACTCCCAGGTGCATGGAAATCTGAAAGGGAGGCTCACATACCCGCGGAAGCGCCGTCAATAGTTTGGACCCCAGAGAAATAAACGGCAGGTTGATCGGCGGGAACCGGTCGCCCCGGCCTCGGTCCCATCGGCGTCCTGCCGCTGCGCGACCCCCGACCAGGCGTCCCGACGGGAGTGGGATCTCCCAACCCGAGCTCAAAACTGACCAAAAGAACCAACTTGGTCAGTTCGTCTTCTAGCATTGGGTGGAAGCCGATGAGAGGAGTCGTCAATGTCAGACGTCGGCAAGCCCGGCGGCCGGGCGCTGGTGGTCGGACTGGGGATCGCCGGCATCGCCACCGCGTTGCGGTTGCGCCAGGTCGGGTGGGAGCCGGTGGTGGTGGAACGGGCGCCCGCGCGCCGCTCCGGCGGCTACTTCATCATGTTGTTCGGCGCCGGTATCGCCTCGGCCCGGCGGCTGGGCGTGCTGGAGGCTATCGGTGACCGCAGCGGGCCCCATGTCACCAGTTACGAGGTGGACCGCGCGGGGCGCCGCCGTCCCGGCCTGAACCCCTTCGCCATGGCCGGAGGCCCACGGCCGCTGCTGCGCGGCGATGTGGAGCAGGGTTTGTTCGCGGCACTGCCGGACGATGTGGAGATCCGCTACTCCACCGTGCCCACCCACATCGCCCAGGACGACGCCGCGGCGGAGGTGACGCTGCACGACACGGCCGCGGACACCGTCGTCACCGAGCGCTTCGACCTGGTGATCGGCGCCGACGGCATGCGCTCGACGGTACGCGGGCTCGTCTTCGGTCCCGAGGAGTACCTCCACCCGCTGAACTACATGGTCGGCGCCACCGTGCTGGACGGCCCGGTCGACGGCTTCGGCCTGCACGAGGGCCTGGTTCTCGCCGAGCCGGGTCGTTCGGTCTGGGCCTTCCCGTTCGCCGACCACGCCCCGAGCCTGCTGTTCTCCTACCGCACCGACGACGTCGACGCCGAGTTCCGCCGCCCGCCCATCGAGTCCATCCGCGCCGCCTACGGCCCCGAACCGACCGGACCCCTGCTGGAAGGGCTGCTGAAGCGCTACGAGCAGGCACCCGATGCGCTGTTCGACTCCGTGCAGCAGGTCAAGATGCCCCGCTGGCACCGCGGCCGGGTCGTCCTAATCGGCGACTCCGCCTGGTGCGTCACCCTGTACGCGGGCATGGGCGCCTCCAGCGGCATGGCCGGCGGCGAATTGCTGGGCACCATGGTGCAGCGCCATCCCGGTGACGTGCCCGGGGCGTTGCGGGCCTGGGAGGCGCGGATGAGGCCGTTCATCCACCTGCAGCAGGAAAGCGCCCTGCCCGGACGGCGCATCTTCACCCCACATGACCGCAAGGAGCAGCTCCTGCGCGCGGGGATGATGCGCCTGATGCGGATGCCGGGCGTCGGAAAGGCCATGGGCAGGAAAATGTTCAACAACAAGGACATGCGGGCCAAGAACATCGACGTCGCGCTCCCCTGACCGTACCGAATCTGACAGCAGGACCCCCGACAGCACGACCATGGAGGACAGTACGGGGGGCCGCTTGCGACGCTGACCTCGCAATCGGGCGCGCTGCTCGGTCGTGAGCGCGCTGCCGGTCAGGTGGTCGCGACCGTGAGTGCGGCGTGCCGGCCTGGAGGCAAGAGGGTGAGCCGGTCGGTCAGCCCGGCCTGGGCGAAGGCCTCGGCGAGTGCGTCTGCCCCTTCGGTGAAGTGGCGCCAGCCGTCGAAGTGCAGCGGGACGACGTGCGACGCGCCGAGGATCCGGGCGGCCTCGGCCGCCTGGGCGCTGGTGAGGGTCAGGTAGGCGTCGCCGAGGAGAGCGGTCTTGGCCGCTCCGGCGAACAGGATGGCGACGTCGATGGCGAACCGTTCGGTGATCCGGGCGACGATGTCGAGAGAGGCGTTGTCGCCGCTGACGTACACGGTCGGTATTCCACGGCCGGACAGCACGAATCCGGCGACCTCCCCGACGATGGGCTCGCTGCCCTCGGGGCCGTGCAGGGCGGGCACCCGGGTGACGCGCAGCGCCGAGCCGTCGGGTCGGGGCAGGTCCACGTGCTCCCAGACGGGCACGGCGCGAGTGGTGCCGCCCAGCCGGTCGGCCGCGCCGGCGGTGGTGAGCGACCTGGGCGTCCCCCGCTTCGACCTGCGCGCCGTCGGCGGTGATCCCGGCCCGCTCACCACCACCGGTGGGATCCGGCTGACCGCGCCGTACGGACTGGACGCGCTGGCCGACGCCGCCACCGTCGTCGTGCCGAGTTGGCGCGGCCCGGCCCAACTCCCTCCGGAACCGGCGCTCGCCGCCCTGCGTGACGCGCACACCGACGGCGCCACCGTCGTCGGGCTGTGCCGTG
The DNA here is from genome assembly GCF_016863095.1 of Microbispora siamensis. Taxonomy (GTDB): domain Bacteria; phylum Actinomycetota; class Actinomycetes; order Streptosporangiales; family Streptosporangiaceae; genus Microbispora; species Microbispora siamensis. The sequence goes on along the minus strand of NZ_BOOF01000031.1, from coordinate 20,714 downwards.
GCGCGTTCGTGCTCGCCGCCGCCGGGCTGCTGAACGGCCGCCGTGCGGCCACCCACTGGCTTTACGCACCCGCCTACCCCGAGGTGAAGGTGGACGCCACAGTGCTGTTCGTCGACGACGGCGACCTGATCACCTCGGCCGGGACCGCCGCCGGGATCGACGCCTGTCTGCACCTGGTTCGGCGCCGGTTCGGCACCCAGGTCGCCAACACCATCGCGCGCCGCATGGTCGTACCTCCGCAACGCGGCGGCGGCCAGGCGCAGTACATCGAGCACCCGCTGCCCGACCCCGACACCGACGACCCGCTCGGCGAGATCCTCAGCCATGCCATCCGCCACCTCGACGACCCCGGCCTGGACGTCGACTCCCTGGCCAGACACGCCCAGCGCGAAGCGTCCGAGCGCGGGAGTGAAAGCCTGGTCGGTCATGCCCCGCAGGCTCGCACAGCGAGGGCGTCCGGTCTTGAACGAACCGCTCATGCCGACGGCGAGAGCCGGGGTCACCGGTCTCGCGACGAGAGGAAGGCGATCATCTCCTCGCGGGTCTCCTTGTGAGGCTCGACCGCGCTGGCGGCGCGTACCCATTCGACGGCCTTGTCCGGTACGGCGTGCCGCCCCCAGGCGGTCAAGGCACCCAGGGCAGCACGCCGGATCCGGGTGACGCGGTTGACCAGCGCGACCCGGATGAGCGGCAGCCCGACCCCTGGGAAGGCGTCCAGGCCGCCGACGATGGATTCCAGGGCTTGGTCAGCCGCGGCGTCGGAGCCGAATCCGAAATGCTCGCCGGGGCCGTTCGCCAGCTCCTCCAGCGGCAGCAGCCGCTCGGCCAGGGCGGTGACCTGCCGGGCCTGGTCTGGTGAGGCATGGCGGATGACGACATCCCACGCGTAGGCGTCCAGCGGTTCCACCTGGAGACGCGTGAGGATCTGCGGGACCATCGGCAGCTGCAGCCGGCTCGCCGCCCACAGGGCGCTCGTGAAGTCTTCACCAGAGGGATCGGCCAGAAGGGCGAGCACGAGCTCAGCCCATCGCGGCTGCGAGAGGATGCGCTCGTAGCGGTCGCGCAGCCGCACCAGGTCGCCGTCGGCCCAGTTCAGTCCATCGTCCGAATCCCTTAGGAATCCGGTGATGGCCAGTACGGCGGACAGCCTGTCCAAGTTCGCTTCGCGGACATCGATCAGGTCGGCATAGCGGCCCAGGCACGGGACGGCCTCGGGGTAGTCCGTCATGTCCTCGGCCGGTCCTCCGACGGCGAGCGCGGCCAGGATGCCGCCTGCGCCGTCGAGGAGGGCCTCGTCCACCTCGGAGTCGAGCAGCGCCGAGTACAGGTCGCCGCTGGTGGCGGCGATGTGGGCCAGATACTCGTTCATCACGCCGTTGCGGAAGCCTTCGCGGAGCAGCCACCCCTTGATCTCCGGATCGTCGCAGCCTTTGAGTCGTTCGACCGCGTGGATGCGACCCCAGTCCTCTACACGGCGGGCCAGCTCGTAGACCGCGCGTTGCCGGTCGCGCTGGGTGCGCAGTAGCGCCACCACCGCGTACAGGGTGAATTCCTCCAGCGTTCCGAGGAGCATCAGCAGGTCGCGGTCGCGTTCGTCGCCGCAGGCGCCGATGAGCGCGATGCCGATCTTCGTGGTGTTGCGGTGACTGCCGTGTTCGGCCAGGTGCCGTCCGATCAGGCGCAACCGATCTCTGGGCAGCTTACGGCGGCACAGTTCTTCCAGGAGGTCGTCGACGACGCTCAGGGCGTCCGGGCCGGACAGCTGCCGGTGGAGCTTGACGACGCTCTCGTGGCTGGGCGCCGCTTCGACGAGCGCCTCGAGCCGGTCGGCGATCGCGGTGACCGCGGCGGCGTCTTCCCCCGGGCCGAAGTGGTGGGTGCGTATGCCGTCCAGGACGACACTGGTCATCACCGGGCCGCCGTCGGCGGGCGGGGGCGGGTCGTCGGGGAGTTGGTAGGCGTCCCGGGGCCAGGGGCCGGGGCCGTACCGAAGAGACATCGCGAGTGCGTGTGCGAGGAAGGTGGGCTGATCGTCGATGGATTCGTCGCCCAGCTTCCATGTACCGGCGTTCACCGGCTGGGGCGGTGGCCGCCCTTCCCGTTGATCATGCCCGTAATGATGGCTCACCGTCCTCGCGGGACGCAATTGAATTCTGCGCGGAATGCCTGTCGGGGAAACCCGGCGCTCGCTCGGTCGGTCCGGTGCACTGCCCTGCAGTCGGCTGATGGACCGATGCGAGGCGCATCGACGAGATCGAACACCGGTGTCACGAACCGCGATCCCCCCTGCCGCGGGTGCCGGCCGGGTGGATGAAAGGCTGTACGGGTCCTTCCGCCGGCGGAACGGGGCCATCACCATGGGGGATACCGGATCGGGGAGCCACTTCAGTGGGACCGGCGATCTCGACCAGGCGGTGGCCGTCTTCGAGAGCGTGCGGCCACGCCTGTTCGGAATCGCGTACCGGATCCTGAGCAGCTCCACCGAGGCGGAAGACCTGCTACAGGACGTGTGGCTGCGCTGGCAGGCCTACGACCGCGGCACCGTGGCCGACCCGGAGGCGTTCTTGGCGACGGTGACCACACGCCTCGCCATCAACGCCCTGCAGTCGGCGCGGGTCCGCCGCGAGACGTACGTCGGCCCGTGGCTTCCCGAACCCGTCGACACCAGTGCCGACCCTCACCTCGGCGCCGAGCGCGGCGAAGCCCTCGGCTTCGCGGTCCTGCTCCTGCTCGAAAGGCTCTCACCCACTGAACGCGCGGCCTACGTGCTTCGAGAGGCGTTCGACTACCCCTATCGGCAGATCGCCGAGATCATCGAGGTCAGTGAGGCCGCGGCGCGGCAACTGGTCAGCAGGGCCCGCAAACGCGTCGTCTCCGGGCGCCGAGCGCCGGTGAACGGAGCCGAACAGCGCAGACTGCTCACCGCCTTCGTCGCCGCCGCCCGCTCCGGCGACCTTGCCGCGCTGGAAGAGCTCCTCGCCGCGGACGTGATCAGTTACTCCGACGGCGGCGGCGCCGTCCGAGCCTCTCGCATCCCGGTAATCGGCGCATTCCGGGTCGCGAAGTACATCAGAGCGTTCGCGGAACGGTTCTGGGCCGGGGTCGAGGTGGGATGGGCCGACGTGAACGGGCAGGCGGCCGCTGTGCTGCGCCACGACGGCGAGGTGTTCACCGTCCTCACCGTCAACGCCTCCGCCGAGGGCATCGACGAAGTGCTGTGGATGATGAACCCCGCCAAGATCAGAGCGCTGTCCGCCGCGACATAGTACGTACGCCGCAAAGAGGGATACTTTACTGCGAGTCGTTACGACGCGCTTCAGCGCGAGCCGCGACGGCTGTCGTCCAGATCGTGACGGCGACCAGCAGAACGCAGACGGCCGCGGTCGCCGCGACCACGGCGGCCACGCCGACCGAGGGCGTCACGAGCGGCAGCGACAGGACGACGACGACGGACCCCAGAACCGCGGCGGGAAACATGACGGGCTGTGCGATGACGAGCACGTGCACCGCCCACAGCAGGGCGAGATAGACACCGACAGGAACGGCGACCGCGTAGCCGAGTGCCTGCGGCGACGCCACAACGTCGTGCCCGCTCTGCTCCACCGCCACTTCGAGCCCGGCGCCGAGGGCGGCCAGGGCGGCGAAGATGCCGTAGTGGCCGTATCCCCACAGGTAGGACCGATGACGCCGGTCACCGAGACCGTCCCCCGCCGGTCCGAGGAAGTACAGCCACCAAAGGGCGAACAGCAGGACGAGGCCCGAGACGGCGACGACGACGAAGGGGCCGCTGATCTTGCCCGTTTCGAGCGCTCCTTCGACCCCTCTGGTCGTGGCGAGCACGCTCTCGCCCAGCAGGATGATCGTGAACAGGCCGTAGCGCTCGGCGATGTGGTGCGGGTGCCAGTTGGTGCTCCCGGCCCGTTCCGCCCACCGCGGCACCGCGAGTTCCAGGACGACCAGGCCGACGAAGAACGGCAGCACGGACGACGCGGGCAACACCCCGTTCTCCGCCAGGAAGAAACGAAGTATCCATCCCAGCTGCAGGATGGCGATACCGGCGGCGTAGCGCGGGGCGGTCCGGCGGCGGGCGGGGTCTTCGAGACCGGCTCGCACCCACTGGGTGACGAGCGCCATCCGCATGATGACGTAGCCCAGGGTGACGACACCGTAGTCCGATTGACCGGCCGCGGCGGGCACGCCGGCGGCGAGGACCAGCACGCCGCCCATCTGCACCATGGTCAGCAGCCGATAGGCGACGTCGTCGGTGTCGTACGCCGAGGCGAACCAGGTGAAGTTCATCCACGCCCACCAGATCGCGAAGAAGACCTGCAAGAACGGCACCAGCCCGGCCAGGCCGTGACCGGCGGCGATGCCGTGCGCGAACTCCGCGGTGACGGCCGCGACCGCGACCACGAACGTGAGGTCGAACAGCAGCTCCAGCTGACTCGAAACCCGGTGCGGCTCATCGATGGCACGAGCGCTCATCCGGATTCGGATCCGGATTGTCGAGCCTGCTGGTGGCAAGGTCCTGCTCCTGTCGCTTCGCAACGTACGGTCCGTGACAACGCGGCACCGAGATCGCACATGCCGCCCGCTCCGGCTCGCCCTCCGGGAGGGAGCCCTCCGGGGGGAGAGCCGGACACGGGACCGAAGTGCGGGTGCGGCGGTGACCTACGAGCGCTCGGGCTGCTTTCCGGTCGCGTTCCGGCCGGGCCAGTCGTGGTAGCGGATCGTACCGAGGGTGGCGTCGTCGTCAAGGGGAACCAGCGACCGCTCGTCCAGCTCGCTGCCGAAGTAACGCGCGTGCGGGTCGGTGACCACCTCGCGCGGATCGCCCCAGGCGGCCAGCGCCTGGCGGAAGAACTCATCCATCCGGAACTGCTCAGGCCCGGCGATCTCGACCCTGCCGTTCAACGGCGCCCCCACCGCGGTCCGCCCGACCGACAGGGCCACGTCGTCACCCGCGATCGGCTGGAACAGCACGGGCGCCATGTGCACCTTGCCATCCACCGTGGCGTCGTCGGCGATGCCGCGGGTGAACTCGAAGAACTGGGTCGAGTGCACGAGTGAGAACGGGATCCCCGACTTCTCGATCAGCCGCTCCTGGGCGATCTTCGCCGCGAAGTAGCCGTTGTCGGGCATCCGCTCCGTGCCCACGATCGAGACCGCGACGTGGTGACCGACGCCCGCCTCCGCCTCCGCCGCGAGCAGGTTGCCCGTGGAGGTCTCGAAGAACTTCAGCACCGCGGCCCTCTCGAAGGACGGCGAGTTCGACACGTCGACCACCACCTGCGCGCCCGCCAGCACCTCGGCCAGCCCCTCGCCGGTCAGCGTGTCGACGCCGGTGTTCGGCGACGCCGCCACCGCCTCGTGACCCTGCTCGCCCAGGTTCTTCACCAGCTTCGACCCGATCAGGCCCGTCCCGCCGATTACCACGATCTTCATCGCGATTCCTCTCGTCCACCGGGCCGCCTGGTTGCCACCCGGTCGCCAGCTAAGACCGGGCAGCCTCCGGGCTTGTGACAGCTGCGGCGAAATTCCTTCGGGTGACGGCTGACGGCTGACGGTTGCCCGCGGGCCGGTGCGGCTCAGCGAACGGCCGTACGGCGGCGGACCGCCTCCAGGCCGATGACGTCGTCCGGCGGCGCGTCCGGCACGTCGTGGTCGAACCGGGCCAGCACCCTGACCCTGAGCGCCACCAGCGCGATCACGGCGATGGCCAGCGCGAACACCACGTACATGAACGCCACGCCCCGGCCCTCGCCGACGCCGACGACCTGGCCGGCCGTGCTCGCCAACGGCCCGTCCGGGGCGAGTAGCGGCTCGAACAGCGAGGTCCCGTACGGAGCGACCAGGCCGAAGCCGATCGGCAACGTGGACCAGGCGACGAGGGTGTTGAGCGCGATGACCCGGCCGTGGAACCGCTGCGGCACCTTGACCTGGATGATCGTGGCGTAGACGCCGTTGACCAGGGTCAGCGCCAGCGACATGCCGAACGCACCGACGGCGATCACGATCAGGCTCTCCCGCAGGCCGGTGACCAGGCAGAACGCGGCGAGCACGAGCGTGGCCAGCAGCACGCCCCGCATCCGGAGCCGCCGCGGCCCGCCCCACACCGTCATGGTGAGGCCGCCGAGCAGTACGCCGAGCCCTCCGGCGAAGGACACCCGCCCGACGTCGGACAGCGTGGCGAAGCCCAGCACGAGCGGGGTGAGCAGCAGGAACAGCGGCGACAGGAAGACGTTCAGGCAGGCGAAGAACAGCAGCATGCCGCGGAACCCGCGCTGCCCCCACGAGTAGCGGAAACCCTCGGCCATCTCCCTGACCAGGGATTCGCGCCGCTTCCAGCCCATCGCGGCGGGGAAGCGCACCAGCAGCACCGAGCACAGCGCGAAGGCGTAGCTGGCCACGTCGACGACGAGGATGCCCCTGATGCCGATCGCGGACATCAGGCCGACCGCGACCAGAGGCACGACCAGTTGCGCGGTGCCGGTGACCACCTGGAGGACGCCGTTGGCGTGTCCGAGATACCGCTTGGGCACGAGCTGCGGCACGGCCGCGCCGTACGCGAGCCGCTGGAAGGTGAGCGCGACGGACAGCAACGCGAGCAGCGGGTAGACGTGCCACACCTGGATGTGGCCGGTCCACAGCAGCAGGCCGAACGCGAGCTGGGTGCCGCCCGCGGCGGCGTCGCCAGCCAGCATGACCTTCCGCCGGTCGTAGCGGTCCACGATGGCCCCGGCCAGCGGCGCGACGAGCATGCCGGGCACCAGCGCGATGACGGAGAACAGCGCGAAGTTCACCAGCGAGCCGGTGGTCAGGTAGATCCACAGCGGGATGGCGAACTCGGTGAGCGAGGAGCCGATGATCGAGACGAGCTGCCCGGCGGCCACCGCGCCGAACCGTCTCATGCTGGGCCGGGGTCCGCGCGGCGTCACGGGGGTGTCCGTCCCGGCGGTGGAGGTGGCGTGCAACCACCACGACCGGTCACGGTCCTCGATCTCGGTGGTCCGCCCGGCGGCGATGGCGGCGCGGGCGCCGGTGACGATCTCGGCCAGTTCGCCCGCCCGGTGCTTGACGAAGAAGTGGCCCGCCTCGTCCAGGACGACGACGGCCGTCTCGCCGGTCAGATGGTGCCACTCCAGGTAGCGCTCCTGGTAGAACTCGGTGGCCGGGTCGCGGTCGCCGACGACCGAGATGATCGGCGCGCGCAGCGGCTCCGGGCTCTCCGCGAACAGCCGGGTGAAGTACGCCTCGGCGTCGCGGGTGCCCTGCCGCCGGTTGCGGATGATCGCGGCGAGCTGGTCGGGGTCGAGTTCGTCGATGTCCAGTCCGGCCGCGACCAGCGCGTTGGCCCAGACGCGGTCGCTGCGCAGCCGGTCCGCCAGGTCACGCAGCGGCGTCATGATCGTCTTGGGCCGGGCGAACGGGAAGCCGCCGCCCAGGTAGAGCGCGTCGACCGGCCGTCCGGCCGCCTCCAGCCGCCGGGCGATCTCGACGCAGAGCATCACACCGAGCCCGCAGTGGCCGTACAGGGAGAGCGGGCCGGGCACGTCGGCCAGGATCTCCCGCACGCAGGCGTCGGCGACCTCGGCGACCGGGCGGGTCTCCTCGTCCAGGCCCCACTCCTGGCCGGGTACGGCGACGGAGTGCAGCGCCCAGTCCGGCGGCAGCGCGTCGGCAAGCGGCTGGTAGATGGCGGCGCTGCCCCCGCCGTACGGCACGCAGACCAGGCTGGCCGAGACGGCGCGGGCCGGGGTGAGCCGGTTGAGCAGCTTCCTGGGGCCGTCGTCGGGTGCGGCGGCCCTGGCGGCGAGGGCGCGGACGGTGCGGTGCCGGAACAGGTCCATGATCGTGACCGGGCGTTCGGTCACGCGGCGCAGCCGGGCCACGACCTGGGCGGCGAGCAGCGAGTGGCCGCCCAGTTCGAAGAAGTCGTCCTCCGCGCCGACCCGGTCGAGTTCGAGGACCCCGGCCCAGACCTCGGCGATCGCGGTCTCCAGCGCGGTTTCCGGCGGGACGTATCCGCCGTCCTCGTCGGGGCGGCCGGCGCCCGGCTCCGGCAGCGCGGCGCGGTCCACCTTGCCGTGGGCTTTCAGTGGCAGCCGGTCCAGCCAGACGTACCTGGCGGGGATCATGTACTCGGGCAGCCGGTCGGCCAGATACACGCGCAGGTCGGGGACGCTCGCGCGTTCCCCGGTCAGGTAGGCGACCAGGCGGTCGCGGCGCAGGTCCACCACCGCCTGTTCGACGGCCGGATGCCCGGTCAGAACCTCCTCGATCTCGGTGAGTTCGACCCGGTAGCCGCGCACCTTCACCTGGAGGTCCCGGCGGCCGAGGAACTGGAGGTCGCCGGAGGGCAGCCAGCGGCCGAGGTCGCCGGTGCGGTACATGCGTGATCCCGGCTCGCCGTACGGGTCGGGGAGGAAGCGCTCGGCGGTGAGGGCGGGGCGGCCGAGGTAGCCCCTGGCCAGCCGGTCGCCGCCGAGATGGATCTCGCCGATCACCCCGATCGGAGCAGGTTCGCCGCGTTCGTCCAGCACGTACGCCCTGGCCCCGGGCAGCGGGCGGCCGATGGGCAGGGTCTGGGTCTCCTCGGTGCCGGTGACCTCGTGGGTGGTGACGCCGACGGTCGCCTCGGTCGGCCCGTAGTGGTTGACCACGCGGGGCCCGCGCAACGATCCGGCCCAGGCGGAGGAGGACGCCTCGCCGCCGAGCACCAGGAGCGTGCGCGGCAGCACACCGGGACCGTCCGGCCCGGCCTCGGCGATCAGGGAGGCCAGGTGGGAAGGGGTGGCCTTGAGGTAGTCGGTCCTGCTCAGCGTCTCGGCCAGTTCGGCGGCGGGTCTTCTCGGGTCGAGCAGGTGCAGCGTTCCGCCGGTCATCAGGGACAGGTAGAAGATCGTGACGCCGAAGTCGAACGACAGGGACTGCATCAGCGCGTACGAGCCGCCGGGTTCGACGGCGAGCCGTTCCCGGACGCCGGCGAGGTAGGTGAGGACCTGGCGGTGTTGCACCGCGACACCCTTGGGACGACCGGTGGTCCCGGAGGTGTAGATCACGTACGCCAGGTCGGCGCCGGTCAGGCCGGGGTCGGCGGGCACGTCGCCGGGTGGCAGCTCGGCCAGCAGGTCTTCGGTGACGGTGATCCGCACCCCGGCGTCGGCGATCATGTGCGCCAGTCGGTCCTCCGGCTGGGCCGGGTCGAGCGGGACGTAGGCACCGCCCGCCTTGAGGACGGCCAGTACGGCGACGGCCAGGTCGGGCGACCGTTCCAGCCGGATGCCGACCCGGGAGCCCCTGGTCACGCCGAGGCCCTGTAATCGGCGGGCCAGGGAGTCGGACCTGCCGGCGAGGGCGGCGTAGGTGAGCGACCTGCCGTCACAGGTCACGGCCACGGTGCCCGGCGGCCCGGCGACGAGGTCGTGCAGGAGTTCCCGGCCGAGCGGGGCCGGGGCGGGGGAGCGGGAGAAGGCGAGGACACGTTCGCGCTCGCCCTCGGCGAGCAGGGGCAGCTCCGACAGCCGCAGGGACGGGTCGGCGAGGGCGGCGCGCAGCACCATCCCGAAGTGGGTGGCCATGCGGGCGGCCGTGCCGGGGTCGAACAGAGCGGTGTTGTAGGTGAGCTGGCCGCTCAGTCCGCCGGGTCTCTCGAACAGGTAGAGCGACAGGTCGAACCTGGCGACGCCCGCCTCGGCCGGGAAGGCCGACAGCGCGGCGCCACCCGAGGGGCCGGTGGCCGTGGTGGTGGCCGCCGCGAAGTTCTGCAGGGCGAGCATGACCTGGACGACCGGCGACCGGCTGACGTCGCGTTCGACGTTCAGCTCGGTCACCAGCCGGTCGAACGGCAGGTCCTGGTGGGCGTAGGCGTCCAGGGCGCGGTCGCGCACCCGGGTCAGGAGTTCGGCGAAGGTGGGGTCGCCGTCGAGGTCGGCCCGCATGGCGAGGGTGTTGACGAACATGCCGACGACGCCGTCCAGCTCGGGCAGGCCGCGCCCGGCGATGGGTGAGCCGACCGCGAAGTCGGTCTGCCCCGAGTAGCGGCCGAGCAGCGCCTGGAACGCGGCGAGCACCACCATGTACGGCGTGGCGCCCGCGGCCAGGGCGGGTCCGGCCGGATCGACGTCCAGCTCGAACCGGTGGGTGGCCCCGGTGTGGCCGAGCACCGGCGGCCTGGGCCGGTCGGTGGGCAGGTCGAGCACGGGCACCCCGGCGAGCCGGTCCCGCCAGTGGGCCACCTCGCGTTCGTGGCGCCGGTCGCGCTGCCAGGCCGCGTAGTCGCCGTACTGCACGGCGGGCGGCGGCGGGGTCCGGCCGTTCATGATCTCGAACAGCTCGCGCATGATGATCTCGAACGACCATCCGTCGGTCACCAGGTGGTGCGCGGCGAGCATGAGCACGTGGTCACCGGGCGCGAGCCGGACCAGCAGGGCGCGGACGAGTGGCCCGGCCGCGAGGTCGAACGTCCTGGTCAGCTCCCGTTCGACCAGTTCGCGGGCCTCGTCGGGGCCGGCGGCGTCGGCGGTCAGGAACTCGGCCCGCGCCTCATCGTCGATCAGCACCTCGGGCAGCCCGTCCGGCGTGGTGCGGAAGCGCATGCGCAGCGCCTCGTGACGGCGGACCACCTCGTGCAGGGAGTGCTCCAGGGCGGCGGCGTCCAGGTCGCCGGCCACGCGGACGGTGAGCGGCACCGTGTAGACGGTCGTGCCGGGCGCGTACTGCTCGAGGAACCAGATCCGTTCCTGGGCGGGGGAGAGCGGCGCGGCGGTGCCCGGGGGTCTGGGGCTGATCGTGACCGTGCCGTCGCGGCGCCGCAGCCGCTGCGCGAGGAGCGCCTTCTTGTCGGCGGACAGTGCGGTCACCGTGCCTCCAACTGTCTTCCGTCAGGGAAATTAACTGGAAAGTGTCTTTACAGTTAGCGCGCGACGGTGAGTGTGACACACTCTCGGGCCCCCCGTGAAGAGGCTTGTTCGCAGGCAGTCCGGTGTGATTCACTAACGCCCACCCCAAGACTGTTAACAAACCTTCCTATTTTGGCGGTCGCATGGTGGTACACGCCCAGCCGCTCTCGTACGGTCAGGAAAGGCTCTGGTTCCTCCACCGGCTCGACCCGGAGGACCACTCGTACAACACCTGCCACGCCTACCGATTACGCGGCGACCTCGACGTCGGACGGCTCGAACGCGCGTTCACCGCCGTCGTCGCGCGGCACGAGACGCTGCGCACCCGGTTCGAGGAGATCGACGGCCGGCCGGTCGCGATCGTGCTCCCGCCGCAACCCGTCACCCTGGAACGCTTCGAGACCGACTGCGAGGACGAGGCCAGGCGGCTGGTCGCCCGCCGGGCCAACACGCCGTTCGACCTGTCCGCCGCCCCGCCGGTACGGATCACCCTGGTCAGGATCGCACCCCGCGACCACGTGCTCGCCGTGGCGCAGCACCACATCGTCGCCGACGGCATCTCCGTGGCCGTCCTGCGGGACGAACTGGCCCATTACTACGGCGGCGGCGACCCGCTGCCCCCGCTGCCCCTCCAGTACGGCGAGCACGCGCGGGCGGAACGCGAGGCCGACGACCGCGACGACCTCGAATTCTGGACCACCAGGCTGGCCGGGGCGCCCGCCCTGGAACTGCCCGCCGACCGGCCCCGCCCGCCCCGCCGCACCGGCAACGGCGGCGAGATCCGGTTCACCCTCCCGCCCGGCCTCGCCGCACGGGTCGCCGCCTTCGCCCGCGAACGCCGCTGCACCCCGTTCATGGTGCTGCTCACCGCCTACCAGGTGCTGCTCCACCGGCACAGCGGCCAGACCGACTTCTGCGTGGGCTCGCCGGTGTCCGGACGCGACCGCACCGAACTCGAACCCATGATCGGCTTCCTGTCGAGCACGCTGGTGCTGCGTGCCGACCTGTCCGGCGAACCCACGTTCGGCGAGGCGCTGACCCGCACCCGGCGTACGGTCATCGAGGCCATGGGCCACGCCGGGATCCCGCTGGAACGTCTGCTCGGCGCCCTCGACATCGCCAGAGACCTCAGCCGCACCCCGCTGTTCCAGACCATCTTCGGCCTGCACGCCCAGAGCGGCGAGCACAGCGAAGGACCGCTGCCCGGACTGCGCGCGGAACCGTTCCCGCCCGGCTGGATCGCCGCCCGCACCGACCTGTCCCTCGACCTGTGGCCCACCGAGGACGGCGGCTACCTCGGCGTGCTCATCTACGGCGCCGACCTGTTCGACCGGGACACCGCCGCCCGGCTCGCGGCCAGGTTCGAGACCCTGCTCGACTCGGCGCTGTCCGCCCCCGACCGGCCGGTCGGCACGCTCGGCATCCTCCCCGGCGCCGAACGCCGCGCCCTGCTCGCCCACGACACGCAGACCCCGCTGCCGCCGGTCACGCTGGTGGACCTCTTCCTCGACCAGGTCGCCCGGCGGCCCGACGCCGTCGCCGTGGGCCCGGCCGACGGCGGCCTCACCTACGCCGACCTGGCCGCCCGTGCCCGTGGACTCGCCGTGTGGCTGCGGGACCGGGGCATCGGGCCCGGCTCACTGGTCGCGCTCCGGCTCGACCGTGGCCCGGAGATACCGGTCGCCCTGCTCGGCGTGGCCATGTCCGGCGCGGCCTACCTGCCGGTGGACCCGGCCTACCCGCCCGCCAGGGTCGCCTACGTCATCGAGGACTCCGGCGCGTCGCTGGTCCTCACCACCGCCGACCTGGCCGGCGTTCCGCCCAGTGACGAGGAGGTGCCGCGCCCCCGGCCAGGGGACACCGCGTACGTGCTCTACACCTCCGGCTCGACCGGCCGTCCCAAGGGCGTCGTCGTGCCGCACCGGGCCCTGGTCAACTTCCTGCTCGCCATGCGCCCGTTCGCCGGGAACGCTCCCGGACAGACCTGGCTGGCGCTGACCTCGCTCGCGTTCGACATCTCCGCGCTCGAGATCTACCTGCCGCTGATCACCGGCGGCCGGGTCGTGGTGGCCGACGACGCCAGGGACGGGCACGCCCTCGCCGCGCTGATCGCCGGCCAGGGCGTCACGCACGTCCAGGCCACCCCGTCCGGCTGGCGGGTGCTGCTCGCCGGGAAGGTCCTGGAGCACGCCCGGATCACCGCGTTCGCCGGGGGCGAGCCGCTGCCGCTCCAGCTCGCCCGCGAACTGCGCGCCGGCGCCGCCCGGCTGGTCAACGTGTACGGCCCGACCGAGACCACCGTCTACTCCACCGCCTGGGACGTCCCGCCCGAACCGCACGAGATCTCCATCGGCCGTCCGGTGGCCAACACGACCACGTACGTGCTCGACCCGGCCGGGGACCTCGCGCCCATCGGCGTGCCGGGAGAGCTGGTCATCGGCGGCGTCGGCGTGGCCACCGGCTACCTCGGCCGTCCCGCCCTGACCGCCGAGCGGTTCACGCCCGACCCGTACGGACCGCCGGGCGGGCGGCTCTACCGTACGGGCGACGTGGCCAGGCGGCGCGCGGACGGCACGATCGAGTTCCTGGGCCGGGCCGACAACCAGGTCAAGATCCGTGGCCACCGGGTGGAACTCGGCGAGGTCGAGGCCGTCCTGGAGACCCACCCGGCCGTACGGCAGGCCGTGGCCGTGGCACGCGGCGGGGAACTGGTCGCCTTCGTCGTCGCCGACGGCGACGTCTCCGGCCTGGCCGCGCACGCCGCCATGGAACTGCCCGGGCCGATGGTGCCGCGCGTCCTCGTCCTGGACACGCTGCCGCTCACCCCGAACGGCAAGGTGGACCGGGCGGCGCTGCCCGACGCGGAACCCGCCGTGACCGTGGACACGACACCGCCGCGCACCCCCGCCGAGCGGCTGATCGCGGACGTGTTCGCCGAGGTGCTCGGCCTGGACGCGGTCGGCGCGCACGACGACTTCTTCGCGCTCGGCGGGCACTCGCTGCTCGCCACCATGGTCACCGCCCGGCTGCCGGTGCGGATCCCGGTGCGCGAGGTGTTCGCCCGGCCCACGGTCGCCGGGCTGGCCGAACTGCTCGACGCCGTACTTCTCGATACTGGGCAGGGCGACCCCGGCGACGTGCCGCGCCCGCGCGGCGGCGTCGACGCGCCGCTGTCGGCCGGGCAGGAACGGCTCTGGTTCCTCAACCGGCTCGACCGCGACGGCGACGCCGCGTTCAACATGTGGCTGGTCCGCCGGCTGCGCGGACCGCTCGACACCGGGGCGCTGGAACGAGCCTTCACCGCTGTCGCCGCCCGGCACGAGAGCCTGCGCACCCGCTTCCCCGACGTGGACGGCGATCCCGTCGCGGTGATCGAACCGGCGGGGCCGGTGTCGGTCGAACGGCTGGACGCGGACGGGGAACCCCGGGCCGCCGCGCTCGTCGCGGACCGGGTCAACACGCCGTTCGACCTGGCCGCGGGGCCTCCGCTGCGGGTCACGCTCATCCGGCTCTCGCCGGAGGACCACGTGCTTTGCGTGGTCATACACCACGTCATCGGCGACGGCTGGTCGCTCAACCTGCTGCTGGACGAGCTGGCCGACGCCTACTCCGGACGCCCGCTGCCCCCGGTGCCGCTCCAGTTCGGCGACGTCGCGGTCTGGCAGCGCGGGCGCGACCTGACCGGGCTGATGGAGTACTGGCGCGACCGGCTGGCCGGCCCCACACCGCTCGACCTGCCCGTCGACCGGCCCAGGGCCACCGCAGGGCCAGGCCGGGGGGAGCGGGTGTCCTTCCGGCTGCCCGCCGCCGACGCCGACGCGCTGGCCGCCATGGGCCGCCGCAGGGGAGCCACCCTGTTCATGACGCTGGTCGCGGCCTACCAGGCGTTGCTGGCCCGGCACACCGGCCACACCGACATCCTGGTCGGCACGTCGGTCGCGGGCCGGGACACGGTGGCACTGGAGTCGGTCGTCGGCTACCTCACCGACGTGCTCGTCCTGCGCGGCGACCTGGCGGGCGACCCGACCTTCGCCGGGCTGCTCGGCGAGACCAGGCGGCGGGTGCTCGACGCCTTCGCGCACCGGGGCATCCCGTTCGAGCACCTGGTGGCCTCGCTCGGACTGGAACGCGACCTCACCAGGACGCCGGTCTTCCAGACCATGGCCATCCTGCACACCCAGGACGCGGGCCGGGTGCCCAGGTCCTTCCACGGCCTGGCCGCCGGGCACTTCCCGGGCGGGCACGACCGGGCCAAGTTCGAGCTGATGCTGGAGGCCTGGCACGACGACGGCGACCTGCTGGTCGAGCTGGAGTACGACTCGGCGCTCTTCGACGCCGACACCGTCGCCGCCCTGGCCGCACGGCTGGAGGTACTGCTGCGCGACGTGGCCGCCGACCCGGACCGGCCGCTGTCGGCGTTTCCCATGCTCACCGGCGCCGACCGGGACTTCCTGCGCTCGGCGTCGCACGGCCCGGCACTGCCCGCCACCCCGCCGGTGCCCGCGCTGATCGCCGAGTCCGTACGGACCAGGCCCGGCGCGGTGGCGATCGGCTGCGCCGGGCGCGAGGTCACCTACCGGGAACTGGACGCCCTGGCCGAGGCGAGTGCCACGGAGATCAGGGCCGCGGGGATCCCGGCGGGCGGCATCGCGGCCGTGCCCGCGGAACGCACCCCGGAGACCGTGGCCGCCCTGCTCGGCGCGTGGCGGGCGGGCGCGGCCTACCTGCCGGTGGACCCGGCGCTGCCCCGCGGCCGGCGTGACCTCATGGCCGCCGAGATCGAGGGCGTCGCGGCCGACGGAGCCGCGTACGTCGTCTACACCTCCGGCTCGACCGGCACGCCCAAGGGAGTGATCGTCGATCACGACGGACTGGCCGCCCGGATCGCCTGGATGCGGGACGACTACGGCCTCGGCCCGGCCGACCACGTCGTCCAGTTCGCCGCGCTCGGCTTCGACGCGCACGCCGAGGAGA
The DNA here is from genome assembly GCF_016863095.1 of Microbispora siamensis. Classification (GTDB taxonomy): domain Bacteria; phylum Actinomycetota; class Actinomycetes; order Streptosporangiales; family Streptosporangiaceae; genus Microbispora; species Microbispora siamensis. The sequence continues at coordinate 4,839 of NZ_BOOF01000031.1, read as the reverse complement.
TCTTCCCCGCCCTGGCCTGCGGGGCGCGGCTGGAACTGCTGCCCGGCGGGGCGGTCACCCTGCCCGACCTGCTGCGCACCCCCGCCGGGCAACGGGTCACCGTGCTCGACCTGCCCACCGCGTACTGGCACCACCTGGTCGGCCGCCTCGACGAGGTGGCCTGGCCGCCGTCGCTGCGCCTGGTCATCCTCGGCGGCGAACAGGTCCAGGCGGCGGCCGTGGACCGCTGGCGGGCCAGGTTCGGCGACCGGGTCAGGCTGGTCAACACGTACGGGCCGACCGAGGCGACGATCATCGCCACCGCGGCGGACCTGACCGGCAGTGGGACAGGGGAGCGCCCGCCGATCGGCCGGCCTGTCGGCGGCGTCACGGCCCTGGTGCTGTCCGAGCAGGGGGTTCCGGTGCCGCCGGGCGCGCCGGGCGAGTTGTACCTGGGCGGGGCGGGCGTGGCCCGGGGCTACCTGCGCCGGCCGGGCGGGACCGCCGAACGGTTCGTGCCCGACCCCTGGGGTCCGCCCGGCGCACGGCTGTACCGGACCGGCGACCGGGTCAGGTGGCGGCGGGACGGTCAACTGGAGTTCCTCGGCCGCCTGGACGACCAGGTCAAGGTGCGCGGGTTCCGGGTCGAGCCCGCCGAGGTCGAGGCGTGCCTGCTCGGCCACCCCCGCGTACGGCAGGCCGCCGTCGCGGCAGGGGACGATCGGCTCGTCGCCTACGTCGTACCGGAGGGGGAGGTGGACCCGGCCGAGCTGGGCCGGTTCGCGGCGGCGGAACTGCCCGCCCACCTGGTGCCCTCCGGCTGGATCGTGCTCGAAACGCTGCCGCTGACCCGCAACGGCAAGGTGGACAGAGCCGCGCTGCCCGCCCCGGCCGCCGAGGAGTTCACCCGGCGGCCCGGCCCGGTGCCGCCCCGTACGGACGCCGAGGCCCTGGTGGCCGACGTGTACGGCGAGGTGCTCGGCCTCGGCGAGGTCGGCGCGTTCGACGACTTCTTCTCCATCGGGGGCCACTCGCTGCTCGCCACCCGGGTCACCGCCCGGATCAGGGCGATCACCGGGGTGGAGGTGCCGATCCGGGCCGTGTTCGAGAGACCGACGGTCGAGGCCCTGGCGGAGACGGTCGAGGAACTGCTGGTCAAGGAGCTGGCCGCGCTTTCCGACGAGGAGGCGGCCCGCCTGGCGATGGAGGCGATGTGAACTACCAGGTCGTGGTCAACGACGAGGAGCAGTACTCGATCTGGCCCGCGGACACCCCGCCGCCGGACGGCTGGCGGGCCGAGGGCGTCGCCGGCGACCGGGAGGAGTGCCTGCGCCACATCGAGCGGGTGTGGACCGACATGCGCCCCCGGAGCGCACGGTGACTCGGTTACGTGGCCTGGCCGCCCACTACACCGGCCGCGAACGGGTCGGCCCGGCGACCATGGGGCAGGTCAACATGGCCCGCTGCGTGCGCACCGACCCGCCCGAGCACATGAACTACGAGGTGGTGCGGAACCTGCCGCAGGGGACCACGTACCAGCGGGTGGCCGACGCGGTCGGCCTGCTGATGTCCCGGCACGAGTCGCTGCGCACGACGTTCCACGACGGGATCCAGCGGGTGGCCGGCGACGGCGAACTCACCGTCGAGGTCCACCCGGCCGGGGACGGGGTGACCGGGCGGGTCGCGGCGGACCTGCGTGGCCGCAGGTTCGACCTCGCCGCCGAGCTTCCGCTGCGGGTCGCCGTGATCGCCGGGGACGACGGGCCGGAACAGGTCGTGCTGGTCACCACCCACAGCACCGTGGACGCCGTCGGCCTGGCCCTGCTCGTCGCCGACTGGGAGGAACTGGTCCGGGGCCGCACGCCGGGCCCGGCCGCTCCGCAACCGGTGGACGTCGCCGCGATGGAGGGCAGCCCGGCCGGCCTGCGCCGGGCCGACGCGGCGCTGCGGTACTGGCGGACCCAGCTCGGCCGGATTCCCCGCTCCACGCTCACCGTCACCGTGGACGACCGCGACCACGACTGGTCGCTGCCCCGCCTGCGGGTCCGCTCCGCGGCGGTGGCCGCCGCCCTTGCCCGGATCACCGCGCGCACCGGGACCAGCCGGTCCGGCGCGCTGCTCGCCGCGTTCGGCACGCTCGCCGGGCTGCGCGCGGGCCAGCCCGTCTGCCCGATCATCTCCATCTCCGCGAACCGGTTCCGGCCCGAGCTGCGGGAGTACGTCGGTCCGCTGGCCCAGGACGCGCTGATCCCGATCGACCTGACCGGGCCGGCCTTCGACGCCGTGTTGCGGGCCACCCGGGCCGCCTCGCTGGCCGCGTACCAGAACAGCCGGTTCGACTCCGCCGCCCTGGTGCGGATCATGGAGGAGGTCGCGGCCGACAGGGGCGTCTTCTTCGCCAGGGACCTGGTCTACAACGACATGAGCGCGGCCACGCCCGCCGGGCCGCCGCTCCGGGGCGTACCGGACGAGCGGGCACCGGGCGAGGAGCCGGACATCCGGTCGGCGTGGTTGCCGGACGAGACGCTGCCCACCCGGGTCTCCCTCTGGGTGAACCGGCTGGAGGGCGAGGTGGACGTGACGCTCTGGGCGGACCCCAGGTGCCTGCCCAGGGAGGACACGCTGCTGCTGGGCGAGGGTGTCATGCGGCTGCTGGCCGAGGCGGGCCGCCGGGACGTGCCGCTGGCCGACCTGCCCGGCCTCACCGGGATCACGCCGCTGCGCAGGGACGGCGAATGGCTGGTCGCCGACTCGTGCTGGGTGGACCTGGCCGAGGTCCGGCGGCTGGTCGCCGACGCCGTGCCCGGGCCGTCCTCGGTCTCGGCGGTGCCGGACGAACGGCTCGGCCACCGGATCGTGTGCCGCCTGGCCGCGCCGGTCACCCCGGAGGCGGCGCATGCCGCGTGCCTGGCACTGCTGCCGGGCCGGATGGCCGCGATCGCACCGCACCACTACGTCGTGGCCGGGGTCGCCGAAGGGACGGGTCGCCCCGCCCCGGCCGAGGTTCCCGTCCCTAGCAGAGCGCCAGGGCCGTATGGACGAGTTGGAGGTGGGTGAACGCCTGAGGGAAGTTGCCCAGATGGCGCCCCTGGACGGGGTCGTACTCCTCGGCGAGCAGACCCACGTCGTTGGTGAGGCCCAGCAGCCGTTCGAACAGGGCCATGGCCTCGTCCTTGCGGCCGACGAGGCTGAGCGCTTCGGCCAGCCAGAAGCTGCAGGCGAGGAAGGCGCCTTCGGCTCCGGGCAGGCCGTCGATGTCGTTGCTTTCGGAGACCGGATACCGCAGCACGAAGCAGTCGGTCATCAGCTCGCGTTCGACCGCCTCGATCGTGCCGGTGACCCGGCGGTCCTCAGGGGGAAGGAAGCCGACGATCGGGATGAGGAGCAGCGCCGCGTCGACTTCGTGCGAGCCGTACGACTGGGTGAACGTGCCACGCTCGCGGTCGAAGCCCTTGGTGCAGACCTCGGCGTGGATCCGGTCCCGCATGGCCCGCCAGCGCCTGAGGGGACCGGTGTGGCCGAGTTCCTTGATCGCCCGCACCTGCCGGTCGGCCGCCACCCACGCCATGACCTTGGAATGGACGAAGTGCCGCCGCGGGCCGCGGACCTCCCACAGGCCCTCGTCGGGCTGGGCCCAGCTGCGCTCCAGGAAGTCCATCAGCCGGCAGGCGGTGGACCAGGCGTAGTCGTGGGGCGGCAAGCCCAGTTTGCGGGCCCGGTAGAAGCAGTTGAGCACCTCGCCGTAGACGTCGAGCTGAAGCTGGCCGGCCGCGTCGTTGCCGATCCGCACCGGCCGTGAGCCTTCGTACCCGGGAAGCCAGTCGAGCGTCTGCTCCGGCAGGCGCCTTTCGCCTGCCACGCCGTACATGATCTGGAGGTCCTCCGGGCGACCCGCGATGGCACGGAGCAGCCAGTCGAGCCAGGCGCCCGCCTCGGTGACGTACCCGGATTCGGTCAGGGCGTCAAGCGTCATCGCGGCGTCGCGCAGCCAGCAATATCTGTAGTCCCAGTTACGCACCCCGCCGAGATTCTCGGGCAGCGACGTGGTGGGAGCCGCCACGATGCCGCCGGTCGGGCTGTAGGTGAGCGCCTTGAGCGTGATGAGGGAGCGGACCACGGCGGCGCGGTGGCGGCCCGGGAGCCAGCAGCGGGAGACCCACTCCTCCCAGAACCGGCTGGTCTCGGCGAGTTGCTCACCGGGATCGATGCCATGGGGTTCCGGCTGGTGCGAGGGGTGCCACGTGAACACGAACGACCGGCGTTCCCCCGCGGCGACCGTGAAGGTTCCGATGTGCCGGTCGCTGCTTCCCTCCAGGTCGAGGGGAGCGTCGATCCAGACCGAGTCGGGTCCGCCGATGGCGTGCAGACGACCGCCGAAGCGGCGGGTCCACGGGATGATCCTGCCGTAGTCGAACCGGATGCTGATCTCTGTGGTCATGTCCACCGTCCCGGACACGCCCTCCACGATCCGGACCAGGGCGGGGTTGGCGTGCCGGGGAGGCATGAAGTCGACGACCTTGACGGTCCCTGTGGAGGTCTCCCATACGGTCTCGAGGATCAGCGTGTCGTCGGCGTACGCGCGTCGCGTGGCCATCTCGTGCCCGGCGGGGGCCAGCCGCCAGAACCCGTTGGACTCGTCGCCGAGGAGCTTGGCGAAGCATGCGGGGGAGTCGAACCGGGGAAGGCAGAGCCAGTCGATCGATCCGTCGCGAGCGACGAGGGCGGCTGACTGCGTATCCCCGATGAGGGCGTAGTCCTCGATCCGCATGTGGACCACGCTACTCGCCGGGCAACGCGTCATCGCCCTGGCATGTCTCCACGCGAGGGCGGAAACCCCAGGTCAACCAGGTGCCCCCGGCA
>NZ_BOOF01000030.1 GCF_016863095.1 Microbispora siamensis | reverse complement strand
GCGAGCGGACCACGGCGTCGCGCCAGCGGCCCCGGTAGCCGCACCGGGCGGCCCAGTCCTGCCACATCCGGATGGTCAGGCCGAGCTCGGCGAAGGGGTCGATGGCCTGGGGTTGCGGCTGGTGGGAGGGGTTCCAGGTGAACACGAACGGCAGCCGCTGCCCGGCGGCGACCCTGAACGTCGCCTCGTGCCGGTAGTCGCCGCCCCGGAGCGGGACGGGCGAATGGATCCAGACCGAGTCCGGGCCGCCGATGGCGTGCAGATGGCCGCCCGCCCGGCGTGCCCAAGGCACGATCCGGCCGTAGTCGAAGCGGATGCGGATCTCCATCGTCATCTCGACGGTGCCCGACAGGCCCTCCACCATCCGGACCAGGTCCGGGTTGCCGGAGCGAACCGGCATGAAGTCGACCACCCTGGCCGTCCCGGTGGAGGTCTCCCAGTCGGTCGCGAGCACCAGCGAGTCCTCGACGTACGCCCGCCGGGCGGCCCTGTCGCGTCCCGCGGCGGCCAGCCGCCAGAAGCCGTTGTGCTCGTCGCCGAGCAGCCGGGCGAAGCACGAGGGGGAGTCGAACCGCGGCAGGCACAGCCAGTCGATCGAGCCGTCCATGCCGATCAGGGCGGCCGACTGCGTGTCCCCGATCAGGGCGTAGTCCTCGATCCGCATGCGCTCACCTCCCCGCGCTCAGATTCCCTTCAGCGCCGGGCGTGGGCTTCCTCCCCTGGCAGCGGTCCCACGCCGGTCTGCCGGCCCGGGCGCATCCGCGCTGCCGCTGCTCGCCTCATCATGACGGCTTCGTACCCGGTGGCCGGGCGGTGTCCCCGGCGGGAGCCCACAGCTTCATGAAGACCTGCGTCACCGGGCCGATCGTCAGGGCGAACACCACCGTGCCGATCCCGACCGTGCCGCCGAGGAGCCAGCCCACGGCGAGCACGGTGATCTCGACGACCGTGCGGGCGAGCCGGATCGACAGGCCGAGCCGGTTGAGGCCCGTCATCAGGCCGTCGCGCGGCCCCGGGCCGAAGCCCGCGTGGATGTAGAGCCCCGAGGCGGCGGCGATGGCGACGATGCCGCCCAGCAGGAAGGCCCACTGGACCGGCCACGCCGCGGGCGCGGGGACCAGCGCCATCACCCCGTCGGCGCTTGTGCCGACCACCAGGACGTTGCTGATCGTGCCGAGGCCGGGCCGTTGCCGCAGGGGGATCCACAGCAGCAGCACCAGCGCGCCCACCAGGTTGATGCACAGGCCGATCGACCACCCAGTGCGCACCGACATGCCCTGGTGGAAGACCTCCCAGGGGTCGAGGCCCAGCCCGGACCTCACGAGCAGGGCGATCCCGGCGCCGTACAGCGCCAGGCCGGTGTAGAGCCGGACGAGCCGCAGGGGGAGCGAACGGGGGCGGGGGAGGGAGAAGCGGGAGCGAGCGGGGGTGGGGGAGGTGAAGAGTTCGGTCATAGTCGGGCCATCGTGCAGGCCGGCGGGGTTGCGAGAAAAGAGCCAATCGGAGAAATTGGCCTTTATGGACCGGTACCTCAGCGCCCCTCAGCTCGCCCGGCTCGTCCGGGGCGGCACAAGAAGTGGCACAGGAAAGGGCGCGGGGGACACGCCGGACGCACGGCCCTACTACCGGGCGCTCGCGGAGGCCGTACGCGGCCTGGTCCTCGACGGGAGGCTCGCCGTGGGGGTGCGCCTGCCGGCCGAGCGGCACCTGGCCGAGGCCCTCGGCGTGAGCCGCACCACGGTGACCGCCGCGTACGACCGGCTGCGGGAGCAGGGCTACCTGGAGAGCAGGCAGGGATCCGGCAGCCGCGCGGCCCTGCCCGACCCGGGTGCGCTCGGGACCGACAACCCCTGGCTCGCGTCCGACGACGACGGGCTGCTGCCGCTGCACTCCGCCGCGCCCCCGGCCAGCGCCCTGCTCGGGGAGGCCATCGAGGAGGCGGGCCGGGCCTACCACCGGTACGCGCTGGGCATGGGCTACCACCCGGCCGGGCTCGCGCCGCTGCGTGAGGCGATCGCCCGCAGGTACGGCGAGCGGGGGCTGCCCACCCGGCCCGAGCAGATCCTCGTCACGGCCGGGGCCCAGCACGCCATCCACCTGCTGATGTCGGCGTTCGCCGGGCCGCGCGACCCGGTGCTGGTCGAGTCGCCGACCTACCCGCACGCGATCGACGCCGCCCGGATGCGGGGAGCCCGCCTGGTGCCGGTCGGCGTCCAGGAGGACGGCTGGCACCTCGACCTGGTGAGCTCCGCGATGCACCAGTCGGGGGCCCGCCTCGCCTACGTCATCCCCGACTTCCAGAACCCGACCGGCCACCTGATGGCCGACGCCGACCGCGCCGAACTGGTGGCGGCGGCCCGCCGGTACGGCGTCACGCTGATCGCCGACGAGAGCTGGGCGGAGATCGCGCTGGACGAGACGGCGCGTGCGACGCCGCTGGCCGCGTTCGACACCGGCGGCCGGGTGATCAGCATCGGCTCGGCCTCGAAGCTGTGGTGGGGCGGCCTGCGGATCGGCTGGGTCCGGGCCGGCGCCGCGACCATCCGCCGCCTGGCCGGGCTGCGGGCCGCCGTGGACATCGCGGGCGCGGTCTTCGAGCAGCTCGTGGTGGCGCGCCTGTTCGAGCGGACCGAGGAGGCGCGCGCCGAGCGCCGTCGTACGCTCGGCGCGTCGTGCGCGGCGCTCGTCGCGGTCCTGCGCGAGGAGCTGCCCGGCTGGGCGTTCACGGCGCCGCGCGGTGGCGGCTCGCTGTGGGTGCGGCTCGACGGGCCGGTGGCGAGCTCGGTCGCCGAGGCCGCCGCCGCCCGCGGCGTACGGCTGGCTCCGGGCCCGTGGTTCGGCGTGGACGGCACGCTGGAGCGCTACCTGCGGCTGCCGTTCACCCAGCCGCCGGCCGTGATGGAGGAGGCGGTGCGCCGCATCGCCCGCGACCCCGCCGGTTATCGCCCGTGCGAGCCGCTCACGCCGACCCTGTGAGCGTCAGCTCGGCGTGGGCACGGGCGGCACGTGGTGCTCGGCCATCAGCGTACGGAGCCTGCGGACGAACAGCAGCATGACGAGCCCCGCCGCGATCGCGGCGAGCGCGAGGACGATGAAGTACACGGGCATCGGCACGACCTTGGTCAGCCGGTAGGCCTGGCCGCCGACGGAGTCGCCGAGGGCCATCGCGAGGAACCACAGGCCCATGAGCTGGTTCTCGAACGCCCGGGGGGCGAGCTTGTTGGTGACCGACAGCCCGGCCGGGCTGAGGAACAGCTCGGCGACGGTCTGGATGAGGTAGACCGACAGCAGCCACATGATCGAGACCTTCACCCCGCCGGAGGCGACGCCGGCCGCGACCGACATGACGACGAAGCTCAGGCCGACGATCACCAGGCCGACCGCGAACTTGAGCGGCGTGCTGATGCGGGTGCCCGCCCTGAGGAACATCTCCGCGAAGAGGGGGGCCACGATGATGATCGCGAGCGAGTTGACGTTGCCCACCCAGCCCGGGGGGACCGCGAAGCCGAGCACGTTCAGGTCGGTGTCGTTCTTCGCGAACAGCAGCAGCGCGCTCCCGGCCTGGTCGTAGACGAGCCAGAAGATCGCGGCGCCCAGGAACAGCCACACGTACGCGAACAGTCCGGTCCGCTCCTCGGCGGTGACCTCGCGTGAGGAGAACAGGAAGGCGAAGTACGCGACCGGCACGGCCGCCGTCACGATCGTGAGCACGAGGGCGAAGCGGTCCACGGTGAGCGTGCCGCTGAGCGCCCACAGGGCCAGCGCGCCCGCGCCGACGGAGAGCGAGACGCCCACGACGACCTTGGCCCGCCGCTCCTCGTCCGGTGTCAGGCGGTGGTCCGGCTCCTCGCCGGCGCCGCACAGGGTGGCCCGGCCCCGCACGTACTGCGTCAGGCCGATGGCCATGCCGACCGCCGCCGCGCCGAAGGCGAGGTGCCAGCGGCCGCCCGTCTGGAGCCAAGGCACGATCATGATGCCGAGGAAGGCGCCCAGGTTGATGCCCATGTAGAAGATCGTGTAGCCGGAGTCGCGCCGGGCGTCGTCCTCGTGCCGGTACAGCTCGCCCACCAGCGCCGACATGTTGGGCTTGAGCAGCCCGCTGCCCAGCGCGATCAGCACGAGCCCGAGCCAGACGAACCCGCCGCCCATGGGCATCGCCATGCTGACGTGGCCGCCCATGATGACCAGGGCGCCGAACAGCACGGTCCTGCGCGCCCCGAGCAACCGGTCGGCGAGCCAGCCGCCCGCGAGGGCGAGCAGGTAGACCAAGGCGATGTAGACGCCGTAGATGCCGACCGCGGTCGTCTCGGGCAGGCCCATGCCGCCGCGCGTGACGGGCGCGGTCAGGAACAGCACGAGGATGGCGCGCATGCCGTAGTAGCTGAAGCGCTCCCACATCTCCGTGCCGAACAGCGTGGCCAGCCCCCGTGGATGGCCGAAGAACGTCCGCTCGCCCACCGGCGGACCGGATCTTCCGGATGCCATGCGATCCCCCCGATCACGCATCATCCCGTGTACCTTACCTGCCTTTATGTCTTGTTTGTCCGATTATGATGGCCGTCCATAGCACATCCCGCCGTGCTCACCACTGTCGGGGTCTTGTCCTCGGTGATCTCGTGTGATGCGATGCATGCCACGCGTGCGAGATGCCCGTTGGGAGGCGCGATGACCGGCGTATTCGAGGAACGGGCCGCGATAGAGCGGGAGATCGCGGGCAGGACGCTGTGCGAGCAGCTCAGGTGGGCCGCGCAGGAACATCCGGACTCGCCGGCCTACTCCGATCCCGCCGGCGACGGGTGGACGACGCTGACCTACGCCGAGGCGCGCGGGAGGGTGCTGCAGATCGCCGCGGGCTACGCCGCGCTGGGCCTGCGGCCGGGCGACGCCGTCGCGCTGATGCTGGTCAACCGCAGCGAGCACGTGCTGGCCGACCTCGGGGCCGTCCACGCGGGCGCCGTCCCCTGCTCGATCTACGCGACCTTCGCCCCCGAGCAGGTCGCGTACGTCGCCCGCGACGTCGGGGCGCGGATCGCGGTGCTCGGCGGCCCGGCCGACCTGGCCCGCTGGGAGCCGGTGCTCGGCGAGCTGCCGGCGCTCATGAAGATCGTGATGCTGGAGGGCGCCCCCGAAGGCGACGAGCGCTTCCTGAGCTGGGAGGCGTTCCTGAGGCTCGGCGCCGACACGCTGGCCGCCGACCCGGCCGCGGTGGACGCGCGCTGGCGCGCGGTGACCCCGCAGGACACGCTGGCCGTCCTCTACACCTCGGGGACGACGGGCAACCCCAAGGGTGTCCCGCTGACGCACGCCAACGTGCTGTTCGAGATCGTCACCACCCAGCGGATGATCGCCCTGCCCACGCACGGCACGCAGATCTCCTACCTCACCTACGCCCACATCGCCGAGCGGGTGCTCAGCCTGTACCTGCCGCTGGTGAAGGTCAACCACGTCTACTTCTGCACGGACATGGCGAACCTCGGCGCCACGCTCGGCCAGGTGCGTCCCGTGCTGTTCTTCGGCGTCCCCCGCGTCTGGGAGAAGATGATGGCCCGGCTGCAGGCGCTGCTGGCCGCCCAGCCGCCCGAGCAGCAGGAGAGCGTACGCGCGGCGATGGCCGCCGGGCTCGCGTACGTCGAGGGGCTGCAGTACGGCCACACGGTCACGCCCGAGGTGCGGGAGGCCTACGAGCGGGCCGACGCCGCGCTGCTGTCGGTCGTCCGCGGCCTGATCGGGCTCGACCAGGCCCTCTGGTGCGCCACCGCCGCCGCGCCGATGCCGGAGGAGGTGCAGCGGTTCTTCGCCGGTCTCGGCCTGAAGGTCATCGACGTGTACGGCATGACCGAGACGACCGGCGCCTTCACCGTCAACTCGCCGGACGTCTTCAAGCTCGGCACGGTGGGCCGGGCCGAGCCGGGCGTCGAGGTGCGGATCGCCGAGGACGGCGAGATCCTCACCCGCAGCCCGCTCAACACCCGCGGCTACCTCGGGCTGCCCGAGGCGACCGCCGAGCTCCTCGACGACGACGGCTGGCTGCACACCGGCGACGTGGGGTCGATCGACGAGGACGGCTTCGTCCGCATCGTCGACCGCAAGAAGGAGCTGTTCATCACCTCGGGCGGGGAGAACGTCTCCCCGGCCGTCATCGAGGGCCACCTGAAGGAGCACCCGCTCATCGGGCAGGCTCTCGCGTACGGGGACCGCCGGCCGTACCCGGTGGCGATCCTCACCCTGGACGGCGAGGTGGCGCCGGAGTGGGCGCGGGCGCGCGGCATCGCCTTCGGCTCCCTGGCGGACCTGGCCGAGCACCCGGACGTTCTCAAGGAGGTCGAGGCGGCGGTCGAGTCCGCCAACCGCAAGCTCGCCCGGGTGCAGCAGGTCAAGCGGTGGCGGCTGCTGCCCGTCGAGTGGACGGCCGAGACCGCGGAGCTCACCCCCAGCCTCAAGCTCAAGCGCCGGGTGGTTCACGCCAGGTACGCCGAGGTGATCGAGGAGCTCTACACGACCGGCTGACCACGAGGCGGATTCTCGCCACGCCAGACATCCGGCCGGCCGAGTTTTTACCGGGACGGGAGTGTGTCGGGGGCGGGACGGCGCGCGGGCGTGCGTACGGTCACGGGGCATGATGAGACCTCTGCTCGCGACGCTGGTCGTCGCGACCGCGACGACCGCGGCGGCGGCCGCGCCGGCCCCCGCCTCCGGTGACCTGGCCATCCGCTCGGTCGAGGTGCGCCCGTCCGATCCCGTGGTCGGCCCGAGTGGGTCGGTGCGGCTGGTCGTCGACGTGGTGGCGCGCGGCGCGGACCGCGTCTCCGTCGTCCTGGGACCCGGCCGCGCCCCTTCGGGAGGGGACGATGACGGAGAGGAGCCCGAGCCGGACGCGACCCCCTCGCCGCCGTCCGGGGACGCCGTGCCGGTGCCGTCCGTCTCCCCGGATCCGATGGTGCCCCCGGGCCCTGCCGTGCCCGCGGCCGTACCCGCTGGCGTGCCCCTGCCGGGCCTGGGCGGGCTGGCGTCCGCCGCGATGCCCGGCGTGATGGGCGCGTCGCGCGACGGCCGGCCGGCCCGGCGGATCTCGTCCGGGGAGTGGGAGACCTGGCGGTTCTTCCCGAACAAGCCGCTGTCGCGGTGGTATCCGAGCGGCCCGTGGACGGTCACCGCGACCGCGGTGAACGCGCGGGGCGAGCGGGCCGTCGCCCGGGTGGGCTTCAACCTGCGCCGGGCGACCGAGATCGAGGGGCTAAAGGTGGTGCGCGACGGGGACGGCGTGCGCGTCACCGGGACGCTGCTGCGGGTGGACCCGGTCGGCAAGGTCGACTACCGGCCCTTCGCCGGGCAGCGGGTCAGGATCTGCTTCCGCCCCGCCGGGTCGTCCCGCTGGAAGACCGTGGGGGAGGCGGTCACCCGCAGGGACGGCTGGTTCACCGCCCGGGTCCGCGCGGACGGCGAGGGCGCATGGCGTGCCGAATATGCAGGTACGTCCCGATACGCCGCCGATGCCAGCCCGCAACGAGAAGCGTGAACAAGCCTTCAATGCCACAAATTAGGATAAACGAGACGTAAAGGACAGTTATCGATTTGTAATCTCTTTTCTGGAGAGGTGAGGCAACTTTTCTTTCCCTTGTGACGTCTATGACGTAGGCGCGCCCCAAACCGGGGGCGCGTCCTAGACGGGGAGAGGATTTACCCTCATGGTGAAACGAGCTGCTACCACCCTGGTAGCGGTCGCCATGGGCGCCACGGCGCTCGCGACTGCGCCCGCGTACGCGGACGATGTCGCGCCTTCGCCGTCGCCCACGCCGAGCCCCACCGCTGGGGACAACGCCCGCAAGCCGTACACCCCCGACCCGCGCATCCTGTCGGTCGACGTCGACCCCGACGTGGTCGTGGTCAGCAGGGGCCGGTCCGCCCAGGTCACCGCCCGGGTCACGACCAAGGACGTCCAGAGCGTGGACATCGACCTGTGGGGTCCGAGGGGCCGCGGCGACCACGGCGGCGACCACTGGTTCGGCAAGCGCAAGGGCGGCCCGAACGACGGTCCGAAGTTCGACCGCGCCTCGCGGTCCTGGAGCTTCGACTGGAGCGACCGGGCGGGCACCTACCGCGTGCACGTCGAGGCCATCGGGCTCGACGGCAAGAAGTACACCGAGGACCGCTCCTTCACGGTGAAGCGCCGGGAGTGGCACGCGCCGCGTCCGTCGGGCGCCAAGGCGACGCGCATCGCCGGCTTCGACGCCACGCCCAACCCGGTCCGCAAGGGCCGCGGGCTGACCCTGAAGGGCACGCTGCAGGTCGCCCAGTGCTGGGGCGACTGGTACTACGACGACTGGGACAACTTCTCCGGCCGTCGCGGCGGCGACCGCTACTGCCACGACAGCCGCAACTACTGGAACGACTGGCACTGGCTGGGCTCGCAGGACGTGAAGGTCTACTTCCAGCCCTCCGGCTCCGGCAGGTGGCAGTACGTGGACACGATCGAGACCGACGGCGACGGCGACTTCGCCACCCGGGTCCGGGCGTGGCGGTCCGGCACCTGGGCGGTGCGGTTCGACGGCAACCGCAGGCTCAAGGGTTCCGAGGCGACCGAGTACGTGAGGGTCTGGCGCCACTAGAAGACCCGACCGCGACGCCCGGCTTCCCTGAGGGGCCGGGCGTCCGGCTTTTTCTCTGACGTGGTTCCTGATTAAAGGTGACAGTTCGGGTAGAGAGGTCCCGGCATGCGCGCGGAACCTTCATAGTGAGTAAAGCGCCGCGGTCACCAACGGCGAGCGCCCGCTCGCACCGCGTGTAGGGGGGTCTGGTTTGATCCGACTGATGCTCGCCGAGGACATGCACCTCATCCGCAAGGCGCTGGTCGCTCTGCTTTCGAGCGAGGACGACCTCGAGGTGGTGGCCGAGGCGGACAAGGGCGAGGACATCGTCCGGCTCGGCTGCCTGCGGCGTCCCGACGTCGCGGTGCTCGACATCGGGATGCCCGGCGTCGACGGCCTCACCGCGGCGGCCGAGCTGCACCGCCGATTACCCTCCTGCAAGACCGTCGTCCTCACCGGGCTCGGGACGCCCATGGCGCTGCGCAAGGCGCTGGACGCCAACGTGCGCGGCTTCGTCGTGAAGGACGCCTCGCCGGGCCACCTCGTGGACTGCATCCGCCGCGTGGCGAAGGGGGAGCGCGTCATCGACCCCGAGCTCGCGGTGGCCGCGCTCGACGCCGACAGCAACCCGCTGACCGCCCGCGAGCTCGACGTCCTGGAGACCGCGGCCGGCGGCGCCACCGTCGGCGAGATCGCCGACCGCCTGTCGCTGTCGCGGGGGACGGTCCGCAACTACCTGTCCCGCATCCTCACCAAGGTCGGCGCCCGCTCACGCGTCGAGGCGATCCAGATCGCCTCCGAGTGCGGCTGGCTCTGGCCGGCGGCCGGCCGCGACATCGGCATCCTGCGCTACCGCCCCCGCCGGTAGCCTCCCCGGGCCCTCCCAGTGGCCAACCAGGTCGGCGTACAGCGGTGAGGAGGCCACCATCTCCTCGTGCGTGCCGAGCAGGACGCGGGTGCCGTCCATGACGAGCACCCGCCGGGCCCGCAGGGCCGAGGAGATCCGGTGCGCCACGACGATCACCGTGCCCTCGCGCGCCGCGAACGCCGCCTCCGCCCGGGCCTCCGCCGCGGGGTCGAGATGGCAGGTCGCCTCGTCGAGCACGACCAGCCGGGCGGGGGACAGGTAGGTCCTGGCCAGCGCGACCAGCTGCCGCTCGCCCGCCGACAGCTCGGCCGGGTCGAGCGGGCCGCCCGCGGCGCGCTGCGCGAGCTCCGCCAGCCCGAACGCCGCCACCGCCTCGTCCACCCGCTCCGGGGGCGTCCCCGGCGCGAGGTACGTCAGGTTCTCCGCCAGGGTGCCGGGGAAGACGTACGCCTCCTGGGGGATCAGCGCGCGGGCGGCCGGGTGGACCCGGGCGGCCGGGACGCCGCCGACGAGGACCTCGCCGTCGTCCGGGGTCAGCAGGCCGGCGACGAGCGCGGCCAGCGTGGACTTGCCGATCCCGCTCGGGCCGACGACGGCCAGGTGGTCGCCCTCGGGCACGTCGAGGTCCAGGCCGTCGATCACCGGCTCGGCGGCCTTCCGCCCGGACGTGCCGTAGGCGAAGCGCACCCCGCGCAGCTCCAGCCGGACCCCGTCGGGCTTCCGGTCGCCGTGCGGCACGGGCGGGCCGGGCGCGTGCAGGATGCGCTCCAGCGTGACGGCCAGGCGGACGCCGCTGACGCCGAGGCCCTGGACCAGGCCGCCGAGCGCGGGGGAGAGCGACTGCATCACGTAGGTCAGCGAGCCGAGGATCACCCCGCCGGTGATCCCCTGGCGCACCAGCCAGGGCGCGCCCGCCAGCAGGAGCACCACCGGCAGCCACGCTCCCACCGCCAGCGACAGCGTCCGCGACGCCGTCACCCGGGCCAGCGCCCGCGCGGCCCTCGCCTGCCGGGAGACCTCCCGCCCGACGCTCGCCGCGACGCGCGCCTCGCCGCCGCAGGCGGTCACGTCCCGCAGGCCGTCCGCCATCGCGGCCACCGCGGCGGCCGTGCGCTCGTCGGCGACGATGAACTCGCGCTGACGCCGGGCCAGGGCGGGCAGGGAGACGAGGAACAGCCCGAGCCCCAGGGCCACCGGCGCCAGCACGAGCGGGACGACCTGCGGGGCCAGAGTCGTCAGCCCCACCGCCACGCCGGCCAGTGTGAACACGAAGGTCCTGACCACTGTGATGATCGCGCCGAAGGCGTCCCTGGCCAGCTCGACCTGGTGGTTCATCCGGGCGACCGCCGCGCTGTCGCCGCCCCGCCCGGCCCGCAGCGCCCCGGTCACCACACGCTCCAGCAGGACGTCGCGGAACGGCTCGACGATCCCGGCGATGAGCAGCAGCACCTGCCGGGCGGCGACCGCGGCCACCCCCCACGCGGCGGCGAGCACGCCCAGCCAGATCAGGCCGGCGCCGGGCCGCCCCGCGGCGAAGCCGTCGTCCACGGCCCGTGCGATCGCGTACCCGCCCGTCAGCGCGGGCAGGGCCTCCGCCACTGACCAGAAGGCCAGCCACAGCAGCCGGGAGGGTTCGCGCCGCAGCGCATCCACGACCACCCGCCGCGCGGCCGCTCCCGGCCGCTCTCCGCCGTAGAGTTTCACGACGCCGTTGCGTTTCACGACGCCGTTGCGCTTCACGACGCCTCCTCGGCGCGGAAGACCGCGCGGTAGCCGGGGTCGTCCCACAGCCGCTCGTGCGTGCCGGTCGCGCGGATCCGCCCGTTCTCCAGCCACACGACCTGGTCGGCCTGCGCCGCCGTCGTCACGCGATGGGCCACCACCAGGCGGGTGCGGTCGGCCAGGCTCCCGGTGAGCGCCCGCCCGACCTGCCGCTCGGTCACCGTGTCCAGGCTCGATGTGGCGTCGTCCAGGATCAGCAACCGGCCTGCCTGGGCGAACGCGCGGGCCAGGCCGACCCGCTGGATCTCGCCTCCGGACATCGGCGCCTCGCCGACCGGGGTGGCGTACCCGAGCGGCAGCCGCCGGATGAAGGCGTCGGCGCACGCGGCGGCCGCGGCCGCCCGCACCGCGTCCGCGCCTCGCTCGCCCGCGGCGTCCCGCGCGCCGAGGCCGAAGGCCACGGCCTCGCCCAGCGTCTCGCCGAACAGCGCGGGCCGCTCGAACGCGTAGCCGACCGCGCGGCGCAGCGGCTCCCGGCCGATCTCGCGCAGGGGCACGCCGTCCAGCAGGACCGCGCCGCGTTCGGGATCGACGAGCCGGCCGGCGACGGCGGCCAGCGACGACTTGCCCGAGCCCGTGCGGCCCACCACCGCCGTGCACGTGCCGCCGGGCACGACCAGGCTGACCCCGCTCAGCAGTCGCACGCCGTCGGCCCGCACGGTCACGTCGCGAAGCTCCAGGGTGCCCGGGCCCGGCGGCAGCGGCCGGTCCCCGTACGCAGGGGGCGGCACCGCGAACAGTTGCTCCAGGCGCTGGGCGGCCGAGCGGGCGCGGGCGATGCGGGCCGCGTACCCGAGCGCCGACCCCAGGCCCGCCCCGAGCACGACGTAGCGCGCGGCGGCGAGCAGTTCCCCGACGGTGAGGCCGCCGGCCGACAGGCGCAGCCCGCCGACGGCGAGCACGGCGATCTCCAGGAGCGGGACGACGACGGCGGCCTGGACGCCGGCCCGCGCCTGCAGCCGCCACAGCGCCAGGCCGTGGGCGCGCAGGCGGGCGAGCGGGGCGAGCACGCGCGCGGCCTCCCGGTCCTCGGTCCCGGCCGCGGTGATGGTGCGGGCTCCCGCGAGCGCGCCCACCAGCATGCCCGCGATCTCCCCCTGGGCCTGCTGGTAGCCGCCGGAGGCCGCCGTGGTCCTGCGCATGAACGCGCGCAGCACGGCCACGATCAGGAGCAGACCGGCCACCAGCGTGACCGCGAGCCAGGGGTCGATCAGCGCGAGGGCGACGACGCTGCCGGCCGCCGGGACCATCAGCGTGGCGGCGGTGACCACCGCCTCGGGGGTCCGCCCGGCCTCCTCCACGTTCACCCCGGCGCGGGTGACGATCTCACCCGGCGTGAAGTGGCGGGTCATGCCGGCGCCGACCGACAGGGTGTGGGCCACCACCCGGGAGCGCAGCCACCGTGCGGCCCGCGCGCCGCTCACGCCGGCCGCGAGCACGCCCAGCGCGTCGCACGCGACGACCAGCGCGACCAGCAGCGCGGCGGTCGTGAGCGGGCCGGTGAGCCCGAAACCCGCCTCGGCCCCCGCTCCGGCCCGTGCCTGGATACGCACGACGGCGTCGACGGCGCGGCCGAGCGCCGCCGGGAGCAGCAGGTCGGCCGCGGCGCCCAGCAGCGCCGTCGCCGCCAGCGCCGCGAGCCACGGGCCGCCGCGCCGTACGGCCCGCGCGATCAGCAGGTCCGCCGGACGAGAGCTCACCGGGTCCTCCAGAGGTGAAAGGCCGGACAGGACGGGGACGGGACGGCTCCCGCGGCCGGCCGGGGCCGGAAACGCGGAAGCCTGGGCGGCCGCGACGACCGCCCAGGACTCCCTCAGCGTGCTATCAGCCGCAGATCAGGCTGAGGCTGCTGTTCTCGTGCGGGGTGCAGCCCAGCAGGCTCAGGTTGCTGCCGCCGCCACCGCCGCCGGTGTGGCCGCCGGGAACCTCGAGGGTCTGCAGGTCGAGAAGCGCCATTTGGATCATCTCCTTGTATGGGTTCCATCAGCCGGGGATGAGGCTGAAGTTCGTGTTCACCGGAGGGTCGTCAGCCGCAGATGATGCTGAGGCTGCTGTTCTCGTGCGGGGTGCACCCGAGCAGGCTCAGGTTGCTGCCGCCACCGCCGCCGGTGTGGCCACCGGGGGCCTCGAGGGTCTGCAGGTCGAGAAGCGCCATTGTGCGTTCACCTCCTTCCGGGGCTGGTCGGGACGTTCGACCCGGCGGCGGTGCGCAGGGGCCCCTGCGCCTGGGACCGTCCGGGGGGCTCGAGGAACGGGAGGTGGACCGGCTCGTCGTGCAGCGCGGTGCCGAGCGCGAGCAGCACGCCGGCGCTCCCGGTGGCGAGATCCATGGACAGGCGGAGCAACTGGGCCCCGGGGAAGGCCAGCCCGCCCTGGTAGGGAAGCTCGTGCCAGGCCAGCCGGGCGATCTGCGCCGCGGCGGCCTCGGGGTCGGGGCGGGAGCCGGACGACAGGCAGGCGATCATGCCGGCCCGGCCCGCGAACAGCCCCGGCTGGACGTAGTAGTGCAGTGTCGTGACCGGCCGGATGGCGGCCAGCGACTCGGCGAAGGTCTCGTCGTGCCGGTGGGCCAGGTAGCGGTCCAGCACCAGGCCGATGCCGGCCGACCCCTCGTCCAGGTAGGGGTTGGTCCGCCAGCCCTGCTGCACCTGGAGCTGGCCGTCCTCACGGCCGACGCACCGGCGCAGGTCCTGCCGCAGCGCGGTGGCCGCGAGGTCGAGCAGCCCGGGGTCGCCGGTGCGCTCGTAGGCGTGCAGGAACATCAGGGCGGGTCCCGACGAGCCGTACATCAGCCCCGCGTGCGGGTACTTCCCGCCGCTGATCTCGGGCACGTCGTCCGGGCCGCCGAGCCGGTCGGCCACCAGCGCCACGACGCGCGCGGCCCGCTCGCGGAACTCCGGCTCGCCGGTCGCGTCGTGCAGGTGCATCAGGGCGAGGCCGATGCCGGACAGGCCGCGGTAGAGGCTCAGGTCCAGCCCTTCCCGCAGCTCCCGCCCGCATCGCCGCGCCACGTCGAGCGCGTCCTCGCGGCGGCCGAGCGCCTCCAGCGCGTACGCCACGCCGTGCAGGCCGTTGTAGAAGCCGGGCCCGATGCCGGGCTTCGCGGCCTGCCTGAGCAGCCACTCCTCGTGCTCGGGGAAGCGCCCGGCCCCGGTCGCCGCCAGCGCGTACAGGACGCCGGCCGCGCCGTTGGCGAGGCTCACCCCGCCGCCGGGCTCGAACTGCACGATGTCGCCGGGGAACAGCCGGTCCTCGCGACCGGGCGTGGCCGAGGCGAGGATCGCCTTCGCCAGCGCCTCGCGGACGGCGGGCCAGTCCTCGGCGAGCCGGCCCGGCTGGGGGAGCCGGCTCGGCTCCGGCGCGGGCGGATCCTGCCCGAGGATCGTCCGTACGGCTCCCTCGATCAGCGCGGGAGGCACCGGGAACGTCTCGACGATCAGCCGGCCGAGCTGGGCGGCCTTGGGCCGGTGGAGCTGCAGCAGCATGGTGGTCATCGGGGCGAACACGCCCAGGTGCAGGCAGGCCAGCGCGTACTCGTCGGCCTCGACGCCGGCCAGCTCGCGCGGCGGCACGAAGCCGGGGTTGGCGAGCGTGGGCCGCCTGCGCTCCTCGACCGGTGAGGAGACCTCGAAGTCGATCAGCACAACGCGGTCGCCGTCCACGCCGTCTTCCACCAGGATGTTGAAGGGGTGCAGGTCGCCGAACACCACGCCGCGCCCGTGCAGCGCCGAGACCGCGGCCCGCACCTTGGCGAGCATCCCGATGGCCCACTCGGCGTAGTCCGCGTCCAGCTCGGGGGTGCGGTCGGCCCGCGTGAGGGGATGCCTCTGGGCGATGAGCTGGCTGAGCGAGGTGCCGTCGACGTACTCCTGCACCAGGAAGTGGTGCTCGCCGACCGTGAAGTAGTCGCGCATCGCCGGCACGACGTCGAGGCCGGCCAGGCGCTCCATGATGGCGGCCTCGTGTCGCAGGCGGGTGACGGCGTCGCGTCCCTCGACGTCGAGCCCGGCGTGCGGGCGGGCCTCCTTCAGCACCACCTTCTCGCCGGTGCGCCTGTCGCGCCCCAGGTAGACGCCGCCGCCGTTGGAGAAGTGCAGGACGCTGTCCACCGCGTACGGCACGCCTTCGAGCGTCACCGCGTTGCGGGCGGCCAGGTGCGGTTCGAGGAACGCCGGCAGGGTCACCCAGGAGGGCAGGGCGAACGCCGGACCGCGCACGTCGGGGACGAGGTTTCCGTCGGCGTCCTCGATCGCCAGCACCCGCTCGCCGTTGTCGTCGAGGCAGTGGCGCTCGGCGAACCCGCCGTAGCGGACGAACAGGGGTCCGTCGCCGTAACGCAGGTCGCTGAGGATGTACGGGCCCTCGACGCCGTCGAGGATCTCGGCGAGCTCCTTGAGCGTCAGCTCCAGCTGAGCCTCGTCCACGGGGTAGATGGTGACCAGCTTGCCGCTCGACCCGCGGAAGGCGTACTTGGAGTTCTGCATCGTCATCACGCGCCGGCCGCGCAGGAACTTGAAGGCCAGCCCGCGGGGCACGCAGTAGTCCCAGGCCGCCGCGATCACCCGCTCCGCCTCCGGCACGGAGGAGGAGATGTGGATCTTCCAGCCCTGGGTGGGCAGGGTCGCGCCGGCCGGCGCGTAGTGCAGCCAGGTCTCGCTCTCGGCGTGCGCCCACCCGTCGGGCGTGGGCCGTGCGGCGAGGGCGAAGTCGGGATGCTCCGCGCGCTTGGTGTCGAGCGTGTCGTAGAACAAGGGATCTGCGAGGCAGTAAATCTCGTACTTACTAATCACCAGATGTCCCCTTAGGCCGGTCACATCAAAGAATTACGGAAATAAAGAGAAGGGCCAAGTTACGCCCGTCAACTGCGCTATGTGAAATCTGCACATAACAAACCATGACGCAGTCACGGGTCGATGGTGATGCTGTTCACGGCCGTCTCCGGGATGCCGCGTGAAGCATTCGGTCAAGGGGCTGGTCAAACGCCGTGCGGGCCGACGGGGCCGGCGCGGGGCGGCGGACGGGTGGAGGAGGGCGGGGCGCGACGCGCCTCGTGCACGCCCGGCGGGCGCTCAGCGGTCTGTGGAGGGAGGCGCGGGGTGCCGAGGGCGCTCCATCGCGGATCCGCGCGCCGGACGCCGGTCCACCCGGCGGGTGCGCGCGGCCGGCGTCAGCGGCGGTCCCCGCCCCTGCGGGGGATCTCGGCGATGAGGCGGAACCAGCCGTCCGGGTCGAGGACCGTTCCCATCACGCCGTCGAGCGCCGCCGCCCGGTTGCGGAGGTTGTCCAGCCCGCTGCCGTCGCCGGGCGGCACGGTGGGGTCGACGCCGTCGTTGGCGACGGTGAGCGTCGCCATGCCGCCGCGCACGACGATCTCGATCGTGCACAGGGTCGCCCTGCTGTGGCGCAGGACGTTGGTCACCGCCTCCCGCACCATGATCGCGAGCACCGCGCTCACCTCCTCGCCCAGGTCCGCCTCGGTCGCCTCGACCTTGCAGTCGGTTCCGTACGCCCGGAGCACGGCCCGCGCGTTGGCCAGTTCCGAGGCGAGCGAGACGTCCCGGAAGGAGCGGGTCACGTTGCGGATGTCGGCGGACGCCTGGCGGATCGACTGCACCACGTCGGCCAGCGCCGGTCGCAGGGGGCTGTCGTCGTCCGCAAGCCGGTAGGCGAGTTCGCTGCGCAGGGTGGCCAGCCACAGGCGGCTGCTCACGAGGTCGTGCACGTCGCGGCCGAACTGCTCGCGCGCTTCGGCCGCGGCCTGCCGTACGGCCTCGGCCTGCATGGCGCGCAGCCGGCGCAGGCGGAGCACGAGGACGACCAGCGCGGCGATCAGGAGCGTACCGAGCAGGGCTAGCAGGGCGAGCAGAGCGATGTGCGGCAAGTGGGGCAAGTGACGACCCTCCAGTCATCCCTGCCGTAACATCGGCCTCGCCATTCGGTACACACGCTAGATCTTTGCATACCGGTCACCAAATATGGCTACTTCGCCAATGTCGAAGTAGGTTCTATTACCACCGCGTATAGAGATCTCCGGGGGCGCCCTAAAAACGGGCGTTCATGAACTGTGAATCCGGCTGTAACAATTCACGGGGGGCCGTGTCCGTTTCGCACCGAAGGTGCGAGAAGCGTGGAAGGCGCGGGGAGCGCGGAAGGCGCGAGGGTTCAGGCGAGCGACCGCACCGCCGCCCCGAACACCGCGGGTAGGCGCCGCGCGGCGGGCACGATCATCCGGGCCGCGGGAGGATGCCGCCGGGCCCGCACGAGCGCGGCCGTCAGCAGCCGGGAACGCCGCGACAGGCGCCGCCAGGCGGTCTCGTACTCCTCGGGGCGGCCCGCCCGCAGGCAGCCGACCAGGGCGCGGGCCGACAGCAGCGCGAGCGAGATCCCCTCGCCGGTGAGCGCGTCCACGTAGCCCGCGGCGTCGCCGACGAGCAGCACCCGCCCGGCCACCCGCCGCCGCACCCGCTGGCGCAGCGGCCCGGCCCCGCGCACGGGGGTGACGGGCGGGCCGTCCAGCCGGGCGAGCAGGTCGGGGAACCGCGCCAGGTGCTCGTCGTAGGGCCGCCGCTCGCTGCTCAGCACGGCCACGCCGACCATGTCGTCGCCCACCGGCGTGACGTACGCCTCGCCGCCGGGCGCCCAGTGCACCTCCACGAAGTCCGTCCAGGGCGCGACCCGGTAGTGGCGGCGCAGGCCATACCTGCGGGGGCCGCCGGACGGCAGGTCGAGTCCGAGTTGAGCCCTGATCGGCGAGTGCAGCCCGTCGGCCGCGACCAGCCACCGCGCGCCCAATCCCGAGCCGCACAGGTCCCGCTCACACAGGTTTCGATCACACAGGTGGGCGCGCTCAGGCCCGCACGGGTCCGGCCCGCCCGTCACGTGGGCGCGCACGCCCTCGCCGGTGGCGCGCACCACGTCCACCCGGCCGGGCACCACGCGGACGCCGAGGTCCCGGGCGCGGCGGGCGAGCGCAGTGTGCAGGGCGGTGCGGCGCACGCCCAGCCCGGGGCCGTCCCGGAACTCCGCCTGCACCCGGTGCCGCCCGTCGACGTAGCGGATGCCGCGGAACGGCACGCCGTCCGGCACCGCCACCCCGAGGTCCGCCAGGGCGGCGGCGCCGGTGGGCATCAGGCCCTCCCCGCACGCCTTGTCGACCGGGCAGGGCCGCGGCTCGACCACGACCGCCTCCATGCCGGCCAGCGCCGCGTGGATGGCCGTGGCCAGCCCGGCGGGCCCGCCGCCGACGACCAGCACGTCGATCACGCCGCGGTCCCCGCCCCGGCGTCGCGCGTGGCGGAGCCGGGGGCCGCGGTGGCGAGGGCGGCGTTCTCGCAGCGCAGGCGCACGGCCATGAGCGGCACGTTGAGCAGGGTGAAGGCCAGCGCGGTCAGCCAGGCGGAGTGCACGAGCGGCAGCGCCGCGCCCTCCACCGCCACCGCGACGTAGTTGGGGTGGCGCAGCCACCGGAACCGGTACGGCCCGCGGCGCACGAGCGGCAGGCCGGGCACGACGATGACCTGGGTGTTCCACTGGGGGCCGAGCGTGGTGACGCACCACCAGCGCAGTGCCTGCGCGGCCAGGACCAGCCCGAGCATCGGCCAGCCCAGGCCGGGGACGAACGGCCGGTCCGCCAGCCACACCTCCAGCAGGCATCCGGCCAGCAGGCCGGTGTGCAGGGCGACCATCCAGGGATAGTGGCGCCTGCCGTACACCACCCCGCCCCGGCCGAGGCTCCAGCGGGCGTTGCGGCGGGCGACGACCAGTTCGGCGAGGCGCTCCACCGCGACGAGCGCGATGAGCGCGCCATACCAGGGCGACACAGCTTCTCCCTACCAGCGCAGCAGGACGAGTTCGGAGCAGAACCCCGGGCCCATCGCCAGCAGCAGGCCCGGTGTGGCCGGCGGCGGGGGCCGCAGGGCGAGGGTGTCGCGCAGCACGTGCAGCACCGAGGCCGACGACAGGTTCCCGTTGGCCGCCAGCGAACTCCAGGTGAGGTCGAGCGCGCCGTCCGGGAGCGCGAGCGTCTCCGCGACGGCCTCCAGCACCTTGGGGCCGCCGGGGTGGCAGACCCAGGCGGTGACGTCGCCGGCGGTCAGGCCGTGGTCGGCGAGGAACCCGTGCACGTCGCCGCCCAGGTGGGTGCGGACCACGTCGGGCACCCCGGCGTCCAGCACGACCCGGAAGCCGCTGTCGCGGACGTCCCAGCCCATCACGCGTTCGGTGCCGGGATACAGGCGGCTGCGCGTCGCCACCACCACGGGCCCCGCCGCGTCCGCGCGTGGCGGCTCGCGTTCGTCCCCGTACGCGACCACGGCCGCGGCGCCGTCCCCGAACAGGGCGCCCGCCACGAGGTTGGCCGTGGAGGTGTCGTCGCGCTGCAACGTGAGCGAGCACAGCTCGACCGAGAGCAGCACCGCCACGTGGCCGGGCCAGCCGCGCAGATAGTCGTGCAGCCGGGAGATCCCCGCCGCGCCCGCCACGCACCCGAGGCCGAACACCGGCACCCGCTTCACGTCGGGGCGCAGCCCGATGCGGTTGGCTAAGCGGGCGTCCAGCGACGGCGCGGCGACACCGGTGACCGACGTGCACATGATCATGTCCACGTCCGCCGGGGTGAGGCCGGCCGCCTCCAGCGCCCCCATGACGGCCTGCGCGCCCAGGTCGAGCGCGGCCTCGACGAACAGGTCGTTGGCCGCGCCGAAGCCGTCGAGCTTGCCGTACTGGTCGAGCGGCAGCACCAGGTTGCGATGCCGCACCCGGGCACCGGCGTGCAGCCGGTCGAGGAGCCGGCGATCGCCGCCCGGCGGAAGGCAGACCCGCGCCAGTGCGTCAGCGATCTCCGCCTGCGAGTGGCGATGAGGGGGAACGACACCATGGACGGCCGCGATCCGCGTCATCTCACATCCCCGTGCCGGCGAAAACCGTGACAAGTCTCTCTTGCCCGTTGATGGCTGTCGCATACCTTCCGGGGCTAATCGTGATCTGTGCCCGGGGGCGCCCGGTTACGCTCGGGATCGTGACCGGTTCAGGGGAACTGCCCGACGACACGGCGGCAGGCGGCGGCCCGGGTGCCGCCGTGCCGGTCCGCCGCGCGCGTCGCGCGGACCTCGCCTCGCCGGACAGCGCGGGCAGCCAGGCGGCCGATGGGCGCCCCCGGGCGGCCGGGACCGTGACACGGACTGTGGCACGGATGGTGGCGCGGACGGCGGCCGGCCTGGCCCGGGCGTGCCATCCGGGCCCGGCCGCGGCGGTGACGACCCTGGTCACGGCGCTCGTGTCGGTGGCCGGGTGGGGCCCGGCGGGGACGGCGCTGACGGCTCTCGCCGTGCTGACCGGCCAGTTGTCCGTGGGCTGGTGCAACGACGTCGTGGACGCCGCCAGGGACGCCGCGGGCGGGCGGACCGCCAAGCCGATCGTCGCGGGCCTGGTGTCCGCGCGTACGGTGCGCGCCGCGGCGTTCGCCGCGCTGGCGGCGTGCGTGCCGCTCTCGCTGGCCTGCGGCGTGGTGGCCGGGGCGACGCACCTGTTCGCCGTCGCCGCGGCCTGGGTCTACAACCTGTGGCTCAAGGGCACGGCGGCCTCGTGGGCGCCGTACGCGGCCGGGTTCGGCGCGGTGCCGGTGTTCGTGACGGCCGGAACGCCGGGCCATGCCCTGCCGGTCTCCCTGCCGGCCCCCCTTCCGGCGTGGTGGGTCGTGCTCGCCGCGGCGCTGCTCGGCTGCGCGGCGCACCTCGCCAACGTGCTGCCCGACATCGAGACGGACGTCGCCACGGGGGTGCGGGGCTGGCCGCAGCGTCTCGGCGCCGCCCGGGTGCGGGTCGTCCTGCCGCTGCCGCTGCTGGCCGCGTCCGTGCTGCTGGTGGTCGCGCCTCCGGGACCCGCGGGCCCGGCCGGGTGGCTCGCGCTCGCCGGGGTGGCCGCGTGCGCCGCGGCAGGCCTGCTGCTCGGCCGGCGCGTGCCCGTGGCGCCCTTCGCCGCCGCCGTCGGCGCCGCCGGGATCGACGTCCTGCTGCTCGCCGCCACGCCGGGCGTCATCACCGCGGGGTGAGGCCTGGCAGCACCTGCGGGGGTCATCTGCGGGGAAGAAGCAGCCCCAGTCCCACGGCAGCGATGGGCACCAGGCAGAGGATCGTGAAGACGCCCTGCGGGCCGTACGCCTCCGCCGCGACGCCGAGCACCGGCGCGGCGAGCCCGCCGACGCTCACGGCGAGCCCGAGCGTGACGCCGGCCGCGGTGCCCGGCCGGTTCGGCAGATAGTCCTGGCCCAGCTTCACCAGCACGGCGAACGGGATGTTGATCGCGATGCCCGCCAGCACGGCGAACAGCAGCGGCAGGTAGGGCCCCGGGAGCAGGCGCAGCCCGGCGAGCGCGGGTATGGCCAGCAGGCCACCGATCTGCACGGTCCGCACGAGCCCGATCCGGTCGGCGAGGCGTCCCCCGATCAGCGTGCCGGCGACCCCGCCGACCAGGAAGGCGGCCAGGGCCGCGCCCGCGAGGCCGCGTCCGGCGTCCAGGTGCCTGATCCAGAACAGCTCGATGAAGGTGAGCACGCCGAAGAACGTCACCGACCTGACGACCTCGATGCCGGTGAGGACCATGAACGGCGCCCACCTGTCGGTGCCGGCGCGCGTGCCCGCCGTGGCCGCCTGGGCCGAGGGCCGCTTCCTGAGCAGCGCGAACGCGACGAGCAGGGCCGGCGGGATGAACAGCGCCGTGGCGCCGACGCCCATCGAGATCAGGGCGGGCGTGGCCAGCACCGGCGCGAGGAAGAAGCCGACGCTCCCGCCCGCCGCGAAGACGCTCATGGCGGTGGCGCTGTCTCCCGCCGTCTCCCTGGCCCCCTTGCCCGCCGCCGGGTGGAACATGGCCACCCCGAGCCCGGACAGCAGGACGAGGGTCCAGACCGCGGCGTACGGCTCCACCAGCCCGGACAGGCCGAGGCCGAGCCCGGCCAGCGCGACGCCGGCGGCGGCCAGCCAGCCCAGGCGGAAACGGTCGACCGCCAGGCCGATGAACGGCTGCGGGATCGAACTGCCCAGGGCCGCGGCCAGCGTCAGCCCGGAGGCCGCCACGTAGCCGTAGTGCCGGTCCAGCACGAAGTAGGGCACGCAGGCCGGCACCAGTCCCTGGTAGAGGTCGTCGACGGCGTGCGCGGCCGCCCACAGCCACATGCGCCGCCACGCGGACGTCGCCCGCGCCGCAGGTGCCGAAGCGGTTGTCTGTGTCACTGATCGTCTCCTTGAGAGGCTCCGTCGAGCATCCCGGAGGACCGAGTCGGCGAACTAGCGATACTCTGCCGAGTCATGTCGGCAATCCGCCATTCCGCGAGCGGTGGCCCGTCCCGGGTGCCGCTGGCCCACCGCCAGCGCATCGACTGGCACGACCACGCCTCGCACCAGCTCATCCACCCGCATCGCGGGGTGCTGCGGATCTCGACCCCGATCGGCGACTGGGTGGTGCCGCCGCATCGGGGCGTGTGGATCCCGGCAGGGGTGGCGCACGCGCACGAGGCGTACGGGCCGACCGAGATGCGGGCGCTGGTCTTCGACCCCCCGGTCAACCCGCTGCGGCTGGACCGGCCCACGGTCCTGGCGATCACGCCGCTGCTGCGGGAGGTGATGCTCGCGCTCACCGGCGACGACGAGCCGACCGCGACGCAGCGGGCCAACCTGGAACGCGTGCTGCTCGACCAGCTCCGCGAGGTCGAGGCGCTGCCGCTGTGCCTGCCGGCGCCGTCCGATCCCCGGCTGCGCGACGTGGCCGCCATCCTGGAGACGGACCCGGCGGACGGCCGGACGCTCGCCGAGCTTGGGGCGGCGGTGGGCGCCTCGGAACGCACGCTCAGCAGGCTGTTCCGCGCCGAGACCGGCATGAGCTTCCCGCAGTGGCGCACCCAGCTACGGCTGCATCGCGCGCTCATCCTGCTGGCGGGCGGCCGGTCGGTGACCTCGACGGCCGCCGCCTGTGGCTACAGCGGCCCCAGCGCCTTCATCCAGGCGTTCAAGCACGCCTTCGGCACCACCCCGCACGCGTACGTGCGCTCGTGAGGCGGCCGGTCACGGCCGGGTGAGCACCACGTAGCCGGCCTCCCGGAACACCACCCGGTAGCCCTGCCGGAGCAGCGTCTCGACCCTGGCGATCTGCCGCCGGACCGAGTCGAAGGGGAAGTCCCTGGCTCCCACGTCGGCCGCGACCCACGGCGCTCCGCGCGGCGTGCGGTCCCACAACAGGGTCCGCGTACGCGGCGACAGGGCCGGGGCGAGGGAGCCGGCCGCCTCGACCAGCACGCCGTCGGGCACGGCCGCCACGGCGCGCCCGGCCGCGCGCGTCCGTGCCGTCTCCGCGTAGAACGAAGGTGTGAACAGCGCGCCGAACGAGAAGAACGGCACGAGCGCGAGCGCGGTGGCGAGCACGAGCAGCGCCCATCCGCGCACGAGCCCTCCGGACCGTCCGGGAAAGCGGGAGGCCGCCCGCAGCGCCCCGTCGATCCCGGCGGCGAAGACGACCGCGACGACGAAGGCCGTGTAGTGGTACCGCGGGGTCCACCAGTTCGGGTAGGCGCCGGCGAGCATGCGTTCCAGCAGCGGCGGCAGCAGGGCGAGGCCCAGCGGGGACAGCACGGCGGCGAACAGCACGGGAGCGAGCGTCAGCACGAGCGTGCGCAGCTTCAGCGGCGGGTCGGCGAGCAGCGCGACGATGTCGCCGGGCCGCGTGACGGCGTGCACCGCGGCCCGGCGCAGGTCCGGGCCCAGCCTCCAGTACGCCCAGTAGTAGCCGGCCCTGCCCCCGAAGTGCGGGATGAGGAGCCGCGTCGCCACCAGGGTCGCGGCGACGCCGCCGACGACGAGCAGCGCGCCCGGCCTCCGGTCGCGGCGGCGGGTGAGGAGGACCAGCCCGAACCCGGCCAGCAGCAGGCCCATGTCCTCCTTGACCAGCAGAAGCGCCAGCCCCGCGAGGAGCGCCGCCCGCCTGCGCCCGGCCTGGTGGCGCTCCAGCATGGCCGCCGTGAGCAGCGGCGCGAACGCCGCCTCGTGGAAGTCGAAGGCCACGGCCTCGGTGATCGGCCACGACAGGGCGTAGGCGACCGCGACGGGATAGGCGACGCGCCGCCCGGCCGTGACCGCCGAGGAGGCGCGGAAGGCGTACGCCCACACGAACGGGATCGACAGCGCGAGCAGGACGGCCTGGGCGACGAGCAGCGTCGCGGGCCCGTCGTGGATCCAGTACAGCGGCGCCAGCAGCGCGAGCGCCGGAGACCAGTGGTCGCCGAGCACGCAGAACCCCGGCCCGAACCCGTTGTGCACTCCCTTCAGCATCGAGACGGGCGGCTGGAAACGCGCGTACGAGCGGATCGCCTGGTCGAATATCACCAGGTCGTACGCGCCCGCCCGGAACCGCGCCAGCGTGACGCACGAATAGAGCGCGTAGAGCGCCGCCGCCGCGACGGTGAGGGCCGAGACGCCGGCGAGGTCCCCGCCGGCCACGCATCCGGTGGCGAGGCGTCCGGAGGCGAGGTGTCCGGGGGCGCCGTTCCCGCCGACGCGGTCGCCGCGCCGCGCCCGCGACCATCCTGCGACCACTCCTGCGACCAGCCGTGCGACTGCTCGCGCGATCCCCGCCATCCGCCCCGTTCGCTTCCGCCTGCTTCCCGCGGCAGCCTATCCACGCCGCCCCGGCGCGGACCGGAAGCACACGCGTGACCAGCGGACTCGAAACGGGGACCCGGGCAAGGCCGGCGAGTGGATCAACCGGCAACGGTGTGCGGCAGACTATGAGGCATGCTCCACGGCCGCGAAGCGGAACAGGCGGAGATCGATCGGCTGCTGGCCGATCGCACCGGTGTGATGATCCTCCGCGGCGAGGCGGGGATCGGGAAGACCGCGCTGCTGGAGTACGCGGCCTCCGCCGCGCACGGCCGCGTCCTGCGGGTGAGCGGGGTCGAGTCGGAGGCGGAGCTGCCGTTCGCCGCTCTGCACCTGCTGCTGCGCCCGATGCTCGACCGCATCGCGGCGCTGCCGGACCAGCAGGCGGACGCCCTGATGAGCGCCCTGGGGCTGGGCCGGGCGGCGCCCGGTGACCGCTTCCTCGTCCGGCTCGCCACCCTGAGCCTGCTGACCGAGCTGGCGGCCGACCGGCCGCTGGTCTGCCTGGTGGACGACGCCCAGTGGCTTGACCAGGAGTCGGCGGACGCGTTGCTGTTCACGGCCCGCCGCCTGCATGCCGAGCCGATCGCGCTCATCTTCGCGGCGCGCGACGACGGGACGTCCTTTCCCGCCCCCGGGCAGCCGGAGCTGTGGCTGACCGGGCTGGACAGGCGACCGGCCGCGAGCCTGCTCGCCGAGCGGGCCGGCGGGCTCCCACTGGCCGTACGCGAGCTGATCGTGGACGAGGCGCAGGGCAACCCCCTGGCGCTGCTGGAGCTGCCGCGTACGCTCACCGCCGAGCAACGGGCCGGAGCCATCGGGCCGCCGGTCTTCTCCCTCGGCGGCGCCGAGCCGGTCTCCGGCCGGGTGCTGGCGGGCTTCCGCGCCGCGATCCTGGAGCTTCCCGCCGCGACCAGGTCATGTCTGCTGGTGGCGGCACTGGACGACAGCGGCGACATCGACACGCTCAACCGCGCCCTGCACGGCATGGGCGTCTCGCTCACCGACTTCGCGCCCGCGGAACGCGCGGGGCTGGTCGGGGTCACCCCCACGGGCGTGGCCTTCCGCCACCCTCTGGTGCGTACGGCGACGCGGCTCGCGGCGGATGTGGCGCAGCGCGTCGCCGCGCACCACGCCCTGGCCGGGGCGACGGACGAGGACCGGCGTGCCTGGCACCTGGCGGCGGTGGCCACCGGGCCCGACGAGGGGGTGGCGGGGGAGCTGGAGAAGGCCGCGATCCGCGCCGCGAGGCGCAGCGGCCAGGCGGCGGCGTCGGCGGGGTACGAGCGGGCGGCGCGGCTCTCCGCCGATCCGCCGGCCGCGGCGCGCCGCTGGGCCGCCGCCGCGGCGGCCGCCCTGGACGCAGGCCTGCGGCGGCGCGCCGAGGAGCTCACCCGCCGGGCCTGTCCCGCGGCCGACCCCGCGGTGGCGGCCGAGCTGGCGAGGGTGCGGGCCACGCTGGCCTTCGAGGCGGGCCGGCCGCTGGAGGCGATCCGGCTGTTCCTGGACGGCGTCGAGGCTCTGGCCCCGGTCGACCCCGAGGCGGTGCTGCCGATGGCGAGCATGGCCAGCGTCTACATCTGGAGCAGCACTCCCCATCCCGACCAGCTCGGCCTGGCCCGCCGTATCGCGGACCTGACTCCGCTCGTCGAAGGCCCCCTGAGCGTGCTCAAGGAGTTCAGCAAGGACGTGGTCCACCTGCTTGAGGGCGACGACACGGCCGTCTTCGGCATGCCGTACTCCAGGCTGGGGCACCAGGCGGCGCTCCCGTTCGAGCTGCGCGCCATAAGGACCTACCTCGGCTTCGTCCACGGCCGGCAGCGCATGATGCTGGAGGACGCGAACGGCCTGGTCGCCGAATGCCGCCAGGCCGGGCGGGTCGGCCGCCTCCCGCAGGCCATACTGCTCCAGGCCGTGGCGCAGATCCTCAACGGGCGCCACCGCGCCGCGCGGGCCGGCGTGAGCGAAGGCCTGCAGATCGCGGCGGACAACGACCAGCCGTACTGGGACAACTACCTCATCGGCATCTCCGCCTGGCTTGCGGCGGTGGCCGGGGCGGAGGAGGAGTGCCGCCGGCTGATGGCGCAGGCGTGTGCGGCCGAGACGTGGATGACCGGCGCCACCTGGGCCACGTACGCGGCCATCATGCTGGACCTGGGGGCGGCCCGCTACACGTCCGTGCTGGAGCGCATGGACGAGCGCATGAGCGGGCCCGGCCGGCACGCCTTCATCTGGCGGTACGCCTACCCCGACTACGTCGAGGCGGCCGTCCGGGTGGGCACCCCCGAGCGGGCACGCGACGCGATCGAGCGCTTCGCGACCTGGGCGTGCGCCACCGGGCAGCCGTGGGCGCTCGCCGTACTGGAGCGCTGCCGTGCGCTGATGACCGGGGACGACGCGGCGTACGAGCGGGCGCTGGCCCTGCACCGCGAGGCCGACCACCCCTTCGAGCAGGCCCGCACGGAGTTGCTGTACGGCGAATGGCTGCGACGTCACCAGCGCCGCGCCGAGGCCCGCATCCGGCTGAACGCCGCCATGGAGGCGTTCGTCCGCCTCGGCGCGGCTCCGTGGTCGGCCCGCGCGGAGGCGGAGTTGCGTGCCACCGGCGTCTCGCCGTCCCCCCGCGACCACGGCCGCGACCCGCTGGCCACGCTCACCCCGCAGGAGCTCCACGTGGTGCGGCTGGCGGCGGGCGGAGCGTCGAACCGGGAGATCGGCGCGCAGCTCTTCCTGAGCCCGCGTACGGTCGCCTACCACCTGTACAAGGCGTTCCCCAAGCTGGGCATCACCTCGCGCGCCGAGCTCGCCAGGTTCGTGATGACCTAAGCGGACCCCGCCGACGTGCCCGCCACTACCGTCACATGACGGAGGCGGTACGGAGGCGTCCGTTCCTAGCCTCGGCGGCATGAGCATTCCCACCTATTCACTGGCGGAACGGGACCGCCGCTGGGCGAACGCCCGCGGCATCATGGAAGCCGAGGGCGTCCAGGCGCTCATCGCGTACGGCGAGCACGAGTGCGTG
The DNA here is from genome assembly GCF_016863095.1 of Microbispora siamensis. Classification (GTDB taxonomy): domain Bacteria; phylum Actinomycetota; class Actinomycetes; order Streptosporangiales; family Streptosporangiaceae; genus Microbispora; species Microbispora siamensis. The sequence continues at coordinate 157,953 of NZ_BOOF01000030.1, read as the reverse complement.
GATCTCGCCCCCTTCGCTCCGGACGCCTACTTCACCAACGACCGGCCCGGCGCGATCGTCGTCTTCTGCCGCGACGCCGACCCCGTCGAGCTGACCTGGTCGACGCTCCCCGTCGCCGACCACATCCAGGCGAGCAGAAGGGGCGAGGAGCTGTGGATCCCCCCGGAGCGCATCCGGGTGGCCAGGCACGCGGCGGGCGTGGCGGAGGTCCTCAGGGAACACAACCTGGAGACGGCGGCCGTCGGGGTGCTGGGGCTGGACCCCTACCCGCCGTTCCACATCAATCCGATCATGCCGTACGGCCTGTGGTCCCAGGTGCTGGCGGAGCTGCCGGAGGTCACCTTCAAACCCGTCGGGCTGAGCTACCTGCTCGCCATCATGCGGCAGTCCGAGGAGGAACTCGCGGTCGTCCGGTATTCGGCCGAGACGGGCGACGCCATGGCCGAGGCGATGCGGGAGGCCGCCCGGCCGGGGGTGAGCGAGGCGGAGGTCTACGCGGCCGGCATGGCGGCGGCGTTCCGGCGCGGCCTGGCCGCCCCGGGCATGTTGCTGTCGTCCGGGCCGGGCTTCGTCTCCTGGGGCCCGCCCGCCTGGTCCTACCGGCCCCAGGCGCCGCGCGTCCTCGAGGAGGGCGACGTCGTCATGGCCGAGGTGTTCTGCCGCTTCGGCATGAAGGAGACCCAGCACCAGGTGGCCATCGCCGTCGGCGAGCCGCACCCGGACATCGAGACCGGCGCGAAGGTGGCCCGTGCCAGTTACGAAGCGGGTCTGGCCGCGGCCCGTCCGGGCAACACCTTCGGCGACCTGGTGGAGGCCATGCAGGGGCCGCTGCGCGACGCCGACGCCTGGAACGTCCACCCGCTGGTCCACACGCTCAACCCGATGGGCCCCGTCGGCGGCTTCGGCGCCGGCCTGCGCAGGCTGCCCGAGGCGGCGCGATACGGCCGGCTGTTCGACCTGCCCACGATGGGCGGCCAGCTCCCCCTGATGCCGGGGATGACCTTCGCCTTCGAGCCCAACGCCGTCATCGGTGATCGACTGACCAACCTCGGCGGCACCGTCGTCATCGGCGAGGACGGCCCCGTCGAGCTCAACCCCTTCACCGCCCACCTGCTGAGGAGCGAGGGATGAGCGCGACCGCCCACATTCCGGAACGCGAGCTGTCCGAGCGGCCGAGCGGATACTCGGGGCCGAACCTCTCGCCCTCGGGCCTGCGGCTGGTTCCGCATGCCCTCGCGGACGGCGTCCACGCGCTGATGGCGACCATCCCGCCCAAGGACAACAACGGGCTCGTCGTCGGCTGGGACGCCGCCCTGATCGTGGACGCCGGAATCACCCCGGAGGTGTCCGGACGGATCCAGGGGCTGGTCGCCGAGCTGACCGATCGGCCGTTGCGCTTCCTCGTCAACACGACCTACCACGGTGACCACACCTTCGGGAACATGGCGTTCCCCGCCGGCACCGTCATCGTGTCGTCGCGGCCGAACAAGGAGAACATGGGCGACCTCGACTACGAGAAGCAGGTCAGGTCGGGCAACATGTACGGCGACGAGACGCTCCTCGACGCGGTGACCCAGTGGCGCACTCCCGACCTCGTGTTCGACGGCTTCGCCGAGATCGACCTGGGCGGGCGCGTGGTGCAGTTGTGGCACTTCGGCCCGGGGAACGGCCCCGGCGACACCGTCGTGTACGTGCCCGACGCCCGCGTCGCCTGGACGGGGAACCTCCTGTGTCACGCGGGCATCGCCCACATGCTGCTGCAGGGCGGTCCCGAGCCGTACATCGGCACCCTCCGCCGGATGAAGGAGGCGCTGCCCGATCTGGCGACCATCGTGCCGGGTCACGGGCCCTCCGGGGACGGCCATGCGGCCATCGACACGCTGGTCGCCTACCTGGAGCGGCTGCACGACGAGGTGCTCGGAGCCGTGGAGGCGGGCCGTACCCTGGAGGAGACCATGGAGACGTGCACCGACCCGTGGGCGGAGGGCCTGGACCCGGAGCTGTCCGCCGCGCTCGCGCGGTATCGCATCCCCCAGGACGTGGCCCGGCGCGGCATGCTCGACCTGTGCCGGAACCTGCACCGGCTCAACGTCCTGGCCACCTACCGTCTCTACACCCGCCCCTGAACCGGGTTCCGGAGTGACGGGGTCTCTGGAGGCGGCACGATCGGACGACCCGCGCGAGCCGCTCCCGGTTCAGCCCAGGACCGAGAACCAGCGCCCGGCCTCGGTCCACACCTCCACGGGGCGGAAGCCGGTGCGCGCGGCGAGCGGCCCGATGCCGGACACGCCGACCCGCGCCCAGGCGAACCATCCGGTGACCCTGCCCTCCCGGCGAAGGCGGACCCGCTCGGTACGGGTCGTGGCGCCGGGCGGATCGAGTTCGGCGACGACCTCGCCGCCGGGCCGCAGCAGCTCGCGGACCCGCCGCAGGAGGGCGTCGGGGTCGCCGCCGATGCCGATGTTGCCGTCGGCCAGCAGCACGGTGCCCCAGCGGCCGGCGCCGGGCACGCGGCCGAACACGTCGCGGCACAGGGCCCGCCCGCCGGCCAGACGGGTGAGCCGTACGGCCCGGGGGGTGACGTCGATGCCGAGTGCCCGCACGCCGCGCCTCGTCAGCGCCACGGTCAGCCGCCCCGGTCCCGAGCCCACGTCGAGTGTGGGGTCGGCGCAGCGGGCGAGCATGGCCTCGTCCCCCTCGGCGCCGTCGAGCCAGCGCCGTGCCTCCAGCGGCCATGTCCTGCCGTCGGCCGACTCGACCTCGACCCGCGCGCCGTCCAGCGACTCGGCGTAGAGGGGGCCGATCACGCGGGGACGTCCGCGCCGAGGGCCGCCAGCGTCGCCGCGAACCGCGAGGAGGGGACCCGCGCGGCCACCGCGCGCGCGTCGGCGGCGGTGTCCACGTCGGTCAGCTCGGGCAGCAGGGCGGCTCGTACGCCCGCGGCGCGGATCCGCTCCAGCAGCAGCGCCCCGGTGTCCGGCCGCGACATCGGCAGCCCGGCCAGCAGGGCGGGGTCGGGCCTGCGCTGCCCGAGCAGCCAGAATCCGCCGTCGGCGGCCGGGCCGACCACGACCTCGTGCCCGCCCAGCAACCGCCCCGCCTCGGCCAGCAGAGCGGGGGTGACCTGCGGGGTGTCCATGCCGATCAGCACGACCGGGACGGGAAGGGCCGCCCACGCGTCGGCGAAGGCGGCGGCCAGCCGGGCGGCCAGGTCGTCCCCCCGCTGCGCGACCACGTCGTACCCCTCGGGCAGCCAGGGCCCCGGCTCGCCGAGCAGGGCCAGCACCCGGCGCGCGGCGGGGGCGGCGGCGACGGCCGACAGCGTGTCGCGCAGCGCCGCCTCCGCGAGGGCGGCGGCCTCCCGTGCGCTATAGGGCGGCGTGAGCCGGGTCTTGACCGCCCCCGGCACGGGCGCCTTGGCGATGACGACGATCTGCGTCGTGGCCTTGGTCTTCACGCCGCCCGCCACATGTCGCGGACGGTCCGCACGGTGCCGCGTACGGTGCCCGTCACCTTCGAGCGGCCCACCCGCGGCAGGTAGTCGACCTCGACCTCGGCGATGCGCCAGCCCGCCTCGCTCGCCCGCAGCACCATCTCCAGCGGATAGCCGAACCGCCGGTCCCGCAGGTCCAGGGCGAGCAGCGCCGTACGGCGGGCCGCGCGCATCGGGCCGAGGTCGTGCAGCGGGGCGCCGGTGCGGCGGCGCAGCCGCCAGGCGAGCACCCGGTTGCCCAGCCGGGCGTGCGCGGGCCACGCCGATCCGGTGACGGGCCTGCGGCGGCCCAGCACCAGGTCGGCGGCGCCGCTCACCACACCCTCCGCGACGTGCGGCACCTGCCGCGGGTCGAGGGAGGCGTCGGCGTCCATGAAGCACACGACGGGGGCGGTCGCGGCCTCCAGGCCCGTGTGACAGGCGGCGCCGAACCCCGGCCTGGGCTCGGTCACCACGAGCGCGCCGTGCCGGGCGGCGACCTCGGCCGACCCGTCGGTGGACCCGTTGTCCACCACGATGGCGCGGCAGCCGTCCGGCATCCGGCCGAGCACCCAGGGCAGCGCCGCCGCCTCGTCGAGGCAGGGAAGCACCACATCGATCTGCATGCCGCAGAAGCTAGGGCCGCCGAGGCCGCACAGTTCTTACGAAGTGACTACGGGGCCGTCCACGGGACGGGGAGGGCGGTCCGGCGCGCCTACCGTGTCGGTCGTGACGGCACGGTCGATGGAGGGACGGCGGGCACTGGCGGCCTGGGCGGCACTGGTGGCGGGCGCGTTCGCGGTGGGCGGTCTGCTGCACGCCCGCGGGGTGCTGCGCATCGACCATCTCCCGCCGCTGCACGCGCTGGCGCGACTGCCCACGCTCGCACTGCTTCCGGCCGCGGCCTTCGCCGCGGTCGCGGTCCCCGTGCTGCCCCGGCTGACCGCGCACCTGCCCATGCGCGCGGCACTGGCGGCGGCCTTCGCCGCGTCGCTCGCGTGGACGGTCCTGCTGGCCGTGTCGGGGGAGGGGCTGGCGTGGCCGTTCACCCACCCGCAGGAATACCTGGCCGGGCTCGGCGCCGTGGGCGACGACCCTCTCGGCTGGCTCGCCGGGTTCACCCGCGACCTGCCCGCCTACCCCACACACGTACGCGGCCATCCGCCGCTGCCGGTGCTGGTGCTGTGGGCGCTGGCGGCCGCAGGGCTGCCGGGACCGTTCTGGGCCGCCGTCCTCGTGGTCGTGACCGGGTGCTCGGCCACTGCCGCGATCGGGCTGACCGTATGGCGCGTCGCGGGGGAGGACGCGGCCAGGCGGGCGCTGCCGTACCTCGCCCTGTGCCCGGCCGCGGTGTGGATCGCGACGACCATGGACGCGTTCTTCGCAGGGGTGGGGGCGTGGGGGACGGCGCTGCTGGTGCTCGGCGCGCGGAGCCGGGCGGGCCGGGTGGCGCTCGGCCTCGGCGCGGGGCTGGCCCTGGGCGCGCTGCCCTACCTCAGCTACGGCCTGGTGCCCTACCTGCTCGTCCCCCTCGTGGCGGCGGCCGCCGCGCAGGTGCCGCGTACGACCGTGGCCGCCTGCCTGGCCGGGATGGCGGCGGTGAGCGCCCTGTTCGCCGCCGGAGGGTTCTGGTGGCCGGCCGGAGTGCTCGCCACCCACGCCGAGTGGGCGGCCGACCCCGGCGCGGCCCGGCCGTACCTGTACTTCCTGGTCGCCGACCTGGCCGTGCTCGCCCTGGTGACCGGGCCGGCCACCGCCGTCGGGCTGGTGGCGGCGGGGCGGGCCGGGGAGCGGATCCTGCCCGTGGCGGCGCTGGCCGCGGTGCTCGCCCTCGACGTCAGCGGCGTCACCCGGGGCGAGGTGGAGCGGATCTGGCTGCCGTACGCCCTGTGGGTCGCCGCGGCGGCAGGGCGTACGGCGGCCGGGCGTGCGGGAGACCGCCGCCTGCTGGCCGCACAGGCGGTGCTCGGTCTGCTGCTGCAGGGGTTCGTGAGATCTCCCTGGTGATTCAGCCGGCCGTCCCCAGAGGGGCGTGGGCGAACTCCCGCATGCCGTCGGCGAAGCGGACCCGGGCCCGGAAGCCGAGGTCGGCGGCGGCGCGGTCCGGGGAGGCCACGATGTGCCGCACGTCGCCGAGCCGGTAGCGGCCGGTGACCTCGGGGGCCGGCCCGCCCCGGGCCGCGCTCAGCGCGTCCGCCAGGTCGCCGATCGTGCGGGGCTCGCCGCTGGCCACGTTGTACGCGCGAAGCCGCCCGGGCGGGGCGGACTCCAGCGCGTCGAGCGCGGCGAGGTTGGCCGCCGCGACGTCCCCGACGTGGACGAAGTCCCTGCGCTGGCCGCCGTCCTCGAACACCAGCGGCGCCCGCCCGGCCTCCAGCGCGGACCTGAAGATCGCGGCCACCCCCGAGTAGGGGGTGTCGCGCGGCATGCCGGGGCCGTACACGTTGTGGTAGCGCAGGGCGACCGCCGCGCCGCCGGTCTCGCGGGCCCAGTTGGCCGCCAGATGCTCCTGGGCGAGCTTGCTCGTGGCGTACGCGTTGCGCGGATCGGCAGGGACGTCCTCGTCGACGGTCCCCGGCGTCAGCGCCCGCCCGCAGCGCGGGCACGCCGGCTCGAACCGCCCCGCGGCCAGGTCCTCCTCGGCCCGGGGGCCGGGGCGCAGGCGGCCGTGCTCCGCGCAGTCGTAGACGCCCTCGCCGTAGACCACCATCGACGACGCCAGGACCAGCCGGGCGACCCCGTGCCGCGCCATCGCGGCGAGCAGCACCGCGGTCCCGAGCGCGTTGACCGACACGTACTCGGGGAGGTCCCGCACGTCGACGCCGAGGCCGACCTTGGCCGCCTGGTGCACGACGGCGTCGGCGCCGTCGAGGGCGCGGCCGACGGCGTGCTCGTCAAGCACGTCACCGGCCGTGACGTCCTCGCCGCCGCGCAGGTCGAATCCCCGCACCTCGTGCCCGGCGTCCCGCAGCAGCCCGGCGACGCGGCTCCCGATGAAACCGGCCGCGCCGGTGACCACGATCTTCATTCCGTGACGGTAACAACGGCCCACCGCGCTGAAAGTTTCATATTCCTTACGGAATGACGGGCACGGATGCGAGCGGAGTTGACGGGTCCGCCCCGGCGAACCGATGATCCGGGCGATGTCGTCGGCGGATCGTCCCGGAGGGTGGCTCTTGTCCAGACTGTCGTGGCCGGCCGCGTGGACCGCGGCGGGCGCCGTCGCCGCCGCGCTGCTGGCGGCCAACATCGCCGCGCCGCCCGTCCTCGCGACGAGTGTGACGACGGCGTATGCCGCTTCCGCGTCCGCGGGCGAACCGTCGCCGCAGCCGACCGGGACCGGTTCCGCCGGCACGCCCACGACGCCGGGCGAGGTGCGCGCCTGCCCGCCGCCCCTGCCCACGGGCGGCACGCCCCAGGGCGTGGTCGGCCTGTGCTGGACGGCGTCCACCGACGACGTCGGCGTCACCGGCTACGACGTCTACCGCCTCACGCCCGACGGTTTCGTGAAGGCGACCTCGACCACGTCCACGATTACCGTGATCACGGGCCTGACCATCGGCCGCACCTACACCTTCTTCATCGTGGCCAAGGACGCCGACGGCAACACCAGCCCGCCCACCGCGCCGTTCAGCACCACGGCGGTCACCGGCATGTCCGTCTCGCCGAGCCCCGGCACGGGCGACACGACCCCGCCGACCAAGCCGGCCGGGATGCAGGCGAACTGCCTGCCGGACTTCCGCGGCACGTCGTTCTGCTGGACGCCGTCCACCGACGACGTCGGCGTCACCGGCTACGACGTCTACCGGCGCACCGACACGGGCTGGACGCGGGCGGGGACGGCCTCCGGCACCGCCCGCTACTTCACCGAGGGCAACCTCGTCACCGGTCAGTCGTACGTCTACTTCGTCGTGGCCAAGGACGCCGCGGGCAACCTCAGCCTGCCGTCCGACCTGGTGACGACGGTGGCGTCGGGCGGCTTCCCGCCGTACACGCCGCCCCCGGTGAGCTGCAGGATCAAGTACGACTGGTGGCCCTGGGGCGGCGGCTTCACGGCCACCGTGACGATCACCAACCTCGGCCAGACGGCGATGAACGGCTGGACGCTGCGCTTCGTCCTCCCCGACGCGGGACAGAAGATCACCAGCGGCTGGTCGGCCACCTGGTCCCAGTCCGGCAAGGACGTCACCGCCGCGAACACGCCGTGGAACGCGGTGATCCAACCCGGCGCGTCCCTGCAGATCGGCTTCACCGGCACCTCCACGGGCGCCAACCCCGAGCCCACCGGCTTCACGCTGAACGGCGGCGCCTGCATCCGGGGCTGACCGCCCCACCCGACCGGGCCGCGGGCCAGGCCGTTTTCGAGGGGCGAATCGGGGCAGGCAGGACGGTATGCCGCTGCTCGACACCACGCTGCTCCTGCTGCTCGAGGGCTACGCCTGGCTGCCGGCCCGATGGCGGGAGACCCAGGGAGAGATGGTCCACACCCGGCTGATGGGCCAGCGCGCCGTCGTGCTGCGCGGGCCGGACGCCGTCCGCTTCTTCTACGACGACAACCACGTCCAGCGAGCGCCCGCGCTGCCCGAGCCGATCAAGAGCACGCTGTTCGGCCACGGCGCGGTGCACACGCTCGACCAGGCCGCGCACCGGGCGCGCAAGGGCATGTTCATGTCCCTGATGACGCCGGAAAGCGTCGCCGCCCTGGTGGGCGAGACCACCGCGGCGTGGGACGCGGCGGTGGCGACCTGGCCGGACAGGGGACACGTCGTGCTCTTCGACGAGGCCGCCCGCGTCATCACCCGGGGGGCGTGCCGGTGGGCGGGCATCCCGCTCACCGAGGAGGAGACCGAGCCCCTCGCCGCCGACCTCGTCGCGCTGGTCGACGGCTTCGGGTCACCCGGCCCTCGGCACTGGCGGGCCCGCGCCGCCCGCAGGCGCCGCGAGGCGTGGCTGGCGGGACTGGTCGAGGACGTGCGGCGCGGAGCCCTGCGGGTGCCGGACACCTCGGCGCTCGCCGTGGCCGCCCGCCACCGGGAGCCCGACGGCGAGTTGCTCGCGCCCCGGATCGCGGCGGTCGAACTGCTCAACCTGGTGCGCCCCACCGTCGCCGTGAGCTGGTTCGTCACGTTCGCCGCGCACGCGCTGCACTGCTGGCCGGTCAACCGCGTCCGGCTGACCGAGGACACCGACGGCACGTACGCCGAGGCGTTCGCGCACGAGGTGCGGCGGTTCTATCCCTTCGCGCCCTTCGTGGCGGGCAAGGCCGTCAAGGACCTCACCTGGAAGGGCGAGCAGATCCTGGCCGACTGGCTCGTGCTGCTCGACGTCTGGGGCCAGAACCACGACCCGGCGCTCTGGCCGAACCCGTGCGCGTTCGACCCGCGACGTTTCATCGGGCGCGAGATCGGCCCGTACGACCTGATCCCACAGGGCGGGGGCGACCCGGCGGCCGGGCACCGGTGCCCGGGCGAGCCGGTCGCCGTGGGCCTGCTGGAGGCCCTCGCGCCGCGGCTGGCCCGGCTGGACTACACGGTGCCGGAGCAGGACCTCACCGTCTCGCCGTACCGGATCCCGGCCCGGGTGGCGAGCGGCTTCGTCCTGCGTCCGGCCGGCGCCGCCGTGACCCCCGAGCCCGTGGGGGCCGAACGGCGGCGCCCCTCCGTTCATCCCTTGTAGTTGAAGACCTGGCGCAGCGTGTGCCGGACCTCGACGAGGTCCTTCTGGTCCGCCATGACCTGGTCGATCGGCTTGTACGCCTCGGGGTGCTCGTCGACCAGCGCGGCGGCCCGGTCGGAGTTCCAGGTCCGGCCGCGCATCGCCTCCCTGAGCGAGGCCGCCGACAGCTCACGCTTGGCCCGGCTCCGCGACATCCTGCGTCCCGCGCCGTGCGAGCAGGAGTTGTACGACAGCGGGTTGCCCCGCCCGCGCACGATGTAGGACCGGGTGCCCATCGAGCCCGGGATCACGCCCTCGTCCCCGGTGTCCGCCTTGATCGCGCCCTTGCGGGTGATCCACAGCTCCTTGTCCTGATGGGTCTCCATCTGGGTGAAATTGTGGTGGCAGTTGATCGTCCGGACCCGCGTGCCCGTGCCGACGACGCGGAACAGCGCGTCGCTCAGCACCCTGTCCATCCGCGCCCGCGACGCCATCGCGTAGCGCTGCGCCCACAGCATGTCCTCGATGTACGCGGTGAACTCCGGGGTGCCCTGGGTGAAGTAGGCGAGGTCGTAGTCCTCCAGCCCGATCTCCATGCGCCGCATGAGCCGCTTCGCGCCGTTGATGTGCGCGGTGGCGAGCTGGTTGCCGATCCCGCGTGATCCTGAGTGCAGCACGGTCCAGACCCGGTCGCGCTCGTCGAGGCACACCTCGACGAAGTGGTTGCCCGAGCCGAGGGTCCCGAACTGGCAGGCGACCGTGTTCTCCTGCTTGGGCGTCAGCGTGGTGTGCGGCCGGCCCAGCTCACCGAGCGCGCGGTCCACCGCGCGGTCGTCGTGCCCCTTGCCCACACCCGCCGGGATGCGCCGCTCCACCAGCCGCATCAGCGGGTCGAGCGAGTCGGGCAGGTCGGCGGCCGTGAGCGTGGTCTCGGTCGCGACCATGCCGCAGCCGATGTCCACGCCGACGGCGGACGGGATGATCGCGCCCTCCGTGGGGATCACGGAGCCGACCGTCGCGCCGATGCCCACGTGCGCGTCCGGCATGAGCGCGACGTGACCGGGCACGAACGGCAGGCGCGCCGCCCGGGCGGCCTGGTCGATCGTCCCGTCGTCGATCTCGCTCGCCCAGGACAGCACCTTCGGGGCGATGTGCTTCGGCATGGTTGGATCTCCTCCTCGGTCGAGATCCACTGTGCCGCGCACCGGGCGGGAATCCCAACCGAATATCGCGCGGAAACTCGTTTGCCGCCCTACCCGCTCGCCGCCCATCATGCCGAAATGAGCGACGATTCCCGTGATCCCGGCGGTCAGGACGCGGAGGAGCGGCGGCGCCGCGGCGGCGAGGACGGCCCGCCCCCGCCCGCCGGAGGCGTACGACTGCCGTGGACCGCGGTGCCCGCGCACCTGCGGCTGGCCGTCGAGACGCGCCTCGGGGACCGCGTGATCGAGGCCGTCACCCAGCCCGGCGGCTTCTCCCCGGGCGTGGCCGCCCGCCTGCGGCTCGCGGGCGGCGGCAGGGCCTTCGTCAAGGCGGTCGGCCCCGAGCCGAACCCGGTCAGCCCCGGCATCCACCGCGCGGAGGCCCGGGTGGCCGCCGCGCTGCCGGCCACGGCGCCCGCGCCCCGGCTGCTCGCGTCCTTCGACGAGGACGGCTGGGTGGTGCTGCTGTTCGAGGACGTCGAGGGACGGTCACCGGCCCAGCCCTGGGTTCCGGCGGAGCTGGATCTCGTGCTCGGCGCGATCGCCGAGCTGGCCGAGTCGCTCACCCCCGCGCCCGTGGCCGTGCCGACGGCCGCCGAACGGCTCGCGGAGGAGTACCGGGGATGGCGGCGCCTGGCGGACGGCCCCGATGGCCTCACCGTGGACGGCTCCGATGCCGCATGGGCCCGGCGGCACCTGGACCGGCTGGCGGAGCTGGAGGCGGCCTGGGAGCGGGCGGTGGAGGGCGACACGCTTGCCCACGCCGACCTCCGGGCCGACAACCTGCTGCTCACCGCGGACGGACGCGTGTACGTGGTGGACTGGCCCTGGGCGTGCCTCGCGGCCCCGTGGTTCGACCTGCTCGGGATGCTCCCGAGCGTGGCCATGCAGGGCGGGCCGCCACCGGCCGAGGTCTTCGACGGCCACCCGGTCGCGGCGAAGGCGGACGGCGACGCCGTCACCGCGGTCCTGGCCGCCGTGACCGGCTTCTTCCTGCAGCGGGGAAGCCTCACCCCGCCACCGGGCCTGCCCACGCTCCGCGCGTTCCAGCTCGCCCAGGGTCGTGCCGCGCTGGCCTGGCTGCGGCGGCGTACCGGCTGGAGATGACCCGGCGACCGACGCCGCGACCGGACGCCTGCCCGCGCTCCTGCCGGCGAGGTCCCGTCGGCACGTGACCCTGGATCGGGAACCGGGCAGGACGAGTGGAACCCTGGGCGAGGGCGACGGCGCGAGCCGTGAGCGGCGGGACGACCCGCCCGCAGCGCCCGGCCGGTTTCGCGTGCGCGAGAGGAGAGCGAGCATGAACCCCGCCTCGGCCGCCGTGGGCGGCGCGGCCACCTTCGTCTGGCTCGGGATGGTGCTGGCGATCTCCTTCCTGGAGGCGCCCCTGAAGTTCCGCGCGCCGGGGGTGACGATCCCGATCGGCCTCGGCATCGGCCGGCTCGTCTTCCGCGCGCTCAACGCCGCCGAGGCCGTGCTGGCGGTCGTCGTGATCGTGGCGGTCGCGACCGGATCACCCGCCACCGCCGCGGTCGCGCTCACGGTGGTCGCCGCGGCCGTCCTGGTGATCCAGATCGCCGTCGTACGCCCGCCGCTCAACCGCAGGTCCGACCGGGTCCTGTCCGGCGAGGACCCGGCGCGGCACAGGTCGAGGGCGCACCTGTACTACGTGGCGCTGGAGGTCGTGAAGGTCGTGTCGCTGCTCGCACTGGGCTGCGTCCTGCTGGGCCGGATCTGACCCGGGGTCTTCGGTCCGCTTCCGCCGGCTCTACCAGTGGTCCCAGTGGACGACCTCGGTGACGGGGACGCGGCGTGCGGGTTTGAACTCCGTGCCGACCGTCCAAGCGACGGGGATGAGCGCGCATTGGACGGTCGTCTCGTACGGAAGGCCGAGCAGCGTGGCCGCCTCGCGTTCGCAGTTGAGGTGCGGCGTGGTCCACACGGTGCCGAGGCCGCGGCTGCGTGCGGCCAGCATGAAGCTCCACACGGCGGGCAGCACCGAGCCCCAGGTGCCGGCCTGCGTCGCCGGATCGTCGAGCTCCGCCCGCGATCCCACCCGGATGCAGGGCACCAGCAGGACGGGCACCTGGTCCAGGATGCCGACCAGGTGATGCAGGCTGTCGGCGATCGCGTGCCACCCCGACTCGGCGGTGAAGTCGTGGCGGCTGGGGCCCTCGTGGGACTGCGGCGCGGCGGGACTGGTGAGGCCGCGTCGCCACAGGTCGGCCAGGGCGCGTCGCCGGGCGGGGTCGGTGACGAAGACGAAGTCCCAGCGTTGCCGGTTGCGTCCACTGGGGGCCTGCTGGGCCAGGCGGGTGCAGTCGAGGAGCACCTCGCGCGGGACCGGCTTGGTCACGTCCAGCCTGCGGCGTACCGCGCGGGTCGTGCCGAGCAGCTCGTCCGGGGTGAGGTGCAGCAGGTGGCCGCGGTCGTCGGGGATCTCAGGCTGGGACATGGTCACTCCTGATGTGGCGGTCGCGTTCGGGGTGGACCAGCAGGGCGAACAGGGCTCCGGCGAGGGCGAGCAGGACGCCGCTGAGGAGGAAGGCGGTGGTGTAGCCCGCCTGCGGGGTGGCGGCTCGGTCCAGCAGCCATCCGGTGATGATGGGGCTGGCGATCCCGGCGGTGACGCTGAGGCCGGAGAAGACGCCGAGGATGCCGGCTCGCTGGTGGGGAGGCACGAGCTCGGCCACGGCGGGGTTGGCGAAGGTGTTGACGGTGACGGATATGCCGTAGCCGAGCATCAGGAGGGCGATGGCGGGGATCGGCGCGTGAATCAGCGGCAGACCGGTCAGCAGGATGCCGGCGCCGGCCAGGCAGGCGCCGCCGAGCAGGCCGCGCGCCCGTCTGGAGGTGACCCCCGCGCGCAGGAGCCGGTCGGTGATCGCTCCGGAGGCGACCAGCGCCACGATGCCGAGCGCGCTGGGCAGCCCGAACAGCGACCCGGCCGCCTCCGGGGAGAATCCGAGGGCGTTTTCGAAGTAGGAGGGCAGCCAGGTGAAGATGATGGCGGCGAGTGCGTTCTGGGCGAAGTAGGCGATGAGGCAGCCGATGAACGTGCGGTTGAGCAGCGCGCGACGCCAGGGGACGCCGGTGGCCTGACGGCGCTGCGGCCGGTCACCCCGGCCGGGGGCGGCTCCGTACGGGCCGAGCCGCCCGGTGGCCAGCCACAGTAGCGACCAGCCGAGCGCGAGCGCTCCGACGGTGAGGAATCCGGCTCGCCAGCCGAACCGGATGATGACCAGGGTCAGGAGGGGCGCCATGGCGATCTTCGCGACGGCGGCGCCCGCGGTGTAGAGCGCCTGCGGCAGGCCGCGCCGCTCGTTGGGGAACCACGAGTACAGCACGGTCATGGACAGGGGGTTGGCCGGTCCTTCCGCGGCCCCGACGAGGATCCTGCTGGCGTACAGCATGCCGCCGGTGGCGGCGACGGCGGCGGGCACCTGGCCGGCGGCCCACAGCAGGCCGCAGGCCAGCAGGACCCACCGCGGGGAGATCCGCTGGGCGGTGAAGCTGACGGCGATGCAGGTCACGCCGAAAAGCACGTAGGAGGCGCTGCCCAGGCCGCCGAAACCGGCGGCGGACATGCCGAGCTCGGCGCTCATCGGTTTGGCGACCAGGCCAAGCAGGGCCTTGTCCAGGAACACCACCACCGCGGAGAGGACCAGCACCGCGGTGACGCCCCAGGCGCGGGCGCTGACGGGTGAGGACGGCATCGAGGCGCCGGGCGGCGCGAGGCTTTCGTCGACTGCCACTGCTGCTTTTCCTTTCCTGCGGGCTATCGGGGCAGGGCCGACAGCCAGCGCATGAGCGAGTCGTTGACGTCGGCGGCCAGTTCCTGGTGGATGAAGTGGCCCGCCTGCGGACGCAGGACCACCTGGCTGTAGTCGTGGGACAGGCACATCCGCTCCACCTGGGCCCGGGCCGCGTGGCGGTGGAAGGCCAGCACCGGCTGACGGCGGCGGCGCAGGACCGGCTCGGCCTGGGGAAGGAAGCGCAGGCTGCCCGGACCGAAGGCGCTGTGCCGGAAGGTCTGCGCCCTGACCCAGGCCGGTCGTGACAGGACCTCCAGCAGGTGCCAGGTGCGCAGGTGCCCGGGGGTCCCCGGGGTGTGGAAGCGGTCGCTGAACAGGTCCTGGGCGATCTGGTCGGCGTCCGGTCCCTCCAGGTCGTCGGCGAGGCGGGCCATCCACTCCCGATCGCCGGGGTCGCCGGCGTAGTCGGGGTCGATCATCACCAGAGCACGGACGAGATCGGGGTGACGGGCGGCCAGTACGGTGGCCACCGAGCAGCCCATCGAGTGGGCGAGCACGACGACCGGCGCAAGGCCGGCGTGGCGGATCAGGGCCGCCAGGTCCTCTGCGTGGTCGCCGACGTCGTAGCCGGTGGGCGGGCTGCCGGAACGTCCGTGGCCGCGCAGGTCGACCGCCACCGTGCGGTGATGGGAGCGCAGGGCGGGGATCTGGTAGATCCAGCCTTCGGCCGCGCCCCACATGCCGTGCACGAGGAGCAGATTGAGCGGCGGCCGGGCCGAGGAGGCGGGCGGGTAGTCGGCGTAGAACAGGCGCACGCCGGAGTGTTCGAAGTAGGGCACGGGGACTCCGTCAGGCTGAGGGAGCGAGCTGGGCGCCGCCGCACACGTGCAGCACCTCGCCGGTGATGAAGCTCGACCGGTCGCCGGCGAGGAAGGCGACGGCGTCGGCCACGTCCTGCGGCCGGGCCAGCCGGCCCAGCGGTGTCATCGCCCGGTGGCGGGCGGCGAATTCCTCGAACTCCCGGCCCGTACGCCCCGCCTTGGTCAAGGGGGTCTCCACCACGCTGGGCGCCACGGCGTTGACGGTGACACCGATGGGGCCCAGTTCGACGGCGAGGGTCCGGGTCAGGCCGACGACGGCCGCCTTGGAGGTGACGTAGCCCGTCGGGCCGCCGCCGAGCCAGGTGCGGGAGCCGACGTTGACCACCCGTCCCCAGCCGTGACGCTGCCACCAGGGCCGGATCGCCTGGCACAGCAGCATGGGCCCGCGGACGTTCACCGCCATCGTCGCGTCCCAGCCGTCGGGGGTCTGCCCGGCCAGGGAGTGGCGGACGTTGACGGCGGCGTTGTTCACCAGGCAGTCCAGTCGTCCGCCCGCGCGCTCCACGCGCGCGATTCCTTCACGGACCGCCTCGGGGTCGCTCACGTCCACCCGGCAGGCGCGGACGGTCCGGCCACCGGACGCCGACAGGCGGCCCGCCGCATCGGCGACGGCCTCCTCGTCGACGTCGAAGAGCGTCACGTCGAATCCGTCGGCGGCCAGCTGAGCGGCGATGGCCGTGCCGAGGACGCCCGCTCCTCCGGTGACGATCGCCCCTTTCGCACTCACCGCTGTCCTCCCTCCGCGGCCTGGAACGAGACGTGGCCGCGCAGATAGGCGGCGTTGAAGGCGAGGGCCTCGCGCGGTGGCCGGTCGGTGCTGAAGTCCTCCACCGACACCCATCCGCAGTAGCCGGCGTCGTGGAGCAGCCGCAGGATCGCGGGCACGTCGAGCACGCCGTCATCCATCGGCGTCCAGCGATGCCGCCATGGACCTCCGCCCTCGGGACGTTCGAAGGCGGCGTTCTTGATGTGCACGTGCGCCAGATGTTCGCCGAGGATCTGCAGCGCCATCCGGGGATCCTCCGACCCCTCCACCACGGCGTTGCCGGGATCGTAGACGACCCCTACCAGGTGCGGGGGCAGGTGTCCCACGACCTGCTTGGCCAGCGCCGTACTGGGGCAGATCGTCCGCTGGTGCATCTCCAGCAGCGCCTGGACGCCGAATCGGCCGGCCAGCGCCGCGACCTTGTCGAAGAACTCGACGCCCCGGCCGAGCGCCTGGTGGAAGCCGCCGTCCGTCATCGACGGAGCCCACAGGCGTATCCGCGGCGTTCCCGCCTCGGCCGCCAGCCTCATGAGCTGCTCGACTCCCTGGACGTCGCCGGCCGGGACGTAACCGCTCAGGCCGATGACGGCCAGGCCCGCGCGGTCGCACAGCTCCCGTGCCCGGCGGATGTCGCCTTCTTCCGGACGGAGGGTGCAGCGGTTGTTGGTCAGAAAGTGCGCCGGGCCCGGCGAGCCGGCCTCGGCGGAGACCCGCCATTCGATTCCGGCATACCCCGCTGCGACCGCCGCCTCGATCGCCTCACCCGGCGTCAGCTCCGGCAGGCAGGCCGAACACACGCCAAGCCTCATCGTGCTCCTCGAAGAACGCAGCATGGAAGCTGCTCACCGTTGCGCGTCACCATCGGTGATGGCCGCCGACATCAGTACAGGGCCGGACATCCCTCGCCGTCCAAGTCCTTCTTGGCACTTCTGGTATGTTCCGCAGGCATAGCCGAGCGATCGGATGAGGAGAGACCATGGAACTCCGGCACCTGCGGTATTTCGCCGCGGTGGCCGAGGAGGGCTCGTTCTATCAGGCCGCTCGGCGCCTGCTGGTCTCGCAACCGTCGCTGAGCCGGCAGATCATGGATCTGGAACGGCGACTCGGGCAGCGGCTGTTCGAGCGCACGTCCCGGGGGGTGCGGCTGACACCGAGCGGAGAGGCGCTGCTGCGGCACGCCCGGGAGATTCTCGGCCTCGCCGCGACCACTCAGGAGATCGTCTCGGAAGCGGCGCGGGCGCGCCAGGTGGTCTCCATCGGCGTGCCTCCCGCGACGCCCGGCTCCTGGCTGTCCTCCGTCGTCGAGGCAGTGGACCGTACGCTGCCCCACGCCGAGCTGAACTACGTGGAGGCCACCAGCTTCGACCAGCTTCGCCTGCTGCACGAGGGCAGGCTCGATCTGTGCCTGGTCCATCAGCCGCCACCCGGTCACCACGGCTCATGGCTGTTGCGTCAGGAGATCCTCGGCCTGGCGGTGCGGCCCGGCCACCCGCTGGCCGACGAGCCGCACTACCGGATCGGCGACCTCCACGCGCTGCGGGTGCTGGTGCACGCCCGCGAACGGGAGCCCTCGCGCGAGAGCATGACGGCGGCCGTGCTGGCCGCCGGAGTCCGGCCGTACTGGCGATTCGCCCAGTTCACCGAGCACGTTCTGGCCTGCGCCCAGGCGACGCGGTCCGATGCCGCGCTGGTCGCCTCACACGTCGCCGCGCTGCGCCTGCCCGGCTGGCGCTGGCGGCCCGTCGAGGGGCTGCCCGAGGCCGTGATGACCACGTGGCTGGTGTGCCAGCGGCCCACGCGGGCGGTGGTGGAGGAGGTGGCCGGCGTCGTGCGGGCCGTGCCGGCCTGACCAGGCCGTCCGCGGGGTGCGGGCGGCCTGGCCGATGCGTTCACCACCGTTCCCAGTGCAGGACCTCCTCCCGCGGGATGCGGGGAGCGGGCTTGAAGTCGGTTCCGATGGTGAAGGCCTGCACGGCCACCGGGGCGTGATCGGTGCGTCCCTCGACGCCGGGGATGACGAACGCGGGCACCCGGTGGATGTTGGCCGCCAGATGGCGCAGACCGTCGAAGACCCGATCGGTGGAGCCGCGGTGGTAGTTCATGCGCCACAGATCGCGCTCGGTCAGCGGCTGCCCGGTGGCCAGCGGCAGGGCGCGCAGGAAGATGTCGGCCACGGCCCGCCGCCGCTCGGGCTCGGTGACCACCAGGAAGTGCCAGCGCTGCCGGTTGCGGCCACTGGGGGCCTGCACGGCCAGGTCCACGCATTCCTCGATCAGCTCGCGTGGCACGGGCCGGGTGAAGTCCAGGCGCTTGCGGACGGCGCGGGTGGTGCTCAGCAGTTGGTCCGGGTCGAGATCCAGCTTCACGATGTGTCTCCTTCAGGCGGTGGGGACGGGCGCGGGGCGGCGCGAGCGCAGGCCGTACGCGGCGACGAGGGCGCCCACCAGGGAGAAGCCGCCCGCCGTCAGGAACGCGATCCGGTAACCGGCCGACGCGGACTCGCCCAGGGTCATGACGGCGGCCAGTGCCGCGACGCCGATCCCGGCGCCGATCTGTACGGAGGAGGTGACGAGACCCGAGGCCAGACCCTGCCGCTCGTCCGGCAGCCCGCCGACGGCGGCGATGTTGAGACTGGGGAACGACAGCCCGTTGCCGATGCCGTGCACGACCAGCGCGGGCAGCAGCATCGTGAGGTAGTCGCCGGTGGCCCCGGCCCGCAGGAACAGCAGAATGCCCGCCCCTTGGACCAGCATCCCGGCCGCGGCCACCCGGCCCAGTCCCCACCGGGCGATCAGCCTGCCGGCCAGGTTGGCCGTGATGACGATGGCCAGACCCATGGGGACGATCCCGAGCCCGGTGGCCAGCGCGGTGTAGCCGAGCGTCCGCTGCAGGTACAGGACGGCGACGAACTGCCAGCCGATCGTCGCGCACGCCCAGGCCAGTGCCGCGAGATTCGCGGCGGCCACCGTACCGGACCCGAACACCTCCAGCGGGACGAGCGGCGCCGGCCGTCGGCGCTCGACGGCTACGAAGGCGCCCAGCAGGAGCACGGCCACCACACCGGCCGGCCAGTTCCTCTCCGTCAGCGCGAACACCAGCAGCAGCACCCCACCGGTGACCGCGACGGCGCCGGCGGCGTCGAACCCCTCACGTACCGCGGACGGCCGGAGGCCGCGCGGCAGCACCAGCGGCGCCGCGGCCAGGACCAGCACCGCGACCGGGACCGGCAGGAAGAACACCAAGCGCCAGCTGATCTCGGTCAGCAGACCGGAGGCGATCAGCCCGGCGGTGTAGCCGGTCGCCCCGGCCAGCGAGTAGACCCCCAGCGCCCGATTGCGCTGCGGCCCCTCGGCGAAGGTGGTGGTGATGAGCGACAGCGCCGCGGGTGCGGTGAGCGCGGCCGCCACCCCCTTGACCACCCGGGTGACGACCAACGGCCATCCCGCCGACAGCAGCCCACCCGCCAGGCTCGCCGCCGCGAAGACGGCCAGCGACAGCAGGAACACGCGGCGCCGGCCGAACAGGTCCGCCACCCGGCCGCCGAGCAGCAGGAACCCGCCGTAGGCGACCGCGTAACCGGACATCAGCCACTGCAGGACGCTCTCCGGCAGCGACAGGTCACGCCCGATGGCGGGCAAGGCCACGCCCATCAAGGACAGGTCCATCGAGTCCAGGAACACCGCTGCGCACAACAACACCAGGGCCGCCTGTCTGCGGCCGTCGGTCAGTGGCACGACCACTCTCCATCTGAGGACAAACAATTTGCTGACAGACGATCGGACCGTATGGCCACAAATCATCTTCTGTCAAACGATTTGCCTGGAGATGGTTTGGTGTACGCTGGCCGCATAGCGAAGAGGAGATCGATGGCGACCACGACCAGGACGGCCGAGCGGGCACGCGTGACGTACTTTCCGCAGCTGGCGGCGGAGCGGCTGGACATCGCGCTGTGCCGGGCCTCGGCAGCCGTGGCGCGCGCCGCGGACGCCCGCGCCACCGAGGAAGGTCTCGGCGTCGGGCAGCATCTCGTGCTCCAGATGCTCGACGCCGTCGGCCCGTGCTCCCAGCAGACGCTCAGCGAGGAGCTGCGCATCGACCGCAGCGTCATGGTGAGCGTCTGCGACGACCTGGAGCAGGCGGGTCACGTGCGCCGGGAACGCAACCCCCGCGACCGCCGTTCCTACGCCGTCACCATCACCGACTCGGGCCGGCGGCGGCTGGCCGAGGCCCAGACGTCGATCCCGGCCTTCCTCGAGGACGCCTTCCACCCTCTTACGCCCGAGGAGCGTGGCCAGTTGAGCGCGCTTCTCGGCAAACTCCTCGGAATCGGCTCCTGACGCGAGTCGGCCAGGAGGGCGGCCGGCACCCCGAGCCGGGGGCGGACGCCTGCCGTTATCCTGGTCGCGCACACGAAAACGCGGTCCCGGTCGGTAGCCCGGGCGCCCGCCGGTCCTTCCGGGCCCGGCGGTTCCGTATCCGCCTCACGTGTCCCCTCGGGGAGCCTCGGAGGATGTCCGGTGTGCCGGAAAGCGGCTTCGCCAAGCCGCCTGTCGGCATACCTGTGGAGGCATCGTGGTTTCCCTGTCCGTCTACTTCGAGAGCCCTTTCTGGGTGGGCGTCCTGGAGATCGTCGAGGACGGCGAGCTTCGCGCGACCCGGTTCGTCCTCGGCTCCGAACCCACCGACCCCGAGCTGTACGAGTTCCTTATGCGGCACGGGGTCGCCCTGCTCGAACGCGCCGAGGCGGCCCCGGCCGTCCCGGTGGAGACCGCCCGGGAGCGGCGGGTCAATCCAAAGCGCGCGGCCAAGCTCGCCGCCCGCGCCGCGGCCCGGGTCACCCGGCGCGGCACGGCCGCGCAGGAGGCGCTGCGGCTGGAACTGGAGAGCACCAAGGGCCAGGCGCGCGTGAACCGGCGCGAGCGCGAGCGCGCGCTGGCCGAGCACCGGCGCGAGGTCGCCCGCCGCAAGCGGATCGAGCGCCGCCGGGATCGGTGACCGCGGGCGGCGGGGCCGTTCCGTCCGGGGTGGGGGAATCATGCCGGGGCGATCGAGGTTGTCGCCATCGTGGCGGCAGGGCTTAGGCTTGAGGCTCTCTGGGGTTGGAGGTCCTCTCGTGCTGGTTGACTCGTTCGGCCGGGTCGCGACCGATCTGAGGGTGTCGCTGACCGACCGGTGCAACCTGCGGTGCGCGTACTGCATGCCGCCAGAGGGCCTCGACTGGCTGCCCAAGCCCGAACTGCTCACCGGCGAGGAGATCGTCCGCCTGCTGACGATCGGCGTGGAGCGGCTCGGCATCCGGGAGGTTCGCTTCACCGGTGGCGAGCCGCTGCTGCGGCGGGAACTCCCCGAGATCGTGGCCGCGACCGCCGCGCTGCGCCCGCGTCCACAGGTGTCGCTGACGACCAACGGCATCGGCCTGGCCCGCCTCGCGGAGCCGCTCGCGCGGGCCGGTCTCGACCGTGTCAACGTCTCTCTGGACACGCTCGACCGCGACGTGTTCGTCCGGCTGGCGCACCGCGACCGGCTGCGCGACGTGCTGGACGGGCTCGCCGCGGCGACGGCGGCGGGCCTCACGCCGGTCAAGGTCAACGCGGTGCTGATGCGCGGCGTCAACGACCACGAGGCCGTGCCGCTGCTGCGTTACTGCCTCGACCAGGGGTATGAGCTGCGCTTCATCGAGCAGATGCCGCTCGACGCCCAGCACGGCTGGCGCCGCGACGACATGATCACGGCCGACGAGATCCTCGGGCTGCTGAAGGACTCCTTCGACCTCGCCGAGGACGATCCGCGCGAGCGGGGCAGCGCCCCCGCCGAGCTGTTCCTGGTGGACGGCGGCCCGCACCGGGTGGGCGTGATCGGCTCGGTCACCCGGCCGTTCTGCGGCGCATGCGACCGCGTCCGTATCACCGCCGACGGTCAGGTCCGCAACTGCCTGTTCGCTACCGAGGAGTCCGACCTGCGTACGGCGCTGCGCTCGGGCGCCTCGGACGAGGAACTGGCGGCGCGGTGGGTCGCGGCGGTGCGGGGGAAGAGGGCGGGGCACGGCATCGACGATCCCGCCTTCCTCCAGCCGGCCCGCCCGATGTCGGCCATCGGCGGCTGACGGGGCCCCAAGAGAGCCCAAGAGAGCCCCGAGAGAGTTCAGGGAGCACCCGTGCGTTCCCGTCCCGGAACCGGCGCAGGTGATGCGGCCTGCCCGCCGGCGTACGACGCCGTGATCCTGGCGGGGGGCCGGGCCGAGCGGCTCGGCGGGGCGGACAAGCCGGGCGCGCTCGTCGGCGGGATGCCCCTCGTCGAGCGGGTGGCGGCGGCCGTCCGCGACGCCCGCACGGTGGTCGTGGTGGGCCCGCCCAGGGACATGCCGGGCGTGCTGTTCACCCGCGAGGACCCGCCGGGCGGCGGGCCGGTGCCGGCGCTGCGCGCCGGGCTCGCCGAGGTCACGTCCCCGCTGGTCGTCCTGCTCGCCGCCGATCTGCCGTTCGTCGTCGCCGGGCACGTCGGGGCGCTCCTGGCGGCCGTGCCGGAGGACGGCGCGGGCGCGGTGCTCGTGGACGACGAGGGCCGTGAGCAGTGGCTCACCGGTGCGTGGCGGACGGCGGCCCTGCGGGCCGCGCTCGGCCCGTACCAGGGGCGGTCGCTGCGCGGGCTGCTCGGCCCGCTGGCGCCGGCGCCCGTACGCCCGCCGGTGGCGCCGGGGGAGACCCCGCCGTGGTTCGATTGCGACACCGTCGAGGATCTGCGCGCGGCCCGCGAGCGGGCCCGGGAGCGCGGGTGAAGGGAGTACGCGTGAACGTGCTGGAGGAATGGACGGCCCAGGTCTGCCGCGAGCTGGGCATCGACCCCGCCCGGGTGGACCGGGCCGCGGTGCTCGACCTGACCAGGGATGTGGCGCACGGCGTGGCGCGGCCCGCCGCCCCGCTGACCGCCTACCTGGTGGGGCTGGCGCAGGGGGCCGGCACCGCGCCGCCGGATGTGGTGGAGCGGCTGTCGCGGATGGCGAAGGAGTGGGCGGAGGCGACCGCGGACAAGCCCGGCGACTCCTGACGCCGGCTTCCACGGCCCCGGCGCCGCGTAGAGGGGAAGGGCGGACGCCGGGGGCCGTTCGGCGGAAGGGCCGTCCCCGCCGGGGACGACCGCGACGGCCGGTCCGTGAGGTCCGTACGAAGTCGGTTGACGCTGCTCGACGACCCCGGAAAAGGGCGACGCCGGGTGGTTACGGGGGCAAACCACCCGGCGTCGCTTCATCGGCGTTCCGACGGGGGCCCGGAACGCCGGCACCAGCGCTCCGACGGGGGACCAGAGCGCTTGGCTAAACTGTACACCTCCAACCCTTGGGTTGCGTCAAGACTTTGTCACGACCCGATCTCGCGTCGATGGCGTGGTATCTCGTTTTGGTTAGGCGAGGTCAAGTCTGGGGGCGGAGGAGGCTCGTGACCTCTCTGATTGGCCCCGATAACGGCAACGTATGGCAAAAGAACCGCGCCCGCGACGAACAGGGCCCTGACGGGCCAGGGGGCCGGCACCGCCACCGCCAGGATGAGGCAGACGAGCCGGATGCCCATCTTGATGAGGTAACTGATCTCCCGCTTGCGCACGTCGTCGGACAGCGACGGCTGGGCGTCCGTCACCTGGTGAACGACCGGGCGGTCTTTTCGCAACCAGCGCCATGGATTCACGATTTCCACGGTAGACCCCGGGGGAGGCGGGGGTGACCCCCGCACCAGCGATACGATCACGCGACAGGCACAGGCAGGAGGACGTCATGTCGGACCGCACCTACCGGGTGACCGAGATAGTGGGCACCTCGGCCGAGAGCGTCGACCAGGCCATCCGCAACGGCGTCAGGCGGGCCGCGCAGACGCTGCGCCACCTGGACTGGTTCGAGGTGACCGAGGTTCGCGGGCACATCGTGGACGGCGAGGTGGCCCACTTCCAGGTCGGCATGAAAGTGGGCTTCCGCCTCGAGGACACCGAATAGGACGTCGAGCAGGACGTCGAATGGGACTCAGCTGGCCTGGCTGACCGTCGACATGTTGAAGTCGGGCACCCGGACCGGCGGCATGACGGCGCGGGTGAACCAGTCGTTCCACTCGCGCGGCAGCGTCTGCTCGCTCGGGCCCACCTCGGTGAGGCGGCCGAGCAGGTCGACCGGCGACTCGTTGAACCGGAAGTTGTTGACCTCGCCCACGACCTCGCCGTTCTCGACCAGGTAGACGCCGTCCCTGGTCAGCCCGGTCAGGAGCAGCGACTGCGGGTCGACCTCGCGGATGTACCACAGGCAGGTCAGCAGCAGGCCCCGCTCGGTCGAGGCGATCATCTCCTCCAGCGAGCGGCCGCCGTCCGGTCCCGTCATGATCAGGTTGTCGATCTGCGGGGTCGCGGCGAGGCCGGTCAGCTCGGCGGAGTGCCGGGTCTGCACGAGGTTGGCCAGGGTGCCGTCGCTGATCCACTCGGTGCGGGCCAGGGGCAGGCCGTTGTCGAAGACCGACTGCTCCCGGCTGGAGGAGTGCGCGACGACGAACGGCGCGCACTCGACGCCGGCCCGGGCCGGATCGCTGTGGAGCGAGACCGGCAGCGTCGAGAGCCGCTCGCCCACCCGGGTGCCGCCGCCGGGCCGGGAGAACACCGTGCGGCCGTCGGCCGCGTCCCGCGCGCCGGCCGACCAGTACAGGTAGATCATCAGGTCGGAGACCGCCGTGGGCGGCAGGAGCGTCTCGTAGCGGCCCGGCTCCAGGCTGATCCGCCGCTTGGCCCAGTCGAGCCGCCGGACGAGCGTCTCGTCCAGCGCGGCCACGTCCACGTCGGAGAAGTCGCGGGTGGCCACGCCCGTCCACGCCGAGCGCGTCATGTCCGCCGACTTGGCGTTCAGTTCGAGCCGGCCGGTCGGCTGGTCGTGGCGCAGCCGCAGTCCCGCGGACGAGCCGACGAACGTCGAGGTCATGCTGTGCTCGGCGAAGCCGTACAGCCTGCGTCCCGAGGCGTCGGCGGCGGCGAACGCCTCGCCGAGCGCGGGGGCGAAGTCCCCGAACACGTCGATGGAGGTCGGCTCCACCGGGCGGTCCCAGCCCTCGCCGGCCGCGCCCTCCACCAGAGGCCGGGCGTCCTCCGACGGCCGGGCCTCCCGCGCGGCGCGGTCCGCCGCGACCACCACGTCGGCCAACTGCTCGGCCCGTACGGCGGAGCGCGACACGACCCCCACCCCGGCGCCCACGACGGAGATCACGGTGAGCCGGGACGAGCGCGCGACCCCGTTGGTCGTCAGCGTGTTGCCGGCGAAGCGGAGATTGGCGGTCGAGCCCTCGTCCACGATGACGACGCAGCCGTCGGCCTCGCTCAGCGCGAGCGCCCGCTCCACCGTCTCCTGCGGTGTGGTCACCCCGTCGCTCACTTGCCACCCTCCTGGACGGTGTTGAGGATCCGTACGCCGCGGAACAGGGCCGCAGGAGCGCCGTGACTGACCGGCGCGACCTGGCCCGGCTGGCCCTTGCCGCAGTTGAAGGCGCCGCCGAGCACGTACGTCTGCGGGCCGCCGACGGCCTCCATGGAGCGCCAGAAGTCCGTGGTCGTCGCCTGGTAGGCCACGTCGCGCAGCTGCCCGGCCAGGCGGCCGTTCTCGATGCGGTAGAACCGCTGGCCGGTGAACTGGAAGTTGTACCGCTGCATGTCGATCGACCAGCTCTTGTCGCCGACGACGTAGATCCCGCGCTCGACCCGCGAGATCAGCTCGTCGGTGGAGGGGCCGTCCGCCGCCGGCTGGAGCGACACGTTGGCCATCCGCTGGATCGGCACGTGCCCCGGGGAGTCGGCGAACGCGCAGCCGTTCGACCGCCCGAGGCCCTTCAGCAGCGCCATCCGCCGGTCGAGCTGGTAGCCCACCAGCGTGCCCTCGCGGACGATGTCGAACGACTGACCGGCCACGCCCTCGTCGTCCCAGCCGACGGTGGCCAGGCCGTGCTCGACCGTGCGGTCGCCCGTCACGTTCATCACCGGCGAGCCGTAGTGCAGGCTGCCGAGCTGGTCGAAGGTGGCGAAGGAGGTGCCGGCGTAGGCCGCCTCGTAGCCGAGCGCCCGGTCGAGCTCGGTCGCGTGGCCGATCGACTCGTGGATCGTCAGCCACAGGTTCGACGGGTCGATCACCAGGTCGTACGGCCCGGCCTCGACCGAGGGCGCCTTGAGCTTCTCGTCCAGCAGGTCGGGGATCTCGGCCAGCTCGGCGGGGAAGTCCCAGCCGGTGCCGGTCAGGTACTCGTACCCCCGGCCGACCGGCGGGGCCAGCGTGCGCATGTCGTCGAACCGGTCGCCGTCGGCCCGCATCGCGGTCAGGACGGGGTGCAGCCGCACGCGCTGCTGCGTGGTCACCGTGCCCGCCGTGTCGGCGTAGAACTTCTGCTCCTTGACCTGCATGAGCGAGGCGGAGACGTGGTCGACCCGGCCGAGCAGGCCGGACGACCACTCCGCCAGCAGCGCCGCCTTGTCCGGCAGCGGCACGTCGAACGGGTCGACCTCGTAGGCCGACACCCAGGTCACGTCGTCGTACACCGGCTCGGGGGCGAGCTCCACCGGCTCGCGGTTGATCGGCGCGCTGACCGCCGCCACCCGCACGGCCTCCTCGGCGGCCCGGGCCGCGGCCTCCGGGGTCAGCTCGATCCCGGACGCGAAGCCCCACGTGCCGTCCTTGATCACCCGTACGGCGAAGCCGAGGTCGTCGGCGTCCGAGGACCCCTCGAGCCGGGCGTCGAACAGGCGCAGCGTCTCGGCGCGCACGCGTTCGAGCCGGAACGAGGCGTGCTCGGCTCCCAGGTCACGGGCGCGCTGCAGGGCCGCGTCCGCCAGCCGCCGCAGCGGCAGGGCGAGGAAGTCGGGGTCGATCTGGCGCATGTCCACGATCCTAACCCTGTGATCTTGTGCCCTGCGGACAAGTGGACTACCCCCAAGTAGCCGATACGGTCGGTCGCATGGTTCGCTCTGTTCTCGTCACCGGCGGAAATCGCGGCATCGGCCTCGCGATCGCCCGCGAGCTCGCCGCCGCGGGGGACGCCGTCGCCGTCACCTACCGTTCCGGCGAGCCCCCGGAGGGGCTGTTCGGGGTTCGCTGCGACGTGACGAGCTCCGCCGACGTCGACGCCGCCTTCGAGAAGGCCGAGGCCGAGCACGGCCCGGTCGAGGTGGTCGTCGCCAACGCGGGGATCACCAAGGACACGCTGCTGCCGATGATGAAGGAGGAGACCTTCACCGACGTCATCGACACGAACCTGACCGGCGCCTACCGCGTCGCGAAGCGGGCCGTGCGGCCCATGCTGCGGATGCGGCGCGGGCGCATCATCCTGATCTCCTCCGTCGTCGGCCTGTCCGGCTCCGCGGGCCAGACCAACTACGCCGCCTCCAAGGCCGGGCTGGTCGGCTTCGGCCGGTCGCTGGCCCGTGAGCTCGGCTCGCGCGGCATCACGGTCAACGTGGTCGCGCCGGGGTTCGTGGAGACCGACATGACCGCGGTGCTCGACGAGGCGCAGCAGGAGCAGATCCGCAAGAGCATCCCGCTCGGGCGGCAGGCGCAGGCCGAGGAGATCGCCCGGGTCGTCAGGTTCCTGGCGAGCGACGACGCCTCCTACATCACCGGGGCGGTCATCCCCGTCGACGGCGGCCTCGGCATGGGCCACTGAGCCGGACACCCGACTGACTGGAGCTGGACATGGGTTTGCTGGACGGGAAGCGACTGCTGGTCACCGGCGTCCTCACCGACGCCTCGATCGCCTTCAACGTGGCGAAGCTGGCCCAGGAGGAGGGCGCCCAGGTCGTGCTGACCGGCTTCGGCCGCCTCAGCCTGGTCGAGCGCATCGCCAAGCGGCTGCCCGAGCCGCCGCCGGTGATCGAACTGGACGTCCAGAACACCGATCACCTCGACACGCTCGCCGACCGCGTCGGCGCGCACCTCGACGGGCTGGACGGGGTCGTCCACTCGATCGGGTTCGCCCCGCAGTCCTGCCTGGGCGGCAACTTCCTCAACACCTCCTGGGAGGACGTCGCCACGGCGGTCCACGTCTCGACGTTCTCGTTCAAGTCGCTCGCCGTCGCGTGCCTGCCGCTGATGAAGGAGGGCGGCGCGGTCGTCGGCCTGGACTTCGACGCGACCAAGGCGTGGCCGGTCTACGACTGGATGGGCGTGGCCAAGGCCGGGCTGGAGTCGTGCTCGCGCTACCTCGCCCGGGACCTGGGCAAGCACGGCATCCGGGTCAACCTCGTCGCCGCCGGCCCGCTCCGCACGATGGCGGCCAAGAGCATCCCCGGGTTCAAGGAGTTCGAGGACTCCTGGCCGGAGCGCGCGCCGCTCGGCTGGGACCTCGCCGACACCGCCCCCGCCGCCAAGGCCTGCGTCGCGCTGCTGTCCGACTGGTTCCCCGCCACGACCGGCGAGATCGTCCACGTCGACGGCGGCGTGCACGCGATGGGCGCCTGACGGCGCCCCCTCGCGTCATCCCGCTTCGTGCGGGTCACGGGCCGCGGCGGAATCTTGCCGCGGCCCGTCTCCGCGCTTAGCATCTGGGCGTGTCTGACGCCCGCCCGTTCCCGTGAGTGGGCAGGGGCTGTCAGGCGCGAGCGTGGTGCCCGGGCCGCCCCGTCCCCGTACGCCCCCGGACGGCGTCGCCCGTGGCGACGTGGCCGCCGGAACTCGTGTGGGGACCATGGGACGACCAGAGCGCGACCTCAGCCCCGAGGAGGGGCCCTTACAGGCGTTCGCCGTCGCGTTGCGGCGGCTGCGCGAGGAGGCGGGGTCGCCCACCTACCGGGCCCTCTCGGAACGGGCGCACTACTCGCCCACCGTGCTGTCGCGGGCCGCGGGCGGCCGCGTCTTCCCGAGCCTGGAGGTCACCCTCGCCTTCGTACGGGCCTGCGGGGGCGACGAGGACGCGTGGGCGCGGCGCTGGCACCGGGTCAGCGAGGAGATCTCCGGACGGGTGGCGGAACCGCCGGAACCGCCGGCACCGGCCCAGTCGGGCGACGGCCCCTCGTCTCCGATCCCCGCTGTCGCCGAGGCCGGCGGCGGGCACGATACCGGACCTGGTGGCGACCCTGATGGCGGGCCTGATGCCGGCTCGGATGCCGGGCGCGGCGGCCTCGCGGGCCGGGTGCGGCGCCGCGGGCGCCTGCTCGCGCTTGCAGCCGTTCTCGTGGTCGCCGGTGCGGTGGCGCTTGGCGCCGCCGCGCGCGGTGTGGGGCTCGCGCCCGGCTGGACCTCGCGCAACCAGCACGTCACCGACCGGGCGGGGGACGCGAGCCGGGCCGAGGACATGGACGGCGACGACCCCCGCGCCCGCGGGTGCGGCGACGACCTCGACACGATCGACACGCTCGACGCCGTCCCGCTGAACCTGCCCGACGGCAGCCGCTTCGGCACGCTCCGGCTGCGGCGCAGCCCCGAGTGCGACACGGCCTGGGCGTCGGCGCACTTCGACAACCCCCACCTCTACACGGTGTGGCTGGCCGCGCACCGTCCGGCGGACAACGCCCAGGTGCGTTCTCAATGGTCGAACAACACGCCGCCGGGCAGCTACGGGGACATGCTCTCCCTCGCGCCCGGATGCGTCTGGGTGGAGGGATGGGTGGTCACCGGGCAGGGGGAAGGCCCCCACGCGAGAACCCGCTGCCTGCGCTGATCCCGCACGCCTGCGCTCACCCCCTCGCCTGGTGCGCTGCGCCCCCGGCGGTGCCGCGGTGCGCGGGGCACGCCCGGGAGTCCCGCGTCACATCACGGCGTCACGTCACCGGGAGGCGGTGCCGGCGAACGGGATGGCGGCCGGGAGCGTATCGCCGGGCGCGTCCACCGGGTGCCGCCACAACCCCCTGCGCTGGAGCAGGGGCAGGACGCCCTCGCCGAACCAGTAGGCCTCCTCCAGGTGCGGGTGACCGGACAGCACGAACTCGTCGATGCCGAGGGCGTGATACTCCTCGATCCGTTCGGCCACCTCGACGTGGCTGCCCACCAGGGCCGTGCCCGCGCCGCCGCGGACGAGCCCGACACCGGCCCACAGGTTCGGCGAGACCTCCAGCGCGTCCGTGCGGCCCCCGTGCAGGGCCAGCATCCGCCGCTGCCCCTCCGACCCGCTGCGCGCGAGACCCGCCTGCACCGACGCGATGACCGCCGGGTCCAGGGCGGACAGCAGGCGCTCGGCCTCCGCCCACGCCTGCGCCGAGGTGTCCCGGCTGATCACGTGGAGCCGGATGCCGAACCGCACCTCGCGGCCGGCCGTGGCGGCCTCCCGCCGGATCCAGGCGAGCTTCTCGGCGACCTGCGCGGGCGGCTCGCCCCAGGTCAGGTAGACGTCGCTGTGCCGCGCCGCCACCCTGCCCGCGGCCGGGGACGACCCGCCGAAGTACACCGCCGGCACCGGGGACGGCACTCGGCTCAGCGCGGCGTCCGCGACCCTGACGTGCCTGCCCTCAAGGGTGACCCGTTCCCCGCGCCACAGGGCGCGTACGACCGTGAGGAACTCGTCGGTGCGGTCGTAGCGCTCGTCCTTGGTGAGGAAGTCGCCGTAGGCGCGCTGCTCGTGGTCCTCGCCGCCGGTGACGACGTTGACCAGCAGGCGCCCGGCCGAGTGCCGCTGGAACGTGGCGGCCATCTGCGCGGCGAGCGTGGGCGACAGCAGCCCCGGCCGGAAGGCGACCAGGAACTTCAGCCGCTCGGAGTTCGCGACCAGCATGGCGGTGGTCAGCCAGGCGTCCTCGCACCAGGCTCCGGCCGGGGTGAGGGCCCCTTCGAAGCCGAGCTGCTCGGCGGCGCGCACGATCTGGCCCAGGTAGGCCAGGGTGGCCGGCCGGTCCCCGCCCGCCGTGGTGATGTCCGTGCCGTGCCCGCCGCCGACGAGGTGGCGGCTGTCGCCGTACGTGGGCAGGAACCAGTGGAACGTCAGTGTCATCGGGGGTCCCCTCAGGAGGCGGCCAGCAGCGGGCGGCGCGCGGCCACGGCCGAGGCGAAGGCGTCGACCACGCGGTAGAGCGGCGCGGCGTGGTCCGGGTCGAGACCGGCCTCGTCGCCGCGGAGCGCGATGTGCCGGTCGAGGACGAACCACCCCGGCACGACGTGGTCGGCCCCGAGCGAGGTCAGGACCGGGCGCAGCGCGTAGTCGATGGCCAGCACGTGGGCGGGGCTGCCGCCGGTGAGGATCGGCAGCACGACCTTGCCCGCGAACGCGAACTGCGGCAGCAGGTCGAGCAACGTCTTCAGCAGCCCGCTGTAGGCGGCCTTGTACACGGGTGAGGCGACCAGGACGCCGTCCGCCTCGCCGACGAGGCCGACGACCTCGGCGATCCGCGGGTGCCCCGTGTCGGCCGACAGCAGCGCCTCCGCCGGCAGGTCGCGCACATGCACGGTGCGGACCTCGTGGCCGAGGAGGCGCAGCCGGTCGGCGAGGTGCACGCACAGGGCGGCGGTACGCGAGACCGCCGAGGGGCTGCCGGACAGGACGAC
This sequence comes from Microbispora siamensis, assembly GCF_016863095.1. Lineage (GTDB taxonomy): Bacteria > Actinomycetota > Actinomycetes > Streptosporangiales > Streptosporangiaceae > Microbispora > Microbispora siamensis. Next base: position 126,756 of record NZ_BOOF01000030.1, on the reverse strand, counting down.
GATGGTGGACATGGCGGAACCTCCGTCAGAGGGGGACCGGATTCGGATGAGGCCGGATGCGGGATCAGATCAGGCCGTGCCGAGGGGGCGGGGTCCGGTTCAGCGCGTACCGGCCGATGTGCTGGATCTTCCAGCGCACCGGATCGTGCAGGGTGTGGGTGCGGGCGTTGCGCCAGTGCCGGTGCAGGTTCAGCGAGTCGAGCGCCGACCTGGTGCCGGACACCTCGAACAGGGCATCGGCGACTCCGACGGCCGCGGGGTCGGCGAACGCCTTCGCCGTGGCGACCGCGATGGACGCCGCCGCCGCGGTCTCGTCGTCGAGCCGTTCCCGCGCCCGGTCGACCGCCCGCCCGGCCTCGCCGAGCAGCGCCTCCGCGGCCCGTACGGAGACCTCCAGCTCTCCGAAACGCTGGATGGTCAGGGGGTCGTCGCTGGCGTGGTCGAGACCGCTCTCGAACCACGGCCTGCTGCGGGTGCGGACGAACTCGGCGGCCTCGGTGAGCGCGGCGCGGGCGATGCCGACGTCGATCGCGGCGTGCAGCAGTTGCGCGTGGGCGCCGTGCAGTTGCGGCCCGGTGAAGGTCAGGTGGTGGGGGACCACGCGATCGGCGGGCACCCGCACGCCCTCCAGCCGGACCGTGCCGCTGGCCGTGGTGCGCTGGCCCATGCCCTCCCAGTCGTCCACGACCGTGAGGCCGGGCGCGCCGGCCGGCACGTACGCGACGACGAGCCGGTCGGCGGGGTCCTTGGCCAGCACGGTGATCCAGTCGGCGAACAGGGCCCCGGTCGAGTAGTGCTTGACGCCGTCGAGGACGAAGCCGCCGTCCTCGGCGGAGCGCAGCCGGGTGCGGTAGTCCTGCACGTGCCGGGTGCCCGCCTCCGACTGGGCGTTGCCGAACCGCCTGCCCGCCAGGACCTCGGCGAAGAAGAACTCCCGCTGGGCCGCGGACCCCTGCTGCCGCAGCACGTTGACGTACACGAAGTGGCTCTGCGGGATCTGGGCGATGTTGGGGTCGGCGGTGGCGAGCAGGCGGACGACCTCCGCCAGTGTGGCGGTCCGCACGTCGGCGCCGCCGTGCTCGCGGGGGACGGTGATGCCCAGGAGGCCGCTCGCCGACAGCTCGGCCAGCTCGGCGTGCGGGAGTTCGCGGCGGGCGTCCCGCTCCGCGGCGCCGCGCGCGAACCGCCCGGCGAGCTCGGCGGCGACCGCGATGGCCTCCTCGTCGCCGGTGACGACGTGCGCGGTCCCCGATGAGTGAACAGGTGGGTGAACGGGCGCGTGGGTGAGATCGGTCATGGGATCAGGCCCGGGCCGGTTCCACCGGGAACGCGCCCTTCGCCGCGAGCTCGCCCTCCAGTTCGCGGATGATGGGTAGCACGTGGCGGCCGAAGTACTCGACCTCCTCGTGGTAGTGCAGGAAGCCGAGCAGGAGCAGGTCGACGCCCCGCTTCTTGTACTCGATCGCCCGGTGGGCGATCTGCTCCGGCGTGCCGATGAGGCGGGTGCGGAAGCCGTCGTTGTACTGCACCAGGTCCTCGAACGTGGAGTCGGCCCACATCCCCCGTCCGTCCTGGGTGGACCGGCCGGCCTGGCGGACCGCGTCGCGGAACCCGTGGACGGCCTCGACGTCGGCCTTGGCCACGATCTCGCGCAGCGTCTCGCGCGCCTCCGCCTCGGTGTCCCTGGCGATGAGGAAGCCGTTCAGGCCGAACCGCACCCGGCGGCCGTGGGCCCGCGCCGCCGCGCCGACCTCCTCGATCTGCTCGGTGACGCCGTCGAAGTCCTTGCCGTTGCTGAAATACCAGTCGGAGACCCGGCCCGCCATGGCGCGTGCCGCGGTGGAGTTGCCGCCCTGGAAGATCTCGGGGTGCGGGCGGTCCGGCCCGGAGAGCGGCTTGGGCTGCAGGTCGTAGCCGTGCAGCCGGTAGAAGTCGCCCTGGAACCGCGCCTTGTCCTCGGTCCAGCTCGCGCGCAGGACGCGGATGAACTCCTCGGCCCTGCGGTAGCGCTCGTCGTGCTCCAGCCACGGCTCGCCCAGGGCGGTGAACTCGCCCTTGAACCAGCCGCTCACCACGTTGACGGCGGCCCGCCCTCCCGAGAGGTGGTCGGCGGTGCTGAGCAGCTTGGCCAGCACCGCCGGGTGCCACAGGCCCGGGTGCACCGCGGCGATCACCTTCAGCCGCTGGGTGGCGAGCAGCAGCGCCAGGCTGAAGCTCGTCGACTCCTGCTGGAACGCGGCGCCGTAGCTGGCCATGTAGCGCACCTGGGACAGCGCGTACTCGAAGCCGTTGTTCTCCGCGAGCACCGCCAGCTTCCGGTTGTAGTCGTAGCTCCAGTCGGTGCGCTGCTCGATCGTGCTGGTGACGAGCCCGCCGCTGACGTTGGGCACCCAGTAGGCGAACCGCAGCGGCTCGGGACTGACGTTCGCAGACACGAATGACCCCTTCCAGGCATTTCCTACTTGGACAATTGGGATCGTACGGCGGCCGGCGTCCGGAGTTCCACACGCGATCGGCGGGGGAGTGATAGGGCCGCCCTGTCACTCCACCACGGGCACTTCACCACTGGCACTCCACCACTGGCAGGGCTTTCACCCCGCGGCGCGGGCCCGGGCGCCGGTGCGGCACTCGCGTGCCCGGTCCAGGAGGAACCGGTGCAGGTCGCGGGCCACCCGGGGACCGGAGGCCGACCGCTGCGACTGGATCACCAGGAGCACCTCCGCCACGCGCTGCGCCAGCGGCCGGTAGGTGATCGCGCCGCTGCGCAGGAGGGGGTCGCCGGCCACGCTGAACTCGGGCAGCACGGTGGCGCCGAGCCCCTCGGCGACCATGAGCTTGCCCATCTCGGCGCCGTCGGTCGAATACGAGAACGACGGCGCCCGCCCGCCGAGCAGGCGGTGCACCAGGCGGTGCATGACATAGCCGGAGCGCATCACGATCAGGGGCTCGCGGAGCAGGTCGGCGACCTCGACCGCGGGCAGCGCGGCCAGCGGGCTGTCGGGCCGTACGCACACGACCGGGCGGCCGCGCAGCAGTTCGGTCGTGGCGAGGTCGGGCGGCAGGTCGTCGCCGCTCAGGTAGTTCACCAGCCCGAGGTCGAAGCTCCCCTCCCGGATGCGCCGGTGGATCTCGGCCTGCTGGGCGCCGACGACCTCGACCTGGGTCGCCGGATGGGCCTCCCGGAACGCCCGTACGGCGGGGATCAGCAGCGGGACCGTGGCCGCGTTGACCGTGCCCAGCCTGACCATGCGGGCCGTGTGGTGCTGCTCGTCGGCCGCGCCGCGCAGGCGGTCCACCGCCTCCAGCACGCCGTTGATGTACGGCAGCAGCTCGCGGCCCTTGTCGCTGATGGTGGCGCCGGACCGGCGTCGCTCCAGGAGGTCGACGCCGAGTTCCCGCTCCAGGTTGCGCACGGTCTCGCTGAGCGCCGGCTGGGACAGGTGCAGGTGGTCGGCCGCCCGGCGGAGCGAGCCGAGACGGGTCACCGCACGGATGTACTCGAGCTGCTCGATGCGCATCGTCGTCCACCTCGTCAAAGGGGTTCGCCGGTGGTGTTCAAGGGCGACCCTACCGGCCGTTCGGCAATTTTCCTACTTAACAAGTAGAGAATGTTGCCTAACCTGGTGAGCGACAGCAGGCGCGACGCGCCGCACACGAGAGGAGACGACACGTGACCATCGCTCACGCCAGCCGTACGGACTGGACGGACGGCCCGGCGCCACGCACTCCGGACGAGTGGATCGCGCGCGCCGGTGAGGTGGCGGCCGTCCTCGCGGTGGACGCCGCCGAGCGTGATCGGGCCGCCAAGACCCCGTACGCGGAGATCGGGCTGCTCAAGGACTCCGGCCTGGTCACGCTGCTCGGACCGGCCGGGTACGGCGGTGCGGGACAGGACTGGCCCACCGCCTACCGCGTCGTCCGCGAGGTGGCCGCGGCCGACGGCTCAATCGGCCAGCTGCTCGGCTACCACTACCTCTGGAACTGGGCGGCGCGCCTGGTGGGCACCCGCGAGCAGTGGGAGCGGATCGAGGCCGACGCGGCCCGGAACCGGTGGTTCTTCGGCGGGGCCGTCAACCCCCGCGACCGCGACATCGTCGTGCGCGACGAGGGCGACACCCTCGTCTTCGACGGGCGCAAGACCTTCTCCACCGGCAGCAAGGTCTCCGACGTCACCGTCCTGGAGGGCGTGCTGGAGGGCACGGACAAGCACGTCTTCGCCATCGTCCGCTCCAGCTCCGAGGGGCTGACCTTCCACGACGACTGGGACAACATCGGCCAGCGCCTGACCGAGAGCGGCAGCGTCACCGTCTCCGGCGTGCGCGTGCCGTGGCGCGACGCCCTCGGCTACGTGGACAAGGAGTTCCAGCCGCGCGTCTACGCCACCCTCAACGTGCCGACCATCCAGCTCGTGTTCGTGAACTTCTACCTCGGCATCGCCAGGGGAGCGCTGGAGACCGCGCTGGCGTACACGAGGGAGCACACCCGCCCGTGGCTGCACGGCGGGCATGAGCGCGCGGTCGACGAGCCGTACGTCATCGACCTCTACGGCGACCTCACCGCCAAGCTGTGGGCCGCCGAGGCGCTGGCCGACGAGGTCGCCCGGGAGGGCCTGTGGTTCCACCTCAACCCGGACGAGGTCACCCCCCGGCTGCGCGGGGAGCACGAGGTGCGGGTGGCAGCGGTCAAGGCGCGCGCCACCGACGTGGCCCTGGAGGTCACCTCGCGTGTCTTTGAGGCCACCGGCGCCCGCTCGACCGCGTCCCGATACGGGTTCGACCGGTTCTGGCGCAACGTGCGCACCCACACCCTGCACGACCCGGTGGCGTACAAGCGCCGCGAGGTGGGCGTCTACCGCCTGCTCGACGAGATCCCCGAGCCCACCTGGTACTCCTGACCGGGCGCGTCCGGCCTCCTCCCGCGCGGGGAGGAGGCCGGACGGCCGCGGGACCGGCCCCCGTTCCCGCGGCACGAGCTCCCGCCGTGGCATGCGGCGTACGTGCGCGGACCGTCGGTTCCGCGGCGGGCTCAGCCCCTGGCCCAGGCGGAGGCGATGTCCGGCCAGACGCCGCAGCACAACGCGTACGCCGTCGCCTCCACGTCCTTCGCGTAGAGCTGGTCGGAGTACGCGGTGCCGTTGCGGGTCGCGTACGTCTCGGTGCAGTCGTCGAAACCCTCGCCACGGCACACGAGAACGCCCACCGGCGCGGTGCGCTCCTCGTCGAGCGTGACCCTCGACCAGTTGGTCCCGCACCGGGGGGAGTACCGCAGCTCGACGGTGGCGCCGGCGGGCCGGGTGGCCCGTCCGCGGCCGTCGTGATACCAGAGCCGCGAACTGGCCACCGTGTACGCCCCGTCGTCGCAGCGGCTCCTGACCGGGTCGGTCCCGTCGCAGGTCTGCGCGCTCTTCCGCCCCTGGTCGCACAGCCTGTCGGAGACGTGGCGCGGGAGGTCGGCGGTCCCGCCGCGCGGAATGTCGTCGGACCGCACCGTGCCGGTCCGGCCCGACCCCGACCCCGAGCCCGGCCCGTCTCCCGATCCGGCGACCGCACCGGTGGCGGTCGTCGTCAGCGCGACGGCCGCCACGGCCGGGACGGCCAGCGCCCTGAGGGCGATGCTCCATCTCATCCCGAGTTGCTCCTTCCGTGGCCCGGGCACCTCGCGGTGCCGCCACGGCATGGATAACCCGGTCCGGTGTTGACGCGCGATCACCCGGCGCCGGTTCGCATCAACCCATCAATCGGGCGAGGCGCGGCTCAGGCCGGTGCGTGCACGCCGCCCTCAGGCGAGCCGGTGGCGCCCCGCCTTGCCGGGCAGTCGCATGCCGCCCTCGAAGGGGATCGACTCGTGCGGCTCCTGCTGCCCGGCACGCGCCCGCCGGGCTGAGACCACGCGGGTGGCGAGCAGCGCCGAGAGCAGCAGCGCCGCGGTGAGGGCCGTCCCCGCCGTGTCGTAGGACCGGTGGGCCCGAGCGCGCGCGCCCGCCGGGTCGCCGCGTAGTTCGGGCAGCTCGGGCATCTTCTGCCCGGGCCACAGGAGGGGGATCACGCCGTCCTCGTCGGGGTCCACCCTCGACGCTCGGTCCGTCCGCGGCGTGTCGTCCAGCGCCGCGACGAGACGCGGCCGGTACGGCTCGGGCGCGAGGGTGCCCTCGGGCGTCATGGACGCCTTCGGCCGCGCCGGCTTCTTGCCGGCCGGCCGCGTCTTCCCGCTGCCCTGCGCGCCCTCCCCGCTCTCGCGGTGCTCCTGGGACGCGCAGTCCTCGCCGGCGACCAGGGGCAGGCAGGTGTCCTGGACGGCGCGGGTCAGCCCGTCGGTGAGCTTCTGCACGCTGGGGGCGGGGCTGTGCGCGGCTCCGTCGCCGCCCGTCACCGCTCCCGTCGCCGCTCCGACCGCTCCGCCCGCCGCTCCGGTCGCTCCGCTCACCGCTCCGCCGGTGGCGCCGGCCGCGGTGTCCGCCGCCCCGGTCAGCGTCTGGCCGGCCTTGTCGACCGCCTTGCCGACGTCGTTCACCGCCGTGCCCGCGGCTCCGGTGGTCGTCTTCAGCGTGTCGTCCACGGCCTTCGTGACCGGTGCCGTCACTCCGCCGGTGGCCTTGTCCGCGACGTCGGTGACGCCGTCCGCAAGGCGGCCCACACCGTCCACCAGGGAGCAGACGCCGCCGGTGATGCCCGAGACCAGGCCGCCGCCTCCCGTGCAGTCGAGCGCCTGTGCCGGGGATGCGGCGAGAGGGAGTCCTCCGGCCAGGGTGATCGTGAGAGCCCCGGCGGAGATCGCGGAGGCCTTGCCTACGATCCCCATGTGTCCCCTTCCGCAGTGCTCTGGTCCATCCCCCGACATACCCGCCACTCTTCGCCAGAGCGCGGGGTTATGCAGTAGAAAGTTGCAGTTCGGTATCGATGTGTGATACGTGAAGGCGATTCTCGTTCGCCTCGCGGGCGCGGCGCGGCGATCAGGGGTCGGAGACGTCGTCCAGAGCCTCGCGGATCTCCCACGGCAGCGTCAGCTTCTCGGCCTGCAACACGCCGAGGAGCTGCGCGTGGGTGCGCGCGCCGACGATCGCCGACGACACGCCCGGGCGGTCGCGCACCCAGGCGAGCGCCACGGAGAGCGGCGACACGCCGAGCCCCTCGGCCGCCGTGGTCACCGACTCCACGATGCTGCGGCACCGTTCGTCCAGATACGGCCGGACGAACTCGGCGAAGTGCGGGGTGGCGGCGCGGGAGTCCGCGGGGATGCCGGTGCGGTACTTGCCGGTCAGCACGCCGCGTCCCAGCGGGGACCAGGCGAGGACCCCGGCGCCCACGTGCCCGGCGGCGGGCAGCAGTTCCTCCTCGGCGTCCCTGGCCAGCAGGGAGTACTCCACCTGCGCCGCGACGATCGGGGCCCGCGAGTCGCCGCACCGCTGCCACGTGGCGGCGGCCGCGAGCTGCCAGCCCGTGTAGTTGCACACGCCCGCGTAGGCCGTGCGCCCGGTGGAGACGGCGAAGTCGACGGCGGCGAGCGTCTCCTCCAGCGGCACCCGGGGGTCGAACGCGTGGAGCTGCCACAGGTCGACCTCCTCCAGCCCGAGCCGGGCCAGGGAGGCGTCGAGCGCGCGGATGAGGTGACGGCGGGAGGCGTCGCGCTCGCCGCCGGGGGTGAGCACGGCCTTGGTGGCGATGACCAGCTCCGAGCGCGGCACCACGTCGCGGATGAGCCGGCCGATCAGGCGCTCGGCGTCGCCGCCGCCGTACACGTCGGCGGTGTCGATCAGCGTGCCGCCGGCCTCGGCGAAGGCGGTGAGCTGCGCCGTCGCCTCCTCGGCGGAGGTGTCGCGGGCCCAGGTCATCGTGCCGAGCCCGATCCTGGACACCGACAGACCGCTGCGCCCGACTAGTCGCTGGTCCATGGTGCGGACAGACTAGCCGATAGGCTGTCCGCACCATGGACGTACTACAGGCGATCGTGCTCGGGCTCGTGCAGGGTCTCACCGAGTTCCTGCCCATCTCCAGCTCGGCCCACCTGCTGATCGTGCCCAAGCTGGCCGGATGGGGCGACCCCGGCGCCGCGTTCACCGCGGTGATCCAGCTCGGCACCATGCTCGCGGTGCTCATCTACTTCTGGCGGGACATCGTCCGGATCACCTGGACCTGGCTGCGCAGCCTGTGGACGCCGGAGCTGCGCGGCGACCTCGACGCGCGCATGGGGTGGTACATCGGCCTGGGCACGATCCCGATCGGCGTCGCCGGCCTGCTGTTCAAGGACGCGATCGAGGGCCCGGCCCGCAACCTGTGGCTGAACGCGGCCATGCTCATCGTCTTCGGCCTGCTGCTGCTCGTGGCCGACCAGATGGGGCGCAAGAAGAAGGAGGTCGCCGACCTCACCATGCGCGACGGCCTGATCGTCGGCGCCTGGCAGATGCTGCCGCTGATCCCCGGCGCCTCCCGCTCGGGCTCCACGATGACCGGCGCGTTGTTCCTCGGGTACACGCGCGAGGCGGCCGCCCGCTACTCCTTCCTGCTGTCGATCCCGGCGGTGATCCTCTCGGGGCTGTTCGAGCTGCGGCACGTCGGCGACGGCGGCGGCCCGCCGGTCGCGCCGACCCTGATCGCGACCGTCGTGTCGTTCGTCGTCGGATACGCCTCGATCGCCTGGCTGCTGCGTTACGTGGCGCGCCACTCGACCATCGTCTTCGTCGTCTACCGGGTCTTCGCCGGGACGTTCCTCCTCACGCTGCTGGCTCTCGGGGTGGTGCAGTCATGACGACCGTCCTCCTCGTACGGCACGGCCTCACCGCGATGACCGGCCCGGTGCTGGCGGGCTGGACCCCGGGGGTCCACCTCGACGAGCGCGGCAGGGAGCAGGCGCGCGCGGTGGCGGAACGGCTCGCGCCCCTGGAACTGGACGCCATCGTGTCCAGCCCGCTGGAGCGGTGCCAGGAGACCGCCGCGGCCATCGCGCAGGGCCGCCCCGTCTCGGTGCAGACCGACGACAGGTTCGGCGAGTGCGGCTACGGCGACTGGACGGGCAGGCCGCTGAAGGAGCTCGCCCAGGAGCCGCTGTGGCGGGTGGTGCAGGCCCACCCCAGCGCCGCGGTGTTCCCCGGCGGCGAGGCCCTGGCGGAGGTGCAGAACCGGGCCGTGCGGGCCGTACGCGACTGGAACGAGCGCCTCGGTGAGAAGGCCACCTACCTGGTGTGCAGCCACGGGGACGTGATCAAGGCGATCGTGGCCGACGCGCTGGGCCTGCACCTGGACCAGTTCCAGCGGATCACGGCCGATCCCGCGTCCGTCACGGTGATCCGCTACACCCCCTTGCGTCCCTTCCTGCTCAGGGCGAACGACGTGGGCGGGGGAGTGGCCAACCTGGTGCCCCCGCCGGAGGTGTCGGAGGACGAAGACGGGGGAGAAACCATCACCGGAAGCGATGCCGCCGTCGGCGGTGGACCCGGGACCACATAAGGTCGGGCTATGCCGGTCTTCGACTACGATCCGCCTGACAGGTTCGTGGCCGGTGCCGTGGGGCAACCGGGCGCACGAGCCTTCTTCCTGCAGGCACGCGGCCAGGGCAGGATCACCACGGTGGCGCTCGAGAAGTTCCAGGTCGCCGTGCTCGCCGACCGCCTCGACGAGCTGCTCGACGAGGTGCTGCGGCGCAGCGGCGGGCGCGCGCCGGTCCCGGCCATGGCCCCCGCTGAGCTGGCCGACGAGGGCCCGCTCGACCTGCCGATCGACGAGGACTTCCGGGTGGGCACGATGGCGCTCGCCTGGGATCCCGAGACCGCCCAGGTGATCATCGAGGCGCAGGAGGCCACCGAGGGCGACGAGGAGGACGAGCCGCCGCTGGACGACCGGCCCGAGCCCGCCGTCCTCAGGGTGCGGATCAGCGCCGCCGCCGCCCGCGCCTTCAGCCGCCGGGCGCTGGAGGTGGTCGCCGCGGGGCGCCCCCCGTGCCCGCTGTGCGGCCGGCCCCTCGACCCCGAGGGTCACATCTGCGTCCGCCTCAACGGCCACCATCCCGGGGGATTGTCGGCATGAGAGGCGCGCTGTGAACGGGTGGAAGGGCGGCCGTGCGCCGCGCGGGCGAGGAACCGGATGACGGCCGAGGACGAGGCGAGCATCAGCGACGTGGACGGGCCGGGGCTGGACGACGCGGCGGCCATGCGCCTGCTGCGGGAGGGCACCTTAGAAGTGGCCGGACGACTCGTCGAGGCCACGAACATGACGCTCTACTGCTCCATCAGGAACGGCGAGCACGCGGCGGCGTGCGTGTACAAGCCGGTGCGCGGGGAGCGCCCCCTGTGGGACTTCCCCGACGGCACGCTCGCGGCCCGCGAGGTGGCCGCCTACGAGGTGGCGGCGGTCACCGGATGGCGCATCGTGCCGCCGACCGTCTACCGGGACGGCCCCTTCGGCCCGGGGATGGTGCAACTGTGGATCGACGCCGATCCCGAGACCGACCTGATGGCCCTGATGCGCAGCCGCAACCCCGCCCTGCGCCGCATGGCCGTGTTCGACGCCGTGGTGAACAACGCCGACCGCAAGGGCGGCCACCTGCTGCCGCTGCCCGACGGGCACGTGTACGGGGTCGACCACGGGGTCTGCTTCGCGGTGGAGGACAAGCTGCGCACCGTGCTGTGGCAGTGGCGCGGCAAGACGCTTCCGCGCGAGGCGGTCAACGTGCTGGTGCGGCTGGAGCGCGAGATCGAGCGGGGACGTCTCGGCCGGCGCCTGCGCGAGCTGCTCACCCAGTCCGAGGTGGAGGCCACGTGGGAGCGGGTCAAGAGGCTGCTGGCCACCGGTGTCCACCCGCACCCGTCCGAGGACTGGCCGGCGATTCCGTGGCCCCCGATTTGATCACCGCAGACAGGCTTGCGCAAAACGTGCGAATTGTGCACTCTGCAGGGGTCTCTACCGATATTGGAGGGAACACGCATTGTGTACGGTCATCGTGAGCGTCGAGCCGGAGGCCGGCGCGCCGGTGCTCCTGGTGGGAGTGCGTGACGAGTTCGTCACGCGGCCGTGGATGTCCCCGGACCGGCACTGGCCCGCGTACCCGGACCTGATCGGAGGCCGCGACCTGGAGGCGGGCGGCACCTGGCTGGCCGCCGACCCCGCCGGGCGGCGCGTGGCCGCGCTGCTCAACGGCGAGGGCGTGGCGGCCCCGGCGGGCCGGCGCCACTCACGCGGCGAACTGCCGCTCCTCGCCGCCGCCGCGGGGGAACTGCCTGCGCTCGACCTGTCCTGGTACGACCCTTTCCATCTCGTCCTCGGCGGGCTCGACGGCGTACGGCTGTGGAGCTGGAACGGCGAGAGCCTGGCCGAGGAGAAGCTGCCCGAGGGCGTGCACGTGATCGTGAACTCGGGCTGGGACCGCGGCGAGAGCCGGCCGCGCACCGCCTGGTTCCGCCCCCGCTTCGCCCGCGCCGTCCGGCCCGGGTGGACCACGGGCGGCTCGTCCGAGCGGTTCTGGGGGGAGTGGCTCGATCCCGCGTCGGGTGCCGGGGTGCCCTGGGACGATCCCCGGGCGCTGGTCATGCGGCGGCGGCTGCCGGACGGGCGGGTCTTCGCCAGCCTCTCGGTCACGCTGGTCGCCCTCGCGGAGGAGGGGCTGCGCTACGACTTCTGCCCCCAGCCCGACGACCCCGCCACCTGGCACGAGATCGACACCTCGTGGAGCACACCGGCTGACCGGGTCCGCCGGCCGCGCGGATAGGCTTCACACCATGCGATCGTGGTCTGCTCCGAATGTCCCCCGGCTGCCCGGTTCGGGCCCTGTGCTTCGTCTGCACGACACCGCCGCCCGTGAGGTGCGGGAGACGGCCCCCTCCGGCGAGGCCCGGCTCTACGTCTGCGGCATCACGCCGTACGACGCCACCCATCTCGGGCACGCCAACACCTACCTCGCCTTCGACCTGGTCAACCGGGTGTGGCGGGACGCCGGCCACGACGTGCACTACACCCAGAACGCCACCGACGTGGACGACCCCCTGCTCGAGCGGGCCGAGGCGACCGGAACCGACTGGCGGTCACTCGGCGAGCGCGAGATCGAGCTGTTCCGCTCCGACATGGAGGCGCTGCGCATCCTGCCGCCCCGCGAGTACGTCGGGGTCACCGAGACCATCGGGGAGATCGCCGAACTGATCACCCGGCTGGCCGAGCGGGGGGCCACGTACGAGATCGACGGGGACGTCTACTTCTCGGTCGCCTCGGCGCCCAAGTTCGGCGCGGTCTCCGGCTACTCCGAGGAGACCATGCTGGAGCTGTTCGGCGAGCGCGGGGGCGACCCCGGCAGGGAGGGCAAGCGCCATCCGCTCGACTGGCTGCTGTGGCGGGCGGAACGGCCGGGAGAGCCGTCCTGGGAGTCGCCGTTCGGCCGCGGCAGGCCCGGCTGGCACATCGAGTGCACCGCCATCGCCCTGCGCAACCTGGGCAGCGGCTTCGACGTCGCCGGCGGCGGCTCGGACCTGATCTTCCCCCACCACGAGATGGGCGCCTGCGAGGGCCACGTGGCCACCGGCGAGTGGCCGTTCGCGCGGGCGTACGTCCACGCGGGCATGGTCGGCCTGGACGGCGAGAAGATGTCGAAGTCCAAGGGCAACCTCGTGTTCGTCTCCCGGCTGCGGCAGACGACCGACCCCATGGCCGTGCGGTTGGCCCTGCTGGCGCACCACTACCGCGCGGACTGGGAGTGGACGCCGGACCAGCTCGCCGCGGCCGAGGAGAGGCTGGCGCGGTGGCGGGCGGCGGTGGCGCGTCCGGCGGGCCCCGCGGGCGCGCCGGTGCTGGCGGCGGTGCGCGAGCGCCTCGCCGACGACCTCGACGCCCCGGGAGCGCTCGCGGCGATCGACGCCTGGGCGGCGGAGGAGGGCGACGACGCCTCCGCTCCGGCACTGGTGCGCGACGTCGCCGACGCGCTCCTCGGTGTCGCCCTCTGAAGCGCGTTCCCTGAAGGGCGCCTTCTGAAGGGCGCCCTTCGGACCGTTCTTCCCGAAACCCGCTACGGCGCGGGGACCAGGTCGCGGGCGTCCGGGCGGTCGACGAAGACGCCGGTGGTCACCGCGCCGGCGCGGAGGGCGGAGCCGGCGAAGTTCGCCTCGACCGCGCGGCGCTCCGCCGCGCTGGGGTTGGCGTTGGTGCAGCTCACCGGGGCGCTGTGACCGGACATCAGGTCGGTGCACAGGCCGGTGCGCCGGTCGGGCAGCCCGAGGATGTGGCCGATCTCATGGGTGGCGATGCGCAGGGGGTAGTAGCCCTCGGCGGTGGCCTCCCTGCCCATCCAGATGGTGCCCCGGCCCAGCCCGGTGACGCTCGTGCGGGGCCAGCCGTCGTCGGCGAGCACCACGAAGTCGGCGGGCGTGCCCGCGACGAGCCGGACGTTGGTGACGGCGGCGTTCCAGACCTGCGCGGCCTGGTCCATCACGGTGCGGAACTCGGCGGCCCGGCTCGCGTCGTACCGCAGCACGCGTACGGCGGCCGCCGCCGATTCGCCGGCCGGCGCGGCCGCCCGGGCCGGCGACACCGTGAACAGCACGGCCAGTCCCAGGAGCAGGGCCGAGACGGTCCGGACGACCCTTGCCGTTCGCATCGGGGACATGTGCATCGGGGTCTCCTCGGTCGGGGGACGACCACCGCGAGGCGCACCGGGAGCGTCGACGCGCATTCTCGGGTGGGGCTCCCGCCAACGTACGTTCGGCGGGCACGGCGGGGGACAGGCCAGTTTTCCCCTACTTCGGTGATATGGGAGGCTTCGCTATCCGAGCGGCACCCGCGGCGCCAGCCAGGGGAACACGACGTACCACAGCGCGGCCACGGCGACGCCGGTCAGCAGCAGCACGACGGCCAGCCGGAGCGCGGTGCCTCCGGGCAGCCGCCGCCAGAGGAATCTGTACACGCCCGATCTCCCTCACTCAGCTTCGGCGTTCCTCGCGGCGGACGAGCACGCTCTGGACGACCAGGCGCTGCGCCGCGGAGAACTTGGGGTGGCAGGTGGTCATGGTCATGAGCGCGGTGGTCGGCCGCCGCCCGGGGTGCCCGGGGACGGGGTCGACGACGTCGACGTCGCCGGGGTCCACGACCTCCTTGCGCGTCACCTGGTAGGTGTAGCGGGCGTCCCGCGCGTCCACCACGATGTCGTCGCCTGGCCGCAGCTGGTCGATCCGGTTGAACGGGGCGGCGTAGGTGGTGCGGTGCCCGGAGAGCACGAAGTTGCCCACCTGACCGGGCAGCGCCGAGCCGGGGAAGTGGCCGGGGCCCTTGCGCAGCTCCGCCGGGCCGACGCCCTCGACGACGGCGAACCGGTAGTGCGCGCCCAGCCGCGGGATGCGCAGCAGCGCCAGGGCGTCGCCGAGCCGCACCGCACCCACGCCCGGGCCCGCATGCGCGTCATGCCTGGCGAAGACCTCGCCGAGCCGTCGCTGCAGGTCGCGCTGCTCCCGCTCGGTTTCCGCGCCGGTGCCCCACAGCAGGTACGCGTAGAACAGCAGCAGGACGAGCCCCGCGGGCAGGCACAGCTCGCCGATGACCCACGTGACCGCTCTCACAGCTCCGTCGTCTTCTCCGCGCACGCGACCGAGTATGGCCTTCACGCGCCTTACGGCGACGGACTCACGGAGGGCGTTGGTGAACTCTTTGGCACGCCTGTTCTGCCGCGGTCAACGAAGCGAAAACCTGGACGATCCTTCGGTAAGCACCGTGCGGCGTGACGGAGCGGCACTTCGCCGGGCGCATAGAACAGTCGAGCAGCGAAGTTTCGCTGGCAATCCGGGCAAAACGCTCAATTGATTGAGCGGCCGTTATCGGGAGTTCAAAGTGGCGCGAACCAAAATACCTATTTTCCTGGCGGCGGCGGTCGCCGGCGGCTTGGCCCTCGGGATGCCCGGGGCCGCGGCGGCGCAGTCTGTCGGCTTCACCGTGCTGCCGTCGGGCGACGGCGTCTATCCGCCGAGGCCCATCAAGGTGGAGAACGTCGTGGATCCGGGTGTGCGGCCGGTCGTCCAGAACAACGAGCAGACGGAGCCGCAGACCGTCTGCGAGGGCAACAACTGCAACAACAACGGCTGGTTCTGGCCGCAGCAGAATTGGCAGGGCTGGAACTGGCCGCAGGCCTACACGACCAACGACACCAAGACCGGCAACGCGCAGCCCATCGTCGCCCCCGGCGGCGCGGGCGCGGGTGGTCCCGGCGGGGTCATGCCGGTGCAGAACGCGGTGCAGAGCGCCCAGGGAGCGCCCGAGGGGGCCGCCGAGGAGGCCGAGCCCACCGAGGAGGAGTCGGAGGAGGTCCCCGAGGAGGAGACCACCGAGGATGAGACCTCCGAGGAGGAGGCGCCGCCCGGCATGGGCCCCGAGGAGAACATGGGCGGGGGCGGTCCCGCACCGGAAGCGGCCGGCCCGGCGGGCGGCGGTCAGCTGCCGTTCACGGGCGCGCCGGCGGGCGTGGCCGCCGTGGGCGCGGGCCTGCTGGCCGTCGCCCTGGGCTGCACCCTCGTCTCCGCGCGACGCCGCCGGTCGAGCGGTGCCGAGTAGGAGGAATCGCCGGTTGGCCGTCGTCGGCCTGCCGTCGCTCGCCCTCGGCCTCGTGCTGGCCGGGGGCTGGGCGGCCCACCTCGGGCTGAGCGTGCGCGACCATCTGGAGGCGACGCGGGCCGCCCTGCTCCGGCTGCGGCCGGGCGGCATCGGGTCGGCCCGCTCCGTCGCCGCGACGCTCGCCGAGGCCCGCGCGCACGCGGCGGAGGCGCGGCGGCTGACCGGCGGTCCCTACTGGGCGATGCTCACCCACCTTCCGGTGGTGGGCGACGGCGCGGCGACGACCCGGGGGCTGGCCGCGTCCGTCGCGGACATCACCGACGTGCTCGCCGGGGTGGAGCGCACGGCCACGCCGTTCCTGTCCGCGAGCGCCAAGGCGCCGGGGGACCTGCGGGGCGCGCTGGCCGCCCTCGATGCGATGGCGCCGGTGCTGCGCGACGGCGCCGCCCGCGTGGAGTCGGCGAGGTCCCGCGTGATGGGCACTCCGGCGTCGACGGGGCTGGCGGCCCTGGACGGGGCGCGCGACACCGTGATCCGCGAGGCGGGACGGTTGCACGGCATGCTGAGCCAGGGGGCGGAGGCCGCCGCGCTGCTGCCGCCCATGCTGGGCCGCGACGGTCCCCGCCGCTACTTCCTCGCGTTCGAGACCAACGCCGAGGCCCGCGGCACCGGCGGCCTCGTCGGCGCGTTCGGCATCCTCAAGGCGGACGGCGGCGGGGTGTCCGTCGCGCGGCTGTCGGCCAACACCGGCATGGCGGCGAGCGCGAAGCCCGTCGTCGACCTCGGCCAGGGGTTCGTCTCGCGGTACGGGCGGGGCGCGACCACGACGCTGTCGGTGTCCAACCTGTCCCCGCACTTCCCCTACGCCGCGGCCACCTGGACCGGGCTGTGGCGCCGGCAGACCGGTCAGGAGCTGGACGGGGCCATCGCGACCGACCCGGTCGGCCTCTCCTACATCCTGGGGGCCATCGGGCCGGTGAAGCTGCCCGGCGGTGAGACGGTGACGGCCGGCAACGTCGTCGATCTGACGGAGCGGGAGGCCTACGCCCGCTACACGGACCCCGCGGAGCGCAAGAAGTACCTCATCAGGATCGCCGGCGCGGTCAGCGAGGCGCTGACCGGCCGGCTGGGGGAGCCCACGCGGTTGCTGCCCGCCTTCGCGCGCATGGTGAGCGAGCGCCGGCTG
This sequence comes from Microbispora siamensis, assembly GCF_016863095.1. Taxonomy (GTDB): domain Bacteria; phylum Actinomycetota; class Actinomycetes; order Streptosporangiales; family Streptosporangiaceae; genus Microbispora; species Microbispora siamensis. The sequence goes on along the minus strand of NZ_BOOF01000030.1, from coordinate 110,064 downwards.
ACCGTCTGGAGCCGGGCCGAGGACGAGCAGCGCCGTCTCGCGGCGACCCCGATCGGCGGGGTGCTGCCCGAGCGGCGCGAGCCGTACGCCGGGCTGGTGGTCAACAACTCGGCCGGCACCAAGCTCGACTACTACCTGGACCGCTCGCTCACCTACGAGCTCGGCCCGTGCCGCCCGGACGGGATGCGCACCTCGCGGGTGCGGGTCCGGCTGACCAACGACGTGCCGCGCGGGCCGCTGCCCGCGTACGTCACCGGCCGGCTCGACGACCCGCGGCGTCCCCACGCCCCCGGCTCCAACGTGCTGTGGGTGTCGCTGTACGCCGGGCTCGGGGCGAAGGCGACGGCGGTCCGGCTCGACGGCCGGCCGATCTCGTTCTACTCGGAGACCGAGCGGTCGCACCCCGTCTACTCCAAGGTGCTGGAGTTCGCGCCCGGCCAGTCGAGGACGCTGGAGTTCGACCTGCTCGAACCGTACTCGGCGGCGGCCCCCGTGGTCCCGGTGCAGCCGCTCGTCCGCCCGCAGCGGACGCTGGTGACGGCCGACGCCAGGGGTTGCGGGCCCTCCTGAGCCGCGCCTCCTGAGACCACCAGTGGGGTAACCGACAGGAACCGTAAAAGCCCGGCGTGCCGCGAACGGCGGCGCGCCGGGCTCGGCCTAGCGTCCCGCACATGGAGCGTACGCATCCGCCGGAGGGCTCGGGGACCTTCCGCATCCTGTTCGTGTGCACGGGCAACATCTGCAGGTCGGCCATGGCCGAGCGGCTCACCCTGGCCGCGCTCGGGCCGGGCTCGCCGATCCTCGTGGGCAGTGCGGGCACCCACGCCCGGGCGGGACTGCCCATGGCCGAGCGGGCGTGCGGGGTGCTGCTGCGGCTCGGCGGCGATCCCGAGGGCTTCGCCTCACGCCCGCTCACCGCCGAGGCGGTGGCCGCCGCCGATCTCGTGCTGGCGGCCTCGTCCGAGCACCGCGCCGCGGCGGTGGCCCTGCATCCCGTCACGGCCGCGCGCGCGTTCACCATCGTCGAGTTCGGCGCGCTGGCTCGCGCGGTTCCGCCCGGCAGGGTGCTGGGCCACGGCGATCCCGTACGCCGGGCGCGGGCCCTGCTGGAGGAGACCGGAGTGCTGCGCGGGCTGGTCCGGGTGGAGCGGCCCGACATCGCGGACCCCTACGGAGGCTCCCGCAGGGCCTACCGGGAGGCGGCCCGCCGCATCGCGGATGCGCTCGCCGTCCCGATCCGCCTGCTGACGCACGCGCCGGCCTGACCCCGCCGGTCGCCTGGCCGCGGTGCGCGAACGCGTGGGGCCGCGTCACACGACGCGGCCCCACGCACGTGGTTTCGTACCGCTACACCGGCACGGGCGCCTGAGGCTGCGGCGTCTGCGACGCGGCCTCCTGGTCCGCCGAGTCGTACCCGTATCCGTACCCGTAGCCGTAGTAGGAGCCCTGCTTGGCGGGCACGAAGTTCAACACGGTGCCGACGAGGCGGGCGTTGATCGACGACATCAGCTCACCGGCCCGGAGCACCTGCTCGCGCCGGGTCTTGCCGTGCCGCACGACGAGCAGCGCGCCGTCGCAGATCGCGCCGAGGGCGGCGGCGTCGGTGACGGGCAGCAGCGGCGGCGCGTCGATGATCACCATGTCGTACTCCTCGGTGAGCTGGGCCAGCACCGCGCGCATGCCCCGCGAGCCGAGCAGCTCGCTGGGGTTCGGCGGGATCTGGCCGCTGGGCAGCACGGAAAGGCCCGGCTGCCCCCACGTCTGGATGACGTCGTGCAGCCGCGCCCGCTCGATGAGCACGTCGGTGAGGCCGGTGCCGCCCTCGATGCCGAGGTAGCGGGGGATGCTGGGGCGCCGCAGGTCGGCGTCGACCAGGACCACCCGCCAGCCCGCCTGGGCCATGGTGATCGCGAGGTTGGCGGACGTGGACGACTTGCCCTCGCCCGGCAGGCAACTGGTCACGACGAGCGACTTGGGCTGCCTGTCCACGCCGATGAACTGGAGGTTCGTCCGCAACGACCGGAACGCCTCCGCCCGCGACGACCGGCCCTGGTCACGCAGGATCAGCGGATGGCGCCGAGCGTCCCGCTCGTAACCGATGACCCCGAGGATCGAACTCCTGGCGACCTGCTGCAGCGTCTCGGCGGTCTTGACGGTGGTGTCGAGGCGGTCGCGCAGGACGAGGCCCGTGACGGCCGCGAACAGCGCGATCAGCGCGCCGAGCGCCATGTTGGTCAAGGGCTGCGGGGCGACCGGCTCCTTGGGGACCTCGGCCTCGTCGACCACCGTGACCCGGATCGTGGGCGGGCTCTTCGGCGTGGGCCGCTCGATCCGGTCGATCAGCCCGGCGAACGCGGCGCCCAGCGCGTTCGCCCGGGCGGCCGCCCGCACCGGGACGCTGTCGGCGACCGTGGCCCGCAGCAGCGTGGTGTCGGGGATGGCGTCGGCCGTGATCCTGGCCTGCAGGTCGGCGACGTCCTCCCCGCGGGCGATCCGGCCGACCACCTGGCGGCTGGTCAGCAGGGTGGCGTACGACTGGACCCGCTGCTGGGACAGCGCCCCCGCCTGGAGCGCGGTCGACAGTCCGCCCTCCCTGGCGTCGGCGGACACCAGCATCGTGATCGACGCGAGGTACCTGGGCGGCGTGTTGACGGTCACGACGTGGGCGGTTCCCACACCCGCGAGCACGGCAAGCAGCAGGAGCGGCCAGTATCTGCGCATCAGCCGCGCGTAATAGAGCAGTTCCATCGGTGTCAGCCCCTTACAGGGATAGAGGTCCGGGGACGGGCCGGCGGATAGACCGGAACGCGCTGCGGCAGCACGACGGCGACGCAGGCGGCGGCGACGCCGCCGATCGCCGCCGCGGCCGGCGCGATCCAGCCCAGCGTCATCGCCAGGTCGACCAGGCCGGCGGCGGCCGCGAGCGCGGCGAGCGCGAGGGCCGTGAGCCGCTTGCCGAGACCGAGCCGGTGCAGCCGGTGTGAAAGGTGGTCGGAGCCGCCCTGCAGCAGCGGCCGGCCCGCCCTGCGCCTCGACAGCAGCACGATCCCGGTGTCGACGGTCGCGACGAAGGTCGGCAGGAGCAGGCCCGCGACCGCCGTTCCGGTCCCGGTGCCGGTGATGATCAGTGCCGCCGAGGACGCCAGCACGAATCCGATGAACAGCGAACCGGCGTCGCCCATGAAGATCCGCGCCGGCGCCCAGTTGTACAGCAGGAACCCCAGGGCGGCGGGGGACAGGGCGGCCAGCAGCAGGCCGATCTCCGGGCGCCCGGACACGAAGGCGGCGGCGGCCAGGAGCGCGGTGCTGACCACGGTGACGGCGCCCAGCGCGCCGTCCATGTTGTCGAGCAGGTTGAACGAGTTGGTCACCACGACGATCCACAGCAGGGTGATCGGCGCGTCCGGCCAGGCTCCGGTCACCGGCGCCACGACTCCGCTCGTCACGGCCACCCCCGCCGCCAGCGCCTGTACGGCCAGCCGGGTCGGCGGGGGGAGCGGCGCGACGTCGTCGATCAGCCCGAGCAGGGCCATGGCCACGGCGCCGACGAGGATGCCGGCGATCCGCTGGCCGGCCGCGCCGGCGAGCGCCGCCGGGGGGACGACGGTGCACAGCATGATGGCGATCCCGCCCAGGTAGGGCGTCGGCCGCCGGTGCGACTTGTGCCCACCGGGCCTGTCGGTGAGTCCCCAGCGCAGCGCGAGGCGCCGCAGCACGGGGGTCGCCGCCGCGCAGCCGGCGAAGGCGCTGATCGCGGTGACCAGGGCGGTGGTGCCGTTCACCGGCCCGGGGCCGCGAGTTCGGCGCGGGCGTCGGCGATGGTCTCCAGCAGGATGTCGTCCAGCGACAGGGTCGGCGTCCACCCGGTCAGCGCGCGCAGCCTGCCGGTGTCGGGAACCCGGCGCGTCATGTCCTCGAAGCCCGTGCCGTACGCCTCGGCGTACGGCACGAGATCGACGCCGGACGTGCTCCCGGTGAGCTCGACGATCAACTTGGCCAGCTCCAGGATGCTCACCTCGTCGCTGGAGCCGACGTTGAACGTCCCGCCGACCGCGCGCTCGTCGTCCAGCAGCAGGAGAAGGGCCCGCACGACGTCGCGTACGTGCGCGAAGCAGCGGGTCTGCGTGCCGTCCCCGTGCACGGTGAGCGGCACGCCCGTCAGCGCCTGCCGGACGAGCCGGGGTATGACCATGCCGTACGCCGGGCTCTGCCGTGGCCCCACCGTGTTGAACAGCCGGACGACGACCGTCGGCAGGCCGCGCTCGCCGTGGTAGGCGTTGGCCAGGATCTCCTCCACCGCCTTCGCCGTGCTGTAGGCCCAGCGGACGACGCCCGGGCTGCCGAGGATCCGGTCGGACCACTCGGGGAGCGGGCCGGCCGAGTTCTTCCCGTAGATCTCGCTCGTGCTGGTCACCAGGATCTTCCGCCGGTAGCGGTGTGCCGCGCCGATGACGATCTCGGAACCGCGGATGTTGGTGGTGAGCGAGCGCAACGGTCGTTCGACGATCAGCTTCACCCCCACGGCGGCGGCAAGGTGGACCACCACGTCGCACTCGTGCACGAGTTCGTCCACCACGAGTTCGTCCAGGACCGAGCCCTGGACCACGCGCAGCCGCGGGTCGCCCGCGTGGTGTGCGAGGTTGGCCGGGCGGCCGGTCGACATGTCGTCCAGGACGACGACCGAGTCGCCGCGGGCGAGCAGGGCATCGGTCAGGTGGGATCCGACGAAGCCGCTCCCGCCCGTGATCAGATAGGTGTTCCCGCTTGACGTGGTCAAGGCCTTCTCCCAGCAAGTGGAGGTTGACAGGATCGCAATAGGACTTCGTGCGCAAAGGTGGTAGGTCAGGCGCCCGAGGCGCCGGACGTCTTCTCGAACCAGGTCACGGTGAGGCGGAGGCCCTCCTCCAGCGGCACCGGCCGGATTCCCGGGAACCGGTCGAGCAGCAGGCGGGCCGACGCCTGCGACTCGCGGATGTCGCCCGCGCGGGGCGGCAGGAACTCCGCCTCGACCGGCCGGCCGAGGACGGCGGCCAGGGCGTCCTTGAGCTGGAGCAGTGACACGCGCGTGCCGAAGGCCAGGTTGACGGGCGTGGCGCCGGTGACCCGGCGGACGGCGGCGTCGGCGATGACGTCCACCACCGAGCCCACGTAGGTGAAGTCACGCGCCTGCCGCCCGTCGCCGTGGATCGGGACCGGCCGCCCCGCCAGTGCGGCGCCGACGAACGCCGGGATCACCGCGGCGTACGCGTGCCCGGCCGGCTGGAGCGGGCCGTACACGTTGAAGAACCGGAACGGCAGCACCGGCAGGCCGTAGCTGGCGGCGTACGCCAGCGCGTACGCCTCGGTGGCGAGCTTGCTCGCGCCGTACGGGCTCAGCGGCCGGGCCGGCAGGTCCTCGTGCTTGTACGCCTCGGTGCTGTCGCCGTACACCGAGGAGGACGACGCCAGGATCACGTGCGGGCGGGTGGCCCGGCACGCCTCGAGCACGTGCAGCGTCCCCGTCGCGTTGACGGCGTGCGAGGCGAGCGGGTCCTTCACCGACCGGGGCACCGAGGGCCGCGCGGCGAGGTGGATCACGTGCGTCGCGCGGGGCACGAGCTCGGCCAGCAGGTCCCGGTCGAGGATGCTTCCGGTCACGAGATCCGCCCCGACGTCGGCGAGGTTGGCCGCGTCCCCGCTGCTCAGGTCGTCCAGCACGGTGACGCTCTCGACCTCGGCCCGGGTGGTCAGCGTCCGGCAGAGGTTGGCGCCGATGAACCCGGCGCCTCCGGTGACGAGGACTCTCATGCGATGCTCCTTGGGAACGACGGGCTGGACGCGGCGTACAGCGACCGGTAGAGCGCCTCGGTGTCGGCCACCAGGCGCTCGACCGCGAAGGACTCCGTCGTCCAGCGGCGGGCGGACTCGCCCATGCGGCGGGCGAGCATCGGGTCGGTCAGCAGCCGGAAGACGTGCTCGGCCAGCTCGTCCGCGTCCGGGGCGGCCAGCAGGCCGGTGTCCCCGTGCTGGACGACCTCCTCGACGCTGCCCACGCGGGTGGCGACGACGGGAGTGCCTGCCATGCCGGCCTCGATCAACGTCAGCGGCGTGCCCTCGTTGTCGGAGGTGAGCAGGACGACGTCGGCCGCCGCGTAGACGGCCTCGACGTCCGCCCGCCACCCCAGCAGGTGGAAGGCGCCCGGTGCGGCGGCGGCGGCCCGCTCCACCTCGTCCGTGAGCTCGCCGCCGCCGCAGACGACGAACCGGCAGGCGGGCAGGCGGGAGAGCACGGCCCGCGCCACCGCGAGGAACCGGTCGGGCCGCTTCACCCCGGTCAGCCGGCCGACGAAGGCGACGACCGGCGCGTCCGGGGGAAGGCCGAGCTCCGCGCGGGCGGCCTCCCGGCCGGGCACCCGGCCCAGCCGTACACCCGGCGGGATCACGACGTACTGCCCGGGCCGGCCGATCCCGGCCGCGAGGAGGTCGTCGCGCACGTTGGCGCCCACCGTCACCAGCCGGTCGGTCATGGTGGCCAGCCGCCGCTCCGCCCACACGTAGAGGCGGCGCTTGGCCGGCGAGAAGTAGCCGTTCAGCAGATGCCCGTGGAAGACGTGCACGGTTCGCCCCCCACCCCAGGCCGAGCCGGCCCGGGCGAGGCGGGCGGCCACCCGGCCGAGCGCGCCCGCCTTGGCCGTGCGGGTGTGCACGATGTGCGGCCGGAAGGCGCGCATCTCCGCGGCCAGTCGCAGCAGCGCGCGGCAGTCGTCGCCGGGCCGGATCGAGCGGCCCAGGCCGGGGACGCGGTGCACCCGCGCCGCCGTCTCGCTGAGCCGGTCGCCCTCGGTCTCCTCGACCTGCCCGGTGTAGAGGCGGTGGTCGAACTCCTCGGTGTTCAGCCGTTCGCACAGCCCCAGGATCTGGGTCGCCGGGCCGCCTATGTTCATGCGCGCGATGATTTCCATGACCCGAATTCGGCCGTCCGGTCTCACCACGGGCTCTTCGGTGATGAGCCTGTTCACGTCGGAGAAGCTAACCCGCGATTTGAGCTTTCCGCCGACACCGTCACGGCGGCGGCGAAGCCTTTTCGCATTCCCTACCGAGGCATGATCGAGGACCTCGGGGGCGCTTCGACGGAAAAGTAAAGCGACGGTCCGAACCGGGGGCCTGTACAAAAGAGTGGCAAGGAGTCCACCGGCCGCCCGCGCCGTGGCCCCGGCGTCGCGCCCGTGCTCGTCAGGCTTGCCCCCATGGCCAAGACAGCGCCCGCCACACTGCTGCCACGGGCGGGGGACACCGCCCCTCTCCGGGAGCGCGACGGAAGGCCGGGTCGTCTCGGCAGATGGCTGCCGGCGGCGACGGCGACCGTGTTCACGGCAGGCGTGGCGGTGTTCTACGGAGTGTCCGCGCGGGACCTGCTCGTCTTCGCGGCCTATCTCATCGCCTGCGTGGCGCTGCCGGGGACGCTGCTGGTGCGTGCCCTTTATCGGGGCCGCCGCACGCTGGCCGAGGAGATCGCGCTGGGCGTCGCGCTCGGCTACGTCGCCGAGGTCGTCGTCTACGCCGCCGCCCGGGCCGCCGGGGCGCCGCTGCTCGTCCTGGCGTGGCCGGCCGCCACCTACGCGGCCGTCGCCGTGTCCGCGCGGCTGCGCCGTCGCGTGTCACACGCGCCGAGGACGCGCGCGCCGCTGTGGTGGTCGTGGGCGCTGTCGCTCGCCGTCGTGGTCCTGGTCGCCTGGAGCGCGGTCACCTTCTACCGGCAGGCGGCGCTCACCTGGCCGCTCATGGCGGCCGCCAACGTCGACCTGCCGTACCACCTGGCGCTGATAGGCGAGCTGAAGCACCACATGCCGCCCACCGTGCCCATGGTCGCGGGCGAGCCGCTGCTCTACCACTGGTTCGTGTACGCGCACTTCGCGGCGGCGAGCTGGGTGACCGGGATCGAGCCGGTGGTGCTGCTGTTCCGCCTCGGCATGCTCCCCGTGCTCGCCGCGCTCGTCGTCCTGCTCACGATGATCGCGCGGCGCGTCACCGGTTCCCGGGCCGGAGCGCTCGCCGCCCTCGCCGGCACGTTCTTCGTCGCGGCCCCGAGCCTGTATCTGGGCGCGTCCACAGGGGTGTTCACCTGGCGGGTCCTGTCGTGGACGAGCCCGTCGCAGACGTTCGGGGCGCTGCTGTTCGCGCCCGTCGTCCTGCTGGTGGCCGATCTTCTGGAACGTCGCGGGGGCGTCGGCCGGTGGGTCCTGCTGGGCGCCTTCCTCGTCGGGGTCATGGGTGCCAAGGCCACGCAACTGCCGCTGCTCGCCGCCGGGCTGACGGCGGTGGGCGCGATGGAGGCGGTCAGGCGGCGCCGCCTTCCTGCGGCGCTGCTCGGCGCGGCGGCGATGACCGGGGCGTGCCTGCTCTACGCGCAGTTCGTGCTGTTCGGCGGCGCGCGCAACGGGATGGTCGTGGATCCGCTCTCACTCATGCGCTTCACGTGGGGAGAGCTGACCGGGCGGCCGGGGAGCGGCACGGCGCCGCTCGGGGGCGCGCTCCTGTACGCGCTGTGCTGGACGGTCGTCTGGTTCGGGGCCGCCGGGCTGATGCGCCGGTCGCGGGCGCCGATGGGTCAGGGACCGTTGCTGCTGACCGGCATGGGGGTGTCGGGCCTGGGGGCGGTGGTCGTGTTCGGGCACTGCCAGATGAGCCAGATCTACTTCCTGGCAGGCGCGATCCCCTACCTGGCGATCGTCGCGGTCCGCGGGCTGTCCGAGGTGCGGGCGAGGGCGGGGCTGACGAAGACGGCGGTGGCGGTGGCCGTCGGCACCGGGGTGCTGGTGGAGGTCCTGCTCCGGGTCGTCTTCGGCGTCGTGGTCCCGCTGGAGCCCGGCCGTCCGGAGGTCCTCCTCTTCCGGCCGTACGCCGCGCTGGCGGTCGCCGTCGCGTCGGCCGCCCTCGTGCTCCTCGTCAGGGGATGGGGCCGCGCGCGGGTCTGGGCCTTCGTGGTCTTCATGGTCAGCGCCGTCGGCCTGCCCGGCGCGTGGATCGCGCGGGCCGTCCCGTACGGCGGGGGCGGGGGCGCGGGCGCCGCCGCCCACCGGGCCGGGGCCTCCGCCGAGGCGGTCCCCGCCGGGACCGTGGCGGCGGCCCGGTGGCTGCGGGCGCACTCGGACCCCGGAGACCTGATCGCGACGAACGCTCACTGCCGGTGGGGATACCGGAACCCCTGCGACAGCCGTCATCTCTGGCTGGCCGCGCTGGCCGAACGGCGGGTGCTGGTCGAGGGCTGGACGTACACGTCGTCGAACATGGCGCGCTGGCGTCCTGGTCTGCAGGTGCAGAGCATGCCGTTCTGGGATCCCGAGCGGCTGCGGGACAACGACGCCGCGTTCCTCACCCCCTCCCCGGCCGCGAGCAGGCGCCTGCGCGACCGTTACGGCGTGCGCTGGCTCGTCTTCGAAGGGCTGGGCGGAAATCCCGGGGGCGCGCCCGCATATCGCGCCGGCGACTACATGATCTACCGTGTCGGGTGAATTCCCGGACGCCGTTGCCCGCTTGTTTTCCTCAGATATTCCAGTGGCGCTCCGGTCGTCGAATAAAGCGCCCGCGTATCCTTCGACCATGAATATTCGCGTCGTCGCCAGAAATGCCGCCCGCCCCTCTTATCTCCCCGTGATGACGCGGAAGATATGGTCTCGGCTGAGCCATGGGCACGACCGGGAGAGGAAGGCCGCGCGCGCCTGGGCGGCGAAACACGCCGAGGACATGGATGCCTGGGGGAACGGCGTCGACCCGGTCCTGTGGCGGGAGGGCAAGGAGTTCGCCGAGTCCCTCGCGGACCTCGCCCGGTCGCGCATGGAGGCGCTCGCCGCGGCGGGGGTGAACCTGGGCGGCGCGGGCGGAATGGAACTGCTCTACCTGCTGACCAGGGCCGTCCGGCCCGCGCTCGCTCTGGAGACGGGGGTGGCGGCCGGCTGGTCCACCGCCGCGATGCTGGCCGCGATGCGGGTCAACGGAGCCGGCCGGCTGATGTCCAGCGATTTCCCGTTCTTCCGGCTCGCCAATCCGGAGCGCTATATCGGATATGTCGTGCCGAACGATCTGAAAAGCCGGTGGACCTTGCGGATAAAGGGCGACCGCCGCAATCTCGAGGAATTCCTGTCCCCGGACACGATGGTCGATCTCGTCCACTACGACTCGGACAAGACCAGGCACGGGCGGGAGTTCTTCCTCCGGCGGGTGCGGTCCCACCTGACCGGCAGGCACGTGCTCGTGATGGACGACATCCAGGACAACCTGGTCTTCCGGGAGTACGCCGAGCGGCAGCCGCTCTTCCGCGTCTTCGCGTACGAGGGCAAGTACATCGGCGTCACGGGCTCGGGGCTGCGGGCCGTCGAGCGCCGCTAGCACCCCGATGGAACGCCTTTCGAGGGGATCGAGCGCGATGCGCGGTGTCCATGTCTGTGAAGTGATCAAGACGCTCGACGTCGGAGGCGCGGAGGTGCTCCTCGTCGAGCGGCTGCTGGCCGCCTCGCGGCAGGCGCACCGCTACACGGTCGTGTGCCTGACGGCCTCCACCGCAGAGCTGACCGAGCGGCTCAGGTCGGCGGGGATCGAGGTCGTCGACCTCACCGCCTGCCCGCGCCCGTTGCGGCTGGCGCGCCTGCTCCACGAGGTCAGGCGCCTGCGGCCGGACGTCGTGAACCTGCACTCGCCGCTGCCCGGGGCGCTGCTGCGGCCGGTGTCGCGGCTGTGGCGGCCGCGGCCGGTCCTGGTCTCGACGGTGCACAACGTGCGCTACCGCCCGGTGACCATGCTGCTCGACCGGCTGACCGGGTGGCTGGACAGCCGGACCGTCGCGGTCTCGCCCCAGGTCGCCCGGGCGCGCACCGGCAGGCGCGGTCGCGCCCCGGCCACGTGCGTGCACGGGGTGCGTGTGGCGGAGCAGCGGCAGCGGGCCGCGCTGGCCGCCGTCACCCGGCGGGAGTGGGGTGTCCCCGACGACGCCTTCCTCGTCGTGAACGTCGCGAACTTCCGGCCGCAGAAGAACCACGGGCTGCTGGTCGACGCCGCCGCCAGGGTCGTCGCGGCCGAGCCGCGCGCCGTCTTCCTGCTCGCCGGGTCCGGCCCGGAACTGGAGCCGACGGGCCGCCGCATCGCCGCGCTCGGGCTCGACGCCGCCGTCCGGATCGCCGGGCACGTGCCCGACGCGGGTCGGCTGATCGCCGCCGCCGACCTGCTCGTCCTCAGCTCCTCCTGGGAGGGGCTGCCGGTCGTCGTCATGGAGGCGCTGGCCGCGGGGGTTCCCGTGGTGTCCACCGCCGTCGGGGGCGTGCCCGACCTGATCGAGACCGGGCGCAACGGCATCCTCACCCCGCCGGGCAGCGCGGACGCGCTCGCCGAGGGCATCCTGCGGGCGATGCGGCCCGCCACGCTGGCCCGGCTCAGGGCGGGCGCCCGGGCGAGCGCCGACCTGGTGGACATCAGGCGGGCCGCGGAGTGGTTCGACGCGCTGTACGCCGAGGCGTGTTCGACGGACGCGGGGTGACGCCGGTGGAATACATCGTCGTCATCGCCGCCGCGGTGCTGCTCGTCGTCGTCGTGCACGCCAGCCTCACGCCGCAGGTGGCGTGGCGAGCGCTGCCCGTGCTGCTCGCCGCCTTCGCCGTACGGCTGGCCGTCCACATCCTGCTGATGCGGTCGGGCCTGGGATACGGCGGGGACAACTACTCCTACGAGGCGAGAGCGCTCGGCATCGTCGAGCTCTGGCACCGGAACGGCGTGCACTACGTCACCTCCGACGAACTGGGCTCGGTCTACGGTGTGGCGGTCCCATGCCACGTCTTCGCGCTGATCATGTATCTGTGCGGCGGGAAGGCGCCCCTGGCCTGCACCTCGGTCGTGGCGTTGCTCGGCTGCGCGCTGTGCGTCGTCCTGTACAGGTTCGCCCGGCTCCTCGGCGCGGACGAGCGGGCGGCGTTCCGGCTCCTCGTGCTCACGGCGTTCCTGCCGGGGTTCCTGCTGCACACCTCCGACATGTTCAAGGACGGCTTCAACGCGTTCCTCGTGGTGGCGTGCCTGGGCCTCGCCGTGTCGAACCTGCGCCGCTTCGACGCACTCAAGATCGTCGCGCTCGGACCGCTGCTCTGGGCGCTGTGGAACGTGCGTCCCTACATGGTGTTCATGTGCAGCCTGCCGCTGCTCGCCGGGGTCTTCCGGGTCAAACGCGCGCTGTCGGGCCGGAGCATCGTCGTCTTCGCCGTCGTGCTGATCCCGGTCCTCGTCCTGCTGCAGGGCCTCGACCAGAGCGGCGGGCCGCTCGGCACGATGCAGGCGCAACTCGACCGCGGGCAGTCGGAGCACACCCGGCTCGCCAACGCCGAGGGCGGGTCGGGCGTCGTCTTCGACGACGGCGGCAACGCGTGGAACGACCTGGGACCGAAGCTGGCCTACACGCTGCTGTCGCCCTTCCCGTGGGCGAGCGGGAGCATGGCACTCCAGCTCGGCAAGATCGACACGCTGATCTGGTACTGGCTGCTCTTCTGCGCCGTCCAGGGAGCGCGCCGTCTGTGGCGCCACGACCGCAGGATGCTCCTGATCCTGCTGCTGTTCCTGGTGCCCGCCTCCATCGCGTACGCGACGACCATGTCGAACATCGGCCTGATCTTCCGGCAGCGCATCCCGATCGTGATGGTGACGAGCCTGCTCTCGGCGATCGCGTGGAGCAGGACGCGGCCGTACGCCGGGCCACCGGAGGAGCGCGCCGCCGGTCCCGAAGCTTCCGGCTCACTCGTACGCGGAACGTGAGGTCGTCCGATGGCACCGACAGACGAAGGCAAAGTGCGGCGCGTCGTGCTCTTCATCGGGCACCTCGGGCTCGGAGGCGCCCAGCGGCAACTGTGCCTGCTCGCGGAGCGGCTGCGGGACAGGGGGGTGGAGGTCCACGTGTTCGTCATGTCCAGGGGCGGCCCGCACGCCGAGGACCTGCGCGCGGCCGGGATCGACGTGCACTGCCTGGGCTTCTCCCGCAATCCGAAGGGGATCGTCCCGCCGCCGGGCAACCTGCGGGCGTTCGCCCGCCTGGTCGGGCTGCTGCGGGATCTCCGGCCCGAGGTCCTGCACGGCTACCTGTGGGAGTGCTACCTGCTGGGGACTCCCGCGGCCCGGCTGGCGCGGGTGCCGGTGGTCGTCACCGCCCGGCGCACCCAGGGCTACCTGCGGCCGAAGAAGCCGTGGACGGCCGCGATCGAGCGGGTGGTGAACCGGATGAGCGACCACATCGTGGCCAACTCGGCGGTGATCGCCCAGGGCACGCGCGAGGTCGAGGCCGTTCCCGGCCGCAAGGTGAGCGTGATCTACAACGGGCTCCCGCCCTCGGCCTTCGACCGGGTCGAGCCCGAGCCCGTCGACACCGCGCTGCCCGTGGTCGTGTGCGTCGCCCGCCTCAGCGAGAACAAGGGGCAGCGCTTCCTCGTCGAGGCCGCCGCGCTGCTCGCCCGCCGGGGCCGCCCCTGCACCTTCGTGCTCGCCGGGGACGGCCCGGAGCGCGAGCGGCTCGAGCGGCAGGCCGCCGAGGCGGGTGTCGACGTCCGTTTCCTCGGCTTCCGCCAGGACACCGCGGCGCTGCTGGCCCGCGCCGACGTGGTGGCCCTGCCCTCGACGGCGGAGGGCCTGAGCAACGCGGTCATGGAGGCGATGGCGGCGGGCAGGCCGATCGTCGCCACCGCGGTCGGAGGCACGCCGGAACTGCTGCAGGACCGGGGCGTCCTGGTGCCCGCCCGGGCGCCGCGCGCCCTGGCGGACGGCATCGCCCGGCTGGTCGACGATCCGGCGCTCGCGGCCTCGCTGGGCGCGTCGGCCCGGGCCTGGGCGTGGCGGAACCTCGACATGGAGACCGTGACCGACGAGCACCTCGACCTGTACCAGCGGCTGCTCACGGCCCGCCGGGGGAGCTAGGGCGTGCGGAGTTTCCTGCAGACCATGGCCAGCCAGGCGTTCCCGCTGGCCATGGCCGCCGTGGCGGGCGTCTTCCTCACCCGCGGCCTGCAGCCCGAGGGGCGGGGCGTCTACGCGACCGTCACCACGACCGCGGGGATCGCCACGGTCGTGGGGCATCTGTCGGTCGGGAGGTCGCAGATGGCGCTGTGGCCGGTCCTCGACCGCCACCGGCCCCTCGTCGGCAACGCCATGGTCCTCGGGCTGGTCCTCGGCGCCGCCGCCGGCGCGGCGACCTTCTGCGTGGTGACCGTCCTGGGCCTGCCGGTCGTCCCGCAGCTCATGGTGATGGCCCTGCTCGCCGTGCCGTTCGGTGTCGCGGCGGTCAACCTGAAGGGCGTCCTGCTGCTCCAGTCCCGGGTCGGGCTCGCCAACAGATCCACCGTTCTGTCCGCGGTGGTGCTGTACGTCCCGATCCTGCTGCTCGCGGTCACGGGGACGCTCACGCTGACGGCGGTGGTCGCCTGCTGGGCCGTCTCCACGGTCCTCCCCTTCGCGCTTTTCGTCCGGCCGCTCGGGCTGCCGGCGCGAGGGGAGGCGGCGCTCGCCCGCCGGCAGCTCGCGCTGTCGGGCCGCTATCACCTGGGCGCGGTCGCGTTCCATCTCCTGCTCACCGTCGACGTGCTGCTCCTGAACGTCTGGGTGACGCCGGCCGAGGTGGGCCTGTACACCGTCGCGACGTCGCTCCTGTCCCTGTCGAGGGTGCCCACCGACGCGCTGGCGCAGATCGTGGTCGCCCGCCAGGCGGTCAGGGACGAGGCCGAGGCCCAGGCCGTCACGGCCCGGACCGTCCGGCTGAACCTCATGCTCGGGTCGGCCGCCGTCTGCTCGCTGGCGTGCGTCGCGCCCCTGCTGATCCCCACCCTGTACGGCGCGGCCTTCTCGGGGAGCCTGACGCCGCTGCTCGCCCTCGCCCCCGGCACGGTGGCCTGGTCGCTGCTGCGGCCGGTGGAGCAGTACCTGGTGCGGCTGGGCCGTCCGATGACGATGACCGCCGTCGCCGCGTGCGCCCTCGCGTCGAACGTCGCGCTGAACGCCGTGCTCATACCGCTGTGGGGAGCGACCGGCGCGGCCCTCGCCTCGACCCTGAGCTACGGCGCCATGGCGGCGGTGGAGGTCGGGTGGTTCGCCAGGGCCGCCGGACTCGGCGCCGGGGATCTGCTGCCGCGCGCCGCCGATGTGCGATGGGTCGCGGCCTCGCTGCGCGGCCGCGGGCGCGCGGCCCGCGATCTGGCGAGCGCGCGCAGATCCGCGTAGGGAGACGGCCCGCGCGTATCGACGGCGGGCGCGGAAATCACCGGAGAGGATGACGTGAGGATTCTGCATATCTCATACCGGATGCCTCCGGAACCGGGAGGCAAGGAACGCCACACCGCGCGTGTCGCCCAGGAGCAGGCGCTTCGGGGGCACCGGGTGCTGGTGGCCCTCCGGCACGGAGGGGTCCCGCCGGGCGTCGCGGCGGTGACGCCGCCGCGCAGCCGCGTGACCCGCGCCGTCGCCAGGAAATCGGATCCCCTCGCGTTCGCCATGGACTGCGCCCGCGCGCTCCCACGCCTGGGGCCGCTGGACGTCGTGCACCTGCACGGGGACCACCGTGAGGCGCTCTTCCTCGGCCCGGTCGCCCGGCGGCTGGGGGTTCCGCTGCTGGTCACCGTGCACGGCGCGCTGGCGATGCGGCATCGCGCGATCATGCCGTGGGCCTTCCGCCACGTCGCCGGGTTCACCGCGCTGGGCACCCGGCCCACGGCCGACCTGCGCAGCGCCGGCGTCCCCGCGCACGCGATCCTCACGATCTCCAGCGGGGTGGACCTGCCCCGGCTCGAGGCATTCCGGTCGCGGGCCACCCCGGAGCCCGGACTGATCGTCAGCGTGGGCAGCCTCGTCCCGGTGAAGAACCACGCCCTGACGATCGAAGCGTTCCGCCGACTGCGCGCCGTACGGCCGGGGGCGCGCCTCGTCATCGTGGGCGAGGGGCCCGAGCGCGCCCGCCTCGAACGTCTGGCGGGCGCGGAGCGGGGCGTCGAGTTCACCGGGCACCTTCCCGGCGACGAGGTCTACGGGCTGGTGAGCCGGGCGCAGGTGTTCGTGCTCTCCTCACGCAGGCTCTCCTCCGTCGGGGAGGGGGTGCCCACGGCCGCGCTGGAGGCGCTCGCCCTGGGCGCCGCCGTCGTCGTCTCCTCCGACGCCACGCTGGACCCGGTGGTGGCCGATCGTGAGGCCTACCGCGTCTTCCGCAGCGGATCGGCCGACGATCTCCTCACCTGCCTGCTGTCGGTGCTGGACGGGGACGAGGCCCGCGCCCGGATGACCGGGCGCGCCAGGGCGGCCGTCGCCCGCCTCGACTGGCCGCTTGTGGCGGCCCGTATCGAGGACTGGTACGGATCACCGTGATCGCGTGACCGATCGCGGGCGGCCCCGGTGACCTTTCCGATCTTTCGCCGGGCCGGGGACCAGATACGAATACCTCTCCAGCATCGGCGCCCGCGCGGTGACGTGCTGCGGCCGGCCGGTCCTGCGGACGAGCGGGGCCGGCGCGTACGGCGCCGCGGGCCGCCGCCCCGGAAGCGAGTGCGGCACCGAGAGCGGCACCGAACTCCCGTACGCCCGGTCGGCCCCGTAGCGCACGGCCCGGCGGGCGGCGGCCTGTGTCTGGGCGGGATCGAACAGCACGTCCACCCAGTAGTTGGAGGCGCGGTAGGTGGCGGCCGGGAACGTGTTCGTCGCGGCGTAGGTGTAGACCCCGTTGCCCCCGGACGCGGTGCTGGACGGAGCGGTGAGCGGCCCGCGGCTGTACTGGGTGGTGAAGTAGTCCCGGTCCAGCGCGTAGAACCCGCTCGGTGTGAAGTACGACGCGATGTACGTGGTGCCCGGCGTGATGTTCACGGGTGTGGAGAAGAGGGCCTGTTGCCACCCGGACGGCGTCTCGTTGGTGAACGTCACGCTCGCCAGAAGCTGGCCGTCGGTCGTCCACAGGCTGCCGACATGGACACCCGTGTTCTGGGTGCTCTTGTAGAAGCGGATCCCCCGGATGGCGCCCGAGACGGAGGACTGGAACTTGACGCCGAGCGTGACCGCCTTGGTGTCGGGCTGGGCGATGACCGCCGGTGTCGCCGACTCGTCCCACAGCGTGGTCGCCTGCGAGTAGACCACGTCGACCCAGGCGTTGCTGGCGCGATAGGTGCTGGTCGGGAACGTGCTCGTCTTGCTGTAGGTGTAGAGCCCGTTGCCGCCGTCCGTGCCGTCCGCCAGCCCAGTGATGAGGCCGTTGGAGTACTGCGTGACGAAGTAGTCCCGGTTGACCGAGTAGTTCCCGGTGTTGGTGTGGTAGGAGGCGACGTAGCTGACGTCGTTGTTCACCGGCACGGGCGTCGAGAAGTTGACCTGCTGCCACCCGGTCGCCGTCTCGTCGGTGAAGGTCGCCTGCGCCAGCAACTGCCCGGTGTTGGTCCACAAGCTGCCGACGTGCGTCCCGGTGTTCAGCGGGCCCTTGTAGAAGCGGACGCCGGAGATGTAGCCGGGGGTCCGCACGCGGAACCGGACGCCGAGCTCGACGGGCTGCTTGTCGTCCTTGGTGACGATGGCGGGCACGGTGTCCGGGGACCAGATGGAGCACGGGCAGCCCGCGTTGACGGTCACCGACCTGCCGGCCGGGGTCCGCTGGATGTTGCCGATGTCGTCCACGGCCCGCGACATGATCGTGACCGGGCCCTGGTTGCTCGTCGTCGTCCACGCGTACTGCCAGGTGGTCCGGCCGGTCGCCCGATGCCACGTGGTGCCGCCGTCGACCGACACCTCCACGCCCGCCACGACGCCTCCTCCGGTGTCGGAGGCGGTTCCGGCGATCGTCACGGTGGTGCCGCCGGGCACCGAGGCGCCGCTCGACGGGGTGGTGATCGTCGAGGTCGGGGGAGAGGTGTCGGTCGACGGGGTGGCCGGGACCAGGCCCGGCTGCAGGGTGGCCGGCTGCGTCCGCATGTCGGCGAGCAGGTTGACCGTCGCCTGCTGCATCCGGATGTCCGTCGGCGTGCCGGACCGGTCGTGGACGGAGTCGAGCCCCCACGACCACTGGATGGTCCCCGCGCCGAAGATGTACGCGCCGCTCGGGTCGCGGTAGAGGACGAGGCTGTGCGTGGCGACCCCGGCGCCGTACGTCGCGCCGAAGTCGAGCAGGAACTTGTTGGGGGTGGCCACGGTGGTGCGGGAGAGCAGCACCAGCCCCGCCGGAGAGAAGCTGTTGTCCGGCGCCTCGTCCCACTCGTAGCCGAGCGTGCCGTTGGGGAACGTGGCGACCTGCCCGGGCTGCAGGTTCGCGACCGAGGTGTTGCGCCACAGGCGCATCGGGGCGTACTCCGCCGGGACGGTGATCGCGTTGTTGACGTTGCCGTTGATCATGAAGAGCGTGCCGGTCATGGCGTTCTCCGGATAGCCGCCGTTGGGCGGCTGGGCGAAACGCGGGTCACGCCAGGTCCCGGTCCAGGTGGGACTCGGGTCGATCTTCATGTTGGCGACGGTCTCCTTGTAGCAGACCATCGTCCGGTTCGGGGTCGCCGAGGGGTCGATGCTGCTTTCCCACCTCGTCTTCCAGAACATCTCGTTGCCGGTGAAGAAGGCGATGTTGACGCCCTTGTTCTTGGCGTTGATGACGTTGTCGCGCATCTCCGAGGACCAGTACTCGGCGTGCCCGGAGGAGAAGAACACCTTGTGGTTGAGCAGCTGGGAGCCGCTGGTCACCGTGTCGACGCTGCTGGTGTAGCTCACGTCGTAGCTGTTGGACTCCAGCCACCTGATCATGGGGTATTCGGCGTTGAAGAAATAGGTCTCCGGCCACCCGGCGCGGGTGATGACCGGGCGGTTGTAGCTGACCTTGAAGGCGCGGCCCGCCGGCAGGCCCTTGTACAGGCTGTTGCCGCCGTAGGTGTTGTACGCCTGCCACGTCGCGTCGGAGGTCTGCACGAGGATGTCGGAGTTACGCGCGTCGTTCCTGACGACGAAGATGTTCTGGCTGACGCCGTTGGTGCCGTCCGTACGGACGAAGTTCGCGAGGTAGGCGCCGGAGACCGCGTCGGCCGGTACGGTCCAGGACGCCGAGACGCTCCAGTTGCCGCAGTCGACCAGGCCCGTCGTCGTGTCGTTGAGGCAGGCCGGCTGCGACTGCGGCAGCAGGACCGAGGGGTTGACGGTGGCGATCTTCCGCGCGCCCAGGCCGCTGTAGTAACCGACCCGGTAGATGTCGATGCGGTAGGAGGTGATCGAGGGGGCGTTCACCTTGAACTGCTGGGTCTGTCCCGCGTTGACGCTCATCTGGGTGGCGTAACCGGTGATCGTCGGGCTGCCCGCACCGGGCACGTCCCACTCGGAGGGTGGACTGCCCGGCAGACTGTTCTCGACGCAGATGATCGACCCTGGCGGGCACGTCTGACGGGATGCCCGGCCATGTCCCCTCCGGAGGTGCCCCCAGCCGCCGAGGCGCGGGGCCCGCGTGGGGCCGCTCGTGGGGGCGCCTGTGGTGAGCTGCGGGGAAACCTTGGCATCGGGCGTGGGCGTGCCCTGCGGCGGGCCGGAGGGCCTCGTGCTTACGATCCTCATGTCGCCCTGGCCCAGGTCTTCGGCGGAGTCTTCGGCGGACACCGGCGCCCAGGTTGTGGCGAGGAGGACGGCCGCGGCCGTCATCACGATGCCGAAGATGCGCGCGGCGCCGGGAAATCCTTTTTTCCGGGCAGCGCCGATTGTTTTCCATTCGCCTGGCATGTACAACCTCTGGTTCGCGCGGCGGAACGCCTTAAGCTGAGGACGGCTAGCGAAGGATAGCGGTGCCCGAATATCGCCCGGCGACATGCACGGAAACGGAGAGTTCCCTGCAGGGCGGATACCGTTTCGCATTTCGCGCGCCCTGCCGGCGCCGCCGGCGCGGGGCCGGGTAAACCGCCGCCAAAGAGCGGGGCAAGGGATGCCTGTGAATCGGCATACCCCGGCCTTCCGGCGGCCGGAACGCCCAGGCGGCGGTTTCTCCGCGAAAAGAATTCGCCGGGATTTCGCGCCGGCCCGGAAGTGGCCATCAGAAGCTGGATTTCTCGCTGGAAGGACGGGTTCGCGTGAATCCTCGGGAAAGTGGGGCGACGTCGCGGTCGACCGACGGGGCGGGCGCACTGCGGCGTGCCGTCGCCGCGGTGGTCGCCGGGGTGGTCGCCGGCGGAGTCATGGCGCTGGCCGCCCCGGCCGTTGCGGGCGTCGCGGCGAGTGGGACCGCCTCCGCGACCCTCGGCCACGGTCCACGAGGGCCGAGGGCGGACGCGGATTGCGGTCCCGGGCCCGGGCGCCCGCACGGTTCGGCGACCCGCGGCGCGAAGAAGGCGAAGAAGCGGCCGTGCGCGCCGCGGGACGCACGCGCGACGGACGGCCGGCACGCACGGGGAGGGGCCACCGCCGCGTTCGCCGCGCCGCCCTGGTCCTGGGACGACGAGGCCACAGAGGGCGCCGCCGCCGCTCCGCCGTCCGCGCCGCCGGGTGCGGCGGGGGCCGCCGCACCGGTCCGCCCAGGCCCTGCGGCGGCCGTACCTCGGTGGGACGACGACGGCGGGCCCCGCGACTCGGGTGGC
The DNA here is from genome assembly GCF_016863095.1 of Microbispora siamensis. Taxonomy (GTDB): domain Bacteria; phylum Actinomycetota; class Actinomycetes; order Streptosporangiales; family Streptosporangiaceae; genus Microbispora; species Microbispora siamensis. The sequence continues at coordinate 89,515 of NZ_BOOF01000030.1, read as the reverse complement.
GCCGCCGGGCCCTTCCTGTCCGCGCCGCCCTGGCTGTCCGGAGCCGGCGGGCCCGCCGGTCCGTTCGTCCCGTTCGGCTCGTCGGGCTCGTCCGGCGAGAGGGGGGCCACGGGCCCGGCCGGGCCGGCGGGGGAGACCGGCGAGCGGGGGCCGCAGGGGCCACCCGGGCCGGAAGGGCCCCGGGGCCCGGAAGGACCGGCCGGACCCGAAGGACCGGAGGGAAAGGCCGGACCCGAAGGGAAGGCCGGGCCGGAAGGACCACCCGGGCCCGCGGGGCCCGCCGGGCCGCAGGGACCGGCAGGACCGGAGGGGAAGGCCGGTCCGCAAGGACCACCCGGGCCCGCCGGCCCCACGACGAGCGTGGACTCGAGCTCGTTCGTCGGCAATCCGGGTTCGCTCCTGACGTTCCTCGGCCGCGTCCCCGGTGACGGCAGGACCCTGGTCCGGGATCCGCGCACGCACACCTGGTACGACCTGTCCCACGTCGCGGGCTACCCCGAAGGCGTACGGGCCGTCTCGGTGGACGCCGAGCTCGCGGGCACGGGCAACGACCTGTACGTCACCGTGGCCACCGCCGATCAGGTGGCGCAGACCCGGTGCACGGTCTTGCCGGCGGTCCCGGGCACCGGCGGCGTCCCCGCCTGGCCGGGCAACTGCCGTCCGTTCACCGTCCTGTCCTGACCGCCGGGGCCGGGCGGCGCTCCCGCCCGGCCCACAGGACGGCGCCGGAAACGTCCGGCGCGAAATCGGGATTCGCTTATCTGGAAATGCGATGAAAGGGGAGCCGAGCGCAGCAAAGGGAGCGGACCATATGGAAACCGCAGACACCCCGGAGTACCATCCAACTCGAGCGGGCATTTCGTAGATCTTTTTCGCCCGCGCATAGATCCTCTTCATCGGCGCGGCAATCCCCCATTCCGTGGCGGCCTTCCTCGCGTCATCGTTTGCGCATCGCATCTGTCGGCTCCCTGAGCCGATTCGCATAGAAAGTCCCCCCGCGATGTGCGCGGTTATATGGCATTCGCTCGATTATGCGAGAAAGGTAGAAAATGTACGGAAATGCGATGAAACGCGGGCGGGAGCCCGCCCGGCGGAGGACGGGTGGCGGACGCCGCCCCGGCTCCGGCGCAACCGTCCGGCGCCGCCTCTCGGCCGTCCTCACGGCTCTGCTGGCCGTCCTCGCACTGGGGGTGGCGATCCCCGGCCGCGCGAGCGCCGACCCGTCCCTGACCCTCGGCGACGCCGACACGTACGCGGTGCTGGCGGGGACGTCGGTGACGAACACCAACCTCACCTCGATCACCGGAGACCTCGGGGTGAGCCCGGGGACCACGGTGACCGGATTCCCGCCGGGCACCGTGAGCGGCTCCATCCGGACCGGCGCCGCCGCCGCAGGCGCGAAGGCCGACGCGGTCGACGCGTACAACGCCGTCAGCGCCATGTCCTCGAACGGCACGATCCCGCCCGCACTCGGCGGGACGACCAGGACCCCCGGCGTCTACGACTCCTCCGGCGGCGGCTTCACCATCAACGGCACGCTCACGCTCGACGCGCAGGCCAACCCCGACGCGGTCTTCGTCTTCCGGGCCTCCACCCTCACCGCCGCCGGCGTGAGCAATATCGCCCTGATCAACGGCGCCCAGGAGGACAACGTGTACTGGCAGCTCACGGGCACCGCGTCGCTGGGCACGTTCTGCACCTTCCGCGGGAACGTGCTCGCCTCCGGCGCGGTGTCGGTGAGCTCGGGCGCCGCGGTGTACGGACGGCTGTTCTCGCTGAACAACACGATCGGCCTGCAGGGCACCACGAGCTCCCCGGCCACCCGTGTGACGGTGCCGAACAACCCGCCCACGACCACGTCCCTGACCTCCTCGCTCAACCCGTCGACCACCGGGGACGCGGTGACCTTCACGGCCAACGTCCAGGCGCAGTCGGGGTCGATCGTCCCCGCGGGCTACGTGGCGTTCAAGGACGGGACGACGGTCATCGGCACGGACTACCACGACGACGGGCATCCCGCTCAGCTCACCACGTCGAGCCTCGCCGCCGGGCAGCACCGGATCACGGCCGTCTACCTCGGCGGCGACACCTTCAACGGCGAGGAGGTCATCCACTTCGCCCCGAGCACCTCGCCTGAGCTGGTGCAGCGCGTGTCGAGCGTCAGCCTGTGGAGCGACAGCGTGACCCCCGACCAGGCGTCGCGGAACGACCCGCAGGCCGTGGTGGTCGGCGTGAAGTTCCAGTCGGCGGTGGACGGCGTGATCACGGGCATCCGGTTCTACAAGGGCCCGCAGAACACCGGGACCCACACCGGCAGCTTATGGACGGCCGACGGCCAGAAGATCGCCACCGTGACCTTCACGAACGAGACCGCGACCGGGTGGCAGCGGATGGACTTCCCCAACCCCGTCGCCATCAGCTCCGGCACCACGTACATCGCGTCGTACCACACCACGTCCGGCTTCTACGCGATGAACCGGCCCTACTTCACCTCCGCTTACACCAACGGCCCTCTCACCGCGCTCTCCGACGGCGCGTCCGGCGGCAACGGGGTGTACGCCTACAGCGCCACCGACACCTTCCCGACCAGCAGCTACCGGGCGTCGAACTACTGGGTCGACGTGATGTTCACTCCCTCGCAGACGCTCTGGGACAACACCGACACCCCCGCGGTCGTCAACCAGCCCGACGACCAGGATGCGGTGCTCGGCGTGAAGTTCACCTCCGCGACCGGCGGCCTGGTCACCGGCATCCGGTTCTACAAGGGCCCGCAGAACACCGGGACCCACATCGGCAGCCTGTGGACGTCCGGCGGCACGCAGCTGGCGACCGCGACCTTCACGAACGAGACCGCCAGCGGGTGGCAGCAGGTCGACTTCCCCAACCCCGTCGCCATCACCGCGGGCACCACGTACGTGGCCTCGTACCACACCTCGGGGCGCTACTCGCTGACCAGGCCGTACTTCACCTCGCCGCGCACCAACGGGCCCCTGACCGCGCCCTCCGACAGCGCGTCGGGCGGCAACGGGGTGTACGCCTACAGTGCCACCGACACCTTCCCGGCCAGCACCTTCCGCTCGTCGAACTACTGGGTCGACGTCGTGTTCCAGCAGGGCTGAACGGAACGGCCGGCGCCGGGCAAAGAACGGGCAACGAAACGCCCGCGCCCGGTGTCCGGCCGCGCCCCTGCCGATCCCCTTACCCAATGCTTACGCGCGGGCAGGCCACCGCGACCCGCCGATCGACCCGTCCGGGCCGATCTCGCGGCACGGCCGGATCCCCGAGAAGGAGGAGTCCTCTCATGGCGGCAGTCGCCGATCACCGCCGGTTTCTCCCACGTGGCGCCAACGCCGTGTGGTTGTACGCGGCCCTCGTCGCGGCCCTTGTCGCGGGCGTCCTCGTCGTGATGGACGGCCGCGCCAGCGCGGACCAGCCCCCGGTGGACCTCGGCGCGGCCGAGCACTCGGCGGTGCTGGCGGCGGGCACGGTCATCAGCGCGAACATGACCCTGATCACCGGGGACGTCGACGTGAGCCCCGGCACCACCGTCACCGGCTTCCCGCCGGGCGTGGTCGAGGGGGAGATCCACGCCGGTGACGCCGAGGCGGCGCAGGTGATGGCCGACGCGACCGCCGCGTACGACGACATCTCGGATCGGGGCCCCGCCGTCACCGTGCCCGCCGAGCTCGGTGGAACCCGCAGGACCCCCGGCGTGTACGACTCGGCGGACGGGACGTTCCGCATCGACGGGACGCTCACCATCGACGCCGGGGGGAACCCGGACGCGGTCTTCATCTTCCGCGCGAGCACGCTGACCACGGCCAAGGTCAGCAACATCATGCTCGTGGGCGGGGCACAGGCGGACAACGTCTACTGGCAGGCCACCGAGGGCGCCGCCCTCGGGACGTACTCCACCTTCCGCGGCACCGTCCTGGCCCGCGGCTCGATCAAGGTCGCGGAGGGCGCCGTCATCGACGGACGGACCCTCCTCCTCGACAACACGGTCACGATCGAGGGCACCACCGAGGCGGACAACGGGATCAACCGCGCGAACACGGTCGACGCGATCGTCCCGCCGCCGACCCGCGTCACGCTGCCGTTCGACCCCGGCACCACGACCGAGCTGACCTCCTCGCCGAACCCCTCCCAGGCGAAGTTCCCGGTCACGTTCACCGCGCGGGTGCATCCCCGCAGCGGCACGCTGGCGCCGGCCGGGAGGGTGGTCTTCAAGGACAACGGCGTCGTCATCGGCACGGGCATGCAGACCGGCGCCGACACGCCCGCCACGTTCACCACCTCGGCGCTGTCGGTGGGGGAGCACCACATCACCGCCGTCTACCTCGGCGGTCTCACGGCGCAGGCCGAGGCGTGGGTGCGCTTCGCCCCCAGCACCTCGAACGAGGTGGTGCAGGTCGTCAACGTGAGGTAGCCCGGCCCCCGTCTCCGCCGCCGTCGTAAGGGTTGCGCCATGATTCGCCAACCACGCGCGGCGGCGGCGGGGCGGGGGCACGGGGCCGTTGTTCACTACGGCGGTGAGCACAACCAGCCTGAAGGCTGTCCCCTTCAACCGGACCCACGTCGCGGACAACGAGCTCGCCTACCTCGCGGAGGCGGTACGCCAGGGGTTCACCTGCGGGGACGGGCCGTTCACCGAGCGGGCCGGCCGGCTTCTGTGCGAACTGACCGGTGCCGCCCGCGCCCTGCTGACGACCTCGTGCACGCATGCCCTGGAGATGTCGGCGATCCTGCTGGACCTGCGGCCCGGCGACGAGGTCCTCATGCCGTCGTTCACGTTCGTGTCGACCGCCAACGCCTACGCCCTGCGCGGGGCGGTGCCGGTGTTCGTGGACTGCAGGCCCGACACCCTGAACATCGACGAACGCCTGATCGAGGCCGCGATCACCGAGCGGACCCGGGCCGTGGTGGTCGTCCACTACGCCGGCGTGGCCTGCGAGATGGACGCGATCGGCGCGGTGGCGGATCGCCACGGCCTGGCCCTGATCGAGGACAACGCGCACGGGCTGGGCGGGTTCTACCGGGGCCGGCCCCTCGGGTCGTTCGGGCTCATGGCGACGCAGAGCTTCCACGCGACGAAGAACGTGCAGTGCGGTGAGGGGGGCGCCCTGCTCGTCAACGACGCCGCCCTCGCCGCGCGCGCCGAGATCATCCGCGAGAAGGGCACCGACCGCAGCCGGTTCTTCCGGGGACAGGTCGACAAGTACCAGTGGGTCGACATCGGGTCGAGCTATCTGCCCTCGGACGTCCTCGCCGCCATGCTGACCGCCCAGCTGGAGTCGTTCGGCACGATCCAGCGGCTGCGCCAGGCGGTCTGGCGCGACTACCACGAGGGCCTGGCGGACTGGGCGGCCGAGAACGGGGTGGCGCAGCCGGCCGTTCCCGACGACCGCGCGCATCCGGCGCACCTCTACCACCTGCTTTTGCCCGACCTGCGCAACCGGCAGGCGTTCATCGCCCACCTCGCCGCCCACGGCGTGCAGGCGGCGTTCCACTACCAGCCGCTGCACAGCTCGCCGGCCGGCCTGCGGCACGGCAGGACCGCCCCCGGCGGCTGCCCGGTCACCGAGAACGTCGCGGACCGGCTCGTACGGCTGCCGCTGTTCGCGGGTCTCGGCGAGGACGGCGCGGCTCGTGTCGTCGAGGCGGTGCGCGGCTACGAGGTGCGCTGACGGTGGGACGGAACGCCACCGGGTTCGCACCGGGACACACACCCGGACCCACACCTGGACACACACCGGGACCGGTGCCGAAAGCCGCCCGATGTCCCGGTCCTGGTCACGATCCCCGGCCGTCCGCGGGGCGCCGTCACCTCGCGCGCTGGGCCCTGTCCGTGGCGCTCGACCGGCGGCGCGTGCTCTACCTGGGCAGCGGCGCGATGTCGGCCGTGGTGTACTACGCGATCCTCGGCGTCCAACTGGCCGCGCTCGGGCATCGGGTCCCGTATCTCCTCCTGCTCGTGACCAGCCAGTTCGTCGCCTCGGTCGTCGTCTATCCGTGGTATCGGCTGAGGGTCTTCCGCGTCTCCGGATCGTCCTGGGTGCTCGGCCACCTGCGGTTCTACGCCGTCGGGCTGGGCTTCCTGGCGGCGTCGGTCACGGGCGTTCCGCTCCTGGTGGAGCTCGCCGGGATTCCGATCATGGTGGCGCAGGCGCTGGTCATCGTCGTGAACGTGCCGCTGAGCTACCTCGTGCACAGACTCTGGACGTTCCCGGCCCGCCGTAAGAACTGATCACTAGGGGAAGGCTGCCCATGGAGGCCACTGACATCCGCCGTACGGTCGAGCTGGAGGACCGGCACTGGTGGTACCGGGAGCGGCGCGCCCTGCTCGCCCGGGAGCTGCGGCGGCTCGGGCCGCCCGGCAGGGCACTCGACGTCGGCGCCGCGGGCGGCGGCAACACCCGCGTGCTCGTGGAGCATGGGTGGGACGCGCTTGCGGCCGACTACTCCGAGACCGCGGTCGAGCTGGCCGTCCGGCGGGGCCTGCGGGCGATCCACGCCGACGCGTGCGACCTGCCGCTGCCCGCACAGTCCTTCGACCTCGTGCTCGCGTTCGACGTGCTCGAGCACATCGAGGACGACCACACGGCCGCCCGCGAGCTGGTGCGCGTGCTGCGGCCGGGTGGCCGGGCGCTGATCACGGTGCCGTGCGACATGGCGCTGTGGTCGGCGCACGACGTGGCGTCCTTCCACTTCCGCCGGTACGCCCGGGACGAACTGGCTGCCCTGCTGCGCGGGGCCGGGCTGGTCGTCGACCGCATGTGGAGCTGGAACGTGCTGATGCGGCCGATCGTGGCCTGGCGCAGGAAGCGCACCAGCGGCTCCGACGTCACGGACGTGCCGCCCCTGGTCAACCTGGGGCTGGGCGCCGTGGTCGCGGCCGAGAGATATCTGCCCGTCAAATCGCTTCCCGGAGTCACCCTGGTCGTGCGGGCGCACCGTCCTTCGTGACGGCGGTTCGCGGGACGATGGAAAGGCGATTCGCGATTTCCGCGTTTCCGGCCGGTGAGCGGGACACCCGCAAAAGAATGTCAAGGAATCCGCCCGGAACGAGGTCGCGGGCGAATTCGTGGTGCCGCCGCCGCGAGAATCGCACGCATGGCTGACACCTCGCCTCGGGAAATCCCTGCCACGGGCCCGTCCCGGTCGGATGAGAAAGCGCTGTTCGATCCGGTCGCGAGGAGCGCGGCCGGGGGAGGCTCGCCGACCCGGAGCCCGGGGGATTCCCCGCACGGGCCGATAACCGGTGCGCCGGCGAAAAACGCGCCGGACGCCCGTGCGACGGCGCGGCGGACGCTGGTGAGATGGGCGCCGGCCGTCGTGGTGCTCGCCCTGACGGCGGCCGCGCTCACCCGCTACGGCGTCCGCGTCTCCGACCTGGCCCGTTTCTGCGGCTACCTCGTCGCCTGCCTCGCGGTCCCAGGAACGCTGCTGGTCCGGGCCCTCTACCGGGGTGACCGCTCCCGGGGCGAGGAGGTCGCGCTCGGGCTGGCCCTCGGATACGGGCTGGAGGTGTTCGCCTACGTCGCGGCCCGGGCCGTGGGGGCGCCGGTACTCGTCCTCGCCTGGCCGGTCGCGACGTACGCCGCCTTCCTCCTCGTGCCCCGGCTCCGGCGGCACTGGAGAAGCGCCCCCGGCACCACCCGGTCACCGATCTGGTGGTCCTGGTCGCTGGCCCTGGTCGTCGCCTACCTGGTGGTCTGGAGCGCGGTCAACTTCTTCCGCACGCAGGCCCTCGCCTGGCCGGCGCTCGGGGCGTCGCTCCCCGACATGCCCCTCCACCTGGCGTTCATCGGGGAACTGCGGCACCACGTGCCCCCGACGATGCCGATCGTCGCCGGGGAGCCGCTGCCGTACCACTGGTTCGTCTACGCCCACTACGCGGCCACGAGCTGGGTGACCGGCGTCGAGCCGCTGGTGCTGCTGTTCCGCCTCGGCATGCTGCCGATGATGGCGGCGCTGGTCGTCCTGCTGGGCCTGGCCGCCCGGCGGGTCATCGGGTCGCGGGCCGGAGCCCTGACCGCCCTCGCCGCCGTCTTCCTCGTCGCGGCGCCGAACCTCTACATCGGCCCGGTCGGCGGCGCGCTGGTCTGGAAGCCGGTCCAGTCCTGGTCGAGCCCCACCCAGACCTTCGGCGCGCTGCTGTTCGTCCCGGTCTTCCTCCTGCTGGCGGACCTGCTCGAGAGACGGAGGCGGAACCCGTGGGAGTGGCTCCTGCTGGGGGTCTTCCTGGCGGCCGTCATGGGGGCCAAGGCGACGTACCTGCCCCTGCTCACGGCGGGCCTGACGGCGGTGGCGGTCGCCATGGCGGTGCGGCGCCGCCGCCCGCACGGCCCGGCCCTGGTCGCCCTGGGCATGAGCGTGGCCTGCCTGCTCTACGCGCAGTTCGTCCTGTACGGCGGGGTGCGCGGGGGAACGACGGCGGCGCCGCTGTCCCTGATGCGCGTGACGTGGGGCGGCGTGGTCGGCGACGGAGGGCCGCTCGGGGGACCGGTGGCCGCGGTCCTCGGGCTCACCCTCCTGTGCGTCCTGTCCGGAGCGGTCGCGTGGTGCGGGACGCTCGGCCTGCTCAGCCGGCCCCGGGCGCTCGCCCGGCCCGCCGTCGTGCTGACCCTCGGCATGAGCCTGGCAGGGCTGGGCGTGGCGCTCTGCTTCGGGCATCCCGGCCTCTCGGAGATCTACTTCCTCCAGGCGCCCTATCCCTATCTGGCGATCGTCTCGGTCTACGGGCTCGTCACCGTCGTGCGCAGGTCGGGGACGTCGCCGTTGTCCGTCGTCTGCGCCGTGGGCGCCGGGGCCGTCGCCGCCTACTGCATCCGGATCCTGTGCGACGTACGGGTCCCGCTGCCCGACGGCGAGCCGCTCGGCGTGCTCGCCCTGCCGTACGCCGCCCTGCTGGTCTTCGTGGCGCTGACGGCGGTCGCGCTGGTCGCCGCGCGGCGCGGCGCGCTGCGCTCGTTCGCCCTCACGCTCGTGGTGACCTCGGCGTTCGCCGCGCCGGCCGCCTGGTTCACCCGGATCCTTCCGGTGACCTACAAGACCCCCGTGAACGCGGCGGAGGACGCCGACCGGGCAGCACGCAGCCAGGCGATGCCGCAGGGCCTGGTCACCGCCGCGCGGTGGCTGCGCGACCATTCCCGCCCCGGCGACGTCGTCGCCACCAACATGCACTGCCGTCTCGGCGTCGACGGCCCCTGCGACAGCCGCGCGGCCTGGGTGTCGGCGCTGGCCGAGCGGCGGGTGCTCGTCGAGGGATGGGCGTACGCGACGGCGAACCTGGACCGGTGGAGCCCGGGCCAGGTGCTCTGGTATCTGCCGTTCTGGGACCGCGAGCGGCTCCAGGCGAACGAGGCGCTGTTCGCGGCGCCCTCCGCGCAGGCGGTGCGGTCGCTGCGGGACCGTTACGGGGTGCGCTGGCTGTTCGTGGACGAGCGGCTGACGGTCCCGGGCACGGAGCTCGGGAACGTGGCCGCCCCGCGCCTGCGCTCCGGGGACTTCGCCGTCTACGAGATCGCCGGCCCGGCGGCGCGGCGCTGAGCTCCCTTGAGACGCTGGGCGCTCTTGAGATACTGAGCGGCGGCCGGTCCGGTGTTGAAGATCAGGTCGAGGACGCTGACGTGGTGGTCGAACGGGGGGTGCGCCTGCGGATACTCCGGATAGCCGGAGTAGTCGAACCACCGGACCCCGATCCCGGCCCGGTCGAAGAGGCTCTCGTCCAGGTAGGCGCGGGCGGCCGGGCCGGTGAGGTACTCGCCGGCGCCCGACCTGCGGCACAGGTCCACGAGGCGCTCGGTCTTGCTCCCGGTCGCGCCGTAGTCCTCGGCGCGGCTCAGGGTCGCCGGGATGCCGAGCACGCCCAGCAGCCCTTCGAGGAAGTGCCGGTTGATGTCCGACAGCCGGTCACTTCGGCAGTCGAGGTAGAGCCGTTCGATCGCCGGCGCGACCTCCTCGAAGCAGGGGGCCTTGCGGTAGGTCTGCGCGAGCAGGAGCCAGTGCGCGCGGGGCCACTCCATGTCGCTCGCGACCACCTCGTTGATCAACCGGCTGCGCGGGCCGCGCCGTACGGGGATGGACAGCCACTTCGGGCCGGCGGCCGTCTTGATCAGGTTGCGGTTGCGCCAGTCCCTGTCGGTGTACTGCACGTCGTCGAACAGGATGAACTCGTCGACGTGCGCGATCAGGTCGAAGTATCCCTTCCAGGGGATGTAGTTCGACTGCACGATGGCGACCCGCTTCACGCGCTCCACCCCTCCGGCCCGCCCGTCACCGTCATCGGCTGCGCCGCACCGCTCTCGGCCCGGGTGCGGACGATGTAGGTGGGGCGGCCCATCCTCTCGACGTGGATCCTGCCGAGGTACTCCCCGATGATGCCGAGCGCGATCATCTGGGCGGACGCGAACAACGCGATCATGGACGCGGTCGAGGTGAAGCCCTTGACGGTGCTGTCGCCCGACCAGTACGTCCACAGGAAGACGGTCAGCAGGACGATGCCGAACGCCCCGGTCAGCAGGCCGAAGTAGGTCACCAGGCGCAGCGGGAGCGTGCTGTACCCGACGAACACGCCGATCGCGTGGCGCACGAGCATCGTGGGGGTGTAGTTGGAGCGGCCGACGAGCCGGCTCTGCATCCGCACCGGTACGGTGCCGACCCGGGTGGTCGCCCAGGAGAAGGCGATGTCGATCTGCGTGTGCGGACCACCGACGCCGTCCAGCGACTCCCGGAGGAAACTCCGGAAGGCGCGGAACGCGGAGATGTCCGCGCCGTTCTCCGCGCCGAACCGCCCGGAAAGCCCGCATTTCAGCGATTTGGAGGCGAAATCGCGAATTCGCCCGTGTGTCCCGCCGCTCGGGACGCCGTACACGATGTCGACGTCGGGCCGCAGGCCCGCCAGGAGCCGGGGAATCTCCTCCGGCGGATGCTGCAGGTCGTCGTCCATCGTCACCATGACCTCGTACCGCGCGCAGCGGATGCCCGCGACCAGGGCGTTGTGCTGCCCGTAGTTGCGGGCCAGCAGCACGGCGCGGACGCTGTCGTGCCGCTCGACGAGGCCCTGCGCCACCTCCCACGTGTCGTCGGGCGAGCCGTCCACGACGAGCACGACCTCGAAGAGGTTCGCGGCGGTGGGCAGAACGGCGAGAAGGCGTTCCACCAGGGCCGGCAGCGTCCGGGCGGATCGGTAACAGGGGATCACAACGGATACGTTGGTCATGGCGTCATTGTGATGAGCGGCCGTCGGCCTCCTCGTGCCGCACATCCGAATTTGCGGGATATTGAGAAACCCGATCCGCACCTTTCACGCTCGTTCGCAATGTGGCCTCCCGGGTCGGCGCGGGTCCGCGCATAGCATTGGCGACTGGCGGGCGGCCGAATGGGAATTCCCACGGCCCCGCCCGGGAGAAAAGGCGCCGGACGATTCCGTTCCCGTCGCGCGGCTCCCGCATGCCCGATGAGGGGAGATCATGGACGTCACATTGAGGCCGGTCCGCGAGGCGGATCTCGACGTTTTCGAAGCGGAACGGGCGACGCCCGAGGCACGGGGCGAATTCCAGTGGTACGGATATCGCCACTCCGGCGCGCTGCGCCGCCAGTTCGCGGACAACGGCCTGCTCGGCGACGACTACGGGCGGCTGGCCATCGACTCCGGCGGGGACACCGCCGGATGGGTGGCCTGGTGGAAGACGGCCTGGGGACCCGAGACGACGTGCTGGTGCTGGGCGATCGGAATCTGTGTCTTCACGGGCTTCCGCGACCGCGGCATCGGCACCGAGGCCCAGCGCCTGCTGGCCGACTACCTGTTCGCGCACACCCGGGCCGAGCGCCTCCAGTGCTTCACCGACGTGGCCAACATCGGCGAGCAGCGTGCGGTGGAGAAGGTCGGGTTCGTGCGTGAGGGCGTCCTGCGGCGGGCCCAGTGGCGCGACGGCGGCTGGCACGACCAGGTCCTCTACTCGCTGCTCCGCGGTGAGCTGCGATGAGCCGCCCACCGGATATCGCGGAAGGACGGGAACAGCGGTGAAGGCACTCGTCCTGGCGGGCGGCAAGGGCACGAGGCTGCGCCCGCTGACCCACACCTCGGCCAAGCAGCTCGTCCCCGTCGCCAACAAGCCGGTGCTCTTCTACGGGCTCGAGGCGATCAGGGACGCCGGCATCACCGACGTGGGCATCATCGTCGGCGACACGGGCCGGGAGGTTCGCGAGGCCGTCGGCGACGGCTCGGCGTTCGGGCTCGACGTCACCTACATCCCCCAGGAGGCGCCGCTCGGGCTGGCGCACTGCGTCCTCGTCGCGCGGGAGTTCCTGGCCGGTGACCCGTTCGTCATGTACCTGGGCGACAACTTCCTGGTCGGCGGCATCCGCGGCCTGGTCGACGCCTTCCGCGCCGAGGAGTGCGACGCCCGCATCCTGCTCACCCGGGTGGCCGAGCCGCAGTTCTACGGCGTGGCCGAGCTCGGTCCGGACGGGGAGATCGTCGCGCTGGAGGAGAAGCCCGAGCACCCGCGCAGCGATCTGGCGATCGTCGGGGTCTACACGTTCTCCCCGGCCATCCACGAGGCCGTACGCGCGATCAGGCCGTCCGCGCGGGGCGAGCTGGAGATCACCGACGCGATCAAGTGGCTCATCGACACCGGGCACCGCGTGCGGTCGCACTTCGTCACCGGCTACTGGCGCGACACGGGCCGCCTGCAGGACATGCTGGAGTGCAACCGCATCGTGCTCGAGGCGGTCGAGCCCGACGTCGCGGGCACCGTGGACGGGCTGTCGGAGGTCAGCGGGCGCGTGGTGATCGCTCCCGGCGCCGTGGTGGAGGGCTCGGTCATCCGCGGCCCGGTGGTGATCGGCGCCGACACCAAGATCATCGGCTCGTACGTCGGGCCGTACACCTCGATCGGCGAGGGCTGCGTGATCGAGGACACCGAGGTGGACTACAGCATCGTGCTCGCCGACTCGGCCATCAGGGGCGTCCGCGGCATGACCCACTCGCTGGTCGGCCGCAACGCGGAGGTCACGAAGGCGACCGGGGTGCCCAACGCCTACCAGCTCATGATCGGAGACCACAGCAAGGTGCAGGTGCGCGCGTGAAGATACTCGTCGCCGGCGCGGCCGGCTTCATCGGCTCCCACTACGTCCGCTCGCTGCTGTCGGGCGTCTATCCCGGCTATGAGGACGCCCGGGTCACGGTGCTGGACAAGCTCACCTACGCCGGCAATCCGGCCAACCTCGCCCCGGTGGAGTCCGACCCCGCCTTCACGTTCGCGTACGGCGACGTGTGCGACGCGGACCTGCTGCGCGAGCTGGTCCCCGGGCACGACGTGGTCGTGAACTTCGCCGCCGAGACCCACGTCGACCGGTCGATCACCGGTGCGGGCGACTTCGTGACGACCAACGTGCTGGGCACGCAGCGGCTGCTGCAGGCCGCCCTGGAGGCGGACGTCCGCACGTTCGTCCAGGTGTCCACCGACGAGGTGTACGGCTCGATCGACGAGGGGACGTGGACGGAGGCGGAGCCGCTGCTGCCGAACTCGCCCTACTCGGCGGCCAAGGCCGGGGCCGACCTGCTCTGCCGCGCCTACCACCGCACGTACGGGCTGGACGTCCGGCTGACCCGGTGCTCGAACAACTACGGGCCGTACCAGTACCCGGAGAAGGTCATCCCGCTGTTCGTCACCAACCTGATCGACGGGCGGCCCGTGCCCCTGTACGGCGACGGCCGCAACGTGCGGGAGTGGCTGCACGTGGACGACCACTGCCGGGGCGTCCAGCTTGTGCTGGACAAGGGGGAGCCCGGCGAGGTCTACAACATCGGCGGCGGGGTCGAGCTGAGCAACCTCGACCTCACCCGCCGGATCCTGGACGCCTTCGGCGCGGGATGGGAGATGGTCGAGCAGGTGCCCGACCGGCCCGGGCACGACCGGCGCTACGCGCTGGACAGCGGCAAGATCAGGGCGATCGGCTACGAGCCCCGGGTGGACTTCGACGAAGGACTCGCCGGCGTCGTGCACTGGTATCGGGACCACCAGGACTGGTGGCGCCCGCTCGTGAACCGTCGCGGCTGAGGACGGCCACATCATGACAGACAAGGGACGGGGGTCCTTGATGGAGAAACTGGTCGTGGTCGGGCAGGGCTACGTCGGCCTGCCGCTGGCCGTACGCGCCGTGCACGCCGGGTTCGACGTGGTGGGCGTCGAGGTGGACGAGTGGCGGGTCAAGCGGCTCAACGCCGCACAGTCGTACGTCGAGGACATCGGCGACGACGCGCTCGCGGCGGCGCACGCGACGGGCCGCTACCGGGCCAGCGCGGACTACGCCGACGCCGAGGGCTTCGACGTCTGCGTGATCACCGTGCCGACGCCGCTGACCGACGGCGTGCCCGACCTCAGCCACATCGCGTCGGCCGGCCGTTCGCTCGCCCCACGCCTGCGGCCGGGCGCGACCGTGGTGCTGGAGTCGACCACCTATCCGGGGACGACGGAGGAGTACCTGCGCCCGATCCTGGAGGAGGGATCGGGGCTGCGCGCGCCGGGCGACTTCCACCTCGGCTACAGCCCCGAGCGGATCGACCCCGGCAACGCGCGGTGGCGCTTGGAGAACACGCCGAAGGTCGTCTCCGGTCTCGACGACGCCGCCCTCGCGCGGGTCCGCGACTTCTACGAGGCCGTCGTCGAACACGTCGTCCCCGTGTCCTCGCCGCAGGTGGCCGAGTTGTGCAAGCTCCTGGAGAACACCTTCAGGCACGTCAACATCGCCCTGGTCAACGAGCTGTCGGTCTTCGCCAGGCAGCTCGGCATCGACGTGTGGGAGGCCATCGACGCCGCCTCGACCAAGCCGTTCGGCTACATGCGCTTCACCCCGGGGCCCGGCGTCGGCGGCCACTGCCTGCCGATCGACCCGTCGTACCTGTCCTGGAAGGTCAAGCGCAGCCTGGGGCACAACTTCCGGTTCGTGGAGCTGGCCAACGACGTCAACGACCACATGCCCGCGCACGTCGTCGACCGGCTGGTGCTGGCGCTGAACGACCGGCGCAAGGCCCTGAACGGCAGCCGGGTGCTCCTGCTCGGCCTGTCGTACAAGAAGAACACCGGCGACTGCCGCGAGTCCCCGGCGCTGGAGGTGGCCAAGCACCTGCGCAAGCTGGGCGCGGACGTGCGCGCGGCCGACCCGCACGTCGACCTCGCCCTCGTGCCCGAGGGGGTGGCGATCGCCGACGCCTCGCCGCGGGAGATCGCGGCGGCCGACGCCGTCGTGGTCCTCACCGACCACGACTGCTTCGACTACGCCCTGGTCCAGCGCGAGAGCGCCTTCGTCTTCGACACCCGCAACCGCTGCCGGGGGCCGAACGTCGAGCGGCTCTGACGGCCGGGCTCGTCGAAGGGCCGCTAACCGCCGCCGGTGCGCGGCGGCAGGTGCACGGTCATGAGCAGCTCGCAGGGCTCGGCGCCGCCGCCCCGGTAGGTGTGGGGGACGCCACCGTCGAACGTGGCGGTGGCCCCGGCGGGGACCTGGTGTTCCGCGCCGTCGAGGACGAGGGTCAGGCGGCCGCGGATGACGCTGACGGTCTCCACCACCCCGTCCGGGTGGGGATGGCTGGGATACGCCTCGCCGGGGTGCAGGCGCCAGCGCCACACCTCCACCGGCGCCGGGCCGCTGGTGGTGAGCATGAGGCGGGCCTCGCCGCCGTGCTCTCCGGTCCACAGCGGCTCGGTGTCGGCGGCCTCCACGATCTGGATGTCGCGATGCCGCCGGCCCTCGGTGAGGGCCGACACCGACATGCCCAGGGCGTCGGCGAGGCGCACCAGCGTGGCCAGGTTAGGGTTGCCCTGCGCGTTCTCCAGGCTGACCAGCGCTCCCTTGCTCACCTGCGCCCGGGCGCTGAGCTGCTCCACGGAGAGGCCCGCCCGCAGCCGGGCCGCCTTCACGTTGGACGCCACCGCCCGCAGCGCCGCCGCCGTATGCCCCACCGCTTGCCATCCCTCCTGTCGGTCACTCTATTGTACCTTACGGTCGTTCCACTGAAAGGTATGCGTTGTGACCGCTCTTCTGCTGGCCCTGGCCAGCTCTCTCGCGTACGGCTGCGCCGACTTCCTCGGCGGGCTCAGCGCCCGCGGCGCGCACGTCCTGCGCACCGTCGTCATCGCGGCTCCCGCGAGTCTCGCCGTCGAGCTCGCCTTGTGGCCCTTCCTCGGCGCGCACTGGAGCCCGGCCGCGCTGGCCTGGGGCGCCGCGTCCGGAGCCGCTTCGGCCGCGGCCTTCGCGCTGCTCTACCGCACCCTGGCGATCGGTCCGATGAGTGTGCTTTCCCCCATCACCGCGCTGGTCTCCGCCGTCCTGCCGGTCGGCCTCGGCCTGGCCCAGGGCGAACACCTCACCACCTACGCCCTGCTCGGCCTCCCGCTCGCGCTGATCGCCGTCGTCCTGGTCAGCGCGGGCCCCGGTGCGGGCGCCTCCCGGCCCAGCCGCACCACCCTGCTGCTGGCCCTGGGCGCGGGCGCCGCCATCGCCGCCCAGCTCATCTGCCTCCATCAGGCCCCCGCCGACAGCGGCCTCGCTCCGATCATCGCCGGTCGCGCCGTCTCCTCCGTCCTCGTCCTGACCGCGGCCGCCCTGCTCCGCGAGCGCCTCGGCGACCGGCGCCCCGCGCCCGCCCTCTGCGCCGCCGCGGGCATGCTGGACTCCCTGGCCAACCTCGCCTTCCTCCTGGCCGCCCGCAGCGGAGACCTCGCCGTCGTCGCCGTCATCACCGCGCTCTATCCGGCCGGCACCGTCCTGCTGGCCCGCGTCGTCCTGGCCGAACGCATCCACCGCAGCCAGCTCACCGGGCTCGGCGCCGCCGCCGTCGCCGTCAGCCTCCTCGCGCTCAACTGATCGCGGGCTGCCGTCAGCGGGTCAGGTCGTGCGGGCCCACGGCGGGACCGTGCTCCAGCGGCAGGTCGCCGATGAGCGCGACTCCCTCGTACGGACCCTCGGGCAGCGCGAGACGCGGCGGCCGGGGCTCGCCCCGCCCGGACCCGCGCCCGCCCAGGCGGCGCGCGACGTCGTCGCGCAACTGCGGCAGGTACGCGTAGAGGCGGTCGCCCGGGCATGCGGTCCGGTTGAGGTCGCGGTGGCCGACGATGGCCTCGTGTGGGTCGAGCGCGTAGGCGTCGCACAGCCAGGCCAGCAGGGCGGTCAGCGCGGACAACTGGCGGGCCGGGGGCAGGCAGGAGGTGTAGGTCCCCTCGGTCTCGATGCCCAGCGTGTGGTCGTTGTGGTCGGCCGCCTGCGCGCCCATCACGTGCTTGCCCGCCTCCACAGCCGGCAGTGAGCGGTTGCGGCCCTCCATGACGTATCCGCCCCGGCTGACGGTGAACTGCTCGCCGATGTCCTCCCAGCCGTTGTGCTTCATGTGGTAGCGCTGGATCGTCCGGGACAGCCGGAAGGCCGCGTCGAGGTCGGTCGCGCCCGTGTTCGCCGTCGCCGTGTGGTGGACGACGAGCCGGTCGGGCGCCCGGTCGAGCACCTCGGCCTTGCTCCTGGGCGGATCGGCCTTCCAGTCCGACCGGGTGTACACGCGTGGCCGCCGCGGGCGGTTCCCGGCCCAGACGGGCGTGGCCGTCGCGACGAGCCCGCCCTGCGCGGTCAGGATCGCCGCGGGCAGGCACGCCGACCAGAGGAGCCCCGTCGAAAGAAACGCGCGGCGTGAGACCGCTGGCATCCGTCCTCCCCGAGTGCGCGCGGGCCCTCGGGGGCCCTCGTCCGGCGGGAGGCGGCATCGATATCCCCTTTCCCCGCCGCGGATATTCCTGCGCGCGGAAAACCGGTCACATGTCAACCGAAATGTCCGTGCCATGCCGCAGGGGAAAACGCCGCAGTCCGGTCATGGAATGGCGCTACCGCGATCGCGGGAATTTCCCGAAATACCCGCGTACGGGCCGTGGCGGGGGTGCTGACCTTGCGTGACGACGGCCGGTCCGGGCGCCGTTCGCCCGGCGTCACGCGGACGAAACGAGGGCCGCGCGAGAGGCGGGCCCGTGTTAACCCGATGTTGCCTCCGTTATGCGTGTGGATTGCATGTTTCGCGGGTGCGGCACATGTAACGGCCGCACGGTCACGCTTGGTCAAAGTGCGTAACGCGCTCTTCCTACCTTCGTTTCCGGCCCCAGCCGACAGACGATGCGGGAGGAACGATGACGGCGACGCAGGCGGCGCGCACGGCCCCGGAAGTACCCCGGAAGGGCCGCTGGATCGGTGACTGGCGACCGGACGATCCGGTCTTCTGGGAGAGCACCGGCAAGAAGGTGGCCCGGCGGAACCTGGCGTTCTCGATCCTGGCCGAGCACCTGGGCTTCACGCTGTGGACCGTCTGGAGCATCGTCTCGGTCAAGCTCGGCGCCTACAAGTTCTCCACGGACCAGCTGTTCTGGATCGTCTCGCTGCCCAACCTCGTGGGCTCGGCGCTGCGCATCCCCTACACGTTCGCGCCCGCCCGGTTCGGCGGCCGGAACTGGACGGTGGTCAGCGCGCTGCTGCTGCTGGTGCCCGCCGTCCTGCTCGCGGTGGCCGTGAACGACCCGGGCACGCCCTACTGGGCCTTCCTGCTCATCGCGGCGACGGCCGGGCTCGGCGGCGGCAACTTCGCCTCCAGCATGGCCAACATCACCTACTTCTTCCCGCAGAACAGGCAGGGCGCCGCCCTCGGCCTCAACGCGGCCGGCGGCAACATCGGCGTCAGCTCCGTGCAGTTGCTGATGCCGCTGGTCATCGCCGGGTTCGGACTGGCCGCGGCCGGACTGTTCTGGGTGCCCTTCGTCCTGGCCGCCGCCGCCGGGGCGTACTTCTGCATGGACAACCTGACCTCGGCCAAGGCCGAGCCGAGGGAGATGGCCAAGGCGGCCGGCCGGGCGCAGACCTGGATCATGTCGGTCCTCTACATCGGCACGTTCGGCTCGTTCATCGGCTACTCCACCGCGTTCCCGCTGCTCATCAAGTCGCAGTTCCCCGAGCACGCCGCGCTGACCTCGCTGGCGTTCCTCGGCCCGCTGGTCGGGTCACTCATCCGGCCGGTCGGCGGCTGGCTGTCGGACCGCCTCGGCGGCGCCTCGGTGACGTTCTGGAACTTCGCCGCGATGATCGCCTCGGTTCTGCTCGTCTGGCAGGCCATGTCGGCCCGCAACTTCGTGCTGTTCTTCGCCGCGTTCATGCTGCTGATCGGCACCGCCGGCGTCGGCAACGGCTCCACGTACCGGATGATCCCGGCGATCTTCCGGGCGAAGGCGGTGGCCGGCGTCGAGCCCGGCACCCCCGCGTACGAGGAGGCGCTCGCGACCGGCAAGCGCGACGCCTCGGCGGCCATCGGGTTCATCTCCGCGGTGGGCGCCTTCGGCGGGTTCTTCATCAACCGCGGGTTCGGCAGCTCCATCTCCGCCACGGGCGGCGCGGGGGCGGCGCTCGCGGCCTTCGCCGCCTTCTACGCCGTCTGCTTCGCGCTCACCTGGTTCTGCTACATGCGCACCCTGGGAGCGAAGTCGGCGCCGAGCCTGGCGGCCGCCCGGGTCTGAGACGCGGCCTCTCGCGGGCGCCCGCGCGGCGCCCGCCTTTTTCCGGACTCATGCCTCACGAGCGGCGACAGCACAAGTGAGCTTTCGAGACGACGGGGTCTCTCACACGCCGCGCTCGCCGAAGTTAGCGCGGTTGGCGCCTTGTAGCACAGCGGTAACAGAAGGGACCCAGCGGTGAAACCGCCTGTCAGCACCATCGGATCCATGCCGATCTCACTACACGCTCCCGATCCTGTGATGTCACAGGCCGCCGTGGGCACGACCGTGGGCTCGGCCACCCACTGCCCGTACTGCGCGCTCCAGTGCGGCATGTACGTCGGGAAGGGCGAGATCACCCCGCGTGAGGACATCCCGGCCAACGCCGGCGGCCTGTGCCAGAAGGGCTGGACGGCGGCGGAGCTGCTGACCTCGCCGGACCGGCTCACCACCCCGCTGCTGCACGGCAGCCCGGTGAGCTGGGACGAGGCGCTCGACCACGTCGCGGCCCGGATCGAGGCCATCAGGGCGGAGCACGGGCCGGACGCCGTGGCGGTGTTCGGCGGCGGCGGGCTGACCAACGAGAAGGCCTACCAGCTCGGCAAGTTCGCCCGGGTCGCGCTGCGGACCAGCCAGATCGACTACAACGGCAGGTTCTGCATGTCCTCGGCGGCGGCTGCGGTCAACCGGGCCTTCGGCATGGACCGGGGGCTGCCGTTCCCCATCACCGACATCGCC
The DNA here is from genome assembly GCF_016863095.1 of Microbispora siamensis. Lineage (GTDB taxonomy): Bacteria > Actinomycetota > Actinomycetes > Streptosporangiales > Streptosporangiaceae > Microbispora > Microbispora siamensis. The sequence goes on along the minus strand of NZ_BOOF01000030.1, from coordinate 69,254 downwards.
CGTGCCGGTGCCGTCCTGTTCGCCGGGGGCAACGTCGCCGAGACCATGCCCCCCTTCGTACGGCACCTGACCGCGATGCGCTCCGGAGGCGGCCGGCTCGTCGTCGTCGACCCGCGCCTCACCCAGACCGCCAAGATGGCCGACCTGCACCTGCAGGTCACCCCGGGCACCGACCTCGCGCTCGCGCTCGGCCTGCTGCACATCGCGATCGCCGAGGGGTACGCCGACCTGGACTACCTGGCCGCCCGCACGACCGGCTTCGAGGAGGTGCGCACCTCCGTGTCGGCCTGGTGGCCCGAGCGGGTGGAGCGCGTCACCGGCGTCCCGGTCGCGCAGATGCGCGAGGCCGTACGGATCCTCGGGGAGGCGGAGCGCGCGATGGTGCTGACCGGCCGGGGCGCAGAACAGCACGCCAAGGGCACCGACACGGTCACCGCGTTCGTCAACCTGGCGCTCACCCTCGGGCTGCCCGGCCGTGAGGGCTCCGGCTACGGCTGCGTGACCGGCCAGGGCAACGGCCAGGGCGGCAGGGAGCACGGCCAGAAGGCCGACCAGCTCCCCGGCTACCGGAAGATCGACGACCCGGCGGCGCGGGCGCACGTCGCGGCCGTCTGGGGGATCGACCCCGCCGGCCTGCCCGGCCGCGGCCGGTCCGCGTACGAGCTGCTGGACGCGCTCGGCACGCCGGAGGGACCGAGGGCGCTGCTGCTGTTCGGCTCCAACCCCGTCGTCTCCGCGCCGCGCGCCGGGCACGTCGCCCGGCGGCTGGACGCGCTCGACCTGCTCGTGGTCTCCGACTTCGTGCTGTCGGAGACCGCGGCCATGGCCGACGTCGTGCTCCCCACGACGCAGTGGGCCGAGGAGGCGGGCACGATGACGAACCTGGAGGGCCGGGTCCTGCTGCGCCGCCAGGCCGCAGCGCCGCCGCCGGGCGCGCGCAGCGACCTGGAGATCCTTCACGGGCTGGCCGAGCGGCTCGGCTGCGGCGAGAAGTTCCCCGCCGACCCGCGCACGGTCTTCGACGAGCTGCGCCGGGCCTCGGCCGGGGGCGTCGCCGACTACTCCGGCATCACCTACGAGCGGATCGCGGCCGAGACCGGTGTGTTCTGGCCGTGTCCCGAGACGGCGGGGGACCCCCACTCCGATCCACACCCCGGGACCCCGCGGCCGTTCCTGGACGGCTTCGCCACTCCCGACGGCCGGGCCCGCCTGGTGCCGGTGGACCACCGTCCGCCCGCCGAGGACGTGGACGAGGAGTTCCCGCTCTACCTGACGTCGGGGCGGGTGCTCGCCCACTACCAGTCGGGGGCGCAGACGCGCCGCATCCGCCCGCTCACGCAGGCGTCGCCCGAGGTGTTCGTGGAGCTGCACCCAGACCTCGCGGAGCGGCTGGGCGTCGCCCCCGGCGACCGCGTCCGGGTGCGCAGCCGCCGGGGCGCCGCCGAGGGCGTGGCCCGCGTGAACGCCTCGATCCGGCCGGACACGCTGTTCATGCCGTTCCACTGGGAGGGCGTCAACCTGCTCACCAATCCGGCGCTCGACCCGGTGTCGCGGATGCCGGAGTTCAAGGTCTGCGCCGCCGCGATCGAGCGGTGCGCGGAAGACGGGGAGCGTGTCGCGTGAGGCTCGTCGTGGTGGGGAACGGGATGGCGGGCTCGCGCCTGGTGAGCGAGGTCCGCGCCCGGGACAAGGACGTGAAGATCACGGTGTTCGGCGCCGAGGCGTGGCAGCCGTACAACCGGGTCCTGCTGTCGAACGTGGTGGCCGGCACGTCGAGCCCGGACCAGGTCCGGCTCCTCGACCCGCGCTGGTACGCCGACCACGGCGTGACCGCCCGCCTCGGTGTCGCGGTCACCGCGATCGACCGGGACTGCCAGACGGTGGTCGCCGCCGACGGGACGCGAGAGCCGTACGACGTGCTCGTGCTCGCCACGGGCAGCGAGCCGGTCGTCCCGCCGATCCCCGGCGTGGAGCGGGCGACGGCGTTCCGCACGCTGGACGACTGCGAGCGGATCAGGGAGGCCGCCGCGAGCGCGCGCAGCGCGGTCGTGGTCGGCGGCGGGCTGCTCGGCATCGAGGCGGCGCGCGGCCTGGCCGGCCGGGGCGTCCCGGTGACGCTGCTGCACCTGGCCGGGCACCTGATGGAGCGCCAGCTCGACGAGGAGGCCGGGCTCATCCTCCGCGAGACGCTCGGCGCGCTCGGCGTCGCCATCCGCACCGGCGTCACCGTGAGCGCGATCCGGGAGCGGCACGTCGAACTCGCCGACGGCGAGCTGATCGACGCCGATCTGGTCGTGCTCGCCTGCGGCGTGCGCCCGGTCGTCGGGCTCGCCCGGGACGCGGGGCTGGAGGTCGAGCGCGGCGTCGTCGTGGACGACGAGCTGCGCACCGACGACCCGTCGATCTTCGCGATCGGGGAGTGCGCCCAGCACGCCGGCCGGGTCTACGGACTGGTCGCCCCCGGCTGGGAGCAGGCGTCGGTCGTGGCCGACCTCGTCACAGGCGCCGACAAGGGCGCGCGCTACCGGGGCTCGCGGCTGGTCACCCGGCTGAAGGCCAGGAGCGTGGAGCTCGCGGCGATGGGGGAGACCCAGCTGACGGAGGACGAGGCGGAGATCGTCCGCTTCTCCCACCGGCACAAGGGCACCTACCGCAAACTCGTCATCCGGGACGGCCGGTTGGTCGGCGCGATCCTGCTGGGCGAGACCTCCGCGGTGGGCACGCTGACCCAGCTCTTCGACCGGGGAGGTCCCCTGCCCGGCGACCGCACCGGGCTGCTGTTCCCCGATCTCGCGGGCGTGGGCGGCGCGGCGGTGGCCGACAGCCCCACTCGGATGCCGGATTCGGCCCGGGTCTGTCAGTGCAACAACGTGACGAAGGGCCAGATCAGGGCGTGCTGGGAGTCCGGCGCGCGGGACGTGGAGGCCGTGGCCGCCGCGACGAGGGCCACCACCGGCTGCGGGAGCTGTCGCGACGCGGTCGAGGGCATCGTCGGCTGGCTGTGTGAGCAGGAGGGCGTAAGCGCATGAGGGACCGTAAGCGCATGAGACTCGTCGTTGTCGGACACGGCCCGGCGGCACACCGCCTGATCGAGACGCTCGACGGCCGGGGCTTCGACGGGACGGTCACCGTTTTCGGGGAGGAGCCCCGCCCGGCCTACGACCGGGTGGCGCTCACCTCCTACCTCAGCGGCAAGAGCGTCGAGGACCTCACCTATCCGGTTCCGGACCGCGTCACGCTCAGGACCGGCGTCCGCGTCACCGCGATCGACCGCGCGAACCGCACCGTCACCACCGACGCCGGCGACAGCGAGCCGTACGACGTGCTGGTGCTGGCCACCGGGTCGGCGCCGTTCGTGCCGCCGGTGCCGGGCCGGGACCTGCCGGGCTGCTTCGTGTACCGGACGATCGACGACCTGGACGCCATCAGGGACGCGTCGCGGGACGCCCGGGCGGGCGTGGTCATCGGCGGCGGCCTGCTCGGCCTTGAGGCGGCCGACGCCTTGCGCGGGCTCGGCCTGGACACGCACATCATCGAGATGAGCGGCTGGCTCATGCCGCGCCAGGTGGACGAGGGCGGCGGCTCGGTGCTGCGCGGGCACATCGAGGGGCTCGGGCTGACGATCCACACGGGCGCGGGCGTGCGCTCGATCGAGGCCGGCCCCGACGGCCGGGTCACGTCGCTCGTCAAGCCCGACGGCGAGGCGATCGAGGCGCAGGTCGTCGTCTTCTCCGCCGGCATCCGGCCGCGCGACGAGCTCGCCCGCGACTGCGGCCTGGAGGTCGGAGAGCGCGGCGGCATCGTGGTCGACGAGGGCATGCGCACCTCCGACGAGCACATCTACGCGATCGGCGAGTGCGCCCTGGCCGGCGGGATGGTCTACGGCCTCGTCGGGCCCTGCAACACGCAGGCGGAGGTGGCCGCCGAGCGCATCCTGGACGGGTCCGCGGCCTTCACCGGCGCCGACATGTCCACGAAGCTCAAGCTGATGGGCGTGGAGGTCGCGCAGTTCGGGGCCATGTCGGGCGCGCTCGACGTCACCTACATGGACCCCGTGGGCGGCGTCTACAAGCGGCTGTTCATCAGCGACGACGCCACGACCCTGCTCGGCGGCATCTGCGTCGGCGACGCCTCGCCGTACAACGCGCTGCGGCCGTTCGTCGGCAAGCCGCTGCCCGGCGCGCCGAGCGACCTGCTGTTCGCCGGCGCGGGCAAGGCATCGGTCGACCTGCCCGACGACGCGCAGGTCTGCTCCTGCAACAACGTCACCAAGGGCAGGATCTGCGCGGCCATCGCCGATAAGGGCCTGACCGACGTGCAGGGCATCAAGGACTGCACCCGGGCCGGCACCACCTGCGGAAGCTGCGTGCCGATGCTCAAGCAGATCCTGGTGAAGTCGGGCGTCGACGTCGGCAAGGCGCTGTGCGAGCACTTTCCGCACAGCAGGGCCGAGCTGTTCGACATCGTCAACGTCCGGGGGATCACGACGTTCTCCCAGCTCATCGCCGAGCACGGGACCGGCCGCGGCTGCGACATCTGCAAACCCGCGGTCGCCTCGATCCTCGCCTCCCTCGGCCGCGGCCACATCCTCGACGGCGAGCAGGCCGCGCTGCAGGACACCAACGACCAGTTCCTGGCCAACATCCAGAAGAACGGCACCTACTCGGTCGTCCCGCGCATCCCGGGCGGCGAGATCACCCCGGACAAGCTCATCGTGATCGGCGAGGTGGCCCGCGAGTTCGGGCTCTACACGAAGATCACCGGAGCGCAGCGCATCGACCTGCTCGGGGCCCGGGTCGAGCAGCTGCCCGCCATCTGGCGCCGCCTCGTCGACGCCGGCTTCGAGTCCGGCCACGCGTACGGCAAGGCGCTGCGGACGGTGAAGTCCTGCGTCGGATCCACCTGGTGCCGCTACGGCGTGCAGGACTCGGTGGGCCTGGCCATCGCCCTGGAGCTGCGCTACCGGGGCCTGCGCTCGCCGCACAAGCTGAAGTCGGCCGTCTCCGGCTGCGCCAGGGAGTGCGCCGAGGCCCGGTCGAAGGACTTCGGCATCATCGCGACCGAGCAGGGCTGGAACCTCTACGTGGGCGGCAACGGCGGCTTCAAGCCCCGCCACGCCGACCTGCTCGCGTCCGACCTGTCCACCGACGACCTGGTCAGGACCATCGACAGGTTCCTGATGTTCTACATCCGCACCGCCGACCGGCTCCAGCGCACCGCCGCGTGGCTGGAGAACCTGGACGGCGGGCTCGACTACCTCCGTGAGGTGATCATGGAGGACTCGCTCGGCATCTGCGCGGAACTCGACGCGCAGATGGAGCGGCACGTGTCCACGTACGTCGACGAGTGGCGCGCCACCATCGAGGACCCCGACAAGCTGCGCCGCTTCGTCAGCTTCGTCAACGCCCCCGGCGTTCCCGACCCCTCGATCTCCTTCGAGACCGAGCGCGACCAGATCAAGCCGGTGCTTATCCCACTGGAGGTGACCCGCACATGACCATCCTCGACGAGACCCCGGCCCTTGCCGGCCACTGGACCCCGGTCTGCTCCTACACCGACCTGCTGCCCGAGCGGGGCGCGGCGGTGCTCGTCGGCGACCGGCAGGTGGCGGTCTTCCGCACCTTCGACGGCGCCCTGTACGCCCTGGGCAACCTCGACCCGTTCAGCGGGGCGTACGTGATGTCCCGGGGCATCGTCGGCACCAGGAACGGCGAGCCGACCGTGGCCTCGCCCATGCACAAGCAGGTGTTCTCGCTGGTGACGGGCGTGTGCGCGGACGACCCGGGCGTCGCCGTACCGACCTATCCCATTCGAGTCACCGACGGAACCGTGGAGGTGAGCGTGGTATGACCGCGCTGGTGGACCCCGCACTCGTGGACGGTGCCCCGATGAGCCTGGAGACGGCGCCGGACGCGCTGGCCGGGTTCACGATCGGGGTGACGGCGACCCGCCGCAGCGAGGAGCTGGCCGCGCTCCTCGAACGGCGGGGCGCCCGGGTCGTGCGGGCGCCCGCGATCCGCATCGTGCCGCTCGCGGAGGACGCCGGGCTGCTCGCCGCCACCCGGGCCTGCCTGGAGGCGCCCGTCGACGACGTGGTCATCACCACGGGCGTGGGGTTCCGCGGGTGGATGGCGGCGGCGGAGGGCTGGGGCCTGGCCGCCGACCTGAACGCGCACCTGGGCGGCGCGCGGCTGCTCGCCCGCGGCCCCAAGGCGCGCGGGGCCGTACGCGCGGCCGGCCTGGTGGACTTCTGGACGCCGGCCACCGAGTCGTGCGAGGAGGTCAAGGAGTACCTGCTCGCGCAGGACCTGCACGGCCGCCGCATCGCCGTGCAACTGCACGGCGAGCCGCTCGACGGCTTCGTCGCGGCGCTGCGGGAGGCGGGGGCCGAGGTGATCGAGGTGCCGGTCTACCGGTGGCTGCCCTACCGCGACACCTCGCCGCTGCGCCGCCTGATCAGCCAGGCGATCACCGGCTCGGTGGACGCGGTGGCCTTCACCAGCGCGCCCGCCGTGCTGGCCATGCTGGGCGCCGCCCGCGCCGACGGGCTGGAGGACGCGCTGCTCGCCGCGTTCGGCACCCGCGTGGTCGCGGCCTGCGTGGGCCCGGTCACGGCCGGGCCGCTGACCCAGCGCGGCGTGCCGGTCGTCCAGCCCGACCGGGCCCGCCTCGGCGCGCTCGCCCGGACCCTCGCCCGCCACCTGCCGGAAAGCGGCGTCACGCGGCTCGTCGCCGGCGGGCACGAGCTGGAGATCCGCGGCCACGCCGTGGTGGTCGACGGCGAGCTCAAGCCGCTGCCGCCCGCCCCGATGGCCGTGCTCAAGCGGCTCGCCGAGCGTCCCGGGCACGTGGTGAACCGGGCCGACCTGCGGGTCGTGCTGCCCGGCGGCCCCTCCCGCGACTCGGCCGAGCACGCGGTCGAGATGGCCATCACCCGCCTGCGCCGGGCGCTCGGCCCCTCGGGCATCGTCGAGACCGTCGTCAAGCGCGGCTACCGCCTCGCCTGTGGCCGGGACGAGCGGTGACCCCGACTCTGGTGATGGCCGCGCACGGGGCGCGCAGCGGCCACTGGGAGTCGGTCATGGACTCCCTGGCGGCCCGGGTGCGCCGCGCCCGGCCCGGCGCGCCGGTCGAACTCGCTTTCCTGGAGATCAGCGCGCCGCTGCTGTCCGACGTGCTGTCGCGGGTGGCGGGACCGGTCGTGGTGGTCCCCATGCTGCTCGCCGGGGGATACCACGCGCACATCGACCTGCCGGCCGTCGTCGCCCGCACCCGGCCCGACGCGGTCGTCGCCGGGCAGCTCGGACCGCACCGCCTGCTGACCTCGGTGCTGGCGCGCCGCCTGGCCGCGGCCGGCCTGCGGCCCTGCGACGCCGTGATCCTGGGCGCGGCCGGCTCGTCCGACCCCGCCGCGCTCGACGACGTCCGCGCCGCCGCCCGGCTGCTGTCCGTACGGCTCTCGCGTCCCGTCACCGCCGCCTTCGCCTCGGCCGGGACGCCCACGCTCGCCGAGGCGCTGGAGCGCGTCAGGGCCGGCCTCGCCCCGCGCGTCGCCGTCGCCTCCTACCTGCTCGCGCCCGGCTTCTTCCACGACCGCCTGATGAGCGGCGGCGCCGACCTGGTCAGCGCGCCCCTCGGCGTGGACGACGACCTGGCCGCCCTCGTCTGGGCCCGGTTCGACGAGGCCCTCGCCCGGCCCGGCGCGGCCGTTCCGCCCGCCCCCGCGTCCTACGCCGCCGGCACCCGGAGCTGAACGGACCACTTCCACGCCTTCCGGGCGCCTTTCCTGGCGCCTTTCTCAACGCGTTCCGGGACCGCCTCGCGCGCTGCCTCCTGCGCCGAGGATCATGAGATCGTCAGGGCCGCCGCCCCCGCGGGAGCGCACGCAGGGAGATGTGCGCGGAGCCGGAAGCGCACCACCATGATCCGCATGTCCACATCCGGTCCTTCGTGAGCAGGCCCGTGGCTTCCACATGAGCCACCGATCTGTCCACCAGGGGACCGGCAGCGTTCCGGCGTGCCCGTGACGCGCCGGAGTGGACCGCGGCCCGCGCTTCCTGAGCGGCGAACCCGCCGCCGCGCCCTCCGAACGAGGAGGCCATATGAGCCTTGACGATAAAGATCAGGCGAGCACCCAGGGCGTCATCGCCGTCGGCGGTCCGGCCGTACGCCCGGTGCCGCCGGCCCCGCGGCCCCCGGCCGCCGGGGAGTTCGACGAGACGCGACGCCTGCCCTCCGGCGAATGCCTGCCGGACCTGCTCCGCGAGCACGTGCTGGCACAGCCGGGCCGCACGGCGTGCGTCTACGGCGGCGAACGCCTCACCTATCGCGAGCTGGCCGAGCGCAGCGGCGCCCTGGCCGCCCGCCTGCGACGTTTCGGCGTGGCCGCCGACGACTGCGTCGGCCTGTTCGCCGAGCCGTCGATGGAGCTGATGACGGGCGTCTGGGGCATCCTGTGCGCCGGCGGCGCGTACCTCCCGCTGTCCCCGGAGTACCCGGAGGAGCGGCTGCGCTACATGATCGAGGACTCCCGGACCTCGGTCATCCTGACCCAGCGGGCGCTCGCCGCGCGCCTGGCGGAGCTGGCGCCGAGGGGCACGACGATAGTCGCCCTGGACGAGGCCGACGGGCCCGCGGCGGCGGCCGGCGACGCGGACAGCGCCGCCCGCATCAGTCCCGGCGACGCGGCGTACGTCGTCTACACCTCCGGAAGCACCGGCAGGCCGAAGGGCGTGGTGATCGAGCACCGCGCCATCGTCAGTCAGATGCGGTGGCTGAACGCCGTCCACGGGATCGACCGGGACCAGGTCATCCTGCAGAAGACCCCGTTGAGCTTCGACGCGGCGCAGTGGGAGATCCTCGCGCCGGCCTGCGGCAGCACGGTCGTCATGGGAGCCCCCGGTCTCTACCGCGACCCCGAAGCGCTCATCGACACCGTCGTCGCGTACGGCGTGACCACCCTGCAGTGCGTCCCGACCCTCCTGCAGGCGCTGCTCGACACCGAGCGGCTGGGGGAGTGCACGTCGCTCACCCGGCTCTTCAGCGGCGGGGAGGCCCTTTCCCGGCGCCTCGCGCTGCACTGCCTGGACGTGCTGCCGGACTGCGAGCTGGTCAACCTCTACGGGCCGACCGAGTGCACCATCAACTCCTCCAGCTTCGTCGTCGACAGGCGGGCCGTCGCGGACGGCCCGCAGACCATTCCGATAGGCACGCCGGCGCACGGCACCCGGTTCCACCTTCTCGACGGCGACCGCCTGCTGACGACCCCGGGTGAGATCGGCGAGCTGTACATCGGCGGCGTCCAGCTCGCGCGGGGGTACCTGAACCGGCCCGACCTGACCGCGGAGAGGTTCGTCACCGGCCCGTTCGGCGACGGACAGGAGTCCTCCCGGCTCTACCGGACCGGCGACCTGGCGTACTGGAACGGCGACGGCACCCTCCAGTTCGCCGGCCGGGTCGACAACCAGGTGAAGCTGCGGGGGTTCCGGATCGAGCTGGACGAGATCAGGCTGGGCATCGAGAGCCACGACTGGGTCAGCAACGCGGCGGTCGTCGTCAAGGACGACTCCGCCACCGGGGGCCGGCAGCTCGTCGCGTACGTCGAGCTGAATCCCAGGGAAGCGGCCCTGATGGACCAGGGCGAGCACGGCGCCCACCACCTGTCGAAGGACAGCAGGCTCCAGGTGCGGGCGCAACTGTCGGACGGAGGATGCCGCGACGAGGCGGAGATCCGCGGCAAGGCGGTGACCCGCCTGCCCGGCGCGACGGCGACGGCGCAGCAGCGCAGGCGGGTGTTCGCCCGCAAGACCTACCGCTTCTTCGAGGGCGGCGACGTCACCAAGGACGACATCGTGCGGCTGCTGGAAAGGACGGGCACGGCCACCCGTCCGCGCGGCCTCGACAGCCTGGGCCTCGCCGAACTCGGCGAGATCCTGCGGTATTTCGGGCAGTTCTCCAGTGACGAGCGGATGCTGCCGAAGTACGGCTACGCGTCCCCCGGGTCCCTCTACGCCACGCAGATGTACCTGGAGATCGGCGGCCTCGACGGCGTGCGGCCCGGATACCACTACTACCACCCGGTCCGGCATCAGCTGATCCTCATCCGGGAGACGGCGGCCGCGGCGACGCCGCGACTGAGAATCCACTTCGTCGGCAAGCGGCGGGCGATCGAGCCGATCTACAAGAAGAACGTCCGTGAGGTCCTGGAGATCGAGGCTGGCCACATGGTCGGGCTGTTCGAGGAGATCCTCCCGGAGCACGGCCTCGACATCAGGGCCGCCGGCTACCTGCCCGAGACGAAGGACCGGCTGGAGTGCGCGGACGAGGACGACTACCTCGGCACGTTCGCCGTGGTGCCGTACGCCGGGCCGCGGCCGGAGGACTCGCTCGACGTCTACGTGCAGGCCCACCCCGGCCGGGTCCGGGGACTGGACGAAGGCCTCTACCGGTACGCGGCCGGCGACCTGCACAGGATCTCGGGCGACATGATCCTGAAGAAGCACGTCGTGGCCATCAACCAGGAGGTCTACCGGCGGTCCCGCTTCGGCGTCGCACTGGTCGGAAGGACCGGCCCGGACTGGCTCGGCTATATCGACCTCGGCCGCAGGCTCCACCGCCTGCAGATGAACGACCTGGGCCTTGGCCTCATGTCGTCCGGTTACAGCTCGAAGACCGGTGACGACCTGCCGTCGGCGAGGCGCATGGAGAGCATCCTGCGGGCCTGTGGCCGGGAGCCCGGCCCGTTCTACTTCGCGGTCGGCGGCCGTGTCAGCGAGGAGCAGGTGCTGAGCACGGGGATGAAGGAGGACGCCGTCCACATGAGGGGCCCGACGGAGATCATCAGGGACGACCTGATCGGGTTCCTGCCGGACTACATGCTCCCCAACCGGGTCGTGATCCTCGACCGACTGCCGCGCACGGCCAACGGGAAGATCGACACGAAGGCGCTGGAGGCGCTGGACCTGGGCGGCCCCGGCGCCTCCGGCGAGCCCTTCGTCGCCCCCCGAACGGAGGACGAGGAACGGATCGCCCGCGTGTGGGAGAGGGTGCTGAAGCAGGAGAAGGTCTCCGTGCGGGACGACTTCTTCGTCTCCCGGGGAAACTCGCTGACCGCGATGGCGCTCGTCAAGGGAATCAACCGGGAGTTCGGCTGCTCGCTCCCGCTCCAGGTGGTGTTCCGGGCGCCGACCGTGGAGAAACTCGCGATCGAGGTCCGGGCCGGCGGCGCGGGATCCTCCTCGCGTCTGGTCAGGCTCAATTCCACTGGCTCCGGAAATCCCGTCTTCTGCTGGCCCGGTCTGGGTGGTTATCCCATGAACCTCCGGTCGCTGGCCGAGGAGATAGGGGTTGACCGGCCGTTCTACGGCCTTCAGGCTTACGGAATAAATAAGGAAGAGGTTCCGTATTCCACCGTCCAGGAGATGGCCGAGGAGGATATTCGGGCCATAAGGAGGGTCCAGCCGGAGGGGCCGTACGCGCTGTGGGGGTACTCCTTCGGCGCGCGCGTCGCCTTCGAGGTGGCCCGCCGGCTCGAAGAGACGGGCGAGCAGGTCGAGCGCCTGCTGCTCATCGCTCCCGGGTCGCCGCGGGTCCCCGCGGGCGGCGATCCGGGCGGTGGTGACGAGCCCGTCTACACCAACCGGAAGTATCTCTCGATTCTGTTCTCGGTCTTCGCCGGGCGCATGGACGGGCCATTGCTGGAGGACTGCCTGAAGGAGGTCGGGGACGAGGACGGCTTCGTGTCGTTCGTCGGCACACATTTCCCGGATATCGAATCCGACCTGGTCCGGAGAATCGTCCGGACCGTGGCCCGGACGTATCAGATGAGAAACCGGACCGGAGATGGAGCGCGGCGCCCGGTCCACGCGCCGGTGACGATTCTGAAAGCCCGGGGTGACGAAACGTCGTTCGCCGAGAGCGGGCACGGATGGTTTTCCGGGACGCCCTCCGTCGTCGCGCTCGACGCCGATCATTACGGCGTTCTCAAGGGGCCGGGCCTGCGGGAGCTGCGGCGGGCCCTGCGCCGGGTGCCCGGCCTGTAATTCCACCGACACCAGCTGTTCGCCCCGGTGAACACGAGGAGGCGAAGATGCCGCACGTCAACATCAAATACTTCGCGCGCCCCCTGACCGGTGAACAGGAGGCCGCGTTGATCGCCGCGGTGAGCGGCGCCATACGGGACACCTTCGAGTGCGACGAGGGCTTCGTCTCGATCGCGCTCGAACCGGTCGCGCAGGAGGAGTGGGACCGGCTGGTCTACCAACCCGAGATCGTCGGACGCGGGCATCTGCTCCGTAAGACCCCGAACTACTGATGAACGACGACCAGGCGCCCGCGCCGCGCGGACAACGACCCCCGGGACTGCTGCGCCTCCTGGCCGAGGACCTGCGGACGATCGTCGAGCGGGATCCGTCCGTCCTCGACCGGAAGGAGGCGTTGCTGCACCCGGTGCTTCCGGCGCTGTGGCTGCACCGGGTCGCCCACCGGCTGCACCGGCGCGGCCGCCGGCTGACGGCCCGGCTGCTGATGCTCCTCGCGCGCGCCGTCACCGGAGTGGAGATCCACCCGGGCGCGGTGCTCGGGCGCAGGGTCTTCGTCGACCACGGCGCGGCCGTGGTGATCGGGGAGACCGCGGTCGTGGGCGACGACGTGACCATCTACCACCAGGTGACCCTGGGAGCGGTCGGCTGGTGGCGCGACAACCTGCGTCCGGACGGGGAACGGCGGCACCCGGTGATCGGGGCCCGCGTGGTGCTGGGCGCCGGCGCGACCGTCCTCGGCCCGGTGCGCGTGGGAGACGACGCCGTCATCGGGGCGCGGGCGCTGGTCGTCGGGGACGTGCCTGCCGGCGCGCGCGCCCTCGCCCCCCTGGGGACCGTTTCCGAGCCTCGCGACAGGGCCGTCCAGGCCCGCCCGGCCCCACTACCTGACGAAAGGAATGGATCGATGAATCCGGACAGCACGGTTCTGATCGTCGGCGCCACCGACGAGACCGTGCGCAAGGCCAAGGAGCTCGGCCTGAGCGTGCTGCTGCTCCAGCACCCCACCAAGGTCAACGCCGAGCAGGAGAGCCTCGCCGACGTCCTGCGCGTCCTGGACTACACCGACTGGGCGGCCGTCGAGCCCGTCGCCAGGGAACTGCGGGAGGAGCCCGGCTTCCGCGTCGCGGTCTCCATCACCGAGCCGGGACTGGAGAACGCGGGGCGGATCAACGACCTGTTCGGCCTGGGCGGCACCGGTTACGAGGTCACCCGCCTGTTCCGCGACAAGCTCGCCATGCGCCGCCACCTGGCCGGCCTCGACCCGTCGGCGGTGGCCGCCGCGCCCCTCCTGCGGCGCGGCGACCTGGACGCCTTCGCGGCCGCCCACGGCTACCCGTTCATCGTCAAGCCGACCGACGCGACCGCCAGCATCGGCGTCTTCCGGGTCGCCGGGCCCGAGGACGCCGAGCGGGTCTGGGTGACCGTGGAGGGACTGCGCGGCACGCGGACCGACCGGGTCTCGACGATGTACCTCCTGCAGGACTTCTTCATGGAGGAGTACGTCGAGGGGCCGGAGTTCAGCGTCGAGGCCTTCAGCTTCGCCGGCCGTCACGTGGTGGTGGCGATCACGGAGAAGTTCGGCCACCACGACAGCTTCGCCGAGCTCGGCCACGCCGTGCCCGCCCGGCTCGCGGAGCCTGAGCAGGAGCGGATCCGCGCCGCCGTCACCCGCTTCCTCGACCAGATCGGCCTCAGGGACGGCGTCACGCACACGGAGGTGCGGCTCGGCGCCCGCGGCCCGGTGATCATCGAGAGCCACAACCGCATCGCCGGCGACATGATCCCCGAGCTCGTGCGCGCCGCGTACGGCATCGACATGATCGAGTACGCGCTCGGGTGGCCGTTCGGGCTGGTTCCTGAGCTGCCGGACCGGCCCGAGGCGCATGCGGGGGCCTGCGTCCGGTCGCTGGTGAGCGAGCCGGGGCGGGTCGAGTCGGTGGAGGGCGTCGCCGACGCCGCGGCGCGGGACGGCGTGCTGGACGTGCGCGTCACCGCCAAGCCCGGCGACACCGTGCACGCGGTGCGCGACAACTGGGACAGGCTCGGCCTGGTGGCCGTGACCGGCCCCGACACCACCGAGGCGATCCACCGCGGCGAGCGGATCGCCGGGGAGGCCATCCGGATCCGGGTGGCCGGCGAGGACGGACGGACCTGGCTCGCCCGCGTGGCCGAGGTCCGCTCGCTCACGGAGGCGCCGGCATGAGTGTCGTGATCCTGCACCGCAACCCGCTGGAGCCGTTCCCGTACGACCGCTGGCTGCGCGACTACGACGGCCCGGTGGTGATCCTCGCCGCCCGCGACAGGTTCGAGCCGTTCGGCGAGCCGATCCCCGAGGGAAACCTCGGCTACACGCACCTGGAGCTCTTCGACCACGACGACGAGGTGCCCGCGCGGATCGCGCGGCTCGCCGCCGAGTACGGCGCCACGCACCTGATCGGGGAGCACGAGGCCGACGTGCTGCGCGTGGCCACGCTGCGCGAGGAGCTCGGGCTGCCCGGTCCCCTGGCCGAAGACGTGCTGCCGTTCCGGGACAAGGCCCTGATGAAGGAGCACGCCGTGCGGGCCGGCGTGGAGGTCGCCCCGCACACCGTCCCGAAGACCGCGGCGGACGCGCTGGCCTTCGCCGACGACCACGGCTTCCCCCTGGTGTTCAAGAACAGGTCCGGCTTCAACTCCATCGGCCTGCGCATCCTGCGCGACCGGGAGGCGCTGACCGCCTTCCTCGCCGAGGCGTACGGCGCGCAGGGGGACGAGCAGCGGGACGACCTGCTGCTGGAGGCGTACGTGCCCGGCCGCATGTGCCACGTCGACGGCCTGGTGGTGAACGGCGAGGTCGTGCTGGCCTGGCCCTCCCAGTACCAGTACGAGCTCGCCTCGTTCGGCACCGACCCCGGCTCCCGGGTCGACCTGGCGCTCGACCCCGGCGACCCGCTCACCGGCCGTCTGCTGGAGCTGACCGGGCGGACGCTGGCGGCGCTGCGGCGGCCCGGCGGCCGGCTGCGCGACCACGCCTTCCACGCGGAGATCTTCCACACGCCCGACGACCGGCTGGTGCTGTGCGAGATCGCCTGCCGGTCCGGCGGCGGGAAGATCCGCGAGGTCTTCCACACGCTGTTCGGGGTCAACCTCGCCGAATGCTCCATCCGGGCCCAGCTCGGCCTGCCGCTGCCCGACGTGGAGCGGGCCGTACGCCCCGGGAGGCGGCCGGAGCCGGCGCGGATGGCGGGTCAGGTGCTGATGATGAAGCGGCCGGGACTGATCCAGGCGCTGCCCGACCCGCCTCAGGAACCCTGGGTGGAGCACTTCTGGCTCTACGCGCGGCCGGGCCAGGTGGTCCCGCCCGCCTCGGGCTCGGCCGACTTCCTGACCGTGGCCATCGCCTCGGCCCCCACCCGCGCGGAGTGCGAGCGCAGGCTCCGCTCGCTCGGCGCGCGGCTCGAGGAGCAGGTGCGGATCGGGGCGGTGCCGTCATGACCCGTCCGTCGACGCGGGTGCGCTACATGGCCGGAATGGTGGTCGACGCCACCGGCAGCGGCATGTACCTGCCCCTGTCCCTGCTGTTCTTCCACCACGTCACCGGGCTGCCGATCGAACGGGTCGGCGTGATCATGACCGCGGCGGCGCTGTTCAGCCTGGTCGGCAACCCCGTCGCGGGCGTGCTGGTCGACCGGTTCGGCGCGCGCGCCGTCGTCGTCGGCGGCTACCTGGTGCGCGCCGCGGGGTTCGCGACCTACCCGCTGGTGGACTCGCCGCTGACGATGTTCCTGGCGGTGGCGCTGGTGGCCTTCGGCGACGGCTCCTATCCGCCGTCGATCCAGTCGTTCGTCGCCGCGATCGCGCGGGGCGCGGACCGGGACAGGCTCCTCGCCGCGCAGCGCAGCCTGCGCAACGCCGGCCTCGGCGCGGGCGGCCTCATCGCGGGCGCGGCCCTCGGCCTGGGCAGCGGCGCCGCCTACCGGGTGATCGTCCTCGTCAGCGCGGCCGCGTTCGTCGGCGCGGCGCTGATCCTCCGTACGATCCCGGTGCCCGGCGGACAGGCGCGCACGGCAGGGCGGGCGGCGGAGACGGCCCGGCCGAGCGGGGGATACCGCCTCGTCCTGCGCGACCGGACGTTCCTCGCGCTGACCCTGCAGAACGTGCCGACCGCCTTCGGCTACATGGTGCTGTCGGTGGCGCTGCCCGTCTACGTCACCCAGGAGCTGGGTGTCCCCGCGTCGCTGGTCGGCGTGCTGTACGCGGTCAACACCGTGGGCATCGCGCTGCTGCAGATCCCGGTGACGCGGCGGCTGATCCGGTACCGGCGCACCCGCACCGTCGCGACGGGCGCCGCCACGTTCGCGGTGTCGTTCGCGGTGTTCGCCCTGCTTGCCGGGGTCACCGTCCAGTCGGTCGCCCTTGCCGGGGTCTTCGCCGCGACGGCGCTGTTCACGCTGGGGGAGATGCTGCACGGCGCGCCGCTGTCCGCGCTCGTGTCGAGCGCGGCTCCCGAGGAGACCCACGGCAGGTACATGGCGGTCTACCAGTTCTCCTGGGCGATCCCGATCACGCTGGCTCCGGCGGTGCTGACCGCGCTGCTGAGCCTGTCGCCGGTCTCCATGTGGCTGCTGCTCGCGGGAGGCGTCGCCTGCTCGGCCCTCACCATGCTCCGCCTGGAGCCCCGGCTGCCCGCCCGGGCCGTCCACGCGCGGACACCCGAAGACCCGGAAGAGACAGACGACCGTCGCGCCGCGGCGGCCGAGACACAGAAGGCTGGTGTGGACTGATGGGCAGATCGAGTTGGCACGTGCTGCAGGGAGAGGACCCCGCGTACGCGCTGCCGGAGGCCGCGGGCCAGTGCGGCTGGGTCAGCCAGCTGAGGCCGCTGATCGTGGAGATGACCGAGCCGGGTGACGTCGTGCTCGACCCGTTCGCCGGCTGGGGCACCACGCTGGTGGCGTGCGCGGTGGAGTCCCGGAAGGGGATCGGCCTGGAGGTCTCGCCCGAGCGCGCGGAGCAGGCGCGAAAGCGCCTGGAGGCCTACCCCGGCCAGACGATGCTGTGCGCCGACGCCCGCAAACCGCCGCTGCCCGAGGAGTCGGTGGACTTCGTCCTGGGAGACCTGCCCTACTTTGGCACCGACCTGGACATCGACTCCGAGGTGGACGGCCAGCTCTACGCCCTGCGCGACTACGAGGACTACCTGAGCGCGCTCGACGACGTCTTCGCCGCGGTGACGAGGGTCATGCGGCCCGGCGCGCGGGCGGTGCTGGCCGTGCAGAACCGCCGCCTGGCCGGCAGGTTCGTGCCGCTGGCCTGGGACGTCGCCCGGGTGCTCGGCCGGCATCTGACCCTCGGCGACGAGCGGATCCACTGCTACCCCCGGCCGGTGAGCGACGACGGCGACCCGATGGTGACCAACCGCTCGCACGAATACCTGCTGGTGGCCGCGAAGGAGCAGGCATGATCCCCCTGATCGGCCGTGAGATCGCGACCAGGATCGACGATCTCATCGGCAACACGCCCCTGCTCCGCCTGGCCCTCGACGGCCTGCCCCCGTCCGCCACCCTGCTCGCCAAGCTGGAGGCGGCCAACCCGTTGTCGAGCATCAAGGACCGGGTGGCGCTGCGCATGATCGAGGAGGCCGAGGCGTCGGGGGCCCTGACTCCCGGCGCGACCGTGATCGAGTCCACCTCGGGCAACACCGGCATCGCCCTGGCGGCGCTCGCGGTCAGCCGGGGATATCCGTGCGTCGTCGTGATGCCGGACAACGCGTCGCGCGAGCGCACGCTGACCCTGCGCATGCTGGGCGCCCGGGTCGAGTTCACCGACCACGTCCTCGGCTTCCAGGGGTGCGTCGACCGGGCGACGGAACTGCACGCCGCCCTCCCCGGCTCCTGGTACGCCCGCCAGCACGAGAACCCCGCCAACGTCATGGCTCACTACACGACCACGGGACCGGAGATCTGGGCCGCCACCGGCGGCGAGGTGGACGTGCTGGTGTGCGGGGTCGGAACCGGCGGCACGCTCACCGGAACGGCCCGCTACCTCCGGGAGCGCAACCCCCGGCTGCGCGTCGTCGCGGTGGAGCCGGCGGGCTCCCCGCTGCTGTCGGGGGGCGCCCCGGGGCCGCACCGCATTCCCGGCCTCAACGGCGGTTTCACCAGTCCGGTCACCGACGTCACCCTCATCGACGACGTGATCACCGTGCCGGACGACGAGGCGGCCGAGATGACCCGGCGCATCGCGGCCACCACCGGGCTGCTGGTCGGGGTCTCCTCGGGCGCGGCGGCGTACGGCTGCGCCGAACTCGCCCGGCGGCGGGACCTGTCGGGGCAGACGATCGTGACGATCTTCCCGGACACCGGCGAGCGCTACCTCAGCTGGTGGCCGGCCTGACCGGCGTACGGCATGAGCAGCGCTTTCAACCGAAGGGTTGACGAAGGGGGGAGCTACGGCCTACGGTCCTTTAAACTATCGGGTTGAAACTGAGGGGGTGTTGGCCACGGACGCGCTGTCCCGGGTCTTCGCGGCCCTCGCGGATCCGACCCGGCGCGACATGGTCGCCCGGCTCTCGGAGGGCGACGCGACCGTGAGCCAGCTGGCCGAGCCGTACCGGATGACGCTGCAGGCCGTCTACAAGCACCTGCGGGTGCTCGAGGACGCCGGGCTCGTCAGCCGGCCGCGCGGGCCACAGCCGCGGCCGGTACGCCTGGAGATCGAGGCCCTCGACCTGATGGACACCTGGATCGAGCGGCACCGGGACCGCGTCGAGCGGCGCTACCGCCGCCTCGACGCCGTCCTGGCGGAGATGAAGAGAGACGAGCATGAAGAGGATCATGGAGGCGGTCATCGAGGCCGACCCGACGCTGCCGGTCATCCGGGTGACTCGTGACTTCGCGGCGACGCCGGAGCAGATGCTGCGCGCCCACACGGACCCCGCGTTGTTCGCCCGGTGGGTGGGTCCCGACACCACGGTCACCCGGATCGAGCACTGGGACGCGCGCACCGGCGGCAGCTGGCGGTACGTCTCGGTGCACGACGGCACGGAGTACGGCTTCCACGGCTGCTTCCACGAGGTACGGCCGGGCCGTATCGTGCAGACCTTCACGTTCGAGGGCGATCCCGACGGAGTCGCGCTGGAGACGCTGTGGTTCGAGGACCTGGGCGACGGCCGTACGCGACTGCGGGCGCAGTCGCTGGTCGACAGCTTCGAAAGCCGCGACGCGTGGCTGCGCAGCGGAATGGAGACCGGCGTCGACGAGGGATACGCGAAGCTCGACCGGATGCTCGCCGATGGCACTGTCTGACCGCCCGGGCGAGCGGCACCGGCAGGTCGCCGGGCTGTTCACCGACCGGGTCCGCGGCGCCCGGTCCTGGGACGCGCCGTCCCCGGTCCCGGGCTGGACCGCCCGTGACGTCGTACGTCACCTGACCGAGTGGCTCCCCGGGTTCCTCGCCTCCGGCGCCGGTGTAGGCCTGCCGCATGGACCGTCCGTGGACGAGGACCCGGTCGCCGCGTGGCAGGTTCACTGCGACGGGGTGCAGGCGGTGCTCGACGATCCGGAGACGGCGCACCGGGAACTCACCAACCCGCACGTCGGCAGCCTGCCGCTGGAGACGGCGATCGACCGGTTCTACACCGCCGACGTGTTCATGCACACCTGGGATCTGGCCAGGGCCACCGGTCAGGACGACCGGCTGGACCCCGGCTTCTGCGCCCGGCTCCTCGCCGGGATGGAGCCGATGGAGCAGACGATCCGCTCCTCCGGCCAGTTCGGCGCCCGGGTCGAGGTGCCCGGCGGCGCCGACGCCCAGACCAGGCTGCTGGGTTTCATCGGCAGGGACCCGTTCTGGCCGGGTCAGCGGTCGGTGCCGCGGTCGCGGCGGCGCAGGTAGCGCTCGAACTCCGCCGCGATGGCGTCGCCGCTGGCCTCGGGCAGCTCGGCCGCGTCCTTGCGCTCCTCGAGCTCCCGCACGTACTCGGCCACCTCGCTGTCCTGGGCCGCCAGCTCGTCCACGCCGTGCTCCCAGGCCCGCGCCTCCTCGGCCAGGTCGCCGTACGGCATCGGGATGTCGAGCATGTCCTCGATGCGGCGCAGCAGCGCCAGGGTGGCCTTGGGGTTGGGCGGCTGGGCGACGTAGTGCGGGACCGACGCCCACAGGGACACCGTCCGCAGCCCGGCGGTGCCGAGGGTGTGCTGCAGCACGCCCACGATGCCCGTCGGGCCCTCGTACTTGGTCAGCTCCAGGTTGAGCGCGCGGGCCATGCCGGGGTCGCTGACCGAGCCGGTGATCGGCACGGGCCGCGTGTGCGGCGAGTCGTTGAGCAGCGCGCCGAGCAGGATGGCCAGCTCGATGCCGAGATCGTGGCAGAGCCCGACGATCTCGGCGCAGAACGACCGCCACCGCATGTTGGGCTCGATGCCGCGCAGCAGCACCACGTCGCGCTTGGCGCCCGGCGGACGGGCCAGCAGCAGCCGCGTCGTCGGCCAGACGATGGAGCGGGTCACGCCGTCGCCGAGCTCGACCACCGGCCGGGTCACCTGGAAGTCGTAGTAGTCCTCCGGGTCCAGCTCTACGAGCGGGGTGGCCTTCCACTCGGACTCGAGGTGCGCGAGCACGCCGCTGGACGCCTCGCCGGCGTCGTTCCATCCCTCGAACGCGGCGATCAGCACCGGGTCGACGAGCTCGGGGAGCCCTTCGAACTCGATCACGCGCCGCCTCCTCACTGGCCTTGTGCAGTATGGCTCAGTCCAAGACTATTCGGTGAGGGGCCCCGAACGTCACCTCCGCCGGGCACCGGCCCGTCGCACGGCCGTGACCTGCGGCGCCGCGCCGGCGGATGTGGGCCCGCCGTCCCCTCGCACAACCGATATTCCCGCTTACCGCGCGCGGACGATATTCCGTTCGGCAGGGCCGATAGGCTTGCCTCCATGACCAGCAGACCGTCGTTCCGAGAAGTGCTGTCCGAGCGAGTCCTGATCGCCGACGGAGCCATGGGGACGATGCTGCAGTCCTACGACCCCACCCTTGACGACTTCCAGGGCCACGAGGGCTGCAACGACGTGCTCAACGTGAGCCGCCCCGACATCGTGCGCGCCGTGCACGACGCCTACCTGGAGGTGGGCGTCGACTGCGTCGAGACCAACACCTTCAACGCCAACCGCGCCGCCCTGGGCGAGTACGGCATCGAGGACCGCATCTTCGAGCTCTCCGAGGCCGGCGCTCGCCTGGCCAGGGAGCGCGCCGACCACTGGTCGACGCCGGACCGGCCCCGGTTCGTCCTCGGCTCGATGGGCCCAGGCACGAAGCTCCCCACGCTCGGCCACCTGCCGTACGAGACGCTGCGCGACGCCTACCGGGACAACGCCGCCGGCCTGATCGCGGGCGGGGCCGACGCCCTGATCATCGAGACCTGCCAGGACCTGCTGCAGGTGCGGGCGGCGGTCGTCGGCGCCAAGCGTGCGGTCGAGGCCGCCGGGCGAGACGTGCCGATCATCACGCAGGTCACCATCGAGACCAACGGGGCGATGCTGCTCGGCTCCGAGATCGGCGCCGCGCTGACCGCGATCGAGCCGCTCGGCGTCGACCTGATCGGCCTCAACTGCGCCACCGGCCCCACCGAGATGAGCGAGCACCTGCGCTACCTGGCCAGGCACTCGCGGATCCCGATCTCCTGCATGCCGAACGCCGGCCTGCCGCAGCTCACCGCCGACGGCGCGTACTACCCGCTGAGCCCGGGGGAGCTGGCGGACGCGCACGAGGCGTTCACCCGCGACTACGGGCTCGCGCTCGTGGGCGGCTGCTGCGGCACCACTCCCGAGCACCTGCGCCAGGTGGTCGAGCGGGTGGGCGGGCGCGCCCGCGGCGAGCGGCGGCCCCGCCCGGAGGCGGGGGCGGCGTCGCTCTACCAGCACGTGCCGTTCCGGCAGGACACCTCCTACCTCGCCATCGGGGAGCGGACCAACGCCAACGGTTCCAAGGCGTTCCGCGAGGCGATGCTGGCGGGCGACTACGAGGAGTGCGTGGAGATCGCCAGGGCGCAGGCCCGCGACGGCGCGCACATGCTCGACCTGTGCGTCGACTACGTCGGCCGCGACGGGGTCGCCGACATGAAGGAACTGGCGTTCCGGTTCGCCACCGCCTCGACGCTGCCGATCGTGATCGACTCCACCGAGCCCGCCGTGCTGGAGGCCGGGCTGGAGATGCTCGGCGGCCGGGCCGTGGTCAACTCGGTGAACTACGAGGACGGCGACGGCCCGGACTCGCGCTACCAGAAGATCATGCGCCTGGTGAAGGAGCACGGCGCGGCCGTGGTCGCGCTGACCATCGACGAGGAGGGCCAGGCCCGCACCGCCGAGGGGAAGGTGCGCATCGCCACCCGGCTCATCGAGGACCTGGTGAACACCTGGGGCATGCGGGTCGAGGACATCATCGTCGACTGCCTGACGTTCCCGATCGCCACCGGCCAGGAGGAGACCCGGCGCGACGCCGTCGAGACGATCGAGGCGATCCGCGAGCTCAAGCGCCGTTACCCGGGCGTGCAGACCACGCTGGGCGTCTCCAACGTGTCGTTCGGCCTCAACCCGGCCGCCCGCATGGTGCTGAACAGCGTCTTCCTCAACGAGTGCGTCAACGCGGGGCTCGACTCCGCGATCGTGCACGCCTCCAAGATCCTGCCGATGAACCGGATCCCGGACGAGCAGCGGCAGGTCGCGCTCGACCTCGTGTACGACCGCAGGCGCGAGGGCTACGACCCGCTGCAGCGGTTCATGGAGCTGTTCGAGGGCGTGGACGCGGCGTCCATGAAGGCCGGCAAGGCGGCCGAGCTGGCCGGGCTGCCGCTGTGGGAGCGGCTCAAGCGGCGCATCATCGACGGCGAGCGCAAGGGCCTGGAGGCCGACCTCGACGAGGCCCTGGCCCAGCGGCCGGCCCTGGAGATCATCAACGACGTGCTGCTCGACGGCATGAAGGTCGTCGGCGACCTGTTCGGCTCCGGTGAGATGCAGCTTCCCTTCGTGCTGCAGTCGGCCGAGGTGATGAAGACCGCCGTGGCCTACCTCGAACCGCACATGGAGAAGGTCGAGGGCAGCAGCAAGGGCCGCATCGTGCTGGCCACGGTCAAGGGCGACGTCCACGACATCGGCAAGAACCTCGTGGACATCATCCTGTCCAACAACGGCTACGACGTGGTGAACCTCGGCATCAAGCAGCCGGTCTCGGCGATCCTTGAGGCCGCGGAGGAGCACCGCGCCGACGTGGTCGGCATGTCCGGGCTCCTGGTCAAGTCCACGGTGGTCATGAAGGAGAACCTCGAGGAGATGAACTCCCGGGGCCTCGCGGAGAAGTACCCCGTGCTGCTCGGCGGCGCCGCCCTGACCAGGGCGTACGTCGAGCAGGACCTGGCCGACCTCTATCGGGGCGAGGTCCGCTACGCGCGTGACGCGTTCGAGGGCCTGCGCCTCATGGACGCCTTCATGGCGGTCAAGCGCGGCGAGGACGGCGCGACGCTGCCGCCGCTGCGCGCGCGGCGGGTGAAGACCGGCGCCGTGCTGAAGCGGACCGCCGAGGAGGACCTGCCGGCCCGCTCCGACGTCGCGGCCGACAACCCGGTGCCCACCCCGCCGTTTCTCGGCGACCGGATCGTGAAGGGCATCCCGCTGGCCGACTACGCCGCCTTCCTCGACGAGCGGGCGACGTTCATGGGCCAGTGGGGCCTCAAGGCCGCCCGGGGCGGCGAGGGCCCGTCGTACGAGGAACTGGTCGAGACCGAGGGCAGGCCCCGGCTGCGGATGTGGCTGGAGCGGCTGCAGACGGAGAACCTGCTGGAGGCGGCGGTCGCCTACGGCTACTTCCGCTGCGTCAGCGAGGGCGACAGCCTGATCATCCTGGACGACGACGGGAAGGAGCGGACCCGCTTCACCTTCCCGCGGCAGCGGCGCGACCGGCACCTGTGCCTGTCCGACTTCTTCCGCTCCCGCGAGTCCGGCGAGACCGACGTCGTCGCCTTCCAGGTGGTCACGATGGGCAACCGGATCAGCGAGGCCACCGCCGAGCTGTTCGCCAAGGACGCCTACCGCGAATACCTGGAGCTCCACGGCCTGTCGGTGCAGCTCACCGAGGCGCTGGCCGAATACTGGCACGCGCGGGTGCGGTCGGAGCTGGGCATCGGCGGCGACGAGTCGCTGGCCGACATGCTCAAGGTGAACATCACCGGCTGCCGCTACTCCTTCGGCTACCCGGCCTGCCCCAACCTGGAGGACCAGGTGCAGGTCATGGAACTGCTCGACCCGGCCCGCATCGGCGTGACGCTGTCGGAGGAGTTCCAGCTCCACCCCGAGCAGGCCACCTCCGCCCTGGTCGTCCACCACCCCGAGGCGAAGTACTTCAACGTCTAGACCGGCCGCATGGGCGTCCACGCGCGCCCCTTACCATGTTGGTCCCCCCTGATCGGGGGTCTCACCGGGGGAAGGGGCCACGTGGACGCCGTGCTGTTCGACATGGACGGATTGCTCGTCGACACCGAAGGGGTGTGGTTCGAGGTCGAGACCGAGGTGGTCACCCGCCTCGGCGGGGCCTGGGGCCCGGAGCACCAGGAGCAGCTCGTGGGCGGTTCCTGGGACCGCACAGTCGCCTACATGCTGGAGCTGACGCAGGCCGACGTCGACCCCGCGGTGGTGGGGGAGTGGCTGATCGACGGCATGGAGAGCCGGCTGTCGACGGGCGTCGAGCCCATGCCGGGAGCCCTCGACCTGCTACGGGGGCTCGGCGACCAGGGCGTGCGCACGGCGCTGGTCACCTCGTCGCTGCGCATCATCGCCGACGCCGTGCTCAAGGCGGTCGGCCGGGAGCACTTCGAGGTCGTCGTGACGGCCGACGACGTCTCGCGCACCAAGCCGCACCCGGAGCCGTACCTGACCGCGGCCGACCTGCTGTCGGTCGACCCGGAGCGGTGCGTCGCACTGGAGGACTCGCCGAACGGCGTCGCCTCGGCGACCGCCGCGGGCTGCCGGGTCGTCGCCGTGCCGGGCGTCCTGCCGATCGCCCAGGCGCCCGGGCGGGTCGTCATGCCCTCGCTGCTCGACGTGGACGTGGACTTCCTGCGGTCGCTCGTCCGGTGACGCGGGCCCCCGCATGATCGCCTGCGGAGTGCCAGGATGGGGGTACGCCGTGGACGAAGGGGACCCGCCATGACATTCAACGACATCGCCTGGCTGCCGCTGTGCGCCGGCCTCACCGCGGTGGGCATCGGACTCAGCTTTCTGGCCTTCCGGCGCAGGGGGGTGACCGCCGGTCTCCGGGCCACCGCGTGGTCCCTGCTGCCGCTGGCCGCCTACCTCACCGGCGCGCTGCAGACGCTCTGGAACATCGGCGCGGCGGCGGTGGGCTTCGTGACCGGCCTGGTCCTGTCGCCCGCGGTGTGGGCCGGGGTGGTCCTGGCCGGGCTGTCCGCGCTGCTGTTCGTCGTCTCCGGCACGCTGCGCGGTCGCACCCTGTCCCGGGCCCGTACGGCACGGCCGGAGGCGGGTGGCGCCACCGCGGCGCCGGAACGGTCTGCCACGCCTAAAACGGCACAGACCGGGAAGGCGGCACCACGGCAGGTGGAACAGCCCGCCGGGGATGATTTCTCCGACATTGAGGACATCCTCAAGCGCCGGGGGATCAGCTGAACATCCCACATCGTGGGACCAAGTTACCGGTCAGTGCAATGTTACGGTTCCAGGACATAATCGAAACGGGACGCGGACAAACCCTTCAAGATCAACACGAATGAGTTTCGCGTGAATCACAGTTGAGCCACAGGGCACCTCTGGGGACTGGTCAGCCCAGCTCAGACCATAGATTCTGCCTCCGGGGGTCGCACACCACGCGACCCCTTCGGACAATGTCGTCTGGGATCCAGGGGGCCTGCACCAAATGGCCGTGCGAGGCAAGGTCGTGAGCGGCCGCCGCTTCTCTGTCGCCGGATCGATCCCGGGCTACCCCGAGCGCGTCACCGCGGGTGCGGTCCGCTCGGGCAGGGCGAAGGAGGATCGATGACCGCGCCGATGGACGTCACCGGTGGGGACACGCAGGCCACGCCGGAGGCCGTCGTCGACGCGTCGGGCGGCAAGGCGATCCAGGGCCGCTCCCTCGGCCAGATCGCCTGGATGCGCCTCAAGCGCGACAAGGTCGCCCTGGCCGGCGGACTGATCGTCATCCTCCTGATCCTGATCGCCGTCTTCGCGCCGGTGATCGTCGGGGCGTTCGGGCAGGACCCGACGCAGTTCAACTCCGACCTCATCGACTCCTCCACGATGGCGCCCAAGACGGGCACCGGCATCAGCGCCGAGCACCTGTTCGGCCTCGAGCCGGTGAACGGCCGCGACATCTTCAGCCGGGTCGTGTACGGCGCGCGGATCTCGCTGCTCATCGCCTTCCTGGCCACCCTGCTCTCGGTGGTCATCGGCACCCTGCTCGGGGTCACCGCCGGATATTTCGGCGGCCTGGTCGACTCGATCATCAGCAAGACCATGGACGTCTTCCTGGCGTTCCCGATCCTGGTCTTCGCGATCGCGCTCGCGGGCATCGTCCCCGACTCGGCGTTCGGCCTGACCGGCGACACACTGCGCGTCTCGCTGCTGGTCTTCATCATCGGCTTCTTCAACTGGCCGTACATCGGGCGGATCATCCGGGGGCAGACGCTGTCGCTGCGCGAGCGGGAGTTCGTGGACGCGGCGCGCAGCCTCGGGGCGCGCGGGCCGTACATCATCTTCCGCGAGCTGCTGCCGAACCTGGTCGCGCCGATCCTCGTCTACGCGACGCTGCTGATCCCCACGAACGTCCTGTTCGAGGCGGCGCTGTCGTTCCTCGGCGTCGGCGTGCGCCCGCCCACCCCCACCTGGGGCGGCATGCTGTCGGACGCGGTGCGGTTCTACACGATCCCGCACTTCATGTTCTTCCCCGGCATGGCGATCTTCATCACGGTCCTGGCGTTCAACCTGTTCGGCGACGGCCTGCGGGACGCTCTCGACCCGAAGGCCCGCTGAGCCCCTCCCTTCCCCGTAAAAGTCCCCCGGCTCCTATCACCAAGGGGTTTGCAATGCTAAGAAGAAGACTGGGTGTGGCGGCCACCGGCGCCGTGCTCGCCCTCGCCGTGGCCGCCTGCGGCGGCGGTTCGGGCAGCAGCACGCCGTCGTCGTCCGGCGGCGCCGCGGCCGGCTCCGACTCCAAGGCCGAGTTCAACGCCGCCCTGACGCAGGTGGTCAACCCGTCGGACAAGAAGGGCGGCATCCTCAAGTTCGCCAACGGCGGTGACTGGGACTCCCTCGACCCGGGCGACACCTACTACGGCTACTCCTGGAACTTCATCCGGCTGTACGGCCGGTCGCTGCTGATGTTCAAGTCCGCCGTGGGCAAGGAGGGCAACCAGCTCGTCCCCGACCTCGCCGAGGACATGGGCACGCCGAGCGACGACGCCAAGACCTGGACGTACAAGCTCAAGAAGGGCATCAAGTTCGAGGACGGCACCCCGGTCACGTCCAAGGACGTGAAGTACGCCGTGGAGCGGTCGTTCGACAAGGAGGTGTTCCCCGACGGGTACACCTACTTCAACGATTTCCTCGACTGGCCGAAGGGCTACAAGGGCGCGTACAAGTCCAAGGACGTCAACACCGACAGCGCGATCGAGACGCCCGACGACTACACGATCGTCTTCCACCTCAAGCAGCCGCTGAGCAACTTCGACTACTTCGCCCAGCTTCCCGCCACGATCCCGGTCCCCAAGGACAAGGACACCGGCGCGAAGTACAAGGAGCACATCATCTCCACCGGGCCGTACAAGTTCGAGAAGAACGAGATCGGCAAGGGCTTCACGCTGGTCCGCAACGACAAGTGGGACCCGGCGACCGACCCGAACCGCAAGGCGCTGCCGGACGGCTACGAGGTCTCCACCAACGTCAACGCCGACGACATCGACAACCGGATCATCGCCGGCGACCTCGACGTCGACGTCGCGGGCATCGGCGCGCAGCCGGCGGCCCTCGGCCGGCTCCTGTCCGACCCCGCGATGAAGGCGAACACCGACAACCCGACCAGCACCCGCCTCTGGTACACCTCGATCAACGGCAACGTCCCGCCGCTCGACAACATCGAGTGCCGCAAGGCCGTCGAGTACGCCGCGGACAAGGTGGCCCTCCAGACCGCCTGGGGCGGCGAGTTCTCCGGCGGGCAGATCGCGACCAGCATGCTGCCGCCGGCGATCCCCGGCCACGAGGACTTCAACCTCTACCCGCCGGGCGCCGACAACAAGGGCGACCTGGCCAAGGCCAAGGAGGCGCTGGCCGCCTGCGGCCAGCCCAACGGCTTCGAGACCAACATCTCCTACCGCGCCGAGCGGCCGAAGGAGAAGGCGGCCGCCGAGGCGCTGCAGCAGTCGCTCGGTCGGGTCGGCATCAAGCTCACGCTCAAGCCGTTCCCGCAGGCCGACTACTTCGCCCTGTACGCCGGCAAGCCGGGCTACGCCAAGGAGAACAAGATCGGCCTGGCCCAGAACGGCTGGATGTCCGACTGGCCCGACGGCTTCGGCTTCCTGCAGCAGATCGTCGACAGCCGCGTCATCCGCGACACCGGCGGCTCCTCCAACATCAGCGTTCGCGACCCCGAGGTCGACAAGCTCATCGACCAGGCGATGAAGGAGACCGACACCAACGCCCGCAACGCGCTCTGGACCCAGATCGACAAGAAGGTCATGGAGGGCGCCTACGTCCTGCCGAACGTGTGGACGAAGACCCTGCTCGTGCGCAGCAAGAACGCGACGAACATCTTCGTCAACGAGGCGTACGGCATGTACGACTACCTCGGCATGGGCGTCAAGTAAGCGTCCGCCGAGACCAGACAGATCCGATAGACGCGTGAACGCGGCAAGGGGGCCGGTCCCACCGGGCCGGCCCCCGGAGCCGGGGGGACTGTGGTCACATACATCATCCGGCGGCTGATCTGGGCGTTCGTGATGCTCACCATCGTGAGCATCGTCACGTTCGCCATCTTCTTCCTGGTGCCCCGCCTGGCCGGCGCCACCTCGGAGAGCCTGGCCGCGCGCTACGTGGGGCGCACCGCCTCCGCGGAGCAGGTCAAGATCGCGGCCGAGAAGCTCGGCTTCAACGATCCGCTGGTCGTGCAGTACGGGCGGTTCGCCAAGGGCATCGTCGCCGGCGCCGACTACGACTACGGCCCCGGCGTGGAGCACTGCCCCGCGCCCTGCTTCGGATACTCCTTCCTCACCCGGCTCCCCGTCTGGCCCGACCTGATGGACCGGCTGCCCGTGACGATCTCGCTGGCCATCGGGGCCGCCGTCATCTGGGTGATAGCCGGTGTGGCTACCGGCGTCCTGTCCGCGCTGAAACGTGGCAGCGTGTTCGACCGCGCCGCGATGAGCGTCGCCCTGGCCGGCGTGTCACTGCCGATCTTCTTCACCGGCATCGTCTCGCTGGTCGTCTTCAGCTACGGCACGCCGTTCCGCATCACCGCCCCGGGCGGCAGCTTCACGCCGTTCGACGAGAACCCGGCGATGTGGGCCTACAACCTGATCCTGCCGTGGATCACGCTGGCCTTCCTGTACGCCGCCGGCTACGCGCGGCTCACCAGGGCGGGCATGCTGGAGACGATGAACGAGGACTACATCCGCACCGCCCGGGCCAAGGGCCTGAACGAGCGGACCGTCGTGGTCAAGCACGGCCTGCGCGGCGCGCTGACCCCGATCCTCACGATCTTCGGCCTCGACCTCGGCCTGCTGCTCGGCGGCGCCGTGCTCACCGAGAGCACCTACTCGCTGCCCGGCATGGGCAAGTACGCGATCGACGCGATCCTCGCCCAGGACCTGCCGAAGGTCATGGGCGTGACACTCGTCGCCGCGTTCTTCGTGGTCTTCGCGAACCTGATCGTCGACCTCCTGTACGCCGTCGTGGACCCGAGGGTGAGGCTGGGATGAGCTTCCTGGAACTGAAGGACCTGCGGATCCACTTCCCGACGGACGACGGCCTGGTCAAGTCCGTCGACGGGCTGTCGTTCACCCTGGAGCGGGGCAAGACGCTCGGCATCGTCGGCGAGTCCGGCTCCGGCAAGAGCGTGACCAGCCTCGGCATCCTCGGCCTGCACAAGGGCGGGCGCGCCCGCATCTCCGGCGAGATCTGGCTGGACGGCGAGGAACTCGTCGGCGCCAGCCAGGAGCACGTCCGGACGCTGCGCGGCAAGAAGATGGCGATGATCTTCCAGGACCCGCTGTCGGCGATGCACCCGTTCTACACGGTGGGCGACCAGATCATCGAGGCCTACCGCATCCACAACGACGTCAGCAAGAAGGTCGCGCGCAAGCACGCGATCGACATGCTCGGCCGGGTGGGCATCCCCCAGCCGGAGCGCCGCGTGGACAGCTACCCCCACGAGTTCTCCGGCGGCATGCGGCAGCGCGCCATGATCGCGATGGCGCTGAGCTGCGATCCCGAGCTGCTGATCGCCGACGAGCCGACGACCGCGCTCGACGTGACCGTGCAGGCGCAGATCCTCGACCTGATGCGCGACCTGCAGCGCGACTTCAACGCCGCGCTGATCATCATCACGCACGACCTCGGCGTCGTCGCCGAGCTGTCCGACGACATCCTCGTGATGTACGGCGGCAAGTGCGTCGAGTACGGCACGTCCGACGACATCTTCGAGCGGCCCGAGCACCCCTACACGTGGGGCCTGCTCGGCTCGATGCCGCGGCTGGACCGCGAGCCGACCGAGCGGCTGATGCCCATCAAGGGCTCGCCGCCCTCGCTGATCAACGTGCCGTCCGGCTGCGCCTTCCACCCGCGCTGCGCCTTCGAGGAGCGTACGGGCGGGCGGGCCGCCACGCAGGTCCCCGAGCTGCTGGAGACCGAGGGCGGCCACCTCGTGCGCTGCCACCTGCCGCGCGAGCGGCGGCGCGCCATCTGGGAGAACGAGATCAAGCCGAACCTGGAGGCTTCGTGAACGAGGAGCCCTTGCTGTCCGTACAGGGGCTGGAAAAGCACTTCCCGGTCACGAAGGGCCTGCTCAAGCGGCAGGTCGGCGCGGTCAGGGCCGTCGACGGCATCAGCTTCGACGTGAAGAAGGGCGAGACCCTCGGCCTGGTCGGCGAGTCGGGATGCGGCAAGACCACCACCGGACGCCTCATCACCCGGCTGATCGAGCCGACCGGCGGGAAGATCCTGTTCGAGGGCAACGACATCACGCACATGTCCCAGGGCCGGATGCGTCCGCTCCGCAGGGACGTGCAGATCATCTTCCAGGACCCCTACAGCTCGCTCAACCCCCGGCACACGGTGGGCGCCATCGTGGGCGCGCCGTTCCGGATCCAGGGCATCAAGACCGAGCAGGGCACCAAGAAGGCGGTCCAGGAGATCCTCGAACTGGTCGGCCTCAACCCCGAGCACTACAACCGCTACCCGCACGAGTTCTCCGGCGGTCAGCGGCAGCGCATCGGCATCGCCAGGACGCTCGCGCTCAAGCCCAAGCTGATCATCGCGGACGAGCCGGTGTCCGCGCTCGACGTGTCGATCCAGGCCCAGGTCGTCAACCTGCTCGAGGACCTGCAGAGCGAGCTCGACCTCACCTATGTGGTGATCGCGCACGACCTGTCGGTGGTGCGGCACATCAGCGACCGCGTCGCGGTGATGTACCTCGGCAAGATCGTCGAGATCGCCGACCGCAAGGGCCTGTACGAGTCGCCGATGCACCCGTACACCAACGCGCTGCTGTCGGCGGTCCCGATCCCGGACCCCAAGCGGCGCAAGGAGCGGGAGCGCATCCGGCTGCAGGGCGACGTGCCCTCCCCGCTCAACCCGCCGCCCGCCTGCCGGTTCCACACCCGATGCTGGAAGGCGCAGGAGATCTGCAAGCAGGTCGAGCCGCCGCTGGAGACGCTCGCCCCCGGCCACCAGGTGGCCTGCCACTTCCCCGAGAACGCCCCCTCCGGCGGCGCGGCCGCGGCCCCGCAGCAGACGGCCGCCGCGCCCGCGGACTGAGTCTTTCCGCCGGTACGGCCCCCGCCGTCTTTCCCCCCAGACGGTCCGCGGGAGCCGTACCGGCGGGGCGTGTTCCGCCACCTCGGCCACGCCCCTGTCACGACGGTATCGGGACGCGTCCCGGCCCGGCATCGGCCTTCCGTACGGCTCTCGCCCACGCCCACGGGATGACCGGGCCCGCCCCGCTCCTCCCGTGGTCGTAGGCCGAAGGTCAGGAGAAGGCGCCGGGGACGATCAGGCCGGTCTCGTACGCGAGCACGACCGCCTGGACGCGGTCGCGCAGCCCCAGCTTGGTCAGCACGTTGCCCACGTGGGTCTTCACGGTCGTCTCGCTGACCACGAGCTGGGCGGCGATCTCGGCGTTCGACATGCCCTTCGCGATCAGGCGCAGCACCTCAAGCTCGCGCTCGGTGAGCCGGTCGAGCCGCGCGGGGGTGGCCTGCTGGTGGGCGGAGGGCAGCCGGGTGGCGAACCTGTCCAGCAGCCGCCGGGTGACGCTCGGCGCCACGATCGCGTCGCCGGCCGCGACCACGCGGATCGCCTGGACCAGCTCGTCCGGCGGCACGTCCTTGAGGAGGAACCCGCTCGCGCCCGCGCGCAGCGCCTCCACGATGTACTCGTCCAGGTCGAACGTGGTCAGCACGAGCACCTTCGGCACGTGGGCGCTCGGCGCGGCCTCCCGCACGATGCGGCGGGTCGCCTCGATGCCGTCGGTGCCGGGCATGCGGACGTCCATGAGCACCACGTCGGGCAGCAGGGCCCGGGACTGCTCCATGGCCACCGCGCCGTCGCCCGCCTCGCCCACGACGGTGACGTCGGGCTCCGCCTCCAGGATGAACCGGAACCCGGTGCGCAGCAGCGGCTGGTCGTCGACCAGCAACACCCGGATCGTCATGATGCGTCCGTCCTGGGATGGGCGGCGGGCCGCCGGGTGGAGGGGGACACCCTGATCGTCATGGTCTGTCCTTGAGGGGGCTCTGCTTGAGGGGCTCTTCTACTTGAGGGGGCTGTGATTGAGGGGGAAACGGGCGCGGACCTCGAACCCGCCCCCGGCGCGGGGACCGATCCGCAGAACTCCACCATAGAGCGCCACGCGCTCGCGGATGCCGACGAGGCCGTGTCCCTTGCCCCCGATCCGGACCGACTCCTCCGCCGCGCCGCGCCCGTCGTCCTCGACGTGGATGCTCAGCTCGTTCGGCTCGTGCCGTACGGTCACCCAGGCGCGGGCGGCGGGCCCGGCGTGCCGCAGGCTGTTGGTCAGCGCCTCCTGCACGAGCCGGTAGGCGGCCAGATCCACCCCGGGCGGCAGGCCGCGCCGCTCGCCCTCGATCCACAGCTGGGTCCGCAGCCCTGCCTCGCGCATCTGCTCCACCAGCGTGGGCAGGTCGTGCATGCCCGGCTGCGGCCCGCGCTCGGCCGGGCCGTCGGTGCGCAGCACGCCGACGATGCTGCGCATCTCCGCCATCGCCGTACGGCCCATCTCCTCGATGGCGGTGAGGGCGTCCCGCGCGACGTCGGGCTTGGTGTCGAGCATCTTGCGGGCGGCGGCGGCCTGGACCGTCATCACGCTGACGTGGTGGGCCACGACGTCGTGCAGCTCCCGGGCGATGCGGGAGCGCTCCTCGGCCCTGGCGGCCCTGGTGTCGGCCTCCCGCGCCCGCTCCAGCCGGTCGGCCCGCTGCACCAGCTCCGCGAGGTAGGCGCGGCGCAGCCGCACCGCCCGGCCGCACACCCAGCACAGCAGCAGGACGGCGGTGACGACGACGTGGTCGGTCCAGGACGGGGTGATGACCCCGGCGACGGCGCCTGCGGCGTAGGAGGAGAAGGAGACGACGAGGGCGGCCAGGCTCAGCGCCAGCCCCCGGCAGACGGCCACGGAGTAGAGCAGGACGAGCCCGCCGAACTCGCTCAGGCCGGGGTCGTAGTGGAGCGCGTCGAGCGCCGCCTGAGGGACGCAGGTGGCCACCAGCAGCACGAAGGGCCGGCTCCGCCGCAGGGCCACCGGCAGCGTGCAGGCCGCCGCCAGGATCAGGTTCAGCGCGTCCGCCGGGCGCGGCGGGACGGACCGCAGCCACCCGGCTCCCTCATCGAGGCCGGTCGAGGCGATCCACCACAGGGACGCGGTCGTCAGCACCACCGCGAGGATCGAGTCGGAGACCAGGGGACGAGCCCGAAGCCAGGACCGCGTACTGCCGGGGGTGGTGCGCACGAACCAAATCTAGGCGTTCGCCGCCCGCGTCCACCCTGCCCGGGACGGATATCCGGCCTCCTCCCCACGGAGGAGTCCCCCGGGGTCACAGTTCGTCGCTGGCCGACCTTCTGCTGACGCGGGCGGACAGCCCGGGCTCGCGGTCGGGCACGGGCGGCGGGGTGCCGCCGAACTCCGGGCACAAGGCCTGGTGGTCGCACCAGTCGCACAGCCGCGAGCGGCGGGCGCGCCACTCCCGGGTGCGCACGGCGCGCTCGATGGCCGCCCAGAGCGCCTCGACCTTGCGCTCGGTCGCCCGCAGGTCCGCCTCGTCCGGGACGTAACGGACGATCTCGCCGTTGCCCAGGTACATGAGCTGGAGCATCCGGGGGACCTGGCCGCTGCGCCGCCACAGCGCGAGCGCGTAGAACTTCATCTGGAACAGCGCCTTGGCCTCCCACTCGCGTCCCGGCGCCGTGCCCGTCTTGTAGTCCACGACCCGCATCTCGCCGGTCGGGGCCACGTCGAGCCTGTCGATGTAGCCGCGCAGCAGCAGCCCGCTGTCGAGCACGACCTCGACGTACATCTCCCGCTCGGCGGGCTCGAGCCGCCGGGGGTCCTCCAGCGTGAAGTAACGCTCGACCATGCCGCGGGCCTGCGTCAGCCAGGCGTCCCGCTCCTCGTCGTCCTCGAACAGCCCCGCGTAGTCGGGCTCCTCGGAGAGCAGCCGCCGCCACTGGGGCTCAAGCAGGTCCTGGGCGGCGGCGACCGTCCGCGCCTCCGCGGGCAGGTCGTAGAGCCGTTCCAGCACGGCGTGAACGAGCGTGCCCCTGACCGCGGCGGCCGAGGGCCGCTCGGGGAGCTGGTCGATCACCCTGAACCGGTAGAGCAGGGGGCAGGTCATGAAGTCACCGGCCCGGGAGGGGGAAAGCGCCCCGATGACGGCGCGCTCTTCGGCGAGGGTCATGCCGGAACTGTAGGACACCGGGCCGACAGAACGCTCCCGCCCCTCGCCGCGCGCGCCGTCGCGGGCTCAGGCCGAGCCCGCGCCCGCGGCGGCGAGCACCGGCACATCACGCCTGATCGGATCGATGGCGGGCAGCCGGACCACGAAGCGCGCGCCGCCGGCGTCGGAGTCCTCGATGTGTATGGTGCCGCCGTGCGCCGAGGCGATCTCCCGGCAGATCGCGAGACCGAGCCCGGCGCCGTGAGGATCGACTCGGAGCGACTTCTCCGACCTGACGAACCGCTCGAAGAGCCGCTCCCGATCGGCGGGCGGCACCCCGTCCCCGTCGTCGTCGACGGCCATCTCGGCGATGTCACGATCACGCCGTACGGTGACGACGATCGATCGCCTGGCGTGCCGCTGGGCGTTGCTCAGCAGGTTGAGCAGGATCCGGCCGAGCTGCGTCGGCACGCCGTTCACGCACACCTCGGGCTGGAGCCGGAGCAGGACCGGGACGGGCCCGCTCTGCCGGGAGACGTGCTCCTTCACCACCGCGGAGACGTCGACCGGGCCAGGCCGGGTGGTCGCGATCCCCGCCCGCAGCCGGCACAACGTGAGAAGGTCGTCGATGATGGATTCCAGCCGGTCGATGTCCCGCAAACCCTCGCGGAGCAGTTCGTCGAAATCGGTCTCCGGAATGTGAAGCTGCGCCTCCTCGAGTTTCACGCGGAGGGCGGTGAGGGGGCTGCGGAGCTCGTGTGAGACGTCGGAGGCGAACCGGGAGCACCGAGCGGCGTGGTCGAGGGTGGCGTTGATGCTCTCGGCCAACGGGGCCATTCCCGTGTGGTGCTCCGGCTTCTGGATCCGCCCGCTGCCGTCACCGCTGTTGATCTCGTCGAGGCGCCGGCGGAACTGCTCGACGAGGGCGGGCTCGGGCCGGACGAGCCGATGCGCCAGCCATCCCATGCGCATGAGCAGTGCCGTCATCAGGGCGCTGGTCATGCCGTCGAACAGCCGCGCGCGCAGGCCCATGTCGCCCGACTACCCAGGTGGGCGGGAGAATGACCCACCGGGGCGAAAGTATGTGCGAATTTTACGATGCGTATCGGTCGCGCGCCGGCCTTGCCCGCGCGCCGGGACGATCACCCGGTGCGCGACGGTGGGGCGAGCTCTTAGGCTGACCTCACGGCCCGGCGCGTAGCATCGAGGGGCGTGGGAGGGGAAGGCGGCCACATGAGCACACCGGTCAAGGAGTCCACCGGACTGCGGATGGGACGGCCGTTCGGCATCCCGGTCTACGTCTCACCCACCTGGCTCATCGTGGCGGCGTTCATCACGATCAGCTTCCAGCCCCAGTTCGCCGACATGCTGCCCGGCTACAGCGAGGCCGCGGCGTACGTCGTCGCGCTGG
Organism: Microbispora siamensis; assembly: GCF_016863095.1. Lineage (GTDB taxonomy): Bacteria > Actinomycetota > Actinomycetes > Streptosporangiales > Streptosporangiaceae > Microbispora > Microbispora siamensis. The sequence continues at coordinate 32,665 of NZ_BOOF01000030.1, read as the reverse complement.
CCTTCGCCGTCCTGCTGTACGTCTCCGTCCTGCTGCACGAACTTGCGCACTGCGTCGTGGCCAAGCACTACGGCCTGCCGGTGCGCCGGATCACCCTTTACATGCTCGGCGGCGTCTCGGAGATCGAGCGCGAGCCCGAGACGGCGGGCAGGGAGTTCGCCGTCGCCTTCGCCGGGCCGCTGCTGTCACTGGGGCTGGCCGGGATCGGGGCGCTGGCGGAGGCGTTCGTCGTGCCGCCTGGCGGGCTGGCGCAGGTGCTCGTGTGGCAGCTGTGGCTGTCCAACCTGATCGTCGGGCTGTTCAACCTGCTGCCCGGACTGCCGCTCGACGGCGGGCGGATGCTGCGGGCCGCCGTGTGGAAGGTCAAGCGCGACGCGGGCACCGGCACGATGGCCGCCGCGTGGGTCGGCCGCGGCGTCGCGATCGCGGTGGTCGTGGTGCCGCTGCTGATGAACCTCATGGCCGGCCAGGAGCCCGGCATCGGGAGCATGCTCTGGACGGTGGTGCTGGCGTCGTTCATCTGGCTCGGGGCCTCCCAGTCGCTGCGGGTGGCCCGCGTACGGGCCCGGCTGCCGCAGTTGCGGGCCCGGGTGCTGGCCCGCCGGGCGATCCCGGTCACCGCCGAGGTGCCGCTGTCGGAGGGCCTGCGCCGGGCGCGGGAGGCGGGAGCGGGCGCCATGGTGGTGGTCGACCACGACGGGCGGCCGGTCGGCATCGTCAACGAGGCGGCGGTCAACGCCACTCCCGAGCAGCGCAGGCCGTGGGTGAACGTCGGCGCCCTGTCCCGCGCCCTGGAGCCCTCCCTCGTGCTCGGCGCCGATCTGGAGGGGGAGTCCCTGCTCGACGCCATGCGGGATACCCCGGCGCCGGAATACCTGCTCGTCGAGCGGGGCGGCGAGATCTACGGCGTGCTCGCCACCGCCGACGTCAACCGCATGTTCAGCGGCGTGTGAGCGCGACGTCGCCGGGGACCGGGGTGCTGATCGAGACCGGGGCCGGGTGCCGTCCGGCCGCCCGCCGCGGGCTCCGGCAGGCCGGTTCACCACTCTTTTTTGCTACTTTCTGGGGTGATCGATCCGGCACATGGCGTGCCGGCGATGGTGCCGGTCATCCGGTGGCGTTTCCGGAGGGAGAACTTCTGTGACGGAACAGGGCGTGGGGGTGGTCCGCCCGCTGCCGGGGGAGGGCGTGGTCGCCCATCTGAACGGTTTGCTGCTCGTGTGCGCCACCGGCGGCGACCAGCCGGTCGAGGACCTGCTGGGCGCGCTGAGCGAGACCGCCACGACGGGCGGGGACGGCCGGGCGCTGGCCCGGCGGGTGGCCCAGGTCCTCGCGCGCGCCATGGACAGGTCGCTCGGCGGGGAGCCGGTGGCCTGCGCGGTCGCCGGGCCGGCCGGGGGCGGCGTGGCCGTGCTGGTCAGCGGGGCCGCGTACGCGACCGTGTCGGGCGGCCCGGACGGCGAGGTCCGCCTCGCCGGGCACGACGCGCTGACCTGGACCGACCGTCTCGTCAACGGCCCGGTGTCCCGGGTGGAGCTGCGCCTGCCCGGAGCGGGCCCGTCGAGCCCGTACGCCAGGCTGGACGGCGGTGTGGTCACCGGGGCAGGGCTGGAGTGCGACTTCACCCGGCACGGCGACCTCGCCTTCCCGCCGCTGCCCCCGCGCCCGCCCCAGCCGCAGCAGGGTCAGCAGCAGGGCGTCCAGCCCCCGCCCATCGGCGCTCCGGAGCCGATCGCCCCGCGCGGGCCCGTGGTGCCGTCGCCCACGCCGTCGCCCGTGCCGCCGCCGCCCGTGCCGCCGTTCCCGTCCGGTCCGATGCCCGGTGGCGGGCCGTCGGGGGAGCAGGGGGCGCCGTCCACGGGATCGTCCCAGCCGCTCGCGCCGCCGCCCGTACAGCCGCCGTCCCACGTCTCCCAGCCGCTGCCGCCGCTGCCGCCCGCCCTCTCCGACCCGGGGCCCGCGCACCATTCGGGACCGCAGCCGCTGCCCCCGCTGCCCGAGCCGGCCGAGGATCGTGACCTGGGCGGGCCGCACGACCTGGGCGGGCCGGACGGCCCGCCGAGCGGGCCGTTCGAGCCGGTGCCGCACGCACCCGCCGACGAGGAGCCGGGCGAGGCGACCCAGATGGACGCGGCGCCCGAGCCGGAGCAGCGGCCGATGGTCTACGGCGTCGACTGCAAGAACGACCACTTCAACGATCCGCGCGCGCCCTACTGCGCGGTCTGCGGCATCCCCATCGACCAGCGGGCGGTGGTGCCGTACAAGGGGCCACGGCCGCTGCTCGGCGTGCTGCTGCTCGACGACGGCATGGCGCTGCCGCTGGAGGCCGACTACCTGCTGGGCCGCGACCCCGAGCGCGCGCCCGAGGTGCAGTCGGGCGAGGCCAGGCCGGCCAGGGTGACCAGCCCCGACGGCTCGGTGTCGCGCCGCCACCTGCGGGTCTTCCTGGACAACTGGGACGTCAACCTGCTCGACCTGGGCTCGGTGAACGGCACCCAGATCCAGCCGCCCGGCGACCCCAACTTCTACGACATCCCGCCGAACGAGCCGGTGCCGATCCTGCCCGGCACGACCGTGCGTGTCGGCGTCTCGCGCACGATGCGGTACGAGGCGCACCGCAACGCCTGACGATCCCCGAGGCCGCCGGGGCCACCTGGTCCCGGCGGCCGGATCAGGGAGTGTCTGACGAATGCTGCCCGTCGCGAGCCTGGGCCACGCGCGGCAGGGCTTGATTCGTCAGACACGACCTTGAGGGCGGAGCCGGTCGATCTCGCTCAGGATCAGCCGTTCCAGCCGCTCGCCGGTGACGTGCGCCGGATACAGCAGCCGATGGACGCTCAGCCCGTCCACGAGCGCCAGCAGCCGTTCCGCCACGTCCTCCAGGTCCTCGTCCGTACGGATCTCACCGGCCTCGGCGGCGCACCTGAGCAGGCTCGTCACCAGATAGCGGAGCTCGGCGGCCTCCCGCCGCTGGACCTCAAGCAGCGCCGGGCTGGTCAGGCTGCGCCCCCAGAAGCCCACCTCCAGCCCGGTCTCCCCGGCCCGCTCGTCGTCGAGGGGCACGTTGTCGAGCAGCAGCTCGCGCAGCGCCGCCAGCCCGGTGCGGCCCGACAGCTTCTCCCGCAGCCGGTCGGCGATCCGGCGATGGGACGCCTCCAGGGCCGAAAGCAGGATCTCGTCCTTGTCGGCGAAGTAGTGCGTGAGCACCCCGTTGGAGTAGCCGGCCTCCTTGGCGATGGCCCGCGTCGTCGCGGCCTCGATGCCCTCGCGCAGGATGATCCGGCGGGCAGCAGCGACGACCTCGCCCCTGCGCTCCTCGTGATTGACGATCTTCGGCATGGCCCACCACCTCGGTTGACATTTTAGTCGGGCGCCCGTCTATTATCCGCTCATGACGGTAGTGACGGTCGGCGTGCATATCGTCGACGTCCTGGCCCGCCCGGTCGAGTCCATCCCGGCCGGTCAGGACACCCACCTGCTCGAGCAGATCCGCATCACCGCGGCCGGCGCGGCCGCGGGCACGGCCGTGGCCCTGGCGAAGATCGGCGTGCCGGTCGCCTCGATGGGCGCCGTCGGCGACGACGAGCTCGGCGACTTCCTCCTGATGATCATGGCGCGGCACGGCGTGGACGTGAGCGGCGTGGTGCGCAGGCCGGGGGAGCAGACGGCCGCCTCGATCCTGCCCATCCGTCCCGACGGCGGACGGCCCTCGTTCCACGTGCCCGGGGCCAACCTGGGCCTGGCGACCGCCGACCTCGACGCGGACCGTCTCACCGGTGCGAAGGTGGTGCACCTCGGCGGGATGGACGTCACCTGGGGCCTGCACGACCCCGCCTTCTTCGCGCTGCTCGACAAGGCCCGCGAGGGCGGCACGACCGTCACGCTGGACCTGCTGTCGAACATGCCCGACCTCATGCCGGGCGTCCGCGCGTTCCTGCCCCACGTCGACTACCTCCTGCCCAACGAGGAGCAGGCCCTGATGCTCAGCGGGGCGCCGACGCCGGAGGAGGCCGCGGCCGCGCTGCTCGCCGAGGGCCCGAAGGGCGTGATCGTCACCCTGGGGGCCGTCGGCAGCCTCGTGGCCACCGCCGCCGGAGTCACCCGCGTGCCCGCCCTGGACGTGCCGGTGGTCGACACCACGGGCTGCGGCGACGCGTACTGCGCCGGATTCGCCGCGGGTCTGCTGCGCGGCCGGGACGTCCTCGGCGCGGCCCGCCTCGGCACCGCCGTCGCCGCCCGGGTCGCGGGCGGCCTCGGCTCCGACGCCGGTCTCGACGGCTCCGTTCCCGGCGACTCCGTTCCCGGCGACCCTGGCCCGGACGCCTGACCCCGGCCCCCCACCTCCCCGATTTCCCCCGATATCAGGAGTGCCGCCCATGTCCCTCGACGCCTCCCTGCGGGCCCGTGCCGCGAAGGTCATCCCCGGTGGCATGTACGGCCACCTGAACGCGGCCCTGCATGGGGACCGCTATCCCCAGTTCTTCGTCCGTGCCGAGGGCGCCCGGCAGTGGGACGCCGACGGCCGTGAGTACGTCGACCTGATGTGCAGTTGGGGGCCGATGATCGTCGGCCACCGCAACCCGCGGGTGGAGGCCGCCGCCGCGGCGCAGCAGGCGGAGGGCGACTGCCTGAACGGCCCCGGCCCGGTCATGGTGGAGCTCGCCGAACTGCTGGTGGACCTCATCCCCTCCGCCGACTGGGCCATGTTCTCCAAGAACGGCACCGACGCCACCACCCAGGCGCTGATGGTGGCCAGGGCGGCGACGGGCAGGACGAAGGCGCTGGTCGCCCACGGCGCCTACCACGGCGCCGACCCCTGGTGCACGCCCGGCCTGTCCGGGGTCACCCCCAACCAGCGGGCGGACACGATCGAGTTCACCTACAACGACCTCGCCAGCGCCGAGGCCGCCGCGGCCCAGGCGGACGGCGACGTCGCCGCCATCCTGGTCACCCCGTTCAAGCACGACTCGTTCGAGGACCAGGAGCACGCCGACGCGGAGTTCGCCCGGGGCGTGCGGGCGCTGGCCGACCGGATCGGCGCGGCGCTGGTCATTGACGACGTACGCGCCGGGTGGCGGCTGGACCTGCGCGGCTCGTGGGAGCCGCTCGGCGTGCGCCCCGACCTGACGGCCTGGAGCAAGGCGATGGCCAACGGCTTCCCCATCGCGGCGCTCACCGGCACCGACGCGCTGCGCGGGGCGGCTCAGACGCTGTATTCGACCGGTTCCTTCTGGTTCTCCGCCACCGCCATGGCCGCCGCCAAGGCGACGATCGAGATCCTGCGCGAGACCGACGGCGTCGCGCTCATGCACCGGGCCGGGACCCGGCTGCGCGAGGGCCTCGCCGCCCAGGCGGCGGCGCACGGCTTCGTGGTCCGCCAGACCGGCCCGGTGCAGGTGCCGTGGCTGTCCTTCGAGGGCGACGACACCCTGGAGAAGGGCATCGCCTGGGCCGGAGCCTGTCTGGAGGAGGGGGTCTACCTCCATCCCTGGCACAACTGGTTCCTGTCGGCCGCCCACACCGACGAGGAGATCGACCGGGCCCTCCAGGGCACCGACGCCGCCTTCGCCAAGCTGAGGGCCGCGTACGGAGCCGACTGAGGGGGCGGCCGGCACCGGCGTGGCCGGGACGCCCGACGGGCGTACCGCGCCGCGGACGGTCCCGCGCTCGGGCACCGGGTTCCGGGCGGCGCCCGAGCGCGGGAGGTCCGTTCCGCTCTGAGGCCTCAGGGGCGTGTCCTGGCCCACTGGACGTCGTCAACGCGGGTGCCTCCGGGGCCGGGCAGCAGCCCCTCGACGAGGTACTCCCGGGTGAAGCCCGCCCGTTCGAGCACGCGGTGCGACGAGACGTTGTCCGGCGTGGTCCCGGCGATGATCCGGCGCAGCGGCGTGTTCGCGAACGCCCACTCGATCAGCAGGTTCGCCGCCCGGGTCACCAGGCCCCTGCCGCGGAACTCCGGACGGAGGCTGTAGCCGAGCATCGCCTGGCCGAGATCCGGGATGATGCCGGTGAGCTGGATGTCCCCGGCGTACTCGCCGGTCCCCGCGTCCCTGATGGCGATGTCCGCCCGCTGCCCGGTCAGCCACCGGTGCCCGGCGTACCGGCAGACGACCTCGCTGTCCGCGTACTCCGGCTGTCCGGGCGGCACGTGCGAGTCCATCACGTCCGGCACGGACGCCAGCGCGAAGTAGCCGGCGGCGTCGGCGGTGGTCAGCGGCGTGAGCCGGACGACGCCGTCGCTGAGCGAGCCGCCGGGGAACCCTCCGGGGAAGAACGGCAGGAAGGGCGTGATCGGGTCGCCGGGGTCGGTGCTCAGCCGCCCGAACGCGGCGATGTCGCCGGGGGTGCCGCCCCGGGGAGCGCCGGCCCCGCGCAGCACGCCCTCGTAGGCGAAGCCGCACCGCAAGGCGACCTGCTGGCTCCCGACGTTCTCCACGTCGGCGAGCAGCCCGATCCTGGGGACGCCCCGGGCGAAGGCCCGCTCGGCGAGCGTCCGCACGGCGGCCGTGGCGACGCCGCGCCCCCGGGCCCACGGTGCCAGCCAGTAGCCCACCTCCGAGGCGCCGAAGCGGTCCGGCGGCTTGAGCCCCGCGGTCCCGAGGATCTCGTCCGTGACCGGGTCGGCGGCGACGAAGCCGGCGCCGCCGTTCTCCCACATCTCGGGCACGGTCTTGGTGATCCACGCCAGCGCGTCGTCCCGCGAGTACGGCGAGGGGAGGAAGGGGATGAACCTCGCGATATCGGGGTCGGCGCAGGCTCGGGCGATCTGGTCGGCGTCCCCTTCGACCGGCAGGCGCAGAACGGCCGGCCCGGCGGGGATCGCCTCTTGGGGCAACATGTCCCATTGTTACCAGCAGTGACACCGCACCGGCCAGGTGTTTTCCCCGCCCTTCGCCGCTCCCGTCCGGGCAAATCTCGTCGGTCGCGGCACCCGTGCCCCTCCCTCCGATCTTTGCCCCGGCGCGTCGCCCAGAGCGGCACCTCGCTGCGTTCTCGTCGTCGCCCATAGCTCCGCTATGGCCTCCTCCTCCGCCTTGCGATGCACCACTCTGGACACCGCACCGTCCGGGCAAATCTCGTCGGTCGCGGCACTAGCCTTTTCCGCATGGGTTTTCGCAGGCACGGCCCGTTCCGGGCCGGAGATCAGGTCCAGCTCACCGACCCCAAGAACAAGCGGCACACGGTGACGCTGAAAGAGGGCGGCGTCTTCCACACGCACAAGGGGTCGATCCCGCACGACGACCTGATCGGGCAGCCCGAGGGCTCCGTGGTGCGGTCCTCCGGCGGCACGGCCTACCTGGCGTTCCGGCACCTGCTCGCCGACTACGCGGTGTCGATGCCGCGCGGCGCCGCGGTGGTCTACCCGAAGGACGCGGCGCAGATCGTCGCCATGGCCGACATCTTCCCCGGCGCGCGGGTGGTCGAGGCCGGCGTGGGGTCCGGCGCGCTCACCTGCTTCCTGCTGCGCGCGGTCGGCCCGGAGGGGAAGGTCACCTCCTACGAGCGGCGGGCGGACTTCGCCGAGGTGGCCACCAAGAACGTGGAGAAGTTCTTCGGCGGCCCGGTGGGGCAGTGGCGCCTGGTGGTCGGCGACTTCGTCGACGCGCTGGACGAGGCGGACGTGGACCGCGTCGTCCTGGACATGCTCGCGCCTTGGGAGTGTGTTGACGCGGCGGCGAAGTCCCTTACCCCCGGGGGAGTTATTTGCTGCTATGTTGCGACAACGACCCAGATGTCCAGAACGGTGGAAACCCTGCGGGAGCACGGGAGTTTCACCGAGCCTCACGCGTGGGAGACCCTGGTTCGCGACTGGCATGTCGAAGGTCTCGCCGTACGGCCCGACCACCGGATGGTCGGCCACACGGGATTTCTCGTCACGGCCCGTCGCATGGCGGACGGCGTCACGCCCCCGCCGCGGCGCAGGCGCCCCGCCAAGGGGGCGTATGGAGAGGGGATCGAACAAGTGTGACGATTCGGCCACAACCCGGCAAAGCCGCGTGACACGGGAACATATGGGTGTGTTCCTAATGGTGACCCGAACAATCGGTCCATAAGGTATCAAACGCCGAACACCCAACGTAACTACACGAACACTGCCCGGCCAGGTTACGTACAGCGCCAAGATAGGTAGGGTCTTGAGTAGTCGTTCTCGACGGGGAAGGAGGTGACGGGGCGTGGCAGCTCGCGACGACGCTGAGGCTCGAGCCGCGCAGCGCGAACGGGAGGTCGCGGATCTCACAACACAGGTCTCCTTCCTGCAAGAGGAGATCACCGCGTTGCGCCGGAAGCTGGCCGAGTCTCCCCGGCAGGCCAGGGTCATCGAGGAGCGTCTCCACGAGGCGCAGGCACAGGTGGCCGCCCTCACAAGCCAGAACGAGCGTTTGGTCTCCACCCTCAAGGAGGCCAGGGACCAGATCGTCGCCCTCAAGGAGGAGGTCGACCGGCTGGCACAGCCGCCGTCCGGATTCGGTGTTTTCCTCGAGGCCAGGGATGACGGCACGATCGAGGTGTTCACGGGCGGGCGCAAGCTCCGGGTGAACGTCAGTCCGGCGGTCGACGTCGACTCGCTCAAGCGTGGCCAGGAGGTCATGCTGAACGAGGCGCTCAACGTCGTCGAGGCCCTCGGCTACGAGGACGTCGGCGAGATCGTGATGCTGAAGGAGTTGCTGGAGAGCGGCGACCGCGCGCTCGTCATCTCGCACGCCGACGAGGAGCGGGTCGTCAAGCTCGCCCACTCGCTGCTGGACCAGCCGCTGCGGGCCGGTGACTCCCTCCTGCTCGAACCCCGTTCCAACTACGTCTACGAACGCATCCCCAAGTCCGAGGTGGAGGAGCTCGTCCTCGAGGAGGTCCCCGACATCTCCTACGAGGAGATCGGCGGCCTCAGCCGGCAGATCGAGCAGATCAGGGACGCCATCGAGCTGCCCTACCTGCACGCCGACCTGTTCCGCGAGCACAAGCTCCGGCCGCCGAAGGGCGTGCTGCTGTACGGCCCGCCCGGCTGCGGCAAGACGCTCATCGCCAAGGCGGTGGCCAACTCCCTGGCCAAGCAGGTCGCGGAGAAGACCGGCCAGTCCGGCAAGAGCTTCTTCCTGAACATCAAGGGCCCCGAGCTTCTCAACAAGTACGTCGGTGAGACCGAGCGGCACATCCGCCTGGTCTTCCAGCGGGCGCGTGAGAAGGCGTCCGAGGGCACCCCGGTGATCGTGTTCTTCGACGAGATGGACTCGATCTTCCGCACCCGCGGCTCCGGTGTGTCCTCCGACGTCGAGAACACCATCGTTCCCCAGCTCCTTTCGGAGATCGACGGTGTCGAGGGCCTGGAGAACGTCATCGTCATCGGCGCCTCCAACCGCGAGGACATGATCGACCCGGCGATCCTGCGGCCCGGCCGCCTGGACGTCAAGATCAAGATCGAGCGGCCCGACGCCGAGGCGGCCAAGGACATCTTCTCGAAGTACATCGTCAGCGACCTGCCGCTGCACCCGGACGACCTGGCCGAGCACGGCGACAGCCGCGAGGGCACGATCGCCGCGATGATCCAGCGGGTCGTCGAGCGGATGTACGCCGAGAGCGAGGAGAACCGCTTCCTCGAGGTGACCTACGCCAACGGCGACAAGGAAGTCCTCTACTTCAAGGACTTCAACTCCGGCGCCATGATCCAGAACATCGTGGACCGGGGCAAGAAGATGGCCATCAAGGAGTTCCTCGAGACCGGGCAGAAGGGCCTGCGGATCTCGCACCTGCTGGCCGCCTGCGTGGACGAGTTCTCCGAGAACGAGGACCTGCCCAACACCACCAACCCCGACGACTGGGCCCGCATCTCCGGCAAGAAGGGCGAGCGGATCGTCTACATCCGCACCCTCGTGCAGGGCAAGCAGGGCACCGAGGCCGGGCGGTCGATCGACACGGTCGCCAACACCGGCCAGTACCTGTAACACCCCGGCTCCGGCCGGACCGGTGCCATCGAGGAGCGGCGCGATCCCGGATCGCGCCGCTCCTCCGGCTTTCCGGGGCCTTCCGACGCCGGCATGCGGACAGGGCGGCAGCAGGTGGGCCAAAAGTGACCTTCCGTGACGATCGTGATCCGAGGGAACCGAAACCCGGAGTGATCACGTCAAAGAGGGCATGATCTTCCTTGACGCGCGCGGGTGACCGCTGTGGGGCAGCCTGTGAGACAGCCTGTGAGACAGCCCGCGCGGCAGTCCGATCCGGCCTCGCCCGCGCCGGACGCGGTCCCGGCGCGGGGCGCCGCCGCGGCCGCCAAGGGCCGCCGCCTGGTCGAGCTCGACGTCCTGCGCTTCGTGGCCGCGTTCGCCGTCATGGCGTTCCATTTCATGGCGGCCAGCAAATCCCTGTGGGACGAGTACCCCACCAAGCTGTTCGAGCCGGTCGCGCGCCTCACCACGCTGGGCATCCTCGGCGTGGAGCTGTTCTTCCTCATCAGCGGGTTCGTCATCCTGATGAGCGTCTGGGGGCACACGGTCGGCGAGTTCGCCGTCTCCCGGGTGTCGCGGCTGTACCCGGCGTACTGGTTCGCCGTGCTGGTGATCTTCATCATGTACCGCTTCAGCGGGGTCGCCGGATTCGACCCCAAGCTCGAAGACGGCGAGTACCTGCTCAACCTGACCATGCTCCAGGGGGCGTTCGGCGTGGGCCACGCCGGCGGCGTCTTCTGGTCCCTCTGGGTGGAACTGCGGTTCTACGTCCTCGTGGCGCTGTTCTCCCTCGTGGGGATCACGCTGCGGCGCTGCCTGGTGTTCCTGGCGGCCTGGTTCGGCCTGGCGCTGCTGGCCGAGTTCACCCAGAACGAGGCGCTCATCTTCGTCTTCATGCCGCGGCAGGCGCCGTACTTCATCGCGGGCATGGCCTTCTTCCTGATCCACCGCTTCGGGGTGCGTTCGGGGGCTCTCGTCCCGTGGCTGCTGGTCGCCGCCGGCTACGGGATGTCCCTGCACGCCGCCATGGAGCGCGTGGGGGAGCGGGTGCGCCTGGTCGGCATCGCGCGCTACCCGGCGCCCCCGGAGGCCGTCGTCGTCGCGATCACGGTCGTCTACCTCCTGATGGCCGCGGTCGCCCTCGGCTGGCTGCGGTGGGTGCGCTGGCGTCGCCTGGTCACCCTCGGGGCCCTCACGTATCCGCTCTATCTCCTGCACCAAACGGTCTCGGCCGTCGTGATCCCCGCGTACCGGGACGTGATCGACCCGTGGGCGCTGGCCGCGATCACGATGGCGGTCTCGATCGGGATCGCGTATCTGATCTACCGTATGGTCGACAAGCCCGGCCAGCGCTGGCTACGCGCCAGGCTGGGGGCCCTGCTCGACCGCTCCCGGAGGTCCCGTCCCCGGGGCCGCGGGGGTACCTCCCGGACTGCGACGGCCATTCCGGCGCAAAGTCCCGAGGCATCTGTGCCGTAACTGTTCGGTAGCAGGGCATAGAGAAAGGGCTAGGCTCGGATATGACTACGACGGCCTGAAACAGGCGGGGTGCGAATGACGGTTCGGCGGGTGATGGGCATCGAGACCGAGTACGGCATCGCCGTGCCCGGTCAACCGGGAGCGAACGCGATGGTGACCTCCTCACAGGTCGTCAACGCGTACCTGGCGGCGTCGGCCGCCCGGGCTCGCCGGGCCCGGTGGGACTTCGAGGAGGAGAACCCGCTCCGCGATGCCCGGGGATTCGACCTGGCCCGTGAGGTGGCCGACCAGAGCCAGCTCACCGACGAGGACCTCGGGCTCGCCAACGTGATCCTCACCAACGGGGCGCGCCTGTACGTCGACCACGCGCACCCGGAGTACTCCACGCCCGAGTGCACCAACCCCCGGGCCGCGGTGATCTGGGACAAGGCGGGCGAGCGCGTGATGTACGACGCCGCCGTGCGGGCCTCCTCCATGCCCGGCAACGCCCCCATCCAGCTCTACAAGAACAACACCGACGCCAAGGGCGCGTCGTACGGCTGCCACGAGAACTACCTCATGCGCCGCGCGACGCCGTTCGCCGACATCGTCAGGCACCTGACGCCGTTCTTCGTGTCGCGGCAGGTCGTCTGCGGCGCCGGCAAGGTCGGCATCGGCCAGGACTCGCGTGGCGAGGGCTTCCAGATCAGCCAGCGGGCCGACTTCTTCGAGGTCGAGGTCGGGCTGGAGACCACGCTCAAGCGGCCGATCATCAACACCCGGGACGAGCCGCACGCCGACCCGGAGAAGTACCGGCGGCTGCACGTGATCATCGGCGACGCCAACATGTCGGAAATTTCGACATATCTGAAGCTCGGCACGACGGCGCTGGTCCTGGCGATGATCGAGGAGGGGTTCCTCACCATCGACCTGACCCCCGAGTCGCCGGTCGCGGCGCTGCGCGCGGTCTCCCACGACCCGACCTGCAAGTACGAGATCGCGCTGCGCAACGGGCGGAAGATGACCGCCGTGCAGTTGCAGATGGAATACCTGGAGCAGGCCCGCAAGTACGTCGAGGACCGCTTCGGCTCGGGCGTGGACGACCTCACCAAGGACGTGCTCAACCGCTGGGAGTCGGTGCTCACCCGGCTCGCGGAGGACCCGATGCAGCTGTCCCGGGAGCTCGACTGGGTCGCCAAGCTGGAGATCCTGGAGGGCTACCGCACCCGCGACAACCTGCCGTGGTCGCATCCGCGGCTGCAACTGGTCGACCTGCAGTACTCCGACATCCGCCCCGACCGCGGCCTGTACAACCGGCTGGTCGCCAGGGGCCGCATGCAGCGCCTGGTGACCGACGAGGACATCGACCGGGCGGTCGAGATGCCGCCCACCGACACCCGGGCCTACTTCCGCGGCCGGTGCCTGCGGCAGTACAGCGAGTCGGTCGCCGCCGCGTCCTGGGATTCGGTCATCTTCGACATCCCGGGCCGCGAGTCGCTGCAGCGGGTGCCGACCCTGGAGCCGCTGCGCGGCACCAAGGCGCACGTGGGCGACCTGCTCGACCGGTGCCGTACGGCCGCCGACCTCGTCGCCGCCCTCACCGGTGAGGGCTGAGAGGAAGCGGCGCCGGCCGGTGACCCGGTCAGTCGTCGTGCCGGGTGATCCGGGGGACCGGCACGCCGCCGGCGCAGCGCACCTCGATCTCGAGCCTGCCCTCGTCCGACTCGAACTTCACCCGGGCGCGGTCGTCCGGCCCCGGGTCGACGTCGTCCACCTCGAAGCCCTGCGCCGGCGTCCACGACTGGAGCCGGACCAGCCCGCCGTCGCACCGGGCGATCAGGCTGCCCGCGCCGGTGGAGACGAGCCTGCGTCCGGTCGCGGCGTCCGGCGTCTCGCCGCCGGATGAGCCCGCCGGGGTCGCACCGGCGGGGGTGGAGGCCGGGGAGGGCGGGCCCGGGGTGTCCCGGGCGAGTGCGAGGCGGATCTCCTCTGCCGTCATCGGCCGCTCCGCCGGGCCGGTGAGCGGCCGGCCGAGCAGGCCGAGCACCGCGACGCCCGTGCCGGTGGCGAGGGCGGCGGCCAGGAGCCACCCGGCGACGGCGAGTACGAGGCGGCTGTTCACGCCGCCCACTCTCCCACCGCGAACGCTAAGGGATTGCTAAGGCCCGGATAACGGACTTATGCCGCTTTCCTTGGACGGCTACCGTAGCGCTCAAATGCCAAGCGTGCTGCTCATCGAAGACGACGCCCCCATCCGCACCTCCCTCACCCGGAGCCTGCGCGATCGCGGCCATGCCGTCTCCTCCGCCTCCACCGCCCTCGACGGCCTGCGATCGGCCGTCGAGGACCGCCCCGACCTGATCGTGCTCGACCTCGGCCTCCCCGACATGGACGGCGCCGACCTGCTGCGCATGCTCCGCGCGGTGAGCCGCGTCCCGGTCATCGTCGCCACCGCCAGGGACGGGGAGGCCGACATGGTCCGCCTGCTCGACGCCGGCGCGGACGACTACGTGGTCAAGCCCTACAGCGCCGCGCAACTCGATGCACGCATCCGCGCCGTGCTGCGCCGGATCGACACCGGGCGTACGGACACCTCCCTGACGGTCGGGACGCTGCGGGTGGACCCGGGCAGCAGGGAGGCGACGCTCGACGGCGCGGCACTGGACCTGACGCCGCGGGAGTTCGACCTGCTGCACTATCTGGCGGCCCGGGCCGGCCAGGTCGTCACCAAGCGTGAGTTGCTCACCGAGGTCTGGCGCATCCCCTACGGGGGCACCGACAAGACGGTCGACGTCCACCTGTCCTGGCTGCGCCGCAAACTCGGCGAGACCGCCCAGCGGCCGCGCTATCTCCAGACGGTCCGCGGGGTGGGCGTGCGCCTGACCGCGCCGCCTTCGCCCGGAGAGTGAGCCGATGAGGCGCTGGCTCGCGGCCCTCGTCGCGGCGACCACGTCGCTCGTCCTGGTGTCGCTGCTGGTGCCGTTGGCGTTGCTGGTGCGGTCGGTGGCGCACAGCGAGGCAGTCGCCTCCGCGACCCGGGCCGCCGAGTCCGTCGCGGTGGCCGTCGGCGCGGTGGACGAGGAGACGCTGCGGCTGACCGCCGAGCAGGCGGGCGCGTCGAGCGGGCACCCCGTCACGGTCTTCCTCGCGGACGGCCGCGTGCTCGGGGCCGTGGCGGCCCGCACCCGCGCCGTCGACCTGGCCGCACGCGGCCGGAGCCTGACCGCCGCCGTGCCGGGCGGCAGGGAGATCCTGGTGGCGGTGCAGGGGGCGCCGGGCGGCACCGCCGTCGTCCGTGCCTTCCTCGGCGACGACGACCTCGACCGCGGCGTCCACCGGACGTGGCTCGCGCTGCTGGTCCTGGGGGTCGCCCTGGTGGGGGTCGGCATCCTGGTCGCCGACCGTCTCGCCCGCGCGGTCGTGCGGCCCACCACCGCGCTCGCCCAGGTCTCCCACCGCCTCGCGAAGGGCGACCTGACCGCCAGGGCGGCCCCGCAGGGCCCGCCCGAGGTCCGTACGGCGGGCCTGGCCCTCAACCACCTCGCGGGACGCATCTCCGACCTGCTCGCCGAGGAGCGCGAGATGGTGGCGGACGTCTCCCACCGGCTCCGCACCCCTCTGACCGGCCTGCGGCTCGAAGCGGAGTCGCTGACCGACCCCGGCGAGGCGGCCAGGATGGAGGCCCGCGTCGACGCGCTGGAGCGGGCGGTCACGGCCGTGATCAACGATGTGCGGCGGCGGTCGCGGGAACGGGCCTCCTGCGACGCCGTCGCGGTGGTGCGCGACAGAGTGGAATTCTGGTCGGTGCTGGCGGAGGACCAGTCCAGGACCTTCGCGCTCGACCTCGCGCCCGGCCCGCTGCCGGTGGCGGTCCCGGCCGAGGACCTGGCCGACTGCGTCGACGCGCTCCTCGGCAACGTCTTCGCGCACACCCCCGACGGGACGTCCTTCCGCGTACGCCTGGCCTCCGGGCCGGGTGGGGCGGTGACCCTGACGGTCTCGGACGCCGGACCCGGCTTCGGCCCCGGCGATCCGCCGCGACGCGGGGAGAGCGGCGCGGGCTCGACGGGGCTCGGGCTGGACATCGCCCGCCGCGTGGCCGAGGACTCGGGCGGCTCCCTGGCCGTCGGCCGATCGGACCTCGGGGGCGCCGAGGTGCGCCTGCTCTTGGGCTCAGGCCCTGTTTTAGGGATCTCTTAGCGCGGCCCTAGCATGATCGCTGCGAACCTCGGGGCATGAGAAAGACAACGAAGATCGCTCTCGCCGCCGCCGTCACCGTCGCCGCTCTGGCCGCCGGGGGAACCGCCGTCGCCGCCGCCGTGCCCGCCCCTCTCTCCGCGAACGCCTCCGCTTCCGTCTCCCAGACTTCGGTCACCCGGAGCCAGGCGATCGCGATCGCGACGAGGCGGGTGCCCGGCGCGCGGGTGACCGAGGTCGAACGCGAGTGGGAGCACGGCCACCGCACCTGGAAGGTCGAGCTGCGCAAGAGCCACCGGGAGTACGAGGTCTACGTCGCGATCGCGACCGGGCGGATCGTCAAGTTCCGCGCCCACCACGACGACTGATCACAGGGAGGCGGGCACGGGCGGCTTCCCCGGCCGCGAACCCGGGGGAGTCGCCCGGCGCGTCCCGCCCCGCGAAGCCGGAGGCCCGGCGGCCCGGAGGCTACGGGAGGCGTGGCGGTCCGGGCCGGCGGGGCCCGGTCGTGGGGGTGGGCCAGTAGGGATTGTCCCGGCGACGTGAATCCGCGTCGTGGAAGCGCCCGGTGGTGAGTTCTCCGGGCGCTGCGAGTTCCCCGGGTGCAAGGGGCCACCCGTGGCCGGAGGAGCGGCCAGAGGGGTGCGCTCCGCTCGTTTTGGGCGCCGTGTCGGGCGCCGTGTTGGGCGTGGTGCGGCTGGGCAGCTCGCCTGCCGTACGGCCCGGCGTCGCCGCCGGGATGCCCTGCCGCCGCAACACGTCCACGAGCACGTGCATCGCCTGATCGATCGTGAGCCGTTCGTCCGGGTCGTGCCGCAACAGGCCCTCGATCAACGGCCGCAGCGGACCCGCCCGGCGCGGCGGCTCCGGCTCGCGGCCCAGCACCGCCGCGGCCGGCAGCGGGCCCGAGGTCGGGTACGGCGGCCGCCCCTCGACCCCGCAGTACAGCGTCGCGCCGAACGACCACAGGTCGGCGGCGGGGGCCAGACCCTTCCCGCGCAGCCGCTCCGGGGCGAGATAGGCGCCCGACCGCGCCACGGGCACCGTCGTCGACCCGGCGGGATCGCGGTCGAAGGCGGCGATGCCGAAGTCGGTCAGCACGACCCGGTCCTCGGTCAGCATGACGTTGGCGGGCCGGATGTCGCCGTGGACGACGCCCATCGCGTGCGCGTGCCGTACGCCCGACAGGAGTTGGAAGCCCACCCAGGCGGTCCAGTGCACCGGCAGCCGGCCGAGGTGGCGGACGGTGTCGCCCAGCGTGAGGCCCTGCAGGAGCTCGGTCACGATCCAGAGGCGGCCCTTGTCCTCCAGCAGGTCGTGCACCGTGATGACGGCCGGGTGGCTGAGCCGGGCCGCGGAACGGGCCTCTCGCAGGGCCTGCCGGCGGGCGGCCGGCAGGTCGGCCACGTCCACCCGGTACGGCGGCTGCACTTCCTTGATCGCGACGTCGCGCTTGAGGCGAAGATCGTGTGCCTGCCACATGATCCCGCCGCCGTCGCGCCGGAAGGGCGTCAGCAGTTTGTACCGATCCGCCAGCAGTTGCCGTGCGTGCGATGCCATCGACCACCCGTGCGCTAGGTCGTGCCGTGATCCATCAATTGTCGTCCCGGACGCGGTCGCTCTGTGCCGAAAGGCGGCCACGAAGAGTGTGACCTCGATAACGATCCGGTCTAACGCGCGCGGTTCCGGCGGGCCGGGGTGCCCGCCGCCGGGCCGGACACCGCGCGTTTGCCTTCCCGGCGCTCACCGGGTTGTCTGGCCACAGCGGACGGGCCGAAGATCGCGCGCTCTTTCGCGCGCATTGTCGGTCGGTTCGGGGAAGATATGGGGAGAGGCGTCCCCCCGAGCAGCGGAGGTGTCAGGGATGGCGACCAAGGAGACCGGCGGCCAGAAGCAGACTGGGCGACAGGAGCACGAAGTCGAAGAGACCGAGGCGCAGGCGTCCCCGGACGTCCAGGAGCGTCACGAGAAGCTCACCGACGACGTGGACGCGATCCTGGACGAGATCGACGAGGTCCTCGAGGAGAACGCGGAGGAGTTCGTCCGTTCCTACGTGCAGAAGGGCGGGCAGTAGCCCCGGCGGGAGGCGTCCGGGCCGGTGGTGGCCGCGCCGGGGGGACCACTCCCCCGGCAGGGCCGCCGTCGGGCCCGGAAACTCCCGTCGGACGCACCGCCGCCACCGCGCCGCGATGAGGGCGTGTACGAAGCCGCCCTGACGATTCAGTGAATCCACCGGCCCGTTGACGGCCGGCTCGTCGGGCTGAGGCGTCAGGCTCCGCCGAGATGAACGGTCGCGATCTCGAAGGGCTTCAGCGGGACGCGCACCGTCCGCCACGACGCCGCGGGCCCCTGTCCGTCGGCCCCAACGTTCGGCGACACGTCTGGCGACACGTCTGGCGACACCTCGTCGCGGGACACCTCCAGAGGGCTCAGGGGAGAGCCCAGCACGCCGGCCGTCCAGGCCGCGGTGAAATCTCCCCGGACGACCGCCTCGGTGGCCGTGGGATGCTCGGCCACCAGGCGGACCTCCAGCCGTCCGTCCCGCTCGCGCAGGGCGGCCATCACGACGCCGTTCCCACCGATAGCGAGGCGACCGCCTGCGACCGGGCCGTCCGCACCGGCGGCGCCTGCGCCCGGTACGGCCAGCAGATCGTGGCGGAACTCCTCGGCGAGCCTCGGCAGCCCGGCCTCGTGCCACTCACCCGCGTACGGCAGGACGGCGAAGCGCACGGTCAGCGGCCCCTGGCACTGGGCGGCCGGGGTGGGCACCTCGGGCCCGGCGGGCTCGTCGCGGTAGGGGTTGCGGTTCCTGGACAGATAACCGACGGACCGCACGAGCGTCAGCGCCATCCCGGTCCCGTCCCCGCTGATCTCGTCCCTGATGATCTCGTACTCGGTGACGTGGTCGAGCAGCACGGCCAGGCCGCCCGCGGCGGCGAAGGACTCGGCGGGGAAGGTCGGGATCGGCCGCTCGCCGCCCCCGCCCTCGGCCGCCAGGCCACGCCGCACCACGGCGAACTGCCCTTCGGCGTACGACTCTGCCGCCGCGCGGGGCAGCGGCGCGTGCCAGCGGACGCGGTGGTCGCGGCAGCGCACGTCCATGGTGATCTCACACCGCGCGAACGGCTCGCCCGCCCTGAGCTCCACCCGGGTCGTGACGGCCGTCGGCACGGTCTCGTCGTCGCCGAGCCCGGCCGGCCAGTCGTACACCCGCGTGATCTCGTACGCGCCGGTCAGCGGGCCGGAGCAGATCTCCTCGACGACGACCCGGGAGGGCCGGTCGAGGAGCCGGTCGTCCGGCGGGGGCGCGTGGTTGTAGGTGTCCCCGGCGTCCCCGCCGTGGACGATCCGCCCGACGCCGTGGACCTCGGCCCCGTCCGCGCCGCGCAGCGAGAGCGTCCCGTCGTCGGCCACCCGCACCCGCAGCAGCCCGTTGTCCAGCACCGGCTCGAACCCGTACGCGTCGGTTCGCAGGGCGTCCGCGACGGGGGCGGGCCGGCCGGACGCGGGCGGACGGGCGGTGAGGACGGCCCGGCCGAGCGGTGGCACGGTGACCAGCGCGGCCACGGTGACGACGGGCTCTGCCACCGTGCGGACCACCCACGGCCCGGGACCGGCCTCCAGGACGGCCCGGCGCAGGTCCTCGTAGGCGTACGCGCCAGAGGCGTACCGGCTCACGGTGACGGTGAACACGCCGTCCCCGGCGTGCCAGGAGACGATCTCGTGGCCGTACAGTTCCCGCTCGTGGACGCGCCCCAGAAGCTGCGAGAGGTCGTCCATGACGGTCTCGTCGAGCAGTGTGGGAGCGTGTTCGAGCCGCTGCAGCGGGACGGGACGCCCCCGGCCGTCCGCCAGGGACGCGCGGTCCTCCGGCAGGTCGGCGAGCACCAGGCCGGTCCGCTCGAACGGGGACGGGTTGACGACCACGAGCGCGCCCTTCGGCGCGGCCTCGGCGAGGGACGCCGCGACCAGGTCCACGACCGCCTGGGCAGTCTGCCCGGCCTCGGCGATCCGCGCGGCCACCTGCTGGGCGGTCTCGTCGGAGCCGCACCCGGTGACCGAGTCGTGTCCGCTGCAGGCGATCACCGACCGCCAGGCCATGTCGACGAGGCGCTCGCAGGCGGACCGGTCGGCGAGCCACAGCGCGGACATCGGCTCGGCGTAGCGGGTGAGGACCCGCTCGGCCCGCGCCATGGCCTGCTTCAGCGGCACCCGGGCCGAGATCACGCCGGGCAGGATGTTGGCCCGCGCGTGCGAGCGCAACTCGCCCACCACCCGAGGCAGCCCGTCGCCGGGCCCGTCACAGCCGGCCAGAGCCTCGGCGAGGGTGGCGACGCGGAGCCCCGAGGTGGTGATCTCGCGGGCCGGTGCCGAGTGGTCCGCGCCGTACATCGCCAGCAGCGTCCTGCCCGTCGCCCAGCCCTCCGCCGTGGAGACGAAGGCCGTCACGCGGTCGGGCATGCCCTCGGCCGGGCCGGTGAACAGGCCGAAGGCGTTGCCGTACCCGCCGGGCAGGTAGATGGTCCTGATCGTGGTGCCGTCTGCGCCGGTCCAGTCGAAGGCGTCGCGGTCCACGTGCGCGGGCACGCCGCGCCACAGGCACGCCAGGCGCAGCCCCGCCAGCGACAGCATCTGCGGCATCTGGGCGCAGTGGCCGAACTGGTCGGGCAGGTAACCGACGGGCATGGCGCCGCCGAGCGCGGCGGCGCCGCGCATGCCGTACTCCAGGTTGCGCAGCAGGGTCTCGCCCGAGCACAGGAACTCGTCGGCGAGGATCAGCCAGGGCCCGACGGCCAGCCGTCCCTCGGCGACGAAGCGGGCGACGTCGCCGCGCCGCGCGGGCCGGATCTCCAGGTAGTCCTCGATCGCCGCGAGCTGGCCGTCCATCGTGAAGCGGTAGGCGGGGTCGGCGGCCATGGCGTCCAGGACCTCGTCGAGCGCCCGCACCAGCCCGACCCGGAACCGCTGGAAGGGCAGATACCACTCGCGGTCCCAGTGCGTGTGCGGGACCACCACGATCCTGTCGCTATCTGCTGAGGCTCTCCTCGGCGTGACCGCTGGCTCCACTCCCGCCCTCCTCGGCGTAGCTGCTGACGTCGGCCCCGGCGGTCGCCTCCCGCGGCGCGCCGGTGACCTCCTGGGCGCACTCCCCGCCGATGGGGATGCCCGCCCACCGCGCGTACCGGTGCACGATCCGCTGCGCCGTGACGATATCCTCCAGAGCCCCGTCGAGTCCGGTGAGCGGCGGTTCTTCCTGGGTGACGAAGCGGTGGAAGGCGCGCAGCTGGCGTTCGAACGCCTCGGCGACGTCCTCGTTGACGACCGTCCGCTCGGTGGTGCCGATCCGGCAGGTGACCGTCAGCCGGGTGGGCGCGTTCAGCAGATAGGGGGAGGGGAAGCGCAGCTCCAGCGAGCCGTGCTCGTGGTGCAGCGTCATGACCTCGTGGTAGGCCGGGTAGCTCGGCAGGTAGTGCCAGCGGATGCCGTACCTGCCGGAGCACTCGCCCCCGAGCGTTCCGCTCACCTCCAGGGACGGCGGGAACGCCTCCACCGGCCACACGGCCACGTGGTCCACCGTGTCGGGAGACCCGGTGAACAGCCGCATCAGCGACAGCTCATGGCACATGCTGCTCAGCAGCACCTCCGCGTACAGCCGCCGCAGCCGCTCGGACGACGTGCCGAGCGCGGCGGTGAGGGCCCGCTCGTCGGCCTCCGCGTAGGGGGCCACCCGTTCGGGCGCGGGCCGTCCGGGCCGCGCCCGGGCGAACAGCAGCTGCGACTCCTCCGAGGGATGCAGCACGGTGGCGTCCAGGTGGCGGACGACCTCCGGCCCGCCGGCCTCGTGCAGCGCCTCCACGAGCCGCTGGGAGGCCGGGTCGTACTGCTTCATGTAGCCGGCCATCAGCCGTTCGCCGGAGAACCCGCTCAGCTCGGCCCGGCTGTAGGCGACGGGCTTCTCGCACAGCACCCACAGGCCGCGTTCGAGGGCGGCCCGCACCAGCGGCCCGTGGGACCCCGGCGTGAGCACGATCAGCGCGTCGAACCCGCCCCTGTCGAGCATCGTCAGCGGGTCGTCGTACGCCGGGACGCCCGCCTCCCGGCCGACCGTCTCCGCGTGCCCGCGGTCGAGGTCGCACACGGCCGCGACCCGGAACAGGTCGCGCCGCCGCGCCAGCAGGGGCAGGTAGACGACCTGCGCGACCACGCCAAGCCCGGCGATCCCCACCTTCACCGTCTCCACGTCCTCACCCTCCTCCGCTCGGCGACCTGCCCTGCACCTCCCCATCGGTGGCGGAGCACAACCCCGTCACGTGCAGACGGCCATCACCTCGTTGGCGGGCGTCTCCAGCCGGTGCACCCCGGGCCGGGCCGGCAGGAGGGCGAGGTCTCCGCGGACCACCCGCCGGGTCTGCGGGCCCCACAGCACCAGCCCGTCGGCGTCCACGGCGAGGAACTCGTCCTCCAGCCGCAGCAGCAGCGGGGCCCCGGGAGAGGCCGACACCGCCGTCCGCCCCTCCGCCACGGCCCGTACGACCGCCCCGGCCGCCTCGGAGCCCCGGCCGTCGCCCTCGGCGAGCACCCACGTCGTCGGCGCGCCGGGCAGGTGACCCTCCTCGGGCCGGTGGTAGTCGCCGCCGCCCACCACCACGAGGTCGCCGGCCGGGTCGCCGGTCGAATCGTGCGTCCAGGCCTGCGACCAGGCCAGCGGCGCGCCCCAGGTGCGGTCCCACCAGCTCCAGTGCCACAGCTCGACGACCCGCGGCCGGTCGGTCATCGGGTGCCGCCAGGCGCAGTCGGCCGCCACCGGATGGTTGACCGACAGCACCCCGCCCCGGTCGCGTACGGCCTTCGCCCACTCGTCGGGGGGCCGCCGGAAGTCGATCCAGCCGACGTCCCCGAGCGCGGCGGCGTGCCCGAGGTCGGTGGTCACCTCCTGCCCCGGAACGAGCACGAGACCGGCCAGCGCCGAGGCCGCCGCGAGTTCCGCGTGATGGCTGACGGTGTTGTGATCGGTCACCGCGAGGAAGTCCAGTCCGGCCGCGGCCGCCACGCAGGCCAGTTCGTAGACGGTCAGTGTCCCGTCCGAGTGGTCGGTGTGCGCGTGCAGGTCCCCGGCGAGCCAGCGGTATCCCGGCGGCGACGGCAGGCGGCGCCGTACGGCGGCGGGCTCGGGCGGGACGGGCCCCGGCACGCGGGAGAAGCGGGTGCGGCGCCGACGCGGCCGGACGGGCGGCCGCACGTGCCTGATCACCCTGATCTCGTACGGCAGGCCGCCGAGGGGCACCCGGTGCAGCCCGACCAGCACCCGCCACACCCCGGGCTCGATCTCGCCGGGCAGGTAGCCGGGGGTGGCCCAGGAGGGGGTGATGGTGTACTCGGAGCGCGCGCCGCCCGACCAGCCGCGGAACCCGGCCGGCCCGGCGCAGCCGAGGTCGAGCACACCGGCCGACCGGTCGTAGGACAGGCGCACCGTGAGGGCGGCCGTGCCGGGCCGCACCTCCACCGGCACCTCGGCCACCGGCCCGGCCAGCCGGTCGTCCAGCGTCCACGTCCCGCTGATCGCGGCCCTGGTCGTCACGCGCCACCCACCAGGGTGTCGTCGCGGTAGAGCAGCGCCCGGCCCGGGCGGGGCACCACCCAGGCGGCCGTCCCCGGCGGGGGCTCGGCCCCCTCGGGGACCACCACCTGGAGCAGGTGGTCCGCGCACTCCAGCGTGACGAGATGGGCCGTGCCGAGGTTCTCCACCACCGCCACCTTCCCGGAGAACGCCCCCTTCTCCCCGGGCTCCCGGGTGGTCAGGTCGGCGTACTCGGGCCGCAGGCCGTACAGGACCTCGCCCTCGGGCGTGCCGTCCGGCAGGGGGAACTCGGCCCCGGCCACCCGCAGCGCGCCGTCCCCGGCGACGCCCGGCAGCAGGTTCATCGGCGTGGATCCGATGAAGGAGGCCACGAACGTGGTGGCCGGGCGGCGGAACACCTCGGACGGCGTGCCGAGCTGCGTGATCCGCCCGGCCGACATGACCGCGATGCGGTCGGCCAGCGCGAGCGCCTCGCTCTGGTCGTGTGTGACGAAGACCGTGGTCACCGCCAGCTCGCGCTGCAGGCGCTTGAGGAACGTGCGGGCCTCCAGGCGCAGCCGCGCGTCCAGGTTCGACAGCGGCTCGTCGAACAGGAACGCCTTCGGACGGCAGGCGACCGCCCGGGCGAGCGCCACCCGCTGCTGCTGCCCGCCGGACAACTGCCCGGGCCTGCGGTCCAGCAGCTCCGACAGGCTGAGCCGGGACGCGGTCTCGGCGGCCTTCGCCTCGCGCTCGGCCCGGGGGACCTTTCTGATCCGCAGCGGATAGGCGATGTTGGCGGTCACGTCCATATGCGGGAACAACGCGTAGTCCTGGAAGACCATCGCGACGTCCCGCCGTCCCGGAGGCGTCCCGGTCACGTCCACGCCCCCGATCTCGATCCGCCCCGAGGTGGGGGTCTCCAGTCCGGCGATCGTCCGCAGCAGCGTCGTCTTGCCGCAGCCCGACGGGCCGAGCAGCGCGAAGAACTCGCCGTCGCCGATCTCCAGGTCGAGCGAGTCGACCGCCCGCACCCCGCCGGGGAACTCCTTGGTCAGGCCGCGCAACGCGATCACCGCTTGATCCCCCCGTGGAAGCGGAAGCCGTACCTCCGGCTGACGAACACGTACATCACCACCACCGGCAGCGAGTAGAGCAGCGAGAACGCCGAGATCACGTCGAGGCGCGGCGCGCCGCCCTCGGTGTAGAGCGTGTAGAGGATGACCGCGCCCGGGGCCTTGTCCGGGTCGCGCAGCAGGATGAACGGCTGCAGGAAGCTGCCCCAGACGTTGGCGACCGCCCACACCGCGATCGTCGCCAGACCGGGCCGCACCAGCGGGATCACGACGTGCCGCAGCACCTGTCCCGGCGACGCGCCGAAGACCCGCGCCGACTCCTCATAGGACGTGGGCGTGGCGTCCATGAAGTCCTTCAGGATGAAGATCGCGGCGGGCAGCAGGCCGCCCGACAGGGTGAGCACGACGCCGAGGTGGGTGTCGATCAGGTTCAGCCGGGTCGCCAGCTCGAACAGCGGCACCATCGCCGCCGTCCCCGTCACCACCGACGACAGGAGCAGCAGCACGTACAGCAGCGCGTCGCGGCCGGGCACCCGCGCCCGCGACAGCGCGTACGCCGCCAGCGCGGCCAGCGTCACGACCAGGGCCGCGCTGCCGCACGCCTGGATCAGCGAGTTGCGCAGCGAGCCCAGCGCGTACGGGTTGTCCAGCAGCGCCCGGAAGTTCGCCAGCGTGAAGTCCGGCACCGATGCCGTGATCGACGGATGCGCGTCGAACGGCGCCGAGGCCAGCCACAGCAGCGGCAGCGCGAAGAACCCCAGCACCAGGGCCAGGAAGGTGGCCCGCCCGAGGGTCCCCAGCACGTGACGCACCGGCGTCATGACGGCCTCACCTCCCCCCTCGACCGCAGAAGGCGCAGGTAGGCGAACGCCAGGACCAGGTTCACCACGAGGACGAGGAAGGAGACCGCCGCGCCGAAACCGAGCCTGCCGCCGCTCATCGCGACGTTGTAGATGTAGACGGGCAGGATCTCCGACCGCCCGTCGGGGCCTCCGGCGGTGAGCTGGAAGGCCGTGAAGTCGTTGAACGTCCACAGCGTGATCAGCAGCAGGTTCGTCAGCACGTGCCCCTTGATGTGCGGGAGGACCACGTCCCTGAGCTGCTGGAGCGTCGAGGCGCCGGCGAGCCGGGCGGTCTCCAGATGCGACGGCGGCACGTTCTCCAGCGCCGCGCCGTACAGCATCATCGAGAACGCCGTGCCCCGCCAGACGTTGAACACGATGATCGACGCCATGGGGTGGTCGAGCAGCCAGGCGAAGCCGGGCGTGTGCAGGATCGCGTTCAGCGTCCCGCCGTCGCGGTCGAGCAGCGCGATCCACAGGAACGCGACGACCGACGACGGCAGGATCCACGCGAGCAGCACCAGCCCCTCGGTGACGCTCTTCAGCGGCCCCCGCCGGTCGCGCAGCGCCCACGCGATCGCGAACCCGAGCACCGCCTGCCCGAGCACGGCCGAGCCGAGCACGAACTGCACGGTGAGCCACAGCGACGTGCGGAACCGCTCGTCGCCCAGCGCCTCGGCGTAGTTGGCCGCCCCGACCACCCGGGGATCGGCCGCCGCCAGGCCCGTCAGACGGTAGTCCGTGAGGCCCAGGTAGACGGTCCACAACGCGGGGAAGACCAGGAACACCCCGATCAGCACCAGCGCCGGCACCACGAACGTCAGGCTGTGTTTCCCGCTCACCATCGGGGCGCTCATATCCGCGCGGTCGTGCCGGAGGCGCGCCATGACACCCCCTCGTCGCTGCTTGGTCGCTTCGCTCCCGCGCATCTCCTCAGTCCAGATCGGCGGCGCGCCCCTCCGGATCGCTCGGTTTTCCCACTCATCATCGGGGCGCCACCGGGTACCTCAGGACGAGACATGGGCGGGGCCGCCGACGAGGGACTCGACCTTGCGCTGGTAGGCGGCGGCCGCCTCGTCCACGCTCGTGCCCGACACGACCGCGGCCGTGGCCTCCTGCAGGGCGACCGACACCTGCGGATAGACGGCCAGCGGCGGCCGGTACGCCGTGAGGGGCAGGACCTCGTCGGAGACGAACTTCAGCATCGGGTCGGTCCCCAGCACCGTGTCGTTCACGTCCTTGCGCGCGGTGATCCTGGCGGCCCCGGCGAGCTGCGACGTGGTGGCCTCGGCCGAGTGCATGAACGACAGCAGCTCCCAGGCCAGCTTCGGGTTCTTGGAGTTGGGGTTGAGCACGCGTACGGCGCCGCCGGACATGCTGACGAAGTCCTGGCCCCGGATGCCGGCGCCGGGGCGCTGGGCGGGGATCAGGGCGTATCCGACGACGGAGTCGCGGTCCTTCATCGGGGCGACCCCGGCCTTCGGCTCGATCACCGACCGCCAGAAGTAGTCGCCCTCCGCCAGGATCCCGATCCTGCCCTCGGCGAACTGGGCGAACGACTTGTCCCGTCCCCGCGCCTCCTGCTGGAGCCTGGGGTCGCCGAGGCCGCCGGAGTAGACCTGCCGGTAGAAGTCCAGCACGTCCCTGAGCGCCCGGGAGGCGCCGGTCCACTTGCCGTCGGCGTAGATCTGCGCCCCCGCGCCCGCCAGCAGCGGCAGCGCGCCCTGCATGCTGGTCGCCTCGCCCATGGCGGTGCCGGCGTCGATCTGGATCGGGACCGGCACCCCGGCCCTCCTGAGCGCCGCGCCGGCGTCGAGGATCTCCTGCCAGCTCCGCGGCTGCCAGCGGTCCGGCAGGCCGGCCTTGCGGAACAGGGTCTTGTTGTAGAACAGCACCCGCCCGTCGGTGCCCTGGGGCAGGCCGTACCTCCTGCCCTCGAACGTGCCGAGGCCCTGCACGGCCTGCGGGATCTGGCTCCAGCCCTCCCAGGAGTCCGCCTCGGGACCGGCGACCTCGGCGAGCGGCTTGATGTACCCGGCCTGGGCGAACTCGCCCACCCAGATGCCGTCGAGGTCGATGACGTCGGCGCCCGCCCGCGACTTGAGGTCGAGGGCGACCTTGGTCTTGTACTGCTCGTCGTCCACGCCGCTCGGCTGGAACACCACGCGGACGTCGCGGCCCTTGGCCTTCTGCGCGGCCTCGAACCGGGGGATGACCCACGTGGCCGTCCAGTCGGCGGTCTCGGCGTTCTTGCCGCCGGAGATCGCGTTGGCCGTGATGGTCAGGGTGACGTCCCCGTCTGCGGAATCGCCGGAGCCGCCGGTGCCGCACGCGCCCAGAGCCAGCAGGGCCACCGCCGCCACCGCGAGCGCAGGTCTCATGATCGACCTCCCCGTAAGTCCTGACGTACGGACAAATCGACCCTCGCACGCGATTACCGACACGTAAAGAAACGGTTTGGTGAACGAGTAAGGGACGCACGCCCGGCCTCTTGCGGGATGTCTGGTTCGCGCTGAGCTGATCGGGAAGAGTGCAACCAGTGCTGAGACCTGAGTATGGTCGGGCGTAACAACGCACGCTTGGAGGGAGTCGCGTGGCATCTCAGCCAGCCTGGATGAACAGCCTCTTCACATATACGGGATCGTCGTCGTTCTCGGAGTTCCTAGGCGTGCACGCGCCGAACCTGCTGCCCGCCCGCAACGAGTCGCTGGCGGCGCCGGTGGGAGACGAGATCCCGCACGCGACCACCATCGTCGCGGCGACCTGCGCCGGCGGCGTGGTGATGGCGGGCGACAGGCGTGCGACCTCCGGGAACATCATCTCGCAGCGGGACATCGAGAAGGTGTTCCGCACCGACGACTACTCCTGCATGGGCATCGCGGGCACCGCGAGCACCGGCCTGGAGCTGGCCCGGCTCTACCGGGTCGAGCTGGAGCACTACGAGAAGACCGAAGGTCGCTCGCTGTCGACCGAGGGCAAGGCGCACCGCCTGGCCACCATGATCCGCGGCAACCTGCCCATGGCCATGCAGGGCCTCGTGGTCGTGCCGCTCTTCGCGGCCTACGACCCGTCCCACGACACCGGGCGGATCTTCAGCTACGACGTGGGCGGCGGGCCGTACGAGCAGAAGGAGTTCCACTCGATCGGCTCGGGTTCGATCTTCGCCCGGGGTTCGCTCAAGAAGCTCTACCGGGAGAACTCCAGCCCGCAGGACACCGTCCTGGCCTGCCTGCACGCCCTGTACGACGCCGCCGACGACGACTCGGCGACCGGCGGCCCCGACGTGATGCGGAAGATCTGGCCGGTCGTGGCCGTCATCACCGCCGACGGCTTCCGCCGCCTCCCGGACGACGAGGTCGCGGAGTTCGTGGAGTCCATGCTGGAGAGGCGGATGACCGCCCCCGAAGGCCCGACCGCGCCGCTGCGCTAACCCAAGAGAGGATCACCCCCGGTGTCCATCCCCTTCGGAGGATATGCCTCGCCCGAGCAGATCATGCGGGACAGGGCGGAGTATGCCCGCAAGGGCATCGCTCGCGGTCGCAGCGTGGTCGTGATGCAGTACGCCGACGGCATCCTGTTCGTGGCGCCCAACCCGTCCAAGGCGCTGCACAAGATCAGTGAGATCTACGACCGCATCGGCTTCGCCGCGGTGGGGCGCTACAACGAGTTCGAGTCGCTCCGCCTGGCCGGCATCCGCTACGCGGACATCAACGGCTACACGTTCAACCGCAGTGACGTCACCGGCCGCGGTCTGGCGAACCTGTACGCCCAGCACCTCGGCATGATCTTCACCGAGTCGATCAAGTCGTTCGAGGTGGAGATCGTCGTCGCGGAGGTCGGCGACGCCCCCGAGGACGACCAGATCTACCGGATCACCTTCGACGGCTCCGTCTTCGACGAGCAGGGCATGGCCGTGATCGGCGGCCAGGCCGACGCCGTCGGAGGACGCCTGAAGGAGCGCTACAGCGAGGGACTGCCGCTGCCGCAGGCCCTCGACGCCGCGCTGGCCGCCCTGACCGAGCCGGGCGGGGAGCGTCCCCCGGTGACCCAGATCGAGGTCGCCGTCCTCGACCGGGGCAGGGAGCACCGCAAGTTCCTGCGCCTGACCGGCCCCCGCCTGGAGAAGCTCCTGGAGGCCGCCAAGGAGGGCCAGGAGGGCGCGCAGCAGCCCGCCGAGCAGGCCCCGGTGGAGCAGGCACAGTCCGAACAGGACCAGGCCGGGCAGGCTCCCGGCGCCACCCCGCCGATCGCCCCCGAGGGCGACATCGACACGGGCTCCGGCGAGTAGCCCCGTCCCTTCGTCCGTACGGCCGCGGCGCCGCGCCCTCGTCGGGGGCGCGGCGCCGCCGTCTCGTGGGGCCCGCTCGGGCGTTTCGGCTCAGCCCAACTCCGATTTCGCTACTCTCATCCGGTTATGACGACTCTTGATCTCTTGCGGCGCGCGGGCGTTCCGGCCGCCGCCGTCGCCCTCCTGTCGCTGAGCGCGTGCTCCGGAGCCTCCGGCACCTCGGCCTCGCCCACCGTGACCGCCACCGTGACGGTGACGGCTCCGGCGTCGCCCGCGGAGCCGTCCGCCGACCCGGCGGCCTCCGGCACCCCGACGGCGGACATGCCCACCGGCTCGGCCACGACCGCGCCGACGCGGAAGCCGGGCAAGGCCGGGCCGCCGATCACGGACAAGGCGCCGGCCCCCTTCGGCGGGACCCTCCAGTCGGACCCCGGGCACGACTTCACCAAGGGGCTCAGCCCCAGCAGGGACGGTGTCGTACGCGGCCAGCTTGTCGCCATGCACGACGAGAACGTGGCGGAGTATCGGCCCGTCAAGTTCGTCAAGGAGTACGGCGGCAGCACCAGCGGCCACTTCGAGGGGCCGCCGGAGGGCGACGGGATGGCCTTCGCCGCGCCCATCGCGAAGAACGTGGTGTTCCTCAGCGCGCTCGGCTGCGACGGCAAGGACCAGACCATCGACAGCCAGTACCTCGGCACCCAGCGCTGCTCTCGTGACAAGCTGATCCTGCGGGCCGACGCGGGCGACCTGCGGGCGCTCATCACGGTCCGGGGCGGGCAGATCGTCAAGGTGACGGAGATTTACGCCGCCTGACCGCTCCTTCTCGTCATTCCCCCGCCTGATCACTGTTCGGCCGCCGGTTTATGGGAATAGTGTGAGGTGATGGATCGACGCATATTCGGGCTGGAGAACGAGTACGGCGTCACCTGCACGTTCCGCGGGCAGCGGAGGCTGTCGCCGGACGAGGTGGCGCGGTACCTGTTCCGGCGAGTGGTGTCCTGGGGCCGATCGAGCAACGTCTTCCTGCGTAACGGCGCACGTCTCTACCTGGACGTGGGCAGCCATCCCGAGTACGCCACCCCTGAGTGCGACAACGTCGTGGAGCTGGTCACCCACGACAAGGCGGGGGAGCGGATCCTGGAGGGCCTCCTCGTGGACGCCGAGAAGCGGCTCCGCGAGGAGGGCATCGCAGGAGACATCTACCTGTTCAAGAACAACACCGACTCGGCCGGCAACTCCTACGGCTGCCACGAGAACTACCTCGTGGGCCGGCACGGGGAGTTCGGGCGGCTGGCCGACGTCCTGATCCCTTATCTGGTGACGCGCCAGATCATCTGCGGCGCGGGCAAGGTGCTGCAGACCCCGCGCGGAGCGGTCTACTGCGTCTCCCAGCGGGCCGAGCACATCTGGGAGGGCGTCTCCTCGGCGACCACCCGGTCCCGGCCGATCATCAACACCCGTGACGAGCCGCACGCGGACGCCGAGCGGTTCCGCCGGCTGCACGTCATCGTGGGCGACTCGAACATGAGCGAGACCACGATGCTGCTCAAGGTCGGCGCCACCGACCTGGTGCTGCGGATGATCGAGGCGGGCGTGGTGATGCGCGACCTGTCCCTGGAGAACCCCATCAGGGCGATCCGGGAGGTGTCCCACGACATGACGGGCCGGCGCAGAGTGCGCCTGGCCAACGGCCGCGAGGCCTCGTCGCTGGAGATCCAGCAGGAGTACCTGACCAAGGCGCAGGACTTCGTCGACCGGCGCGGCGGGGACGCCACCGCCAAGCGGGTGCTGGAGCTGTGGGAGCGCACGCTGCGGGCGGTCGAGACCGGCGACCTCGACCTCGTCTCGCGGGAGATCGACTGGGTCACCAAGTACCAGATGATTGAACGTTACAGACAGAAGTACGACCTGCCGCTGTCGTCGCCGCGCGTCGCGCAGCTCGATCTGGCCTACCACGACGTCCACCGCAAGCGCGGGCTGTTCTATCTCCTGCAGAAGCGGGGGGCCGTCGAGAGGGTGGCCGACGACGTCCGCATCTTCGAGGCCAAGTCGGTTCCGCCGCAGACCACACGGGCCAAGCTGCGCGGCGAGTTCATCCGCAAGGCCCAGGAGAAGCGGCGCGACTTCACCGTCGACTGGGTGCACCTGAAGCTCAACGACCAGGCCCAGCGGACGGTGCTGTGCAAGGATCCGTTCCGCAGCGTGGACGAGAGGGTCGACAAGCTCATCGCGGGCATGTGATCTCTTACACCGCTCTGACGGCGGGTTCGGGTAGCCTGGCCCGGACCCGCTGTCTGTTTGAGGATTCCCATATGCGCCGTCGTACGGCACTCGTCGCCGCCCTACCCCTGTTGCTCGCCGCCGCCTGCGGAACCGCGCAGAAGAGCGCGTCCAGCGCGAGCCCCACCTCCAGTGGCCAGGCCGCCGCCTCGGCCATCAAGGTGACGGGAGAGGCCGGCAAGAAGCCCACCCTGACCTTCCCGGCGGGCAAGCCCTCGCTCACGTCCGCCTCCATCAAGGTCATCGAGGGTCAGGGCACCCCGGCCAAGGACGGCGACGTCCTCACCGCCAACGTCACCGTCTACAACTGGGACGGCAAGGAGAACAAGGCGGCCGGCTCCGACTACGACCAGGGCAAGTCGGAGTTCGTCTCGGTCAGCCCGCAGCTGCCCAAGGCGCTGCACGAGGCGCTCGTCGGCGCCAAGCCGGGCGGCCGGGTGATGGCCGTGGTCGCCAAGGACAACCTGAGCGCGGAGCAGCTCGACCAGGCCAAGCAGCAGGGCCAGGACTTCAACACCACGTCGCAGGTGCTGGTCATCGACGTGCTGTCGGCGGCGCTGAAGTCCGTCCAGGGCACCGCCGTCGACCCCGGCGTCACCGGCGTCAAGGTCGAGAACGCCGGCGGCGACAAGGCCCCGACGCTGACCACCAAGACCAGCGAGAAGGCGCCCAAGAAGCTGGTCGTCAAGACCGTGATCAAGGGGAACGGCCCGGAGGTGAAGGCCGACCAGACGGTCCTCGCCCACTACGTCGGCAAGATCTGGGGCACCGACAAGCAGTTCGACTCCAGCTGGGAGCGCGGCCAGCCCGCCACGTTCGCGCTCAACCAGGTCGTCAAGGGCTGGGCGCAGGGCCTGACCGGCGTCCCGGTCGGCAGCCGCGTGCTCATCTCGATCCCGCCGGACCTCGGCTACGGCAAGGAGGGCAACGCTCAAGGCGGCATCAAGGGCACCGACACGCTCGTCTTCGTCGTGGACGTCCTCGGCGCGGCCTGACAGCCGCGGGAAGCAGGGGCCCCTCTCACCGTT
>NZ_BOOF01000029.1 GCF_016863095.1 Microbispora siamensis | reverse complement strand
CCGAGCAATTGCTGGAAGGCGTGGTGATTTTTCGATGACAGCGTCACCTGCCAAGACTGCAAAAGAGGCTGCCTTCGGACGTACGCTCGCGGGGATGGCAGGAGTTGGCGGGCCTCTCGGCCTCGGTATCGCCGGCGCGCCCGCCCTGGGGAGTAATGGTGGTCCTGATCGCGCTGACGTTAGTGATTACTCTTGTTCAGAGCGTCTTCCCACAGGAGTCCGCCCATCGCCTGGCATGGTGGCGCTCCCTCTGGCAATCCCAAGAGCGCAGGGTTGAGTCGGGATCCCCCTCGAAAGAAGTCCGAGCGAAGCGAAGCCCCGCAACGAGGACTCAGCGCTGAGCAGATAGTGCCCAGCGCTGGACCCGGGCGACCAAATGCACGCCCCGCACACGATCGATCAGGCTTCGCCTGCCGTCAAGCCCACAGGACAGGAGACTCCTGTGCCGCCGAGGCCGCAGTAGCCGTTCGGCACCTTGAAAAGGTATTGCTGGTGATAATCCTCGGCGAAGTAGAAATCGCCGGCGGGGGCGATCTCGGTGGTGATCTCGCCGTACCCGGCCTTGGTGAGCACCTCCTGGTACGCGTCCCGGGAAGTCACGGCCGCCTTGGCCTGCTCCGGACCGTGGGTGTAGATGGCCGACCGGTACTGCGTGCCGACGTCGTTGCCCTGGCGCATGCCCTGGGTGGGGTCGTGGGCCTCCCAGAACACCTTGAGGAGCTCCTCGTACGACACCTCCGCCGGGTCGAAGACCACCCGGACGACCTCGGTGTGCCCGGTCAGGCCGGTGCAGACCTCCTCGTACGTAGGGTTCGGCGTGTAGCCGCCCGCGTAGCCCACGGCGGTCGAGACGACCCCGGGGGTCTGCCAGAACTTGCGCTCGGCACCCCAGAAGCAGCCCAGCCCGAACTCGGCGATCTCGGTACCCTCGGGGTACGGCGGAGCCAGCGGCCCGCCGAGGACCTGGTGGCGGGTGGCCACCGGCATGACCTCGGCACGGCCCGGCAGGGCGTCCGCGGGGTCCACCATCGTCGTCTTGTCTGTGCCGAACAGCCAGCCCATCACGCACCTTCCTTCCGCTCTGCCATCACCAACCAGACACCCGGCGAGCTTGTTCCTGACATAAGCGCCGCTAAACCTCAGACGTAGAGACCCTTATTTGTGCTGAATCTAGGTAAGCAGCGAAGATGGGGTTCATGCCTGATACGCGCCGCGGTGTCCTTTATGGCGTCGCCGCCTACACGATGTGGGGCCTGTTCCCTCTTTACTGGCCTCTGCTCAAGCCGTCCGGCGCCGTGGAGATCCTCGCCCACCGGATGGTCTGGTCGCTGGTCGTGGTGGTCACGGTCCTCGCCGTACGCCGCCACTGGTCGTGGATCCGCGCCATGACGCGCCGCCAGTTGATCCTCCTCGCCCTCGCGGCCGTCACGGTCTCGGTCAACTGGGGCGTCTACATCTACGCCGTCAACGCCGGTCACGTGGTGGAAAGCGCGCTCGGCTACTTCATCAACCCCCTGGTCAGCGTGCTGTTCGGAGTGCTGATCTTCCGCGAGCGGCTGCGCCTGTGGCAGTGGATCGCCGTCGGGCTCGGCACGCTCGCGGTCATCATCCTGACGCTCGGCTACGGGCGTCTCCCCTGGATCGCCCTCGCGCTCGCCGTCAGCTTCGGCACGTACGGGCTGATCAAGAAGGCGGCGGGGGTGGGCAGCGCGGAGAGCCTGACGGTCGAGACGCTCGTGCTGCTGGTACCGGCCCTGGGCTACCTGCTCGTCCTGCAGTCGAACGGCACCGGGACCTTCGCCGGCCACGGCCTCGGCCACGCGCTGCTCCTGGTGGTGTCCGGCCTCATCACCGCGGTGCCGCTGATGCTCTTCACGGCCGCCGCGCTGCGGGTTCCGCTCACCGTCATCGGCCTGCTCCAGTACATCGCTCCGGTGCTGCAGTTCCTGTGCGGGGTGCTGATCGCCCACGAGACGATGCCCGTCAGCCGGTGGGCCGGGTTCGTGGTCGTCTGGCTCGCACTGAGCGTCTTCACCTGGGACAGCGTCCGCTCCGCCCGCGTCTCCCGGCAGGAGCGTGCGGCCGCGCTCGAGACCGTCTGAGTACGCCCCCCGGAGTACCGGGTCCGCCTCCGGCGGGAGGACGACGGGACCGGCCGGAACGGCGAGGATCGGCGGCATGAGCAAGGAATTCCGTTTCGGGATCGTCGCCGGTCTGGCCCAGGACGCCGCCGCGTGGACGGCGACGGCCCGCCGCGCCGAGGACCTCGGCTACTCGACCCTGCTCGTCCCCGACACCCTGGGGACGCTGCCGCCGCTGCTCGCGATGACCGCCGCGGCCACCGTCACGACGAGGCTGCGCGTGGGCACGTTCGTGCTGGCCGCGCCCTACCGCAATCCCCGGCAGCTCGCGCACGAGCTCGCCGGGCTCGACTTCCTGTCCGGCGGACGGCTGGAGGTCGGCGTGGGAGCGGGCCGCCCCGCCGCCGAGGAGGAGGCCCGGGCGCTCGGCATGCCGTACGGCACGGCGGGCGAGCGCGTCGCGTTGGTCCGGTCGGTGATCGGCCAGGTGCGGGCGGCCTTCGCCGGGAGCAGGACCACCGTGCAGCGTCAGGGGCCGCCCATCCTGATCGCGGGCGCCGGCCGCCGCATGCTGGCACTGGCCGCGGAGGAGGCGGACATCGTCGCGCTCGCCGTACCGGCCGACACGCCGGAGGATGGCCTGCGCGGGCCTGTCGGCACGCTGCGCGAACTGGCCGGGGCGAGGTTCGACGACATCGAGCTGAGCATGAACCTGCTCCAGGTGGGCGACGAACCGCCCCCGTGGGTGCCCGAGGGGCTCAGGACCACGTCGGCGGACGCCGCCGCCGTGCTGCGCGGCTCGCCCCGCGAGATGGCCGACACACTGCTGCGCCGCCGCGACGAGCTGGGCCTGTCCTACATCACCGTCAACGGTTTCTTCGCTGACGCCCTCGCCCCCGTGGTCGAACTCCTCGCCGGCCGCTGAGGTCACCGTGTCGCCGACAGGCGTGACCGGGTGCGGGCAGGCGCCCATGAGGGCAGCTCGGCGAGGATGTCGGCGAGCGTGACCCCTGCGAGGCTGCTGCGCCACGCGCGGTGCGCCTCGGCCATCTTGTCGGCGATGACGCAGATGCGCCGGCAGTCCTCGGGAGGCAGCGCCCCCCGTCCCTGCTGACGAATCTCGCGGCACTCGTACGGTGAGGAGGCGCCGTCGACCGCCTCGACGATCTGCAGCATCGTGATGTCGGAGGCCGCCCGGGCGAGCCGGAACCCGCCGCGGGGGCCCGTCATCGCGGCCAGCACACCGGCTCTGACGAGCGCCTGCAGCTGCTTGGCCAGGTAGGGCGCCGGAACGTCGTAATACTCCGCGAGCTGCGCCGCCGACGCGCTGGCTCCCGGCTCGAGCTGCGCCAGCGTGGCGGCGCAGTGCAACACCCACTCGGTGCTCGCAGGCAGCTTCATGCCCTCCAGTGTATTGGAGAGATTGCGGATCTATTTTGTCCGAGATAGCATCCGAGGCGTCTAGCGAAGGAGAAACCATGCGCATCGCAGTCGCCGGCGCCACCGGGAACATCGGGTCGCTCACCGTCGCCGCTCTCGAACGGAACGGGCACGACGTCGTACGGATCAGCCGCTCCCTCGGCGTGGACCTGATGACGGGCGAGGGGCTCGACAAGGCCCTGGACGGCGTCGAGGCGGTCGTCGACGCGATCAGCTCAGAGGCGACCGACCGGGACGAGTCGGTGGCCTACTTCGGCACGACCACCAGGAACCTGCTGGCCGCCGAGGAGCGGGCGGGCGTCCGCCACCACGTGCTGCTCTCGATCATCGGCATCCACCGGGTGGAGGGCAACGCCCACTACGCCGGCAAGCGGGAGCAGGAGCGCCTGGTGTCCGCCGGTTCCGTGCCGTACACGATCGTCCCGGTCGCGCAGTTCCACGACTTCGCCGAGATGGTGGCGGGGTGGACCGAGCAGGACGGCGTCGCCACGATCGCACCGCTGCTGGTGCAGCCGATCGCGCCCGCGGACGTGGCCGACGTCCTGGCCGAGATCGCGGTGGGCGAGCCGCGGGGGCGCTACGCCGACGTGGCCGGTCCCGAGCCCCAGGACCTCGTCGACATGGCCCGGCGCACCTACGCGGCACGCGGCCGGACGGTCAAGCTCGTGCCGACCTGGTCCGGACTCTTCGGCACGGAGATGGCCGGCGACGTGCTGCTGCCCGGCGAGGGCGCCCGCATCGCGCCGACCAGCTTCGACGAGTGGCTCGCGGCCCAGCGCTAGGGCCTGTATGGAGTTCGGATCTTTAGGCGGGCCGAAGGCTACGGATCCACAAGATGGCTCCTCGTAAGTAGAGGCCGGCGAGATAGCTCTCTGGGGTCTTCTCGAAGCGGAAGGCCAGACCGCGCCACTCCTTGATCCGATTGATGCAGCGCTCGGCCGTGTTGCGTTCCTTGTACGGCTGTGGATCGTGGCTGACCGGGCGGCCGCCGCGTGACCCGCGTTTCTTGCGGTTGGCCGCCTGGTCGGCCTTTTCCGGAATCACCGCTCGGATACGGCGTCGGCGCGGGTAGGCGCGGTTTGCTCGAGAGGAGTACGCCTTGTCGGCCGCCACCGCGTCAGGGCGGGTACGCGGGCGGCCGACGCGACCGCAGACCTTGATACCGGCCAGGACCGCCCGAAACTGCGGGCTGTCGGCGGCCTGACCGGGCGTCACGACGAAGGACAGCGGACGGCAGCGCCGGTCAGCGGACAGGTGAACCTTGCTGTCAGCCCGCCGCGCGACCGGCCCAGCCCGGCCGCCTTCAGCCGTGCACGACGCCGCAGCCGCAGACGTCGGCGTACGGCTTGAGCCCCGTCCCCGTCCCCGTCTTCATCGCGTCCACCTCCGTCGTCGCCACCTGCGTTGCTCGCTGACGAAGCCCCTTTTCCTCCTCGACGACCTGCTCCAACTCCTGAAGCAGTTCGGGGTCTACGACGACAGGTCCCGCCAGGGACTGCCCGTGCGGAACCGCCACATCACCCCGTTGAACTGCCGCCGCAGGTCCGGGATCGGGCCCCGCTCACCCAACGGCAGATGGGGCTCGATCAAGAACCACTCGTCATCGGTGAGGTCACCAGGCGCCACGACGAGATGATCTCCAGCGTCAACGGCTCCGATGGAGCTGAATGGACAACAGCATGATCTCAACTCCGTACAGGCCCTAGTAGGAAGTCGTCATATGGGGGAGAGGTTCGGGCGCTGGCGTCAGAACTCCTGCGCCGTTGCTGGCAGCTGAGCCTGCGCAGGTATACTGGTATTACAGGTAAGGCCAAATATCAAGGGTGACGGTCGTGCCATGCAGGCGCACTGGGCGCCCTCCGCAACGCCGACCTTCCGCGCATGACGCCCCAATTGTGGTATGACAGGTATGACAAAACACAGCTTGAAAGTGGTAATGCATCGCACCGGTCAGGGGACTGAAGGATGAGCAATATCAACGTGCCAGAAGGCCGTATCAGCTCCCGCCATACGCCGCGGCCATCGCGCATAGCGGATGAGCTTCTCAGCCGGATCCGCGAGGGGGGCTACCCCGTTGGCTCCCGTATGCCATCGGAGCGCCAGCTGACAGAGGAGTTCAATGTCAGTAGGCCAGTGATCCGTGAGGCTCTCAGCATGTTGACAACCCTCGGCGTGATCGAGGTGCAGGCCGGTCGCGGAACGTTCGTGGTGGATACCCACAGCGCGCGTGAGCCCGAGTTGCCGCCCGGAGGGCTGATCGACGTCGTCAACGTACGAGAGGTGCTGGAGATCGGCGCACTGCGGCTGGCCCAGCGCAATGCCCGTGATGAGCTGCGCGACGACGTGGGCAGGGCGCTCGCGGCTCTGACCGAGGCGGTGGCCAACAGGCTCCCCACCGAGGCGCTGGATCGTGAGCTGCATCGCACGATCATCGCGGCTTCCGGCTCGTCGATGCTGTTGCAGCTGTGGGACGGGATGGAACGGCAGATCGCTGAGACCATCCGGGTGTCGCCGCACGGACGCATAATGTCACGCGCCATACTCGCCGATCACGAGGTGCTGGCCCGCGGCATCGCGGAAGGCGGTCTCGACGAGGCCATTGCCGCCTGCACCCGACTCTACGACGAGCACCGCCGCTTTCTTCGGGCACTGCTCGGCGTGTGACGTGGTGTCTCCGGATCGGGGTGAGACCCTCCGGCCCGGAGACACCACGGCACGTTTCTAGACGCGGGCGATTGCACGGACGGGGGAGCCGTCGAGCCCTGCCAGCGGCAGCGGTAGACAGATCAGTTCGAACCTGTCTGGCAGCAGATCGACGTTGACCAGGCATTCCGCCAATACGATCTCCCTTCTGAACAGCAGGGAATGCAGTCGGACGTTGGTGATGTCCGTTCCGGGCGACGGGGTGTCGAGTCCCAGGAAGTCGATGCCAGCCTCGTCCAGCAGGTGTACCGCGTCCTCACCGAGCACCGGCCAGTCCTGGAAGTACGACGCGGTGCCGGCGCGCGAGCTCCATCCAGTCGAAAGGATCACACGCGCGCCCGCGCCAAGCCGGGGGCCGAAAGGCATCAGGTGCGACGCGCCGATCACGCTGCCCGGCGCGAGTGTCCCTAGGCGCAGCATCGTCGCGGGGCCGACACACTTGGCCAGGTCGAGCCGTTCGACCGTCCGGGTGCCGGGCACGAAGTGGGCGGGGGCGTCCACGTGCGTGCCGATCTGGCTGAACAGCCCCACCGACGCCATCGCGACGCCATCCCGCTCGATGGTTGTGAACGGGGTGAACCGTACCGAAGGCTCGCCTGGATAGGCGGGCATATCCGGTTCCAGTGGCATGGTGAGATCGACGATCCGAGGCGACGACTGATTTCCTGGCATGCGATACCTCCTGTCGAGGACGTGGACCTGTCGAGCCGGACCGTCGCCGGCCTGGCCTTCACCGCAGACCGGCGGTAAACGCGTACTCGGCGTTGGTGGCGGTCAGACCACCGTCCGCCACGACGAGACTTCCGGTCATGGAGCGGCTGGCCGGACCGGCCAGGAAGCCGACCAGCTCGGCGATGTCGCCGGGCTCGGCGATGCGCCCCAGCGGGTAGAGACTCTCCATCTGACGCCGTGCCTGGTCCGGGTCGTCGGCGAGGTCCCACACCCGGGTCGTCAACGGGGTGCGCACAGCGCCCGGACACACCGCGTTGACCCGGATGCCGCGCGGCGCGAAAGCGAGGGCCGCCGCACGGGTCAGATTGATCACGGCGCCCTTGCTAGCGCTGTACGCGCCGAGGACCGGGTCGGCCGTGAACCCGAGGATGCTGCCCATGTTGACGACGGCGCCGCCGTCGGCCAGGTGCGCGTCCGCGAACCGCAGCCCGCGGAACATCCCGACCACGTTGACGTCCAGGACGCGGCTGAAGTCCTCGACGCTGGTCTCCAGCAGTGGTAGTTCCAGCTGATGGGCGGCGTTGTTGACGACGGCGCGCAGCCGTCCCGGCATGGCGCCGAGCCGCTCGGCCGCCTCCGCCCAGGTCGCGTCGGCCGTGACATCGCCCCGGATGGCGACGTGGCCCCGCGACAGGTCCAGCGGCAGGGGTGCGGCACCGAGGTCGACTCCGAGGACGAGCCACCCGCTTTCCGCGAACCAACCGGCGCAGGCGGCGCCGATTCCAGCTCCCGATCCGGTGATGAGGACGACTGGTGGCGTGTCGTCCGCGTACGGCACGGTGCGAAGCGGTTCTGCGTTCATCTCGCT
This sequence comes from Microbispora siamensis, assembly GCF_016863095.1. Classification (GTDB taxonomy): domain Bacteria; phylum Actinomycetota; class Actinomycetes; order Streptosporangiales; family Streptosporangiaceae; genus Microbispora; species Microbispora siamensis. Next base: position 178,720 of record NZ_BOOF01000029.1, on the reverse strand, counting down.
GATTCCTTGTCTCGCTTCGCGCCCGCCACGGCGTCGGCGAGCGCTTCCAGGAAGGTATCGACGTCGTAGCCGCTCATCGCAGTCGACAGGCAGCCCGTGCCGCGGGCGGTGATGTACATCCCGGCGGCGAGAAGCCGCATCCGCACGGCGGACCACAGCTCGGTGGGCGCCTGACGCCATTCGCGGTACGTCGTGACGGGGGCGTCGCTGACGATGACGTTGAACATCGATCCCTGCCCGTTCACGGTGACTGGGATGTCGCGGTCACGGAAGACGCGCCGCACGCCGGCCCGCAGCCGCTCGCCCTCCCGGTTGAGGCGGGCGACGGCGTCGCGGTCGAACGCCTGCATCGTCGCCAAGCCGGCCGCGAGAGAGGCGGAAAAGGCGTTGAAGGTGCCCGTCTGGGGGACTTCGGGGGCGAACCCGTCGAGCGCGTCCATCAGGTGCGAGGCGCCGCCGAACGCGGCCAGCGGAAGGCCGCCACCCATGATCTTGCCGAGCGTGACGATATCCGGTGTGACCTGGTGGATCCGCTGGGCGCCGCCTTCGGTCAGGCGCATGCTCTGGATCTCGTCGAGGACGAAAAGCGCGCCGTGGGCGTGTGCGATCTCCTTGACGCGGTTCAGGAAGTCGGGAGCCGCGGCCACGAGGCCGGCGTTCCCCAGGAACGGTTCGGCGATCACGGCGGCGATCTCCTCTCCGTGCGCGGCGAACGCCGCCTCGACACTCTCCACGTCGTTGTAGACCGCAACGAGGGTCGGAAGATCGAGAAGCCCGGCGCTGTTGGGCTCGCCCGCCCGGAACGTCCCCGCCGCCATCGGCGGGTGGGCGATGTTGTACTGAACCTCGTCGTGGCCGCCGTGGAATCCGCCTTCGAACTTCAGGACGCGCTGCCGTCCGGTGTGGGCCCGCGCGACGCGCAGGGCATACATCACGGCCTCCGTTCCCGACAGGGCGAAGCGAAGCCGCTCGACCACGGGAAACCTGTGCCTGAGCAGTTCGGCGAACTCCAATTCGAGCCTGGTGGGCGCGCCGAGCGCGCCGCCGGCATGCAACTGTGCCACCGCCGCCTCCACGCTGGGCGGGTACGCGTGTCCGTGGATCAGGCTGGTGTAGTTGTTGACCAGATCGAGATACCTGTTGCCGTCCACGTCCCACAGGTATTGCGCCTGCCCGCGCTCGGCGAACAGGGGGTACGGGCGATAGACCAGCGTCTGCCGCGAGACCCCTGTGGGCAGGGATCGCCTGGCCGCGGAGAATGCGCCCTCGGACAGCCTCGTCCGGGCTTCATAGCCCGACCCGCTGGCCTGTACGTGCCCTGAACCGCTCATCTGCTCTCCATCACACTGGAAATTTGGTCTTACATGTAATACCAGTACGCCGGATGTGGCGCCAGGCTTCTGGGCGTGGACCGGGCCGTTGCGCGGACCCGACGGTGCACGGCCACGCCAGGGCCAGGCCGTGGATCCCGCCCTCCCACCTGGCTGTTACCGGTCAACGGCGACGAAGAGGCGCGACCGTCGCGGGCCGTGTGGACGCGGATCCCCGGTCCCGCAGTCCGTATGGGCGCCATCGGAAACGAGTGACAGGCTGTTGACTTTCTGGCCTGTCCTGTCTTACCAATATAAAACCGCCCAGGGAGGAACCAATTGACTGCCACCGATACCGACCATCGCCGGTCGAAGAGGGCCGCTTTCACTCCGGCGATCGCCGGCAGCATGCTGCCGCTGCCCCGCCGCTCGCCCGGCACGCTGGACCACGAGACCATACGAGCGGATCTGGGCTCGCTTGCCCATGCCGGATTCCGTCACGTCGACCTGGTCGACACGTGGCTGTCGCCTGCGGACCTGAGCCGTTCGGAACGTGGCATCCTGCTCGACGTCCTCGCCGAACTTCAGCTCGGCCTCGTGGGCATCTCGGTAATCCGCCGCAGCGTCATCGATCCGGTCGACGGCCCGGCAAACGTCGCGCACACCAGGAAATCCATCGACGCGGCGGCGGAGTTGGGCGCGCCGGTGCTGTCGATCGGGTTTCACCGGCCGTTGACGGAGCTGCAACGGCAGTGGGCCTTCTGGACGGTCCCGGGGCCGCGTGACGATCCGGCGGCCTACGACGCCGCGGTGCCGTTGGTGGCCGACCTCGCCGCGTACGCAGCGGACCGCGGTGTGCGGCTCTCCCTCGAACTGTACGAGGACACGCTGCTGGGCACCGGCGCTGGAGCGGCCCGGCTGGTCGAGGACGTGGGGGCGCCGAACCTCGGCGTCAACGCCGATCTCGCCAACCTCTATCGCCTGCCCGCCCGCCTCGCGGAGACCTGGTTGGAAACGTTCCGCCGTGTCCTGCCGCATATGAACTACTGGCACGTCAAGAACTACCGGCGCGTCGAGGTCTACCCCGACGGCCCGTATCTCGCCTGGCCGACCGATCTTGACAGCGGCGACATCGACTACCGGCTCGCGCTCGGCATGGCGGCCGACGCCGGCTACACCGGACCGATCTGCGTCGAGCACTACGGCGGCGACGCGCTGTGGAGCCAGCGGCGCGGCCTGCGCTACCTGACGTCCCTCCTGGAGACGCAATGACCTCCGGCGGCGCCCACGTCCCGGCGCCTTCCCTTCCGGCACGACCGGACCGCATCCATTCGTCCACGACACCCCAGCACAACCGGCCGGGTGGCGACACGCCGCACGGCTTCGAGGAGGACATCCATGTTCAGGAGACGCACACGCGCCCTTCAAGGTCTGGGGGTGGCCTTGGTATGCCTCCTTTCGGCGTGTTCCCCGGCGTCGAACGGCTCGGCCGACGGCGGTGATCCCGGCAAACCTGCGGTCGCGCTGTTCATCCCCGGGCAACTCGGCGACGGCGGCTTCTTCGACAACTCTCAGACGGGTGTAAAGGAGGCCGGCGTCAGACTCGGGCTGAAGGTACGCACCGTGGAGACGGGCCCCGATCCGAGTAAGTGGGCGCCGGCGCTCAACGACGTCGCCGGCGGTGACGACCAAGTGATCATTGTGGGTACGTACGGCATGAAGCAGATCGTCGAGCAGGCGGCCCAGGCCCACCCGGAGAAGAGCTTCGTCCTTTACGACGTGGAGTCCACCCCGGCGGAGTGCGGGTGCCACAACATCTACTCCATCCTTTACCGCTACAGCGAGAGCGGATTCCTCGCGGGCGCACTCGCCGGCTTGTTGCACAAGGCCGGGGGTGTCGAGCGCATCGGCTCGGGCAACACGGTCGGAGTCATCGGTGGCCAGGACATCCCCGTCATCCAGGACTACATCAACGGCTTCAAGGCCGGGGTGGCGCAGACCAACCCGTCGCTGAAGGTGCTCTCCGGGTACGCGGGATCCTTCGCCGACCCGGTCAAGGGCCAGAACCTCGCCGCTCAGATGATCAGCGATGGCGCCGATGTCCTGTTCACCGCCGCCGGTGGAACCGACAAGGGCGTGATCCAGGCGGCGGCGGAGCACGATGTGTGGGCCATCGGCAACAGCCTGACTCAGGCGGACGATCCGATGGTGAACGGCAAGACAGCTGTGCTGACGAGTGCGGTCACCTCGGTTGACACGTCCCTGGCCGACGCAGTGGAAAAGGCCGCCGCGGGCACGTTGCCCCTGGGCACCACGGTGAGGTTCGGAGCGAAGCAGAAGACCAATTACGTAGCGCAATCACAGCCCTATCTCAAGTACGTCCCGGAGCCCGTCCGGGGAGAGATAGAGAAGATCACGACGGAGATGGCCGATGGTCGCTACGACTCGGTCCTCGATAGGTAGCGGATTCTCAGTGCTCATGACGAACCATGATTTAGCGACCGTTGAGCCGCACGGGGCTGGGGAACCGCCGACCGGCCCCCCGTACCGGCTGGAAGCGGTCAAACTCAGCAAGGCCTACGGGCAGCTCACAGCCAACCACGAGGTGTCCCTGCGGGTGACTTCCCAGTCGGTCCACGCGGTGCTCGGGGAGAACGGCGCCGGGAAGAGCACGCTGATGAAGATGCTCTACGGCGTCGAACAGCCCGACTCGGGGCAGATCCGGCTCGACGGCGTACCGGTCAAACTGCCCAACCCGAAGGCCGCGGTCGCGCACGGCATCGGCATGGTCTTCCAGCACTTCGGCCTGGTGCCGAGCCTGACCGCGGCCGAGAACATCGCGCTGGGGGTCGAGCCCGGCAGGCCATGGCGCATCGACAAACGGGAGATCCTCGACAGCATCGGTGCGCTGAGCGACGCCATGGGCCTGCACGTCGATCTGAAACGCCCGGTCGCCCGGATGAGCACCGCGCAGCAGCAGCGGGTCGAGATCCTCAAAGCCCTCTACCGGGGGGCTCGGGTCCTCATCCTGGACGAGCCGACCGCGCTGCTCACGCCCCAGGAGCGCCGTGCCCTGTTCGATGCGGTGCGACGGCTCACGGAAGCCGGGACGACGGTGCTGTTCATCACGCACAAGCTAAGCGAGGTCGCCGAGCTCGCTGACGACGTGACGATCCTGCGCCGCGGACACGTCGTCGGGCATGGTCGGCATGCGGATTTCAACACGGCCCAGCTGGTGGAGCTGATGGTCGGCGGTAGGCCGGTGACGGCGCGGCGGGCCCCAGCTCCGCTGCCGACGGCGCCGAAGGCGGCCTCATTCACCGGCCTATCAGTCACCGGATCCCAGGGAAGGGAGGCCGTGCACGGCGTCAGCCTCGACCTCCGAGAGGGCGAAGTGTGCGGCCTGGTTGGCGTCGACGGCAATGGGCAGCTCGAGTTCCTGGAGGGCATCGCAGGGATCCGACCGGTGACGGCGGGCCGGATCGAGATCGGGGGTGTGGCCCTGAGACGGTGGACGCACCGCCGGGCCCGCGCCGCCGGCTTGGGCTATGTTCCGGAAGACCGCTTGTCCGCGGGCGTCGTGCCCGCGTTCCCGATCGTGGACAACATGTTCGCCGATCGCATCACCTATGGCGGGTACCGACGGCACGGCCGCTTGGACAAGTCCCGGATGCGGTCTGAAGCCGTCCGGCTCATCGAAGACTTCGACATCCGCTGCACCGGGCCGCTGCAGCCGGCCGAGCGGCTGTCCGGAGGCAACATCCAGAAGGTGGTCCTGGCGCGGGAGATTTCGCGCGGGCCGAAGGTGCTGCTCGTTGCCGAGCCCACTCGGGGACTCGACATCGGCGCCGCGGCCAGGATCCACGAGGCGCTCGCGGACGCCGCCCGCGAGGGCACGGCGATCCTCGTGCTGTCCAGCGATGTCGACGAAGTGCTCGCGATCAGCTCCAGGATCTGTGTGTTCCATGAGGGGCGGCTCGTCGCCGATCTCGTGAACGGCGACGAAGTGACGGCTGAGATCATCGGCGCGCTGATGCTCGGCTCGGCCGAGGACGGCCCGGCAGATTCTCCCGCGGCTTCTCCCGCGGACGTCGCGCCTCCTGCCGCCGGCGGGGGCGCGTGATGAGCGCGTCGGAAACAATCGCAGTGGTACCGAGGCAGTCCGGAGCGTGGCGCAGGGCGGTGTTGCGGGGCGGTGGAAGGCTGGCGGCCACGGTCGCGCTCGCGATCATCGTGATCTTCGTCCTTCTCGCCATGTCCGCTGACGATCCGGCGGCGGCCCTGGGCAGCCTGCTCTCCGGGCCGTTCACCTCTTCATTCCGCACCGGCCAATGGCTTAGCGACTCCGCCAACCTGATGCTGAGCGGGGCAGCGGTCGCCATGGTGTTCCGCGCTGGCCAGTTCAGCCTCGGCGCCGAAGGTCAGATCCTCGTCGGCGCGCTCGCCGCCGGAGCGGCGGTGCTCCACCTGCCGTCGTTTCCCGGCGTGTTCGTCGTCGGCCTCACCCTGGGGGCTCTGGCCGGATTCCTGTTCGGTCTCGTCCCGGGCCTCATGAAGGCGTACGGCGGCTCGGACGAGATCGTCAGCACACTCATGCTGAACTACGTCGCGACGTATGGCTTCGCGCTGCTGATCAACCGGTACCTGCAGCCGGCCAGCGCGGGGTACCCGGTCAGCGACTTCTTCGATCCGGCGGCGTTCCTGCCCTCCCTCAGGATCGGGCAGTTGACCATCGGGCTCGCCCTGCCGTTCGCGATCGGGTGCTGCGTGGCCGTCTGGTACCTCATCAACTGGACGAAGACCGGCTTCGAGATGGGCGCGGTGGGCGCGAGCGTGCCGTTCGCCCAGGCCACCGGTATGCGGGTACGCCGCTCGGTGTGGCTGTCGATGGCACTGTCCGGGCTGATCGCGGGGCTGGCCGGTGCAGTGATCGCCGAGGGCAGCACGCACCGGCTGATCGTCGGGCTGAGCGCGAACATCGGCTTCGACGGCATCCTGGTCGCCCTGCTCACCGCGAACCGGCCGTTGCTGATCCCGTTAGCGGCCGTCGCCTACGGCTACATCCGGACCGGCGGTGACATCGCGCAGCTCAGCAGCGGTATCCCTCGCGAGGTGATCACTACCCTCCAGGGGTTCCTGATCCTTGCCGTCACCGCGCGCGCCCCGCTCGCCTGGATCCGCCACCGGGCGGGGCGGCGGCGACCCGCGCACGGCGGGCCGGTGATCCCTGGTCCGGCTCCGCTGAGGGCAGCCGCCTCATCACAGAGGACGGGGAGCTGACATGTTGCTGTCGACGATCCTGCAGAACGCCGCCCCCTATGTCCTCGCCGCGACCGGCTGCCTGTTGGCCGACCGGGCCGGCGTGGTGAACATCGCGTCCGAGGGCATGATGCTGTTCGGCGCGCTGGCTGCCGTACTCGGTGCCGGATACTCGGGGTTCGGGCTGGTGGGGCTGCTCGCCGCGATCGTGGTCGCATCCCTGCTCGCCGCGATACTGGCGATCTTCCACCTGCATCTCCGGGCCAATCTCATCCTGGCCGGTCTGGCCGTCAACCTACTCGCCACCGGCGGTACCGTCTTGGTGCTGTACAGCCTGACCGGCCGTACCGGCGACAGTTCCGGGATCCCGCAGGGCAGCCTCCCGGAGATCGCTATTCCAGGCGCCGAGCACGTCCCCGTCCTGGCGTCTCTGTCAGGCCAGTCGATCGTGGTGTGGCTCGCGCTGATCTCGCTGCCGGCGACACTGTATCTGTGGCACCGGACGCGCCTCGGCCTCTACATCCGCGCCGCCGGGGAGAGCGAGAGCGCGCTGGTCGAGTCGGGCCTCCGACCGAACCGGGTCAGATGGGCCGCGCTGCTGCTGTCCGGACTGCTGTGCGGTATGGCCGGGGCCCAGCTCTCGCTGTCGACGACGCACGGCTTCGTCCGTGACATGGTGGCCGGCCGAGGGTTCATCGCACTGGGCGCGATGTATCTCGGGGCACGTACTCCCGTCGGCACGTTCGTCGCGGCGAGCCTGTTTGGGGTTCTGGACGCGGTGGCCACCGTCCTCCAAGTCCGGACGAACTTCAGCACGCAAATCCTGCTGTCCATCCCGTACGTGGCGATCCTGCTCGCGCTGTTCCTCAACGGTCAGCGGCTACGCCGCGTGCGGCGCGGCATAGGCGGCGTGTCGTGACCGTAATGTCTCATCCATCCACCGCGCCGCAACAGCAGTCGCCGACGTGCTCACCCGCTCTCTTCGATCCGATTCTTCACCAGGAGGCATCATGGTCGCTCGCACTGTCCTGATCGACACCGACACCGGGGTCGATGACGGTCTCGCGGTCATCTACGCGCTGGGGCGCTCAGAGCTCGACGTTGTCGGTCTGACCACCGTGTTCGGCAATACGGAGGTCGAGCAGGTCACCCGCAACACGGCAGTCATCCTCGAACGTCTCGGGAGGAACGACATCCCCCTGGCGCAGGGCGCCGCAAAGGGGCTGCTCGGGACGCCGCTGTTCTGGCCGGAGATCCACGGCGCGGACGGCTTCGGCAACAGCGGGCTGCGCCCCTCGGAGGTGACCCTCGACGAGCGCGGCGCCGCCCAGCTGATCGTTGATCTGTCCAAGCGGTACGCCGGCGAGCTGGAGGTGATCGCGCTCGGGCCGCTGACCAACGTGGCGATCGCTCTGCTGCTGGACCCATCGGCGGCGGGCCGCATCAAGCGGGTCGTATGGATGGGTGGCGCGGTCGGGTGGCCGGGCAACGTGTCCCCGCTCGCGGAAGCGGACGTGGCGCACGACCCCGAGGCGGGCCAGATTGTCATTGAGTCGGGGGTTCCGGTGACACTGGTCCCGCTTGACGTCACCGACGACACGCTGTTCCGAGAGGCGGACCTGGAGCGGGTCAGGAAGAGCGACACCCCTGCGGCTGAGCTCGTCGCAGCCGTGGCACCCCACTACATGGAGTTCTACAGCCACCGCCTGGGCGAGTACGCGTGCGCAATGCACTCCCCGTTGACGGTTGGCGTGGTGGCGTTGCCGCACCTGGTCACGCGGGCCGAAAGCTATCCGATGGCCATCGAGCTGGCCCCCGGGCTGTGCCGCGGAGCGACGGTGGCCGATCGGCGCAGGCGGCCGGGGGAGCTCGCGGAGACGTTGATGCGGGCGCCGCTGGTCGAGGTCGTGGAGGTCGTGGACCGTGATGGCTTCATTGCGGACTTCGTGGCTACCGTTTCCTCGATGGCCGCGCCTTCATCAGCGGAGGCGGAGCGATGACGGATGCTGCGGCCGATCCGTGGACCAGCCGGTTCGCCGGCTTGCCGCTGGCCGTACTGCACGACCATCTCGACGGGGGTGTCAGGCCGCAGACGTTGCTGGAGCTGGCCGACGAGATCGGGCACCCGCTGCCGGCCGGAGACGCCACCCGGCTGGCGAGGTGGTTCACCGAGTCGGCAAACGGCGGCCTGCCGGGTTATCTGGCCACTTTCGAGCACATCATGCCGATGCTGCAGACGGCGTCGGCGTTGCGTCGAGTCGCGTACGAAGCGGTGGAGGACCTGGCCGCTGACGGTGTCGTGTACGCCGAGCTGCGTTTCGCGCCCGAGGAGCACCGCGTGCGGCGCCTGCCGCTAGAGGAGGCGGTGGAGGCGGTGCAGGACGGCATCGAGGCCGCGACGAGGCGGGTACGGACACCAGCAGGCGAACCCATCGTGGTGAACACGATCCTGTGCGCCCTCCGCACTGACCGGTACGTGGAGGAGGTGGTTCAGGCAGCCGTGCGACGGCGCCGCCAAGACGACCGGCTGGTCGGGGTTGACCTGGCCGGGCAGGAGAACGGCTGGCCCGCGTCGCCGCACGCTGCGGCGCTCTCGGCGGCGCGTGAGGGGCAGCTGCACATCACGATCCATGCCGGAGAGGAGGGCCCGGTGTCTTCCATCGCGGATGCGCTGGCCGCCGGAGCCGAACGGATCGGCCACGGTGTCGCGATCGCCGAACAGGTGCCGAAGGATGAAGCTGCGCCAGGGCACGTCCTCGGCGCCGTCGCGACGTACCTGCGTGACACCCAGCGCTGTCTGGAACTGGCAGTGACGTCGAACATGCAGACGGGCGCCGTCTCCTCGATCGCTGGGCACCCGGTGGCGCGTCTGTTGCGGAGCGGCTTCAACGTCACGCTGAATACTGACAACCGTCTGATCTCGGGAGTGTCGATGAGCGGCGAACTGGCCGCCGTGGCCGATATCCACCGTCTCACCACCGCGGAGGCTCACCGAATGATACGCAACGCGGTTCGCGCGGGTTTCGGTGACGAGCGAGAACGGAACGGCATCGTGAAGAAGATCATCGATCCGGCTTGGGAGGCTCGGATCGCCGCAGAGAGGGACTGAGCGATGTCCACCGCTATTCGGCGTGATGTGGAGGGCGACGCGCGGTCGTGGATCGCCGCGTTCCGTACCGAGATCAGGGATTCACTGGCGGACGCGATCGCGCTGCCGAGCCTGCCCTGCTCGATCGAGCAGAACGATGTCCAGGACATCGTGCAGCAGATCGCCGACACCGGGGACGGCATCGTGGTAGACCGGTGGACACCGGACTGGGAGGCGGTCGAAGCGCTGCGGGCGCCCGTCGACGACCAGCTTCTGTGGGTGCCGCTGGTAGAACGCGACCCCCGGTACGCCGAGGTCCTCCCAGAGCTGGCCTGCGTCGCGTTCACACACGGAAGGCCCTCCGGCCCGTCGCTGGTGCTGAACGGGCATGTGGACGTCGTCCCGGCCGACGGGCAGGCGTGGACGACCAGACCGTTCGAGGCGAGTGTGCGCGACGGCTGGATGTACGGGCGGGGCGCGATGGACATGAAGGCAGGGCTGATCGCCGCGGCGTTCGCGTTCCGATACATCGCCACGCACTGGGACGGCCCGGGATCGGTACGGCTGTGCAGTGTCGTGGAGGAAGAGTCCGGCGGGAACGGCACACTGGCGTGCATGCACCGGGGCCATGTGGGTGACTCGGTCGTGTTCGCCGAGCCGACCGATCTGCGGGTCGTGCACAGGCATGTCGGAATCCAGTCCTTCCAGGTGCAGCTGGGCGGCCGGGCCGGTGGCATGCTGCGCAGGTCTTGGGGGACGAGCGTATTCCCGTCCATGGGCCGGGTGCTGACGGCGCTCGCGGAGCTGGAGCTGGAACGGACGGCCCGCGCGCACGCCCTCGGCGGGTACGACGCCGACGACCTGCCCGGATTCGTCAACGTGGGGTTCGCCTCCGGCGGCGAGTGGCTGGCCACGCGGGCCGAGCACGCGACGCTCCGAGGGCTGATGGGGATCCTGCCCGGCGAGACCCAGGAAGAGGCCACTCGCGAGATCACCGAGCGGGTGCGTGCGGCCGTGGGCGATGCCGACGACATCAGCGTGGAGGTGGTAATTCCTCCGGGCGGTCACCGAGGTGGTGAGATCGGTGCCGACAGCGAGCTGGTGCGTGCCTTCCGATGGTCGGCCGAGAGCGGAGCCGTAGGCGGTCCGAGCCGTGCGGGGACGATGGTGTGCGACGCCAAAATCGTGCACGGCGGTGGCTGGGCGCCGGCGATCGTCCTCGGACCACACGGCGAGGGGCTGCACAGCGCAGACGAACGGGTCGAGCTCGCCTCCGTCGAGGAGTGCGCGGTCCAGCTCATCGCCGGCTCACTGGCGTGGTTGGACCAAGCCAGGCTTTCCAACTGAGCGTTTCTCGCCGGTCCCGCCTTGGCGCGTGCTCGCGATTGCATCCACTTCCCGAGAACATCCACATGACGGCGGCGCGGACGAGCGCAACGTACCAGGTGAGGCGCTCCCCCGTTCCTGACTCCGAGCCGGTGCACAGTGCAGGTGCGCGCACTAGCCCGCAAATGGACAACAGTTGAGTTCAACCACCGCGATTTGTGCCGTCATGAGGGGTTGGCACGGTAATGGCCGCGTGATCGGTCGGCGGTTGCTCAAATGGGTGTCGTCGAGCATACCAAACTCGGGCGCGTAGCTCTGCACCTCGTCGCCCCGCTGGACGTCTTCGACCTCGCCATCACCGATTCCGGTGCCGACCCGGCCGTGTCGGACGAGTGGAAGGCGGATGGCATCAAATATCGGGTCGCCCCTGTGGGCGCGCTGCTTCCGGAGGCCACGCGGCTGTGGCCGTCCCCCCATGCCGTGCTGCCTGGCCCTCGACAGAAATATCAGGACCAACTTCTTCTGAAACAGATGAATGAGCGGAGTTAACGGTGACGTTCCTTTATGACGATCCAGAACGGTTCAAAGATGACGTGATCGACGGTTTCGCTGCCGCGTACGCGCGTTACGCCTCCCGCGTCCCCGGTGCGTCGGGCTTCGTCAGAAACGGCGGCCCGCGCCAGGGAAAGGTCAGTCTCGTCGTGGGTGGAGGGTCGGGTCACTATCCGTCGTACGCCGGGATTGTGGGTCGTGGGCTCGCGGACGGCTGTGTCCTCGGCGATGTATTCACGTCGCCATCCGCCGAGCAGGTCTATCGGGTGGCCCGAGCGGCCGACGGGGGCGCGGGAATCGTGCTCGCCTTCGGCAACTATGCCGGTGACCGGCTCAACTTCGCCGCCGCTCGGGAGCGGCTGATCGCCGGCGGCGTCGACACCCGCATCGTCTACGTCACCGATGACATCGCGTCGGCCGGCCCTGGGGAGAAGGACAAGCGCCGGGGAATCGCGGGCACCGCCACGGTCTACAAGATCGGCGGTGCTGCTGCTGACAGTGGATATGACCTGGACGCGGTCGAGCGGGTCATGGCCGCCGCTAACGACGCAACCTACTCCTACGGAGTTGCGTTCGGTGGCTGCACGCTACCCGGGCGCAAAGAGCCGCTGTTCACGGTCACCGACGGGCAGATGGAGTTCGGGCTCGGGATCCATGGGGAACCTGGTGTCCGCTCCGCACCCTGGATGCCCGCCGCCGATCTGGCCACCGCGCTCGTCAGCTCGTTGCTCGAGGAGCGCCCGGCGAGTGCCGACGGCAGGGTCGCTGTGATCGTGAACGGCCTCGGCGCGACCAAGTACGAGGAGCTGCTCGTCCTCTACGGCCACGTGGACCGGCTTCTCCATGAGGCCGGCTTGACCCTCGTGCTGCCGGAGGTGGGCGAACTGGTCACCAGCCTGGACATGGCAGGGTGCTCCGTCTCCCTGACCTGGCTCGATGATGAGCTCGAGGCGTTGTGGGCCGCGCCGGTCGACACCGCGTCCTTGCGCCGCGGCGCCCCCTCCGGTTTCCCGTCGTTCGAGCCAGTGGCGCGCGCCGACACCGACGACCACCTTGAGGTTGGCGAGGCAGCGTCCACGGAGGTATCACGGCAGGCGGCGACGACCGCCCGTCAGGTGCTGGCCGCGATGACCGACGCCGTCATCGAGAACGAGGAGCGGCTGGGCCGGATGGACGCGGTCGCCGGTGACGGCGACCACGGCACGGGAATGGTCCGCGGCATGAAGGCGGCGTTGTCCGCCGCACAGCGCGCCGAGCACAGTGGCATCGGGTCGGTGCTGCGGGCCGCCGGCGATGCCTTCGGCGATCGCGCCGGAGGCACGAGCGGCATCCTGTGGGGCATCCTGCTCACGACCGTCGGCGTCTCGCTGGGGGACACCGAAGCCGTCACCCCCGAGCGTCTCGCGACCGCACTGCGCGACGGAGCCGAGACCGTGCAACGGATCGGCAAAGCCCAGGTGGGCGACAAGACGCTGTTGGACGCTCTCTTCCCCTTCGTCGCCTCGCTCGAGAGCGCCGTCGCGGAGCGCCGCCCGGTGGCGCAGGCATGGGCTCAGGCCGCGGATGAGGCGGTGCGGGCGGCTGCGGCAACCGCCAACCTGGTCGCCGGAATCGGACGCGCCCGGCCGCTCGCCGAACGCAGCCTCGGCACGCCCGACCCGGGCGCCGTCTCCATGGGCATCGTGCTCACAGCCGCGGCGGACGCGCTCAAGGCGTCAGACACATGCAACATCTGAAGGGAGCACCCCTCGTGGGTTTTCGCGTAGTCGTAGGCTCGGATGACGCCGGCTACCAGTACAAGCAGGCCATCGTGGAGGATCTCAACCAGGACCCGCGCGTTGCGGAAGTCATCGACATCGGCGTCCACGAGGGCACACTTCACGAGCACAGCTACCCGCATATCGGGCTCGCCGCCGCGCAGAAGGTCGCTGCGGGCGAGGCCGATCGTGCGGTGCTCGTCTGCGGCACCGGCATCGGCATGGCGATCTCGGCGAACAAGGTCCCGGGGATCCGGGCCACCGTCGCTCACGACTCCTACAGCGTCGAGCGGTCAATCCTGTCCAACGACTGTCAGGTTCTCGCGTTGGGGCAGCGCGTTATCGGGCTCCATCTGGCCCGTCGGCTCGTCAAGGAGTGGCTGGGGTACGCTTTCGACGCGTCGACACCGTCAGGCGCCAAAGTAGCCGTCATCACCGACTTCGAACACAGTTGCTGACGCCGCCCCCTTTAGCGCGGGGCGCAGCCCCGAAGGCGTCCGCGATCCGCTTGGCGTGGATCTTGACGGCGGTGCCGCCCAGAAGGGGTGGTGGAACGTTAAATCGGATGTAGCCTCGCCAAGTCACAGTCCCGCTATTCGACTTGCCCACGAGAATTCGATTCAATATATCGTTGTCAGAGCCGTTGGGATATGCGGCGTTGTTGACGAATGTATCTCCTGCTATTCCCGTGCCGGTCCAGTCGGCCATGGCGACTGGATAGGTCACGGATGGGTCGGAGAGAAAAGCAGGATCGGGAACAATGACTAGGACACTTCGTCCTGCCTTCTCTTCTACTGTAGTTGCAGCGGCTCCTGTTCGGCCCGCTTCTGGCTTAGCGCTGCGCTATCCCAGGGCCGCCTCGGCCCTGGCGTACGCGGCCTCGGCGATGCGCGGCAGCAGTACGGCGGGGTCGATGCGCGGCTTCGGCCACTGCCCGGGAATCCGGATCTCCAGCACGTAACGCGGCGTCTGCACCACCTCGGCCCACTGCCAGACGGGGACCTTTCGGCTGCCGGTGATGCGGAAGGCGAAGGACCTGGTGCCCAGCGGCGGCACGGGGAACGGCTCCACCGCTCCGGTGCCGACCCGGGTCCCCTTCAGCCTCCGGCACGACTCCACGCCGCCGGTGTCAGCCAGGTGGTCCAGCATCTCGGCCGGCCCGGTGATGATGGATTCGCCGAACATGAGTGGGTCCCTCGTATCCGGCGGGTTCGTCAACTGCGTCGCCGCGATCCACACGCCTCGCTGGTCGAAGTCCCGCAGCACGGTGCTCCATGTCCCCGAGGTCCATTTCTCACACAGGGAGGGCCCGTGCAGGGGGCTGCTCATCACCCGAAGTCCGATGAACAGCGACGCGTCGCCGACGGGGGCCGGCAGGCCGACCACCGCCCCCGGAGTCGCATCCGACTCGTGCGCCGGACCGAAATCCGTGAGCAGCGCCGACAGCAGGCGCGGATTCGCACCTCCAGTGCCCGGATTCGGCACGGGGATGGGTTCGCCTTCCTTCAGCGCCCAGCCCATCAGTTCCTCCGACTCTGAAGGGGTGGGGTCCGGTCGTTCCTCATGCGGCTCGGGCGAACCCGGCGCGGGCGAACCCGGCGCGGGCGAACCCGGTTCGGGCGAAGCCGCCCTGGCGATGGCGTCGAACAGGGCTTGCGCCGAGCCCTCTCCCTCTCCCTCCCCACGCGTGAGGACCTGGTCCTTGTCCACGATGACGGCGGCAGCGGGCGTCGAACTCCCCGGTGTCCGGGGGGCGGATATGTCCGCGCGTGGCGTAGCGCCGCAGGCCGTCACGGCTACGAGGCACAAGGCGGCGAGCCGGGTGATCCTCACCCGGCCAATGATCCCCTACGAGATGGTCAGCCGGTGCGCTCGACGACGTAGTCGCACAGGGCGATGAGGGCCGTACGGGCCGGGATGTCGGGCAGGCCAGCGAGGGCCTCCTTGGCCCGGTCGGTCCAGCGGACGAGCTCCTCGCGGGCCTGGTCCATGGCCCGGTTGGCCCGCAGCAGCGTCAGCGCCTCCTCGACGTCCTCCTCGGCCACGGGCCCCGACAGCAGGGTGCGCAGCCGGGAGTCGGCGGGGTCGTCGGAGGCCAGGGCGTACAGCACGGGCAGCGTGCGGACGCCCTCGCGCAGGTCGGTGCCGGGGGTCTTGCCCGAGTCGGCCGTGGGCGCGGCCACGTCGATGAGGTCGTCGCCGAGCTGCCAGGCCACGCCGATCGCCTCGCAGGCGTCGGCCAGGCGCTCGACCACGTCGGCGGGAGCGCCGGCGAGCATGGCCCCGAAGCGGCCCGAGGTGGCGATGAGGGAGCCGGTCTTGTCCGCCAGCACGCTGATGTAGTGGGCGATCGCGTCGCGGCCCTCGGCGGGCCCGATCGTCTCGCGGATCTGGCCGCGCACCAGGCGGGAGAACGTACGCGCCTGGATCCGGATGAGCTCGCTGCCGAGGTCGGCGAGGATCTCCGACGCCTGGGCGAACAGGTAGTCGCCGGTGAGGATGGCCACGGTGTTGTCCCACCGGGCGTTGGCGGACGGGGAGCCCCGGCGCACCGGGGCCTCGTCCATCACGTCGTCGTGGTAGAGCGTGGCCAGGTGGGTCAGCTCGATGACGACGGCCCCGGGCACGACGCCCGGGGCGTCCGGGTTGCCGAACTGGGCGGCCAGCAGCACGAGCATCGCCCGGAACCGCTTGCCGCCCGCCTCGATGAGGTGCCTGGACGTCTGGGTGACGAAGGCGTCCTCACTCTCGACCGACGAGAGCAGCAGCTTCTCCACCGCCGCGAGCCCGCCCGCGAGGTCGTCGGCCAGCCGCTCGTCGACGAGGGGAATGTCCACTACGGGCGGCGCGGCCATACGGAGATCTCCTATCGGACGAACAGGGACTGTGCAGCCGTGTGCGCGAGGTCCAGCACGGGCTGGGGGTACACCCCGAGAACTACCGTAGCCAATGCCGCGATACCGACCACAGCCGCGGTCCCCCGCGAGGGCAGCACGACGGACGGGCCGTCGGCGGCCGGGTCGCTGAAGAACATCAGCACGATCACACGGACGTAGAAGAACGCGGCGACGGCCGAGGCCACCACACCGATGATGACCAGCGGCGTGGCGCCGTTGGCGACGGCCGCCTGGAAGATCGCGTACTTCCCGAAGAACCCGCTGGTGAGCGGGATGCCGGCGAAGGCCAGCAGGAAGAACGCGAACGTCCCGGCCAGCAGCGGCGAACGCTTGCCCAGCCCGGCCCACCGGGACAGGTGCCACGCCTCGCCGCCCGCGTCGCGCACCATCGTGACGATGGCGAACGCGCCGACCGTGGTGAAACCATACGCCACCAGGTAGAACAGCAGGCCGGACAGGGCCGAGGTGTTCTCCGCCTGGGTGTGACCGGTGGCGATGACACCGATGAGCAGGAAGCCGCCGTGCGCGATCGACGAGTAGGCCAGCATCCGCTTGATGTCGGTCTGCGTGATCGCGAGGACCGCGCCGACCACCATAGTGAGAATCGCCACACCGTAGAGCACCGGACGCCAGTCCCAGTCGAGACCGCCCAGGCCGACCCAGAACACCCGCAGCAGCGCGCCGAAGGCGGCCACCAGGGTGCCGGAGGCCATCAGCGCGGTGATGGGCGTGGGCGAGCCCTGGTAGACGTCCGGCTTCCACGACTGGAACGGCGCAGCGCCGATCTTGAACAGCAGGCCGACGCCGAGCATGGCCGCGCCGATGTAGAGCAGCGTGTCCTGGCCGCCGACCGACCCCAGCGCCTGGTTGATCTTCGCGAGGTCGACCGACCCGGCGTAGCCGTAGATCAGGGCCGTGCCGTACAGGAAGAAGGCCGAGGAGAACGCGCCGAGCAGGAAGTACTTGACCGCGGCCTCCTGCGACAGCAGGCGGCGGCGCCGGGCCAGGCCGCACAGCAGGTACAGCGGCAGCGACATGACCTCGAGGGCGACGAACGCCACGAGCAGGTCGTTGGCCGCAGGGAACAGCAGCATGCCGCCGACCGCGAACAGCAGCAGCGGGTAGACCTCGGTGTGCGCGGCGCGCTCGACGAGCGACTGCTCCTCCTCGGCCGAGCCGGGCACGGCCGCCGCGGAGCCGACGAAGTGCTCCTCGTCCTTGATGAGCAGCACGCTCACGAAGGCCAGGATGAGGATCGTGCCCCAGATGAACAGGGCCGGGCCGTCCACGGCCACCGCGCCCATCGCGGCGGGCTTGGTGGGCACGCCCTTGACCGCCTGCCAGACGGCCAGCGCGAACGCGCCGGCCAGCGACAGCAGCGTGAGCGGCAGGTGGATCGCCGAGCGCAGGTAGCGCGGGGCGAATGCCTCCACCAGCACGCCGACGATCGCCGCGCCGAAGACGACGAGTACCGGCGCCAGCAGGGCGTACTCGATACTCGGCGCCTGAATGGTGCCGTTCACTACTGGCCCTCCTGAGCAACGGGTACGGCCGGCTTCGGGTCCGTGACGGAGACGCTCGACAGCGTGTCCTTCACGGCGGGGTTGATCACGTCGAGCAGCGGCTTGGGATAGAAGCCGAACACCAGCAGCAGCGCGACGAGCGGCGCCACCACCCACTTCTCCCTGGCGTTGAGGTCGGGCAGCGACTTGACCGACTCGGCCGTCGGGCCGTTCATCGTCCGCTGGTACATCCACAGGATGTAGATCGCGGCGAGGATGACGCCGACCGTCGCGATCACGGCCGGGACGACGTACCGCTGGTAGGTGCCGGTCAGCACCATGAACTCGCTGACGAACGTGCTGAGACCGGGCAGCGAGAGGCTGGACAGACCGGCCACCAGGAACGTCCCGGCGAGGATCGGGGCCACCTTCTGCACGCCGCCGTAGTCGGCGATGAACTGCGAGCCCCTGCGGTAGATGAGGAAGCCCGCGATCAGGAACAGCGCGCCGGTCGAGAAGCCGTGGTTGACCATGTAGAGCGTGGCGCCCGAGCCCGCGCTGGTGGTCATGGCGAACACGCCCATCGCGATGAAGCCGAAGTGCGACACCGAGGTGTACGCGATGAGCCGCTTCATGTCGGTCTGCCCGATGGCCACGATCGCGCCGTACACGATGCCGATCACCGACAGCGTGATGACCAGCGGCGTGAAGAACTTCGCGGCGTCGGGGAAGAGCTCGAGGCAGAAGCGCAGCATGCCGTACGTGCCGACCTTGTCCAGCACGCCGACCAGCAGGACGGCGGCGCCGGCCGGGGCCTGCGCGGCGGCGTCCGGCAGCCAGGTGTGGAACGGCCACAGCGGCGCCTTGATCGCGAAGGCGATGAAGAAGCCGAGGAACAGCCACTTCTGCGTCGTCACGTCCTGGATGGTCCCGACCAGGTCGGAGAACATGAACGTGCCCTTGCCGGCGATCGAGTAGAGCGCGATCACCGCCACCAGCATCAGGAGCCCGCCGAACAGCGAGTACAGCAGGAACTTCACGGCCGCGTACGACCGCTGCGCCCCGCCGTACGACCCGATCATGAAGTACATCGGGATCAGCATGGCTTCGAAGAAGACGTAGAAGAGGAAGACGTCGGTCGCCGCGAAGACGCCGATCATCATGGCCTCGAGCACGAGCAGCAGCGAGAAGTACGTCCGGACCGAACGCTTGCCGGCCTCGGCGTCGTGCCAGGAGGCGAGCACCACGATCGGCACGAGGATCACCGACAGCAGGATCAGCACCAGGGCGATGCCGTCCACGGCGACGCCGTAGTGGACGCCGAACGCGGGGATCCAGTCGTACGTCTCGGCGAACTGGAACTTGTCGCCGTTCGGGCTGAACTGGACCGCCATGGCGACGGTCAGCGCCAGCACGATCAGCGACACCACGAGGGTGAACTGCTTGGCGAGCTTGTCGTTGCGGACAAGGGTCACGCCCAGCGCGCCGAGTACGGACACGCCCATCAGGGTTGAAAGCCAGGGCATCACAGGTTCCCTACGACGAGCCAGGCACCGGCCAGGACGGCGGCGCCCAGGAATATCGACAGCGCGTACGAGCGGACGAACCCGGTCTGGACCCTGCGCAGACGCCCGGACGTACCGCCGATGCCGGCGGCCAGGCCGTTCACGAGGCCGTCGACGCCGCGGTTGTCGAAGAACACGGCCAGGCGGGTCAGCCACTGGCCGGGGCGCATGAACAGCGCCTCGTTCAGGGCGTCGCCGTACAGGTCACGACGGGCGAAGACGGTGAGGAACGAGCCGCGCGGGGCGACCGCGGGCACCTCGGCCCTGCCGTACTTGACCCAGGCGAAGGCCGCGCCGATCGCGACGAGCGCGAGCGTGACCAGACCGGTGAGGCTGAACGGGTGGAACGACGGCATCTCCTCCGGCGCACCGACGGCCGGCGAGAGGAAGGTCATGAACCGGTTGCCCAGCACCAGGAACGCGCCCAGCCCGATCGCGCCGACCGACAGGATGATCAGCGGCCAGGTCATGACGGCGGGCGACTCGTGCGGGTGGGCCGTGGGCTCCCAGCGCTTGGCGCCGAAGAACGTCATGAACACCAGGCGCGACATGTAGAAGCCGGTGATGCCCGCGCCGAGCACGGCCAGCCAGCCGAGGATCGCGTTGTGCTCCATCGCGGTCTCGATGATGCCGTCCTTGGTGAAGTAGCCGGACAGCAGCGGGAACCCGATGATCGCCAGGTAGCCGATAAGGAACGTCACGAACGTGACCGGCATGACCTTGCGTAGCGCGCCGTACTTGCGCATGTCGACCTCGTCGTTCATGGCGTGCATGACGGAGCCCGCGCCGAGGAACATGTCGGCCTTGAAGAAGCCGTGCGTGATCAGGTGCGCGATCGCGAAGGCGTAGCCCGCCGGGCCGATGCCCGCGGCGAGCACCATGTAGCCGATCTGCGACATCGTCGAACCGGCCAGCGCCTTCTTGATGTCGTCCTTGGCGGTACCGATGATCGCACCGGCGAGCAGCGTCGCGACGCCGACGATCGTCACCACGAGCTGCGCGGTCTCGGCGCCCTGGAAGATCGGGCCGGACCGGACGATCAGGTAGACGCCGGCGGTGACCATGGTCGCGGCGTGGATGAGGGCCGAGACCGGCGTCGGGCCCTCCATCGCGTCGAGGAGCCAGGACTGCAGCGGGAGCTGCGCCGACTTACCGCAGGCGCCGACCAGCAGCAGCAGGCCGATCGCGGTGAGCGTGCCCGAGGACGCCTTGTCGGCGTTCGCGAGGACGTCGTTGAAGGCCAGCGTGTGGAACGTCGCGAAGATCGTGAAGATGCCGATCAGCAGGCCGAAGTCGCCGACGCGGTTGACGATGAACGCCTTCTTGGCCGCGGTCGCCGCCGAGGGCTTGTGCTGCCAGAACCCGATCAGCAGGTACGACGCCAGACCGACGCCCTCCCAGCCGACGAACAGGGCCACGTAGTTGTCGGCCAGCACCAGCAGGAGCATCGCCGCGACGAACAGGTTGAGGTAGGCGAAGAACCGCCGCCTGTTCGGGTCGTGCGCCATGTAGCCGATCGAGTAGATGTGGATCAGCGAGCCCACAAAAGTGATCAGCAGGCAGAACGAGATCGAGAGCGGGTCGACCAGCAGGCCCACCTTCGCCAGGCCCGGGATGAAGTCGTACAGCTCGATCCCGCGGCGGCGCTCGCCGGGGGCGAAGCCGAGCAGCTGCGCGAACGACAGCGCCGCCACCACGAAGGACGCGACGGCCATGAGCACGCCCAGCAGGTGGCCGAACTTGTCGGTCCTCCGGCCGCCAAGCAGGAGGACCGCCGCTCCCACCAGGGGCAGAGCGATCATGAGCCAGGCTGCTCCGATCGCTCCGCCGGAGTGCTGGATGATCTCAGCGGGTTCCACGGCCACCTCTTAGTACTTCAGCAGGCTGACGTCGTCGACCGACGCGGACCTGCGGGTTCGGAAGATCGTCACGATGATGGCCAGGCCGATGACCACCTCGGCGGCGGCCACGATCATCACGAAGAACGCGATGAGCTGGCCGTCGAGGTTGCCGTTCTGCCGGGCGAAGGTGACGAACGCCAGGTTGCAGGCGTTGAGCATGAGCTCGACGCACATGAACACGACAATGGCGTTGCGCCGTACGAGCACGCCGACGCCGCCGATGGCGAACAGCAGCGCGGAGAGCACCAGATAGTGCGTGGTCACTTGCCGTCCTCCTCGCTCAGGGACTCCCTCACGGACTCACCGCGCGGGCGGACGACCCGGCCGGCCACGACACCCTCTTCGTCCATGGGCTCGGTGTCGGGGCCACCGTCCCTGGCCTCCTCGGCCACGGTGGGCGTGCTGTGGCCGTTGGTGTGCCCGGCGGCGCGCTGCTGCGCGGCCTCCTCCTGCTCCAGCACGCGGGCGACCTCCGGAGGCAGGATGCCCTGGGACTCCTCGTACCGGGCGATGTACCGGTTGACCGACAGCGGCGAGACCGACCCGTCGGGCAGCAGCGCCGGCATGTCGATGGCGTTGTGCCGGGCGTAGGTGCCGGGGCCGGGCAGCGGCGCCGGGTTCTTGCCCGTCCTGCCGAAGGCGACGAAGCGCTGCCGGGACAGGTCCTTCTGCGTCGGCTTGGCCTCGGCGCGCTCCCGGTGCGCGAGCACCATCGCGCCGAGCGCGGCGGTGATCAGCAGCGCCGAGGTGACCTCGAAGGCGAACACGTGGCGCGTGAAGATCAGCTCGGCCAGGGAGGGCACGTTGCCCGCCTGCGTGGCCGCGGCCAGGCCCTTGGCCGGGCCGACGACCGCGTTGCCGATTCCGGCGGCGAGCAGGACGGCGAAGCCGAGCCCGCCCACGATGGCCCAGAACCGCTGGCCCTTGATCGTCTCCACGAGGGAGTCGGACGAGTCCACGCCCACGAGCATGAGCACGAACAGGAACAGCATCATGACCGCGCCGGTGTAGACGATGATCTGCACCGCCGCCAGGAACGGAGCGTCCTGAACCGCGTACAGCACCGCCAGCGAGAGCATGACGACGCCGAGCATGAGGGCCGAGTAGACGGCCCTGCGGCTGAAGACGAGTCCGAGCGCGGCGATCACCGAGACGACCGCGAGCACCCAGAACGTGATGGACTCACCCATTGCTTCGACCCAACCGGTAGTAGTCCTCCTCGGTTTCGCCGAGGCGCATCGGGTGTGGCGGCTGCTCCATGCCCGGTCCGAGCGGCGCGAGGAGCATCTCCTTGGTGTAGATCAACGACTCGCGGCTGGAGTCGGCGAGCTCGTACTCGTTGGTCATCGTGAGCGCCCGGGTGGGGCACGCCTCGATGCACAGCCCGCAGAGGATGCAGCGCAGGTAGTTGATCTGGTAAACGCGGCCGTACCGCTCACCCGGCGAGAAACGCTCCTCGTCGGTGTTGTCGCCGCCCTCGACGTAGATGGCGTCGGCCGGACAGGCCCAGGCGCACAGCTCGCAGCCGACGCACTTCTCCAGGCCGTCGGGCCACCGGTTCAGCTGGTGCCGCCCGTGGAAGCGCGGCGCGGTGGGCCGCTTCTCCTCGGGATAGTTGACGGTCACCGGCTTTTTGAACATGTGGTGGAAGGTGACGCCGAATCCCTTGATCGGGTTCAGCCAATCAGTTGCTCCCACTGGTCACCTCCTTGGCGGCGTCGGAATTGAGGCGCGCGGCGGGCACGACTCCGTGGTAGTGCGGGGCGTCGAGCGGCGGCACCGGGAACCCGCCCGCGGTCGGCTCCTCGCGGAGCTGCTCGAACTCCTCCTCGATCGCGGCCGCCTTGGCCTCCCTGCGGCGCTGGTTGACCGTGTCGAACCGCAGCCAGATCGCGAAGGCGCCGATGATGACGACCGCCCCGATGGTCAGGATGATCGCCCGGTCGGCCTCGGGCATGCGCAGCGCCTTGAACGTGGCGGCCAGCAGGATCCAGCCCAGGTTGAGCGGGATCAGCACCTTCCAGCCGAAGGCCATCAGCTGGTCGTACCGGACACGCGGCAGCGAGGCGCGCACCCAGACGAAGAACCCGAACGCGATGACCAGCTTGATGAAGAACCACAGCATCGGCCACCAGCCGGAGTTCGCGCCGTCCCACAGGGAGATCGGCCACGGGGCCCGCCAGCCGCCGAAGAACAGCGTGATCGCCATCGCCGAGACCGTGAAGACGTTCACGTACTCGGCGAGCATGAACATCGCGAACTTCAGCGAGGAGGAGTACTCGGTGTGGAAGCCGCCGACCAGCTCGCCCTCGCCCTCGGGGAGGTCGAAGGGCACGCGGTTCGTCTCGCCCAGCATCGTGATCGCGTAGATCAGGAAGGACGGGATCAGCGAGACCACGTACCAGGACGGCGCCGGGATCGACAGTCCGAAGATGTCCCAGGTGCCGCCGCTCGCCTGCTTCGCCACGATCTCCGAGGTGGACAGCGTGCCCGCCTGGAGGAACACCGCGACGAACGACAGGCCCATCGCGATCTCGTACGACACGACCTGGGCGCTGGAGCGCAGGCCGCCGAGGATCGCGTACGGCGAGCGGGAGCCCCACCCGGCGAGCACGACGCCGTAGACGCCGATCGAGGCGGTGGCCAGGACCAGCAGGACCGCGACCGGCAGGTCGGTGAGCTGCAGCGGCGTCTTGTGGCCGAACATCCACACCATCGGCCCGAACGGCACGACGGAGAAGGCCAGGAAGGCCGGGACGGCGATGATGACCGGGGCCAGGAAGTAGATCACCTTGTCCACGGTGCGTGGCATGATGTCTTCCTTCAGGCCCATCTTCAGGCCGTCGGCCACCGACTGCAGCAGGCCGAACTTGCCTGCCCGGTTGGGGCCGTAGCGGTGCTGCATGCGCGAGATGAGCTTGCGCTCGGTCCACACGCCGAACAGCACGCCCAGCATCAGGAACACGAAGATCGCGACGGCCTTGATGATGCTGATCCACAGGGGATCATGGCCGAAGTCGTTCAGCGTGGGTACGTTGTTCACGACACGCTCCCGATCGTTACGATGTCGCCGCCCACCGCGCGCAGGTCGCGGGTGACCGACAGGCCGGCGGAGTTGGACGGCAGCCACACGACCCGGTCGGGCAGGTCCGCGATCCGCACCGGGACGACCACGTCGTCGCCGATGGTGATCTTCCCGCCGTCCACCGCGCCGATCTCGGCGGCCGTCGCCTCCGACAGCAGCGCCGCCACCGTGCGGGCGGTCCCCGCCAGGTAGGGCTCGCCGTCCTGCATCCGGCCGTCGTCGAGCAGCAGGTGCCAGGTCGCCAGCACGGCCTCGCCCGCCTGCGGCTCCCTGACCGGGCGGCCGGTGACCGCGGGCGCGGCCGGGCGGGTGCCCTTCCACGCGCCGAGCGCGGCCATCTCGCGCCGGGCGGCGGCGGGGTCGGGCAGGCCGAGGTGGACGTCCATCTGGTCGGCGATCGAGGCGATGGCGCGCAGGTCGCTCATCAGGCCGGGGACGGCCGTGGCCACGCCGAACGAGCGGCCCCTGCCCTCCCAGTCGACGAACGTGCCGGACTTCTCGGCCACCGCGGCGACCGGCAGGACCACGTCGGCCCGGTCGGTGACCGCGCTGGCGCGGATCTCCAGGCTGACGATGAACGGCGTGTTCTCCAGCGCCGCCAGGGCCCTGGCCGGGTCGGGCAGGTCGTAGGGGTCCACGCCCGCCACGACCAGCGCGTCGACCTCGTCGTTCAGCGCGGCCTCGATGATGCCGGCGGTGTCGCGGCCGGGCTCCTCGGGCAGCGAGGCGACGCCCCACACCCGGGCGACCTCCGCGCGGGCGGTCTCGTCGGCGGCCGGGCGGCCGATCGGCAGCAGGCCCGGCAGGGCGCCCGCCTCCAGCGCGCCACGCTCACCGGCCCGGCGCGGCACCCAGGCGAGCCGGGCGCCGGTGGCCTGCGAGAGCCGTACGAGCGCGGACAGGGCGCCGGGGGCGGTGGCGAGCCGCTCACCGGCGAGGATGATCGCGCCCTCGGGCAGCAGGTCGCCGCCGACGAGGTCGCCGAGCGCCTCGGCCTCGGCGCCGGGCCGCGTGCGGATCAGCGTGCCCTTCATCTTGGCCAGGCCCGGCGTGGCGAACGGCGCCAGCGAGTAGACCTTCAGGCCCCGCTTGCGCGCCGCCTTGCGCAGGCGCAGGAAGACGATCGGCGACTCCTCTTCGGGCTCGAACCCGGCCAGGAGCACGGCCGGGGCCGTCTCCAGGTCGGCGTAGGAGACCTCGATGCCCTTGCCGGCCACGGCGTGGGCGAGGAAGCGCGTCTCCTCCTCGGAGTGCGGGCGGGCCCGGAAGTCGATGTCGTTGGTGCCGAGGGCGATCCTGGCGAACTTGCTGTAGGCGTAGGCGTCCTCGACCGTGAGCCGCCCGCCGACCAGCACGCCGGCCTTGCCGCGGGCCCGCAGCAGGCCCTCGGCGGCGACGGCCAGCGCGTCCGGCCAGGAGGTGGGGACGAGCTTGCCGCTCTCGTCACGGACCAGCGGCGACCGCAGGCGGTCGGGCGCGGTGGCGTAGGTGAAGGCCCACCGGCCCTTGTCGCAGTTCCACTCCTCGTTGACCTGCGGGTCGTCCCCGGCCAGGCGGCGGGTGACCTTGCCGCGGCGGTGGTCGGTGCGCAGCGAGCAGCCCGACGCGCAGTGCTCGCACGCGCTCGGCGTGGAGACCAGGTCGAACGGGCGGGAGCGGAACCGGTAGGCCGCGCCGGTCAGCGCGCCCACCGGGCAGATCTGGATGGTGTTGCCCGAGAAGTAGGACTGGAACGGCTCGCCGTCGGCGACGCCCACCTGCTCCTTGGCCCCGCGCTCGAAGAAGTCGATGAGCGGGTCACCGGCGATCTGCTCGGAGAACCGGATGCAGCGCGCGCACTGGATGCAGCGCTCGCGGTCGAGCAGCACCTCGCTCGACAGCGGGACGGGCTTCTCGAACGTCCGCTTCTGCTCGACGAACCGGCTCTCGCCCTGGCCGTTCGACATGGCCTGGTTCTGCAGGGGGCACTCGCCGCCCTTGTCGCAGACCGGGCAGTCGAGCGGGTGGTTCAGCAGCAGCATCTCCATCACGCCGCGCTGGGCCTTCTCGGCCACCGGCGAGGTGAGCTGCGTCTTGACCACCATGCCCTCGGCGACCTCGATCGCACAGGACGGCTGCGGCTTGGGGAAGCCGCGGCCGTTGCCCGCGTCCGGGATGTCGACCAGGCACTGACGGCAGTTGGCCGCCGGCGAGAGCAGCGGGTGGTCGCAGAACCGGGGGATCTGGATCCCCAGCAGCTCCGCGGCCCGGATGATCAGCGTGCCCTTGGGGACGCTGATCTGGAAGCCGTCGATGGTCAGGGTGACCATGTCCACGACCGGCTGCTCCGGCTGCGTCGTCTGAACTGTCACTTGGACCCCCACACCGTGGAAGCGGCGGGATCGAACGGGCAGCCGCCGATCTCGAAGTGCTTGAGGTATTCGTCGCGGAACTGCTTCACCGACGAGTGGATCGGGCTCGTGGCACCGTCACCGAGGGCGCAGAACGAGCGGCCGAGGATGTTGTCGGCGATGTCGGTGATCGTGGCCAGGTCCTCCTCGGAGCCCTGGCCCTTCTCCAGCCGCTTGAGCACCTGCTTGAGCCAGTAGGTGCCCTCGCGGCACGGGGTGCACTTGCCGCAGGACTCGTGCGCGTAGAACTCGGTCCAGCGCAGGACGGCCCGGACCACGCAGGTCGTCTCGTCGAAGATCTGCAGGGCGCGGGTGCCCAGCATCGAGCCCTTGGCCCCGACCGACTCGAAGTCGAGCGGCACGTCGAGGTGCTCGGCCGTGAAGATCGGCGTCGAGGAGCCTCCCGGCGTCCAGAACTTCAGCTCGTGGCCCTCGCGGATGCCGCCCGCCATGTCGAGCAGTTCGCGCAGCGTGATGCCCAGCGGGGCCTCGTACTGGCCCGGCCGGGTCACGTGGCCCGACAGGGAGAAGATGCCGAAGCCCTTGGACTTCTCGGTGCCCATCCCGGCGAACCAGTCGGCGCCGTTGGCCACGATGCTCGGCACGCTCGCGATCGACTCGACGTTGTTGATCACGGTCGGGCACGCGTACAGGCCGGCGACCGCCGGGAACGGCGGCTTGAGCCGAGGCTGGCCGCGGTAGCCCTCCAGCGAGTCGAGCAGCGCGGTCTCCTCGCCGCAGATGTACGCCCCGGCGCCGCTGTGCACGACGAGTTCGAGGTCGTAGCCCGAGCCGAGGATGTCCGACCCGAGGTAGCCCTTCTCGTACGCCTCCCGGACCGCGGCCTGCACCCGGCGGATGACGTGGAGCACCTCGCCGCGGATGTAGATGAACGCGTGGTTGGCCCGGATGGCGTAGGACGCGATGATCACGCCCTCGACCAGCGCGTGCGGGTTGGCCATCATGAGCGGGATGTCCTTGCAGGTCCCCGGCTCGGACTCGTCGGCGTTGACCACGAGGTAGTGGGCCTTGCCGTCGCCCTGCGGGATGAAGCCCCACTTCATGCCGGTCGGGAAGCCCGCGCCGCCGCGGCCGCGCAGGCCGGAGTCCTTCACCATCTGGATGACGGCGTCGGGCTCCATGCCCAGGGCCTTCTTCGCGGCCGCGTACTCGCCGTACCCGTCGAGGGTGAACGAGTCGGCCCGGTCCCAGTTCCTGGTCAGGACCGGCGTAAGGGTGGTCATTCCGCGCTCCCCTCGGCCTTGGGGGCCTCCCAGCCGTTGGCCTTGGCGACCTTCAGGCCCTCCAGCGACGGGCCGGCGGCCGACGGGCCGTCACCGGCCTGGCCGTCGGGCAGACCGGCGAGGACCCGGGACGCCTCCTTGAACGTGCACAGCCGGCGCGGGCCGCGCGTGGGCGCGACCTCCTTGCCCGCACGCAGGTCGTCGACGAGCTGCTTGGCCGACTCCGGCGTCTGGTTGTCGAAGAACTCCCAGTTGACCATCATGACCGGCGCGAAGTCGCAGGCGGCGTTGCACTCCAGCCGCTCCAGCGTGATCTTGCCGTCCGCCGTGGTCTCGTCGTGGCCGACGCCCACGTGCTCGCTGAGCTCTTCCCAGATCTCGTCGCCGCCCATGACCGCGCACAGCGTGTTGATGCAGACGCCGACGTTGTACTCGCCGGCGGGCTTGCGCTTGTACATGGTGTAGAAGGTCGCGACGCCCACGACCTCGGCCTTGGACAGGCCCAGCATCTCGGCGCAGAACTCCTGGCCGTCGTCGGAGATGTAGCCGTCCTCCGACTGCACCAGGTGCAGCAGCGGCAGCAGCGCCGAACGCGGCCGGGGGTAGCGGCCGATGATCTCCTTGGCGTCCGTCTCCAGACGCTCGCGGACCTCGGGCGCGTAACTCATCGGTCCACACCTCCCATGACCGGGTCGATCGAGGCGACCGCGGAGATGACGTCGGCGACCATGCCGCCCTCGCACGTCGCGGGCACCGCCTGCAGGTTCGTGAACGACGGGTCGCGGAAGTGGACCCGGTAGGGCCGGGTGCCGCCGTCGCTGACCACGTGCGCGCCGAGCTCGCCGCGCGGCGACTCGACCGAGGCGTACGCCTGCCCGGCCGGCACCCGGAAGCCCTCGGTCACCAGCTTGAAGTGGTGGATCAGAGCCTCCATGGAGCTGCCCATGATGTGGGCGATGTGGTCGGGCGAGTTGCCGAGACCGTCGGGGCCGAGCGCGAGCTGCGACGGCCACCCGATCTTCTTGTCATCGATCATCACCGGGCCGCCCTTGAGCGGGCCGGACAGCCGGTCGAGCGCCTGCTCGATGATCTTGAGGGACTCCTCCATCTCGGCCACGCGGACGAGGTAGCGGCCGTACACGTCGCAGGTGTTCTGCGTCGGCACCTCGAACTCGTACGTCTCGTAGCCGCAGTAGGGCTGCGACTTGCGCAGGTCCCACGGCAGGCCGGCGGCGCGCAGCATGGGCCCGGTGACGCCGAGCGCCATGCAGCCGGTCAGGTCGAGGTAGGCCACGTCCTTGGTGCGCCGGGTGTAGACCGGGTTGGCGTCGAGGAGCTTGCGCATCTCCTTGATCCGCCCGGGCATGATCTTGAGGAACTCACCGATCTTGTCGACCGCGCCGGCCGGCAGGTCGACGCTGACGCCGCCCGGCCGGACGTACGCCATGTTCATCCGCAGACCGGTGATGTACTCCATCAGGTCGAGCACCATCTCGCGCTCGCGGAAGCCGAACAGCATCGGCGTCGTCGCGCCCAGCTCCATGCCGAACGTCGCGATCGCGACCAGGTGCGAGGAGATCCGGGTGAGCTCCATCGTCAGGACCCGGATGGCCTGCGCCCGGTCCGGGATCCTGTCGGTGATCCCGAGGAGCTTCTCGACGCCCATGCAGTAGGCGGTCTCGTTGAAGATCGGCGCGAGATAGTCCATGCGGGTGACGAACGTGACCCCCTGGGTCCACGTCCGATACTCCATGTTCTTCTCGATGCCGGTGTGCAGGTAGCCGATCACCGTGCGGGCCTCGGTCACGGTCTCGCCGTCGAGGGTCAGCACGAGCCGGAGCACGCCGTGGGTCGACGGGTGCTGCGGGCCCATGTTGACGACCAGGCGCTCGTCGGCCGACTCGCTAACGGTCTTGACCAGCTCGTCCCAGTCCTGACCGGCGACGTCGTAGATCCGGCCCTCGGTCTCGGTGGTGCTCACGACGCTCTCCTCGCTGCCCTCGTCCACTCGTGCAGGTCGTCGCGGATGCTCACGAGTACGACCTCCTCCGGTCCGGCGCGGGGACCTCGGCGCCGCGGTACTCGACCGGGATTCCGCCGAGCGGATAGTCCTTGCGCTGCGGGTGCCCCTCCCAGTCGTCCGGCATCTCGATCCGGGTCAGCGCCGGGTGGCCGTCGAAGACGATTCCGAAGAAGTCGTACGTCTCGCGCTCATGCCAGTCGTGCGTGGGGTAGACCTGAACCGTGGAGGGGATGTGCGGGTCGGCGTCGGGGCAGGAGACCTCCACCCGGATGCGCCGGTTGTGCGTGATGGAGCACAGGTGGTAGACGGCGTGCAGCTCCGCGCCCGTCTCCTCGGGGTAGTGCACGCCCGAGACGCCGAGCGACAGCTCGAACCGCAGCGCCGCGTCGTCGCGCAGGTGCCGCATCACCTCGGGCAGCCGTTCGCGCCGCACGTGGAAGGTGATCTCGCCGCGGTCGACGACCACGCGCTCGATGGCGTCGGCGAACGCCGGCTCCAGCGCGTCGGCCACCTCGTCGAAGTACGACCCGTACGGCCGGCTGCTGGACAGCTTCGGCGGACGGCGGACGACCAGGCGGTTGTAGCCGGAGGTGTCGCCGCTGTCCTTGACGCCGAACATGCCCCTGCGGGCGACGGGCTCCTCGGGCAGCCCGGGCAGGTTCTCGGTGGTCACTTTCCGGCCCCCTGGTCGATCAGCGGCAGCGTACGCAGCGCCTGGAGCTCCAGCTCCTCGATCTGCTTCTCGCGGTGCGCGCCGAACTTCATGTTCTGAATCTTGTCGTGCAGCTTCACGATGGCGTCGATCAGCATCTCCGGGCGCGGCGGGCAGCCGGGCAGGTAGATGTCGACCGGCACCACGTGGTCCACGCCCTGCACGATGGCGTAGTTGTTGAACATGCCGCCGCTGGACGCGCAGACGCCCATCGCGATGACCCACTTGGGCTCGGCCATCTGGTCGTAGATCTGGCGGAGGACGGGCGCCATCTTCTGCGACAGGCGACCGGCCACGATCATCAGGTCGGCCTGGCGCGGGGACGCGGAGGCGCGCTCCATGCCGAAGCGGGCCAGGTCGTGCTTCGGGCCGCCGGTGGCCATCAGTTCGATGGCGCAGCACGCGAGACCGAAGGTCGCAGGCCAGACGGAGTTCTTCCGGGCCCAGCCGGCCACCTGCTCGACGGTGGTGAGGACGAACCCGCTCGGGAGTTTCTCTTCAAGACCCATGGCTAATCCCAATCGAGGCCGCGACGCCGCCACACATAGGCGTACGCCACGAGAACGGTGACGATGAACAGCACCATCTCGACGAGCCCGAACACGCCGAGTTTGTCGAAGGCCACCGCCCACGGATAGAGGAAGATGATCTCGATGTCGAACACGATGAACAGCATCGCGGTGATCATGTACTTCAGCGGGAAGCGGCCGCCGCCGACCGGCTGCGGAGTGGGCTCGATGCCGCACTCGTAGGCGTCCAGTTTCGCGCGGTTCCAGCGCTTCGGCCCGGTGAAGGGCGCGATGCTCACGGAGAACACGGCGAATCCCGCCGCGAGGACCGCGAGCACCACGATCGGCACATACAGCTCCATGGCTACATGTCCTCGCTTACTCGGTGAATTTGGGCGATCACGAGAATGCCGGAGAGCGCGGCCGGCCGGGCGGCCACCTGCGGGGCCGGCGGCGATGTGCGCGTCGTCTCGGTCATGCGGGCTTCAGTCATGCTGGCTTCGGTCATGATGGCGGAGCCACCTTGGACAGGGCGTTGATTATGCGGTCGGAGGCGTCGCCCCGCCGGTCTGTGAGATTAGCGAGCAGCTTGAAGGCGAATCTCATCAGGGTGGGATGGGGCATCCCGTGCCGGGTGGCGAAGCTCATCACTCCCGGCCTTCCGATCGCCTCCACGAACAGGCGGCCGAGGGTGAAGTATCCCCCATGGGCGTCTTTGAGGATACGCGGGTAGGCAAGTAACACGCGCTCACGCTGGGCGGGCGTCGGCCGGGACAGCGCCTGGACGATCACCTCGGCCGCGGTCCGGCCGGTCTCCATGGCGTACGCGATGCCCTCGCCGTTGAACGGGTTGATCGACCCGCCCGCGTCGCCCACGAGAACCATCCCGCGGGTGTAGTGCGGCTGCCGGTTGAAGCCCATCGGCAGCGCGGCGCCCCTGATCGGGCCCGTCATGTTCTCGTCGGTGAAGCCCCACTCCGCCGGCGTGTTCTTCATCCAGCGCCGCAGCAGGTCGCGGTAGTCGATGTTCTTGAACGCCTCGCTGGTGTTCAGCAGGCCGAGGCCGACGTTGGAGGTGCCGTCGCCGACGGGGAAGATCCAGCCGTAGCCGGGGAGCAGCCGGTCGCCGTCCCACAGTTCGAGCCACGTCTCCAAGTAGTCGTCGTCGTGCCGGGGGCTCTTGTAGTAGGTGCGCACCGCCACGCCCATCGGGCGGTCCTCGCGCTTGTGCAGGCCCATCGCGATCGACAGCCGGGTCGAGTTGCCGTCGGCCGCCACCACGAGCCGCGAGCGGTAGGACACCTCCTCGCCGTCCGCCTTGGCCGTCACTCCCACGACGTGACCGCTGCGCTCGTCGAGCACCGGGCCTGTAACGTTCACGCCCTCGCGCAGCCGGACGCCCGCGCGCTCGGCGTGCCTGGCGAGGATCTGGTCGAAGTCGGCGCGGGTGCGCACGAGGCCGAAGTCGGGGTAGCTCGACAGCTCGGGCCAGTCGAGTTCGAGGCGCACGCCGCCGCCGTAGACGCGCAGCCCCTTGTTCCTGATCCAGCCGGGCGCGTCGATGTCGACGCCCATGGCGACGAGTTCCTTCACCGCCCGCGGGGTCAGCCCGTCACCGCAGACCTTCTCACGCGGGAAGCGCGTCTTCTCCAGCAGCAGTACGTCGAGACCGGCGCGGGCGAGGTGGAAGGCCGTCGTCGCACCCGCGGGACCCGCACCGACGACGATGACGTCGGCGTCGACATCTCTCCGCGTCACGCGGGCTTGCTCGCTCACGGGGGACCTATCCGTTCCAGGGAAGGAAGGCCTCGAATTGGTTTAGACCTTCGTGCCTTTGTGAACAACTTCACAAACTGTCGCGCCGCAGTCTAACCCCTATCCGGCGCACAGTGTCAGAGGGGTATGGCCAAGCACGCCTCATCACGCTTTGACCGCCCGATGCAGGGCCACGATGCCGAGCGTGAGGTTGCGCCAGGCCACCTTCCGCCAGCCGGCCTCCTGGATGATCCCCGCCAGCGCCTCCTGGTCGGGCCAGGCCCGGATCGACTCGGCGAGGTACTCGTAGGAGTCGGGGTTCGAGCTGACCATCCGGGCCACCGGCGGCAGCAGCTTCATCAGGTACTGCGAGTAGACGAGGTCGAACGACTTGGGCGTCGGCCGGGAGAACTCGCAGATCACCAGCCTGCCGCCCGGGCGGGTCACCCGCAGCATCTCGCGCAGCGCCTGCCCGGTGTCGGCCACGTTGCGCAGGCCGAAGGAGATCGTCACCGCGTCGAACGTGTCGTCGCGGAACGGCAGGCGCAGCGCGTCGCCCGCGACGAACGTCACCCCGCGCACGCCCCCGCCGTACAGGCCGGAGCCGCCG
Source organism: Microbispora siamensis (assembly GCF_016863095.1). Classification (GTDB taxonomy): domain Bacteria; phylum Actinomycetota; class Actinomycetes; order Streptosporangiales; family Streptosporangiaceae; genus Microbispora; species Microbispora siamensis. The sequence goes on along the minus strand of NZ_BOOF01000029.1, from coordinate 145,235 downwards.
CGCCGCTCGACGCCCGTGCGGAGCATGCCGAGCGAGAAGTCGCAGGCGATCGCCCGCGCCCCGAGCGCGGTGAACGCGTCGGTCGAGGTGCCGGTGCCCGCGGCGAGGTCGAGGACCAGCTCGCCGGGCCCGGCGTCGATCGCCGCCGCGGTGGCCTTCCGCCACAGGCGGTCCTGGCCGAGCGAGAGGACGTCGTTGACCAGGTCGTAGCGCCGGGCCGTGCGATCGAACATCGCGGCGACCTCGTGCGGCTGCTTGTCCAGCGATGCGCGCGTCATGCACGCAAGCCTAGGCGGCGACGGGCGCGCCCCCTCACCGCCGCCACCGGATGAGCGGAACGTAGTTCTCCGATTACGCTGCGTCTGCTAGAAATTGGGGAATGCGCGTCACCACCGCACTGCTCCCAGTCGCATCGCTCGTCACATGCGCCGCCGTCCAGCCCGCCGTCCCGGTGTCCGCCGGGGTGCCGCAGCCCCGCGTGGTCTCGGAGAACCCGGTGAACACCACTCCGCACGTGCTGGACGGCATCGTCACCGCGTTCGCGCTGGTCGGCCGCACCGTCGTCGTGGGCGGCGAGTTCAGCGCGGTCCGCGAGGCCTGGGGCGGGGAGGACCTGCCGCGGGCGAACGTCTTCGCCTTCGACCTCTACACCGGGCGCGTCCTGCGCGACTTCGCACCGGACCTCGACGGGCCGGTGGCCGCGCTGGCCGCAGGTCCCGGCGGCACGGTCTTCGTGGGCGGCGCGTTCGGCGCGCCCTCCCGGGGACTGGTCCGCCTCCGCGTGTCCGACGGCGCCCCCGTCGACGGTTTCTCCGCCCCCGTCTACGGCGGGGAGGTCACCAGCCTCGTACGGCTGGGCGGCGCGCTCTACGTCGGCGGCGACTTCAGCAGGATCGGCCGCAGCCCGCGCACCGCGCTGGCCCGGGTGGACGCCGAGACCGGCACGGTGGACCCCCGGTTCACCGTCACGCCCGGCGACGGGCGCCGCGGCGATCCCCGGATCTACGCGATGGCGGCGGTCCGCGACCGCTTAGTGGTGGACGGCTCGTTCACCATGCTCGACGGCCTGCGCCGCCCGCAGCTCGGCGTGATCGACCTGACGACCGGGCGGGTGGCCGACTGGCGCACCGAGGCGTACGCCCCGGCGTGCAAGCCGGACTTCCCGTCGTACGTGCGGGGGCTCGACCTGTCTCCCGACGGGCGCTACTTCGTGGTCGTCACGACGGGCGGGCCGGCGCCGCGCACGTCCAAGCTGTGCGACTCGGCCGCGAGGTTCGAGACGTACGCGAAGGGCGAGGCGGTCCGTCCGACCTGGGTGAACCTGACCGGAGGGGACTCCCTGTACGCGGTCGCGGTCACGGGGTCCGCCGTCTACGTGGGCGGACATCAGCGCTGGCTGGACAACCCGAGGGGCGCCGACACGGCCGGTCCCGGAGCGGTCCACCGGCCCGGGATCGGGGCGATCGACCCGGTCACGGGCAGGGCGCTGCGCTGGAACCCCACGCGGGAAAGGGGAATCGGGGTAAAGGCCTTCCTGACCGTAAAGACAGGTCTTTTGGTGGGAAGCGACACGACGGAGCTCGGGCATGAGTACCATGCCCGCGTCGGCATGTTCCCGACGACCTAGTTCTTCCCCGCCTCCCGCCGTTTCCCGGCGATGCGCTCGCTCACCGCGTCGCGCTGTTTGGTCAGCAGCACATAGCTGGCCAGGCCGCTGACCAGGACCGCGAGCAGGAGCAGTGGGAACGACCGCAGGCCGACGAGATACAGGACGCCGAGGGCCACGGCGAACAGGCCGAGGCGCGAAAGGGTGTAAACGACAACCGGATGCACAGCGTCGAGGTTACGTCACTCTCCCGACGCGCCGGTCTCTCTTCGCATCTGCTGCGGGCACTGCTAGTGTTCACAACAAGGCGCTTTTGTAAAGAAACACCCATGAGCGCCCCAAAGAGGCTCTATCATATAACAATCGGGCACTGAGCCGGTAACAACCCGTGATCTTCTGCGAAAACCACGGATAAATCAGGCTTCGCTCGGCACACTGGTTACCTGTCCGCCCGCTGCAGGACGCGGGACGCGAGGGGGAGAGATTGTGGAGAGTAGCAGCGAGCGACTGCTGACTCCTGGAGAGGTTGCCGCTCTCTTCAGGGTCGACCCGAAGACCGTGACCCGTTGGGCCGCGGCCGGGCGCATCAGCAGCATCCGTACCCCCGGGGGGCACAGGCGGTTCCGTGAATCGGAAGTGCACGCCCTCCTTCGCGGTGAGGACGTCCTCACGGCCGAACGGCCGAACGGCGACTCCCCGCGAGTCTGACGCAGTACCAGCACCGGGTGATCCTGCGCGCTACCCGGACGCCGCAGGGTCACCGGAGTCAGCCTCATGTCGATTCTGCGTCCCCGGCCTGTCCTGCTCCCTTGCCGGGAACGTCAGTCCTGCTCCGCCTTGAAGGCCAGGAACGCCTGCTCGAGCGCGTCGTCGCCCTCACGCCAGCGGCGCCGCCGTTCGGCGTCCTCCTCCTCGGTGATCGACTCGGCCAGCCAGCGTTCGTAGTCCGGCTCTCCCGGCGCGACCTCGACGTACGCGTTGCCGATGAGGCGCCCGTCATCCGTGGTGAGTGACCTGGGCACGCGCAGCGTCCCGTCGCCGAGCCGGATCACGTACATCCGAATCACCTAGATTCCGTAACGCCGGTTGAAGAAGAGCATGACGTTGAGGGCGGCCCGCGTGTCCCCGCCCAGCATGTCGACCAGGGCCGGACGCTGCCGGGACGCGATCGCCGCGAACGCGTCGGCGAAGAACTCCTTGCGCCCCAGGCCGCCGGGCTGCCGGTGGAACGACGACGCGAACAGCGGCAGGCACTCCTCGTAGAGCGCCGCGAACTCCGGGGAGTCCGACACCCACTCTCCCGGACCGGCGTCCACGTCGTCCAGCGCATGTCCGACTTCGTGCATCATCACGTCCGGCGTGGGCGACGGCCGGTCCCCCACCACGATCTTGCGGTCGCCGTACGCGCCGGCGCAGATGTCCCAGGTGGCCCGTCCCGACGGCAGCGGCGCGCCGCGCAGGTAGCCCATGTCGTCCAGGTCGGGCACCCCGCCGCGCCCGACGTAGATGCCTTCGAGTCCGATGGCGAGCTTGGTCTTGAGCTGCTCGGGCAGGCTCGCCAGGCTGTCCACGGCCCGTACGGCGTCGGCGGAGGGAGGCCCTTCCGCGGCGTCCCACTCGCGGTACAGGATGCGCTCCAGCGGCCCGCAGTGCCGCCTGCCGTCCCGCAGGTCGGGCGCGTCGGGAGGGTGCGGCGCGGCCCGCGTCGGCAGGTCGTCGAGCTCGAAGTCCTGCCAGGTGTACTGCGGCCGGTCGTCCACCACGGGCGCGGTCACGGTGTGGGCCCGGTCCACCGGCTGCTCCGGCTGCTCTGGCGGCCAGCCGGGCCAGTCGGATCCCCATTGCCCGTCCCACTGCCTGCGACGGCCCTGCGGCCGTTCCGCGGGCCGGTCCTGGGTGCGCTCCACCGTACGGTCGGCGGCGGCCCGGTCGGAGACACGGTCGGTGACACGATCGGGAGGGCGTTCGGGGAGGTCCGTACGGCGGTGGGAGGACCAATAGGGCCCTCGCTGCCACCACCGCGACCCCCGCCGGTGGCGGCCCCTGTCGCCCGGCTCCGCCATCGCACCCCTCTGTCAGGCTCAGCGTTCCCGGCATGCCGTGTACCGGTCCACCGTACGATGCCCGGCTGTCCCCGTCACCCCGAAGGCCGACACGATCAGTCGCCGGCATGGCTTACCGTGTGGGCATGCCTAGCGTGATTATCGGCCTGGCGCTGCTTGCCCTCTGGCTTTACTGCCTGTTCGACGTGATCACGACCCCCGAGGAGGACGTGCGCAACCTCCCCAAGTTCATGTGGGTCCTCATCGTGATCTTCCTGGCGGACGTGGGCGCGCTGACCTGGCTCCTCGTGGGTCGCCCCCGTGCCCGTCACGCCATGTACGCGTCGGGTGGCGGCCAGTGGGTCCAGAGCGGCGACACGCCCCGCGGCCCCGACGACGACCCCGAGTTCCTGCGCAGCCTGGAGCGGCGCCTGCGCGACGAGGACTGATGCCCCCCTCGGGCGCCGCCCCTCCCTCAGGCGCCGCCCGTCACTTCGGCACGTCGGCGTAGGAGTGCAGACCCGAGAAGAAGATGTTGACGCCGATGAGGTTGAACAGCAGACAGCCGAAGGCGACCAGCGAAATGATCATCGCGGCCTTGCCGCGCCACCCGGCCGTCGCCCGGGCGTGGAGGTAGGCGGCATAGACCACCCACGTGACGAACGCCCAGACCTCCTTCGGGTCCCAGCCCCAGTAACGGCCCCACGCCCGGTCGGCCCACAGCGCGCCGGCGATGACGGCGAAGGTCCAGATCGGGAAGGAGATGACGATCGCGCGGTGCGCGACGCGCTCCAGACCCTCCCGGCTCGGCAGCACCGACGGCCGCCCGTCCTTGCGGATCAGGTAGAGGATCGCGCAGACGCCCGCCACGATGAACAGCCCGCTGGCCACGATCGCCGCCGTGACGTGGATCGCGATCCAGTAGGAGTGCAGCGCGGGCATCACCGGGCCCGCCTGGACGTGCAGGAACAGCACGGCGAAGCCCAGCCCGAGCGCCGCGGTCACGGTGACGAACGCACCCAGGTAGCGGATCGGCTGGCGGATCAGCAGCGCGAGGAACGCGGTGACGGCGGCGAAGCAGATGGCCACCACGAACTCGTACATGTTGGCCCACGGCCACCGGTCGACGGCGATGCCGCGGGTGAGGATGCCGGCGAGGTTGCCGGCCCACGCGATCCAGGTGAGGACCACGCCGATGGTTCCCGCCCGGACCGCCCACGCGGCCGGCTGCGGGCCTGAATCCTGGGTTGTGTCCCCCGTCGCGTCCTCCGGCAGCGCGGGACCGCCCGCGCCGACCAGCTCCCGCCGTCGTACGGCCACGACCGTGCGGGCCCGGCCGAAGGCGAGATCCAGCGCGTAGCAGATCATCGCGGCGAGATACAGCAGGACGGTGACCAGGATGAGCTGGTCGCTCAGCGTGGCGAGACTCTCGTTGACCTCGGCGGGCATCACTCACTCCTCGTCCGGGCGGGTGCCCGGCGCAGCGTTTCCGGTGGGCGCGTCCGGCGCGACGTGCCCGGCGCTCCCGGGCTCGTCCGGCTCGCCGCCCCGATCGCCGTCCTGGTCACCGGCGGGCGCGTCGCGGCCGTCCGGCTCGTCGGCGGGCGCGTCGCCGCGCAGGGCGGTGACGATCTGGGCGAACTCCTCGGCGAAGGCCGCGCCGCCGCCTTCGGTGCGGGTCAATCCTCCCACCGTGACCGTCCCGTCCTTCACCCGCACCCAGAGACGGCGGCGGCGGACCGTGAGGGACAGCACGAGCCCGATCACCGCGGCGGCCGCCGCCAGCAGGGCGGGCTCCCGGCCCGGGTCGTAGGTGATCTGAAGGCTGATCCACTCCTTGACGCCGGTGAACTGGATCTTCCCGGCGCCGTCGGCGAGCTCCTTGGTCTCGCCCACGTTGAGCGGGGTCGGCTGGGCCGACATCTTGCCGAGCGGCTTCAGGTTGGTGGTGTCGAGCTGATACACCGACTGCGGCTGCCCCGACTTCAGGCCCAGGTCGCCCGCGAACGGGAAGACCTGCACGGTCGGGTTCGCGGCGCCCGGGAAGACGGACACCCAGGCGTCGCCGTTCGGCACGGTCGTGGGCAGGAAGCGCGCCAGGAACCCGAGCTGGGTCGGCTGGGCGTCCGGCACCTTGATCACGCACTCGGACGTGTACGTGGCCTGGTCGTCGGCCAGGCACGGCACCGGGCCGTCGTAGGCCACCTGACCCTTGCCGTCGGTCACCCGGAACGTGGGGGCGTAGCCGTGTCCGATCAGGTAGGTGAGCGTGCCGTTCACGTCGAGCGGGTCGTTGACCTTGAGGTCCACCTCGCGCGGCGCGGCCGTCGGCGAGTCCTGCACGGTCAGCTTGGCGAGGTAGTCGAGCGGCTGGCCCTGCTTCTCCCCCGCGGCGACGTAGCTGGCCTGGAAGTCCTTCAGGGTGAAGGAGAACGGCTCCAGCGACTCGGCGGTGACCCGGCTGCCGGGCATGAAGCGGTCGTAGGCCGCCACGGCGTTGGAGAAGCCGTCGCCCTCCACCACCAGCACGTTGCCGCGGTAGCCGAACAGCCCTCCGGCGCCGACGGCGAACAGCAGCACGAGCAGCGCGACGTGGAACAGGAGATTGCCGGTCTCGCGGAGGTAGCCCTTCTCGGCCGCCACCCAGCCGTCGCCGGTGACCACCCGGAACCGCCTGCGCCTGAGCGCGGCGGCGGCCTGCTCCAGGGTGAGACCGCCCTCGAACGCCTCGCTGTGCGGCAGGCGCAGGAGGTTGCGCGGCGCGGCGGGCGGGCGGCGCCGGATCTCCTTGATGTGCGTCAGCGCGCGCGGGAACACGCAGCCGGCGAGCGAGATGAACAGCAGCAGGTAGATCGCGGCGAACCAGGGCGAGCTGAAGACGTCGAACAGCCAGAACCGGTCGAGCCACTTCGCCTGGGTCGGGTTGTCCTTGAAATACTGCGCGACCCGGCCCGGATCGACGCTCCGCTGCGGGTAGATGGACCCGGGGACCGAGCCGAGCGCGAACAGGAACAGCAGGATCAGGGCCGTGCGCATCGAGGTGAGCGTGCGCCAGGCCCAGCGCGACCAGCCGATCGGGCCCAGGCCGACGGGCTTCGTCCGCTCCTGCGCCTGTGCCTCGGCTGCGGGCTCGTCCCGTACGGCGGAGGCGAGATCGTCGGGGGCGCTCATCAGATCACCGGCCTGAAGCCGCCGACCCACACCTGCAGGTGGACGATGATCTCCGACCACTGCCCGGTCACGAGCAGCACGCCGACGGCCACGAGCATCGCGCCGCCGACCTTGGTGATCAGCGGGGTGTGGCGGCGCACCGCCTTGAACGCGTGGAGCGCCTTGCGGTAGGCCAGCCCCGCCAGCACGAACGGCAGGCCGAGGCCCAGCGCGTACGCGAAGGCGAGGGCGGCGCCGCGCAGCGCGCTGCCCTGGTTCACCGAGAGCGTCATCACCACCGCCAGCGTCGGACCGATGCACGGCGTCCAGCCGAGGCCGAAGACGATCCCGAGCAGCGGGGCCGTCGCGATCCCGGCCGCGGGAAGCCGGTGGATGCGCAGGTCACGCTGGAGGCCGGGGACGACTCCCACGAAGGCCAGCCCGAGGACGATCGTCACCACCCCGAGGACCTTGGTGATCACGTCGGCGTTGCCGTGCAGCGCCGCGCCGAGGCTGCCGAACAGCGCGCCACCCAGCACGAACACGACCGCGAACCCGAGCACGAAGAGCGCGCTGCCGAGCACCATCCGGCCCCGCTTGGGGTCGCCGCTCATGCCCGTGACGTACGACAGGTAGCCGGGGACCAGCGGCAGCACGCACGGCGAGACGAACGACACGAGCCCGGCGGCCGCGGCGATCGGCGCGGCCAGCAGCAGCGACCCGGTCGCGACGGTGCTGCCGAGGTCACTCATCGGTCACCTTGGTGACGGCCGAGAGCAGGTCGTCGTACTTGACCGCGCCGAGCGCGCGGGCGGCGATGCGGCCCTGAGAGTCGATGATCAGCGTGGAGGGGATGGCGGCGGGCGGCACCGTGCCCTGGAACTGCAGCAGCACCTTGCCGCTCTGGTCGTAGATGCTCGGGTAGCCGGGCTTGACGGCCCGGTCGTACGCCTGCGCGGACGCCTCGAGGTCCTTGAAGTTGACGCCGAGGAACTCCACGCCCTTGGACTTCGTGGTCGCCGCGATGTCCTTGAGCGTGGGCGCCTCCGCCCGGCAGGGCGCGCACCAGGAGGCCCAGAAGTTGAGCACGTGGACCTTGCCCGCGGTCAGCGTGGCGGTGCCGCCGTCGAGGGTCTTCCCCTCGATCACGGGCGCCTTGTGACGCTGCGCGGCGGCGAAGAACTCGACGCGGCCGTCCCCCGCGACGAATCGCGTGTCACCGGAGCGGGGCTGGGCCGCCTGGCCGCCCGCGCAGCCGGCGAGGGCCGTCACGGCCACGGCCGCGGCGGCGAGCGCGGTCAGGCGCTTGGCGGTGGCGCGGTCGGCGGTCTCGCGGTTGGCGGACAGGCGCTTGGCGGACACGGGAGGAGGATCTCCTTGTACTACAACCGGTAGAGCTGTAAGCCTACCGACCGGTGCGGGTGCCCCGTTCGCCGGGTCACACGCCGGGGACGGATCGCGAACCGGGCCTCTCCTCGTCCTCCGGGCCGGCCCGAAAAGCGTCGGGGAGCGCCTCGTCGGCCTTGTCGAACAGCGCGGCCTCGCCCTGCGGCGGCGTGCCGGCCCTGAGCAGCGCGCCCGCGGGCTCGCTGTAGCCGACGCTGATGAGCCGATCACCCTCGAAGGTCAGGCTGGTGAGGCTGGCGAGCGCACACTGACGGCGGCGGGGGTCGTGCCACAGCCGCCTGCCCTCGGCCGCCAGCCGGATGATCCAGATGGGCAGCTGGTGGCTGACCAGCAGTGCCTCGTGGCCGCGCGCCGCCGCCCGCGCGTCGTCCACGACCGCCTTCATACGTGCGACGACCTCGGTGTACGGCTCGCCCCACGACGGTCGGAACGGGTTCCTGAAGTGGCGGTAGGAGCGAGGGTCGCGGAAGACGTTGTCGCTGCCGGTCATCCGCAGGCCCTCGAAGACGTTGCCCGCCTCGGTCAGCCGCTCGTCGGTCGCCACTTCCAGGCCAAGGACCCGGGCGGCCGGCGCCGCGGTCTCCTGGGCGCGCTCCATGGGCGAGCTCCACACCGCGACGATGTCCCTGCCCTCGACGGCCTTGGCGACCACCTCGGCCATCCGGCGGCCGGTCTCGGACAGGTGGTAGCCCGGCAGCCTGCCGTACAGGACCCCACGGGGATTGTGAACCTCACCGTGCCGGAGCAGGTGAACGATGGTCATCTCTGTCATGACCTGGACAGCCTACCCGCCGGGCAGCTCGGAGCACGCGGAGCGCAGCGCGTCGGCGGCGGCGCGGATCGCGGGACGCCGGGCGGCGTCGGTCCGCCAGACCGCGTAGATCCGCCGCACCGGCGGCGGCTGGACGGCCAGGACGGCGACGCCCTCGGGCAGCGGTCCCCGGCCCAGCCGGGGGATGAGCGCGCAGCCGTGGCCCTCGGCGACCAGCGCGAGCTGGGTGGGGTACTCGTCGGCCATGCAGACGATCCGCGGCTCCCGTTCCTCGGAGCGCAGCAGGAACACCAGGAAGTCGTGACACACCGTGCCGGGGGTCGAGCTGATCCAGTTGTCGCCGGCGAGATCGCTCAGCCGCACCCGGTCGGCGTTCACCAGGGGATGGTCGGCCGGCACGACGACGTCGGCCACGTCGTCCAGCAGCGCCGTGCGCGACAGGCCCTCGGGCAGCGCCATCGGCCGGTTGAGCCAGTCCTGCAGGACGGCGAGGTCGAGGTCGCCGCGCGCCAGTTCGCGGATCTGCCGCTCCGGCTCCCTCTCGTAGACGAGCAGGTCGAGATCGGGATGCTGCCTCTTGAGCGTGGTCAGGGCGCGCGGCACGATGCCCCGGGCCGCGGTGGGGAAGGCGGCCATGGTCAGCTTGCCGACCACCGCGCCGCGCAGCGCCTCGAAGTCGGCCTCCGCCGTCTCCACGAGCGCGAGGATGCGCTCGGCGTGCTCGGCGAGCAGCCCGGCGGCGTCGGTCAGCTTGACCCCGCGCCCGTTGCGTTCGATCAGGACGGCGCCGGTCTCCCGTTCGAGCTTGGCGAGCTGCTGGGAGATCGCCGAAGGGGTCACCATCAGCGCCTCGGCCGCCGCACCCACGGAGCCGTAGACCGACACGGCGTGCAGGGCCTTCAGCCGGTTCAGATCCAACATGTAGACAGTCTAAACCGTTCTCCTTAGAAAAACTTGTTTGCGCTCAACTGTTTAGCGATGCGACGATATAGCCATGAGAATCTTCAACAAGCTCTTCACGAAGCCCACCCGTTCCGAGCAGACCTCCTATCTGGAGACCCTGGCGAGGCAGGCCCGGCAGACCCGCGAGCGCCGCCCCTCCTCCTCGCGCTGATTCCCCGATCCATGCGGTTCCCGCCCCCGGAAGGCACCCCCCTCCCCGCCTCCCGCTGATCCTCGCCCTCGCATACCAATCGGGGGACAATGGGTAAGGGTCACGAGATTGAGTGGAACGGCTACCGTGAGTGACGAGGATGACACTAAAGTGCACGACGTGAGCAGCGCACTCGAGTACTGGCCGGCGCCGCCTCCCTGGGGGTGGACCGCCGAACGGGACCCCGCCACGGGCGCGTACACGCCGACCGGGATCCACCACGGGCATCTGGCGGTGCAGGTGCCCTTCCCGGTCGAGGTGGATCTCGATCAGTTGGTGAAGTGAGTCAGGCCCCTGCGGCGGTTCCGGGGACGTTCGGGAAGTGACAGGCCACCTGACGGCCCGCGACCGGGCGCAGGGCCGGGCGTTCGGTGCGGCACCGCGCCTGCGCCACGGGGCATCTGGGGTGGAAGGAACAACCGGCCGGCCGGTCGATGGGACTCGGGACGTCCCCGGTGAGCACGACGCGCTCGCGGCGGGACGCCCCCGTGCCGTCGTCGATCTCCGGTACGGCCGACAGCAGGGCGTCGGTGTAGGGATGCGCGGGCGCGGCGTAGAGCTCCTCCGCCTCGGCCACCTCCACGACCTCGCCCAGGTACATCACCGCGATCCGGTCGGACACGTGCCGCACCACGCCGAGGTCGTGGGCGATGAAGACGTACGTGAGGCCCAGCTCCTCCTGCAGGTCGGAGAAGAGGTTGAGCACCTGGGCCTGCACCGAGACGTCCAGCGCCGAGACCGGCTCGTCGGCCACGACCAGCGCCGGATTCAGCGCGATCGCCCGCGCGATGCCGATGCGCTGGCGCTGCCCTCCCGAGAACTCGTGGGGGTAGCGGTCGAGGTGCGCCCTGGTCAGACCGACCAGGTCGAACAGCTCGCCGACCCGCTTCCTGATCGCCGCCGCGTCGCCGTACCTGTGGATGCGCAGCGGCTCGGCGACGGCGTCGCCCGCCGTGCGGCGCGGGTTCAGCGAGGCGTACGGATCCTGGAAGACCAGTTGCATGGCGGGACGCAGCGGGCGGAGCGCGCGGCGCGACAGCGTGGTGATGTCGCGGCCCTGGAACTCCACCTTGCCCGACGTGAGGTCGGTGAGCCTGACCAGGCAGCGGCCGAGCGTGGACTTGCCGCACCCCGACTCGCCCACCACACCGAGCGTCTCGCCGCTCCGGACCTCCAGCGAGACTCCGTTCACGGCCTGTACGGCACGGCCCCGGCCGGCGCGGAAGTGCTTGACCACGTCCGTGGCCTTCAGCAGGGTGCTCAACGCGTCTTCTCCTCTTCCGGCAGCCAGCAGGCGTCCAGATGACCGGCGGTCCCACTGAGCGGCGGCGCCTCGGCGCACGCGGCTAAGCGGTGGGTGCAGCGGTCGGCGAACGGGCACCCCTGCCCGGCCGCACCCGGCGTCCCGGGGATGGTGGGCAGGCGGCGCACCCGGGGGCCGCTCACGCGTGGCACCGAGTCGAGCAGCCCCCACGTGTACGGGTGGCGGGGGCTGTGGAAGACCTCGGTGCGGCTGCCGCGTTCGACGGCCCGCCCGCCGTACATGACGAGGACCTCGTCGGCGATCTCCGACACCACGCCCATGTCATGGGTGATCATGACGACGGCCGAGCCGTGGTCGGCGCGCAGGCGGCGCAGGAGGTCGAGGATCTGCGCCTGCGTGGTGACGTCTAGCGCGGTGGTCGGCTCGTCGGCGATGAGCAGCGCGGGATTGCAGGACAGCGCCATCGCGATGACGGCCCGCTGGCGCATGCCGCCGGAGAACTCGTGCGGGTAGGCGTCCACGCGCTGCTCCGGGGCGGGAATGCCGACCTCGTCCAGGAGCTTGATCGCACGGTCGCGGGCGGCCCGCTTGGACACCTTCTCGTGCGCGCGGACCTGTTCGGCGATCTGCCAGCCGATCGTGTAGACCGGGGTGAGCGCGGTCATCGGGTCCTGGAAGATCATGGCGATCTCGCGTCCCCGGATGGCCCGCATCTCGGCGTTCTTCAGCGCGAGCAGGTCACGCCCGCGGAAGACGACCTTCCCGGAAATCTTGGCGCCCGGAGTGCGGATCAGGCCGAGCACGCCGAGCATCGACACGCTCTTGCCCGAGCCCGACTCTCCCACGACGCCCAGCACCTCGCCGGGCCGCACCGAGAACGACAGCCCGTCCACGGCCGTGAAGCCGCCGAAGCGGATCCTCAGGTCACTGACCTCGAGCAGTGGTTCAGGCACGGCGCACCCTCGGGTCGAGCCGGGCGTACAGGACGTCCACCACGGCGTTGGCCAGCACGACGAAGAAGGCGGCGTACAGGACCGTGCCCATGATCACGGGCAGGTCGAGGTTCTGCAGCGCCTGGTAGGTGAGCTTGCCGACCCCGGGAAGGCCGAAGACCACCTCGGTCAGCAGCGCCGCACCGCCGACGAGCGCCCCGAAGTCCAGGCCGAACAGCGACACGATCGGGATCAGCGAGCAGCGCAGCGCGTGCCTGATGAGGATCCGCCGCTCCGACAGGCCCTTGGCCCGGGCCGTACGGACGTAGTCCTCGTTCAGCGCGTTGATCAGCTCGCCGCGCAGCAGCCTGGCGTAGATCCCGGCGTACAGCAGGGCCAGCGTGAGCCAGGGGAAGAGCAGGTGCAGCGCCCACTGGCCGACGCCCTGCGAGAGCGGCGCGTATCCCAGCGGCGGCACCCACGAGAACACCGAGCCGTGCAACTGCTTCTGGGTGATCAGGTTGACGACCTCGCCCAGCCAGTAGACCGGCAGCGAGACACCGAAGACACCGAGCAGCATGACCAGCGGGTCGACCAGGGTGCCGCGCATGGCGCCGGCGAGGGTGCCCATGCCCACCCCGAGGACCATCCAGATCACCGCCGCGCCCACGACGAGGGAGAGCGTGACCGGCACGGCGTCGATGATCTGCGGGATCACCAGCGTGCCCCGGTTCACGAACGAGGTCAGGTCGTGCGAGACGAACAGGTGCTTCATCATCAGCACGTACTGCACGGGCAGCGGCCGGTCGAACCCGAACGACGCCCGCACCTGGGCCAGCGTGGCCGGGTCGGCGTTCTTGCCCGCGATGCGGGCGGCGGGGTCAACGCCCGGGGTGGCGAAGAAGATGAGGAAGACCAGCACGCTGATCGCGAACAGCACGAGGACCGCGGCGCCGAACCTGCGCAGGATGTAGCCGATCATCAGGCCCCTCCCCGCAGCCGGGCGTTCGGGTCGAGCGCGTCGCGCACGCCGTCGCCGAGCACGTTGAGTGCGACGGCGGTCAGCCCGACGCACAGGCCGGCCGCGATCGTGATGGCCGGGCGGGTGTAGAGCAGGGCGAGGCCGTCGTTGATGATCGTCCCCCAGCTCGCGTCGGGCGACTGCACGCCGACCGACAGGAACGACAGGGCCGACTCCGTCAGCATGTTGAGCGCGGTCATCAGCGGCAGGAACACCACGACCGTGGGCAGCACGTTCGGCAGCACCTCACGCCGCATGATCCGCAGGTCGGACGCGCCCAGGCCGACGGCCGCGTGCAGGAACTCCTTGTTCCGCAGCGCGATCACCTGGCCGCGCAACGGCCGGGCGACGTACGGCACGTAGATGAGCGCGATGATGACGACGGGGAGGGCGAGGCTGCCCGCGTCGATGTGGATCGGCCCCACGTGGAGTCCGCTGGTGAGCAGCACCACCGACAGGCAGATCGCCAGCAGGTACACGGGGAAGGCCCAGATCACGTCGAAGAAGCGGGAGAGCACCGCGTCGATCCATCCGCCGAAGTAACCGGCGAGCACACCGAGCAGAGTGGCGAGCACGCAGCACAGCGCGGCCGAGGACAGCCCGATCATCAGGCTGTTGCGGCCGCCGTACAGGAGCCTGGCCATCACGTCGCGCCCCTGGTTGTCCGCCCCGAGGAAGAAACTGCCCGGATTCCAGGTCGGGCCGATCGGGGTGACGCCGAGGCCGAGGCCCTCGGTGCTCTGGGCGAGGACCGGCACCCGCGCGCCGTTCACCACGGCGGTGCCGGAGGCGTTGGACGTGAAGGGGTCGGTGTGGGCGATCGAGCCGGCGTACACGGGGGCGAGGGCGCAGGCCAGCACGATGAGCACCAGACCGGCCGCCGCGATCATCGCGGAGCGGTTGCGCGCCAGCCGGCGCAGCGCCTGCCGCCACGGCCCGGCGGACGGCCTCGCCGCCCGCGGGGCCACGGTCTCGACGGCGGCGGTCACTTGACCCACATCTGGTCGAGCAGCGCGTGGAACTGCGCGTGGAACTGGTAGTTGCCGACGTTCTTGGACACGAAGTCGATCTGCTTGGGGTTGAACAGCGGGATGATCGGGCCCTTCTGCATGAGCTCCCTGTCGATCTCGCCCCAGAGCTTGCCCGACGCCGCGGGGTCGGTCTGGTCCAGCTTCATGGCCTGGGCGATCTTGGCGTCGGCGTCCTTGTCGCAGAAGCCGGAGATGTTGATGCTGGAGTCGCTGCCCGGGTGGTACGACGCGCAGGAGAGCAGGACGTTCAGGAAGTTGGAGGCCGCCGGGTAGTCCGCGTACCACTGCGAGACGCTGAGCTGCACCTTGTTCTTGCTGTTCTGGATGTAGGTGAACTGGATGTTGGTCGAGATCACCTTCACCTTGGCCTGGTAGCCGATCTGCTCCAGGACGCTCCTGGCGTACTCGCCGATCTGCTTGCTCACGTCGTCGTCGGCGACCACGATGGACACCTCCTGGCCGGCCGTGCCCGACTGCTGCACGAGCTGCTTGGCCTTGGCCAGGTCCTGCTGCGAGAAGTCGCAGAAGTCGGCGTGGCCGGGGAAGGACGGCGGCAGGATGGTGCAGGCCGGCTGCGCCAGGTTCGCCCCGCCGAACATCTTGACCAGCGCGTTCTTGTCGAACGCCCACTGGAGCGCCTGCCTGGCCTCCGGCTTGTCGAACGGCGCCAGGTTGACGTTGACCGGGATGTACCAGAAGGCGGCGAGCGGGTTGACGTGCGCCTGCTGCTCGTACGACGTGCCGATCTCGGTGAGCCGGTCGGCGGGCAGCGGGTCGAAGATCCAGTCGGCCTGCCCGTTCTCGACCGCGGTGACGGCCGCCTCGGAGGTGAGGCCGTAGTTGTAGTCGATCTCGTCGGGATATCCCTGCGGCTGCGCGTCCCGCGACCACTCGGTGAAGTTCGGGTTGCGCACCAGCTTCATCAGCTGGTTCGGGTTGTACGACTCCACCTTGTAGGGCCCGGTGCCGGGGATCGGGGTGGTGCCCTGGTCCTTGGCCGGGGTGCCCTTGGGCAGCAC
The DNA here is from genome assembly GCF_016863095.1 of Microbispora siamensis. Classification (GTDB taxonomy): domain Bacteria; phylum Actinomycetota; class Actinomycetes; order Streptosporangiales; family Streptosporangiaceae; genus Microbispora; species Microbispora siamensis. The sequence goes on along the minus strand of NZ_BOOF01000029.1, from coordinate 129,838 downwards.
GACGGCGTGCGGGAGGGCGAGCTTCTGCAGGAACTCCGAGTCGGGCGCGACCAGGTTGATCGTGACGGTGTTCGCCGCCGCGTCGGCGACCACGCCCTTGTCGAGGGTGCAGCCCGCGGGCTTCTTCACGCATTCGGCGGCGCCGACGATGCCGGAGTAGAACGTGCCGGACGTGGGCCCGGAGATCCGGAAGATCCGCCGGAACGACGCCACGACGTCGTCGACCGTGACCGGGTCGCCGTTGCTGAACTTGACGCCCGTGCGCAGCGTGAAGGTGTAGGTCTTGCCGTCCGCGCCGACCTGCGGCAGCTCCTTGGCGAGGTCGGGGACGATGTCGTACGCCGCCTTGCCGCCGACCTTCCGGAAGGACACCAGGCCGTCGTAGAGGGCCTGGAAGATCTGCCACTGGCCGTTGCTGTAGTTGATGTGCGGGTCGAGGGTGCCGTCGCCCGCCTTGGCCAGCAGGCGGAGCGTGCCTCCCTTGTGCTGCTCCTGGAACCCGGCCGCGGCCTGGGTGGTCTGCCCGGTCGTGCCGGCCCCCGAGGTGGCGGCGCCGTCGCCGCCTCCCGAGCAGGCGGCGACGCCCGCGGCCAGCAGTGCGGCGCCGGCGATGGCGGTGATGCGCTTCATCTGGAGTCCCTCACGATCAGTCGGTGAAGTCGAGGAAGTCGCCGACGATCTGGAGGTAGCGTTCTTCCTCCTCGATGTGCGGCATGTGACTGGAGTGCTCGAACAGCTCCCAGCGGACGTCGGGGATCCGGTCCGCGAAGGGCTGGACGGTGCGAGGGGTCGCCTCGTCGTGCCGGCCGGAGACGAGCAGGGTGGGTGCGGCGATCCGGTCGAGCCTGTCGACGACGGACCAGTCCTTCAGCGTGCCGACGACGTGGAACTCGCTCGGCCCGTTCATGGTGTGGTACACGGTCGGGTCCGCGGCGGTCTTGGCGTCGCTGGCGAGCACCTCCGGCGGGTTGGGCACGATCGTGCAGACGTGCCGCGCGTTGAACACCTTCTCCGCCGCCCGGTACTCGTCGCTGTCCGTGGTGCCCGCGGCCTCGTGCTCGCGGAGGGTGCGCTCCACGTCCGGCGGCAGCTCCGACCGCAGCCGGTCGCACTCCTCGCGCCACAGCCGCATCGAGGCGGGCGAGTTGGCGATGACCAGGCCGCGCAGCCCGGACGGCGCGCGTACGGCGTGCTCGGCGGCGAGCATCCCGCCCCAGGACTGCCCGAGCACGTGGTGGCGGCCGGTGATGCCCAGGTGGGCGAGCAGGTTGTCCAGCTCGTCGAGGAAGAGCCCGACGGTCCAGAAATCGGCGCCCTTCTCGGGCAGGTGGGTGGAGAGCCCGACGCCGATCTGGTCGTAGTGGACGACGGCCCGTCCGCGCTCGGCGAGACGGGCGATCCGCAGGGTGTAGTCGTGGGCCGCTCCCGGCCCTCCGTGCAGCACGACGAGGGGGGCCTTGGGCGCCGCCAGGTCGCCGGTCACGCGATACCAGGTATGCCACTCACCGAAGGGCGCGAGGCCCTGCGCGGTCGGTTCGGGGATGGCCAACGCACAGCTCCGGGGGAGACGGGGTGGAAGAGATGTCGCCAGATGGGACAGATGTCCGTTGTGTGGACAGCATATGGATAAATGGCCTGGACACAAGACCTTTTTTGGAATCCGCTGGTTGGGTAAGGTGCGGATCACCGCTGTGCCCGCAAGAAAGGACTTTTCCCTGACTTCCCGGACCCCCGCCGAGGACCCGTCGCCCGCGCATCGCGAGCCCCCACGGCGCATCCCCCCGCAGGAGCCCGGCGACGACTCCCCCGCCGACGACCTGTCCCGCGTACTCGGCCAGGTGCTCGACGGCGGCCGGCCGTCCGACGTGCTCGGCCCTGTCCGCGTGCCCTCGGTGGCGACCGAGGTGGCCGACCGTCTCATGACCGCCGTCGCGATCGGCGACTACCTGCCCGGCCAGCGTCTGCCCGGCGAGCGCGAACTCGCGGCCCTGCTCGACGTCAGCCGGGCCACGATCCGCGAGGCCATCGGACGCCTGCAGGCCGTCGGCCTGATCGAGATCAGGCGCGGCCGCACCGGCGGGGCCTACGTCCGCACCGGCTGGACCGAGGCGACCGCCGCGGCCGTCAGGCGTACGCTCGTGCCGCGCTGGCCCGAGCTCGAGCAGCTCTTCGACCTCCGGGGCCTGGTCGAGGGCATGGCGGCCAGGACCGCCGCCCGGCGCCGTACGGACGAGGACCTGGCGGCGATGCGGGCCGCGCTCGACGCGTACGCCGGGGCGGCCACCCTGCGCGAGGAGCAGGAGGCCGACGCGGCGTTCCACTCGGCCGTGGTGACGGCCGCGGGCAACCCTCAGATCAACGCGCTCAGCCGTGACCTGCTCATGCGGGTCAGCCTCGGCTTCCCCACGGAACCGTACGGCGACGACGACCCGGAGGCCTACCAGCAGGCCCTGAGCGAGCACCGCGCGCTGTACGAGGCGATCTCCGCGAGGGACGCCGAAGGCGCGGGGTCCATCGCGGAGCGCCACTTCACCATGACCGCGGACGTGATCCGGACGATGTTCGAACGCGGCCTCAACGACTCTCGAGATAGCTGATCAGGGTCCTGACCATCGCGCCGGTGGCCCCCGCGGGGCCCAGGTCGGTGGCCCTGTCCAGGTAGGCCGTGGCCGCGAAGTCCAGGTGCGCCCACGGGACGTCGCCGGCGAAGTTCTCCAGGAACAGCGCGGCCAGGATCACGTCGGCGTGCTCGCCGCCGTCGTTCTTGAAGTCGGCCACGTCGGACCTGATCCGCTCCAGGTACGGCCGCCACATCGGCATCTCCCACATCGGCTCGCCCTGCGCCTCGCCCGCCGCCGTGAGAGCGCCGAGCAGCGCGCGGTCGTTGCCGAGCACGCCGGTGATGTCCTCGCCGAGCGCGTGCATGACCGAGTAGGTGAGGGTGGCCGCGTCGATGATCGCGTCCGGCCGCCGCTCGGCGAGGTAGGCCAGGGCGTCGGCCAGCACCAGCCGCCCCTCGGCGTCGGTGTCGGCGACCTCGGTGGTGATGCCGTTGCGGTGCCGCAGGACGTCGCCGGGGCGCGTCGCCGACCCGCTGACCATGTTCTCCGCCGCCGGGACCACCGCGACCACACCGGTCGGCAGGCCGAGCCGGGCCGCCGCCCGGACCACCGCGAGCATCGTGGCGCCGCCCGCCATGTCGCTCTTCATCGTCGACATGGCCTTCAGGTTCTTGATCCCGAGGCCGCCCGCGTCGAAGGTGATGCCCTTGCCCGCCAGGCCGACGACGCCGCTCTTCCCGTCGCCGGGGTAGCTCACCTCGATCAGGCACGGCGGGTTGGCACTGGCCGCGCCGACGCCGAGGATGCCGCCGAAGCCGCCCTCGCGCAGGTCGCCGGCCGCGAGGACGCGGGCGTCCAGCCCCGCCTCCTCGGCCATCTCCACCGCCCGGCGGGCCAGGGTCATCGGGACCAGGTCGGCGGCCGGGGTGTTGACCAGGTCGCGGGTGAACGTCACCGCCTCGGCCACCACTTCGGCCCGCGCGACCGCCTCGGCGTCCTCGGGACCCAGCAGGAGCAGCCGCTCGACGGCCCGGCTCTCCGGGGCGCTCTTGTAGCGGTCGAAGCGGTAGCCGCCCAGGCGTACACCTTCGACCACCGCCCCCGGGTGCGGCAGGGCGACCGCGACGGTGGCGAAGTCCGCCATCCTGGGCGCCGCGTGTCCCACCGCCCGCCGTACGGCCCGCTCGTCGGCGTCAGGTTCGAGGCCGACGAGCAGCACGGCGCCCGCCTGGAACGGGTCTCCGGCACGCCGCGGCAGCAGGAGCTCTTCACCCGGCCGGCCCGCGAACCCGGCGAGCCGGATCTCGATGCCGAGGGCGGGGGCGGCGGACGCGGGCAGGACGAGGAGGTCGGCACGAACCTCTGCGGGCGCGTGCGGGCCGAAGGACACCTCCACGAGGCACTCCTAACGGGGAAGTTCAAAATGGTCCGTTGAGTGAACCATAAAAACTTCCCCGTTGGCCACAGTGGATGTGCCCTGCGCCTCAGGCCCCCGCGGCCTGGGCGGCGGCCTTGGCGGCCAGGGGCAGGGCCTCGGCCACCCGGGTGAGCGCCTCGTCGTCGTGGGCGGCCGACAGGAACCACGCCTCGTACGCCGACGGCGGCAGGTAGACGCCCTGGTCGAGCATGCTGTGGAAGAACGCGCGGTAGGCGCCGGTGTTCTGCGTCCGAGCCGAGTCGAAGTCGGTGACCGGGGTGTCGGTGAAGAAGATCGAGAACAGGTTCCCGGCCCGCTGGAGGCGGTGCGGAACACCGGCTGCGGCCAGCGCGTCGGAGGCGGCCCTGCCGATGACCAGCGCGGACGCGTCGATCCTGTCGTACACGTCGTCGTCGCAGGCGCGCAGCGTGGCCAGCCCGGCCGCGCAGGCGAGCGGGTTGCCCGACAGCGTGCCGGCCTGGTAGACGGGCCCCTCGGGGGCGAGGGCGGCCATGACCTCCGCCCGCCCGCCGAACGCGGCGGCGGGCAGCCCGCCGCCCATGACCTTGCCGAACGTCATGAGGTCGGCCTCGACGGGGTCCAGGCCGTACCAGCCGGAGGCGGACACGCGGAACCCGGTCAGCACCTCGTCGAGGATCAGCAGCGCGCCGTGCTCGGTGCACAGCTCGCGCAGGCGCCGGTTGAAGCCGTCGGCGGGCGGCACGACGCCCATGTTCGCCGGGCACGCCTCGGTGATCACACACGCGATCTCGAACGTGCGGAACGCCTCCTCGACCGCCTCGACCGAGTTGTACGGCAGCACGATCGTGTCGGCGGCGGACGCGCCGGTGACGCCGGGGGTGTCGGGCAGGCCGAAGGTGACGACCCCGGACCCGGCCGAGGCCAGCAGCGCGTCCACGTGCCCGTGGTAGCAGCCGGCGAACTTCACGATCTTCGCCCGCCCGGTGAAGCCGCGGGCCAGCCGTACGGCGGACATGGTGGCCTCGGTGCCCGAGCTGACCAGGCGGACCTTCTCGACGGGGGCCACCCGGGAGACGATCTCCTCGGCGAGCAGGACCTCGCCCTCGGTCGCGGTGCCGAACGAGAAGCCGCGCGCGACGGCCTCCTCCAGGGCCTCCACCACGGCGGGGTGGCGGTGGCCGAGGATCATCGGGCCCCAGGAGCACACCAGGTCGACGTAGCGGTTGCCGTCCACGTCGGTGATGTACGGCCCCTCGCCCGACGCCATGAAGCGGGGCGTGCCGCCCACGGCGCCGAAGGCGCGCACCGGCGAGTTGACGCCGCCGGGAACGATGTGGCGGGCGCGTTCGAACAGGTCCTCGGAGGTCTGCGTGCGAGTCACGCCCTCCAGATTACGGGCCCGCCCGTCCGGGTCCCGTACCGGGAATCACTCGCCCGGGAATCACTCGCAGAAGTCGGCGAGCAGGTCGAGCACGCGCAGCGGGTCGGGCAGCGGACGCCCGTCGGGAGGCCTGATCCAGCTCACAGCCGCTCCGGAGGGCAGGGTGGACGGCGGCGCGAGCACGTAGCTGTCCCGGCAGTGCCAGCGCAGCCCCGGCGTGCTGTCGATGGTCTCGGGTCCCGCGTCGAGGCTGCAGGACCACCACTCGTCCTCGTCCTCGGGCGCCCCACGCGTGGCCACGAAAAAAAGCACCCGGTCGCCGTTCTCGGCGACCGGGCCCGTGTCGAAGCCTGCGGCGTCCATGGCGGCCAGGGCGGGACGGCCCGCCGAGGCCGGTACGTCGAACACGTCGAACACCCTGCCGGTGGGCAGGATCACGTTCGCGTCCGGGTCCTGTTTCCACCACCGCGTGAGCAGCGCGGTGTCCGTCGTGGCCTGCATCTGCCACGCGGGCGACAGCGGGTGCATGCCGGGGTCGGGACAGCCGACCCGGTCACAGGAGCACGCCCTGCCTCCCTCGCTCAGCGGATGGGCGCCCATACAGCTCGCCCAGCCCAGCTGCGCGTACTCGAGCACCGACGTCATCTTGCGCGGCGCGTGATGCGCACGCCGTTTCGCACGTCGGGCCAGCGGTACCCCCACCATGGCGCTCCTCCCCACAAGCGTCACACCCGCTGCCCTCCTGCGGTACGCAAGATGCTCGCGGTACGTACCTGATAATGCCTTCTGGCCGATTCCGGCGCGGCAGGACCCCCCTGATGAGGTGTCAGGATAGTCCGCGGGCGACCTCGGTGGCCCAGTAGGTGAGGATCATGTCGGCACCGGCGCGGCGGATCGCGATCAGCGACTCCATGATCACCCGCTCCCGGTCGATCCAGCCGTTGGCCGCCGCCGCCTCGACCATCGCGTACTCGCCGCTGACCTGGTAGGCCGCGACCGGCACCTCGACGGTGTCGCGCACCTGCCGCAGGATGTCGAGGTAGGCCAGGGCGGGCTTGACCATGACGGCGTCCGCGCCCTCGGCCAGGTCGAGGCGCACCTCGCGCAGCGCCTCGCCGACCGGGCCTGCCGGGTCCTGCTGGTAGGCGCTGCGGTCGCCGAACTGCGGCGCGCACTCCGCGGCGTCGCGGAACGGCCCGTAGAACCCGGAGGCGTACTTGGCGGCGTACGCCAGGATCGGGACCTCGGCGAAGCCGTTGGCGTCGAGGGCCGCCCGGATGGCGCCCACCTGGCCGTCCATCATGCCGCTCGGCGCGATCATCCTGGACCCGGCCGCCGCCTGCGCGACCGCCGCCGACGCGTACCGCTCCAGCGTCGCGTCGTTGTCCACCTCGCCGTCGGCCGTCAGCAGGCCGCAGTGGCCGTGGTCGGTGTACTCGTCCAGGCAGGTGTCGGTCATCAGCACCAGCGCGTCGCCCAGGTCGGAGGCGAGGTCGCGCAGCGCCACCTGGACGATGCCGTCCGGGTCGTCGGCGCCCGAGCCCCGTGCGTCCTTGTGCGCGGGAATCCCGAACAGGATGATCCCGCCCACGCCGGCCTCGGCCGCCTCGTGGGCCGCCTTGCGCAGCGACTCGCGGGTGTGCTGGACGACCCCGGGCATGGAGCCCACCGGCTGCGGCTCGGCGATGCCCTCCTTGACGAACATCGGCAGGATGAGCTCGGCCGGGTGCAGCCGCGTTCCCGCGACCATCCGGCGCATCGCGGCGGTACGGCGCAGCCGCCGAGGCCGCGCCACCGGGTACTGAGCGTTCACAGTGGTCTCTCCGCTCTGGATCGCGCCGGCCCGCCGGGGGCTGTCCCCGGCGGGCCGTACGCGAGTCGGTTCATTTCACGCGTCGTCGCGCGCCCCTGCGCATCTGGGACGGACGGCGGGGCACCTCGCCCGCCGAGACCGCGGCGTGCCGCATCTTCGCACCATAGTCCGCCAGCGCGGCGGCGAGAGCCGAAGCGGACGGCTTGTCGGCCATCACGTCGACCCGCAGGCCGAACTCCTCGGCCGTCTTGGCCGTCTGCGGCCCGATGACCGCGATCACCGTGACGTTGTGCGGCTTTCCCGCGATGCCGACGAGGTTCCGGACGGTCGAGGACGAGGTGAACAGCACGGCGTCGAACCCGCCGCCCTTGATCGCCTCGCGGATCGGGGCGGGCGGCGGCGCGGCGCGCACGGTCCGATAGGCCGTCACGTCGTCGCACTCCCAGCCGAGCTGGGTCAGCCCGGCCACCAGCGTCTCGGTCGCGATGTCGGCCCGCGGCAGCAGCACGCGGTTGATCGGGTCGAGCATCGAGTCGTACGGCGGCCACTCGGCCAGCAGGCCCTCGGACGATTGCTCGCCCGTCGGCATGAGGTCGGGCTTCACGCCGAACTCCACGAGCGCCCGCGAGGTGGCCTCGCCCACGGCGGCGACCTTGAGCCCGGCGAACGCCCGGGCGTCCAGGCCGTACTCCTCGAACTTCTCGCGCACCGCCTTGACCGCGTTGGCGCTGGTGAAGGCGACCCACTCGTAGCGGCCGGTCACCAGGCCCTTGATCGCGCGGTCCATCTGCTGCGGCGTGCGCGGCGGCTCGACGGAGATCGTCGGCACCTCCTCGGGCACCGCGCCGTACGACCTGAGCTGCTCCGACAGCCCCTTGGACTGCTCCTTGGTGCGCGGCACGAGCACCCGCCAGCCGAACAGCGACTTGGTCTCGAACCAGGACAGGCGGTCGCGCATGCCGACGGCGTCGCCCACCACGATCAGCGCGGGCTCGGTCATCCCGGCGTGCTTGAGGTCGGGACCGAGCCGCCCGAGCGTGGAGACCACCGTGTACTGCTCGGTGGTCGTGCCGTCGCTGGTCACCGCCACCGGCGTCGAGTCGGGCTTGCCGCCCGCGATCAGCGCCTTGCTGATCGGGACCGCGTCCGCGACGCCGTTGTAGATCACCAGCGTGCCCTCGCACGCGGCGTGCTTGGCCCAGTCGTCCACCTGCGCGGCGTCGACGATCCGGAACTCCGGCACCGACGCCGCCGGCGGGATGCCGGCGTACGTCAGCACGGCCGTGGCCGGCGGCACGCCGGGCACGATCTCGAAGTCCACGTCCGCCTTGGCGCAGGCGGCCACCTCGTCGGTGACGGAGGAGAAGAAGGACGGGTCGCCCGAGCACAGCCGCACGACCGTGCGGCCCGCCTTGGCGGCCTGGATGGTCTTCAGCGACACCGAGTTCTCCGCCGCGTCGGCGGAGATGTCGACGACCTCGGCGCCCTCGCGGCAGTGGCGCAGCAGCGGGCCGTACGCCTGCCGGTCGAGTACGACGACGTCCGCCCTGCCCAGCAGGTCGGCGCCGCGCAACGTGAGCAGGTTCTCGTCACCGGGGCCGGCGCCGACGAAGGCGACGAACCCGGACCGGGTCTGAGTGCTGTGATTCGCGGGGCTCAATGGGCCTGCTCCCCCATCAACGTGTCGGCCCCCTCGGCGATCATGGCTGCCGCGAGTTCGCGGCCCATCTCCACGGCCGTCGTAGAGGGTCCGGAGGCGGACTTGCGCACCGACCGTGCGCCGTCGACGGCGACGACGGTGGCGGTCAGATTGAGAATGTGCCCGTCACCGGAGGCGAAAGCACCTACCGGGGCCGCGCAACCGGCCTCGAGGGCGGCGAGCACCGAGCGCTCGGCGTCCACCGCGGCCCGCGTCGGCGGGTCGTCGACGGCGCGCAGCAGCTCGATGAGATCATCACGGTCGGCCAGGCACTCGACGGCGAGGGCGCCCTGCCCGGGAGCGGGCAGCATCTCGTCGACCTCGAACACCTGGGCGATCTCCCCGTCCCGGCGGATCCTGGCCAGCCCTGCGGCGGCCAGCACGATGGCGTCGAGCTCGCCCGACGTCACCTTGCCGATGCGGGTGTCCGCGTTTCCCCTGATGGGGACGTAGTCGAGATCCGGCCGGAGCAGGCGCAGCTGGGCCACCCGGCGCGGTGAACCGGTGCCCACGCGGGCCCCGGCGGGCAGGTCGCGCAGCTTGACCGGGCCGACGAGCGCGTCGCGCGGGTCGTCCCGCCGGGTGATCGCGGCCATCGCGATCCGCTCGTCCGGCTTGGTCGGCAGGTCCTTCAGCGAGTGCACCGCGAAGTCGACCTCGCCGGCGAGCAGCCGGCCGCGCAGGTCGTTCACGAACACGCCGGTGCCGCCGAGCTGGGTCAGATGGGCCCGGGACACGTCACCGAACGTGGTGACGCCGACGAGCTCCACCTCCCGGCCGGTCAGGGCGGTCAGCCGGTCGGCGACGATCTGCGACTGCGAGGTCGCCATCAGGCTCTTGCGGGTGCCGAGCCGCAGGGGGACCGTCATTGCTCCACCTCCAGGCTCGAAACGGCTTCGGGCTTCTTCGGGTCGAGGCCGAACAGCTCGCGCAGCGCCTCCGCGTACTGGTCGCCGCCCGGGGATGCGGCCAGCCGCTTGACCCGTACGGTCGGCTCGTGGAGCAGCTTGTCCACGACCCGCCGTACAGTCTGGGTGATCTCGTCGCGCATCCGCCCGTCGATGTCCGGCAGGCGGGACAGCAGCCTGCCCATCTCCGCCTCGACCACCCCGGCGGCCTTGCTCCGCAGGGCCACGACCGTGGGGGTGACGAGCGCGGCGCGCGCCGCGTCGAGGTAGGCGGCGACCTCCTCGGCCACGATGCGCCTGACCTCGCAGATCGCCTCGGCCCTGCCGCCGTCGGAGACGTCGCCCACGCCGTCCTGCTGCATCGACTTCAGGTCGACCAGCGTCACACCGGGCACGTCCCGTACGCCGGGGTCCACATCGTGGGGCAGCGCGAGGTCGAGGACGAACAGCGGCCTGTCGCGGTCCCCGATCGTCTCCGCGGTGATGGTGCGGGTTCCCGCGCCGATGCAGGAGATGACCAGGTCGGCCTCGGCCAGCTCGGCGGGGACGTCGGCCAGGTCCGCGGCCCGCCCGCCGACCGTCTCGGCGAGCCGTTCGGCCCGCTCGCGGGTGCGGTTGGCGATCACGACGTCGGTCACGCCCGCACGCGACAGCGTCGCGGCGGACAGCGAGCTCATCGAGCCGGCGCCCACGACCAGGGCCCGCCTGCCGGCGATCGGGCCGAGCACCCGCTCGGCGAGCGTCAGCCCCACCCCGACCAGCGACGCGCCGGCCCGGTCGATGCCCGTGTCGGCGTGCGCGCGCTTGCCGACGCGCAGCGCGTGCTGGGCCAGCTCGTTGAGCGTGGTCCCGGCCGTGCCCTCCTCCTGCGCCAGGCGCAGCGCGGTGCGGATCTGGCCGAGGATCTGCCCCTCGCCGACCACCATGGAGTCGAGCCCGCAGGCGACGGTGAACAGGTGCTGGACCGCGCGGTCCTCGTAGTGCACGTACAGGTGCCGCGCGAGCATCTCCTGCGGCAGGCCCGAGTGCGCGGCGAGCATGTTGGTCACCGCGGTGACGCCGCCGTGGAAACGGTCGACCACGGCGTAGACCTCGACGCGGTTGCACGTCGAGACGACCAGCGCCTCGGACACGTTCTCGTCCGCCTGCACGTCGTGCAGCAGCTTGACGAGCGCGTCCCCGCTGACCGTGACACGTTCGAGCAGCGCGACCGGCGTGGTCCGGTGGCTCAGGCCGACGACGAGGACACTCATGAGCTCACTCCGATCGATGGCTCACTCACATGACCACCCCGTCCGGCCACTCCTCGGCCATGATGGGCCCTCCATTAGCCTTGCGCTGCTCGTGGAACGCAAGTATCTGCAGTTCGATGGATAAATCGACTTTACGGACATCCACGCCGTCAGGCACAGCCAAGACGACGGGGGCGAAGTTCAAAATACTGGTGACACCGGCCGCGATGACACGGTCGCAGACCTGCTGCGCCGCCGTGGCGGGGGTGGCGATCACCACGATCGAGACTCCGCGCTTCTTGATCACCGACTCCAGCTCGTCGGCGTGCTCGACGACGAGACCCGCGATGCGATCGCCCACGACGTGCGGATCCGCGTCCAGCAGGCCCGCGATCCGGAACCCGCGGGAGGCGAACCCGCCGTAGTTGGCCAGCGCCCGGCCGAGGTTTCCCACGCCCACGATGGCCACGGCCCAGTCCTGAGTGAGACCAAGCTCACGTGAGATCTGGTAGATGAGGTACTGCACGTCGTAGCCCACGCCCCGGGTGCCGTACGACCCCAGGTGGGACAGGTCCTTGCGGAGCTTCGCGGAGTTCACCCCGGCGGCGAGCGCGAGATCCTCCGAGCTCACCGTCGCCGTGCCCCGTTCGGCCATCCCGTTGAGTGCGCGCAGATAGAGCGGCAACCTCGCCACCGTGGCGTCGGGGATGCCGCGGTCGCGGGCCTGCGGGATTCGGCGGATCACTTGCCGGGGCTCCAGGGGGACGGACGGCCGGTTGCGCCCCCGGCCGCACAGCGGTTGCGACGGATGAGTACCAGGTTAGTGCCTTTGTGAAGCTATGCACAAAGTCGATCGTGCGCGCTTCCCTCGCATCCAAGGGTCCCAGGAAGGGGCGGCGGTCTCCATTCCGGGCCGGAGGTATCGCAATAATCGAGAACATGCCTCCTCGAGACCACCGGATCACGCTGCTCGGCAAGCCCGGCTGCCATCTGTGCGACGACGCCCGCGCGGTGATCGAGCGCGTGGCCGCGGAGCTGGGCGTCCCCTGGGAGGAACGCGACATCACCGCCTCCCCGGAGGACCAGGCCGAATATTGGGAGATGATCCCCGTCGTCCTGATCGACGGCGTGCAGCACGACTACTGGCGGGTGAACGAGAACCGCCTCCGCGAGGCCCTGGAGCGTTGAAGCCGAGGCCGGCGCCGATGCGGCCACCCTGATCCTCGCTACCGGCCTCGGCCCAGTGGCCACCGCCGCCCTGTGCGAGACCGGGTCGTGATCGAGGGGGCCCGGACCTAGAGGACCGTGCGGGTGGGGAGGGGGACCACCTTGGCGGCGTTGACGCTGAGTTCGATGACGTTGGCCGCCAGCACGTACTTCACCCGCTCGGTCGCGAACCGCTCCATGTGCGGCTGTCGCTGGTGCTCGCCGTAGCCGACCTCGTCCCGGTAGAGCTCGTAGACGATGCGCTGGAGCGGGGCCGACTTGACCGCGTGGCAGACGAACAGCAGCGTGTCGGGCTCGTTGCGCTGGACGGCCTCCACCGTCTCCTCCGCCAGCTTGTCGAACGCCTCGCCCGAACCGTCGAGCAGCGTGAAGACGGTCAGCAGGCCGTAGATGCCGGGGGCCGGCTTCACCGAGCCCCCCTGACCGGCGGGCCGGCCCGCCTGCTGCGGCGCCTGCCGGTCCCCCTGACCGCCGCTCTGGCGGCTCATGGCCGGACGGGACCTGCCGCCGAACCCCACGCCGAAGCTCGCCGCGAGGTCGGCCGGGTCGGGGACCTCCGCCCCGGGGTAGAGGGCCCCCGTGGCGGGCATCGCCCGGTCGGGCTCGGCCGCAGGCGGCGCGGGCATGCCGTACTCGGGCCGGCGGGGCTGGCCGTACTCGTCCGCGGCGAGAAGCTGGCCGGTCGCGGGCCCGCCGAAGTCGTCGGCGGCCGGAGGGCCGCCGGAGGGCCGCATGCGGGCGGCGTAGTCGACCTCGCCCTGCTCACCCGCCCGGTATTCGGCCACCAGGTCGCCGAGCCCGGAACGGCGCGGCGCACCCGGCATATCGGGCGCTCCCGGTGCCCCAGGCGCTCCCGGCATCCCCGGCGGAACCGCGCCCGGTCCTGCCGGGCGGCCTCCCGGAGTCCCGCGCGGCGGCGCGGGGGGCGCGGGCGGCCCGGAGGGCGCGGAGGGCACGCGGGTCTCGGCCCGCAGAGCGCTGTCGGCCCGGCCGCCACGCCGCCCCTGCCACTCCTCCTCCGGGGCCTCGTCGTCCTCGCCCTCGTCGTCGTACGGCGCGAGCGGGCGGGCCACGACGTACCAGACGCCTCCGGCGGAGGCGGCCAGCACCACGACGACGACCAGCCCGGGGAGCCCGAATTCGAGCACGCCCGAGATCGCCATTCCCGCCGGGGCGAGCACGACGGACGCGTTCATGTTGTCGACGTCGTACTCGTCGCCGTCCCGCCAGGCCATCACCGCCATGGCGAGGCAGAGCAGGAGCAGGAAGACCACCAGGCCGTGGACGCCACGCAGCAGCCACTCGGGCCAGAGGTCCCAGTGGGTCGGCCCGTCGGGCAGCGACTTGTCGAACCCCGCGGTGACGACGGGGTCGAGCACCATGATCACCGTGCCCACGACCGTGAGCGCGGCGCCGAGGAGCCAGCCGGCGAAGCGGGCGCCGCCCTTCTCCGCGAGGAGTTGGATGACGCCGATCGCCAGCCAGAGCGGCGCCAGCAGCGAGCCGGTGATCTGGTAGGCCCGGAACGTCACGGGCCCGAACCCGGTGAGATGGCCGACGGCGATGGCGCCGAGCGACAACGCCAGCGCGCCCGTGGCGATGCTCCACGCGATCAGCCAACCGGCCGGCTCGTCACGGAGACGCCCGACGAGGACGCCGGTGGTGATGCCGGCGAGCAGGGCGCCGGCGAACGCGAGGAGAGCGACGAGGACTTCCATGGTGGCACCCATGCTGCCGGACATCGGCTTCCGACCGGTAGCCGGTCACCCTGTCCGGGAATGTCGCCACCCGCGTCTTCACTCCTGAAGTGGATTCCTCCACCCGAACGGATTGTGTAATCTCCCGTTGATTTCTAGAGTGTTCGAGCACGCCGACTCCCCTTCCCCCATGGGATAACGGATGCCGAACACGTGGCCGTTGGCCGGGCTTTCCCCTCCGGTCGCCGCAGGAGCAGCGCACCCCGCGCGTTCCGACGACCTCTCCGACCGCGAGCACGAGCACGACGAGATGCGAAGCCTCGTGCTGCGTGCCAAGACCGGCGACAGCGAGGCGTTCGGCGTGCTCTACGACCACTACCTGGAGCTGGTCTACCGGTACGTCTACTTCCGGGTCGGCAGCCACGCGCTGGCCGAGGACCTGACGAGCGAGACGTTCCTGCGGGCGCTGCGGGGCATCGCCGAGTTCACCTGGCAGGGCCGCGACTTCGGCGCCTGGCTCGTGACGATCGCCCGCAACCTCGTCACCGACCACTACAAGTCGGGCCGCAACCGCCTCGAGGTGACCACCGCCGAGATACTCGACACGCCCCTGGACGGCCCGCACATCCCCGAGAACGCGGTCGTCACGAACATGGTCAACGAGCGCGTGATGCAGGCGATCAAGCAACTCGGCGCGGAGCAGCAGGAATGCGTGATCCTGCGCTTCCTGCACGGGATGTCGCTCGCGGAGACGGCGAAGATCATGGGCAAGAAGTCCGGGGCGATCAAGGCGCTCCAGTTCCGGGCGATCAGGGCGCTCGCCCGGGCTCTCCCCGACGATCTCGGCTGAGAGCCCCGTAACCATTACCCATACCCCATCGTTGGGCATGTGGCAGGTCGGATCTTCAGGCGGATACGCCGGGCCGGCCGGGAGGTGACGAACGCTTCCCGGCGGCCCCGCGAGCGATCTCCGCTGGGCGTCAAGCGGGGGGATGGCGAGAGCGGTGATGGGCTGGTGGCGACCCTCGCGCCGCGCGGGCGGCCGGTCGGCGGCCCGCGACCGCCGGGCCGCCGGTCACCGCTTCCCGCTGCGCGGCCGGTCGGCGGCCCGGGACCGCGGGGTCGCCGCGCGCGTGGCCGCTCTCCGCTCCCTGCTGGGCGGCGGCCCGAGGCCGGAGTTCCGCGAGAGGCTGCGGGCCGAGCTGATGCGCGCGTACGCCGCCGAGCGCGCGGCGGGCAGGCACGCGGCGGGAAAGCACACGGCGCCTCCCGCCACACCCCCGCGGCCCCGCCGGTCCCTGCTCGTACGGCTGCGCCCCCTGCTGGTGTTCTGCGTGCTGCTTGCAGGGATGTTCGGCACCGGCGTGCGCACCTACCACTCGGTGCCCGGCGAGGTGCTGTACCCGTTGAAGAGGCTGGCGGAGTCGACGGTGCTCGACCTCGCGTACGACGAGGAGGAGCTGGCGCAACGGCAGATGGTCGCGGCGCGGGAGCGGGCGGCCGAGACCGCATCACTGGTGGACACGCCGACCCCGGAGCGCCGCCGGCTCATCGGGCAGACGCTCGACGACATGGAGACGACCACCAGGGCCGCGCTGAGCCGGGTCGCCCGCCAGGGACGCGCCGGCGGCGAGGCGCGCGAGTTCGCCCGTGAGCAGCACAATCTCGTGGAGCCGCTGCTGCCGAAGCTCGACCGGGAAAATCGCGACAAGGCCAACCAATACCTGAGTTATATCGATTCGTTCACGGGTTCCGGACGTTGACACGTCATGTCCCGCTCCCGTTCCGTCCACTCTCCGGCGGTTAAGCTGATGAGTCATGAGGCGGCTATTGCGACGGCGGGAAGCGGCGGAGATCGCCGGCGAGGTGGCGGCCGCCGCGGCGGTGTCCGTCCCCGAGGTCGTCCCCGACCTCACGGCGGCGGCGTTCTTCGACGTCGACAACACGATGATGCGCGGCGCCTCGATCTACCACTTCGCCCGGGGACTGGCGGCGCGCGGCCTGTTCACCAGCCGTGACCTCATGAAGTTCGCGCTCGGGCAGGCGTGGTTTCGCGTGCGGGGCAACGAGAACCCCGAGCACATCGCCAAGGCCAAGGAGATGGCCCTCGCCTTCGTCGCCGGGCTGAAGGTGGACGAGGTCGTCCGGCTGGGCGAGGAGATCTACGACGACGTGATGGCCGACCGCGTGTGGCAGGGCACTCGCGCGCTGGCCCAGGCCCACCTGGACGCCGGGCAGCGCGTGTGGCTGGTCACCGCCACGCCGGTCGAGCTGGCCCGGGTCATCGCGCAGCGGCTCGGGCTCACCGGCGCGCTCGGCACGGTCGCAGAGACCGCCGACGGCGCCTACACCGGAAGGCTCGTCGGCGACCTGCTGCACGGCCCGGCCAAGGCCGAGGCCATCCGGGCGCTGGCGCGCCGCGAGGGCCTCGACCTGGCCCGCTGCTCGGCCTACAGCGACTCGGCCAACGACCTGCCGATGCTCTCCCTCGTCGGGCACCCGCACGCCATCAACCCGGACAGCGAACTGCGCGAGCACGCCAGGGAGAACGGCTGGGAGATCCGCGACTTCCGCACGGGCAGGAAGGCGACGATGATCGGCCTGCCGATCGCCGCGACCGCGGGGGCCATCGCGGGCGGCGTCGCCGCCGGAATCGCCCTGCGCCGCCACTACCGCTCCGCACTCTGACTCTGTCGCTCCGCTCTGTGACTCTGTCGCTCCGCACTGTGACTCTGTCGCTCCGCTCAATGATCAATCACCCGGTCAGTGGCCCGCGGGCTCCGCGGGCGACTCGCGTACGCCCATCAGCGCGGCCGTGACGGCCGTGACGGCCACGAGCGCCGCGGCGATCCAGAACGTGAGCTGGACCGCCCCCAGGGCCGCGCGGCCCGCGTCCACGTGCGACCGGACGTCCGCGGTGAACCTGTGGAGGAACGCGGTGCCGAGAACGGCGACGCCGAGGGTGCCGCCGAACTGCTGGACGGCGTTGAGCAGGCCCGCTGCGGAACCCGTCTCGTGCGCCCGCACCCGTGACAGGGCCGTGGTGAAGAACGGGACGGTGAACAGGCCGTTTCCCGCTCCGCTGAGCGACAGCGCCGCGAGCAGGGGCCAGGGGTAGCCGTCGGCGGATGCGGTCAGGTAGACGGCGACGGCGCAGATCAGCCCGGCGAACAGGGCGGCGAGCCCGACGAACATGATCTTCGCTCCGTGGCGGGGAACCAGACGGGTGCCGGCGTACCAGGAGGCGACGGCCATGCCGGCCGACCACGGGAGCAGGGTGAGCCCGGCGGTCAGGACGTCACTGCCCAGCCCCAGTTGCACCTGCAGGACGATCACCACCATCAGTCCGTTCATCACCGAGAAGAACAGCGTGGAGGTCGCCAGCGCGGCCGGGAAGGCCCGGTCGCGGAACAGGCTCGGCTCGATCAGCGGGCTGCGGCCCCGCCGGGCGCGCTGACGCTGATGCCGGCTGAGAACCGCGAGGACGACGACGCCCGCGGCGAGGGCGATCCAGACCCAGGCGGGCCGGCCGGCGGCGTCGCCCTGGATGAGGGGATACACGATCAGGCCGGTCCCGAGCACGGCCAGCCCCGTGCCGGGCAGGTCGATGCCGGGAGGGTGCGGCAATCTGCTCTCCCGCAGCGCGGGCAGGAAGGCCAGGACGAGCGCGGCGAGGGGAACGTTGACGAGGAACGCCGCCCGCCACGACGCGCCGAACAGGTCGACCCGGGTGAGAACGGCGCCGAGCACGGGCCCGCAGACGGCGGCCAGGCCCATCACCGGTCCGATGGATCCCATGGCCTTGGCCAGTTCGTCCCCCTCGAACATGCTCCGGATCAGCCCGATGGTCTGCGGAATGATCAGCGCGGCCGCCACTCCCTGGACGGCACGTGTGGCGATGAGCATTCCCGAACCGGTCGCGCAGGCGCAGATCGCCGATGCCAGTGCGAAGAGGGCGACCCCGGCCGCGAACACCCGCTTCCGACCGGCGAGATCACCCAGGCGGCCCCCGGGCACCAGCAGCACGGCGAAGGGCAGGGTGTAGGCGGCGCTGAACCACTGGATGTCGGACTCCGCGCCGCCGAAATCGCGGTGGATCACCGGCGCGACCACCGTCGTGATCGTGGCGTCGAGCAGGTTCATCGCCTCGGCGACCAGCAGCGCGAGCAGGGCCGCCCACCGCCGTCGATGTCCCGTCGCGGTGGCGGTCTCCTCCAGTACGGGCATGCGTCGTCCTTCCGGGTCGCGTCGTGATCACGCAGCAGCCTGAGGCGTACGGGTGGGACGTTCCAGCCGGGAAGCCGAATTCGCGGATTTCTTCCACAGAAGGCGGATCGGCGAGAGAATCCGACGATGCTGGATGAACTGGACCGGGGTCTCGTCCATGCCCTGCACGTCGACGGGCGAGCGCCGTTCAGCCGGATCGCCGAGGTCCTCGGCGTGTCCACCCAGACCGTGACGCGCCGTTACCGGCGGCTGCGCGCTGGGGCCGGGCTGCGCGTCGTCGGCCTGCCCGAGCAGGACCGCACCGGCCAGGCCCAGTGGGTGGTCAGACTCACCACGACCCCCACCGCCTCTCAGGCTCTGGGGCACGCGCTGGCCCGGCGACCCGACACCTCGTGGGTCAAGCTGGCCTCCGGAGGCACCGAGATCTTCGCGATCGTCCACACGGAGGACGACAGCCGCCTGTCACGGTCGCTGCTGCTGCACGACATCCCCCGCACCTCCGGGATCACGGCCGTCTCGGCGCACCTGCTGCTCCACACCTACCTGGGCGGTCCGACCGCCTGGCGTGGACGGCTGCGCACGCTCAGCGACGAGCAGCAGCAGGCACTCATGCGGCCGGCCCCCTCGCCCGGCACTCGCGACCAGATGAGCCTGACGGACGGCGACCGCGCCCTGATCGACGCCCTGCGCCACGACGGCCGAGCAGGCTACGCCGAACTCGCCGCGGCCACCGGCTGGTCCCCCGCCACCGTGGCACGACGCCTGGCCGACCTACGCGCGAGCGGGACGATTTTCTTCGACGTGGAGGTCGACGTGGCCGCTTACGGCGTCACCGCCCAGGCCCTGCTGTGGATGGCCGTCACTCCCGCACATCTGGACGAGGTCGCGACCACCCTGGCCACCCACGACGAGCTCGCCGTCGTCGCGGCCACCACCGGCGCCACCAATTTGCTCGCCCACGCGCTCTGTGCCGGCCCCGCCGACCTGCACCGCTACCTCACCCGGCGGCTCGGCACGCTCGACCAGATCCGCACCCTGGAGACGGCCCCCGTCCTGCACACGCTCAAGGCGGCCGGGCATCTCACTCCCGTGGCCGCCCGGCCGGGGTTCCGCGCGCCACGCGCCTGAACGGCGCTCAGGCCGTGGACCGGCCCTGCGCGGGGCCCGATAGGGCCCGCTCGATCAGGCCGGTCAGCTCCCGGTGCACCAGCTCGGGGCGTTCGAAGCCGATCATGTGCCCGGCGCCGGGGATCCGTACGAACCGGGCGTCGGGCAGCGCCTCGGCGATCCGGCGGCTATGGGCGAGTGGGGTGAGCCGGTCTCGCTCTCCCACCATGACCAGCGTCCGCGTCCGCTGGAGCGCCTTCAGCGCGGCGAACTTGTCGTGCACCCGGAAGTCCCGGAAGAACCCGACCATGACCTCCGTCGGCGTCGCCGCGGCCATCGCGTTGACCAGCCGGACGTGCCGCCGGCTCGCTCCCCTGCCGAAGGCGACGTACCGGGTCACCGGCAGGTTCGTCAAGCCCTTCACGCGGGGCCGCGCGTCGATGACCGCGGCACGGGCCAGCATGCTCTCGAACAGCACGGGCGTGACGCGGGGAGCCAGCCGCCCGAGCGGCCCGGGAAGGCCGAAGGTGCTGGCGTCGAGCCCGCCGGACGAGGTGCTGAGCAGCGCCACGCCGGCCACTCGAGACTCGACCAGGGTGGGGTGCCGGTCCGCGAGCGCCATGACCGTCATGCCGCCCATGGAGTGGCCGACGAGGACGACGGGCAGTCCCTCCGGCACGGCGGCGCGGATGACGGCGGCCAGGTCGTCGCCCAGCCGGTCGATCGTGCACGCCTCCAGCGCCCCGGCCGAGGAGTCGCCGTGCCCGCGCTGGTCGTAGAAGACGAGCGTGCCCAGGCCCGCCAGGGCCTCGCGCTGAAGCTGCCAGCAGTGCCGGTTCATCAGCCAGCCGTGCGCGAAGACGACGGCGCACCGGGGATCGGGATGGTCGTCGATCTCCACGGCCAGGCGGACCCTGTCGTCGGTCGTGACCGTCGTCCGGCGCCCGGACGCGCCGTTCGGAGTCCGTGCGGCCTTCGCCCGCCTGACCTGGATGCGTCGCGCGGTGCCGATCGCCAGGCCGAGGGCGAGCCCGGCGAGGGCGGCGTTCCGCCCCTTGTTCATGTGCTCCTCCGGGGTGAGGGTGAGCACACCATACCGACCAGTAGGTCTCTTTGTTAGACCTGGCCCCCAATAATTCTCAGACGCCCTTGCGATACAAGGTGGCGGTCGCGCTGTAGGCCATCTCGTCCCCGGAACCGTTCGGGAAGTAGGTCAGCAGGAGCTTGCCGTCGCCGGGGCGCATCGTCAGGCGGCCCTGCCGGGTGCACTTGGTTCCCTTGACAATGGTCTCGCGGAGGACGAACTGCCCGTCGGCGTCCCGGCGGACGACGGTCAGCAGGCCGGCGCAGCCCAGGGACGGGTAGCTGACCAAGGTCCGCGCGTTCGGCCTGATCACCACGGTCATGGGCCGGTTCGTGCCGTTGCTCTGCGCCAGCACCCCCTCCCACACCCCGGTGAGCGTACGGGGCAGGCGGGACGGCGTGGAGACCTGCGGCGAGGAGGTCGTCCGGGCGACCGTGGTCGCCCGGCCCGCGGTCGTGCCGCCCCCGGTCTCCTTCGCCGCGGAGCCGGCGCCGTTCGTCAGCCACAGGGCCGCTCCCCCGGCCAGGGCCAGCACGGCGGCGCCGGCCACCGCCGCGTACAGCGTCCTCCTGGAACGACGGCGCGCGGCGACGGCGTGGGACCTCGGCCCGGTCTCCCGGTCCGGGGAGTCCGCCGAGCCGAGCAGCCACATGAGAACCTCGCGCATGGTGGGCCGCTCCGCGGGCTCCTTCGCGAGGCACCGCGCGACCAGCGCGCGCAACGGGTCCGGCACCCCGGCGATGTCGGGCTCGCCGCCGATGACCCGGTAGAGCACGGCGTGCGTGCTGTCCGCGGCGAACGGCGAGCGGCCGGTGGCGGCGAAGGCGACCACCGCCCCCCAGGCGAACACGTCGGCGGCCGGGCCGATCTCCGCGCCCTTGATCTGCTCCGGGGCCATGTACGCGGGGGTGCCGACGACCTGGCTGCTGACCGTGGCCGTCGCGTCGAGCGCGCGGGCGATGCCGAAATCGATCACGCGGGGACCGTCGGCGCCGAGCAGCACGTTGCCAGGCTTGAAGTCCCGGTGCACCAGCCCCGCCTCGTGGATCGCGGTCAACGCCGTGGCCGTCCCGACCGCGAGGCGGTGCAGGGCCGCCCCCGTACGCGGCCCGTTGCGGGCCACCTCCTCCTGCAGCGACGGCCCGTCGACATACTCCGTCACGATGTACGGAGGGTCGGACCACAGGTCGGCGGCGAGGAACTGGGCGGTGCAGAACGAGGCGACCCGCTGGGCGATGGCCACCTCGCGGGCGAACCGGCTCCTGGTCGTCTCGTCGGCGGCGATCTCCGGACGCAGGACCTTGACGGCCACCTGGGTCCCCGCGTCGTCCGTGCCCAGATAGACGATGCCCTGCCCGCCTGCACCGAGCCGCCGGACGATCCGGTAAGGACCGATGAACGCGGGATCGCTGCCGCGAAGGGCGGATGATGCCGTCACTCGAACGCCCCCGTTTGAATGGCGGTTGCGGGCCCACTCGTCCCGATCTACGCCACTAAAGCAGCAGGAGCCCCGGTTGTCACATCACGATCGGGGGAAACGCCGGGCCCCGGCGCAGCCGCAGGGCGTCGAGCTGCCGTTGCATGGTCTCCCGGATGTGGTCGGTCAGGTCGAAGACCAGCATGGGGTCGTCGGCCTCCTCCGGGGCGTACTCGTCGGTCCGGATCGGCTCGCCGAACTCGATCAGCCACTTGGACGGCAGCGGAAGCAGGCCGAGCGGCCCGAGCCAGGGGAACAGCGGCGTGATCGGCAGGTAGGGCAGGCCGAGCAGCCGGGCGAGCGACGGAATGTCGCCGATCTTGGGGTAGATCTCCTCCGCCCCCACGATGGCGCACGGGACGATCGGCACGCCGGCTCTGATCGCCGACGCGACGAACCCGCCCCGGCCGAACCGCTGGAGCCGGTAGCGCTCGGAGAACGGCTTGCCGATGCCCTTGAAGCCCTCGGGGAAGACGCCGACGACCTCGCCCTTGCGCAGCAGCCGGTCGGCGTCCTCAGGGCAGGCGAGCGTGTGCCCGGACTTGCGGGCCAGATGCCCGAGCACGGGGAGCTGGTAGACCAGGTGCGCTCCGAGCAGGCGCAGCGGCCTGCCCAGCTCGTCGTGCACCGCCACCTGCAGCATCAGGGCGTCCACGGGCAGCGTGCCGGAGTGGTTGGCCACGATAAGCGCACCGCTGCCGGCCGGCACGTTGCCGAGCCCGAGGGTCTCGGTCCTGAACCAGTGCCGGTAGAGCGGGCGCAGCGCCTCCAGCAGCACCTTCTCGTTGAGCTCGGGGTCGAAGCCGAACTCGTCGATCTCGTACTCGCCGGTGACCCTGCGCCGCAGGAACGCGAACAGCTCGGCGAGCCGCTGGTCGGCCGTGCTCCCGTCCGTACGCCGGCCCTGGAAGTCGTCCATCAGCGTCCTGTCACGAAGTCGGCCAGCCAGTCGACCACCGCGCGCGGCAGCTCGCCGGGTCCGCCGCGCGACCGGAGGAAGTCGTCGAACGCCGCCGCCGTGCTGTACTTTGGCCGCCAGCCGAGCTCGGCGGCGAGCCTGGTGGTGTCCACCGCCCGGCCGTGGCTCAGGAGCGCGAGCTGCTCGGGCGAGAAGTCCACCAGCCGCGCGCCCCGGGCGAGCCCGCTGACGAGGCGGAAGGCGGGGGACGGCATCGGGATCACCGGCCGGCCCGTGCGCCGCACGCACTGCGAAAGCAGCAGGACGCCGTCGCCCGCGACGTTGAACACGCCCGGGTGGTCGGCCCGCGCCGTACGGCACAGCACCTCGACGGCGTCGTCCTCGTGGACGAACTGCAGCCGGGGGTCGAAGCCGAGCACGGTGGGCAGCACCGGCTGGGAGAAGTACCTCGTCAGCGGTGAGTCGACGCCCGGCCCCATCAGGTTGGCGAACCGCAGCGTCGTCGTCGTCACGTCGGGACGGCGCCGGGCGAAGCCCCGCACGTACGTCTCGACCTCGGTGGCGTCCCGCGCGTACCCGGAGTGCGACACCTCGACGGGCTCGGTGTCCTCCGTGAACACGGCGGGAGCGTGCGGCGAGGAGCCGTAGACGGCCGTGGTCGACCGCACGACCACCCGGCGCACCGTGGCGGAGCGCTGACACGCCGCGAGCAGTTGCATCGTCCCGATGACGTTGTGCTCCTTCATGGCCGACCGGCCACCGCCGGACCCGCTGCCACCGGATCCACTGCCACCGGGGCCGCTGACCAGGCTGAGGTGCACGACGGTGTCGACGTCGGCGTCCCTGATGACCTTGACCAGGTCGGGACTGCGCAACGCGACCCGGGCGAACTCGGTGCGACCGAGCACCGCGCCGTCCTCCCCGGCAGGGGATGGCGGCGGCGCCGTGTCCACGCCGATGACCCGGTCGATCTCCGGGTCGGCCGCGAGCGCGATCGCCACACGAGCGCCGATGTGACCGGAGACACCGGTGACCAGCACAGTACGAGTCATCGACGCCTCGCCGGGGGTGTGCGTGTTCACGGTCGCCCGGTCCCTGAGGACCGGTGCGCGCTCCGTCTCGGCTACTTCTTGTTACGCCGCTGGATGCGGGTCTTCTTCAGCAGCTTGCGGTGCTTCTTCTTGGCCATGCGCTTGCGGCGCTTCTTGATCACAGAGCCCACGGGACCCCCAGGTGAAGGTGTGACTGTCAAACCGGCGCGCGAGCGCACACCGGCTCAACAGACTACCGGCGATCCGTGGTAGATCGCTCCCCCGGGGGACCCCGCGTCGACCGGGAGTCGGCCACGCTGCCGTCAAGCGTGGTCGCCCGCGTGATTCATCCTGCTTCGATGAACGCGTCCCGCAAGTAGTCGTGGACCGCCTGCTCGGGCACTCTGAAGGACCGGCCGACACGGATGGCCGGTAACTCCCCGGAGTGCACGAGCCGGTACACGGTCATCTTGGACACCCGCATGACGGTCGCCACCTCGGCCACCGTCAAGAACTTCACCTCGCTGAGAGGTCTTTCGCCTGCACCCATCGGACGCCTCTTCCGCACGTGTTTCCGGGTTATCCCCACTGGTGCCATTGCTCACGCACGTGTACTGCTGTCAGCGTAAGTCCGGACTCCGAGTAGGCAAACCCCTCATTCCATCAGTCAACGGAGCCGTGTGCCGTCAAAATCGGGAAAGTCGCTGGCAGCAGCCGGGCCGTGCCCCTCGCCTCAATCTTGGAACGGACCAACTTCTCTCACATTAGAGTCGCCCAGGCACACGAAAAAGTTGGCAAACGGTCGACACAGAGGCGCAAAAGCGGGCGCGAAATGCCCGGTTTGGGAGGTCCGGAAGGGGAGTCAGAGGCTGCGGGCGACCCGGGCGAGCAGGTACGCCGTCAACGGAGCGTAGAAGCGCGGCAGCACGTTGTCGTCCAGGGGGACGGTGACGGCGATCTTGCCCTCGGCCTCGCCCACGAACAGCGCGGGGTCGTTGCTGTCGGCGAAGCCCACGGTCTCGACCCCGGCCTCGCCCGCGGCCCCCGCCCAGCCGTGGTCGGCGATCACGAAGTCGGGCCGCTCCTCGGCCAGCATCGCCTCCATCGGCGCCGCCTCGTGGGTGTGCACGAACGTGCCCCGGTCCTCCAGCATCGCCACGCCGTCGAGGTAGCGGATCCGCCTGCGGCGGCCGAGACCGCCGATGTACGTCCACCCCTCGGCCGGGAAGAGGAGGGTCGCCCCGTTCTCCGCGAGGAACCGCGCCAGCGCGAGGTGGATGGTGAGCAGGCCGGTCGGGTGCCCGGTGGCGAGCACGATCCTGGGCGCGCCGCGATGCAGCACCTTGGCGATCCGCTCGCCCATCTCCTCGACGGCGTCGATGGTCCGATCGGGGTCGATGGTGTCGGGGCCCTCGCGATGACCGGGATCGGCCGCCACTCCCGCCTTGTCGGCCATGAGCGCCAGCACCTCGTGGTAGGACCACTCGCCCTCGAAGGTGAGTCCGAAGAGGTAGTGCGGGTCGCGCAGCGCGAGCGACCGGTAGTGGTCGAGGTTGTTCTCGCGGCTGGTCGCCACGTCACCCGCGATGGCGGTCCGGACGAGGTGTTCGCGCAGTTCGGCTCGGGTGGGAGGGGTCACGACAGGTACAGCGCTCCTCGGCTCGGCATGATTCCGTACTTCTCAGGGCATGGGGTCCAGGCCGTAGAAGGGGAACACCGCCTTCCTGGTCGCGATGACGGCCCGGTCGACGGCGTCGGCAGGATCGTACCCTTCCGAAATGTCCCGCCACTGCGGGTGACGTCCGTCCGTCATGGTCAGGGGTGGTATCTCCCCGGTGCGCTCCTCCACGTACGTCCGCCAGCTGTCCGGTGTGGCGGTCGACGGCTCGACGGGGCGTCCCAGCGCCTCGGCGATCAGATGCGTCCACGCCCGCGGCACGACCTGGACCAGCTCGTATCCCCCGCCGCCCACCGCGATCCACCGGCCGCCTGCGGTCTCGTGGGCCAGCCGGTGCAGCGCGGCGTACGCCGTGCGCTGCCCGTCCAGGCTGAGCATGAGATGGGCCAGCGGGTCGAGGGCGTGGCTGTCACAGCCCTGCTGGGTGACCAGGATCTGCGGCGCGAAGGCGCGCAGCAGCGGCGGGACCACCGCGTGGAAGGCGCGCAGCCATCCCGTGTCGCCGCACCCGGCCGGCAGCGCCACGTTGACCGCGGTGCCCTCCGCGCCGGTCTCCTGCGGGAAGCCGGTGCCGGGGAACAGCGTGCGCGGGCTCTCGTGCAGGCTGATCGTGAGCACCCTCGGGTCGTCGTAGAACGCCGCCTGCACGCCGTCGCCGTGGTGCACGTCCACGTCCACGTACGCGATCCTCGTCGCGCCCTGCGACAGCAGCCACGCGATGGCGACGGCCGGGTCGTTGTAGACGCAGAAGCCGCTGGCGGCGCCGGGCATGGCGTGGTGCAGCCCGCCCGCGACGTTGACCGCGTGCTCGGCCCCGCCCGTCCACACCGCCCTGGCGGCGGCCAGTGACGCGCCGGTGACCAGGGCGGACGCCTCGTGCATGCCGACGAAGGCGGGATTGTCCTCGGTGCCGAGCCCGTAGCGCAGGTCGGGGCGGCCGTCCTTGGAGACGTTCTTGACCGCCTCGATGTAGTCCCGGTTGTGCACCAGCGCGATCTCGTCCTCGGTGGCGGGGACGCAGCCGGTCGTCCCGACGCCGTCGAGCACGCCCAGGTCACGGGCGAGCGCCATGGTGAGCTCGACGCGTACGGGCGCGAGCGGATGGCCGGGCCCGAAGTCGTAGGAAACCAGAGCGTCGTCCCAGACGACCCGCACCGCCTGACTCATGCGGTGACGGTACCGCACAGGCCGTCACCGCCGTTCGCTCGGGCGTCACACACGATCAGTCCGTACGTTCAGTCCGTACGCAGGGCGACGACGGGGTCGAGCCTGGCCGCCCGCCGGGCGGGGGCGACGCCGAAGAAGACGCCGACGGCCGCGGAGACCCCGAAGGCGAGCGCGATCGACCACCAGGTGATCGACGCGGGTACCGGCGAGACCGCCTGGATCAGCAGCGCCCCGCCGACCCCGGTCAGGATGCCGATCACGCCGCCGATCGTGGTCAGCAGCACGGCCTCGATCAGGAACTGGCCGAGGATGTCGCGGCCCCGGGCGCCGAGGGCCTTGCGCAGGCCGATCTCCTTGGTGCGCTCCCTGACGCTGACCAGCATGATGTTGGACACCCCGACGCCGCCGACCAGCAGGGAGATCCCCGCGATGGCGGCCAGCACGCCGGTCAGCATGCCGAGGACCGTGCCGATCGTGCCGAGAAGCTGGGTCTGCGTGACGGCCGAGAACGTCTCGCCCGGGTAGCGGGCGTCCAGGGCGGCCACGACCCGCCGCCGCAGCGGTTCGATCTCGTCCGGACCGGAGGCGCCGACGGCGATGCCGTTGATCCTCGGCAGCCCGATCAGCCGCTGGGCGGTGGTGACCGGCAGATGCACCTCCTGGTCCCGCGCCACCCCGAACGTCGATCCGACGGTCTCGTAGACGCCGATCACCCGGAACCGCACCCCCGCGATCGTGACCTGGCGGCCGATCGGATCGACGTCCCCGAACAGCTTGGCCGCGACCTCCGAGCCGAGGATCACCACCCGCCGCCGCGTGTCCACGTCGGTCTCGCTGAGATAGCGCCCCCGGCGCAGCGGCCGGTCGAAGACATGGGGCATGTTCTCGTCGGTCCCGGTGAGCGTGGCGAACACCTCCACGCGGCCCACCCGGACCGGCTCGCCGGAGTTCACCGCGACCGTCACCTTCGACGGGTCGCCGACCACGCGCCGAACGTACGCCACGTCCGACAGGTCGAGGCGGCTCTGCGTGGGGGCCGCGCCCAGCCCCACCTGGCCGGGGACCACGAGGATGATGTTGCTGCCGAGCCCCGCGATCTCCTTCTCGACGGCGTTCTTGGCTCCGGTGCCGATGGCGACGAGGATCACGACCGAGAGCACGCCGATGATCACGCCGAGCATGGTCAGCATGCTGCGCAGCCGGTTGACCCGCAGCGCCTCCACGGCCATCCGCAGCGCCTCGGCCGTCCTCATGACGCGGCCCTCATGACGCGGTCCTCATGTGTCGCGCTCGATCCGGCCGTCCCGTACGTGGATCTGACGGCGGCCCCGGGCGGCGACCTCGGCGTCGTGGGTGACGAGGACGACGGCGACGCCGCCCTCGTTGAGCCGTTCGAGCAGGCCCATCACCTCCTCGCCGTTGCGGGTGTCGAGGTTGCCGGTGGGCTCGTCGGCCAGCAGCACCCGGGGATCGCCCACCAGCGCCCGGGCGATCGCCACCCGCTGCTGCTCGCCGCCGGACATCTGGGACGGCCGGTGGGTGAGCCGGTGGCCCAGCCCGACCGCCTCCAGCGCCGCCCTGGCCCGCTCCCGGCGCTCGGCCCGGGACACACCCCGATAGACCAGCGGCAGCGCCACGTTGTCGAGCGCGGACGTGCGGGCCAGCAGGTGGAAGGACTGGAACACGAAGCCGATCGTGCGGTTGCGCAGGCCGGCCAGTCCGGCGTCGTCGAGCGTCGCCACGTCCACGCCGTTCACCCGCAGGGTGCCGGAGGTCGGCCGGTCGAGGCAGCCGAGCAGGTGCATGAGCGTGGACTTGCCCGAGCCGGACGGGCCCACGATCGCCGCGAACTCCCCCTGCCCGATGCGCAGGCTCACCCCGCGCAGCGCGTCGACCAGCACCCCGCCGTCCAGCCGGTAGGAGCGGGTGAGGCCGACCGCCTCGAACGCCGGCGGTGTCCCGTATGCCGTCCCGGAAGCCGTCGCCGACGTGGCAGGACCGTCGGCACGCTCGTCGCGGCTCACGACAGCGACTGGCCGGGGCGTACGGCGTCGGCGCCCTTGACGACCACCCGCTCGCCGGGGGACACCCCGCTGAGGATCTCCACGAACGCGTCGCCCTGCGCGCCCAGCCGGACGACCCGCCGCTCGGCCTTGCCGTCGCGCACCGCCCACACGATCGTGTCCCGGCCGCTCGTCACGATCGCCGACGCAGGCACGGCGGTGGCGTTCTCCGACCGGCGTACGGCCAGCCGCACCACGGCGCTCATCCCCGGCTTGGGCGCGGGGGCCGCGCCGCCGTCGTCGTAGGCGCCCCGGCCCAGGCGCAGCCATACGGGATAGCTGACCCCGCCGGTCGCGCCCTCCTTGGGGGTGACCCCCACGCCCGTCACGGCGGCGGTGTACGTCGCGCCGGTCACGGCGTCGAACTCCACCTCGGCCGGCGTGCCCCTGCGCACCAGCAGCACGTCGGTCTCGTCCACGTCGGCGGACAACGTGAGCACGGACACGTCGGTCACCGTGACCAGCGGGTCCCCGGCCGCCACCGGGACGCCGGTGGCGATGGTCCCGCCGGAACGGCCCGCGGGAGCGGCCGCCGCGGCTCCCGCCTGGCTCGCCCCCGCCTGGCCGAGCAACCCGGCCGGCAGTTGCGAGACCAGCGCGCCGAGACCGGCCGCGCCCGCGCCGGAGGACGCGCCGCCGAGCGTGACCACGCCGCCGAACGGCGCCCTGACGACCAGGGCGTCCACGGTCTGCTCGGCCGCGCGCACGGCCGCCCTGGTCTGCGACCTCGACGCCGCCCGCAGGGACGCCATGGACGCGCTCAGCCCGCTCATCCCCGCGCTCACCTGGCCGCTCACCTGCGACAGCGCCTGGTCGAGCGAGCGGGTCAGCCCGTCGAGCACCTCACCGAGCGCCCGCCGCTGGGCCCGCTGACGCTTGTCCGCGGCGTCGATGGCGGCCAGCAGCCGGGTCCTGGCCGCGCGGTCGCCGATCGACCTGGCCGCCTTCCTGGCCTGGGCGAACGACCGGTCGACGTGCGCGTCCAGCGAGTTCGGCAGCCGCAGGCGCGGCAGCCGTACGCTCACCGGCGCGCCGCCGAACGACACGGGCCGGGCGGCCTGCCGGTCGGCCTTCCGGGCGGCGGAAAGCTGCTGCCTGGCCTGGGGAGAGCTGATCCTGGCGAGGATCTGGCCCTTCTTCACCGTGTCGCCGTCCTGGACGTACAGGCGGGCGACCGTGCCGGAGGCGGGGGCGGTCAGAGTGGCCGTCGCACGCGCGCCCACCGTCGCCGGGGCCTCGACGACCTCGCTGACGGTGGTTCTGGTGACCACGGCCACCGGGGCCTTCTGCGGTTCCGATGACGTGCACCCGGCGGCGAGCAGGACGGCGAGAAACGGGACGATCCCGCGACGAGACGTCACCCGCCAATGGTAAAGCGGTGGTCATCTTCCGTCCCGGGAACGCCGGTCGGCGCACCGTCCGTGCACCGGGGCAGTGCCGGAAGGGAGCGCCGTAGGTCAGCCGGCGGCGAGACGGCGGCTGCGCTCGCAGGCCGCCTCGATCGCGTCGAGGAACGCGGCCCGCACCTTGTGGCGCTCCAGCTCCGCGATGGCGGAGATCGTGGTGCCTCCCGGCGAGGTCACGGCCTCGCGGAGGATCACCGGATGCTCCCCCGAGTCGCGCAGCATGATCGCGGCGCCGACGATCGACTGGGTGACCATGTCGAGAGCGGCGGCGCGCGGCATGCCCAGCAGGATCCCAGCGTCGACCATGGCCTCGACCAGATAGAAGAAGTACGCCGGGCCGCTGCCGGACAGGGCGGTGGCGGCGTCCTGCTGCGACTCGGGGATGCGCAGCACCTTGCCCACCGGGCTGAGCAGCTCCTCGGTGCGCTTGAGGTGCTCCTCGGAGGCGTGCGCCCCGGCCGAGATGACGCTCATGGCCTCGTCCACCAGGACGGGAGTGTTGGACATGACACGGACGACCGCCACGCCGTCTCCGAGCCTCGCCTCCACGAACGCGGTCGTGATGCCGGCGGCCACCGAGATGACCAGCCGGTCGGCGGCCACATGCGGGGAGATCTCGGTCAGCAGTGCGGCCATGTCCTGCGGCTTGACCGCGAGGATCAGCGTGTCGGCCAGCTTGGCGGCCTCGGCGTTGCTCGCGACCCGCACGCCGTAGCGCTCGCGCAGCGCCTCGGCCCGCTCGGGCCTGCGGGCCGTCGCCACGATCTCGTCCGGCCGCAGACCGGCGCGTACCAGCCCGGAGAGCAGGGCCTCGCCCATCTTTCCGGTCCCGAGAATCGCGATCATTCCTGCACCTCTTCTGGGCTTCGCCGGGATCTCCCCGCAGCTTACCGACCCTGCCGGACGGGAGCAGAACGCGCTGCGCCATGCGTGGCCGGAAGGGTCAGTTCCAGTGGCCCGCGGCGGCGGTCTCGGCGACGTAGTCCTCGAACCGCCCGGGCAGCCGGCCGAGGGCCTGTTCCACCCCGTCCGAGGGAGCCGCGCCCCGCCCGTCGCGGATGTTCACGAGGAGGCCGGTGAGCAGCCGCGCGACGTCGGACGGGACGCCGTTCGCGACCTGGCGCTCCACGAAGACCTCGGGGTCGACGTCGACATGCCGGATCGTGCGCCCGGTGGCCCTGCCGATGAGGTCGGCCGCCTCGCCGAAGGCGATGGCCCGTGGGCCGGTCAGATAGTAGATCCGGCCGCTGTGGCGCTCTTCGGTCAGCGCCGCCGCGGCGACCTCGGCGATGTCCTCGGCGTCCACGAACGGCGTGCGCCCGTCGCCGGTGGGCAGGGCCAGGGTCCCGGCGAGGATCCCCTGCCGCCAGAAGGCCTCGCTGAAGTTCTGCGAGAACCAGTCCGGCCGCAGGATGGTCCAGCCGACGCCCGATTCACGTACGGCCTGCTCGGCGGACTTCAGGGGGTGATCGTCGCCGGCCTCGCCCACGCCGTGGGCGGACAGCAGCACCAGCCGCCGCACGCCCGCGGCCACCGCCTCGGCCACGAGAGCGGGGACGCGCGCCCGGCGGTCGAGGCCCGGCCGCAGGTCGGGCTCGACGACGTAGACGGCGGCGGCCCCGTCGAGCGCGGGGGCCCAGGTCTCCGGTCTGCCCAGATCGAAGGGGACGTCGCCGCCGGTGCGGGACGCCGTACGCGCCTGCAGACCGGCGGCCTTCAGGCGCCGGACGACGCGGCGACCGGTCTTGCCGGTGCCGCCGAGAACGAGGATCTTCTCCATGCCTCAAGGAAACCGGCGGATGCGAAGACGATCCATGGGAGAACGTCGCCCCTTCATTTGTGATCGTCTACCGTGACGGCATGGACGTGCTGAGCGATCTGCTCCACCGCGCTCACGCCAGGAACGCGCTGGTGAGGCAGTTGATCCAGCGTCCGCCCTGGGCGCTGGCCTTCACCGGCGCCCCTCCTCTCACGGTCGTGGCCGCGCTCGGCGGCCACGCGTCGGTCCGGCTGGACGACGCCGGCGTCGCCCCGGTGCGCCTGGCCCCGGGTGACATCGCCCTCATCGGCGGCGCACACGCGCACACGATCGCCAACGATCCGTCCACCCCGCCGCAGGCGGTGATCCACGGGGACAGGAAACACGTCGCCGGCGGAGGCGGGGGGACGGCCGGGGCGCACCGGAGCCTGGGCCCGCGCACCTATGGCGACGGCCTGCCCGGGGCCACGATCATGCTCAGGGGCGCCTGCGAACTGCGCGGCGAGGCCGGCGTCCGGCTGCTGCGCATGCTGCCGCCGCTGGCGGTCGTGCCGGCCGGGCCGCGGACCCGGGCGGCGCTGGATCTGCTCGCCACCGAGGTCGCCCGCGACGAACCGGGCCAGGACGCGGTCCTCCACCGGCTGCTCGACCTCGTGCTCGTGCTGGCGTTACGGGCCTGGTGCGCCGGGCCCGAGGCTCCGCTCCCCTCCTGGCACCGGGCACTGGCCGATCCCGCGGTCGGCGAGGCGCTGCGCCTGCTGCACGACCGTCCCGCTCATCGGTGGACGGTCGCCGAACTGGCCGCCGGGGCCGGCATGTCCCGCGCCGCCTTCGCCGCGCGCTTCAGGAGCATGGTGGGCGAGCCCCCGCTCACCTACCTCACCGGCTGGCGGATGACCCTGGGAGCCGATCTGCTCACCGACACCGATGCCACCGTCGCCGCCGTGGCCCGCGAGGTCGGTTACGAGGACGCGTTCGCCTTCAGCGTGGCGTTCAAGCGCGCCCACGGGGTCAGCCCCTCGGCCTGGCGCCGCCGAACGCGCTGAGCCCATGCTCAAGGCGTACGGCGGCACTCAGCGCTCAGGGGGTTCGGCGGCGCAGCGTGGCGGCGCCGAGCAGAAGGGCCAGCACGGCCGACCCCGCCACCACGACGACGTCGCGCCAGAACTCGCCGCCCGGGTCGGCGTCCGCGACCGCGTGTGTCATCGCCTCGATCGCGTACGACATGGGCAGCACGTCCGAGATCCACTCCAGCACGGTCGCCATCTGCCCGCGCGGCACGAGGATCCCGCCGAGCAGGATCTGGGGGATCATCACGATCGGCATGAACTGCACGGCCTGGAACTCCGTACGGGCGAACGCGCTGCACAGCAGGCCGAGCGCGGTGCCGAGCAGGGCGTTGAGCAGCGCGACGAGCACCAGCGGCCACAGCGGGCCCGGCAGGTCCAGGCCCAGCCAGGTGAGGGAGACGGCCAGCGCCAGCGCCACCTGGGCGCACGCCGCCAGCCCGAACGCGAGGCCATACCCGAGGAGGAGGTCGAGCCGGCCGAGCGGCATCGCCATGAGCCGCTCCAGCGTGCCCGACGTGCGCTCGCGCAGGGTCGCGATCGAGGTGATGAGGAACATCACCAGGAAGGGGAAGACGCACAGCAGGATCGGCGCCCAGCGGCCGAACGACCGCTCGTCGTCCATCACGTAATAGAGCAGGATCATCACCAGCGTCGGCACCAGGACCATCAGCGCGACCGTCCGCCGGTCGTGGCGGAGTTGGGTCATGATCCGCCCGGCGGTGGCAAGAGTGATCGCGAAACTCATGCCACAGCCCTCTCCTCGATCAGGCGCAGGAACGCCTCCTCCAGGTCGGTCGTGCCCGTGTGCGCGCGCAGGACATCGGGGGTGTCGTCGGCGAGGATCTCCCCCTGGCGCAGCACGATCAGTCGCTCGCACCGCGCGGCCTCGTCCATGACATGGCTGGAGACCAGGATCGTGGTGCCGCCCTCGGCCAGGCGGTGGAAGAGCGTCCACAGCTCCTGCCGCAGCACGGGATCGAGCCCGACCGTGGGCTCGTCGAGCACGAGCAGTTCCGGACGGCCGAGCAGGGCCACGGCGAGCCCGGCGCGGCCGAGCTGGCCGCCCGAGAGCGTGGACCCGAGCTGGTGGGCGGCGCCGGTGAGCCCCACCTCCGCCAGCACCCGCTCGGGGTCGTCCTTCGGCACGCCGAGCACGGCGGCGAAGTAGCGCAGGTTCTCCAGCACGGTCAGGTCGCGGTAGACGGCCGGGCTCTGCGTCGAGTAGCCGATCTTGCGGCGCAGGCCCGCGCTCCCGGCCGGCTCGCCGAGCACGCTCACCTCGCCGCCGGACACGATCTGGACGCCCACGATCGCCCGCATGAGTGTCGTCTTGCCGCAGCCGCTCGGCCCGAGCAGGCCGGTGACCTGCCCTCGCGGCACCTCGAAGGTGAGGCCGTGCAGGACCTCCGCCCCGCCCCGTGACACCCGCAGATCCCGTACGGCGATCGCGGGATCCGATAAATTCATCATGCGTTGAAATTAGACCCGCGACACGGGCACGTCAACGCCCGGGTGCCCGTTCGGTGTCGGCGCGCGGCGGGTGTGAGAACCAGGTCGCGCACCTCGGCGGCATCGCCTCGGGCGGTGCTCGACGCCGAGGAGCCAAGGCCCCGATTGCGAGGAGTCCGGCTACCGCCGCGGCGCACCGGCGGATCGGGCCACAGTGCCGCGAGCGGGGTCCGCCGGATCCGGTATCTCGCACCATGCCGGAGGCCAGACGCGCACGGTCGCGGTGGTGCGCGGAAAAGTGACACCGGACAGGTCGCCGCCGCCGATGTCGGCGCCGTCGAAGTTCACAGAGCCTTCGAAGTGCGTGCCCGCCAGGTCCAGACGTTGGAGGCCGCGCGGTTCGCTTCCCCGAACCCGAACCGTGAGCGCCCTGATGCTCCGCCGGACGACCGACACGTCCTCGTGCTCCGCTTCGAATCGCACGGCGGCCGCCCCGGGGTCGGTTTTGTAGGCGATGCCGCGCGACGCCGTGCCGGCGAAGGACGCGTCGTCGAGGAACGCGCAGTGCCGGAAACCGGCCCGGCCGAAGAACGTCCCCTCGAAGGATGTCGGACCGGCGAAGTCCGAATAGCGGAAACGAACACCGCAGCGGAAGATCGCGGAGCCAAAGTTCAGGGCGCCGTCGAAGGCCACGCCCTCGAAGTGCCCCGCGAAGAACTCGCTGTTCTCGAAGCTCGTGAGGCCGCCGTCGAAGCTCGCTCCGGTGAACCTCGCCGTGCCGAAGCGGGCACCGCTGAAGTCGGCGTCCGTGAACGTCGCGCCGCTGAAGTCGGTGTCGAACCTGAATATCGCGAGCGCGAAGCTCGCCCCGCCCCGGAATCCGGCTTCCGCGAAGTCCGCTCCGAAGAACGTCGCGATGCCGAAGTCGGCGAAGCCCCGGAACTCGGCGCCGGTGAAGTCCGCCCTGCCGCGGAAGCGGCAGTCGGTGAAGTCCGTCCTGCCGGAGAAGACCGCCTGCGCGAAGCTCGCCGCCTCGACCTCGCTGCCGCTCAGGTCGAAGTCGACCAGGGATGCTCTCGTGAGGTCGACGGCGACGCCCGGCCAGTGATCACCATCGTCGCCGGACGCGCCGCCGAAGGACTTCAGATGGCGGACGACGATCCGCTGTGCGGTCAGCCGGGCCTCCAGGTCCAGCGAGTGCTCCTGGCCTGCGTCGTGGCCTCCGATGTCGCCCGCGCCCCCGGCCGGCTCGCCTGCCCGGTCCGCCGGGTCACCCGCCGCGCCTCCCGGCAGGGGGGCTCGCAGGTACGCGCAGAGCACATCCATGACGGCCTGGCGGTGCTCGGGGTTGTTCCGGCCCAGCCGCTCCAGGGCGTACATGGCCGCGATGCGCACGCCCGGGTTGCCGGAGCCGAGCTGGTCCACGGCCTTCGAGTAGAGCTCCGTGACCCGCTTCTCCGTCGCGTCGTACTCCTGGTAGACCTGCGTGCGCTCACCCAGCCACTGGCGGCGGACACCGAGGAGGAGCGCCACGCCTCCGGCGGCTCCCGCGCCCACCGTCAGGCCGCTCTTGATCGCGTCCAGCCGGAGGGCGGGATCGGCTCCCGCGATCTCCGTGAGGGCCGTTGTGGCGATCCAGGTCGAGACCGCGACGCCGATGAGGCCGCCGACGATCCACCAGACCGACAGCACCCGCATCGGGGAGGGCGACGTCCGCACGGACCTCGAGTTCGTGGCCAGCAGTACGAGTCCGGCCAGCAGCAGGACCGGCCCGCCGAGGGCGAGCACGCCGCCGAGCGGTACACGCGCGAGAAGGCCGGGAACGTCCATCCAGCGCGCCGCGAGGACGACGGCGGCCAGCCCTGCGAGCAGAGCTGCGGCCCCCGTGGCCTTGCGCATCCGCGTCCCTCCCGAGTCCGTGCCGTGGCATGCGGCCCGTCCGGCGGCTCCCCACATGATCACGTACCCGTCCCGACCGCGCAAAGGGGCCCCGGAGTGGGACCGGGGAGCAGCACCCTGGGCGGTCACGGCGGATGAACCGGGGAGCCTTTACAGCCGTGTAAGGGGCATGAGAAAGCTCTGGCTCGTGGCCCTCCTGTTCCTGGCGGTCGCCTGCGGAGGGACCTCCTCCACCTCGGCCTCACCCGAGCAGCCGGAAGGCTCCCCCTCCGGAGCCGGCGCCGATCACGGCTCCCCGGCCTCGCCGGCCGGCACGGCACCGGCCGGCCCGTCCGGCGCGCCGAGCGGCGCCCCGTCTCCCGTGACCCCGGCCGGGCCCACGCTCAACCCGCGCAAGGTGCCGTGGGAGAGCGCCACCCCCGCCGCCGACGGCCGGTCCCTCGACGTCGTGTGGTGGTCCGGAGTGGAGCCCTGCACCGTGCTCGACCGCGTCGAGGTGACCGAGACCGCGCGCCAGGTCACCGTCACCCTGTACGAGGGACAGGACCGGCGTTCGCCCGACGCCGTCTGCATCGCGATCGCGATCCTGAAGACCACGAAGGTGCACCTGAAGGCTCCGCTCGACGGGCGGAAGGTCGTGGACGGCGCGAAGTAGACCGCCGAGCCGGGGGCATTCACCGGCCCGGACGGGGCAGGCAGGACGGTCCACACAAGTTCGCGATGCGGGATGAAATCCGCGCGCTCCAGGGTTGAGCCTCATAGACTCAAGACGTTTGACAGACCCCTCGGCGGGGCTAGTATTTGAGTCTGACCGACTCAACTTTGACTACAAGGACGTACTCATGGCACGTGCGGTAGGTATCGACCTGGGGACGACCAACTCCGTCGTCTCGATCCTCGAGGGCGGCGAGCCCACGGTCATCGCGAACGCTCAGGGCTCGCGGACCACGCCGTCCGTGGTCGCGTTCGCGAAGAACGGTGAGGTTCTCGTCGGCGAGGTCGCCAAGCGGCAGGCGGTGACCAACGTCGACAGGACCATCCGCTCGGTCAAGCGCCACATGGGCACGAACTGGTCGATCGAGATCGACGGCAAGAAGTTCACGCCCCAGCAGATCAGCGCGTTCGTCCTGCAGAAGCTCAAGCAGGACGCGGAGGCCTACCTGGGCGAGAAGATCACCGATGCGGTGATCACCGTCCCGGCGTACTTCAACGACGCCCAGCGGCAGGCCACCAAGGAGGCCGGCCAGATCGCGGGCCTCAACGTGCTGCGCATCATCAACGAGCCCACCTCCGCGGCCCTGGCCTACGGCCTCGACAAGGAGAAGGACCAGACCATCCTGGTCTTCGACCTCGGCGGCGGCACCTTCGACGTGTCCCTGCTCGACGTCGGCCAGGAGGACGGGCACGGGTTCGTCGAGGTCAAGGCCACCAGCGGTGACAACCACCTCGGCGGCGACGACTGGGACCAGCGGGTCGTCGACGAGCTGGTGACCCGGTTCAAGAACGCGCACGGCGTGGACCTGTCCAAGGACAAGATGGCCCTCCAGCGCCTGCGCGAGGCGGCCGAGAAGGCCAAGATCGAGCTGTCGGCCCAGACCGAGACCACGATCAACCTGCCCTACATCACCGCCTCCTCCGAGGGCCCGCTGCACCTGGAGGAGAAGCTGACCCGGGCGGAGTTCCAGCGGATCACCGCCGACCTGCTCGAGCGCTGCAAGGGCCCGTTCCACCAGGTCATCAAGGACGCGGGGATCAAGATCTCCGACATCGCCCACGTGGTCCTGGTCGGCGGCTCCACCCGTATGCCTGCCGTTTCCGAGCTGGTCAAGGAGCTGACCGGCGGCAAGGAGCCCAACAAGGGCGTGAACCCGGACGAGGTCGTCGCCATCGGCGCCGCGCTCCAGGCCGGTGTCCTCAAGGGCGAGGTCAAGGACGTCCTGCTCCTCGACGTCACCCCGCTCAGCCTGGGCATCGAGACCAAGGGCGGGATCTTCACCAAGATCATCGAGCGCAACACGACGATCCCGACCAAGCGCTCGGAGGTCTTCACGACGGCCGAGGACAACCAGCCGTCGGTGCAGATCCAGGTCTACCAGGGCGAGCGCGAGATCGCGGCGTACAACAAGAAGCTGGCCACCTTCGAGCTGACCGGCATCGCCCCGGCCCCGCGCGGCATCCCGCAGATCGAGGTCACCTTCGACATCGACGCCAACGGCATCGTGAACGTCTCGGCGAAGGACCTCGGCACGGGCAAGGAGCAGTCGATGACCATCACCGGCGGCTCGGCCCTGGGCAAGGAGGACATCGAGCGCATGATGCGCGAGGCGGAGTCCTACGCCGAGGAAGACAAGCGGCGCCGCGAGGAGGCCGAGGTCCGCAACAACGCGGACGCGCTGGCCTACCAGACGGAGAAGTTCCTCCGCGAGAACGACGAGAAGGTCCCGGCCGACGTGAAGACCGAGGTCAACGACTCGCTCGCCGAGCTGAAGAAGACGCTGGAGGGCACCGACATCCCCGCCATCCGCACCGCCGCCGAAAAGCTCGCCACGGTCAGCCAGAAGATGGGCTCGGCCATCTACGCCCAGTCGCAGGCCGGTGCCGATGGCGCCGCGGCCGGCGCGGGCGCGGCGGGTCCGGAGGGCGCGCAGGCGAAGGCCGACGAGGACGTGGTCGAGGCCGAGATCGTCGACGACGAGCGGGAGGGCGGCCGCAAGTGAGCCCGCGTGAGAACGGTTCCGAGGAGGAGCCGGTGATCCGCGACAACCGCAAGATCGACCCGGAGACCGGCAAGGCCCGCGAGTCCGCCGGGGACGCGCCCGAGGCCGTCCCCGCGGACGAGGGCACGCAGACGGCGGCGCCCGCCGAGGGGT
Organism: Microbispora siamensis; assembly: GCF_016863095.1. GTDB lineage: Bacteria > Actinomycetota > Actinomycetes > Streptosporangiales > Streptosporangiaceae > Microbispora > Microbispora siamensis. Next base: position 90,715 of record NZ_BOOF01000029.1, on the reverse strand, counting down.
CCGCGACGGACCTGCTCGCCGAGCGCACCGCCGACCTGCAGCGGCTCCAGGCGGAGTTCAGCAACTACCGCAAGCGGGTCGAGCGCGACCGGATCGCCGTCAGGGAACAGGCCGTCGCGAGCGTGCTCACCGAACTGCTGCCGGTGCTCGACGACATCGGCCGCGCCCGCGACCACGGCGAGCTCACCGGCGGTTTCGCGAAGGTGAGCGAGTCGCTGGAGGCGGCCGTCGGCAAGCTGGGCCTGACCGCGTACGGCGCGAAGGGCGACCCCTTCGACCCGACCGTGCACGAGGCCCTGCTGCACAGCTACTCGGCGGAGGTGACCGAGCCGACGTGCATCGAGATCCTCCAGCCGGGCTACCGGATCAACGACAGGATCCTGCGCGCCGCTCGCGTGGCCGTCGCCGAGCCGAGCGAGGAGGCGGCGGCGCCGGAGGAGACGGCGGCCGGCTCCGGCGAGGCCGGCGGGCCGGACGAGAACTGAAACCGCGGAGGTCTCTCCCGATCGGCGAAGATCGGGAGAGACCCGCGAGTGCACCCGCGACGACAGCCGCGGGGCATCCGCGGGAACGGCCGCGGGAACACCGATTCACTCCCCTTTCGTGCGAAGGAAGCGATAGATGAGCACCAAGGACTACTTGGAAAAGGACTACTACGCCGTCCTTGGTGTGCCCAAGACCGCGAGCGCCGAGGAGATCAAGAAGGCGTATCGCAAGCTCGCCCGCAAGTACCACCCCGACGCCAACCCGGGGAACAAGGAGACCGAGGAGAAGTTCAAGGAGGTCTCCGAGGCGTACGACGTGCTCTCCGACGTCAAGCGGCGCAAGGAGTACGACGAGGCGCGCACGCTCTTCGGGTCGGGGCTCGGGGGCTACGCGGGCGCGGGCGGGACCCGGGCCGGTGGGGGCTTCAACTTCGACCTCGGCGACCTGTTCGGCGGGTCGGGGTCGGGCGAGCGGATCGGGGACCTGTTCGGGGGGTTGTTCAACCGAGGCGGAGCGGGCACGCGCACGACCACTGCCCGGCCGCGGCGCGGCCAGGACGTCGAGTCGGAGGTGACGCTCGCCTTCGGCGAGGCGGTCGACGGCACCACCGTGTCTCTCCGGCTCACCAGTTCGGCCGCCTGCACCGCCTGCGGCGGCACGGGGGCTAAGGCGGGCACGACGCCACGGGTCTGCCCGACCTGCGAGGGAACCGGGGCGGCGAGCCGCAACCTCGGCAACTTCGCCTTTTCCGAGCCGTGCCGCGACTGCCGCGGCCGGGGTCTGGTGGTCGACGACCCCTGCCCCGTCTGCGAGGGCAGCGGGCGCGGCAAGAGCACCCGTACGATCCAGGCCCGCATCCCGGCCGGAGTCGGCGACGGCCAGCGCATCAGGATCAAGGGCAAGGGCGCGCCCGGTGAGAACGGCGGCCCGGCCGGCGACCTCTACGTGCTGGTCCACGTCAAGCCGCACCCCGTGTTCGGGCGCAGCGGGGAGAACCTGACCGTCACGGTCCCCGTCACCTTCCCCGAGGCCGCGCTCGGCGCCGAGATCAAGGTGCCGACGCTCCGGGGGATGCCGGTGACCCTGCGCATCCCTGAGGGAACGCCCAACGGACGGACGTTCCGGGTGCGCGGCCGGGGGGCCTCCCGCAAGGACGGCACGAAGGGCGACCTGTTGGTCACCGTCCAGGTCACGGTGCCCCAGAACCTCGACGACAAGGCCCGCGCGGCTCTCGAGGAGTTCAGGAACGCCACGGAGGGCCAGGACCTTCGCGAAGAGCTGATCAAGCAGGCCAGAAGCGAGTGAGCCGATGGATGCCAGGTTTTTCGACATCTCCGACGACACCCCCGTCTATGTGATCTCCGTAGCCGCCCAGCTGTCCGGGCTGCACCCGCAGACGCTCCGCCAGTACGACCGGCTCGGGCTCGTCAGCCCCGGCCGTACGGCGGGGCGGGGGCGGCTGTACTCGACCAGGGACATCGTGCTTCTGCGCGAGGTCCAGCGGCTCTCCCAGGAGCACGGCATCAACCTCGCCGGCATCAAGCGCATCCTCGAACTCGAAACCGAGAACATGCGCATGCGCGAGGAGGTCACCCGGCTCAGGGGTGAGCTCACGATGTTGCGGGCACTGGTCCGCTACGAACTGCCACCTGCCTGATCGGCGAAACGAGGCATTCACATATGGACTACAAGTTCACCCAGAAGAGCCAGGAGGCCCTGTCCGCGGCCGTCCGGCGCGCCGCGGCAGACGGCAACCCCGAGGTCGCGCCCGCGCACCTGCTGACGACCCTGCTGGCGCAGAACGGCGGCATCGCCGGATCGCTGCTGCAGGCCGTCGGCGCGGACCCCCGGCAACTGCGCGCGCAGGCCGAGGAACTGCTCGACCGGCTGCCGAAGGCGCAGGGCTCCACCGTGAGCGCGCCGTCCAGCTCTCGCCAACTGCTGACCGTGCTCAACACCGCCGCGCAGCGGGCCAAGCAGCTCGAGGACGAGTACGTCTCGACCGAGCACCTGCTCGTCGGGCTCGCCACCGACGGCGGGCAGGTCGCCGACCTGCTGAAGGCCGCGGGTGCCACTCCCAATGCGCTGCTCGAGGCGTTCGAGAAGGTCCGCGGGCACGCCAGGGTCACGAGCGAGACGCCCGAGGACACCTACCAGGCGCTGGAGAAGTACGGCGTCGACCTCACCGAGCGGGCGCGTTCCGGCAAGCTCGACCCGGTGATCGGCCGCGACAGCGAGATCCGCCGGGTCGTCCAGGTGCTGTCGCGCCGCACCAAGAACAACCCCGTGCTGATCGGCGAGCCCGGCGTCGGCAAGACCGCCGTGGTCGAGGGCCTCGCCCAGCGGATCGTCGCCGGCGACGTGCCCGAGAGCCTGCGCAACAAGCGCCTGGTCGCGCTCGACCTCGGCGCGATGGTCGCGGGTGCGAAATACCGCGGCGAGTTCGAGGAACGCCTGAAGGCCGTGCTCAACGAGATCAAGGAGAGCAACGGCCAGATCGTGACGTTCATCGACGAGCTGCACACGATGGTCGGCGCGGGCGCCGCCGAGGGCGCGATGGACGCGGGCAACATGCTCAAGCCCATGCTGGCCCGCGGCGAGCTGCGCATGATCGGCGCCACCACGCTCGACGAGTATCGCGAGCGCATCGAGAAGGACCCGGCCCTGGAGCGGCGGTTCCAGCAGGTCTACGTCGGCGAGCCGACCGTCGAGGACACGATTGCGATCCTGCGCGGTCTGAAGGGCCGTTACGAGGCGCACCATCAGGTGCAGATCTCCGACAGCGCCCTGGTCGCCGCCGCGACGCTCTCCGACCGCTACATCACCGCGCGCTACCTTCCGGACAAGGCGATCGACCTGGTCGACGAGTCGATGTCGCGGCTGCGCATGGAGATCGACTCGCGGCCGGTGGAGATCGACCAGCTCCAGCGGAGCGTGGACCGGCTGAAGATGGAGGAGCTCGCGCTCGCCAAGGAGACCGACGAGGCCAGCCGGCAGCGCCTGGAGAAGCTCCGCGAGGAGCTGGCCAACCGCCAGGAGGACCTCAACGCCCTGGTCAGCCGGTGGGAGCGGGAGAAGGCCGGCCTCAACAAGGTCGGTGAGCTGAAGAAGCAGCTCGACGAGGCGCGCAGCGCCGCCGAGCGGGCCCAGCGCGACGGCGACTTCGAGGCGGCGTCCCGGCTCATGTACGGCGACGTCCCCCGGCTGGAGAAGGAGCTCGCCGAGGCTGCCAAGGCCGCCGAGACGGCGGAGGTCGAGGAGCCGATGGTGAAGGAGGAGGTCGGGCCCGACGACATCGCCGAGGTCATCTCCTCCTGGACCGGCATCCCGGCGGGCCGGCTGCTCGAGGGCGAGACCGCCAAGCTGCTGCGCATGGAGGACGAGCTGGGCAAGCGCCTGATCGGCCAGCAGCAGGCCGTCCAGGCCGTCTCCGACGCCGTACGGCGGGCCCGGGCCGGCATCTCCGACCCCGACCGGCCGACCGGCTCGTTCCTCTTCCTCGGCCCGACCGGTGTCGGCAAGACCGAGCTGGCCAAGGCGCTCGCCGAGTTCCTGTTCGACGACGAGCGGGCCATGACCCGCATCGACATGAGCGAGTACAGCGAGAAGCACAGCGTGGCCCGCCTGGTCGGCGCGCCGCCCGGATACGTCGGCTACGAGGAGGGCGGCCAGCTCACCGAGGCCGTGCGGCGCAGGCCGTACACGGTGGTGCTGCTCGACGAGATCGAGAAGGCCCATCCGGAGGTCTTCGACATCCTGCTGCAGGTGCTCGACGACGGCCGGCTGACCGACGGGCAGGGCCGCACGGTCGACTTCCGCAACACGATCCTGATCCTCACCTCGAACATCGGCTCGCAGTTCCTCGTGGACCCCACGATGGAGAGCGAGGCCAAGCGCGAGGCGGTGATGAACGCGGTGCGGGCGTCGTTCAAGCCCGAGTTCCTCAACCGGCTCGACGACATCATCGTGTTCGACGCGCTCGGCACCGAGGAGCTGTCGCAGATCGTGGACCTGCAGGTCGCCCGGCTCGCGCGGCGTCTGTCGGACCGGCGGCTGAAGCTGACCGTCACGCCCGCCGCCCGCGACTGGCTCGCGCTCACCGGCTACGACCCGCTGTACGGCGCGCGCCCGCTGCGCCGTCTGATCCAGTCGGCCATCGGCGACAAGCTCGCCAAGGAGCTGCTGTCGGGCGCCATCCGGGACGGCGACGAGGTAATCGTCGACTTTGACGCGGCAGGTGACACGCTGACGATCCGGCCCGCTCGGTAAGGTCTTCCCCACCATTGGGGCAAGCGCGCCCCGCCCTTTCCCCTCGCTGCTACGTTCGGCGTTCGTCGGACTACCGTACGCGATCAGGGGGACGTGGATGTCCAGGACATCACGAAGTATTCGAGGGCGGTGCGTCGCGCTTGCGGCGGTCACTGCCGGAGTGAGCTGGCTGACCGGAGGCCCGGCGATGGCGAAGGACGGCGCGCTGGCCGACGCCTGCCGGGCCCAAAGCCACGACGTCACGGGCCGCGACGTCACCGGCCACGAGGTCGCCGGCCGCGACCTGACGGGTGGACTGACCACCCTCGCTCCGGCGGCGAGCGTGCTGAGCATCGCCGACGCGGCCGGAGCGGCCGCCGGGCAGGGGCACAACTCGCTTCCCACCGGCTCGGCCACGGTCGCCCGCACCGTCCCGGGGCCCGCGGCCCTGCCGGCCGTGCCGGGCCCCCGTACGCTGCCGGGTTCGATGCCCGGCACGGCGACTGGCACTGCACCTGGCACTGCACCTGGCACTGCACCTGGCACGGTGTCCGGTGGCGCGGTGCCCGGCGGCGCGGCGGTTCTGCCCGCGCCGGCGGGCGCGAAGACGCTGCCCGCCGACGCCACGACCCTCTCGGCGCCCGCGAAGGCGGCCTCCGCCCCGGTGCAGAACGCCGTGGCCGGCGCCACGGCCGTCTCCGAACCGCGCCGCGCGCCCGCCGTTCCCGCCGCCGATGCCAAGACCCTGTTCCCGGCCAGGAGCACCGTGCCCCTCCTCGCCGTCGCACCCGCCAAGCCCGGCGCCGCGAACGCCTGCGCGCCGCAGGCGCTGCGGACCGCGCCGGCCGCACACGAGCGGGAGCACCCGGTCGCGCAGGGGCATCCGAAGAAGAGCCACCGGCATCCCAAGCCGGAGGACGAGTCGGCGGGCTCGGCCCAGGGCCCGGTGTCGCAGAAGCCCGGGACACAGCACGCGCAGAAGCCCGGGGCACAGAACGCGGGAGCGCAGAAGCCCGGAGCGCAGAACGCGCAGAGGCCGGAGGCGCGGAACCAGGGCACGCAGGGGGTCATCGCGCCCCAGGGCGTATCCCACAGCACCAGTTCGCAGAGCGGCGCCTCGGGCCAGGAGCAGAGCACGCAGACCTTCCCGGCGAAGGACCGCCGCCACCGCAAGGCGCACCACCCGCACAAGCAGCCCGGGGTCATAGCCCCGGCCCCGGCCGCCAACCAGAGTGCCGCTCAGGCGGCCCCGCAGGCGGGTCAGGCCGGCCGGCCCATGACCGGCACGCGGAACGCCTCCCTGCCGGAGGGTGAGCGCAAGAAGGGGGCCAAGGACAAGCGCCAGCGGCACGACGACGCGCGCGGGCGGGGGACGGCGGCGGCCGTGCAGCCCGACGCTGCGGATGGCCGGCACGTGCCGCGGCTGCAGCCGCGCGAGTACCCCAAGGCGGCCGCGCGTCAGCAGAACGGCGACATCACCACCCCGGCCGCCCTCACCAAGGCGACGGGCACGCGTGCGGTGACCGATTTCGCCACCGCGACCGGCAAGAGACTCCTGCCGTAACCCTCCGTCCGCCGTACGCCGCGGACGCGCGAGGGCGGCGCCTCGCGGCCGGCGGCTTCGTCGAAGACAGCGAAACCGAAGACAGCGAACCAGAACAACGTGACCAAGGGGCCGTGACACACGGCCCCTTTTCACATGCCCTCACACGTCCGCCCCGGAGGCCCTCAGCCGTAGCCGGGGTGGCGTCTCAGCGGGAGACGTCGAGGAGGGCGTCGAGGTCGTCCTCGGGCAGGCCGAGATCGACCCGGATGCGGTAGCGCGTGCGCAGCAGCGAGTCGCGGATGCCCGACACCGTGGCGCCGCAGGCCCGGATGCCCTCGGTGGCCCACTCGTGCGCCGCGTCGAGGTCGCCGTACGCCACGAGTGTCTCGGCGACGGTCAGCGCGGTGGCCGGGTTCCAGTCCCCTGCCCTGACCGCGGCGATCACGGCCCTGGCCTCCTCGGGCCGGTCGAGCTCGAACAGCGTGTCGGCGATGCCCGCACGCGGGTCCACCGGCACCTCCCCGCCATCCTCCAGAGCGCTCTGGTAACGGTCGAGGGCGGTCGCGGGCTGACCGGCCTGGCGCCACTCCTCCGCGGCGAGCACGAGGATCGCCGCCCTGGACATCTCTCCCGACTCGTACCCCTGGGCCAGCGCGTCGAGGCGGCGGGCGAGGGCACCGTGGTCATCGAGCAGCAGGGCCTGTTCGAGCAGTCGGTCCACCTGCTCATTTGTCACATGTGCCACAGAGCCGAGGCTACCGATCCCGGCGTGTTTTCGCAGGACAACACCAGGCATTGCCGAAGCAACAATTAGTACACGTTTGGCTACTATGCGCTTTTCTCTGCAGATAGCCGGGCATATCGCACCACGCCTGTGCCAATCGAAGCTCGGCGAGGAGCGTTACAGCATGTCCAAGCGGGTGATACTGACTCTCGCCTCCACAACGGTGCTCGCCGCGGTGGTCCCGGGTTTCGCCGGCTTCGTCACGGCCCAGTACGAGGCGCTCGACCAGGCCCGCGCCGAACTGGCCCGGCTGCAGGCCAAGCTGCAGATGATGGAGCTGAGAGTCGAGCCGGCGGCGAGTCTCGGATGCCGCGCGGGCACGGCCGGGAAGAGGCAGCCGAGCCTGACGGACGAGGACGACGCCCGGGAGCTGCCGATACCGCCGCGCACCCGCACCAGGTCGTGGCAGAACACGGCCTACGTCCAGGGCTCCGCGCCGGGACTGTGGCCCTCGATCGGCGTCCCCCGCGCCGTACCCGGCCCGCAGGCGCCGGGTGATCCCGGCCGCCCCCGCGAGTGAGGCCCCGGCGCGAACCGTCGTCATTCGCCGCCCGAGACGGCGGAGGCGAGCTGGCGGGACAGGTATCCGCAGACGAGCCGTTTGGCTTCGGCCACGATTCCGGGGTCGCCGTTGGGATCGTGCCGGAAGGCGAGCTTCAGCACCGCGTCCCCGGCCTCGACGGCGACGAGAATGGCACGGTCCAAATCCTCACTGTCGGCGAGACCGAATTCGGCGAGAAGCAACGCGCGGAGCCGCCCGGCGATCACGGTGCTGTTGTCGGACACGGAGTCGAGGAGGTCGAGATCGAAGACCTCGCCGAAGTGCAGCGAGCGGAACCCGGGCACGGTGCGGTGCATCTCGACGTACTCGTCGATGATGGCGTCGACGGCGTCCCACCAGCCGGCGTAGTCCTCGACCATGAAGCGACGCCCGACCCGCGCGACGAACAACTCGACGTTGCGCCGGGTCAGGGCCTGGCTGAGCGCCCGCTTGTCCGGGAAGAACTGGTAGACCGAGCCGATCGCCACCCCGGCCCGCTCGGCCACCCGGGTGGTCGTCAGCGCGTCATAGCCGCCCTCGTCGAGCAACTCGGCGCAGGCGTCGAGCATCCGCTCCACTCTGCGGGCGCTACGACGCTGCGAAGGACGCCGCCGCAGCGGCTCACCGGGATGCGACGAGCGCGGCGACATCCCCTCACCACCCCCACGGCCCCAACTGTCGACGGGTGAACAGTGCTCGACGGCGAAGGCGGGACCGCCTGCTTCCCTCACGTACCGGCTGGACACTCACCCATCTTGCCTGTTTCACGCGCCGTGGTCAGCGCTTATCGACCAGTCGTCTGAATTGCGGCAAGAATCCCGTAGCACCGCCGTCAGGAGTCGGCCGGTGCGGCCGACAGGCCGGTGCAGCCGCGCAGCGCGCGGTACGCGCCGAGCGCCTGCTGCTTGGCGCCGCCCGTCACGGGAATCGGCACGCCGCCGTTGATCCGGGCGGGGGTCCACTGGTCCTTGAGCACCTTCCTGCCGTTGATCGTCAGGGTGAGCACGCCGGTCGTCCCGGTGTCCGGGCCCCAGTTGTAGAAGGCGAAGTTGCCCAGGCCGTACTGCACGTACGCCTGTCCGGAGTAACCGCCGCCCAGCAGGATGTGCGCGTGGCTGCCCACGATCACGTCGGCCCCCGCGGCCACGAGCTTGTCCGCCAGGCTCCGCTGCACCGGCGTCGGGCACTTGACCAGCTCGGTGCCCCAGTGCAGGAACACAATGACGGTGTCGGAGTTCTTGCGGGCCTGCCGCACGGCACGCAGGAGCCGGGGCTCGTTCTTGGCCGAGGCGAGCCCGCCCTTGTCACCGGAGGCGGTCCACGCCTGGATGAACTGCTCGTCGAGCACCTGGGTCGCGCCGATGATCGACACCCGGTTGCCGTTGACCGTCCTGCGGTAGGGCCGGTAGGCCTCGGTCTCGTTCGCGCCGATGCCGATGACGGGGAACTTCGATGACCTGATCGCGGCGAGCGTGTCCCGCAGGCCGCTCTCCATGTAGTCCATGCCGTGGTTGTTGGCCATCGTGACGACGTCCACCCCGGCGGCCTTGAGCGCGGTGAACGCCGTGGCCGGGGCGCGGAAGGTGAACTGCTTGCCCGGGGCGGGCGTACCGGCGGTGGTGATGGCCGTCTCGAGGTTGAGCGCGGTGAGGTTGGATCTGCGCAGCACGGCGGCGATCGGGCCGAGCGCCGTACGCGGGTCGGCGTTGAGCCGGTTGCGCAGGACGCCCTCGAAGTGCACGTCGCCGGCGAAGGAGATCGTGAAGGGCCGCCGCTGCGGCTTGGGAGACGGGGTCGCGGTCTTGACCTCCGGTTGCGACGCGCCGGGGACGGGCTCGCTCTCCGCCGGGCTGCATCCCGCGACGAGAAGGGGAGCCGCGAGGAGGGCGAACAGGGACAGGGCGAGGGGCTGACGTCTCACGGCACCCGAGCATGCCATCTCCCGCCGGCATCCGGGGAGCCCGTGGGAGATCCTGGGGCAAAAAACTTGGAGAGTTCCTTTACTTGAGTCATTCAAGTTTACTGCTAACGTGAGGGCTGTGGACGACGCCGAGCGCCTTCGCGAGGCCGGACTGCGGGTGACCGCGGCCCGCCTGGCGATCCTGCAGACCGTGAGCGGGGGCGACCACCTCGACGTGGAAGCCATCCATCGCGGTGTGTGCGAACGCGTCGGCCAGGTGTCCCTGCAAGCCGTCTACGACTCGCTGAACGCGTTGCAGCGCGGCGCACTGCTCCGCCGCATCGAGCCCGCGGGCAGCCCGACACGGTACGAGACGCGGGTGGGCGACAACCACCACCACCTCGTCTGCCGCCGTTGCGGAAGAGTCACGGACGTCGACTGCGCGGTGGGGCACGCGCCCTGCCTGGAGCCGGCGTCGGACGCCGGCTACCTGGTGGACGAGGCGGACGTCATCTACTGGGGCCTGTGCCCCCCGTGCCGGGCCGAGACCGGCAGCGCCCGGTCCGGCTCCGCCCGTGCCTGAGCCTCGCGTCCCCGCTTTCCGTCGTTTCCCGCACGCATCCCATGAAGTGACCCCGGAGGACAGCCCCATGACCGACAGGCCCATCACCACCACTGACGCCGGGATTCCCGCTCCCAGCGACGAGTTCTCCCTGTCCGTCGGTCCCAACGGCCCGCTGCTGCTGCAGGACCACTACCTGATCCAGAAGATGGCCCACTTCAACCGGGAGCGGGTCCCCGAGCGCGTAGTGCACGCCAAGGGCGGCGGCGCGTACGGCGTGCTGCACATCACCGAGGACGTCAGCCAGTACACCAAGGCGAAGCTGTTCCAGAAGGGCGAGGAGACCGAGCTCCTCCTTCGATTCTCCACCGTGGCCGGCGAACTGGGCAGCGCCGACACCGCGCGCGACCCCCGCGGCTTCGCGATCAAGTTCTACACGGAGGACGGCAACTACGACATCGTCGGCAACAACACGCCGATCTTCTTCATCCGCGACCCTTCGAAGTTCTCCGACTTCATCCACACGCAGAAGCGCCGCGCCGACAACCATCTGCACGACCACAACATGCAGTGGGACTTCTGGACGCTGTCGCCCGAGTCGGCCCACCAGGTGTCGTTCCTCATGACCGACCGCGGCACCCCCCGCACGTGGCGGCACATGCACGGCTTCGGGTCGCACACCTTCCTCTGGTACAACGCCGCGGGCGAGAAGTTCTGGGTCAAGTACCACTTCAAGACCGAGCAGGGCATCGAGAACTTCACCGACGCCGAGGCCAGGGCCATGACCGCCGAGGACCCGGACTTCCACATCCGCGACCTGCACACCGCCATCAGGAACGGCGACCACCCGGCGTGGAAGGTCAACGTCCAGATCATGCCCTTCGAGGACGCGGCGGACTACCGGTTCAACCCGTTCGACCTCACGAAGGTCTGGCCGCACTCCGACTACCCGGAGATCACGATCGGCCGGTTCGTGCTGAACCGCAACCCGGAGAACTACTTCGCCGAAATCGAGCAGGCCGCTTTCGAGCCCGCCAACCTGGTGCCGGGCATCGGCGCCTCGCCGGACAAGATGCTCCAGGGCCGGCTGTTCTCCTACCCCGACACCCACCGCCACCGCATCGGCACCAACTACCTGCAGCTTCCGGTGAACCGGCCCAAGGCGCCCGTCCACAGCTACAACAAGGACGGCGCCATGACGTTCGCCAACCCGAGCGACCCGCTGTACGCGCCGAACTCCTTCGGCGGCCCCGCCGCCGACCCCTCGCTCTACGAGGGCGAGAACTACCAGGTCGCCGGTGAGATCATCCGGAGCGCGTACGTCAGGCACCGCGAGGACGACGACTACGTCCAGCCGCGCGCGCTGTGGGAGAACGTACTCTCCGACGTCGACCGCGACCACATGGTGAGCAACATCATCGGCCACGCCTCGGCTCCCGAGGTGACCGCCGACATGAAGAAGCGCGTGGTCGAGTATTGGACCAACATCCACAAGGACCTCGGCCAGCGCGTCGCGCAGGGGCTCGGCGTCGCCTGACCCCCTTCCCCTCACGTACGGCTCGCGCCCCTTCCGGGCGCGGGCCGTACGCGCGTCCGCGACCGTCGTCAGAGCGCCCCGCCGGGGCCGATTTCCGCGGTCGCGATTTCCTGCCGGACTCGTTAAAGGTCGAACTCGCCGTCCTTCACGCCGCCGATGAACGCGTCCCATTCGGCGGGAGTGAAGACGAGAGCGGGGCCGTCCTGGTTCTTGCTGTCGCGCACACCCACGTGGCCGTCAGGAAGTACGGCCACTTCCACACACTGACAGTTGTTAGAGCTCCGGCTGCTCTTCCACCAGACGGCTCCGGACAGGTCAATCGAGTTCATGGACAACGTTTCTCTCCCCCCGGAAATCATTTCGCGCGGGTTCCCGGGGCGGTCTAGAGCTGGCTAGCGCCAGTGACGGACAGTTTTCTCCAAGAACCGGCGGGAGTCGTCCACGTCGAGGGCCTTCGTCTCCAGGTAGTCGAATGCCACCTCGTACCGGTAGACGATCGTCTCGTCCTCGACCAGACGCCCGCCCAGGAGTGCCTCCAGGTACACGACGTCGTGGAACTCCGGCACCTTGAGGTGGCAGAACGCGCCGGTGTTGATCGGGTGGTCCGCGTCGAGCGGAAGGATCCGCAACTCGACGTTCGGCAGCTCTGACACCTCGATCAACCGCCTGACCTGTTCCCGCATCACCTCGTGGTCGCCGAACCGGCGCAGCAGGACCGACTCCTCCAGGACGGCGGAGATGGCCAGCGGGCTCTCCGCCCTGAGAACGGCCTGCTGGCGCGCCATCCGGACCTCGATCCGGCTGCGGACGCCGCCCGGCGCCTCAAGGGTGCTCCGTTGTCCGCTCTCCATCATGGCTCGGACGTACGCCTCGGTCTGGAACAGACCCGGCACCACCTGGGGTTCCCAGTCGCGTGCTGCCGTGGCTTCGGCCTCCAGGCCAAGGAACGTCGTGTATTCCTTGGGCAGGGAGTCGCGATAATCCTCCCACCAGCCCTTCCGGGTCGCGTCCCGGTGCAGGGCGAGCAGCTCTTGGCGTTGGCGGGAATCTACCATGTAGATCACCAGAAGTGCCTCAACATCGCTCGTGCGAGGCGAGGTGCGCGCCGTCTCGATCCTGCTGATCTTCGCCGCCGACCAGCCGAGCCGGGCGGCGACCTGGTCGCCCGTCAGATCGGCACGCTCGCGTAACCGGCGCAGTTCCTGCCCCAGCCGCCGGCGGCGGACGGTGGGACTGCCGTGCTCGGGCACCCCGGCCGACCTCCTTCATCCGGTGAATCCGGTGGTTGCGGTGGACGCACGGATGGTGGGCGCGCGCCCTGGCGGATCGGGCGCGCGGGTGAGGGGCGCCCTGTCCGAAGATTACCGCGCCCGCTCGTGCAAGTTGCACCGTAATTTGCAGCGTATCCGCACAAGATTCTTGCGGATTTCTTTTCGCCAAGTATTGCAGGGCAATGCGTCCTGAGTCACGATCGATGCGGGAAGGGTCTTCCGGAGTGTGGGGGCGCCGGCGTCGCCGGCGAAATACTCCGCGGCCCGTTTCCCCATCCGGGGCACGCGCCCGGCGAGGGGCGCCGGCCGCCTCGGATGCGCATGACTACGGGAGGCATCCGGGCCAGCGGGATTTCGACATTCGGCCGGCGTCGCCGGCGCTCGCACTGCGCACGCAGCGAACACCGAATGGGCCGTTCCGTGAATGGAACGCGCCCTCCGTACGACGAATTCAGAACGACGAGATCTCCACTGGGCACCCATCCGAAAGGAGTCTCTTGGTGAATCCCCCCGGTGCCGCCTGGTTATCGCTGATCAAAAGCCGGATGACGATGGCCGACCTGGCGCTGTGCGCCGACCAGGACAGGTGGGCGCGCGAACTGAGATGGACCGTGAGCCGCACCGGCTTCGGCGCCCGCCACTACCGCGATCCCCGCTTCGACCTCGTGCGCGAACTGGAGGAGGTCGGCCGCCTCTTCACCGTCTGACGCCCTCTCAACGGGGTCACCCTGACCGCGTACGACGAGGCGGGACGCGTCGTCGTACGGGAGAAGGGCGTGCGCTTCGTGAGCCTGACGGCGCGCGGCGCCGGATCGGGGACGAACTGATCGTGACCGGTTAGGCTTGCGCAGGTGACGACCGCGCTCATCCACGAACGGCTGCAGTCTCAGCTCGCCTTCCACATGGAGATCGACAAGCTGAAGCGCGTCATCCGCCGGAACTCGCTGATCGACGGCTCGCGCCGGGAGAACGACGCCGAGCACTCCTGGCATCTGGCCATGATGGCGATGACGCTGGCCGAGCACGCGCCCCCGGGAACCGACATGTCCAGGGTGGTCGCGATGCTGCTCGTCCACGACATAGTGGAGATCGACGCCGGCGACACCTTCATCTACGACCCCGTCGCGGTCGAGGGGCAGGCCGCGCTCGAACGCGCGGCGGCCGACCGGATCTTCGGGCTGCTTCCGGAGGACCAGGGGGCGCGACTGCGTGCCCTGTGGGACGAGTTCGAGGAGCGGCGCACACCGGAGGCGAGGTTCGCCAGGGCGCTCGACCGGCTCGCGCCGATCATCGCCAACCACCGCAACGAGGGCGGCACGTGGCCGCTCTACAAGGTGACGGCCCGCCAGGTCATGGAGAAGGTGCGGCTCATCGAGGAGGGGTCGCCCACGCTCGGCGAGTACGCCGCGGAGCTGGTCGCCGGCTCGGTCGCCCGGGGTCATCTGGCGCCCTGAACGGGAGCGCGCCGACTCGAAACTCGCATATACCGTCTCATGCCTGTCCATGTTCACAGCTGTGACGCGGGGGTACGTGATCCCGTGTTAGGGGGCGAAACATGGAAGAGACGACCAGGCCGCGTGCGGGCCGTACGGCACGGAGGGTCCCTTCGGCAGAGCTCCTCGACGGGCTCGAGCGGGCCACCGTGCTCGACCGGCCGATCACCGTCATATCCAAGAAGGTGCGCCGCAGACTCGGCCCGGGCAAGCTGCGAGACGTCCTGCACGGCGTGCCCATGGGACACCCGTTGCACCCGGCGCTCGCCGTGACGACCTTCGGCTGCTGGCTGTCGGCGAGCGTGGTGGACATGACCAAGACGGGCTCACGCGCGGCGCGGACGCTGATCCTGGTGGGACTGGGCAGCGCCGTTCCCACGGTGGCGGCCGGCCTCACCGACTGGTCCACCCTGCACCGCGAACAGCAGCGCGTGGGCTTGGTGCACGCCATGACCAACACCGCCGCGGCGCTCTGCTACACGGGCTCTCTTTTCTTACGGGTGACGGGACGCGAACGCGCCGGGCGCATACTGGCGTACGCGGGACTCGCGGCGGCCTCCGCGGGTGCACACCTCGGCAGCCACATGTCCTACCGACAGGCGGCCGGGGCCAACCACGCGGAGTCGGTCGGCCACCTCATGCCGCTCGGCTGGCACGACCTGTGCGCGCTCAAGGACCTGCCCAACGGGCGGCCGGTCCGGCGGCGGCTCGGCTACATCGATCTGTTCGTCCTGCGCCTCGGCGACGACGTGAGCGTGCTCGCGGACAACTGCTCCCACCTCGCCGGCCCGCTCCACCAGGGACGGGTCGCCATGGAGGAGGGCCAGGCCTGCATCGTCTGCCCGTGGCACGGCAGCGCCTTCCGCATCTCCGACGGCCGGGTCATGCACGGACCCGCGACGTCGCGCCAGCCGGCCTTCCAGACCAGGCTGCGACAGGACGGCGTCGTCCAGGTCCGTCCCGCGGAGTGACCCCCACAGTGACTCCACCACGGGGACGCGTTCCGCGCCCGGACCCGGTCAGCCGGTGTCCGGGCCGCGGTCGTCGGCGGGATGTTCCACCAGCGCGAGGACGCGGTTGGACATGAACCGCGCGGTGCGGACGGGAGTGCCCGCCCGCGTGACCTCGCTGACCTCGACCACTCCCCGGCCCGTCGTGATCTCGATCCGGCGGCCCGCCCTGGTCGCGACCACCTCGTAGGTGCGCGGGGTTCCCCCCGCATCGATGACGATCTCCACCCGGTCGCCCTTCACAAGGGCAGACATACCCTTTCAGGACACCAGCTTCACTATCGCCACGATCCCGACGACAACAATGAATCCCCGCAGCAAGGGTGCGGGCAGCCGGCGGCCCACGCGGGCGCCGAGGAAGCCGCCGACGGCCGAGCCGATCGCGACCATCAGCACGGCGGCCCAGTCCACCGGCGCGATGAACGCGAACAGCACCGCCGCCGTGGCGTTGACCAGCAGCGACAGCAGGTTCTTCGCCGCGTTCACCCGTTGGAGGTCCTCGTCGAGGAAGCTGCCGAGCAGGCCGATGAGCACGATGCCCTGGGCGGCGCCGAAGTAGCCGCCGTACATGCCGGCGCCCAGGACGCCCAGCCACAGCCACGGCCCGCCGTGGGGGTGCGGCCTGCGCCGTACGGCCAGCCACTCGTTGATCCTCGGCTGGAACACCACGAGGAGGCAGGCGACCGCGATGAGCACCGGGACGATGACCTTGAACGCCTCCGCGGGGAGAAGCAGGAGCAGCACCCCGCCGGCGAGCGAGCCGATCACGGACGCGACGCCGAGCCGGAGCAGCCGCTCACGCTGACCCTTGAGCTCGGCGCGGTAGCCGAGCACCCCGGTCACGCCGCCGGGGACGAGCCCGACGTTGTTGGACACGTTCGCGACGATCGGCGGGAAGCCGACGGCCAGCATCGTCGGGAACGTGATGAGCGAACCCGATCCCACGACGGCGTTGATGGCCCCGGCCCCGACACCGGCCGCGAAGACCGCGGCCGCCTCCCACGGCGTCACTCGCACCTCTCCCTCGGATGGCTATCCGCCAAGGGTAGGCTCCGGGCTCTGCGTGGAGGTCAGAGGGGACGGGCGTACCAGCGGCCCTCCTGGCCGCGGTCGAGGTGCAGCGGCACGCCGAAGGTCGCGGACAGGTTCTCCGGCGTCATCACCGAGTCGATCGGCCCCTGGTCGACGACCGAGCCGTGCCGCAGCAGCAGCACGTGGGTGAACCCGGCCGGGATCTCCTCGACATGGTGGGTGACCAGCACCATCGTGGGCGACTTCGGGTCGCGGGCCAGCGCGCCGAGGCGGCGTACGAGATCCTCGCGGCCCGCGACGTCGAGCCCGGCCGCGGGCTCGTCGAGCAGCAGCAGCTCGGGGTCCGGCATGAGCGCCCGAGCGATCTGCACCCGCTTGCGCTCGCCCTCCGACAGCGTCCCGAAGCGCCGCCGGATCAGGTGGGCACAGCCGAGCTGGTCGATGAGCTCGACCGCCCGGGTGACGTCGTGGGAGTCGTACTCCTCCGTCCACCGGCCCAGGATCGCGTACGACGCGGTGAGCACGAGGTCGATGACCTTCTCGTCCGGCGGGATGCGCTCCGACAGGGCCGCGCTGGCCAGGCCGATCCGGGGCCGCAGGTCGAACACGTCCGTCTGGCCGAGCCGCTCGCCGAGGATCTCCACCGAGCCCTCGGACGGGAACAGCAGCGACGCGGCCACCTGGAGCAGCGTCGTCTTCCCCGCACCGTTCGGCCCGATCACCACCCAGCGCTCGTCTTCCCGGACGCTCCAGTCGATGCCGCGCAGCAGGGCGGCGCCGTCCCTGCGGACGGCCACGTCCTGAAGCTGAAGCACCTGACCGCCCATGTGGTCCCCCTCCCGTGGTTCGCTGAGATAAAACTATGGCAGTCCGACCACATATCGTGGATCGGGTGCGCATCGATTCACCGATCTCCGCCACGCTCGTCGCCTGGGGCAATGCCTGGCTCGGGGGACACGTGAGCCTGGAGCACGCCCTCGACCGCGTCGAGCGCGAGGCCGGGCCGCAGGTGGTGGCGGCGGATGACGTCGAGACCCCCCTGCTCGCCTACCTCGTCGATCGTCGGATCGAGGGGCTCGACGCGTTCCGGCTGGCCCTGCCGATCCCCGGCGACCCGCTCGGGCTCACCGGCCCGCCCGCCTTCAACGGCGCCGCGATCGACGCGGGCCAGGCCGCCGTGGCCGTGCTGCCCGGCCGGTGCCTCGGTCTCGTGCCGTCCGCCGACCGGCGCGGCTCGTCGTACTCCGGAATCCGCTGGACCGTGGCCGAGGCGTCGGCCGTGCCGCCCGACGTGCCGTCGCTGGCCGAGGCGGAGCAGGCGCTGCGGACCGCCATGATGGCCGCCACCGAGGCGCTGCTCGGCGTGGGCGGCCCGGCTCAGGGCTTCCCGGCGCCGGACACGCTCGACCGCGCGGGCGATGCCCTCGCCCCCGGCTATCCGGGCAGGGCGCACCGGGTCGGCGCCCTCGCCGCCCGGCTGTCGGTGGCGCTCCGCCTCGCCGACGAGCGGGGGCTCACCTCCGGGCAGGTCGCCGCTCGTGGGCAGGCCCTGCGCGACCTCGACCGGGCCGTACGGCGGGCCAGGGTGGCCGCCCACAACGCGATCGTCGAATCCCAGGTCTGACGCGCGCCCGGACCGGGCTCACCGCTTCGCGATCGCCTCGCGGACGGCGGGCACGACCTCCTGGGCCCAGCGGGCCAGGAGGGTGGGGTCGGGGGCGCCGTGGTCGGCGGAGAAGAGCGTGAAGCCCGACGCGCCGTGCTCCAGCACGGCTCCGGTCAGCTCCTCGACCCACTGGCCGACGGAACCGCCGATCCAGCGGCCCTCGGAGTCGCGGGTGGCGGGCAGCGGCCGGTCGGTGATGCGCCCGGGGAAGTTGAAGACCGTGCGGATCTCGCCCGGATCGCGGCCGACGGACGCGGCCGCCTCGTCGATGACCGGCCGCGACGTGCGGTAGCGCTCGCTGAGCCAGTCGGCCGCGTGGCCGGGGATCCAGCCGTCGGCCACCCGGCCGGTGGCCGCCAGGGATTTGCGGCCGACCGATCCGGTCCACACGGGCGGCGCGGGCACGGGGGCCGGCTCTATGTGGTTCACCTGGTAGTGCGTGCCCTGGTAGGTGACCGGAGGACCACCGCCCGACAGCAGCTTGACCAGGACGATCGCCTCCTCGAAGGCGTCCACGGCGTCGCCGGGCGTCAGCCGCGGCACCCCCATGTCGGCGATGCGATCCCACAACCCGCCCGCGCCCATGCCGAGCACGACCCGGCCGCCCGACAGGGCCGACAACGACGTCACCATCCTGGCCAGCATGGGGGCGGGCCGGGTCGGCAGGTTGGTGACGTTGGCGAAACCGGCGATGTGCTCCGTACGCCCGAGGATGAAGCCGAGCGCGGCATAGGCGTCCACACGTCCGCCGAGGTAGGGATGGTCCGACAACGTGAAGATGTCGAGCCCGTCCCGGTCGGCCTGCTGGGCCATGCGCAGCAGCTCGGGTATGTCGTCGATGCCGGAGTGCGCGCCGAAACCGAAGACGACGTCATGTGCGGGCATTGTTCTGCCTTTCTGTGTGCGGACAGGCGTGGCGTTCATGTCAGGCGGCGCCGAACTGCTCGCTGAAGCGGCCGGTGAACAGGTCGGCCCCCTTGTACGCCGACACGGTCTCGGCCGGGACGACGACCGGTCCTTCCGGGGAGGGCAACTGGCCGACACCGCCGCGCGGGCCGAGCGGGAGCAGGATCATGGGGTAGGGCAGCGGCTGGTAGGTGGCCTCCGGCCGCTCGCCGCGCATCTGGGCGAGGATGTTCCGGGCCACCACCTCGGCGTGCTGCATTGCGTACCCGGCCATCTTGGCCTCGGGGACGTCGGTGATGTCGCCGATGGCGTAGACGTGCTCGTATCCCTGGACGTTGAGGGTTTCGGTGACGGGAACCTGCCCCCGCGGGGTACGCGCCGTCAGCCGGCCGTCGGCGAGGTAGTCGCTGTTGACGTGAACGCCGTGCGCACGGAACCAGATGTCGGCGGTGATCTCCTCCCCGCCGGTCGTCGTGACCGTGAAGGTCTCCGCCTGGGCGGGTTCGGTCGGCGGAGTCGTGGTCAAGTTGGCGCCCAGCCGCAGGTGGATGTCCAGCTCGTCGAGCTGGCGGTGCAGTTCCCTGCGCATCTCCTCGGGGAAGGCGGCCAGCAGTCGCTCGGCCGGGTCCAGGACGGTCACGTGCTTGTGCGGCCAGACCTCCTTGATCTCGCCGGCGAGTTCCAGGCCGACCGGCCCCGCGCCGAGGATCAGCACCCGTTCGGCGCCGGCCAGTTCCTTGTGGGTCCGGCGCAGGTCGTCCATGACCTCGTCCATGGAGTCGGACGCTGGTTTGGCCGGGTAGGCGTAGCTGGAGCCGGTGGCCAGCACCAGGTAGTCGGCCTCGATCCGCCGGCCCGAGGCCAGGGTGACGCCGCCGGGGTCCACCGAGACCGCCCGCTCGCGCACCACGCTGCCGCGCCTGAGCCACTGGTCGTAGGGGAAGAACATGGTGCCCGCCCAGTCGGGCCGGGTCAGCGCCCGCAGGGAGCCGGCCGTGTTGACGAACGCGTCCCGGGGGTCGATGAGGACGACGTCGGCCTCGGCGTCCAGCGCCTTGGCGACCGCGGAACCACCGTAACCTCCGCCGACGACCACGACCGTACGACTCATGATTCACGCTCCGATGCAAGAAAGAGCTGCAGTTCGTGCTACGAACCATATTAGTTCGTGGCACGAACTGCAACCCTTCTCGAATTCAGCGCGTGGAGTCCGGTTCCAGGAAGACGGTGGGGACCTTGTTGTCCGTCACGACGCGGCCGAGCAGGGCGGCGAGCGTGTCGCGCTCCGCCGGCGCCAGCCCCGAGGCCAGTTCCTCGACGCGGCGGCAGGTCTCGGTGTAGAACTCGTCGGCCAGCCTGGCGCCCTGCCT
This sequence comes from Microbispora siamensis, assembly GCF_016863095.1. Classification (GTDB taxonomy): domain Bacteria; phylum Actinomycetota; class Actinomycetes; order Streptosporangiales; family Streptosporangiaceae; genus Microbispora; species Microbispora siamensis. The sequence goes on along the minus strand of NZ_BOOF01000029.1, from coordinate 70,363 downwards.
GGTGAGCGACACCCGCACCGCGCGGGAGTCCTGGGGGTCGGGGGTGCGCTGGACCAGTCCGTTGCGCTCGCTGCGGTCCACCAGGCCGGTCAGGCTCGACTTCGCCAGGCCGAGTATCCCGCCCAGCTCGCTCATGCCGTAGGGCTGCGCCATCAGAACGCACAGCAACTGACCCTGCTGCTGGGTGAGTCCGTACTCTCGGGCGGAATCCGCGTACACGGCGTTCACCAGGAACGTGGACCGCACCAGCGCGGCCACCGTCCCCATCTGGCCGTCGGCATTCTTGCTCACCGGTCCAGAGTAACCAATTCGCGAGGCGAACTACCCTTTTCTCTCGGGTGACTGGAGCGGGGCTGCGGCCTGGTCCACGTTGCCGGCCACGCGCCGGAGCAGCCGGATCAGTTGCTCCGTCTCCTCGGCGGTGAGACCGGACAGCGCGTCCCGCTCCCCCTGCACCAGCGCCTCGCGCACCAGGTCGAGCCGGCTCCGCGCCAGGTCGGTGACGGAGAAGAGGCTGCCCCGCCGGTCACGGGGATTGCGCTGCCGACACACCAGGCCGTCGCGCTCCATCCGCGACAGCATCTCCGCCATCGTCGGCTGTTCGACCCGCGCCAACCGGGTCAGGTCCTTCTGCGACATCGGGCCGCCTTCGGCCAGCGTCAGAAGCACCGCGGCGTTGGCCATGCTCAACCCGAGGGGACGCAGCCGCAGCTCATGGAGGCGGATCACCTTCCTCGACGAGTGGTTGATCCAGTACGCCGCATAGCGCTCCGGGACCCACCGCTCCCCCTCGCCCTCCATCGGCGCCTCTTTCCGCTCGACCGACCGTCCGCCATGGGCACGTGACGGCGCGTCCGTGTGGGGTGGCCCGTCCACCGCCCGGCAAAAGGCTACCGACACCGTACGCGCCCGTTGCATAGCGTCCTATGCACCTGTTTACATAGGGGCCTATGCATCAGCTCGGCAGACTGGACGGACCATGAAGACAGCCATCGTCAACGCCCGCGTGTTCGACGGCGAGAGGCCGATCGGCCCCGCCGCTGTGCTCGTCGGCGAAGGGCGGATCCTCGCCGTGGGAGGGGACATGCCCTCCGACGCCGAGGTCGTCGACGCCACCGGGGCGACCCTTCTCCCCGGCCTGATCGACGCCCACGTCCACACCAGCGAGGACTCCCTCGCGCTCGCTCTGACGTTCGGTGTGACGACGGAACTCGAGATGCAGGGCGCGCACACCCGGCACGGCCGCGCCCACATCGAGGAGGACGACACGCTCGCCGACGTCCGCTCCGCCGGTTTCGGCCTCACGGCGCCGGGCGGGCATCCCAGCGAACTGGTCCCCGAGGACTTCGACATCCGCCCCTTCATCGGGAGCGGCGCGCCGGATGACCGGTGGCAGGCCGGCCCTCGCCCGGAACCGCACGTGACCACCCCCGAGGAGGCGGTGGCGTGGATTCCTCGTCTCGTGGCTTCCGGCTCGGACTACATCAAGTTCATGGTCGACGACGGGACCGTCGAGGGGCACCCGGGCCTCCCCATGCTCGACCAGGCGACACTGGACGCCGGCGTCGCAGAGGCCCACCGGCACGGGATGCTCGCCATCGCCCACGCACTCACCGTCGACGCCACCCGCATGGCGATCGAGGCGGGCGTGGACGGCCTCGCCCACCTGTTCATGGACCGCCCGCACACCCCCGAGATCATCCGGGTGATCGCCGACTCCGGCGCCTTCGTCGTCGCGTGCGTGTGCCTGAACGCCTCGCTGATGGGGATGACCGGCGAGGCGCTGGCCGACGACCCGCGGGTGAGCAGCCGTCTCGACGGCCGATGGGACAAGACCCTGCGCGGCAGCTTCAACCGCTACCCGCAGGGCAGGCTCGACGACGTGCTGGCGTCCGTCGCGGCCCTGCACGAGGCCGGCGTGGACGTCCTCGTCGGCACCGACACCTCCATTCCCGTGCCGTTCCTCGGCGGGCTGGCCCACGGCGCGAGCGTGCACCACGAACTGGGATACCTCGTCCGCGCCGGTCTCGCCCCGTCCGCGGCGCTCCACGCGGCGACCGCCGCCACCGCCCGGCGGTTCGGGCTGGACGACCGCGGGCGCATCGCCCCGGGGCTGCGCGCCGACCTCCTCCTGGTCGACGGCGACCCCACCACGGCCATCGGCGACACCCTCAACATCCGGGCCGTCTGGCGACGCGGCGCCCGGCTGGCGGCGTGAGCCGGCGGGCGCTCAGGCCAGGCCGTGGCGTACGGCGTAGAGCGCGGCCTGGGTGCGGTCCTGCACGCCGAGCTTCATGAGCACGTTGGAGACGTGGGTCTTCACGGTCTTCTCCGCCACCGCGAGCTCGCGGGCGATCTCGCGGTTCGAACGGCCGGCGGCGAGCAGCCGCAGCACCTCGCGTTCCCGATCGGTCAGGGCGGACCCCGCTCCGTCGTGCTCGCGGTCCGCCGGGCCGGCCAGCATCGCCTCGGCTGCCTCCGGCGCGAGCAGAACCTGCCCGCCGTACACGGCCCGGATCGCCTGGACGAGGGCGCCGGGGTCCACGTCCTTGTAGAGGAAGCCCGCCGCGCCCGCCCGCATGGCCGGGGCCACGTCGCCGCGGTCGCTGACCGAGGTGAGGACGATCACCCGCACGTCCCGGCCTGACAGCTCCGCGAGCGCGCCCAGGCCGTCGAGCACCGGCATCTTCAGGTCGAGCAGCAGCACGTCGGGGGCGAGCGCGCCGGTCATCTCGACCGCCTCGGCGCCGTCGGCCGCCTCCCCCACGACGCTGATGTCCTCCTGGATCTCCAGGAACGTACGCAGGCCCTGCCGTACGACGGGATGGTCGTCGGCGATGAGCACGCGGATCACGCGGGCACCTCCAGTCGTACGGTCGTGCCGCGGCCGGGCGCGGAGGAGACCGTCAGCGTGCCGCCCACGGCCTGGGCCCGGTCGCTCATCGACGGCAGCCCCAAGCCGTGCACTCCCGCCTCATCGAATCCGGCGCCGTCGTCGGTCACCTCGAGCACCAGCGCGGCCTCCCGATGCGCGAGCCGTACGTCGATGCGGGCGGCCCTGGCGTGCCGCACGGCGTTGTGCAGGGCCTCCTGGGCGACCCGCAGCACGGCGACCTCGATCTCGGGCGCCAGATCGAGGTCGAGGTCGCCGGGCGCCTCGCCCTCGGCGGTGAAGGCGACCGTCATGGGGTGCAGGCGGTCGAGGAGGGCCACCTGCTTGCGCAGGCTCTCCACCAGGCCGTGCCGGTCCAGCTCGGCCGGCCGCAGCTCCACGATCACCGCGCGCAGCTCGGTCAGCGCCTCTCCCGCCATCCGCTCGACCCGTTCGATCGCCTCGGCCGCCCGCTCGGGGTCCGTACGGGCGAGCGCGGCGGCGGCCCGCGCGGTCAGCCGCAGCGAGAACAGCTTCTGGCTGACGGCGTCGTGCAGCTCGCGGGCCATCCGGGTGCGTTCTTCGACGACCGTGAGCTCGCGCCCCCGCTCGTACAGCCGGGCGTTAGTGATCGCGATGGCGGCGTGCGCCGCGAACAACGTCAGCAGCTCCTCGTCGGCCTCGTCGAACCCGCCGGGCGTCCGCTTGTTGGACAGGAAGATGATCCCGAGGACCGTGCCGCCGTCCATGATCGGCACACCGAGGAAGTCCTTGAGGATGGGATGGGCCTTCGGCCACCACTCGAACCGGGGGTCCCTGCGGATGTCGGCCAGCCGCACCGGCGTCCCCTCGCGGAGCATCGCGCCCAGCATGCCGTGCTGGCGCGGGGTGGGCCCGATGGCCGCCCACTGCTCGTCGGAGATGCCCTCGGCCACGAACTCGGCGAACGCGCCGTCGTCGTCCGGCACGCCGAGCGCGGCGTATTTCGCGTCGAGCAGCCGCGCCGCGGACCGCACGATGACCTGGAGGACCTCGCGGACCGACAGGTGACGGGTGACGGCCAGCACGGCCGAGCTGACCGCGTGCAGCACCGCGTCGCGGTCCCGCGCGGGCGCGGAAGCAGGGTCGGCAGGCTCGGGCACGGGACACAGACTAGGTGCACCGCCAACTGGCCCGCGTCGGCCGGGGGACCTAGACCCAACTGCCGAGCGACGGCAGGACCTCGGTCCGATGTGTCCCTGACGTGCCGATTCCTAGCGTGAAGCGCATGAAGCAGGCACTCATCACCGGAGCGTCGCGAGGGCTGGGACTCGCTCTCGCCAAGGCGCTCGCCGCCGACGGCTGGTCGCTCCTCCTCACCGCGCGCGGCGAGGAGGACCTCATGTCGGCCGCCTTCGACCTCGGCGCCCGGGCCATCCCCGGAGACGTCGCCGATCCCGCGCACGTGGCCAGGCTCGCCGAGTCCGTGCCCGAACTGGACCTCCTCGTCAACAACGCGAGCGGGCTCGGTCCCGCCCCGCTGCCCCGGCTCGCCGACTATCCGCTGGACGCGCTGCGCGCGCTGTTCGAGACGAACGTGATCGCGCCGCTCGCGCTGGTCCAGGCGACGCTGCCCGCGCTGCGCAAGCGGCGGGGCGCGATCCTCAACATCTCCTCCGACGCGGCCGTCGAGGCGTACGAGGGCTGGGGCGGCTACGGCGCGACCAAGGCCGCCCTCGACCAGGTGTCGAACGTTCTCGCGGCCGAGGAGCCCGACGTGGCCGTCTGGTGGGTGGACCCGGGCGAGATGCGCACCCGCATGCTCGCGGACGCCGTCGGCCCCGAGGAGGCCGGGGCCGCGCCGCCGCCCGAGAGCGTCGCCCCGGCGCTGCTGCGCCTCGTGGGCGCCCACCCCGCCCCCGGCCGCTTCACGAGAGGGGAACTGGAATGAGCACCCCCGATTCGGCGATCCGGCCGTACGGGGCGGCAGGGTCGTTCGAGTTCGCGCTGACGGCGCCGCTCGAGGCGCACGAACCGCCGGAGGCGCGCGGGCTGCGCCGCGACGAGGTCAGGCTGCTGGTGTCCCGCCGCGACACCGGCGAGGTCACCCACCACGTCTTCGCCGACCTGCCGTCGCTGCTGTCCCCCGGCGACCTGCTGGTGGTCAACAACTCCGCCACCCTGCCCGCGGCGGTGCGGCTCGACCGGCTGGCCGTCCACTTCTCCGGCCGCCTCGCGTCCGGCGAGTGGCTGGTCGAACTGCGCCGCCGTACGGCGACGGCGACGGAGCCCTACTCCGGCGCCGCGCCCGGCGAGTGGCTGCCGTTGCCGGGAGGGGCCACGCTGCGCCTGCTGGCGCAGGAGACGCCGCGCCTGTGGCGTGCCCACCTGGACCGCGACGTGCTCTCCTACCTCGCCGCGCACGGCGTGCCCATCCGCTACGGCTACGTGGGGCGCGACTGGCCGCTCGCCGACTACCAGACGGTCTTCGGGGTCGAGCCGGGCAGCGCGGAGATGCCCAGCGCCGGTCGGCCGTTCACACCGGAACTCGTCACCGCCCTGGTCGCCCGGGGGATCGGCGTCGCACCGATCACGCTGCACACCGGGGTCGCGTCTCCGGAGAAGGACGAACCGCCCTACCCCGAGTGGTTCTCGGTCTCCCCGCGGACGGCACGGCTGGTGAACATCACCCGCGAGCACGGGGGCCGGGTGATCGCCGTCGGCACGACCGTCGTACGGGCTCTGGAGACCGCCGCCCTCGACACCTCCGCCCCGGGCACGGTGCGGGCGGCGTCAGGCTGGACCTCACACGTCGTCACGCCGGCGGGAGGCGTGCGAGCGGTGGACGGCCTCGTCACGGGCCTGCACGAGCCCCGCTCCAGCCACCTGATGATGCTGTCGGCGATCACCGGGACCGGCGTGCTGGCCCGCTCGTACGAGGCGGCGATCGAGGAGGGCTATCTCTGGCACGAGTTCGGCGACAGCCATCTCATCCTCTGATACGTGATCGAACCGTGATCTCGATCGTCAAGGCTGACCGCATGCGTACCCTCATCGGCAAGCCGATCGCGCTGCTGGCCGTGCCACTGGCCGCGGGCGCGCTGGTCGCGTCCGGCGCGCCCGCCTCCGCCGCATCGTCGGCCGCGTCCGCCTCGTCCACGGCGGTCGCGGCGTCCGCGGCGACCACGGCGGCCCCGGCGCCCGTCCGCATCGCGATCAGTTACCCCTACAGCGTCCGCGCCGGGCGCGTGATCACGTTCAGAGTCAAGCTCAGCAACAGGCTCAGGACCAGGACCGAGGACATCTTCCTGGCGGTCAAGTTCCCCAAGAACGTCACCAAGACCCGGATCTACGTCCCGCGCGGCACCCACTACCACGAGCAGTGCACGCGGGAGCGGACCCGCGCGCTGTGCGTGCTGCCCGGTCTCAAGAAGGGCGGGAGCTACACGTTCTGGGCGAAGGCCCAGCTGAGCGGGTCCGCCCGCGGCAAGCTCTATGGCTACTTCGGCGGCGCGGTCGTCAACGGGGCGCGAAACACCGACCCGAAGGAACTGCTCAGCGACTTCGGCGACAGCATCAGCTGGGCGAAGTCGAAGAGCACGATCACCCGCTGAGTTCCTTCCGATGCAACCCACGGCGCCCGCCCGGCCTCCCGGGCAGGCGCCGGCGATCGTGGGGCAGCCCCTGTCAGGCCGCCACGGCCTGCTCCTCGGGCTCCACGAGACCCGTTCTGACCTGAGCCTCGGCGATCCGCGCCAGCGCCGCCCGCGCCTCCCCCCGGTGGGCGCGCCCGCCGTACGCGACCGGGCGGTCCAGCCGTACGGCGGGGAAGACCGTCACCTCCGCGACCAGGTCCCTGGTCGCGACGATCCGCAGAATCGACGCCAGCAGCGTGTCGTCCCCGACGTACGACGGCCGGGTGGAAAGGGCGGCCCGCTCCCCGTCGCCCTCCAGGAAACGCAGCGCCACCGGCCGCACGGGCACCCCCGCGTCGAGCGCCGCCTGGAAGACCGCGGGCCGGAAACGCCCCATCTCGCGTCCGCACCACGTCGTGCCCTCGGGGAACGCGGCCACGCTCTCGCCGCGCCGCAACGCGGCGGTCATGTCCGCGACGACCCCGGGCAGGGCGGACAGCCTGTCCCTGTCGATGAACAGCGCCCCGCCCCCGGCGGCGAGCGTGCCGACGATCGGCCACCTCCCCACCTCCGCCTTGGCCAGCGGGCGGCAGGCGAAGGTCGCCGTGATGACCAGGGGGTCGAGCCAGGAGACGTGGTTGCCGACGAGCAGGGCGGGCCCGTCCTCCCCCGGCACGGCTCGCGCCCGCGCCGAGCCCCCGATGCAGGAGAACCCGCGGCGCGTCACGATCCTGACGCCGAGTGCCCGCAGCAGCAGACGCGACCAGCGCCTCGTGACCGCCCCGCGCCGTGCCGTACGGCCCAGCGCGAGCGCGATCGGCAGACCGGCGAGCAGCACGGCGGCCGCGCCCGCCAGGCGGGCGGCCCGGCGGAGGAGGCCGGCCGTACGCGCCTGCGGACGCAGGCAGACATCCGGCGCGCAGGGGGACACCGGCAGCCAGGCGGAGGAGGCCACCGGCAGGTGCGCGACGGCGCTCACCGCGTCCCTCCCAGGAAGTGCCGCAGGTAGCGGGGGTCGGCGTCGGCCACGGAGAGCAGCACGAAGAAGTCCGCCGTGCCGAAGTCCGGATCGTACGCGGGAGCGCCGCAGATCCACGCGCCGAGACGCAGGTAACCGCGCAGCAGCGGCGGCAGCACGAACCGGTCGGGGCGGGGGATCCCGGCGTCGCGCCAGGGCGTGTGCGGCGTGACGCGATACTCCTCGGGTCCCAACTGGACCCGGTCGACGACACCGGCGGCGACCGCGCCGCCGTCGTCCAGGGGCACCGAGCAGCAGCCCGCCAGCCAGGAGTGCCCGCGGCTGGTCATGTAGTGCGCGATCCCGGCCCACATCAGGGCGACGACCGCGCCGCCGCGGTGATCGGGGTGCACACACGTGCGCCCGGCCTCGACCAGGTCGCCGCGCAGGCCCTTCAGCGCGCCGAGGTCGAACTCGGAGTCGGAGTAGAGGCGGTCGGAACGGCGGGGCGGCAGCAGGCGGTAGGTGCCGACCACCGTGTCACCCTCGCGGACGAGGAGGTGGTCGCAGTACGCGTCGAGCGGTTCGACGTCGAGCCCGCTCAGCGGGGAGTCGAGCCGGGCGCCCATCTCCCCCGCGAACACCTCGTACCGCAGGCGCTGGGCGGCACGCAGGTCGGCGGCGCTCTCGGCGAGCCCGACGGTGTACCGGCCGGAGCCAAGGGATTGTCCAGACTGCAGGGAGATCGTCATGCGCGTCGCGTCCTTCCTCGGCGGGGGGTGCCGGCCACGATGAGGCGGACGGCGCAGAGCGTCCCGGCCTGGCCTGATTCGCGGCCCGCCACCATGACGACATGCGGAAATGACAGCGGAACCTCAGGGCGGGGGCATGAAGGCGTCCGCATCGTGAACCTCGTGCGCGCTCATGACAAGCCGCGCAGTAACCTCAAACAACGTGAACCAGCGCACGCTCCTGATCACGCTGACCGGTCCGGATCGCCCGGGCGTCACCTCGCGGCTGTTCTCCGTACTGGCCGGGTTCCCGGTCGTCGTGGCCGACGTGGAGCAGGTCGTCATCCGAGGCCGCCTCACCCTGGGCGTGCTCGTCGCCTACGCCGGGGGGCCGCCCACCGGCACCGGAGGAACGATCGGCGGCCTGTGGACGGCCGTCGAGCAGGTCGCCGCCGACCTCGACATGGACCTGGAGATCGCCACCGGCACGACCTCCAAGGAGAAACGACGGCGCGGACGGCTGCACGTCACCGTCCTGGGCGCGCCGCTGCTGCCCGCCGCCATGGCCGGGATCGCCGGCCGGATCGCGGCGAGCGGCGCCAACATCGACAGGATCGAACGGCTGTCGAGCTACCCGGTGACGTGCATCGAGCTCGCCGTGTCCGGCGCCGACCCCCAGGCGATGCGCGCGGAACTGGCCGCGGAGGCGGCGGCGCAGCAGGTGGACGTGGCCGTGCAGCGCAGCGGCCTGTACCGCCGCGCCAAGCGCCTCATCGTGATGGACGTCGACTCGACGCTGATCCAGAACGAGGTCATCGAGCTGCTGGCCCGGCACGCCGGCTGCCTGGACGAGGTCGCCCGGGTCACCGACGAGGCCATGCGCGGCGAGCTCGACTTCGCCGAGTCGCTGGTCAGGCGGGTCGCGCTGCTCGAAGGGCTGTCGGAGGAGGTCTTCGAGAAGGTCGTCAAGGAGGTCGTCCTCACCCCCGGCGCGCGCACGCTGGTGCGGACCCTCAAGCGGCTCGACTACCGCTTCGCCATCGTCAGCGGCGGCTTCACCCAGATCACCGACTCCCTCGTGGCCGACCTCGGCATCGACTACTCGGCCGCCAACACCCTTGAGGTCGTGGACGGCCGGCTCACCGGCCGGGTCGTGGGCGAGATCGTGGACCGGCCGGGCAAGGCCCGCGCGCTGGAGCGCTTCGCAGCCGAGTCGGGCATCCCGCTGAGCCAGACCGTCGCGATCGGCGACGGCGCGAACGACCTCGACATGTTCGCCGTCGCCGGGCTCGGCATCGCGTTCAACGCCAAGCCCATCGTGCGGCAGGCCGCCGACACCGCGGTCAACGTGCCGTACCTCGACTCGATCCTCTACCTGCTCGGCATCTCCCGTGAGGAGGTCGAGGCGGCCGACGCCGAGGACGGCATGCCGCCCGCCATGGCCTGAGACCTCAGGGCCTGTTCGCGAAGGCGCCGGCCGCCGCCGCGCACAGCCGTACGGCGTCGGCGTCCAGCGAGCGCAGCGCCTGGTCGACGGCGGCGGTGCGCAGCAGCGCCCGCCCCGAGCCCGGCTCGGTCGCGTCCGCCTCCAGTTCGGTGAGCCGGCGCTCGGCCTGGGCGCCGACCCACACGGCGTCGTCCGCGAGCCCCCGGCTCGCCTCCGCCGTCGGCTCGTACGGCTCCCGCCCCCGCACGGCCTGCGCGGCGGCCCGCAGATGGCCGGCCACGGCCTCCAGGACGTCGGGGACCGGCCCGGCGCCGGTCGGCTCGTCGCGCAGCACCGAGATCAGCGTCAGCAGGTCGTCGCGGACCCGCTGGGCGGCCTCCAGGGCCACCTCGACGGCGTCGGGGGCCGTGCCGCCGGGCTCCTTGGCGATGTAGCCGAGCGCCCCCACGACCATCTCGGCGTCCACCGCGGCCTTCCTGATCCGCTCGTCGGCCCGCTCGGCGCCCGCCTTACCCCTGGCCAGCTGCGCGAGCGTCCGGGCGACCGCCGCGTGCGAGTCGAGCATCCGGCCGACCCGTTCGGCCAGCCGTTCGGTCTCCCCCCGCGGCCACAGCAGCCGCGCGCACGCGATGGCGATGACGCCGCCGACGACGGTCAGCACGACCCGCGACTCGGCGATCCGCGCGGTCTGCGGCACCTGGAAGTCGAGCAGCAGCAGCACGCACATCGTCATGAACGTCGCCCAGTAGGCCTGGTGCGTCGGGGCCAGGCCGAACGCCAGCGCGGCCGACACCCCGATCAGCGCGACGAGCAGCCAGTGACCCGGCGTGATGTGCAGGATGGCGGCCGAGACCAGCCCACCTGCCGTGCTGCCGCCCACCCGCGCCCACACTTTGGCCCGCGTCTCCCCGTACGTCGGCTGGATGGTGACCAGCACCGCGATCACCAGCCAGTGCGGGAACGCGGGCTTGAACAGCACGATGACGATCGAGGCGAAGGCGGTGCCGAGCACGACCCGCAGGGCGTGCCGCACGCGCGGGTCGTCGAAGGCGAGCGGCGGGGGGACCGCCAGCGTGGCCAGATCGAGGCCGGGCGCGCACAGGCGGCGGGCCGCCTCGGCGGAGCCGTCGAGCGCCTCCCGGATCCGCCCGGCGCTGTGGGCGATCTGCCGGAGGAGGACGAGCACGACCATCTCGCGCTCGCCGCCCGCGACCCGGTCGCGCAGCCGGTCGACCCGATCGCCGAAGTCCACGACCGGCAGGTGCTCGGGCGGGCACTCGGCCAGATAGGCCCGCAGCGACGCGGACAGCGAGTCCACGAGGTCGCCGAGCTTCGCCTCGTCCGCCGCGCCGGGCGCACGCCTGGCCAGCGTGTCGCACAGCCCGCGCAACGCCACGATCTCGTGGAACACCCGGCGCAACGCGACCGCGACGTCCTCGGCCGCCCGCGACCGCTCCCACCGCAGGCGGCGGGCCCGGGCCGTGCGGACCTCGGCGATGGCGTCGGCGGCCTTCCTGCGGCGCTCGTCCCATTCGTCCTGGCCCACCGCGGGGTCGGCCACGGCCTCGACCAGCCCGGCCAGGGTGTCGGCCGTCTCGCCCAGCATCGTGACGACCGGGCGGGTGCGCCGCCACGGCCAGGGCAGGGTGAGCAGGACGGCCGCCAGCAGACCGCCGAGCAGTTGCAGGCCCGTGTGCGGCAGGGGGTCGAGCGGCAGCGGGTTGGCGGCGGTCAGCAGCAGCGTGAGCGCCGGGGTGACGCCGATCGGGCGCACCAGGCCGCCGAGCCCGGCCAAGGCCGAGGCGATCAGGACCATGAGCCAACTGCTGCCCGACAGCAGGATCCCCAGCGACGTCCCCACGCCGACCGACAGCACGACGCCGAGCAGATACGGCGTGCGCACGCCCGCGGGGTTCGCGATGGCCCGCGCCGCGACCAGCCACGCGCCGAGGCCGACCGTCGCGCCGCCCGCCGGATGACCGGTGAGCAGGCCCGTGAGCAGCGGGATCACCAGGCAGGCGGCTCCGGCCAGGCCGAAGCCGAGCGCGAGGCGTGGATCCTCCAGCCTCGGCGCCCTGGCGAGCACGACGTTCCTGAGCGGCAGGCGCTACTTATTACCCGCCTCGCCGGGCCGCAATCAGGGGTGGCTCAGATGGACCAGCCGTCCGGTGCCGGGGGCGGCGTCCTCCCACGGCACGTCCAGCTCGATCACCGCGTACGCGCCGGGCGGGAAGCCGTCGATCCTGGCGTCCGTCAGGGCGGCGACGAGCTCGTGCACGCCCGGATTGTGGCCGACGAGCACCACCGACGCGATCTCCCCGTCCGTACGGCGCAGCACGCCGAGCAGGTCGTCGGGGTACGCCTCGTAGATGTCGCGTTCGATCTCGACGGGGGCGTCGAGGCCGAGCAGCTCGGCGGTGCTGCGGGTGCGGACCGACGGCGAGCACAGGACAAGTCCGGGGGCGAATCGCCGGATCTCCTCCCCCGCCGCCCGGGCGTCCCGCTCACCACCGGGGGTGAGCGGACGTTCGCTGTCCGGGAGGCCGGGCGCGTGGCCGGCTTTGGCGTGCCTGACCACGACGAGCGTCCGGGCGCTCATGGCATGGCCCAGATGGCGAGGCCCACGATCACGGCGATCATCACCGCCATGGTCAGCAGGATCATCGCCAGCGTCCTGCCCCCGTTCGGCTTGTCCATAAGTGCTCAGTGTATGGAGAAGGTCCCCCGCTCCAGGAGCAGGGGACCTTCAGGACGGGTGCGTTCTCAGTGGGCGACGGGCTCCGTGGTGCGGGACGCCTCGTCGGCCTCGCCGGACGGGGCGATGCCCGTGGCGCGGCGCTTGGAGACGACCACGGCGCCGACGACGACCGCCACCGCGACGACCGTCGCGGTGACGCGGACCGCGACGTTGTCGGCGTACGCGACGACGGCCGGGGCGATCAGCAGCGCGACCAGGTTCATCACCTTGATCAGCGGGTTGATGGCCGGGCCGGCGGTGTCCTTGAACGGGTCGCCGACGGTGTCGCCGATCACGGTGGCGGCGTGCGCCTCCGAGCCCTTGCCGCCGTGGTGGCCGTCCTCGACCAGCTTCTTGGCGTTGTCCCAGGCGCCACCGGAGTTGGCGAGGAACACGGCCATCAGCGTTCCGGCCGCGATGGCGCCGGCCAGGTAGGCGCCGAGCGGCGCGTACCCGAGCGCGAAGCCGACCGCGATCGGGGTCAGCACGGCGAGCAGGCCGGGGGTCGCGAGCTCGCGTAGCGAGTCACGGGTGCAGATGTCCACCACGCGGCCGTAGTCCGGCAGCTCGCTGCCGTCCATGATCCCCGGCTTGGTGCGGAACTGCTCGCGCACCTCGTACACGACCCGGCCGGCGGCGCGGCCGACGGCGCTGATCGCGAGGCCGGAGAACAGGAACACCACGGCCGCGCCGACGACGAGGCCCACCAGGGCGTTGGGTGCGTCCACCGAGAGGCTGAAGTTGGCGAACGAGCCCAGGGCGTTCTTCACGCCCTGCGTCGCCTTGGCCAGCTCGCCCTCGACCGCGGTGCGGAACGAGCCGAACAGCGCGGTCGCCGCGAGCACGGCGGTCGCGATCGCGATGCCCTTGGTGATGGCCTTGGTGGTGTTGCCGACCGCGTCCAGGGAGGTGAGGACGCGGGCGCCCTCGCCCTCGACGTCGCCCGACATCTCGGCGATGCCCTGGGCGTTGTCGGAGACCGGGCCGAAGGTGTCCATCGACACGATCACGCCGACCGTGGTCAGCAGGCCGGTGCCGGCGAGGGCCACGGCGAACAGCGCCACGGTCACGTTGCCGAAGCCGAGCAGGAACGCGCCGTAGACCGCGCCGCCGATCAGCAGCGCCGAGTAGACCGCGGACTCCAGGCCGACCGAGATGCCGGACAGGATGACGGTGGCGGGGCCGGTGAGCGAGCTCTCGCCGATCTCCCGCACCGGGCGCCGGTTGGTCTCGGTGAAGTAACCGGTGAGGATCTGGATGGCGCTGGCCAGGACCAGGCCCACGAGCACCGCGCCGATGGCGATCAGGCGCGGGTCTGCGGTGAGCGCGGCGACGTCCGCGGAGGCGCCGGACAGTTCGGCGAAGCTCGACGGGAGGTACGCGAACGCCGCGACGGCCACCAGCACGGCCGAGATGGCGGCGGAGATGAAGAAGCCGCGGTTGATGGCGGCCATGCCGGAACGGTCCCGCCCGCGCGGCGAGGTGGTGAAGATGCCGATGACGGCGGTGATCACGCCGATCATGGGGACGATCAGCGGGAAGACCAGGCCCTCGGTGCCGAAGGCCGCCTTGCCCAGGATCAGGCTCGCGACCAGGGTGACGGCGTACGACTCGAACAGGTCGGCGGCCATGCCGGCGCAGTCACCGACGTTGTCACCCACGTTGTCGGCGATGGTGGCGGCGTTGCGCGGGTCGTCCTCCGGGATGCCCTGCTCGACCTTGCCGACCAGGTCGGCGCCGACGTCGGCGGCCTTGGTGAAGATGCCACCGCCGACACGCATGAACATCGCGAGCAGCGCGGCGCCGAAGCCGAACCCCTCGAGGACGTTCGGCGCGTCGCCCTTGTAGACCAGCACGACGATCGCGGCGCCCAGCAGGCCCAGGCCGACCGTGAACATGCCGGCGACACCGCCCGTGCGGAACGCGATGCGCATCGCGGTCCTCTCACCCGACTCACGGGCGGCGGACGCGACGCGGACGTTTCCGCGTACGGCGAGCCACATGCCGATGAAACCGGTCAGTGCGGAGAACACCGCGCCGACGACGAAGAAGACGGACCGGCCGATTCGCTCGCCGGTCGAGCCGGCCGGGAGCAACAGAAGCAGGAACGGAATGATGACGACGAATATCGCAAGCGTCCGGAACTGCCGCGCGAGATACGCGGCGGCGCCCTGCTGCACGGCACGCGCGATGTTCTGCATTCGCTCGGTGCCCTGCCCGGCGGCGAGCACCTCGCGCACCAGGCCGCCCGCGACGGCCAGAGCGAGCAGAGCCACGACGGCGACGACTATGACAAGAGTGAGATGGGAACCGTTCAGAGCTACCGCTGCGCCTTCGCCAGCGGCGTGCAAGGCAGACATCCGTCCTCCTCGGCCAGACGGGGTTTCGGTCTCCCTGCCCGGACGACGCTGGACGAACCCACTGGCCGTGCGGCGCTTCCGGGCGGGTTGGCAAGTGCCGCTTCCGGTTGCATCCGCAATACCTTGGCCGGTGCCGGGAGTCTACGCAGCGACGCCACGGATATGAAGGCCCTCGCGCCTCGTAATCGAAGCGGCGTCCAGTAATGGACGAACATTTGCACCGCTATGAAGGTGCTTTGACCAGCGGAGTCAGGGGCGTGGCGGTGATGGTCGCCCTGGTTACGGTACTGCCTTGTCCCTAGTTTTGGGCAGCCCGAAATTGGGGCGGACATAGCAAAAGATCGAGTGCCACGCCGGGGGCGACACTCGATCTGCTCGAAGGTCTTGCCTCGAAGGCTCTCAGAGGCTCTCGAAGGGTCTCGGAGGCGCTCGAAGGTCAGAGGGCGGCGACGCCGTTGGGAGACGCGGGCCAGCTCATGCGGATCCGCATGCCCTTCGGTCCGGGGAGCACCTCGACGTCGTCGGCCAGCCCCGCGATGACCGCGATGCCCAGATTGTCGATCTCGGGCATGAGGCTGCCGTTCGCCTCCAGCACCTGGGGCGTCACGTCCTCGCTCGGGGCGGCGTCGGTGACCGTCACCTCGAAACGCCCCGCGTCATCGCGTAACTCGATGCGTACCGGCTCCCCCGGGCAGTGGAGGCGGTGCGCCTCCACAGCCCGCGAGCACGCCTCTCCGACGGCGAGCCGCACCTCGTCCAGGATCGCCTCCGCCACTCCCGTACGCCGGGCGATGGCCGTGGCGACCAGCCGGGCCGTACGCACGTGGGCGGGCAGAGCGCTGAACGTCAGCTCGACGGTGGCCATGTTGCTGAGTCCCCGGCCGTCACTTGTCCCGGCCGTGGGCTTCCTTGGCCTCCTCGACCGAGGCGTAGATCCCGAAGACCTTCGTCAAGCCGGTGATGCGGAAGATCTTCAGGATGCGCTCCTGCGTGCAGACGAGCTCCAGGGAACCGTCGTGCGCCCGCACCCGCTTGAGGCCGCCGACCAGCACGCCAAGGCCCGTGGAGTCGAGGAAGTCCACCTTCTCCATGTTCACGAGCAGGTGGAAGTTGCCCTTGTTGACCAGGTCGATCAGCAGCTCACGCAGTCTGGGCGCGGTGTAGACGTCGATCTCACCCTCGACATCGACGATGGTGAGATTGTCCTCGGAATGGTGGTCCAACTTCAGATCCACAGATCCTCCAGCGCCTTACTTGCGTAGGTCTCGATACAGGTCATGCATCCTGGTAGTCCAGAGGCACGACCCGATGCGCGGCATTCAACCACGCTACGACTCCGTGTCTATACGAAATCACGACTCCGGGCGACTCTCCCCGCAGATGCCAAACTGGAAACCAGTGACTCCGACTTCTTCGTCCTCTGCCCGAACAGGCGACCTTCTCACCCGCCTGCTCGCGGTTCCCGCACGCCGGGGGCGCGTGACTCATGTGGAGCATGTTCCAGCACGTCAGGCAGGTGAGGCAAGATGGCCTGAATGGGCCCCTGATCTGCTGGTCTCCCGACTGCGTCTGCAGGGAGTCTCCGGCTTGTGGGAACACCAGCTTAAGGCCGCCGAGCTGGTTAAACGTGGCCAAAACGTGATCATTGCCACAGGGACCGCGTCCGGAAAGTCCCTGGCCTACCTGGTCCCGGCCGTCACGGAGATCTTCTCCGGCGGCACCGTGCTGTATCTCACCCCGACCAAGGCGCTCGCCGCCGACCAGCTCAGGGCCCTGCGGAAGCTGCGGCTGACGCAGGTGCGCGCCGCGACGTACGACGGCGACACGCCGCCCGAGGAACGCCGGTGGGTCCGCCAGAACGCCAACTACGTGCTGACCAACCCGGACATGCTGCACAGGTCGATTCTGCCCCGGCACTCGTCCTGGTCGTCCTTCTGGCGGCGGCTGCGCCTCGTGGTCGTGGACGAGTGCCACGGCTACCGGGGGGTGTTCGGCTCCCACGTCGCCCAGATCCTGCGCCGGCTGCGCCGGGTCGCCGCCAGGTACGGCTCCTCCCCGGTGTTCCTGCTGGCGTCGGCCACCGCGAGCGACCCCGCCGCCGCGGGAGTGCGCCTGACCGGCCTTGAGATGGCCGAGGTGACCACGGACGCCTCCCCCCGGGGTTCGACCACCTTCGCCCTGTGGGAGCCGCCTCTGACCGATTTACGCGGGGAGAGCGGGGCCCCGGTCCGCCGTACGGCCACGGCCGAGGCGGCCGACCTCCTGGCGGACCTCGTGATCGAGGACGTGCGCACTCTCGCGTTCGTCCGCTCCCGCCGCGCCGCGGAGACCGTGGCCCTCACCGCCCGCCGCACGCTGGAGGAGGTCGAGGCCCTCCTCGACGCCGGGCCCGCGCCGTACGGGGAGGACGTCGAGGGCGCGGGCGACGGCGGGACTTTCGGTGACGCTGCCGGGGGCGCTGTGGGGGGCGCCTTCGGCGGCGCTTCGGGCGAGGCCTTCGACGAGGTCGGCGGGCCGGGACGGTCCTCCGCGGTGGCCGCCGAGACCGGAGAGGCGGCCGAGACCGGCGTGGGACGCCGGACAGATCGCAGAGAGGGGCGGCTGGCCGACCGGGTGGCGGCATATCGGGCGGGCTATCTGGCCGACGACCGGCGAGTGCTCGAAAAGGCCCTGCGCTCGGGCGAACTGACCGCCCTGGCCACCACCAACGCGCTCGAACTCGGCGTCGACGTCTCGGGGCTCGACGCGGTCCTCATCGCCGGGTGGCCCGGCACCCGCGCCTCCTTATGGCAGCAGGCGGGCCGGGCCGGCCGCGCGGGCCAGGACGCGCTGGCCGTGCTGATCGCCCGCGACGACCCGCTGGACACCTACATCGTCCATCACCCGGAGGCGGTGTTCGGACGGCCGGTGGAGGCCATCGTCCTCGATCCCGACAATCCGTACGTGCTGGCACCCCATCTGTGCGCGGCCGCCGCGGAGATCCCGCTGACCGAGGACGACCTGGAGATCTTCGGCCCGGCGGCGCGGGGCGTGCTCGACGACCTCGTGAGCCAGGGACTGCTGCGCAGGCGCCCCACGGGGTGGTTCTGGACGAGCCGGGAGCACGCGGCCGATCTGGCGGACATCCGCGGCTCGGGCGGCGCCCCGGTGCAGGTCGTGGAGGCGTCCACCGGCCGCCTGCTGGGCACGGTCGACGAGCCGTCGGCGCACTCCATGGTCCACCCCGGAGCCGTCTACCTGCATCAGAGCGAGACGTTCGTGGTCGACGCGCTCGATCTGGACGCGGGGGTCGCCCTGGTCACCGCCGCCGAACCGGACTACGCGACCTTCGCACGGGACGTCACCGACATCCGAGTCATGGAGTCGCTGCGCTCACGGCCCTTCGGGCCCGGCACTCTGCACTTCGGCTCGGTGGAGGTCACCCGTCAGGTCGTCTCGTACCTCAAGCGGCGTACGCAGACCGGGGAGGTCCTCGGCGAGGAGCCGCTCGACCTGCCGCCGCGCACGCTCTGCACCCGCGCGGTCTGGTGGACCCTGCCCACGCCCGCGCTCGCCGGTCTCATCGAGCCCGGACACGCGGTGGATCTCGGCGGGGCGGCGCACGCGGCCGAGCACGCCTCGATCGGCCTGCTGCCCCTGTTCGCGACCTGCGACCGCTGGGACATCGGCGGCGTGTCCACGGAGCTCCACCCCGACACGGGCCTGCTCACGGTCTTCGTCTACGACGGCCACGACGGAGGCGCGGGCTTCGCCGAGCGCGGGTACGCCCGGGCGTCCGACTGGCTGACGGCGACGCGGGAGGCGATCGCCTCATGCGAATGCGAACGCGGCTGCCCGTCCTGCATCCAGTCCCCCAAGTGCGGCAACGGCAACGAGCCGCTCGACAAGGCCGGGGCGATCCGCCTCCTCGACATCCTCCTGGGCACCTGACCCGGCGCGCGGATCGCGTCAGGCATCGGACGGGCACCGCCCCGGCGGGGCATGGCTCCCGGCGGGTGGGCATGGCTCCCGGCGGGTGGGCACGGCTCGCGGCGGGCGAATAGAGGCGGTGCAGGCGGCAGGCACCCAAGGCACGTGTCCCGGCAGGTGCCGGGAACGCACGACCGTCAGAGGTCGCGGTGGCGGCCGGAGTAGAGACTGTCGTCGTCCTCCGTCCAGACGTCCGGCTCGGGCTGGCGGAGAGGCCGTTCCGGCATCTCGCCGTTGAACGCCGCACCCGCGGGCACCGCCGGCACACGGACCACTGGCGCGGGGACCACCGGCATCTGACCGGGCTGCGCCGCCGGAGACAGCGATACGGGATCGGGGGCCGTCCGGCCGCCGTCGTCCAGCCGTGCGGTCAGCGGAGGAAGCGAGGCCAGTTGGTCCAGCGCGGACTGCACGGGCGATTCGCCTGCGGCGGCGGAGGCCATGACAACACCGGACGGCGATGTCGGGAAAGCCGCACGGGCGACGGCAGAGTCCACGGAGGCGCCGTTCGACGGATTTGCGCCGGAAGCACTTCCGTCGGCCGGGTGGGCACCGGAAGCCGGGTCACCGGGAGCGCGGTCCTCGGTGGTGGGGGCAGCGGAGGTCGCCTCGGCCGCGAGTGTCACACCAGGGCTGGTCTCAGCGATTGAACTGATCTCGGCGGTAGGGCTGTCAGCAGTTGAGCTTTCAGCGGCAGCCGACAGCGGCTCCTGCCGGTCCGGCCGGTCGAGAGAGGCGGCCGGCTCCTGATCGGACAGCGCGGTCTCCTGGCCCGTGTGCCTGATCGTGTCCGTGCCCGCGCCCACGCCCGGGATCGTGTCCGTGCCCGCGCCCACACCCGGGATCGTGCCCGTGCCGGTGTCGCTGTCGATGACCGTGCCCACACCCGGGATCGTGCCCGTGCTCTCGCTCGTCGAGGAAACGGCACCCAGGAGGGTCTCGGTGTCGCCTTCCGCCTCCGGGAGATTCTCGCGGGCCTTCGGCCTGGCCAGGATTACGGAGGGACGTCGGACAGGCGCTTTCCCCCGGGCCTTCGCCGTGGCGGCGCCGCCGAACGCGGCCGCGCCACTCGCCACCGTGGCGGCCTGAGGCGAGGCGCCCGTCTTTCCTGCCACCGGCCGTGGCTCCGAGCCACCGGATCGTCCCTCGCCCGCGCTGTCACTCGTCAGGCCCTTGCGCCGCAGCCAGGCGCCCAGGTTCGCGCCCGTGAGCAGCAGGACGACGGCGAGCGCGACGTACACGCCGAAGCTCAGCCCGCCGAGCGGCAGGAACGAGGACTGAGCCGTCATCTTCGGGTCGTCGGTCTTCTCCGGGATGACCACCGGCTCGGTCTGGTCGCTGCCACCGTTCGCCTCCGGCAGCGTGAGCTCGGTGTCCTTCGGCGGCTCGGTGTCCTTGGGCAGCGCGGTGTTCTGAGGCAGTGCCGGTTCCGGGTTCGGTACGGCGGTGGTCTGGTGCGTCTTCGGGGTCTTGGCGGCGGGCGACTTGACCGCCGCCTGGCCCGGCTTCTTGGAAGGCGTCGGAGAGGGGCTCGGGGACGGCTTCGGGGCGGGCACGGTCACGTACACGGCCGCGGAGCGCTGAGATGCGACGGTGCCGCCGGTGCCGTCCGACCGGAACGCGCGGACGGAGACGTCCACCTTCTGTCCACCCAGACCGGATGGAAGCGCGAGCCTGGTCTGACAGGTCGAACCGGAGCAGGCGGAGTCGGCGGAGACGGAGCCGGACTTGCCGGCCTTGACCGAGGTGATCTCGTACGACTGGAGATCCGGCTCCGCACCCTTCGCCCAGCTGACCAGGATTGTCGAGGGGTTCTTGAGCTGTGCCTCGACGCCGGAGGGAGCCTCCGGCGGCCTGCTGAGCACAAAGGTCGAGGTGGCGTAGGTCTTGTGCGTGACCTCACCGAACAAACTGACCGTGAACGTCCCGTTGGGGGCGTCGCCGGGGTCGAAGGATCCGCTGATCGTCTGGTTCGCGCCGCCAGAAGCGATCTTCTGCCGGGATACGGAAGGGCCCTCGATGTAAAGGGCCATGCTGATCTGGTACCAGTCCGTCTTCGCGGACACAGCCACCGCACCGGACGACTTGACGACCGCGCCGTCCGCAGGAGACAGGATCTCGGCGTCGGCCGCGTTCGCGGGTGCGATGCCGATCATCGGCGCGGACACCAGAGCCACCAGAACGATCATCGCCGTTGTGCCCAGCCTACGAACCCTGGTCACGACGCATCCCTTCGTGGAGTACCGTCCGCCCCGACTGCCTCGGCCGAACGCGTACGGCGACTGAGAGTACGCGGCACTTTACGCCAGCCGTCCACTCTTGGACCGAATGTCTAAGAAGTCGTGATTCTATTGCGACACAAGTAGTCTCACATTACGGAAGATCCAAATTGCGTGATATGCCCGTCGGCCCCAAAGCGACCGGTGGCGCACATTGCCCTGCGGATCCCGCCGGACGGGACTCGGGCCTCGATAAGGCGATCGCCCTCATGCGGCGGCACCGGACGGCCGACCGAACAACCGCTCATGCGGCGGCATCGGCCGAACCTCGCTGATCAACCCACTCATGCCATGACACCAACCGGACCGGCCAAGCAACCCGCTCACGCAGGGGCGCCGACCGGACCCGCCGAGGCGGAGGCAGCGGCCGTCGTGGGACCGAGGAGGGGGACCACGAACCGCACCGTTACCGCGACCTCGGCGACGCCGCCCGACAGCGAGCACGACCGCAGCGAGGCGCCGTTGGCGACCGTGATGGCCTCCGCGCGATGACACGCCTCATCCGGGACCGCCAGCGCCACGCGAGCGGCCCCGAGCGCGCCGAGGTCGGCGGCGCTCTGCGCCCGGTGCCGCGCCACGCGGGCGACGCCCACCTGGACGACGACCATCGCCACCGCCGATACGGCGGTCATGAGAGCGATCGTCCAGATGGTCGCCGAGCCGCGTTCCCGCCTGGAACGCGCTCTGTCCTCGCAGGCCTGAAATCTCCTCATTCGCATGCCTTCGCGTCCGCAACGATCCGTCATCCACACGTCCTCGCTGTTCGGAGTGATCCGCCATCACGCTTCTCCGGCTCAGGGGCCGTCCACCGACTGCGTTCCCATGTGTTCAGGGCGACTGCCGGCCGTGTTCATGTGGCTTGTGAGCCGCTCATCATTCGCGTTCGCCCGGTCGCGGAGCGGCCAGGTCTTCCCCGCTGTCCGGAGGCCGGGTCTCCCCCGTATCCGCCCTCGATGGCGAGAGAACGCCGGGTTCGGTGGCGGAGACGGCGGCGGACCGGAGGCGAACCGGCGGGAGCGGCGACCTGAACGGCGGCCGGATCGTCGCGATGACCTCGACCCGGGTGGTGTCCGCTCCCGTGCGAATGGACACCGAGGCACCCTCGGGAGCCAGTCGCAGGACTGCCCTGCTCACCTCCTCGGCTGCCTCGCCCCGCGCGGCGGCGCGTGCGCCGGCCCGGGCGGCGTCGACGCATCGCAGTTGCGCGCCCGCGATCGTCACCGCCCACAGTGAGGCGGTCAGCACCAGCACGAGGGCCGGTAGGGCGACAGCGGTCTCCGCGGTCACCGAGCCTCGCTCCCGCCGGGGCCGGCCGTCCACCACACGACGTCGCGGCACCCAGGCACAGCGGCGCACCACCAGGGCCTCAGGCGGCCAGCTTGAGCGCTTTTTGGATGAGCGCGGCGAGCATCGACCTCACTTCGGCGCTCGTGACCACCTTCCAGAGCAGTGCGGCGAACCCGCAGGCGGCTATCGTGCCGACGGCGTACTCCGCGGTCGACATGCCCGCGTCGGCCCTCGTCCTGGCCTGTACCGCCCACTGGATGCTCAGCTCCCGAGCGCGGCACGAGATCCGGGCGGCGGGACGCCGCAGCGCGGCGGACGACCGCCGCAGGGCGTCGCACGTCGCCCGGGCGGCGTTCCGTGAGCGGCTCACCAGCGCCCTTCGCGCGAAGCGCACCAGCGCCGTCCATCGTGCCGGCCGAGCCCTGTGACGGCCCGCAGAGTCACCGTCTCGCCGCCGGAGGATGGTGCCCGTCTGGTTCCTCTGGCCGGTCGCGGCGTGCTTGCTCATCGGTCCTCCTGACCCGCTCGGGGCGGCCCCTCCGCCCGTGCTGGGGCCAGACTGCGGGATCACGGGCGGAGGGATTCGGGCCGAGCGGGGTTCTGTGGACAAGAGCCCTGCCACCACAGTTGTCCACAACGACAGCACCCTCAGCTGTGGATCGACGACCAGCTATTGGGGAGCTTCTGCACTATTTGCCCCGACTGCTGTCCACAGGTGTGGATGAGACTGTCCACAGGTTGTTCATGGCAGGAGGATCTGACCCGCCAGACCCGCGACCATGGGGATGATCCCCAGGAAGACGAAGGCCGGCAGGAAGCAGAGCCCGAGGGGTGCGACGGCATGGACGCCCACTCTTCGCGCCGCGGCCGACGCCGTCGCCTGAGCCGCACGCCGGGCGTCGTCGGCGAGCCGGGTGAGGACGTCGGCGACCGGCGCACCGCTCTGGGCAGCCCGGATCATCGTCCTGGCGAGGGCGGCGAGCGCCGGGTCATCGCGCAGAGCGGCCCATGCCTCCTCGGGAGGAGCACCCAGACGCATCTGGGCACCGGCCCATGAGAGGCGCTCGCCCACCGGGCCCGCGATCGCGACGGCGGTCGTCTCGACGGCCCCGCTCATCGGTTGTCCGGCTCGGAGGCAGGCGACGATCAGATCGACGGCGAACGGAAGGTCGGCCCCCATACGCTCCCGGCGGCGCCTGACCTCGGCCGGTTCCCGCCTGCTAACGGCGACGAACAGACCGATGGCCGTCACCGTCCCCACGAGCGCCCCCACCGGGCCACCGAGAAGCAGGAACAGCGCGAGTCCCACGGGTGCCGCGACGGCCACCCCCCGACGTGCCGCGCTCGCGCCCACCGGCGCGGCGCCCGGTGACCCCCGGGTCTGCACCTCCGACGACGCCGACGACGCGATGGCGTTCAGCCGCACGGCCGGCGAACGAGCAACCGGCCATGCCAGCATCGCCAGCGTGGTCAGGAGCCCGGCCAGTAAGGCGATCATGTCTCGCCCCCTTTCCAGCGGGACGTCCGTCTTCAGCGGACAACCCTCTCCAGCAGGACATCCGTCTCCAGCGGGACAACCGTCTTCCGGCAGGACCACGGCTTGCCCTCCACGACGACGGCCGTCCTCTTCACCACTCGCGACAGACGCCGGCCTGGCGCCTCCCGCCGCCCGCACCGTTGGCGTCTTCGGTGCGCGCCGTCCCCGAGCGCCCGATCAGGACCGCCCGGCCCCGGCCTCGTGCGACCACCACCGTCAGATAACGGCGCCGTCCGATCGCCGCGCCGTATGATCACGGCACCGTCAGCTCCTCCGCCCGCGTGACGAGCCGGTGGGTCCACCAGACGCCGACGGCGTCGAGGGCGAGCCCGACGACCAGGCAGGCGAACCCCGCCGGGCCGCCGAACAGGAACGCCAGCGGATTCATGCCGAGCCCGGCGGCCATCAGCAGGCCGAGCACGGGCAGGCCCGCCAGCATCCGGGCGGTCGCCCGAGGTCCGGAGAGCTGGGCGGCCACCTCCTCCCGATGGGCCTGTGCCTCCCGCAGAGAGGCGCACACCCGTTCCACCAGCGCGGTCAGGCCGCCGCCCACGGCCACGCTCACCCGCCAGCAGGCGGCCAGCCGGACGAGGCCCTCGCCGCCGCGGGCGGGGGCGGCGTTCACCAGGGCCGCGGCGACGTCGCCGCCATCCCGGGCGGCGGCGACCACCGGGGCGAGCGCGGCCGGATCGGGAGGGCTGACCGAGGAGATGGCCCGCGCGAGGGCATCACCAGGAGTCCTCCCCGCCGACAGTTCGGCCGCCAGGCTCTGGCACAGCTCGATGGACGCCGCCCGCCAGGCCGCCGCCGTCGCCCATGGCCGTGGACGGCGGGTGAGTGCCACCCAGAACCTGCGCATGTCCCTCGGCCGCCGCGTCCGGGTGAGGAACGCCAGCCGTGTCGTCCCGGAATCCGGCCCGGCCCACACCCAGGCGGCGAAGAAGGCGGCGAGCATCGCGGCCAGCCCCGTGAGCAGCCCACCCGGCGGCGTCATGACGGCCACGAGGCCGGGCAGCGTGCTCGTAGCGCGTCGAATGACGGGCCCCGGCGGGCCCGGCCTTCCGGGTCGAAGGTCAGGGCCGGAACCGCCGTCACCAGGCCGGACGGGCCGCGTTCGAGCACGCAGATCTCCGACACCCTGCGACGGCCGCCGCCCGCCTCCCGAACGAGGTGGATGACGAGGTCGAGCGCGGCGGCGATCTGGCTGTGCACCGCCTCCCGCGACAACCCCGCCGCACAGGCCAGAGCCTCCAGCCGTGCGGGCACGTCGGCGGCGTTGTTGGCGTGCAGCGTGCCGCAGCCCCCTTCGTGGCCCGTGTTGAGCGCCGCCAGGAGGTCGACGACTTCCGCTCCGCGCACCTCGCCCACCACCAGGCGGTCGGGCCGCATCCGGAGGGCCTGCCGTACGAGATCGCGCAGCCCGACCCCACCCGCGCCTTCCAGGTTCGGCGGCCGGGCCTCGAGCCGTACGACGTGAGGGTGCAGGGGCTGCAACTCGGCGGAGTCCTCGACCAGCAGCAGGCGCTCCGCCGGACCCGCGAGGGAGAGCATGGCGCTCAACATGGTCGTCTTGCCGAATGCTCCGAAAAGACACGGATAGGAGCTACGTGATGGCCGACGACGGCCGGTTCAACATCGGACTGATCTACGACGTCACCAAGGTATTGGAGCAGCACGGTTACCGGCTCCCCGAGGGCGAAGGCCGGACGAGTGCGCTCGGCGCGTTCGCCGGTGTGCTCCTGCACCTGGTCGACACCTACGAGGGACGTCGCGACGTCCTCGGCGACAAGGTCGCCTGATCACAAATCGGCCCCAAGCCGGTGCAGCGAACACCTGCTCAGGGCCTTGACCCCCACCTGCTCAACCAGGAGAGGACCCATGCACGACGTTACAGGAACCCCGGAGCCGGAGGACATCTCCGCGCTGATCAGCGGGGCCGAGGCATTCCTGGCCAGCCAGCAGCCGGCCCCTGTGCCCGCCGCGTCGGCGGCCGTCGACGGCGAGACCAAGAGGGTCAAGGCCCTGCGCGCCGAGGTGGCCGAGGCCGCCCTGCTGGAGGAACTCCAGCGGGACGACACCCCGCTCCGGCTCGACACGGACCGCGTGCGCGAGCGGCGCAAGAAGGCCCACGAGGCGGCTCGCCTGCACGAGCTGGCCCAGGACCCGGTCATGCGCGCGTGGCAGGCCGCGCGGATGCGCCGCGTGCTGGTCACCGCGTCCATGGTGTCGCTGGCGCTGGCGCTCACCTGGTCGACGGCGGGCGTCCAGACCTTCGCGGCCGAGGGCGCCGCGATGTGGTCCCCCGCCTGGATCTTCGCGTGGTTCGTGGAACCGTTCATGTCGATCAGCCTGCTGGTCGTGGTCGGCGCGAAGGCCTACATGGCGACCCGTGGCCGGCCGATCGAGTCCAAGACGCTGACCC
The DNA here is from genome assembly GCF_016863095.1 of Microbispora siamensis. GTDB lineage: Bacteria > Actinomycetota > Actinomycetes > Streptosporangiales > Streptosporangiaceae > Microbispora > Microbispora siamensis. The sequence goes on along the minus strand of NZ_BOOF01000029.1, from coordinate 44,150 downwards.
GGATCGAGCTGCTGTTCCTCGCGCTGACGCTCGGCATGAACGCCTGGCGTCACCTGCCGTTCGTCGCCGACGAGTTCAGCCTGTCGGCCCTCGTGCTGCACATCCTCGGCCCCGTGGTCGCCGTCGCCGTGGTGACCGCCCTGCCGATCATCCTGGCCGCCTTCACCGAACTGGACCACGGCACCCCGAAGGCTGCCCCTGCCCCCTCCCCGTCGGTCGGTCGGAAGCCCGTCCCGGCCCCTCGTCGGCCGACCCCTCCGACGGCCTCTGACCAGGGATCGGATACCCCTCCGACTGTCCGGCCGGTGACCCCCTCCCGGGGCCGTTCCCTGGCCCAGCACCGGGCCGACCTGCTGGCCCGCATCAAGGCCGGAGAGGTCGACGCGCGGCCGTCGGCCGAGGCCATCCGGAAGGCCCTCGGCTGCGCGCGGGCGACCGCCGTGCAGCTGCGCGACGAGCTGGCCGGGGGTGCGGCATGAGCGCCCCGGTTCGGCACCGCCCGGTCATCGAGCGCGGGTTCAGCGAGACCAGCAGGACCTACCGGATGCGCTGCACGTGTGGCGTGTCGGCCGAGGATCAGGCCGCGCGCCGCATGGCCGAAATCGACCTGCGGGAACACGTCCAGTCCCTGCCGTACGTCCCCGTTGACCAGCGGTGCAGGGACCCCAAGGGGCACGACCGGCGGTACTGGGAGCCCTGCGCGACCTGCGCGAACCAGCTCGCCCTCTTCGACTAACCCGCCGAGCTGACGAAGTCGGCCCCGCCCAAGCGACTGCAACGCCGGGCGGGGCCTCGGTCCAACACCTGATCACCCAGGAGTAGAACCTGATGGCCATCATCTCGCGCCGCATCGACCAGCCCAACCCGATCAGCGACACCACCTCACCGTTTCCCGCCCGCCCGTCCCAGCCGCACGCCCCGCGAACCGTGATCCGCTGGGACCGGTCCCGTGTAGGCGCACAGGCCCGCGTCACCGTCCGCGTGGCCAGCGCCCCCGTGATGGGCACCGGCCGCCTGGCAAGCGTGGCCTGGCGGTGGGTCCGCGCGGACGACTACGCGGGAGCAACCGACTTCAAGTGGCTGGAGTCGATCCGTAAGCGCCGCCGCCGCACGGCCGGAGTCATGGCCGGCGCTTACGCGCTCGCGACCACCTACGGCGCGTCCATGATCGGCGGCCCCGGTGCGCTCGCCGTGGCCGTGAGCACCGTCCTGGGTGTCGGCACCGCTGTTGAGGTACGCAAGCGCATCAAGGACCGCCCCGCTCCGATGGTCGGCGACACGGGCAGAAGAGCGGCACCGCGGGAGCAGATGGTTGTGCAGGCGGCCGTGGCCGCGAAGCTGGGCAAGGAGGAGGGGATGCGCCTGGCCAAGCCGATCGTCAAGGACGGCCTCGGCTGGTCGACGGTGCTGCAGCTCCCTCCGGGTGACAAAGCGCGCAAGTGCCTCGGCATGGAAGGCAACTTCGCCTCGGCGCTCGGGGTTGGAGAAACGCAGGTCGTGTTTGACCTGGTCGACGGGCACGCTGGGCAGCTCGTCATCTTCGTCGCTGAGTCGGACCCGTTCCTCCAGCTGTACCCGTCTCCCCTCACCCGCCAGCGTGCGCCGCTCGACTTCTGGCAGGGCGTTCCCGCCGGCATCAACGGCCGCGGCAACGAGGAGCGTCTGCGCCTGGTGGAGGCCTCGCTGCTGGTCGCGGGCGAACCGCGCGCCGGTAAGTCCGCAGCCGTGAACGGCATCATCGGCGCCGCTGCTCTCGCGGTCACGCCGAAGATCCACCTGTTCGACGGGAAGGGCGCCGGCGACCACCGGCCGTGGCGGAAGATCGCGCACACTGCCGTGAAGCGGAACGCCCCCGCGCTGCTCGCCCACCTGCAGGAGATGCAGGCGCAGATGGAGCGCGTCTTTGACCTGCTCGACGAGCACGGCGGAGGTACCAAGCTCACGCCTGAGCTGTGCAGGCGGTTCGGTGTCGACGTCGAACTGACCGTCGTTGACGAGACCCGCTACTACGTGACCAGCCCTCAGGGTGACGAGATCGTGGACGCAATGGTCGACATCGCTTCGCGCGGCCCGGCTGCGGGGATTCTGCTGGTCCTGGCGTCGCAGCGCATGACCACGGATGCGATCCCCGGCCCGCTGAAGGGCGTGTGCTCTCTGCGGTGGGCGATGCGCTGCCCCGACACCACTGCATCCAACGCTGTGCTCGGCCAGGGCGCCGCGGGTGCCGGCTACAACGCGTCGGAGATTCCGCGGACACACCGAGGCGTCGGGATTCTCGACGCGGACGGAGACGACCCGGTCAAGCTCCGCTCGTACTTCCTCGACGACCCGGATCTGGTCGCGGTGGCCGAGGTCGCGTACGAGCTGCGCCGCGCCGCGGGAACGCTGCCCGTGCACGGCGACGCGGCCGAGATCACTGACGACCTCGCCTCGGTCATCCTGGCGGCGATCGGGGAGCGCGACCGTATCCACACCGAAGACCTGATCGCTTCGCTCGGCGCTGGGTGGGATGCGGCCAGGATCGCCACGGCGCTCCGCCCGTACGGCGTCACCCCTGGGCCTCTCAAGATCGGCGGCATCAACCGCCAGGGCTACCGCCGAGACGCTCTCGAAGCGGCCCTGCTCGCCGCCTAGAGCCCCTACCAGGCCCCCCTACCTCCCCAGAAGGGCCTACCAGGGGTCTACCCCCTCCTGAGCTGCGAGGTAGGGCCAGTTGGCCCTTCTGAAACACCCCCTAAAACAGCCTCCAGGCCCCCCTGGAGGCTGGAAAGGACTCCCCCCCATGGAGCTGTTCATCGCCCTCCTGGTCGCCGCCCTGGTGATCGCTGCCATCTCCCGCAAGCGCAACCCGCTCAAGGTCTGCCCGACGTGCAAGGGCACGGGCGTGCTCAGGTCCGGCATGTGGGCCGGGCGGTACCGGCCCTGCCCGCGCTGCGACCGCAAGGGCGAGATCAGCACCCGCTGACCGCCTGGCCGATTTCCCACTCACACAATTCTTTGAATTACGCCCATGGCGAAATTCAGGCCCTTGGAGTTGGGATTTAAACGAGCGAGTTGGTAGGCGGTGATCGATTGACGGCGTAATTCCGCTAACGTCATTTTCGAGAGGTCGAAACGGCCTCACAAAACGTGTTTTCGCAGGTAGCACCGAGAGGTATTTGAATGTCGACCCCCACGACGCACAGGCATCGGATCGATTTTCGTCAGCTGAGGTTGGCTCACGGATTTACCCGGCCCGACGTATACCGGGCGCTCAACGTCGACAGGAAGGTGGTGCACCAGTGGGACACGGGATCGCGCCAGCCGTCGACCCCGTTTCTCCCCGGCATTGCCCGCATGTTCGGCGTGTCCATTGAGGAGCTGTACGTGCGGCCCGCCACTGAGGCGCAGGCCACTACCCCCTGAAAAGCCGAAAGGCCGGGCCTGGCCGCCCGACCTCTCGAAACGCACTAGTTGAATACCGCTAGTTAGGATACCCCATTGCCCCCCCGTTCTGAACTTCCCGGGCGTCAGCCCGCCACCTTCGTGGCGGTGAGCGCCTGATGGCCGCCGACGACTGGCTCAGCCTCCCCGGCGTCCTGTGGGCCATCAACGCCGCCCCCGACGTCCCGGCGAGCGCTCTCGCCACCCTCATCGGGCTCGCCAAGCACACGGACGAGAACGGGCTTGGTGCGTACCCGAGCAAGGACCACCTCGCCTGGTACGCACGTAAGTCCCCGAAGCAGGTCAAGCGCGACCTTGAGGTCCTGCTGCAGCGCGACCTGATCCGGCTCGGCGACCAGAACCTCACCAAGCACCTGCGCGGCGACAAGCGGCCGACTGTCTACGACCTCGCGATGGAGCGCAAGCGCCCCGCGTACGAGTCGCCCGCCAGCACGGGGGGTCATGTGCGACCCCCCGTCACCCCCGAGTCTGCGGATAACCCCGATGAGCGGGGGGTCATGTACGACCCCCCGCAGTCCGAGCGGGGGGTCATGTACGTCCGAGCGGGGGGTCATGTACGTCCGAGCGGGGGGTCGTGTACGACCCCCGAAGAATCCTCGAACAACCCCAGGAAGATCTCCTCTTCCTCTGTGAGCGCACCTGACGCGCCGCACGGGCACGAGGAGGAGGATGAGATCGTCAAGGGGGAGACGACCAACAACCCGACGGGCCCCGTGGTCGACCTCCCGACCGAGCGCGCCGCTCGGCACATCGTTGACAGGCAGATCGGCATCGACAGGGACCAGGCTCGCGCCATCGTCGCCCTGATTGACAAGGAAGCGGCCGACCGTAAGCAGCCCGTCAAGACCTGGACCCGCTACGTCCTGCGGATCAGCGATGACGAGCTGCGCGACTACCTCGGCCGCGTCCAGGCCGCCAGCGAGCCCTCCAAGCCCGCCCGCCGGGAGATGCCGGATTGGTGCGGCGAGTGCGACGACCACGACCGCACCCGCGAGAACGACCAGGGCCAGGTCTACTACTGCCCCCGCTGCAACCCCCTGAGCCACCGCTACACCGCCGTGGGAGTCGCCCAGTGACCGCCGAAGCCCCCGAGGCCACCTTCGCCCGTTCCCTGCCCCACAACGTCGAGGCCGAGATGTCCGTGCTCGGCGGCCTGCTCATCAGCCCCGGCCACGTGGACGAGGTGGCGGGCATCCTCCAGCCGGCCGACTTCTACCGCCCGGCGCACCAGCTCATCTACGAGACCATCCTGCGGCTCAACCGCGAGGGTGAGGCTGTCGACCCCGTGACGGTCCTGGACGCGCTGACCCGGGCAGGCGATTCGGCGCGCGTCGGCGGGGGCCCGTACCTCCACACGCTGACGGCTACGGTCCCGACGGCCGCCAACGCCGCGTACTACGCCCGGCTCGTGAAGGGCCAGGCCCAGCTCCGCAGGCTCGTCAGCGTGGGCACGAGGATCGCTGAGTACGGGTACAGCGGGGACCCCGACGAGATCGAGGGCCTGATCGGTCGCGCCCACGAGGACCTGATCACGCAGGAACCCGGCGGGGACGAGGCGACCGCGCTCGACACGTTGGTCTGGGACGCCCTGGATTGGCTGGAGAACGGCGCAGACGATGATCGGGTCCCTCTGCCCTATCGGGACCTGGACGACCTTCTGGGAGGCCTCAAGCCTGGCCAGATGGCCATCGTGGGCGCCAGGCCTGCCACGGGTAAGAGCGTCGTCGCCCTGGACGTCGCGCGGCACGCCGCCATCCGGCACGGCCTGCCCGTCTACATGGCATCGCTGGAGATGTCCCGCCGCGAGCTGTCGCTGCGGCTCCTCGCCGCCGAGTGCCGGATTGACCTCAAGCGGCTGCAGGACCGGAAGCTCACCGAGGCCGAGTGGGCGAAGTTCTCCGACATGGCCCCGAAGCTGGCCAAGCACGCGCACCTCGTGATTGACGACACCCCGAACGTCACCGTCGACCGGATCCGCGCCGAGCTGCGGAAGATGGCCCGCCGCGACACCGGCCCGGCCCGGCTGGTCATCATCGACTACCTGCAGCTCATGCGAACCCCGGCCGGCGGCCGTCGGACACCCGAGAACCGGCAGGTCGAAGTGTCCGAGCTGTCGCGCAACATCAAGCTCCTGGCCCGCGAGTTCAACGTCCCCGTGGTCGTCCTTGCCCAGCTTAACCGCGCCGTGGAGATGCGAGCCGACAAGCGCCCGCAGGTCTCCGACCTTCGCGAGTCGGGCAGCTTGGAGCAGGACGCCGACGTCGTGATCCTGCTGCACCGCGATGACGAGGAACGGGCGGGCGAGCTGAGCCTGATCGTCGGCAAGAACCGGAACGGGCCGACGGGCACGGTCGCCGTGGCGTTCCAGGGGCACTACGCCCGCGCGGCCGACATGGCGAGGAACGAGGAGACGAGGGGCGGCCTGACGTGACCAGCAACATGCCGTCGGCCTTTCCAGCCTTGCCCTTCTCGGCGGTCACGTTCCCCGACGACGGCTATCTCGTCGTTCCGCTGGAGTTGATCGATGGCACCCTGTCGGACGGTGCCGTCGTGTTCTGGCTCCTCCTGGTTCGGCTGGCCGAGGGACACGATGAGGTCGAAGTGGCGCTGGAGCAGCTCCAGCGCCACACCGGCCGGACCGTCGCCGAAATCAACGGGTACGTGCGGGAGCTGCACGGTTGGCTGGGGGAGACCCGAAAGGGTCGCATGCCTGGGACGTACGTCTTCCAGATCCGGCGCCGTCCGTCGGTCCAGCGTTTGAAGGAATGGGCGGCCGACCTGGAGGAGCCCGCGCCGCAGCCGATGCCGGACGCGCACCGGCCGAGCGGACCGCCAGCGGGCCCAAAGCATCACGCGCAGTTCTGGCGCGGCCTGGTGGACGACGCTCCACCCCAGCTGTAGGTCGGAAATAGGTCAGGCCGTCGGCGGCACCTGCACGGGATAAGCCGCGTAGTCGTAGGCACCCGGCTTGTTCACCTAACCAGCATCCGCTCGAAGAAGCCCGCGAGTGTGCCGCCCGACCAGAGCACGCCGAACTTGTCGTCGCGGTCGCTGGCGCGGGCGATGGTCACCAGCAGCCCATCGGGGACCTCGCGGAGCAGGATCTCGTCGTCGTCGTGGGGCTCCCACTCGTGTTGAGGGAGCATCCGGCGTGTGACGGCCCACGCCCGCGCATGGAGGTAGGCCATTACCTCTACCGGTTCGCTGGTCACGCGGTCGGCTGGCCGCTCGTCGTTCGTCACGACTCCGATACTGCCGCGCCACGGCTGGTTCGCCCACGTTCCAAGCTGATCGCCAAGTAATCCAGCGAAAATCGGCCAGGCCGAGGCGCTCTCAACCCCCATCAGACCCATACCGCGAGCCCTTCCCCCGGTCCCGTGGCCGCCAGCTCGCGCAGCAGGTCGGAATTTATCGCCGCCAGCCCCTCGGCCGAGCCCGAATTATTAGGCCGCGGTTCACGTTTGCCCAGGTCAGAAATACCCTCGGCTCCGCGTCGGATTTATTCGGACCCGTAGCCGGCCCCTGGCAGAAATCGGCGGGGGACTGCTCCCCGATTCCCACTGACACGCCCTCTACCTCCTACAGCGACACCATCACGTCCTGTGCCCACCGTGGCCGTGTGGCCAGCTCACGGCCCTGATTTGAGCGCACGGCCCCTTGACCCCCAGACAAGCGCTTCGCCAAACGCTGGCCGTCGACCCCGTGCCGTCGGCCGCCAGCACCCCGCTGTCGACTCCCGGCCCCGTGCTGCTCGGCCTCGTCGGCCAGTTCCCCGCCGTGGACCAACTGCACGGGACCCGCACCCCCTCGTGAATCAGGGCATGGGCCCACGTCAGAGTGACCATGAGTGCGACAGTGGCCTCGTCCGTCCACTGTGATTTAAGTCACACCGTGTGAGACGAATGAGCACTTCACAGTGAGCCAGTTCGTTCCAGAACGATCCAGCATGTGCCAGCACATGCCATGCCTCGTTATCTGCCCGTTATATTCGTGCGTCAGCGGGTCAACTAGTGAACCCGGTAGTGCCACCTGAGGGGGTGGGGGCGATTACGCTGGTTCACAGCGTCACAACCGCGACATGTCTAACTCGGTCGGTATTCCCATGGGATCGACCGGGAACGGGCCTCACGGCGATCTCGGGGCGATTTCGCCCCAACCCGAGGCCTGTAGAAAGGGGAAACCCTATGTCGCGAGCGCGACGCCGCAAGAAACCGAGTTCGCTCGGCCGCAACACGCTGAATTCGCCTGAGGGGCGCCTGCTCGTCGCACGAGCGGTCCTCATCGTGGTGGAGGCGGCGCTGCGGATGCTCGGGCCCAGCTAGGACGGCCGCCTAGCTGAAGGCCCAGAGCGCCGCACTTGGAGGGGCTCCGACTGGTTTCCAGGCCTGTACGTCGGGGCCTCTCCCCTTATCCGGGCCTATGCCGTGGGGCATAACCCGGCCTGTTCAGACTAACTGACAGAACGCTAGATGCGTGTACCTGTCTGCGTCGGCCTATCCCTGATCACCTTGCCCGCCATGGCGCGCGGCACCCCCTCGTCGGCATCTCCTCGGCCGCACCGGCCGGGAAGTCGACGGCATCGTGTACGTGTACGTGACCGCCACACGTACGTAAACCGGTGGCGTACCGAGGCCCGGCCGGACAATCCGATGCGGGCCTCGTAGTGTCGTCGCCCCATGGAGCAATTCCCCGTCGGTCAAGATCTCGCCGTGGCAGGATCCGGGAGGGGGTGAGTAGCGAGGTAGTCCTGCAGTTCTCGGTGGCGGAACTGGTAGGCAATTCCAGCAATGCGAAGGAGGCCGGCCTCGTAGGCCCAGTTGAGGAATCGGCCGAGCCGCCAGGGCAGCCAGATCGCATTCCAGCGCCGGGTACAGGCCAGCAACGCTACGTACCGCGATCCCGCGAGGCCGAACATGAGCGCGAACACGAGCCCGAACACGAGCCCGACCGCGACCCCGGCTGTGAACGCGACCGCAAGCCCTACCGCTTGCCCAAGAAGGAGGCCTCCCACGAGCCCGAACACGAGCCCGGAGGCCAGGTCGGCGCGCACCGGATCAAGTGGTCCTGAGACTCCGACCACTCCCTCAGTGAACCGGAACACCAACCGGTTCACGAACCCGAACACGAGCCCGGACACGAGCATGACCCCGACCGCGAGCCCGGCACGAATTCCCACCGCCAGCGCGAACCCGAGTGCCACCACGAGCACGGACCCGAGCCCGACCGCAAGTTGGCGGCGACTGGCAGGGGTTCGCAGACGGCGTAGGTCGACCCGCTTAGTCCTAGGCCAGATGGCCCTCCACGCCACCCAAACAGACATAAAGTTCGTCGCAGTGTAGGCGCCAGTTACGGCAAGACGAAAAGGAGAGAACCCCCCCCAGGTCAGCATGAGTGCAGCACCAGCAAGTGTGCCGGCCACGATGATGGCGATGCTGACAAGGCGGGGGCGGTTGCCAGCCAGCGGCCACAGCTCGTGCAGGACCAGGTCCGTGCCGGACAGGGTACGGCCGCCTAGAGTGCGGCCGGTAGTGGCGTTGGTGTTGAGGTAGCGGGCCAGTACGGCCAGCCAGCGGTGCACCCGTTCGACGTCTGCTCCGCCCGGGGGCGGAGTCAGGGCGGCAGCGGCCGGGATAAGCACGCCCAGCAGATGATCGCGCACCCGCTCCGGGGTGGTCCCGATGGTGGCCAGCTCTGCGGGGGCGCGAACGAAGCCTCCGGCGGAGTCGCGTTGGTCGTAGACGGTGGCGGCCAGGGTGAGCCGCCAGGGCGTGGACAGGCCTTGGGCCAGCGGCCCGCGCGAGGCGCGCTCGATCGCGGTCAGCACCGGCTCCCACCGGGCAGGATCGGTGGCCCGTGCGGTCAGGAAGTTCCGAGCCTGCCGGCCGTCCACCGGTGCGATCTCCACCCGGGCGGCGTCGTGCGCCCACACCCGCAGCTCTTCCAGTGCCTCGTACTGGGCGGTGCGGCAGGTGAGGATGACCGCGGCCTTGGCCCGACCGTGCTGGTAGGCGTTGACAGCGAGCAGCACATGTGCGGCGCGGGAGCCGTAGCCGGGCCGCTCGCCGGTGTCCATCTCGTCCAGCCCGTCGATGACCGGGGTCACCTGGCGGTTCTCGACGAGGACGCGGGCCGTCGCCTCGGTGAGCTGGTAGACCTGCCGCAGGTGGCGGCGTAGCCACTGCTCGACCGCCTTGACGATTGGCAGTTCGGTGTCGAGGGAGGCGGCGGTGATGCGGACCGGCACCGCATCGCCAGCGTCCCGGGCTTCGATCAGTCCCAGGATCAGCTCGACCGCAAGGACAGTCTTACCGGCACCGGGCGCTCCGGTGACCACCATGCGGCGGGGAGACAGCCGATGGTAGTAGTCCACGACCTTGTTGAGGCGGCTGTGCCGTCCGGCGCCAGCGGCCAGGTGGGCGGGAGAGGGCCGGAAGTCGAAGGCCACGTCGATGGTCCGGTCATGGCCACCCAGCAGCTGGCGACGCGCATCGGTCTCGCGCGCGGCCACCGCACGAGCCAACTGGTCGACGGCCTCGGCGAGGGTGGGCGCGGGCGGACGCTGTGCAAGGGCGGCCAGATACACCCCCACGAGTGCGACCACCAGCGATACCGAGCCGATCGCGGCGCCGACTGGGTCGACGTCACCGACCTTCAGGGCGGGCAGCAGCTTCATTCCCGCCGCCGCGACGCCTACAGCCGATAACAGGGCCAGCGTCCCCCAGACCGCAGCCGTGCGCCCGCCGCGTCCTCTCATGGCTCAGATCATGACCGAAAGAATGACCGCGCACGGGCGCATGAACTGCTCCGGAGCAGACCCGTGACCTTTCCCACGAGCCGCCACCGCTACGTGCCCAGCGGTGCCAGCTGTTAGCCGCGGAATCGGACCACCACGAGTCGGATTTCAACCCAGGTGAAATTCGGCGAGGACCCGTTGAGGACAGCCGGTTAGGCCGTCCCCATCCGGCCTGCTCGCGCGGGGAGCGACCCACGATCCTCGTTCTCCCCCGGGTTGATTGCCGCGTCCGCCCCACGGGCCCGGGGAGCGACCGTGCGTGAACCCGGGCATCAGTCGTCCGAGTCGTCCACCCCACGGGCGCAGACGAGGGTCAGGGGGCCCGGCACAGTGGCCTCGTCCGGCCTGGGGCCTGGACGCCGTCGATGTCAGGGTGTCGGTCCTAGCCCCAGTCGGTCTTCGCCCGCTCCAGCACCTCTTCCAGCGGGTCGGCCTCGGCCAAGACGTCAATGGCGGCCTCGCAGGCGCGAGCAGCCCACGCGGCGCCGACACCGGTCCCCTTGTTGGCGCTGGGGCCACCCAAGGTTACGACCGCTTGCGACAGCAGGCTGAGGGTGGTCTCGCTCGGGTTGCCGAACGAGATGAGGACCATCTCGGCCAGGGTCCGGGGGGCACCCTCTGGCCACATCTTGGCGGTATCGCGGACCCATATACCTATCGACGCGACGGTTGATAGGTCTCCGCAGTCGTCGGCCACGCTGTCCCACAGTGGGCTGCGCAGGTCTGAGGGGAGCAGCAGCATGAGCCGGACAAGCCGTTCCGTGGCGGGTGACATCTCTTGCACGCGCGTTCCTCCAGACGGGTGAGGGGCGTAGGCCTCAAGGAGAACACGGGACGACGGGAAGCCCAGAAGGAACCCGTGAGGAACTTCGGGCGTGATCTGATCGTGACCGTTGCCGTCGGCACTGGTCCGCCGAGACTGTCGAGAAACGATCGTTTGCCGACACTCATGATCGTTCTGCGTTCTCCCAGGATTAAGGTGTCGAAAACTCGTGTCGTGAAACTATGTCGAGAAACGATGCCGTCATGATATTCTCGACACATGTTGATCGGTTACGCGCGAGTCTCCACGGACGACCAGAACCCTGACCACCAGTACGACGCTCTCACCCGGGCCGGTGTCGCCCCCGAGAACGTCCACCTGGACAAGATCAGCGGGTCCAAGACGAGCCGCCCCAAGTTCGACCTCGTGCTGCAGCTCCTCCGCGAGGGGGACACCCTCGTCGTCACTCGCCTTGACCGGCTCGGCCGGTCCATGGTCCACCTGGTCAACCTGGGCGCCGAGCTGCGGGAGCGCGGCATCCACCTGCTCGTCACGGAACAGGGCATCGACACCCGCACCCCCGAGGGCCGCGCGATGTACGGCATGTTCTCCGTGTTCGCCGAGTTCCAGCGCGAGCTGATCGTGGCCAACACCCGTGACGGCCTGGCCGCCGCGCGGGCCCGTGGACGCAACGGGGGTCGTCCGAAGAAGCTCCGCGACCGCCAGGCCCAGCTCGCCCGTGAGATGTACGACGAGGTTGGCGAGGACGGGAAGCGGAAGTGGACGGTGCAGCAGATCGCCGACGAGCTGGGCGTGAAGCGCACCACCGTGTACGGCTACCTCAAGGCTGAGGATGCCGTGGCCGCCACAGCCCCGTGACCAGCCTGTAGTCGCCCGGCCTCATTGACCACCGGAAGCGCCTGCCCTGCTCTGTGGGGTGGGCGCTCTCGTCGTACTCGGCCCCCTGCTGCTCGGCCTCGCCGTCCGCCAGCTCGTCGCCGCGCCGCCTCGGCCGCCTGCCTCGGCCCCCTTGACAAAGGGCGACCCCACCCACCCTTAACCGGCCCCGCCCGGGAGGACCCCGCCTGGTTTCCCATGTACGAAGACGTTCGGCCTGCCCGACAGTGGCCGCTTCCAAGAATGGGGCCGTCGGGATGAGCAACCGCGGCCGACCTACGTCTGCCGGGACGTCCACTGGCGACGCTGAGCCCGTATGGCTGATGTGAAGGCCGGCATCTCCCTGTCAGGGATAACGATCGGAAGACACGCACGGCGAGATTGACCGGTGTCGGATGGGATGGCGGTCATGCGTGGTGTGGGGTGGCTTCGTCGGCGTGCCCGGCCGGATACGCCTGTACCGGTGGCCGAGCAGTCGCGGATCGAACTCTTGGAACAGCGGCTCTCTCGGCTGCGTGAGCCACGGTCAGCGGGCTGGTGGATCGCCCTGGCAGTGCTGCTGACGGTATCGACCGTTGCGCTAACCAGTTGGCTGCTCCTGCGTGGCGTCGCCACGCCTAGCCCCAGACCCGTCCCCTCGGGGAGCGCGAGCCCCGCCCCCACACCGACAGGGCCCACGAGCGTCGAAGTCTCCACGGCTACCAGCGAGGCCATACGTACCGCGCTGACGGCCGGGGCGGCGGTGGGGGCCGCGTTCACCTTGGCTCTAGCGTTCCGGCGCCAGCGCCATCAAGAACTCACGATGGTGTTGACCGCGCTGCAGGCTGAGCGCGACGCAGCCTTCGCCGAACGCGACGCGGAGCGGGACGCCGCACACGCTGAGCGAGTCGCCGAGGACAGCCAGCGTGACGCGCTCGAACGGCGTATCACCGAGCTGTACACCAAGGCCGCTGAGCAGCTCGGCCACGCCAAGGCCGCCGTCCGTTTGGCTGGCATGTACGCGCTGGAGCGCCTAGCTCAAGACAATGAGGGACACCGTCAGACGATCGTGAACGTCATCTGCGCCTACTTGCGAATGCCCTACAGTCCTCCCACACCCTCGGATCCGGAGCAGGAACGGCGGGAAGCACTGCGGGCCGCGCGGCGCCGATACCACGCAGCTCGCAACGGTCATTCTGGCGTCACTCAGCGAGCCGACCAAAGCGGCCAGGCGGGGGACCCTGAAGGAGAGCAGCAAGTCCGTCTCACAGCTCAGCGCATTCTCGCTGAGCACCTACGGGATGACCGGTCTGCCGATGAACGTGAGACGATCCCGCTTAGCCCGCGTTTCTGGGGTGGCATGCGCATCGATCTGACTGGCGCCACACTCATCGACTTCGACTTTTCCCATTGTCGCGCTGCTGCAGGCGTCTTCAACGGGACAACCTTCTATGGGACAGCCCGCTTCAACTGCGTCGCCTTCTCCGGGGAGGCTATTTTCAGCAAGGCCACCTTCTCCGAGGAAGCCTGGTTCGACGAGGCCACCTTCTCTGAGAGAGCCAGCTTCAGCCGGGCCACCTTCTCCGGGGAGGCCTGGTTCGAGGAGGCCACCTTCTCCGGGAGAACCTACTTCATCGATGTCGCCTTCTCCCGGGCAGCCCTCTTCAGCGAGGCCACCTTCACCGATGGAGCCACCTTCAGCAAGGCCACCTTCACCGGGAGAGCCCTCTTCAGCGAGGCCACCTTCACCGGGGGAGCCATCTTCAGCAAGGCCACCTTCACCGGGGAAACCGCCTTCAAGGACACGGTCGGCCCGATCCACCTGAAGGGAGCCCGCGTGACCAATCCGGCTGAACGTCACCAGTGGCCGCCGGGATGGCATGTTGTCAAGCAACCCGACGGGTCCGGTCTGCTTGAAAGCGCGTCAGATCGGCAGCCTCCGGAGGCTGACGACCCGGAAGCGGGCGCTGGCCTCAGCCCCGAGTAGACATGCAACTTCCGCAACAGTCGGCCAGCTCGTCATCGGGCATCTCCATCCCTCCCCATCGTTAAGTCGGCCTTCCCTGGAGGACCCTGCCTGGTCTTCCGCGTGCGTGAGCGGCTATTCGCGGGGACAGTGGCCGATTTCAGGAACGGGGAAAGCGGCGTTACCACTCTGGGGATTGTGGTTGCTACCGTAGCAATATGAACGGCGTTCGAATTGCCCCCGCGCGGTTCAAGTCGATGCTTGAGGAAAAGGGCTTCAACCCGCATGCCCTGGCCCGCGAGATTGGCAGCACCAGCTATCAGATGTGGCGACTCATGAGCGACCGACATACGACCAGCTTTCGATTCCTGGCGCGGCTGGTGCCGGTGTTCGACCTGCCGTCCGTGGTCGACATCATCGCTGACGAAGACCAGGCCGAGGCCTTCACGTGGTGGTACATCGAGGCCACCAGGCCCCGCCGCAAGACGGTCTGACCATTCCCTTTCCCCGAGAGGAATTCCCCAATGAACAACTTCTGGAACCGTGTCGCTCAGCCCGGATACGGCACCCAGCCTGGATACGGCGGCACTCAGCCCGGATACAGCCAGCCTGCGCAGGCACCCTACGACGCCCTCATGGCCACTCGCCGTGAGCTGGAACAGCGCGTGCAGGAGCAGGAGGCCCAGCTCCAGCAGGCCGACCAGTTCGCCGACTTCATGAACGTCGTCGGTCGGAAGATGGTCGAGATCATCAACAACAACGCAATCCAGGGTGGCGCTGACACGGGGGTGGTTGCCGGCGAATTCCAGCGAGCGTTCCCCCAGGCTGGCCCCGTCGACTTTCGACAGACCGTCGATACGCTCGTGCGGGAGGGCCTGATCTACGAGATGAAGGGCGCGGAAGGCTTCATGGGCCAGCGCACCACCCGCCTGTACGTGATGCCGTCCTGAATCAACGAGAAACTGGCAGGGATGGCCTGAACAACCACCTGCACACCTATTCGTGGCTTACTTGTAAAACTACCCGGGCAATTAATCGGGCCCGCCGTCCCTCCTGGTCACAACATGACCCAGGAGGAAAACCCAATGAGCCGCAAGCGGCTCGCAGCCGACAAGCGTGTCACCCGGTACCTCCGTGACAACACCTCGGCCGACCCCCTAACAATTCGCCGGTTCGCCACGAAGGTCGTGGTACTCAAGAACGGGTGCTGGAAGTGGACGGGCGCCACCAACGCGCGGCCCACCAAGGCGCCGCGTGGCCTGTTCTGGATCGGGGCCCGGTTTCAAACCGCGTACCGATGGGCCTGGGAGGCCCTGAACGGCCCCGTCCCCGACGGCCTGGAGCTGGACCACTACCGCTACCCGGATGACGGCTGTATCGGCCCGCTGTGCGCGAACCCGCAGCACGTCGAGCCCGTCACCCACCGCGAGAACGTCCTGCGCGGAAGCGGCCCGACGGCCCAGAACGCCAGAAAGACGGCGTGTGCGGCTGGCCACCCCTTCGACCGCGTCGGCACCAAGGGTGGGCGTTATTGCTCAATCTGCAAGCGTGTCCGTGACCGTGCGCGGCGCCGGCCTGGGCGGCTGACCCCCGACTCACCCCAGGAGAACCCGTGATCAATGGGGACGCCGTCAGCGCCACCACCTACGCCCGGTACGAGCGCACCGCGAGAATCGGCGAGGCCGTGCAGGGTCTCGCTGACTACCTGGCCGACGACGAGGAGGACGACACCCACGCGGCGCGCAGGCGGCCCATGGCGAGCCCTCGGCCGACGCTCGGCACCGTTCCCCCCGCACCCGGGCCTCGGCCCCCCGTGGCCGACGTGCCGCCGCCTGGACAGGCCTACAGCACCGGCTCGACACTCCGCGGCCTCTCCCCGGCGGGAATCTTCCGCCACGCCGCCCTCTCGCCGCAGCAGTTCCCCGCCGCCAACGGCCAGGCCGCGCCGAGCCTTCCGCCCGCCGCGAGGGCCTGGGCGTGAATCGGCCGGCCCTGGAACGGCTCGGCCTGCTCTTCTCACGTCTCGGCGGTGTCCTCGTCCAGCGATCGTTCACGGCCCGTTCGCAGCAAGCCCTGGCCTTCGCCATCCAGGGCGACGAGGACGCCGCCGAGCAGCTCGTCCGCTACCGGCTCACCTTCGGCCAGGCCGAGGACCTGAAGCGGGCTCTCGTGGCCCTCGGCCGCATGCTCGACGCGCGCATGCTCGACCAGCTCATGCGGGAGTCCGAGCGAGTGCCCATGGGGCCCGACGGCCCGGTCACCTGACAGCCCGTGGGGGCGGTCCAGGCAGAACCTACTAACTAGGCTGCCCGGGTCGCCCCTTCGTCGTTTGCGGAATTCCCCCCGCCTGGAGTTGGGGTGTGCCCCGCTGAAACGCGGAACGCCCCAGTTACTGGGCGCCGGCCACCGGGCCCCCCCTTCTACCCGCGCTGACCTGCGGGATTTCGCCCGCTGACGGCCCCCGGCGGTTAAACCCCTACTTACTGCCAAGGGTCCACGCCGAGCACGACCACGCCCTCGACCTCATCGCCCACCCGCTCGACGACGTAGGCCCCAATGCCCGATCAGGGCTTGCGCATCCCAACTTGCCCCTGCGTAGCCTCGTGCCCGTGATCGACCGGACAAATCGGAAGCGGTGAATAACTCCCCCGTGCGTGCGATGAATGACCAGGCGCCCGTGAGCGAGTACCGGCATGCCGCCCTCGTCCGCGAGATCATCGACGGCTTCCCGCCGCTCACGGCCGAGCAGAAGGCCCGCATCGCGGTCCTGCTGCGCGGCTCGGCCCAGCAGCCGGCGAAAGCCAGCAACGCCGCCTGAGCCCCGGCATCACCGCTTCGGTTCGATCTTCACCGAGGTCGGGTCGAAGTAGCTGCCATCAGGGGCCCGCCCCCGGCCCGCCGGGAGGATCGTGACGGTCATCAGCGCGTCGAGTAGGGCGCGCTTTCTGCCGAGATCGAGCCCCTTCCAGGTGGCCGGAGGGTCGTCGGTGTCGACGACCCCAGCGAAGACACTCCCCTGGCTCGCCGCGCTGATTCGGCTCTCGATCTCTTCGAGCTGACTGCGGATCCGGCTGCTACCAGTCGCGTACTGGCGGGCGTCGATGACTCCGTCCGCGTGCAGTATCGCCTGCTCATCGAGCCGTGCTCGTAGGGCAACGGCCTGGTCATGTAGCGGGGCGACATCCTCTCGCTGATCCTGCACCAGGAGGTCTACGGCATCCGGCCGGGACAGCCGTTCAATGACCAGCTCTTCTACGAACTTGTCCAGGGGGATGGCCACGCGGACGACGTGCTGACCCGGCTGCCGGGTCTCCCCACGAGTCGGGCGGCACCGGTAGACGGCGCGACGCCCACCAGAGAGCGAGCAGACCACCGGTCTCCCGCATCCTCCGCAGCGGTAGAGGCCGGACCCAAGCCAGCGGGCCTTATTGCCGGGCGACGTCCGGCGGGCAGGGTCGGTCAGCAGCGCTACGAGGGCCCTCCAGGACTCCTCCGGAACGATGGCGGGCCACGAGGCCCGGCCCACGATCTCGCCCCGGTAGACGGCTAGTCCGGCGTTCCTGGGACGCATGAGCATCTGCCGCAGCTCCATCGTCGTCCACTCCTTGCCCCGGCTGGTGCGGACCCCTGCGGCGTTGACGCTCTTGGTGACGAACCGGAGGCTGGACCCGGCCAACAGGGCCTCCGTGGCCCGCACGATCTCGGCGGCCTCGGCCGGCTCGACGGTGACGCCGTCCTTGTGGAAGCCGAACGGACGGATGCCACCGCCGTACTCGCCGTTCGTGGCCATGCGGAGGCGGGCGTTAGCGACCCGGCGCCCCGTGTCGCGGGAGGCCTTGTTGGCGACGGCGACCATGACCCTCGCCATCGTGATATCTGCGTCGTTGGCCAGCCGCAGAGAGCCGGTGACCGACTCGACCGGAGGACGGGGCTTGCGCATCTCGACGGCGTCGATCAGGTCTTCCAGGTCGCGGGGGTCGCGTACGGCCCGGTCCAGGTCGTAGGCAATCAGGCCGTCGGCCTCACCGGTCGTGAGCCACGTGATGGCGTCACGCAGGCCGGGACGGAACGTCCGCAGCCCGTAGGAGCCGTCCGGGAGCTGGATCTTTCGCCGCTTGTAGGCCGACACGTCGTTCTCAACGATGACGCGCCAGACCTTCCACCCAAGGCGGTCGGCCAGCGCCCGGCAGTGGCGTTCCTGGTCGTCCACGCCGGTCGTGTCTTCGTCGCGGGCGTCGCTGATCCGGCACAGAATGACGGCGCACTGGGGGGTTTGCGGGCTCATGGTTTAATGATGTCATAGGCATACATTCGGCTTGCCGGTGCCGGTGCCTCCGGTGACCAGGAACGCCAGCCGGGCGGCCATGATCGCACGGAGCACGGCGGCTCCGCCCTCCGCGGCGAGTTCCTCCACCGTGAACGCCCGCCGTGACGGCAGCCGCAGGGACAGGCAGGTCCCCTCTGCCGCGATCGGCGGGAGGACCGCGTGCAGGCGCACGCCGCCGGCGAGCCGGGCGTCCACGTAGGGGCAGGCGTCGTCGAGACGACGCCCGGCCGCCGCGGCCAGACGCTGGGCGAGCCTGCGGACCTCGTCGTCGCCCGGAAACGTCACGCTCGTCCTGCGCAGGCCGTCCCCGTCGTCCACCCACACCTCGCGCGGCCCGTTGACCAGGACGTCCGTGACGCCCGGCTCGGCCAGCAGGGCTTCGAGCGGGCCCGCGCCGATGAGGTGGGCGCGCAGCGTGCGAGCGACGGCCAGGACCTCGGCGTCCCCGAGCACGGCCCGCTCCGCGCGCAGGGCCGCCGCCACCTGGGCCTCGCTGGGAGCGGCCCCGGTCTGCGACAGCCGTACGCGGACCGCCTCGACCAGATCCGCGCCGACCCCGGGAACGGTCACCGGTCCTTGGCGGGTCATGGGCCACCCGCCCCGGCGGACGGCCGGGTCCTGCCGGTCTGGGAGAGCCCGCCCAGGAGGGACTCGAGCAGCTCACCGCAGAAGCGGCCCAACGGGGATCGGCGCAGCGGCGGCGGGTCTCCCCTATCCAGCGTCTCCACGAGTCCGCGCACCTCCGGGAGCACGCCCGCGCACGGGACCGCCAGAGAGGCCGCGACGACCTCCGGATCGAGCGTTCCGGCGCGCATCACCAGGCGCAGGTCGCCGGTCGCCGGCCGGAGCAGCGTCACGGTCTGGGCCGCCGCGAGCGCCCCGCGCAGGTCCGCGGGAACGACGACGATCGTCGCGGCGGCCCTGGCGAGCGCCTCCGCCTCGCCTTCGCCGACATGCCGGGGCAGGTCGACCACCACCAGGTCGCAGCCGCGTTGGGCGGCGTCGAGCACGACGCGCATCGCCTCCCGGGGTATGCGCACCGGATCGCCGCGATGCGCCGACAGCACGGTGAGCTCCCCGAAGGTCGGCAGCGCCTCCTGAAGGGCGGCGAAGCTCACCCTGCCCTCCCGCCCGACGACGTCGGGCCAGCGGGCGCCCAGAGCCTCCTCCTGGCCGAGTAGTACGTCGATCCCACCGCCGAGCGGGTCGGCGTCGACGAGGAGCGTGCGCAGCCCGCCGCGGGACGCCGTCAGCGCCAGGGACGCCGCGAGGACGGTGGCACCGGCGCCGCCCTTCCCTCCCACGATGCACAGGACCGTGCCGGCCCTGGTCACGGGCTCGGCGGCGTCGCCGAACTCCTCCACGAGGAGCCGCTCCGCCTCGGGCAGCTCCAGCACGGTGTGCGCCCCCACGGCGACGCACCTGCGCCACATGTCGGGGTCGTCGGCCGTCCGCGTCACGACGACCACGTTCTGCCGGGGCGGCGGACCCGTGGCGGCCAGATCGTCGGCCAGGTCGCTGCCGACCACGACCAGCGGAGCCCGGATCCAGTACGGCCGGGCGTGGGCGGCCGCGTGGGCCACGTCGAGTTCGACGCCCGCGGCGGCGGCGATGCGGAGCAGATCGTCGAGGAGTTCCTGATCGTCGGTTATGGCCAGTGGGCGTGGCATCGGTGTCTCCCTGTCGTCCGGGACGACTCGGCGTTCGGGAGGACCACCATGCGAGAGGCCGCGACCGGACCGGGAGAGCGAACCGCGTTCTGTGGACGAAGCCCGGCCTGTGGACAAGACCCGGGCAGTTCGGGTCGTCCGCTAATGGCCGCAGGGCAAGTAGATCGAAAAGGGCGACCCCCGCCGGGGGGGAGAGCGGGGGTCGCCTAGTGGTCCGGCTCTGGGGGGGTAGAGCCGGTCCCGTATTAGAAGAAAGCTTTAAACAAGGGACCAGGGCATGGCAAGGGTTCCAACGCCTCTGAGGCACGCACGCCGTTCCGTATGGAGAGACACACCGTATGCTGCCTGATCACGAGAGGTACGTCGAGAACCCTCTCCAATCTGAGTAAAATTTTTTCCCAGAGTCAGTGTGGCATGTCGACAGGTGCGGTCGCAACGGGTACGGAGGGCGGCCACGAGGAGTCACCGATCACACCTTGAATGCCGACATGCGGCATCAATGGGGACAGAAGTACAGGAATGACCCAAGTGACTCGGTAAAGCTCTTGGACGTAGGGGTTTCCATCCCGGGGAATCGGACGTAAAAAGGGATTACGGACCTGCGGGTCCGCGTACGGCATCGGGTACCCACGCGCGACCAGCCGCGGGAGGCGTGTCGAGACGGGCTTGACCCGCTCCGACAGATTCAGGTGCACGCTTGGTAACCCGGTGACACGTACCGGCGACGGCGTTCCACACCAGGGACGCCGTCCGCTTTGTCCACACCAGCGCGCACGACAGCGGGACACGGCCCAGCCGACCGCGCCCGCATCACCGCCGCCCCCGGACGCCCGACACGGCCCGACGGACCGTGCCCGCATCACCGCGACCCACGGCGGCCCGGCACGGCCGACCGCACCTGCTCACACCACCGCCGCCCGCAGCGGCCCGTGGAGGGTGGATCAGCGGGACATGGCCTCGCAGATCGCCGTCGTCTCGCGGACGCCGAGGACGACCGCCGAGGCGCAGTGCCTCACCCAGGTGCCGACGCCCTCGCTCGTGCCCTTGAGATACGCCCTGAGGCCCTCGGCGTACGCGTCGCCGAGACTGGCGTGGCCCACCTCCACGACGGCGAGCGACTTCGGGTCGAGGCCGAGGTCGACCAGCGTGAGCCGCTCGGCGGCGCGGGCGACCAGGCCGTCGGCCACGCCGAAGGGACGCAGCACCGCCAGCTCCGCGTGCACGATCGCGGCGAGCACGAGGGCGGGCGCCGTGGTGGAATCCGTGACCAGCCCGGCGAGGGCCGACATGCGGGCCGCGGTCTCCTCCGGCCCGGGCGCCGGGCCGAGCCCGAGCGGATCGGCGGTCGTGGGCACGGTCCTGGGCCTGCCGGGGTCGGCGGTCAGCCCGGCCGCCGCCAGCGCGTGCAGCCGGGCGAGGACCTGCCGCGGCGCCGACCGCCACGTGGGGGCCAGCCGGCCGAGTTCGGCCGAGGCGCGCAGCGCGCCCTGCACGACGGGATCGGTCACCTCGCCCATGCGCAGCGGCTCGAGCGGCACGTCCACGCCCTCGATCGCGGCGGAGGCACGTGCGCCGCGCAGGGCCGACTCGGCCGACACCTCGGGACTGCGCCGGCGCAGCACCCGGTGCCGGTAGAGCCGGTCGACGGCCTCTCGGGCCTCCTGTACGGCCTCGGGCACGCCGGGCAGCCCGGCGATCACGGCCAGGGGATCGCTCACAGCCCCCGACCATACCCGCCGGTAGAAGGTCGTTCGCCGAGGAGGTGCGGCCGTTCAGCGCACAAAGGCGACGCCGGTCTCGGCCAGTTCCTCACCTATCGCTAAGTTGGCAGGTTATAGGCGGTAACCGGACAAAACGCCCCCACCCCGATTACTTGTACTTGACACCGCTCGCCTGGTGAAGTGGGACACGACATACCCCAGCTTGGCCGAGGCGGCCGAACGAGAGACAACTTTTAGACGCTGTGAAGGAGTACGGAGTGGCCACCGAGACCCCCGGTCAGGAAACCCAGGAGACGCTGTCGAACCTGCTGAGCGAGACGCGCCGGTTCGAGCCTCCGGCGGACCTGGCGTCGGCCGCGAACGTCACGGCGGACGCCTACGAGGAGGCCGCACAGGACCGGCTCGCCTTCTGGGAGCGCGCCGCGGAGCGGCTGACGTGGGCGCAGCGCTGGGACACCACGCTGGAGTGGGAGCCGCCCTTCGCCAAGTGGTTCATCGGCGGCAAGCTGAACGTCGCCTACAACTGCGTCGACCGCCACGTGGAGGCCGGCCGGGGCGACAAGGTCGCCTACTACTGGGAGGGCGAGCCCGAGGGCGACAGCCGTACGATCACCTACGCCGACCTGCAGAAGGAGGTCGCGAAGGCGGCCAACGCGCTGCAGGAGCTGGGGGTGCGCAAGGGCGACCGGGTCGCGGTCTACATGCCGATGATCCCCGAGCTGCCGATCACCCTGCTGGCCTGCGCCCGGATCGGGGCGATCCACTCGGTGGTCTTCGGCGGCTTCTCCGCCTCCGCCCTGAAGAGCCGTATCCATGACGCGGACGCCAAGGTCGTCGTCACCGCCGACGGCGGCTTCCGCCGCGGCGCGCCCAGCGCGCTCAAGCCGACGGTCGACGAGGCCGTCGCCGAGTGCCCCGGCGTCGAGCACGTCCTCGTGGTGCGCAGGACCGGCCAGGACGTCGCGGTCACCGAGCGGGACGTCTGGTGGCACGACCTCGTGGACCGCCAGCCCGCCGAGCACGAGCCGGTGCCGCACGACGCCGAGGACCCGCTGTACATCCTCTACACCAGCGGCACGACCGGGAAGCCGAAGGGCATCCTGCACACCACCGGCGGTTACCTCACCCAGGTCGCCTGGACCCACCACGCGGTCTTCGACCTCAAGCCCGAGACCGACATCTACTGGTGCACGGCCGACATCGGCTGGGTGACCGGGCACTCCTACATCGTGTACGGCCCGCTCGCCAACGGCGCGACCAGCGTGATCTACGAGGGCACCCCGGACACCCCGCACCGCGGCCGTTTCTGGGAGATCGTGCAGAAGTACAAGGTCACGATCCTCTACACCGCCCCCACCGCGATCCGTACATTCATGAAGTGGGGCGACGACATCCCCGCGAAGTACGACATGTCGTCCCTGCGGGTGCTCGGGTCGGTCGGCGAGCCGATCAACCCCGAGGCGTACGTCTGGTACCGCGAGCACATCGGCGCGAACCGCTGCCCCGTGGTGGACACGTGGTGGCAGACGGAGACCGGCGGCATCATGATCAGCCCGCTCCCCGGCGTCACGGCCGCCAAGCCCGGCGCCGCCATGCAGCCGCTGCCCGGCATCGCGGCCGACGTGGTCGACGACCAGGGCAACTCGGTGCCGAACGGCGGCGGCGGCTTCCTCGTGGTCCGCGAGCCCTGGCCGTCCATGCTCCGGACCATCTGGGGCGACGACAAGCGCTACGTCGACACCTACTGGTCGCGGTTCGAGGGGATGTACTTCCCCGGCGACGGCGCCAAGCGCGACGAGGACGGCGACCTGTGGCTGCTCGGCCGGGTCGACGACGTCATGCTGGTCTCCGGGCACAACATCTCCACGACCGAGGTCGAGAGCGCACTGGTCAGCCACCCGAAGGTGGCCGAGGCGGCCGTCGTGGGCGCCACCGACCCGCTGACCGGCCAGGCCATCGTGGCCTTCGTGATCCTTCGCGGCAGCGCGGAGGAGAGCGACGACATCGCCGCCGAGCTGCGCGCCCACGTGGCCAAGACGCTCGGCCCGATCGCCAAGCCGCGGCAGATCCTGGTCGTGCCCGAGCTGCCGAAGACCCGCTCCGGCAAGATCATGCGCCGGCTGCTGCGCGACGTGGCGGAGAACCGCTCGCTCGGCGACGTCACCACGCTGACCGACAGCTCGGTCATGAACCTGATCGCGGAGAAGCTGCCCAGCGCCAAGAGCGACGACTGATCGCGAGCCGCCCGATCTCGTGAGGAAGGCGTGGACGACCGGCGTCCACGCCTTTCCTCGTCTCCGCGCCGGTTTCCCCGTCTCCGCGTCCGGCCGCGGGCCAGTGCGACGCCGGGGGCGGCGGGGAGCGCACAGATCGCCTGAGCCGTCATATTCCGGCCGTCTGCGGGCAGGTCTTCGCGTGTGCGGCCTTCGGACTACGGTCATCCACAGGCGAGGGGCTTCACGTGCACGTGCGCGGACGGGCACGAGATGATGTTTGATAGTCGCAGATAGGAGATCGCTCATGCCCGAGGACGAATCGCTCGGTGCGCTGGTCGCCCAGGCGAGCCATCACATCTCCACCCTCGTACGGTCGGAGATCGAGCTGGCGAAGGCCGAGCTCAAGTTCGACGCGAAGCGGGTCGGCACGGCCGCCGGGCTGTTCGGCGCCGCGGCCTTCATCGGGCATCTCTGCCTGATCCTGGCCTCGTTCGCGATCGCGTACGCCCTCGTGGCCGCGGGGCTGGCCACGTGGCTCGCGTTCACGATCGTCACGGTGTTCTACCTCCTGATGGCCGGGTTGCTGGTCCTCGTCGGCTACCGCCGGCTCAAGGGACTGACCGGCATGAAGCGCACCAGGCGGAGCCTGCGCGGCCTGGCGGGGCCGGAGGAGGCGGAGGAGGAGCTGCCGGAGAGGGTCCCGGCCCCCGCGCCGCGGCCCGCGGCTCCGGCGCCGCCGCCGTACACGGGGCCGACCGCCGGGCAGGTGGGCGCCCACCGGGAGTCCGTGAGCGATGCCGGTTGACGAGACGCTGATCGAGGTCGACGGCCCCTGGGCACACCGCGTGGTGCACGCGGGCGGTGTGCGGTTCCACGTGGCCGAGGCCGGAGACGGGCCGCTGGTCCTGCTGCTGCATGGGTTCCCCCAGTTCTGGTGGACCTGGCGGCATCAGCTTCCCGCGCTGGCGGAGGCCGGCTACCGGGCCGTCGCCGTCGACCTGCGCGGTTACGGCACCAGCGACAAGCCCCCGCGCGGCTACGACCTGCCCACGCTGGCCGTGGACGCGGCGGGCCTGGTGCGGGCGCTCGGCGAGACGAGCGCGATCGTGGTGGGCCACGACTGGGGCGGCCTGCTGGGCTGGACGATGGGCGTCCTCGACCCGAAGGTGGTGCGGCGGCTGGTGCCGGTGTCGGCGCCGCATCCGCTGCGCATGCGCTCCGCGCTGTTCACCGACCCTCTCGGGCAGCTCAGGGCCAGCCGCTACGCCCTGGGATTCCAGCTCCCCTTCCTGCCGGAGCGGAAGCTGACCCGCAGGGGCGGCGCCGCGGTGGGCAGGCTCGTCGAGCGGTGGGCCGGGCCGCAGTGGCCGGGCGACGGCGTGACGCGGGTGTACCGGGATGCGATGCGGCTCCCGGCTGTGGCGCACTGCGCGCTGGAGTACTACCGCTGGTTCGCCCGGTCCCAGCTCCGCCCTGACGGCTTCCGCTACGCCCGTCAGATGCGCGCGGAGATCGAGGCGCCGACGCTGCAACTGCACGGCGCGCTCGACCCGTGCATCCTGCCGCGGACCGCGCAGGGCTCCAGCAGGTTCGTGGCCGCGCCGTACCGCTGGCGGCTGATCGAGGGCGCCGGGCACTTCCCGCACGAGGAGCGCCCCGAGCAGTTCAACGCCGAACTCGTCTCCTGGCTCTCCGACCCCGAACCCGACCGCTGAACCGGTCGCTCAACCCGCCGCTGACCTGGTGTCCGGCGCCGGGCATGGTCCCGCCGTCGCCCGTCTCACCCGCCGTGACCGCCCCAGTGTGGCCGCCCCGGCTGCCCGATCGGTACCCGTGATCTTGTAGAAGATAGTAGAAATGTGCCCTGAAGTGGCCCAACTTCCTGGTTGATCTCCGGGTGCTCCGGGAGATCGCCGCCGCTTCGGCCGCTCTGAACCGCCCACGCGCCCTGCGGAGAGACCATGCGTGACCGTGACGAAGCGGGTCGCCCCCGCAATGCACGCCCTCGCGACGAGTACGGCAGGCCGCTCCCCAGAGGCACAGAGGGAGTGCCCCGGGTGCCGGACGACTACGCCCCCGCCGCCGAAGAGGCGCTGGAGGAGGCCAGGAAACTGCTCGCGGCGGGCCGGCCGTTCCACGCCCACGAGGTGCTGGAGGCCCGCTGGAAGACCGGCCCGGCCGAGGAACGCGAGTTGTGGCAGGGGCTCGCGCAGATATGCGTCGGTCTGACGCACATCCAGCGCGGCAACCTCTCCGGCGCCGCCGCCCTGCTGACCCGCGGGTCCGCCCGGCTCGGCGCGTACGGCTCCACCCGGCCCTACGGGCTGGACCTGCGGGCCCTGGCCGTGGAGGCCGACGCGGTCACGACCGCCATCGACGAGGGGAACGCCGACGCCGGCTCCGCCGTCGCCGCCATCTTGGCCCGCCTGACCCCTGACGCTTAGCGAGACGCCGTCAGGCGACCTCCGGTTACGCTCCCAGCAAGAGAGCCCGACCCGCCCTCAGTCGCAGTCCTGAGTGCCCACGCGGACGACGGCGCCGCTGCCGTCGTTGGCGTCGGGCATGACCTCCTCCGCCGTGAGGGCGTAGCCCGTCTCCGGCTGGTCCGTCGCGGCGGCGAAGATCACTCCGAACACCCGGCCGTCCGGGCTCAGCAGCGGCCCGCCCGAGTTGCCCGGCTGGACCTTGCCCCGGATGGCGTAGACCTCGCGCTCCACCCTGCGCTGGTTGTAGATGTCGTACGACTCGGCGCGCTGCTTGATTCTGATGCGCGCGGCGAGCGGCGTGAAGGGGTGTCCCTTCGGGTAACCGGCGATGATCGCGCTGTCGCCCTTGTCGGCGTTCATGTCGAAGCGCAGCGCGTTGATCGGGAGGCCGGGGACGAACAGGACCGCGATGTCGCGCTCGGGGTTGTACAGGACGACCCGGGCTTCGTACTGGTTGCCCTCGTAGTCGGTCACCCGCAGCCCCTCGGTGACCCCGGCGACGACGTGGGCGTTGGTCATGATCCGCTGGCGCGCGTAGACGAACCCGGTGCCCTCGATGCGCTTGCGGCAGCTCGGGGCCGTGCCCTGCACCTTGACGATCGCCCTGCGGGCCCGGACGAGGGCGGGGCTGCTGTTGATCAGGCTCTGGTCAGGCGGGGGCACGTTCTGGCCGCCGATGGAGGTGATGACCTGCGGCCACTCCGATGTGTTCACGAAGTCCCTGAACGGCTTCTGCATGTCCCGCACGCCGTCCGGGATGGCCTCGTCGACCGTCTGCCACACGAGGGATCCGTTGATCTGGTCCTTGATCAGCGGCTGGCCGAAGCTCATCGACACCATCAGGGAGCCGAGCAGCCAGGCGATGGCCAGAACCGACAGACCGCTGGCGACCGAGCCGCCGAAGGCGTCGACGGCCTTGGCCGGCTCCCACGTGACGTGGCTGCGGGCCACCGCGCCGATCGTCGAGGACGCGAACTGCCCGATCGTCGCCGCCAGGAAGACGATGACGATGGCTAACAGGGCCCTCTCGATGTCGCCGCTGACGATCGCTCCGGCCAGGGGCGGCGCGATGAACAGGCCCAGGAGGGCGCCGCCGACGAATCCGATGAAGCTGAAGGCCCCGATGATGAAGCCCTGCCGGTAACCGGATACCGCGAAGGCCACCACCAGGCCGATCAGGATGAGATCCAGAAGATCGCCGCGCACGGTTTCCACGGTATAGGCACGCCACTCGTCGTGTGCGGGCGTCTGCCGGGTCTCGTCGTCATCTGCGGCGTACGGGCACCCCCGCGGGCTCAGCCCCGCGCGGCCAGGTCGACGACCTCGGGGGGCAGATCCTCGACCCGCGACCGATCCCAGGGACGCTCGAAGCCGGCCGCGGTCAGCACGCCGTCCAGCACGCCGGCGGTGAACCCCCACACGAGCAGGCCGCGTACGCGGAACGCCACGGAGGGGCCGACGCCGCGCGGGTGGCGCAGCCGCAGCCGGTTGGCCGGGTCCACCAGCTCCGCGATCGGCACCCGCTCGACGGTCTCGACCTCGTCGGGAGACGCGGCGTGCACGGCGCAGGGCGTGTGCCACCAGGCGAGCACGGGCGTCACCCGGTTGTCGCTGCGCCAGACGTAGAGCTCGGGCATGGTGCCGACGACCTCGACGCCCGAGGGGTCGAGCCCGGTCTCCTCCTGGGCCTCGCGCAGGGCCGCGCCGATCGGGCCGTCGTCGCCGGGATCGACGCCGCCGCCGGGGAACGCGGGCTGACCGGCGTGCACCCGGCCCTTCGAACTGCGCTGGATGAGAAGAATGTCGGGGCCTTCCGGCCCCTCGCCGAACAGCAACAGCACCGCCGCCGAGCGGCCGGCGCCGTTCGCGGGTGGTCGCAACGCGGTGGGAACAGGGCTGTGCGCGGCCTTCGCGGCCAGCTCCGTCAACCAAGGGGGAGCCACGACCACCTCCACATCGTCACACCGCTGTCACACCGGGCACGCGCGGGCCCAGGCGTGCCGTACAACCACGCGAGAGCACGCCAGCTTCCCGATCAACGCGTATTCACGAGAACGGGCCCGGCCGCACCAGCTTGCGCGCCTCGTCCGCGTCCGTCGGGCCCGTGCCGTACGACGGGCAGAGCGCGGCGAGCGGGCACACGCCGCAGGCGGGTTTCCTGGCGTGGCAGATGCGCCGGCCGTGCCAGATCAGCCGGTGCGACAGCATCGTCCACTCGGACTTGGGGATCAGCTCGCCGACCTCGTGCTCGATCTTCACGGGATCGGTCTCCGTCGTCCAGCCGAAGCGCCTCGTCAGCCGCTGGAAGTGCGTGTCGACGGTGATGCCGGGGACGTCGAAGGCGTTGCCGAGCACGACGTTCGCGGTCTTGCGGCCCACGCCGGGGAGCTTGACCAGGTCGGCCAGCTTGCCCGGGACCTCCCCCTTGTGGCGTTCGCAGAGGGCCTGCGCCATCCCGATGATGCTGTTGGCCTTCGCCCGGAAGAACCCGGTGGACTTGATGATCTCCTCGAGTTCGGCGCGGTCGGCCCCGGCGTAGTCGGCCGCGGTCCGGTACTTCGCGAAGAGCACCGGAGTGACCATGTTGACCCTCTTGTCGGTGCACTGCGCCGAGAGGATCGTGGCGACCAGCAGCTCCAGGGGGTTGCCGAAGTCGAGCTCGCAATGGGCCTCGGGGTAGGTCTCGGCCAGGATCCGGTTGATTCGCCGCGCCCGCCGCACGAGTCCCAGGCGGGTCTCGGCCTGGCGCTGACGCCGTCGGGGAGCGGCCGTGTTCGTCGCCATGCCGCAAGCGTAGGGCCTCGCGTCCGCGGCCCGCGCCGAGAGCATGTCTTGCCATACATGCCACATATGCAGCCTGTATTTGCCAATTTGTCCCTATGGGGCGCAATACACTGTGCCCGTAGGGGGACGACCGGCTGCCCGGCCGGTCGAGCGCGCAATGGGCGTAAGGATAGGTTTCCGCCAAGATTGTGTTGTTTCGCCAGGCACGACGCACACGAGTGCGAGCCGGGAGCTACGCCCATGCGACGTAACGGGACACCCCGTAAAGCGCCGTGGAAGGCGTGGGTCACAATGGCTAGCACGGAGCCGGCGACCGAGCGCGCCCGCAGCAAGGAGGCACCGTGAGCACCGAGGAAGTACTGAGCAAGGCGCCGCTGTTCTCCGCGCTCGACCGCGAGAGCGCCGCGGCTCTGCGTACGAGCATCACCGAGGTGGAGCTGCCCAAGGGCCGCACCCTCTTCAGTGAGAACGAGACGGGCGACCGGCTCTACGTGGTGCTCGAAGGCAAGATCAAATTGGCGCGTACGGCCCCCGACGGCCGGGAGAACCTGCTGAGCGTGCTCGGCCCCGGCGAGATGTTCGGCGAGCTGTCGCTGTTCGACCCCCGTCCGCGTACGGCCTCGGCGATCGCGCTGACCGACGTGCGCCTGGCGGGGCTGGGCCACGACGACCTGCGGCCGTGGCTGACCGGCCGGCCCGAGGTCGCCCTCCACCTGCTGCGCGCCCTGGCCCAGCGGCTGCGCCGCACCAACGACGTGCTCGCGGACCTCGTCTTCACCGACGTGCCCGGCCGGGTCGCCAAGCAGCTCCTGGACCTGGCCGACCGCTTCGGGCAGAAGACCGACGACGGCATCCGGGTGCACCACGACCTCACCCAGGAGGAGCTCGCCCAGCTCGTGGGCGCCTCGCGGGAGACGGTCAACAAGGCCCTGGCCGACTTCGCCCAGCGCGGCTGGCTGCGCATCGAGGCCAAGGCTGTGGTGATCATGGACAGGGAGCGGCTCTTCAACCGCTCCCGCTGATCCGCTAGAGCGTCTTGAGGTAGTTGAGCTGGGCCGCCACCGACATCTCGGCGGCCGGCCACAGTGACCGGTCCACCTCGGCGTAGACCATCTCGACGATCTCGCGCGCGTCCCTGGCGCCCCTGCGGATCGCCTCGCGGATCTGGTCCAGCCGCTCGCGCCGGTGGGCGATGTACGCGTCGAGCACCCCGGCCGGATCGGCCAGGACGGGCCCGTGACCGGGCAGCAGCGCCGTGGCCTCCAGCATCTCGGCGCCCTGCCTGAGCCGGTCCAGGCTGCGCAGGTAGTCGCCGAGGTCCCCGTCGGGGGCGATCACGGTCGTCCCCCGGCCGAGGATCGTGTCACCGGTCAGCATCGCCCGGTCGCCGGGCAGCCAGAAGCACAGCGAGTCGAACGAGTGCCCCGGCGTGCCGACGACCCGCACCTCCACGTCGCCCGCCGTCACCACGTCGCCGTCGGCCAGGCCCTCCTCACCCAGGCGATGGCGGGGATCGAGCGCCCGCACCGGCGCGCCGAGCATCCGCCCGAGCGTCCCCGCGCCCTCGCTGTGGTCGGGGTGGCCGTGCGTGAGCAGGACGGCGGTCACCCGGCGGCGGTCCACCCGCTCGGCGACCCGCCGCAGGTGCGCCTCGTCGTCCGGGCCGGGGTCCACGACCAGTACGGCGTCCGCCCCGCCGACGATCCACGTGTTGGTGCCGTCGAGGGTCATCGGCGACGGGTTGGGCGCCAGCACGTTCACCGCGCTGGCCGTACCGGAGCCGTCCGGTCCCTCCACCGGGATGCGCAGACCGCTCACTCGGCCGCCTTTCCTGTCTCGGGAATCATGAGCACCATCCGCCCGTCCACCTCGGCAGGCTCCGGCAGGACGGTCGTGATCGACCGGGGGCAGGCGAGCACGTCGCCTGCCGACTCGAACGCCGCCATCTCGGCCAGCGTTTTGAAGGTGGGCGGCAGCACGTGGGCCGTTCCCGCCCTCGCGGCGGCCAGCGCGTCCCGCGGTCGCATCCAGGCCACGCCGGACGCCTCCCCGCCCACGTCACGCGTACGCTGCCCCGGGGGCAGAGCCGCCACGAAGAAGCGGGTGTCGAAGCGCCGGGGCTCCACGATCGGCGTGATCCAGTGCGCCCACGCCTTGAGCAGGTCGGACCTGAGCACGAGACCGCGCCGGTCGAGGAACTCGGCGAACGACAGCGTGCGCGCGATCAGCGCGAGGCGGTCGGCCTCCCAGTCCGGGCCGGTCGTGTCCGTCACCACCGTGTCCCGGCCGGGCCCGGCCAGGAGCACGCCCGACTCCTCGAACGTCTCCCGTACGGCGGCGCAGACGAGGCCCCGGGCCGTTCTCTCGTCGGCCCGGAAGACCTCGCCCCACTCGGCCGGCGACGGGCCCGCCCAGGCCACGGTGTGGTCGGCGTCCCGCGGGTCGACCGATCCGCCGGGGAACACGTAGGCGCCGGCGGCGAAGGCCATCGTGGCCTTGCGCCTGAGGAGGTACACCTCCAGGGGGTCGTCGCGCAGCAGCACCACCGTGGCCGCGTCCCTGGCGG
Source organism: Microbispora siamensis (assembly GCF_016863095.1). Lineage (GTDB taxonomy): Bacteria > Actinomycetota > Actinomycetes > Streptosporangiales > Streptosporangiaceae > Microbispora > Microbispora siamensis. Next base: position 12,538 of record NZ_BOOF01000029.1, on the reverse strand, counting down.
GGACGGGAGCCAGGCGGCCGGCGAGGATCTCCCGCGCCCGCTCGCCGACCTCGCCGGGCAGCGGAAACCCCATGAGGCCCTCCAGAACAACGATCGGGTCAACCGGCCCCCATGCTCCCCCACGCGTTCGCGGAACCGCAAACCCCGGTTCCGGTCGGCTGGACGGTCAGCGGACCTCCGCGATGACCTCCACCTCGACCGGGGCGTCGAGCGGGAGGACCGCCACGCCGACCGCGCTCCTCGCGTGCTTGCCCGCCTCGCCGAACACCTCGCCGAGCAGTTCGCTGGCGCCGTTGACGACCTGCGGCTGCCCGGTGAAGCCGGGGGCGCTCGCGACGAACCCGACCACCTTGACGATCCTTACGACCTGCGACAGGTCGCCCACCAGCGCCTTGATGGCCGCCAGGGCGTTGACCGCGCAGATGCGCGCCTGCTCCTTGGCCTCCTCGGCCGACACCTCCGCGCCGACCTTGCCGGTGACACCCAGCTCGCCCTTCACGAGCGGAAGCTGGCCGGAGGTGTAGACGTGGTCGCCCGTCCGTACGGCGGGCACGTACGCGGCCAGCGGGGGCACGACCTCGGGCAGCGCGAGCCCGAGCTCGGCGAGCCGCTCCTCCGGGGTCGCCATCACTTCGCCCGCTTCATGTAGGCGACCAGCTGCTCGGGGTTGGGCCCCGGGATGACCGAGACGAGCTCCCACCCGTCTTCGCCCCAGTTGTCCAGAATCTGCTTCGTGGCGTGCGTGAGCAACGGCACGGTGACGTATTCCCACTTGGTCATGGGCAAAGGCTATCGAGGCACGGCGCGCCGGGGATGCTCAGGAACGCGGTTCGGTCCGCGGGGCGTCGGCGGGCACGTCGAACGCCGTTCCCGGCAGGTCGGCCGGGGCGTCGATGGCGGGCAGCTCGCCCAGCGCCTCCTCGACAGGCTCGGGCTCCTCCGCCTTCTGCGTGGCGGCGGGCGCCTCGGCGGGAGCCATCTTGTCGAAGAAACGCAGCAGCTCGACCGGCAGCGGCATGACCAGCGTGCTGTTCTTCTCGGCCGCGACCTCGACCACGGTCTGCAGCATGCGCAGTTGCAGGGCCGCCGGATCGGACGACATCTCCCGGGCGGCGGCGGCCAGCCGCTTGGACGCCTGGAACTCGCCGTCGGCTGTGATGATCCGGGCGCGCCGCTCCCGCTCGGCCTCCGCCTGCCGGGACATCGACCTCTTCATGCCCTCGGGCAGCGCCACGTCCTTGATCTCGACCCGCTCGATCCGGATGCCCCACGGTCCCTCGGTCGGCTCGTCGATGACGGCCTTGAGCTGGGCGTTCAGCGCGTCCCTGTCGGACAGCAACTGGTCCAGCTCCGACTGGCCGATCACCGAGCGCAGCGAGGTCTGGGCCACCTGGGAGACCGCGAAGAGGTAGTTCTGGACGTTCACGACCGCCTTGATCGGGTCGATCACCCGGAAGTAGACCACCGCGTCGACGCGTACCGAAACGTTGTCCCTGGTGATCCCCTCCTGCGCGGGCACCCCCATCGTGACGATCTGCATGTTCACTTTTTGCATGCGGTCGACGATCGGCACGATCAGGTGCAGACCGGGACCCCGCACCTCCTGCTGGATGCGGCCGAGACGGAACACGATCCCGGTCTCGTACTGCTGGACGATCCGCACGCCCCGGGCCACCGCGACGATCAGGGCGAAGCCCAGGACCACGACCAGCGTCAACAGCACCGACTCCACGGCCGGCACCTCCTTCGTCGACCGGATTGGGCAAATGCCCATTGGCGAACCCTTACCCAATCGACGCGTAAGCCGTACCTCGGGTTCCGGCTCGGGACGACCCCCGCGAATCGGCAGGTAACCCTTGGGTAGCCTTCCTCACGTGGGCGAGTGGAGCAGGCACGCCGACGGGAACCACCGCGCGACGACCCGCGCACGCGATCTCGCCGGCCGTCCGGAGGAGGCACGGTGAGTCAGCCGACCAGCAGTCGCGGCGGGAGCAACGGGGAGGCTCGTGACACCGACTGGGACGGCGTGCGCCTGCACGTGGTGAGCGGCAAGGGCGGCACCGGGAAGACGACGGTCGCCGCCGCGCTCGCGCTGGCCCTCGCGGCGGGCGGGCGCAAGGTGCTGCTCGTCGAGGTCGAGGGACGGCAGGGCATCGCCCAGGCGTTCGACCTGCCGCCGCTGCCGTACGAGGAGCGCAAGATCGCCGTGGCACCCGGCGGCGGGGACGTGTACGCGCTGGCCGTCGACCCCGAAGAGGCCATGCTCGAATACCTCGAGATGTTCTACGGCATCAAGCGCGTGGGCAAGGCGCTGACCCGCATGGGCGTGGTCGACTTCGCCACGACCATCGCCCCCGGCCTGCGGGACGTCCTGGTCACCGGCAAGACCAGCGAGGCCGTACGGCGCCGCGACAAGCTGGGCCGGAGGGTGTACGACGCGGTCGTCATGGACGCGCCCCCGACCGGCCGGATCTCCCGCTTCCTCAACGTGACGCAGGAGGTCGCCGGGCTGGCCCGGGTCGGGCCCATCAAGAACCACGCCGACCTGGTGCGGGGCGTCCTCGCCTCCCCGGAGACGGCCGTCCACTTCGTGACGCTCCTGGAGGAGATGCCCGTCCAGGAGACGCTGGACGGGATCGAGGAGCTGCGGACGACCGGCCTGCCGGTGGGCGGCGTGTTCGTCAACATGGTGCGCCCCGCCGGGTTGCCCGAGGGCGTGCTGAAGGCGGCCTGCCAGGGACGCTTCGACTCCGCCGAGCTCGCGCTCGGCCTCAAGGCGGCCGGGCTGACGGACGGCAGGGCCGACGCCTCCGCGGTCGCGGAGGCGCTCGCCCGGGAGGTGTGCGAGCACGCCCAACGGACCGAGCTGGAAAAGCGCGAGCGCGTCGCGCTGGAGGAGGCTGACGTACCCCGCTACGACCTGCCGCTGCTGCCCGACGGCGCGGACCTGGCCGGGCTCTACGAACTGGCCGACGCCCTGCGCGCCCAGTGTGTGGTGTGAAGAGTGCGCGACGTGACCCTTCGACCGAGTGAGAGGCTGAGCTGTGACCAGGACGGCGCCCGCGCTGGACATCGACGCGATCTTGGATGACCCGGACACCCGGATCATCGTGTGCTGCGGCTCGGGCGGTGTCGGCAAGACCACGACGGCCGCGGCCCTCGGGCTCCGCGCCGCCGAGCGGGGCCGCTCGGTGGTCGTCCTGACCGTGGACCCCGCCAGGCGGCTGGCCCAGGCGATGGGCCTGACCGAGCTCGACAACACCCCGAGACGCGTACACGGTGTGGACGGCGCCGGAGAGGCCGGCGGCGAACTGCACGCGATGATGCTCGACATGAAGCGGACCTTCGACGAGATCATCGAGGCCCACGCCGACCCCGAGCGCGCCCAGCAGATCCTGACGAACCCCTTCTACCAGTCGTTGTCGTCGAGCTTCTCCGGCACGCAGGAGTACATGGCGATGGAGAAGCTGGGCCAGTTGCGCCGCTCGAACGAGTGGGACCTGATCGTGGTGGACACCCCGCCGTCGCGGTCGGCGCTCGACTTCCTCGACGCCCCCGAGCGCCTCGGCCGGTTCCTGGACGGCAGGCTCATCCGCATCCTCACGGCCCCTGCCAAGGCCGGCGGGCGCAGCGCGTTCAAGCTGCTCAACGCCGGATTCGGAATGGTCGCGGGCATCCTGACCAAGGTGATCGGGGCCCAGGTGCTCCGGGACATCCAGATGTTCGTCACCGCGCTCGACGCGGTGTTCGGCGGGTTCCGCCAGCGCGCCGAGCAGACGTACCGGCTGCTCCAGGCGCCCGGCACGGCGTTCGTCGTCGTCGCCGCGCCCGAGCGCGACGCGATGCGCGAGGCGTCCTACTTCGTGGAACGGCTGGCCGACGAGCGCATGCCGCTGGCCGGGCTCGTCGTCAACCGCGTGCACCGGCCGCTGGCGCCGTCGCTGTCGGCGGCACGCAGCTCCGCGGCCGCCGAGGACCTGGACGCCAGGGGCGAGCACGAGCTGACCGCGGCCGTGCTGCGGTTGCACGCCGGAAGGATGCAGCTCGCCTCGCGGGAACAGCGCCAGCAGGAGCACTTCACCTCGGCCCATCCGACGGTGCCCATCGCGCAGGTGCCCGCGATGCCCGAGGACGTGCACGATCTGGCGGGACTTCGCCAGATCGGGCAACTCCTCGCGTCCTGAAGGCGTGACATCCGGCGTCCCGCTTCGCCGCGGGACGCCGCGCCGGGCTCAGCCGGCGATCAGCTCGTTGGTCCGCTCGTACTCCTCCTTGGCGGACTCCAGCAGGTCTCGCCAGGACTCCACGTCCGGCCTGCGCCTGAGCAGCGCGCGCCGTTCCCTCTCCGTCATCCCGCCCCACACCCCGAACTCGATGCGGTTGTCCAGCGCATCGGCGAGGCATTCGGTACGGACGGGGCATCCACGGCAGATGAGCTTGGCCCGGTTCTGGGCGGCGCCTTGCACGAAGAGTGCGTCAGGATCCGCACCCCGGCAGGCGGCACGGGAGGTCCAATCCGTGATCCACATGTTCGACCCCACTCCCCTTAGGTGGTCAGTCGTCGTTTCGGCCGACGGGCGCGGGCGTCGGGCCTCCTGATTGCAGTAGCCGCAGAGGAGAAAGTACGCAACGAAACGATCGAACCGACATACCCCGGGGGGACCAAATTCGTGCATGGTCATGTCAGGCCATGTGGCCGGGAATGACTAGTCCCCCCCGCCGGGGGGTAATGCCGACCTGTGAGGTCGATGCCGGGAGAGTCACCAAACGGACGTACCCTTGGATCCGTGCAAGCTCACGGCAAAACTCTGGCATCCCGGACAGGTGCGGCCCTGCGCCTCGTCGGCGCCGCGGGCGTCGCGGGAGTGCTGGCGGCGGCGATTGCACTACCCGCCGTGGGCGGGGCCGGTGTGACGGTCAAGTCGAGCATCGAGACCCTCAGCCTCAAGCCGGCGGACCTCAACGAACCACCGCTGCCGGAGAAGACGGTCCTGCTCGACGCGGACGGCAAGCAGTTCGCGCAGTTCTACTTCGAGAACCGGGAATCGGTCCCGATGGACCGCATCGCGCCGATCATGCGCAAGGCGATCGTGGCGATCGAGGACTTCCGCTTCTACCAGCACGGCCCGCTCGACGTCGAGGGCACGACCCGCGCGCTGGTCAGGAACATCACCACGGGCGGGGTGACGCAGGGCGGCTCGTCCATCACCCAGCAGTACGTGAAGCAGGTCCTGTTCAACAAGGCGGAGACCGACGAGGAGAAGGCCGCCGCCGTGGCGCCGACCGTCGGGCGCAAGCTCAACGAGATCCGCTACGCGATGGGGATCGAGCAGAAGTACAGCAAGGACGAGATCCTCAACCGCTATCTCAACATCGCCTACTTCGGCGCCAGCGCGTACGGCATCGAGGCGGCGTCCAAGCGGTTCTTCGGCAAGCACGCCTCGGAGCTGAACCTGAACGAGGCCGCCACGCTGGCGGGAGCCGTCCAGGACCCGAACGCCACCGACCCCAACCGGGGGAAGGCCTTCCGTGACCGGCTGCTGGCCCGGCGCAACGTCGTGCTCGACCGCATGGCCGAGCTGAAGATCATCACCGACGCCGAGGCCGCCGAGGCCAAGAAGAAGAAGCTGGGGTGGAAGGACAAGGAGATCCCCGGCGGCTGTGAGGAGAGCGACTACCCGTACTTCTGCCTGTACGTGCGCAACGAGATCCTCAACGACACGCAGTTCGGCAAGACGCAGAAGGCCCGGCAGGACTTCCTGGCCCGCGGCGGCCTGACGATCAGGACCACGCTGAGCAAGAAGATGCAGAAGGCCGCCGAGAAGGCCATCAAGAAGTACGTCTTCCCGAGCGACAAGCCGGTCGCCTCCGAGGCGCTCGTCGAGCCCGGCACGGGAGCCATCAAGGCGATGGCCTCCAGCCGGAAGTTCGGCACCAGCAGGAAGAAGAACGAGATGTCGATCAACGTCGTCGCGGATGCTCTCCACGGCGGCGGCACGGGCTTCCAGGCCGGATCGACCTTCAAGATGTTCACGCTGGTGACGGCGCTGAAGGAAGGCTACAAGTTCAACGACGGCTTCAACGTCGGCAGCACCTACACGGCGCCCAGCTACTCCGCGTTCAAGGACTGCAAGGGCAACTCCGTGGGCGACATCAAGACCCCGCTGCACAACGCGGAGGGCCACGGCGGGTTCCTGACCCTGCAGACCGGCACGTGGGGCTCGGTGAACACCTTCTTCCTCACCCTTGAGCAGAAGGTCGGCCTCTGCGACGTCGTGAAGACCGCCAAGGACTTCGGCATCAAGCGCGCCGACGGCGGCAAGCTCCAGGAGTTCGAGCCGTTCACGCTCGGATTCAACGAGATGGACCCGGTCACCGTCGCCGCGGCGTACGCGACGCTGGGCGCCCGCGGCAAGTACTGCGCGCCGATGGCCATCACCGAGATAACCGACCGCTTCAACAAGGTGACCTCGTTCAAGCCCAAGTGCAAGCAGGCCGTCGAGGCCGAGGTCGCCGACGCGGCCACGAGCATCCTGTCGGGCGTGTTCACCAAGGGCACGATGTCCAGTGTCGGCGGCATCGGCAGGGACGCGGCCGGCAAGACCGGTACGGGTGATGTCTCCCGCACCGTCTGGTTCGCCGGTTTCACCCCCGACCTGGCGGGCGCGGTCAGCCTCGGCGACCCGCGCGGCCCGGTCCGCTACCCGCTGAGCAACCGCGTCATCGGCGGCCGGTCGTACGGCTCGGTCTTCGGCGCCAGCATCCCGGGCCCGATCTGGAAGGCGACCTTCCTGTCGGCACTCAAGGGCGTCGAGGCCTCGTCGTTCGTCAAGCCGGACATGTCGAGGTTCGGCGGCTGCGCCCACCAGTGCGCTCCCCCGCCGAAGCCGAAGTCCGACCAGGGCGGCGGCGACGGTCCAGGTGGCGACGGTCGCGGCAACGGCCACGGCGGCGGTCCCGGCAACGGCCGGGGCGGCGGCAACGGCGGTGGCCACGGCGGCGGCGACTCGCCCTTCGACCCGTTCGGGTGATCCTCTTCCCGATGGGCCGCTCCTCTCGCCGGGGAGCGGCCCATCGGCGTTTCCGGCCTCGGCCGGACGCCGCGCACTTTCCGGTCTCGGCCGGACGCCGCGCCGGTCCGGGACCGGCTTCCCGCGGCCGTCAGGCGGACAGACGGGCGCGTACGGCCTGGGCGACCCGGCCGCCCTCGGCGCGGCCCGCGACCTTCGGGTTCAGGATCTTCATGACCTGGCCCATGGCCTTCGGGCCCTGCGCGCCGCTCTCGGCGATCGCCTCGTCGACGAGCGCGTTCAGCTCGTCGTCGCTCAGCTGGGCGGGGAGGTACTCCTCCAGGACCGCCTGCTCGTCCAGCTCCGCCTGGGCCTGCTCGGCCCGCCCGGCGCCCGCGAACGCCTCGGACGCCTCCCGGCGCTTCTTGGCCTCGCGGGTCAGCACCTTGATCACCTCGTCGTCGGAGAGCTCGCGGGCCTCCTTGCCGGCGACCTCCTCGACGTTGACGGCGGCCAGAGCCATCCGGATGGTCCGGACCCGTACCTCGTCACGGGCCTTCATCGAGGCCGCGAGGTCGGCCTTCAGCTTGTCCTTCAACGCACTCATGCGTCCATCTTGCCGTGCCCGGGCTCCGGTCTTCGCCAGGTTATGCGGGAGGCGGGCCGTACGTCGGGCATCATGGCTGTGTGAGGAAAGCAGCCGCGATTCCCCTGTCCATCCTCGGCCTCGGCGTGGCCGGTGTCGGCTACGCCTCGGTGATCGAGCGGAACTGGTTCCGGCTGCGCCGGTTCGACGTGCCCGTCCTGGCTCCGGGCCAGCGGCCGGTGCGGATCCTGCAGATCTCCGACCTGCATCTCACGCCCCGGCGCCACCGGCTGATCACGTGGGTGCGCTCGCTGGCCTCGCTCAACCCCGATCTCGTCGTGAACACCGGCGACACGCTGGCGCACCCCGACGCGGTCGAGTCGTACATGTACGCCGTGGAGCCGCTGCTCGACCGGCCGGGTCTGTTCGTCTACGGCTCCAACGACCTCTACGCCCCCCGGCCGAAGAACCCCGTCCGCTACCTGTGGCGTACGTCCAAGGGGGATTCCCGGCAGCACGTGCCGACCCTCCCCTGGGCCGAGCTGGGCGCCGCGATGCGGGAGGCCGGCTGGCTGGACATGAACAACGCGACGGCCCGCCTCAAGGTGGCCGACCTTGACGTACACGTGGGCGGCATCCACGACTCCCACATCGACCGGGACCGGTACGACGAGATCGCCGGCCAGGCCCCCGTCGACGCCGACCTGCGGCTCGGCGTCATGCACTCGCCCGAGCCGCGCAACATGTCCCGCTTCGCCCAGGACGGGTATCAGTTGCTGCTGGCCGGGCACACCCACGGCGGGCAGCTGTGCATTCCGTTCTACGGCGCCCTGGTGACCAACTGCGGCATCGACCGCGCCCGCGTCAAGGGGCTGAGCAGGCACGAGACCTCCTGGCTGCACGTCTCGGCCGGGCTCGGCACCTCGCCGTACGCGCCCGCGCGCTTCGCCTGCCCGCCCGAGGCGACCCTGCTGACGCTCGTCCCCCGCCGCCCTGTCGTGCCGGATGACACAAGCAGCCGCAAAGTCCGCTAGACTTGCCGAGGCGCAGGACGAAAAGTCCAAGCGACCGGGGTGTAGCGCAGCTTGGCAGCGCGCTTCGTTCGGGACGAAGAGGCCGTGGGTTCAAATCCCGCCACCCCGACCAGGTAGTACCAGCTGAGAGGCCGGTTCCGAAGATCGGAACCGGCCTTCTGCGTTGCCGAGCGACTACGGCCGGTCGCGCTCCCTACCCTCTCCGCGAGTGCGACGACAGTCCCTCTGAGGCGAGAAAGCGCGGCCGCCTTTCCGGCCCGCAGCCCCGATCTCGTGGACTGCCTCCGCCGCGCGGTGGTGAGAATCGTACGTCCGATCCGGGACGGCGGCCCGGGGAGACGGACCGGTGGCAGGACCGACACCGCACCTCGGGCCGACCGCACAACGCCGCGATCCGGATCCCCGGCACCGAGCGCACAGCACGAGATCGGCACCGGGGAGGGATGTACCGCGGATCCGCAGTTACGTCGAGACGACCGCTAGACGGCCGTGCGCGACCACTGCTGGTTGGCCCCGGTGTTGCACGGATACTGCTTGAGGATCACGCCATCCGCGGTCGATGCGGACGGCACGTCCACGCATTTGCCGCTGTGTCGTGCCCGGAGCTGGAAGTAACTACCGTTGGCGACCATCTGGAACTGCTGATTGGTGCCGGTGCCACAGGTGTACTGGATGAGCTCGGCACCGTCGGCGGTTGAAGCGCCCACCACATCAAGACACTTCCCGCTGTGGCGGCTGACGATGCGCCAGTAGCCGCTGCCGGCGTCCTGGAACTGCCACTGCTGCCATGGGTTGCCGCCGTAGGTGTACTGGTCGACGCGCGCACCGTTGTTGGTGTTCGCCTGTTGGACGTCCATGGCCTTGCCGCTGTGGCGCGCATCGATTCTGTAGAAGGTTTCCGGCTGCGGCGAAGGAGTGGAGTCGCGCACGATGTCGCCCCAGCCGTAGCGGATCCGGTCGGCGCCGGATTGGTTGCGGATGGTCAAGGTGAGGTTGGTGCCGCTGCCCCCGAGGGCGTACATCGAGTAGTGGTCGTAGCCGAGGCTTCCGGTCGGCTTGCCGCCGAGGGCAGGCCAGTAGGTGCCGCCCATCTGGTTGTCACGCATGACCTGGGCCATGGCGCGGAGGTAGCGCACGAAGTTGTCGGTGCTGTTCGCGTCGGCGTAGTTGAGGCCGGTGGACATCGGCGCGCCGAATTCCGTCGCGATCGCGCGGGAGGCGCAGTTGCCCAAAAGCGTCTGAATGTGGCTTCGGAAGGCGTCGTAGGTCATCGCGCTGTAGAAGAAGGCGTAGTAGTGGAAGGACAGCAGCGTCGAGTTGAAGCGGCTGTCGTTGCAGATGTCCCGGAGGTCCTGGCTGAAGCCGGTACCGCCGATGAGTACTCGGCCAGGCACCGCCGAGGTATGAGTGCTGAGCCAGTTCGCTGCTACGTTGCGCCACTCCGCCGATGAATAGCCGTGCGGCTCGTTCATCGGCTCGAAGTAGACGTTGCTGTTCGAGCCGTACGTGTTGGTCACGGTGGACCACATCGAGTTCCATGCGGCGAGGTTCGTGATCCTGCCGCCGGAGGCTGCTCCGTCCTCCCAATAGGCCAGGATGACCTTGAACCCACGGTCGGTGGCGGCGTCGATGGCGCCGCGGTAGGAGTTCCACCAGCTCGTGTTGGCCACAGTGTGGGTGTTGATAGGCAACCGGACGGTGTTGACCCCCATGGTGTATTCCATGTAGTCGTAGAGCGCGTTGGCCTTGGCCCGTACTGTCGCATAGCTGTCGGACTGGCTCAGGCCCTGCACGACGAGCGTGCCGGTGCTGAAGTTGTCACCCAGCACGGCCCAGTTCATCCCTCGGAATTGGCTGGTGGCGGCATTGGCCGATGGCGCGGGGACGAGGGCTGCCACTGCGGTGAGCGCGGTCAGCACAAAGACGATCAGCAACTGGCGCAACGACCGAATGCTCCGCGATGGTCCTGATGAGTAACCGTCAGACGCCATGCTCAGTGCCATGAAATGTCCCATCGCTAGATCTGAATTGCTGGGTCGAACTTTCACTTGTGCACATTGTTAGCGCTAACAAACGAACGCCGATCACTCGCGGAGGCCTCACGCTAGAGAGAAGGCGGGAGTGCGTCAACAGAAAGGGAGACGACTTGCTCGAACCGCTGGTCTGTGACGGACACCGCTGTAAATTTCAGGCAGACTTCCTGGGCACGCCAACGCCCCGATGGTGCCAATGCGACTCCGCCGCGCCGCGGCCACACGTTCCGCTCTCCGATCGCGGCCCGGTCGGTGCAGGGTACGAGCAGGATCGCCTGCCGCCCGGGGCGCTGCGGCCTACCAGGCCGAGGGCCCTCCCTGCTGGACACCCGGAGGGACGCTGATCCTGGAGGAGGAGATCGGGCCGATCGGCGTGGAGGCCGACGGCGTGTTCAGCCGCGTCGCCACCGCCATACCGTTCGAGGCTCCCGATTTCGAACCGTGACCCGAGGAGCATGGCCACGGCGGGCCAGTGGCGATGGCTCTGTCACTGCCGCAGGAGGACATGGTCCGCTGCTGGTACGGCAGCCCCTTGACTGAGGAGGTTCCGCTGAAATCGCAGGCCAGACGCCCCATAGACCGAGGTGTCACCCTGATCTTGATCGCTTCGGGACGAAGAGGCCGTGGGTTCAGGTCCCGCCACCTCGACCATGTAGTACCAGCTGAGAGGCCGATTCCGAAGATCGGAATCGGCCTTCTGCGTTGCCGAGTGACTATGCCGGGTGGCGGCTCGCATCGATTTCGCAGCGAACGCCATCCAGGCTGGTACACCTGCCGTCCGTTTGCTTGGCTTGCGGCATGATGCTTCAGCGTCGGCCCCGGCCCTCTGGGCGAACTTTGATGAGGCTGGTCGTGGTGACACTCCTGGTGAGCACCGCACTCAGCGCCGGTGTGTTGTGGATGCTGACGCTGATACGGGATTCGTTTCTGGGGGTGATCCCGATGCTGCCCTTCGATCCGCACTGGTAGACCGCCCGGCTCGGGCGCCGATCAATCAGCTTTCAAGCCGTCAGTTCGGGGTTCGAGCCCCAAGCGCCCTAGCAGAGGCATCTCCGGGCGGGAGCGCTGAGATGGGGGCAGAACGGCGAAGGAGTCGCCAGGTGCGCCAGGCGCCCACGGCGATCACGGGGATCGCTACCGCCCAACAGTAGAGGGCCGCGATGATTCCCTCGTTCACGTGCTGTCCGTTGCCCTCCACCTCGGGGACGAAGCTTGACGCGATCTCCGGAAGGAGCAGCAGCCCCACCCCTGCCAGGGCGAGCATCGAGTTGGCCACGACGGACAGCCTTGCCGGGTACGGTTCCGGGATAAGGCGACCGACGAGCATGGCAAGGCCGACGGCACAAACGACGGCCGGCGCAATAATCTTGCCGGACCAATGGACGAGCATGGTGGACCAATACCAACGCTCGTCCGGCATCGGCGGCATGAAGTAGACCATAGGTGCAGGTGGGCCGTTGAAGTCTTTGATCGTGCCCAGAATCGAACCGCCGACGAGGGCGCCGACGAAGGCGATGGACTTCGGCGTGCGCCGCGCCCACCTTGTTAGCCCTGTGGCGGCACCGAGTCCGGCGAGGAGACCGAGGAAGACACCTTTGCCGGCTCCGTAGGCGATCGGGACCCAGGCGTTCCAGGGGTAGTTGCCGACCGTAGCGGCCGTCCACATACCAACCGCACCCCAGACGAGGATGCCGCCGGCGACCCCTGCCGCCAGTAGGTCCCTCACACACCTGCCCGTTGTCATAAGGGCAATATGCCCTCCGCAGCCGGGCAAGGTCGGGACATCTCGGGTGCGCAATAACCAGTCGCTGATGTTTCCGGCCCCGGCATCAGTACGTGGGCGCCGCGACTACCGCCTTCCGATCTCGTATGGGG
>NZ_BOOF01000028.1 GCF_016863095.1 Microbispora siamensis | reverse complement strand
GCCGGCGAGGCGAAGAGCCCGGAGGTCCCGGACTCGGCGGCCTCCATCGCCGAGGCGGTCCAGCGCTGATCCGCTCGCGATAACCCGTTCCACCCGAGGGGCGCTCCGTGAGGAGCGCCCCTCGGCGTTTTCCGCCGTACCTCGCTCTTTTCGGCCGTACCTGGGTCACGGTGCGGTCACCTTCCGGCCGATAAGGCGAGAACCGGTATCACGCCACCGGACGTAGTACTACACTTTGTAGAGTCCGCTCGCGGTATGCCATGAGCGCGTGCGGACGGGATGTCATCCCTGCGGCGTACCGGACAATCCGCTGCGGGGTGGACGCGTAGGACCGGGCGCACGGGGGAAGCTCGGTCCGCCCGGGAGACATCCCGGTGGTAGGAGGACCGGAGTCCCATGCGGTCGGGACACGCCCTGTGGGCGAAATGGCGGTCCGGAAGTGCACAAGCCTTGGAGGCACCTGATGCGCCTGTTGCACGACGACGGGACGCTGGTTCACCTGGCCTACAACGCGGGCGTACATCCCGCCGAGGATCTGGAGAACCTGATCGCCCATCTCACGCGCTACGCCGTGCCGGTGCGCAGGAAGCTGGGGGTCGACCGGCTGGGCATCGGACTGTGGCTCGCGCCCGCCGTGGCGGACCACCTCATCGCCGATCGCATCGAGCTCGTACGGCTGCGCCGGTCGCTGGAGGAGCGCGGGCTGGAGTGCGTCAGCCTGAACGGCACCGGCGGGCGCAACCAGGAGGTTCCCGGACCCGACTGGGCCAAGCCCGAGCGCTACCGCTACACCATGGCGCTGGCGAAGATCCTCGCGTTCCTGCTCCCCGACGACGTGCAGTCGGGCAGCATCTCCACCATCCCGATCGGCTGGCGCCGCGACTGGCCCGCCGACCTGCACGCCATCGCCTCCCGCCGGCTCGAACGGCTGTCGCGTGAGCTGCGCGGCCTCTACAGCGTCACCGGCAAGACGGTCAGGGTCGGCTTCGAGCCCTGGCCGGGCTGCGTGCTGGAGACCACCGAGCAGGCCCTTGAGCGGGTGTGCGACATCGACTCCGAACATCTCGGCGTCTGCCTGGACGCCTGTCACCTGTCCTGCGGCGCCGAGGAGCCCGACGCGGCGCTGCGCGGGCTGGCCCTCGCCGGGGCGCCCGTGGTCAAGCTCAGCCACGTGCACAACCACAGCCAGGAGATCCCCAGCACCCAGCCGGTGATCGCCGACACGCTCACCGCGATCCTGTCCGGGGCGGTGAACGGCACCGCGCACGTCGAGGTGGAGGCCCACGACCTGACCTCCCCCAAGGCGAAGGGCCCCGCCGCCCTGGTGGCGAAGCTCGCCGACGAGCTCGACTGGACCCGCCGCAACCTCACCGCGCTCGGCCTCAAGCTCGCCGCCTGACCGGCGCCCGAGGCGGGCGTCAGGAGGGCAACTGGTAGGTGCCGTCGGGGAGGACCTCGGCCAGGCCGTCGTCCAGGAGGCCGTCCAGTGCGCGCTCGCGCTGCACGTGGTCGGCCCAGACGGCGTCCAGCGCCTCCTTGGGGACCGGCCCGTGCGCCTCGCGCAGCACGGCGAGCAGGCGTCCACGGCACTGCCGGTCGGTCCCCGCGTACGTCTGGCCCTGCCGCGCCGGGCCGTCGTGGGCCGGACGCCCGGCCAGCCGCCAGGCGCACTGCGCGGCGACCGGGCAGCGCTCGCAGCGGGGCGCTCTGGCCGTGCACACCAGCGCGCCCAGCTCCATCACGGCCACGGCCCAGCGGGGCGCGCCCACCGGGGGCACCAGCGACTCCGCGAGCCGCCGCTCGGCCGCTGTGGGCGCCTTCGGCGGGTACTCCTCGCCGCGCACCGCTCTGGCCAGCACCCGCCGCACGTTGGTGTCGAGCACCGCGTGGCTGCCGCCGTACGCGAAGCTGGCCACGGCCGCCGCCGTGTAGTCGCCGATCCCCGGCAGGGCTCGCAGTTCGTCGTACGTGGACGGCACGCGGCCGCCGTGGCCGGCCGTGATGGCCCGGGCGCACGCGTGGAGGTTGAGCGCCCTGCGCGGATAGCCGAGCCGCCCCCAGTGGCGTACGGCCTCGCCGGGGGACTCCTTCGCGAGCGCCTCAGGGGTGGGCCAGCGCTCCATCCACTCGGTCCAGACGGGCAGCACCCGGGCGACGGGCGTCTGCTGGAGCATGATCTCGCTCACCAGGATGCCCCAGGGGGTCGCGTCGGGACGCCGCCAGGGCAGGTCGCGGTTGTGCTCGGCGTACCAGTCGAGGATGGGCTCACGCAGGGAGGCGGACACGCCCCGACTGTACCGAGCGAGCCGGAGGGGCGCGCCGGTGTCTGGACTGAGGAGTGCGCGGGAGCGAAGCGACCAAGCACGACGAGGGAAGACAGCGGATAAGAGCGTTTCGATGAGCGAAGCGGGGAACACGATCGCCGCGTCGCCGGGCGTACGGCGCCTGATTGCGCAAAGACCCGGCGAGGCTGTGATCTGGTAAAGGACAAGGTTCAGCGAGGCGTTCCCTCTGACCCGCCAGGGCTCTCCATACTGTCCGTATGGATCCGGACACTTTCCGTGGTGACGTGGGCGTCGAGGGGGCGGACGTCTACTGGCGCCGCCGGGTGTCGGTGCTCACGGGGATGCTCGTCGTGGTGGCGGTCGTGGCATGGGCGTGCAGCAGCGCCTCCGGACGGCCGGACGAGACCGCAGCCGCCGTCAAGGCGACGCCCTCCGACCGGCTGGTCGTCTCGCTGCCCGCCGACCTTGCTCCGCCGAAGACGCCGGCCGCCTCCGGCGCCGTTCCGGGGCAGCCGTCGCCGTCCGCCTCCGCGGGCGTCTCGCCCTCGCCGAGCAAGCCGCGGCGCCCCGGTGACCCCTGCGACGAGAAGGACCTCGTGCTCGCGCTGCAGTCCGGTCAGGAGGTGTACGGCAAGGGGGTCACGCCAACCTTCCTGCTGACGGTCGTGAGCACGGGCAAGGTCGAGTGCACGGTGGACGTCGGGCCGCGCACGCTGGAGATGCGGGTGCTGTCGGGCGGCGAGCGCGTGTGGTCGACGGCCGACTGCGTGGCGGGCGACGGCGTGGACAGGCAGTTGCTCGAGCGCGGCATCCCCTATGTCCGCTCGATCCGCTGGGACCGCCACCGCTCGGGGAGCACGTGCGCCGGCAAGCGGTCGCCCGCCGACCCCGGCACGTACGTCGCGATCGCGCACTCGGGCAGGCTGAAGAGTCCGAAGATCGTCTTCCACCTGCGCTGACGAGACCTACAGGTAGCGCTCCAGGATGGACGACTCGGCGAGCCGGGACAGCCCCTCGCGAACGCTGCGCGCCCGGGTCTCGCCCACGCCGCCGACGGCCTGGAGGTCGTCGGTGCTGGCCGCGAGCAGCTTCTGCAGGCCGCCGAAGTGGCTCACGAGCCGGTCGACGATCGCCCCGGGCAGACGGGGGACCTTGGTGAGCAGCCGGAAGCCGCGTGGGCTGACCGGCGTGTCGAGCGCGTCGCCGCCGTGGTGACCGAGGATCTGGGCCACCTTCGACAGGTCGAGCAGGTCGCCGGAGGACAGCTCGTCCAGCTCCCGCATGGCGTCGGCGTCCCCGTACGGCCGCGCGCCGAGCGTGCCGGGCGCGTAGTCGCGGATGATCTGGACGCGGTCGGTCTCCACGCCCGCGAACAGCTCGTCGAGCTGGAGGGACAGCAGCCGCCCGTCGGTGCCGAGCTCGACGACGTATCCCTCGATCTCGCGGGCGATGCGGCGGACCATCTCCAGGCGCTGGACGACGACGGCCACGTCGCGGACCGTGACGAGATCCTCGATCTCCAGGGCCGACAGGTTGCCGGAGACCTCGTCGAGCCGCTTCTTGTAGCGTTCGAGCGTCGCCAGGGCCTGGTTGGCCTTGGACAGGATCGCGGCCGACTCCTCCAGCACGTAGCGGATGCCGTCGAGGTAGAGCGCGATGATCCGCATCGACTTGCTGATCGCGATGACCGGGAGCGAGGTCTGCCTGGCCACCCGCTGCGCCGTGCGGTGCCGGGTGCCGGACTCGTCGGTGGGGATGGCCGGGTCGGGCACGAGGTGCACGGCGGCCCGCACGATCCTGAGGTGGGCCGTGTCGAGCACGATCGCGCCGTCCATCTTGGCCAGCTCGCGCAGGCGGGTCGCGGAGAACTCCACGTCGAGCGTGAACCCTCCGGTGCAGATGTCCTCGACCGTGCGGTCGTATCCGAGGACGATCAGGCCGCCGGTGTGGCCGCGCAGGATGCGCTCCAGCCCGTCACGCAGCGCCGTCCCCGGGGCGAGCGCGGCGAGCACGGCCCTTCTGCGGTCGTCGATCGCCTTGTCGTTGTCCAGCACATGCACCCCAGTGGGCTCGCCCGGTCGTTATCCGTCAGATCGTCTTCCTACCGATCCCCTGTCGCGGCGAGATCCGCGAGGCGCTCCGCGGACGCCCTGTGAAGCCCCTCGGGGGCGCGGGGGCGAGGCCACGGCCGACGGGGCAGGCAACAGAGTTTACCGGCGTGACGCCGTGCTCACCGGTGTGACGGCCGATCACCTGGCCGATCTCATGAGGTTGAGCGCGTCCCACACGTTCTCCACCTCCGTGACCTCGAAGCCGGGCGCGAACGGCGTCGTACGGCCGGCCGGCGAGCGCAGTGCCACGAGGCGGCCGCGGCTCGCCGACGCCTCCAGGCGCGGTCCCTCCTCCTCCAGGGAGCCCGCGGGCACCAGCGCCCTGGTGAAGCCGAGCCGGGCCGCCTCGGCCAGCCGCCGCCGCACCTCACGCACGGGCCGCAGTTCGCCGGCCAGGCCGACCTCGCCCAGCGCGACGAGCCCGGTGGGCAGGGCCTGGTCGCCGGCCGCGCTGACGACCGACAGCATCAGCGCGAGGTCCACGGCGGGGTCGGTCAGGCGGATCCCGCCCACCGTGGCCGTGAAGACGTCGCACTTGCCGATCTTGGCGTTGAGCCGCCGCTCCATGACGGCGAGCACCATCGCCACCCGGTAGGAGTCGAGGCCGGAGGACGTGCGGCGGGGCTGGGGAGCCTCGGTCGGGCCGACCAGGGCCTGCAACTCGGCCGGAATCGGCCGGGTGCCCTCGATGGTCACGGTGACGCAGGTGCCCGGCACCGGCTCGGGATGGCGGGAGACGAACAGCCCGCTGGGGTCGGTGATCCCGGTGATGCCGCGCTCGTGCAGGTCGAAGCAGCCCACCTCGTCGATGGGGCCGAACCGGTTCTTCACCGCGCGCACCATCCGCAGCCGCGAGTTGCGGTCGCCCTCGAAGTGGAGCACGACGTCCACGAGGTGTTCCAGCACCCGGGGGCCGGCGATCGTGCCGTCCTTGGTCACGTGGCCGACGAGCACCGTGGACATGGCCCGCTCCTTGGCGAGGCGGACCAGGTTGCCGGCGACCTCCCTGACCTGGGTCACACCGCCGGGCACCCCGGTCGCGTCGGCCGAGCCGATCGTCTGGACCGAGTCGACGATGAGCATGCTCGGCTGCACCTTCTCGACGTGCGCCACCAAGGCCGACAGGTCGGTCTCCGCGGCCAGGTAGAGCCTGTCCTCGATCGCGCCGATGCGGTCGGCGCGCATGCGCACCTGGGCGGCCGACTCCTCCCCGGTCACGTAGAGGACGGTCTCACCCCGCGCGGTGCGGGCGGCGGCCTCCAGCAGCAGGGTCGACTTCCCGATGCCCGGCTCTCCCGCGAGGAGCACGACCGCGCCGGGGACGAGGCCGCCGCCGAGCACGCGGTCGAGTTCGGGGACTCCGGTCGTCCGCGAGCTGACGACCTCGGCCTTGACCTGGCCGATCGGGACGGCGGGGGCGGAGACCGCGCCCGGCTTGACCACGTGGACGCCCTGCCGGGCCCCGGCCTCCTCGACCGTGCCCCACGCCTGGCACTCCCCGCACCTGCCGACCCACTTGACCGTGGTCCAGCCGCACTCGCCGCACCGGTACGCCGGTTTCGCTGCCTTGCTCACGTGCGGGAGGTTACCGGCCGCCGCCGACAATCCCTTCCGGAAAGCGGCGGCAGGGCGGAGAACTAGTCTTGCGGCTTCTCCGGCACGTAGAAGGCGGTGGTGCCGGCGACCGCGGCGGTCACCACGTCGTCCGGCGCGCCGGAGGCCCGGTAGGCGTCGCCCCACAGGTCGCTGCTGAGCCTCATGAGCTCCCGTGCCTCCTCCGACTGCTCCCACGCCGAGGGGTCGTCGATCATCTCGCCGCGCAGGTGCAGCCCGAGCCCGAGCACCGCCAGGTCCCAGCCGACGCCCGTGGCCCCCGGCCCGAACTGGTCCCAGAACTCCGGCGGCACCACGGCGACGTGCTCCAGTTCGAACACGGTGCGTCCGTCGCCCTGCGCGCTCAGCCGAACCTCGACCTCGCTGAATCCGGGGTTCTCGCCGAACAGCCAGCTCACCCGCAGCAGCCGGGGCGGCTCGCACCGCAGGATCTCCCCGCCCGCGTTGCCCTGGAGCTGGTAGTGCCCGCCGAGCTTCAGTTCGCCGCTCACCGGAAGGAACCAGCGGCTGATCCGTTCGGGGTCGGTGCAGGCGTCCCACACGTCCTCGATGGGGGCGTCGTAGGCACGCCGCAGCAGCACCGTGCGGGCCTCGCCTTCCGGCAGATCGCGCGTGCCGACCGCGCGGTGAACTCGGTTGATCTGGTCGATGAAGTCGCTCATGGCCGCTCTTCCTCGTCGGTCCGTCCGTCGTGGGCTGCGTGATGGGCAGCGTGATGGGCATCGCCGCCGCCGTGCCGCCGTCCGTGCCGCCGCTCCCGTCTGCCCCGCGCCAGTTCGGTGTCGAGCGCGTCGAGCCGCTGCTCCCAGAAGCCGCGGAACCGCGCCAGCCAGGCGTCGACCTCCCGCAGAGGCGCGGGTTCCACGGCGTACAGCCGCCGCGTGCCCTCGGCCCGTACGGACGCCAGCCCGGACTCGCGGAGCACGCGCAGGTGCTGCGAGATGGCCGGCTGTGAGATCCCGAACTCGGCCCGGATGACCGAGGTGAGCGCGCCCGACGTCTGCTCACCTTGAGAGAGCAGCTCCAGGATCCGGCGTCGCACCGGATCCCCCAGCGCGTCGAATGCGTGCACGCGCCCACTATGCCGAGGGCCGCTTATAAAAGTCAACGCTTATATAAGCGGCCCTCGGTGAACGGACGTGACTAGAAGTGGCCTGCGAGGTCGGCGAGCAGCAGGCGCTTGGGCTTGGCGCCCCTGATCTGCTGGACGATTTCGCCGTCCCGATAGAGGTTCAGCGTGGGGAAGCCCAGGACGTTGTAGCGCTGGGCGATCTCGGGATGGTCGTCGGCGTTGATCTTGGCCACGGTGAGGCGGTCGCCGTACTCGGCGGCGATCTCCTCCAGGATCGGGGCGATCATCTTGCACGGCGGGCACCAGTCGGTCCAGAAGTCCACCAGCACGGGCTTGCCGCTGCGCAGCACCTGCTCGTCGAAGTTCTCCGCGGTCAGCGTGATCATGATTCTCCTCGTCGTGTCAGCAGGAGTGCCGGACAAATGCTGCCCGTCGCGAGCGTGGATCCAGGTGGATGCATCGCAAGGCGGAGGAGGAGCCCATAGCGGAGCTGTGGGCGACGACGACAACGCAGCGAGGCGCCGCCTGGGCCGCGCGCAGCAGGGCTTGATTTGTCAGGCACGACTAAGGCAGCCGGGGCAGGCCTCGGCGAACTGGGCGGCCACCTCCGAGCGGCGGGCCAGCAGGTCGCGGATCTGCCGGTCGATGTCGGCGAGCTTGCGCCGGTAGACGGCGACCGACTCGGGGCAGGAGCCCCCGGACGGGTGCCCCGAGCGCAGGCAGTCGACGAACGGGCGGGCGTCCTCCAGTGTGAAGCCGACCGCCATCAGCTCGCGGATCTCGCTGACGATCCGGACGTCCGACTCGTCGTACTCGCGATATCCGTTCGCCGAGCGGCGCGACCGGATGAGCCCCCGCTGCTCGTAGTAGCGCAGCGCCCGGGTGCTCACTCCCGTGCGCCGGGCCAGCTCGCCGATCCGCATCGGCCCCTCCTCGGCTGTCCTGGTCACGACGGTAAAGGTTGACGCCGGTGACAAGGTCAAGCCCGGGTTCAGAATTCCCGCCATCTCAGGACGTTCGGGTAGTCGATGTCCAGGCCCTCGACCTCCCGCAGCGCCTCGCCGGCCACCTCGGGCGTGAACTCGATGCGCAGCACCGCCTCCAGGTCGGCCCTGGACCGGAACGTCATCCGCAGGTCCAGGTCCGCGCGCCGCCAGCCCTGCCGCGACCAGAAGCGTTCCACGGCCTCGGGGGAGTACGACGGCAGCGATCGGCGGAACCAGCGGCCGAACGCGCCGCGCGAGGCGTCCACGTCCACCACGAAGGCCACGCCGCCCCGCCGCAGCACCCGTCCCAGCTCGCGCAGGCCGGGCTCGCAGCCGGGCCCGAAGAAGTACGCCCAGCGCGCGATCGCCACGTCGGCCGACGCGTCGGGGAGGGGCAGCGCCTGCGCGGTGCCCGTACGCACCCTGACATTGGGCAGCGACGCGCAGCGGGCGGCTGCCTGGGAGGCCAGGCCGCCGTGCGGCTCGACGCCCACGACCCGCCCGGCGGACGCGGCGAGCGCGGGCAGGTGGAAGCCGCTGCCGCAGCCGATCTCGACCACGGTCGCGCCGTCCCAGGGCCGTACGGCCCGCATCGCCGCCTCGGCCGCGCCCGCGGGTCCCACCGCGAGGTTCTCCAGCTCGTAGATCTGGGGAGTGTTCCAGATGTTCGGACTGGGTACGGCCCCGCTCACGATCCGTGCCATGCGCCCCACATTAGTTCGCGACCTTGGGTAGTTGATTGTGGCGAAGCGGCGTACGGCGCGGGTGCGGCTTAGGCTGGATCCGTGAACGGGCGCAGGGAGCGAACGGACGGCCACGGCCACGGGACTGGAACGTGCCCGTGGGCCGCAAGGGGAGGCTGGCCTCATGAGTGACATCCGCGTGCCCAGCGGCAAGGTGGCGCTGTCGACGGCGTCGGTGTACCCGGAGCGTACGCCGGACGCCTTCGAACTGGCCGCCAGGCTCGGGTACGACGGCGTAGAGATCATGGTGGGACAGGACCCGGTCAGTCAGGACGTCGAGGTCCTCCAACGGCTGCGCGACCACTACCAGATCCCGATCCTGGCCGTGCACGCGCCCTGCCTGCTGGTGACCCAGCGGGTGTGGGGCCGCGACCCGTGGCTGAAGCTGCGCAGGGCCCGCGAGGCGGCCGAGCGGCTGGGCGCGCAGACCGTCGTCGTCCACCCGCCCTTCCGCTGGCAGCGCGACTACGCCAGGGAGTTCGAGAAGGGCCTGGCCCGGATGCGCGAGGAGACCGACGTCGTCTTCGCGGTGGAGAACATGTTCCCGCTGCGGGCCAGAGGCAACGAGGTCGTGCCGTACGCGCCGGACTGGAACCCCATCGACTACGACTTCCCCGACGTGACGCTCGACCTGTCCCACACGGCGGTGTCCGGGACGGACGCGATGGAGATGGCGACCAAACTGGGCGAGCGGCTGGCCCACCTGCACCTGGCGGACGGCGTGGGCACCACCAACAAGGACGAGCACCTGGTGCCCGGCCGGGGGTCGCAGCCCTGCGCGCCGATCCTGGAGCGCCTGGCCGGCAACGGTTACCAGGGCCTGATCGTCCTGGAGATCAACACACGCAAGGCCACCAGCCGCACCGAGCGGATCGAGGACCTGACCGAGGCGCTCGCCTTCGCCAGGCTGCACTACGCCGCCTCCTCCACGGCCTCATGAACGAGCGGCTCGCGGACAGCCATCGGATCTTCGACCGCGTCTCCCAGGAGTACGACACGGCGAGGCCGCACTACCCGGAGGCCCTCTACCTCGCGCTGGAGACCCTGTCGGGGGTCCGGCTCGCCGGGGCGACCGTGATCGACGTCGGAGCGGGCACGGGCATCTCGACCCGGGGCCTGCTCGACCGCGGCGCCCGGGTCATCGCCGTGGACCGCGGCGAGCGGATGCTGGCCCGCCTGCGCGCCCGTACGGCCTGCCCGGCCCTGCTGGCCGACGGGAACGACCTGCCCTTCCGTGCGGGCGCGGCCGACCTGGTGACGTACGCCCAGTCGTGGCACTGGCTCGACCCGGCGCTGTCGGTGGCCGAGGCCGTACGCGTGACCGGGGACGGCGGCGCGGTCGCGGGCTGGTGGAACACCGTGGATCCCGGCAAGGCCGACTGGCTGGCGGCCAACCAGGTGCGGCTGGCCGAGTCGTGCCCCGGCTACATCGGGCCGGTGCTGCCCGGATGGAGCATGCCGCCGATCGCCGCGGCCATGTCCGACGCGGGCCTCGCCGTGGCCGAGACCTGGGTCGACTGGACCAGGTCGGTGCGGCTGGAGGACTTCCTGACCGACCTGCGCTCCCACTCGTACATGGCGAGGATGGAGGGCGACCTGGTGACGGAGCTGCTGGCCCGGGAGCGCGCCGAGCTCGGCCGTGTCTTTCCGGACGGGCGGCTGACCGTTCCCATGCGCGTGTATCTCGCGGTGGGCCGTAAGAGTCGACCGGGAGCGACGTGACAACGGAGGTGCCGGAGGTCTCGGGCGGCAGGCGGCGACCGGGGCGGCGGCCCGGCCGGCGTCCCGGCGCGGCGGACACCCGCGGCGAGATCCTGGCCGCGGCGCGCAGGGTCTTCGCGGAGAAGGGGTTCGACAAGGCGACGATCCGCGGCATCGCCAGGGAGGCCGGTGTCGATCCGGCTCTCGTGCACCACTACTTCGACAGCAAGGAGGGCATGTTCGTCGCGGCCATGCGGCTGCCGTTGGACCCCTCGTCGGCGATTCCGCTCATCCTGTCCGGGCCGCGTGAGGAGGTCGGCGAGCGCCTCGTCCGCTTCATCCTCACGATGACGGCGGACCCTGCGGCCAGGGAGCCGCTGCTGGGGCTGGTGCGGACGGCGATGGTGAACGAGCAGGCGGTCGGCATGATCCGGGAGTTCTTCACGACGGCCGTGCTCGGCCGGGTGGCCGAGGCGCTGGACGTTCCGCCGCTGCGGATGGAGGCCGCCTTCGCGCAGTTGTTCGGCGTGGTGATGACGCGGTACATCCTCAGGTTCGAACCGCTGGCCTCCGCCGACGTCGAGGAGATCGTCGCGCTGCTTGGCCCCACCATGCAGCGTTACCTGGCCGGATAGATTACGGACGCCCCCTCTCATATCCCTTTGTAGAGCTTTGTTCTAGTATCGTGCCGTCGGCGGGAGACGCAGTGACAAGTGCCACTCGCCGAGCGTGAGCCAGGACAAGTTACTCGCCGGTACCATTCGGGAAGCGTAGGCGTTATCCACAGGGCGGGACTCAACCGCCCGCGCGAGGGCGCCGCGCCCCTACGCTGGCCGCCGACGTTCGATATGGGAGGGACTCGTGCTCTGGGTAGCGATTGTGGGCCTCGTCGCGACCGCCGTGGCGGTCGCACTGGCGGGCCGTCGCGTGCTGTTCCTCTACCGGCTCGCCACCAGCGGCCAGCCGGCCCCGGAGCGGATCGAGTACGCCAAGGAGCACGCCGGCGCCGAGATCAAGGCCCAGCTTGTCGAGGTCTTCGGCCAGCGCAAGCTGTTGAAGTGGACCCCGTCAGGCACTGCCCACTTCTTCGTCATGTGGGCGTTCTTCATCCTGTTGACGGTCTACATCGAGGCGTACGGCGCGATCATCCAGGGTGCGATCACCGGGCACTCGGACTTCCACATCCCGCTGATCGGGACCTGGCCGGTGCTGGGCTTCCTGCAGGACTTCATCGCGCTCGCCTGTCTGGTCGGGCTGGTCGCGTTCACCGCCATCCGGATCAAGAACTCGCCGAAGAAGCTGGGGCGCGGCTCCCGTTTCTCCGGTTCCCACCTGGGCGGGGCCTGGCTGGTCCTGTTCATGATCTTCAACATCATCTGGACGCTGTTCCTCGCCCGGGGCGCCGCGGCCGCCAACGGTAACTTCCCCTACAACTCGGGGGCCTTCGCCAGCCTGGCCATCGGGAAGATCCTGCCGCACAGCGAGCTGCTGGAGCAGATCGCCCTCCTGCTGCACATCGGCCTCATGCTGGTGTTCCTGGTCATCGTGGTGAACAGCAAGCACCTGCACATCTTCACCGCGCCGCTGAACGTGCTGTTCTCCCGCCGGCCCGACGGGCTGGGCCCGGCCCAGCCGATGCGCAGCAACGGAAAGGTGCTCGACTTCGAGGAGGCCGACCCGGAGGTCGACGTGTTCGGCCGCGGCAAGATCCAGGACACGACCTGGAAGGGCTTCCTCGACTTCTACACCTGCACCGAGTGCGGCCGCTGCCAGTCGCAGTGCCCGGCGTGGAACACCGACAAGCCGCTGTCGCCCAAGATGCTCATCCTCGACCAGCGTGACCACGCATTCGCGGTCGCGCCGTACCTGCTGGCCGGGGAGAAGGAGAAGGAGAGCTTCTCCGAGGACGTGCTGGCCCTGCTCGACAAGCCGCTCGTCGGCGAGGACGGGGTCATCCACCCCGACGTCCTGTGGTCGTGCACCAACTGCGGCGCCTGCGTCGAGCAGTGCCCGGTCGACATCGAGCACATCGACCACATCCTCGACATGCGCCGCTACCAGGTGATGATCGAGTCGTCGTTCCCGTCCGAGGCGGGCGTGATGCTCAAGAACCTGGAGAACAAGGGCAACCCGTGGGGCATGTCCGAGATGAAGCGCGCCGAGTGGATCGAGGAACTCGATTTCGAGGTCCCGATCATCGACTCGACAATGCCCGAGGACGTCGAGTACCTGTTCTGGGTCGGCTGCGCCGGCGCGCTGGAGGACCGCGCCAAGAAGACCACCAAGGCGGTGGCGGAACTGCTGCACATCGCCGGGGTCAAGTTCGGCGTGCTCGGCCCGATGGAGGCCTGCACCGGCGACCCGGCCCGCCGCCTGGGCATGGAGTTCCTGTTCAACATGCTCGCCCAGCAGAACATCGAGACCCTCAACGAGGCGGGGGTCAAGAAGATCGTCGCCACCTGCCCGCACTGCTTCAACACCCTCGCGAACGAGTATCCGCAGCTCGGCGGCACCTACGAGGTCGTGCACCACACCCAGTTGCTGGCGCACCTGGTCGAGGAGGGCAGGCTCACCCCGATCACCCCGATCGAGGAGAAGATCACCTACCACGACCCGTGCTTCCTCGGCCGGCACAACAAGGTGTACGCCCAGCCGCGCGACATCATGGCCAAGGTGCCGGGCGTCCAGGCCCAGGAGATGCACCGCTGCAAGGAACGCGGATTCTGCTGTGGCGCCGGCGGCGCGCGCATGTGGATGGAGGAGCGCATCGGAAAGCGCATCAACACCGAGCGCGTGGACGAGGCGCTGACCACCGATCCCGACACCGTCTCCACCGCCTGCCCGTTCTGCCTCGTGATGCTCGGCGACGCGATCAACGAGAAGAAGAACGCCGGTCAGGCCAAGGAGTCGCTCGAGGTCGTGGACGTCGCCCAGCTCCTCATCAAATCCATCAAGCAGGGGTAAAGCAATCTTTGCCGCGATCGTGAACTTTTTGTGGAAATCGCTAGTCAAGGCGATGGAATGAACCGTGTTTCACAGAAGAGTGACAAAGGCTTTCTCCACATAACAGGAAAATCACGGTAACCTCAACGTTGGCTCAATCGACGGGGAGGGGGCTGGACGGTGGGTGTGGTCGTCATCGACGCGGAGGTCACCCTGGCGGACGTCCTCTCCCTGCGCCTGGCCATCACCGAGCCGCTGGCGGACGGCACCCGCCTGGTCCTGCGGAAACGGGGCGCGGGTGAGGAACGGCGGGTGACGCTCGGGGCCTCCGGCGGCCGTACGAGGGACGCCAGCGTCGCGGTCTCCCTCGCGCCTCTCGACCTCGGTCCGGGGCGCTGGGACGCCTACCTTGAGCACGACGGCGTCCGCGCCCGCATCCAGAGCGCCGATCCCGGATTCTCGCTCGACCGCCTCGACGCGTACGCGCTGGGCCGGCGGACGCTCGCCTACCGGGCCTACCGCACCCGCAACGGATTCCTGGCCCTGAAGATAGACCCGGCGGAGCCGGTCGCCGACGTCCGCGCGGTGTGGTTCCGCGAGGGGCGCTTCGAGGTGACCGGGCTGCTGGCCTACACCGGCCTGGACGACGACGACCAGCACCGCCACGCCACGCTCGCGCTGCGTCACACCGAGCCGGGCCGCGGTGATCGGGTTCACGGCGATCCGGCCGCGACCGTGCGGGTCGCCGCCACCGTCCAAGGGGTCCGGTTCCACGCCGCGCTCTCGCTGTGCGACGTGCTGGCCGCCACCCCCGACTCGCAGGGCTCCTGGGAGCCCTACCTGGAGGTGGACGGCGTCGACCGCGAGCTGCCGCTGGGCGCCAGGCTCGACGACGTCGAGGGCAAACGTCGCCGCGTCCACTATCCCCGCGCGCTGGTGGACGGCGTGCCGATCCGGCCCAGCTTCACTCCGGGCGACGAGTTGCTGCTGGAGGTGGGAGCGTGAGGATCGCGTTCCTGCTTCCCTCGGCGTACGGCATGCGCGGTGACGTTCGGGCGATGCTGAACCTCGCGGGAGGGCTGGCCGCCCGGCACGAGGTGGAGGTCGTGAGCGTCCGGCGCACCAGGGAGACGCCGTTCTTCCCGGTCGACCGCCGGGTGACGCTGCGCTGGCTCGTGGACGCCCGGCCCGGTGTCCATCACCTGCTGCCCCGGGGACAGGTGCGCACCGAGGTGGCGCTCTGGCGGATGCTGCGTGGTCTGCGCGCCGACGTCCTGGTCACCACCCGGCCGACGCTGAGCGTGCAGGCCGCCAGGTATGCCCCGCGGCACGTCGTCCGCATCGCGCGGGAGTGGGGCAAACCGTCGGTGCCCGGCCCGGTGCGCCGGTTCTATCCCCGCCTCGACGCCGTGGTGGCGAGCACCGCCGGGCGGCGGGACGAGTGGGTGCGGCTGCTCGACGACGACCTGTCGGTCCACGTCATCCCCGACGCCCTGCCCGAGGCGCCCTGGCCGCGCTCTCGCATGGACAACCGCATCGTCAGCGCCGGGGGCAGGCTGGTGCCCGGCAAGTCGTACGACCAGCTCGTGCGCGCCTTCGCGATCGTCGCCGACAAGCGGCCCGACTGGCGGCTGCGGTTGTACGGCGGGGGACCGGAGGAGCGGCGGCTGCGCGCCCTCGTCCGCGATCTCGACCTGCACAACCACGTGTACTTCATGGGCACCACGCCCGACCTGCCCGGCGAGTTCGCCAAGGCGTCCATCGTCGCGGTGCCGTCGCGGCACGAGGTGCTGGGCATGACCGTCATCGAGGCGTTGAGCTGCGGGGTGCCGGTCGTGGGCTTCGCCGGATCCCGCGGGCCCGCCGAGTTTCTCCGCCCGGGCCGCGACAGCGTGCTGGTCCAGGAGGGGGAGGGCGGCGACGCCGAGTCGCTCGCCTGCGCGCTGCTCACCCTCGTCGACGACGAACGCCGCCGCATGAAGCTGGCGGCAGGGGCGCTGGAGACCGCGTCCGCCCACGCCGCGCCGGCCGTCGCGGTCCGCTGGGAAGAGCTCATGTACGGCCTGCGCTCCCGCCCCTGACCCGTCACGTCCCCAACGGGTCACAACCGGATCACAAGGGCCTGTCGTGATGCCGGGGTCCCGTAGAAACGATGGTGATCGTGGAAATCGGGAGGGGAACGGCATGACGAACACGGCTGTGCGTCTGGGACGTTCGGTGGCGGTGACGGCTCTGGCCGTCGGTGTCGCGCTGGGCGGTGCCACGTCCGCGAGCGCGTCGGCAAGCACGGCGGGCAGCACGTCGGCGAGTGCGGCCACACGGCTTGGGCCGTACGGCTACGGCGCCGTGAAGCTGGGGATGACCGCAAAGCAGGCCCAGAAGACCGGAAAGATCGTTAAGAAGCTCGCGGGCGAGGGCTGCTCGGGCTGGGACCTGAAGGCGCACCCGACCCCCAAGGACAGCGTCGGCCTGTACATCTCGAAGAAACTCGGCGTGGCCGCGATCTTCGGGTTCAAGGGGGTCAGGACTCCGGAGGGCGTCGGGATCGGCTCCACCCTGAAGCAGTTGAAGAAGGTTTACCCTCGCCTCAGGACGGCCGCCAGTGGTTTCCCCGTCGCCGCGGTCCCCGGCAACCCCAAGGCTTCCTACT
This sequence comes from Microbispora siamensis, assembly GCF_016863095.1. GTDB lineage: Bacteria > Actinomycetota > Actinomycetes > Streptosporangiales > Streptosporangiaceae > Microbispora > Microbispora siamensis. The sequence goes on along the minus strand of NZ_BOOF01000028.1, from coordinate 170,383 downwards.
ACTTCCTGCTGCGCCACGGCAAGGTATATGAGCTGGCCCTGACCCTCAACAACCAGGACTGCTTCAACTAGCGCTTCTCCGGGGGACGCGACTCCGCCGGGCTGATTCACTCGCCGGGCTTGCTGAGATGCGCGGCGGCGGCGGAGACCGAGTCGTGGATCGGCAGCTCCGTGTCGAGGCCGGTGATCCTGAGCATCCGGGCGAATCGCCCGTGGGCGCCGCTGAGCGCCAGGCGCCCGCCGACCGCCCCGACGGCGGTCAGGGCTCCCATGAGGACGCTCAGCCCGGTCGAGTCGCAGAACTTGAGCCCCTCGGCGTCGATCACGATCCGAGGCGGCGTACGCAGCCCGACCGCCTCGGCCAGGCAGGCGCGCAGCGAGGAGGCGGAGGCCAGGTCCAGGTCGCCGAACATCCGGATGACGACGACGTCCTCGTCCAGGACGGTGAGCATGGAGAAGGTGTCGGGCTGTCCGTGCCTTCCCGGTTCCACTCGCGCTCGCCCCTGCTCACCTGGCCCTGCCGTCCGGCCGTCGCCTCACGGCCGGCCGGAGCTGTCCGTCAATGATTGCACATGGCAAATGATGCCTGGTCCAGACCGTCAGGGTCGTTCCCTGCGGACGAGCAGCATGGCGGCGTCGTCGGGGACGGGTCCGCCGACGTGCGCGACCAGGTCGCGTTCCAGCAGGTCGAGGGCATCCTGCGGATCGCCGGCCCGGAGCAGGCGGAGCACCCGGTCCTCCAGTGGATAGAAGGCCCCGCCCCGGTCGCGCGCCTCGATCACGCCGTCGGTGTAGAAGAGGATCTGGTCGCCCCCGCGGAACGCGCATCCGTACGGCTCGGGGCCGGTGGCGGAGAGCGCGACCAGGCCGAGCGGCGGCGCCTCCTCTCGCGGTTCGAGACGATGGAGACGGCCGTCGCCCGTGATCAGCAGAGGCGGCGGGTGGCCGTAGTTGATCAGGCAGATCTCGTCCTCGCGCACCTCCGCGAGCACGGCGGTGACGAACTTCTCCCCGCCGAGCCGCAGCGCGAGGTGCTCCTCCAGGCGCCGGCCGACATCGGCGAGCGACGGTTCGTCGTAGGCGGCCTCCCGGAAGGCGCCGAGCACCGAGGCCGCCGTCTCCACCGCGCCCAGGCCCTTGCCCTGCACGTCGCCGACGATCAGCCGGACGCCCCCCGGCGCCCTGGCGATGTCGTACAGGTCCCCGCCGATGCGGGCGTCCACGGCGGCGGACATGTAGGACAGGGCGATGCGCAGGTCGCCCGCGCGGCGGGGCACCGGGTGCAGCAGCACGCGCTGGACCGCCTCGGCGACGAGACGGACGTCCGCCAGCTTCCGCTCGCCCTCTGCCCGGAGCCGGCACGCCAGCATGGCGGCCGCGGTGACACCGACGATCGCGACCAGCGTGACGATGATCTGCGGGCGGCCGAGCAGGTGGTCGTGGTAGGCCAGCGGCACGGACAGGACGAGCGCGGCCACCCCGGCCAACGCCGTGTGGCGCACTCCCCCCACCACCGCGGCCAGCGCGGGCCCGAGGGTCAGTAACGGCAGCAGGCCCAGGGACGGCCCGGCGAGCAGGTCGAGCACCACCACCGCCGCCATGGCGGCGACCGGCAGCGTACGGAGGACATCCTGGGTTCCCATCCGCGACTCCCGCGCCGCTACGAGCCCGTCCACGCATGCATTCCCGGGACCCCGCGTGTCCTACCCGGAGTATCGGAACGGCGACGCTGAATACCGGTAACGGGTATCGTTGAAGGATGCACGGGTACAGCGGGGACAAGCAGGCCTACCTCACCCGCCTGCGCCGGATCGAGGGACAGATCCGCGGGCTGCAGCGGATGGTGGACGAGGAGGCCTACTGCATCGACATCCTCACTCAGGTCTCGGCGGCCACCCGCGCCCTCCAGGCGGTGGCGCTCGGCCTGCTGGAGGACCACATCGCCCACTGCGTCGCCGACGCGGTCAAGAGTGGAGGCCCGGAGGCCGGCGAGAAGGTGAAGGAGGCCTCTGCGGCCATCGCCCGGCTCGTCAGGTCGTGACTCCGGTTCGTCACCGCCTGTTCGTGACCGCCATTTCGTGGCGACCCGTTCGTGACGGCCTGGTGACGATCGCCCGCCAGGGCGGCCGGACGGATCATCCCGGGTGAGCAACCGTCCCGGGCCACCAGATGCCCGGGACGGTCCGTGCTCTCAGTGTCTTCAGCGGCTCGCCGAAGTCCGCAATCCGAGCGCGTTGTCGAGCTCTTCCAAGGTCAGTCGGTTCTCCGTGATGTTCACGGCCTCCAGCACCTCGGCGTAGAGCGCGATTTCGTCCAACGCGACACGGTCGTGGACCCGAGAGTCCAGGTCGTCGTGCCCCACCGCGTCGTCCTTCCTTCCGCAGCCCACACCCATCACGAGGTTACGTCCGGGTACCTTGCCGCGACATGGCCCATCGTGACCATTCCGACCCGCACCCCTCGTCCCTCCGGGACCATTTCCCCGATACCGAGATCACAATTCGATGAAAAAGACGGTCATGGGGGGAAGGGATTGCTAAAGCGGAGGTAAGGACGAAATATCCGAATTGGATGTTTCGAACAGCCACCCACCGGACTCGTCCAGGTCGGGCTTGCGCCGCTCCGCCACCTCCTGCGGGCGCGGGTCGTCCCGCTGGTGGATCAGGCACTTGACGACCGCGGAGCATACCGCGAAGCCCTCGGGCGGCGCGGGTGTGCCGGTCAGGGCGCACCAGGCCAGGCCGGTCGCGTACGCGGAGCCGAGCAGGGCGGCGGCCGTCCCGCGGTCGGGCGGGACCAGCCCGGGCGGCAGTTCCCCGCCGGCCGGCCAGCAGCCCCGCAGCGGGTGGGCGGGCTCGGCGAGCGCGAGATAGAGGGCCTGCCGGAGTTCGTCGTCCATCCACGGATAGAGCGCGGTGACCACCTGCGCGGTGCGTGAGCTGCCCGGCGCCGCCCAGGCGGGCTCGGACACGCCGCACACGCCCGCCACGTCGGCGGCGAGCAGCGAGGCCGCCACGGCCCGCGGATCCATCCCGCGCGCGGCCGTGTAGCCCAGGGCCTCGACCAGGTCGTACAGGGTGTGCCGGAAGTGCTCGCCCGGCGCCCATTCGGAAAGCGTGGCCGGGACGAGGTGCGGCGGGCAGCGCGCCAGCCAGGCCTGCCGTACGGCGCCGCCGGGCATGGCGTGCTGGTCCAGCCAGGGGCTGCCGAGCAGCGGCTCGGCCATCGCGATCAGCGCGTCGGCGCGCGGCCGGAACCGGGGGTCGGCGCGCAGCACGGTGGCGGCCTCGGCCATCAGCCCGGCCAGGCGCAGGCCCGCCTCCCGCGCGCCGGAGCGCATCCGCTCGGTGTACAGGGCCACGAGCGCGTCGAGCGAACCCATGGGCAGCCAGCGCACCCAGTCGTCCCCGGGCAGGGGCCGGGCCAGGAACTCGCCGAACATCGACAGCATGACCTCGTTGCCGTCGAAGGCGGGCGCGTAGGCGCACCACATGATCGTGCCCCACACGGCGGCCACCGTGGAGGCCACGTCGCGGGCGAAGACCTGCTGGTAGACGCTGCCGCCGAGGGGGAAGTCCTCCCGGCGCAGCCCGCGGTGGGCGAGCAGCAGGGCACGGAGCCGTTCGGTGATCTCGTGCGGGACGTCCGGGCCGACGAACGCCTGCGTGGACCCGCGGTCGTACGCGAAGTCGGGACCCGCGGGGATCAGCGCGGGCGGGATCGCCACGCCCGGAGGGCTCGGCCGTGCGCCGGAGCGGACGGCCGGATGCAGCGGGGGCGCTGACAGGTGCCAGCGGCCGTCGACGCGGTCGAGGCGATACCAGCGGGCGTGCGCGCCGAACAGCCACCGGGCGCCGTCCGGCGTGACCAGCGCCCGCTGGGCCAGGGTGTGCGCCCGGGTGACCGGGGGGAGCAGCGTCCACCGGGGGTCGCCGACGACGGCGCGCACGTCGCGCTCCATCGTCGTGAACCCGTCCCAGTACACGCGGCAGTGACTCCTCCGGCCTCCGGAGAGGACGGCTTCTCGCTCATCCCGGTCGAGGCGACCCGGGTGGACGGCGGCCAGGCATTGACCGATGCCCCTCCGGGGCACACGTATGCCGGGACGAACTCCGGTGGTCCCCTCGCTGGATCCGATGGTAGCTCGCCGGTCCCGGAGGCGGCGGGAGCGCCTGGCACGCAGGCATGGTGCGGTGAGACCGTTGGTGAAAGTTTCACGCGTCGCGTGGCGCTGAGCAGTGCATATGCGTATTTCTCCGGGTTGGGGGGTATCTCGGGACGCGCCGGCCACTTGGCACGGGCTGCCGTGGCGTATTCCATAGGTGCTCGTGACGGAGATCCAGCAGGCCGGGGCCGCCCGCGAGCGGGGTGCGGACGAGGCATCGGAGAAGATGGCGCCCGTGGACACCTCTGGCGACACGGCGAGCGGCGAGCAGACGGAGCCGCACTCGGGCCGGAGACGCTTGGCGATGTGGTGGCTCAGCCACTCGCCCGACCGCACGGCCCTGCTCATCTGGTTCTTCTGGCAGGTCGCGTCGTACATCTACCTGATCCTCGCGGCGCCTGGCCGTACGGAGGACGCGATCCTCGACCGGTTCAACCGGTATGACTCCTACAACTTCATGGACATCGCGAAGTACGGCTACGACGGCCGGCCGGACGACCCGGACGCGCCGCGGCTCGTCGCGTTCTTCCCGGGCCTGCCGCTGCTGCTGCGCTCCCTGCACCTGGTCATCCCGGACCTGAGGCTCGCCCTCGTCCTGATCTCGCTCGTCGCGAGCGCGGTCGTGGCGGTGGCGCTGTCGCGGCTGAGCGAGTCGTACCGGGAGGGCAGCGGCCCCTGGGCCGTGCTGGCGTTCTTACTCAGCCCGTTCGCCGTGTTCCTGCTCGCCGGCTACACGGAGGCGCTGTTCCTCGCGCTGGCCATCCCCGCGTGGCTGCTGGCGCGCCGGGGCCGGTGGGAGGCCGCCGCCGTGTGCGCCGCATTCGCGTCGTCCATCCGGATCACCGGGCTCTTCCTCGCCTTCGGCCTGCTCGTGCAGTTCCTCGTCTCGCGCGACGGGCTGCGTGCCCCGAGGGGATGGCGGAACGCGCCGTGGCTGGTGCTGCCGGGGGTGCCGGTGCTGGCCTACATGATCTATCTCTGGCACCGCACCGGCGACCTGATGGCCTGGAAGGCGGCGGAGGCGCAGTATTGGGGCCGCTATCCCGTGGCGCCCTGGAACGTGTTCATCGACACCTGGCACAGGTCGCTCAACGAGCCCGTCCTGGCGACGTCGTACCGCGAGGAGATCCTGTCGGCGCTCGTGCTGGTCCTGCTGATCATCGCGCGGCTGGTCCGGCGCAACTGGCCCGACGTCGCCTATCTGGCGCCGCAGGCGGTGGCGCTGCTGGCGATGTCGTCGTTCTACATGTCCGTGGGCCGGGCGTCGCTGCTGTGGTGGCCGCTCTACATCTCCGTCGGCGTCGTCGGCAGCCGAAGGCCCTGGGTCATGATGGCCTACCTCGCGGTCGCCGCGCCGGTGTGGGCAATCAATGTCGGAAATTTCACCACAGGCGCCTGGATTGGTTGATCCACCTCTGACTAGCTTCGCCACATATGGGGGCATTTGTCGCAGGAGTGGCGGTCGTTGCGCTTGTGGTGGCCGGTCTTCCATCGGCGGCCGACACCTACCGGGTGAACGTCCTCACTTACAACGTCTGCGCGGCGGGCAACAGCGCCGGCACCTGCGTACGCGACCTCACGCCCCAGCGCCGCAGGACCTGGGCCGGACAGGTCTCCGCACTGATCCGGTCGAGAGACGTGGACGTCGCCTCGTTCACCGAGATGTGCTACGCCCAGGTGGGCCTGCTCCGGCGTGAGCTGCCCGGCTATCGCCTGGTCTGGTACGGGTACGCCAAGGGCGGCGGGCCGGGTCGCGAGGACCGCTGCCGCACGCTGTGGAGCGACCTCACGCCGGACACGGCCCCGCCGGACGGTAAGACCTTCGGCATGGCGCTGGCGTTGAAGAACGGCGCCGAAGGCCCGCCGCTGCGGCGGCTGTTGCGCGCCGACCACGCCCCGGCCGTGCCCGGCGAGACGATCCACCCGCGCGGCCTGCTGTGCGCCACCGGCCGGGTCGGCCCCCGCCGCTCGGTCTGCTGCGTGACCCACATCTCCGACACCGAGACCCCGCGGCAGGTCACCGGGCTGGTGTCGGCGTACGCCCGGAACGCCCCCGTGATCCTCACCGGCGACTTCAACCGCGAGCCCGGCCACGACCAGCTCACCGACGTGTACGGCATGGGCCTGGGCGACGGCGGCTACACCGAGGTCGACGCCGAATCGTGCGGGGTCGCGCGGCGGGGCGGCGAGCCCACCACGCGCGGCGGCCGGAAGATCGACTACATCTTCGCGACCGAGGCCGACTACCGCCCGGGCGGAGCCGAGGTCATCAGGACCGACCCGGAGCTGTCGGACCACCTGGCGCTGGCCGGCACGCTCATCGGGACCGAACCGAGGCCGCGGCGTGACGGCGGGCCTTGGCGAGGTAGTTGTCCGGCGTACGCGCGAAGGAGGCGCGGTCGTCGTCGGTGAGCTCACGGACGACCTTCCCCGGCACGCCCGCGACCAGCACGCCGGCCGGGACGCGACGGCCGGGCGGCACGACGGCCCCGGCCGCGATCAGGGACCCGGCCCCGACGACCGCTCCGCCGAGCACGACCGCCCCGATGCCCACGAGGGCGCCGGTCTCGACGTGCGCGCCGTGCACCATCGCCCGGTGGCCGAGGCTCACCCGGTCTTCCAGGATCGCCGGCTCGCCGGGATCGGCGTGCAGGCAGCACAGGTCCTGGATGTTGACCTCGTCGCCGACCTCGATGCGCTCGTCGTCGCCGCGCAGCACGCAGCCGTACCAGACGTTCGCGCCGCGTCCGAGCCGCACCCTCCCGACGACCACCGCCCCCGGGGCCACCCATGCCTCGGGATGGATGATCGGCGTGGCGTCGTCGTCCAGGTCGGCGATGTACGGCATGGCACCATGATCCCATGAGCCCCGTGCCGGGCTCGGCGCGGCCTCCGGTTTCGCCGGCAGCCTGAGGCGTTCAGGTTGCGATGTGCGACGGATAGCAGGAAAGTCGTGTCCTGGCTGCGTTACCGTCGTTATCTCCAACCCCAGGGTTTCTCATGACGAATCAGACCGACAACTTCCCCGACCTGATGAGTGACGACTCCTTCGAAGTCGTGATGCGTGGGTACAGCCGCAGGCAGGTCCACGACTACATGGTCCGGACCCGCAACCAGATCCGGGACCTGGAGGAACGGCTCGCACGCACGATCGACCAGGCGGAGCAGAGCCGCCTGGAGCTGGCCGAGGCGCGGCGGAGGATGGCGGAGTCGCCGCAGAACCCCGACGAGCTGGGGGAACGGCTGAGCCAGATACTCAAGCTGGCGCAGGAGGAGGCGGCGGCCAACAAGGAGGCGTCCGAGGCGGAGGCCAGGATGCTGCGCGAGACCTCGGCGGCCGAGGCCGAACGGCTGGTGACGTCCGCGCGTGAGCAGGCCGACGCGATCAGGGCCGCCGCCCAGGAGGAGGCCGAGCGCCGTGTCGCCGACGCCACCGCCACGGCGGAGCGGCTGCTGGCGCAGGCGGGCGCGGACGCGGAGGAGACGCTGGGCACGGCCCGCGCGGAGGCGGAGGAGACCCTGCGCTCCGCCCGCGCCGAGGGGGAGCGGCAGCTCACCGTCGCCCGGATGGAGGCGGAGCGGCTGCTCGTCGAGGCGCGCGGGCAGGCCGAGGCCATGCTCGCGGCGGCGCAGCAGCGGGTGAACGCGCTGGACGAGCACACCGGCCGCCGGGTGGCCTACCTCACCGACACCCACGCGGAGGTCGTACGCAGGCTCAACGAGATCGGCTCGGTGCTCGGCGACCTGATGCACCGCGAGGCCGCGGCCGGCCCGCTGATCGACGAGGCCGCCGTGCTGCCGCCCGCGCCGCAGGTGCACGCCATCGCCGCGGGCGCGCCGGACCAGCAGTACGGCCAGCAGCACGATCTGCAGCACGACCAGCAGCACGGTCTGCCGCACGAGCCGGTCGAGGAGGACCCGAGGCAGGCCCTGGAGGCCGCGCCGTCCGGGCACGAGGCGCATGACGCCGCCGGCCGGGGCCGGATCGAGGGAGACGAGGACGACGCGGTCCTGATCGTGGACGACGGACGCCACGAGAACGGCCACGACGCGACGCCGTCTCCCGAGGACACCGACGTCAACCTCGGCCGCGTGCGGCGTGCCCTGCCGGACGGGGAGTCGGTGGCCAACAACTGAGCCCGGCGTGGTGCTTCACGCGCGGCGTGCCGCGCCGGGGTGCCGGGCCGGTGCGAGGCTTCGAGATCGCACTGCTTCGCCCTCAGACTGGCCCGCCTTCGGACGGAGCGGGTGATGACTGGTAGCGGAAGCCCCCGCCCCCGATCGGGTCGGGGGCTTCCGCGCTCATGGATCGGCGGCGCGGGCCTCCTGCTCGCGCAACAGCTCACGCAGTCCGTCGGGTTCGTCGGCGTCGATGGTCATCGCGCATCCCGCCGTCCGCTGCGCCGAGGTGAGCGGGTGGTGCCGGGTCGCCCACCACCGGCCCGCGTCACTCCGCCAGATCGTCCACTCCGGGAACTCCCGGGCGATCTCGGCGAGGCGTCGGTCCAAGGACATCCGTACACCTTCCCTCGCCGTATGCCCGGTGTTCTTGACGTCTCCTCCTCAAGGTGCGGGACATCTCTAGAGAAATCAATGATCGGGACGGTCAGGTCAACGTTGCCTCTTGACCTAGGCGTCGAAGTCGTACTGGAGTACATACGACGCCGCGTCCAGGATCATCTCGTTGACCTCGACCGGCACGCCCCCTTCCGCGAAGGCCACCCGGGTGACGGAGATCACCGGCGTGCCGGCCGGAAGGTTCAGCGACTCGGCCTCCCCGGGCAGCGGCATCCGCGCCCGCACCTCCTCGCTGAAGTGGACGGGAGGCCGGCCGAGCTCGCCCAGCCGGGCGTACACCCCGCCGGGACCCGTGTCGGGCAGGACGACCGCCGTGCCCTCCACGAGATCGGCGGGAAAGTGGGAGGCCGCGAGCTGCACCGGACGGCCGTCCACCGAGTAGCGGCGCCGGCGCACCCACACCTCGCCAGTGCCAAGCACGCGGGCGACCTGCTCGCTCGCCGGCTCGCGCAGGATGGTCACCTCGTCCACGACGTACGACCGCCCCCGGGTGTCGGAGTCCCAGATGGCCAGGCCCTGGGCCCACTGCTCCCGGGAGAGCCGGCGGGATCCGTGGCGGCGGATGGGGCGAAACAGGCGCACGTACACGCCCGATCCCCGCTTCGGCACGGCCAGCCCTTCGTTGATCAGCACGGCGAGCGCCTGCCGTGCCGTGGCCCGTGCGACGCCGTGCTCTTTCATGAGCGCGTTTTCGCCCGGTAGCCGATCCCCATCACCGAGCGCTCCGGACAGGATCTGATCGCGCAGCCGATCGGCGATGCGGCGATAGATCGGGGACTCGTGATGCACCGGGCTTTCCGTCACGTTTGATCACCCTCTGTCACCAACGGGGGTTTGGCGTCTCCAGAGAACTTGCCCCGTCTTGTCCACGATCGCACAGAGTCTTGGGTGCGTCTTGTGCTTACTTTGAGCTGATCGTGCCGGTGTGGCGATCTCTGGGGGTTATAGCCGTCCGCTACCGTGGAACGGTCCCCTCCGGTATTGCCGGCACCGGGAACGCTCCGTCATCGCCATCACGACAAGATCGGATATTTCGGTACATAATGCGGTGACGAAGGAGTTGCCGATGGTTCTCAGCCGTGCCGAATGCCAGGACCTCGACGCCAAGGACCCGCTCGGGGGGTTCCGGGACGAGTTCTCGCTGCCTCCGGGGGTCGTCTACCTGCTGGGCAACTCGCTCGGCGCGCTGCCCAGGCGTACGCCGGAACGGGTGGCCCACACGGTCGAGACCGAATGGGGGGTGCATCTCGGGGCGAGCTGGAACACCGCCGGCTGGTGGGACATGCCGCAGAGCACCGGCGACCGCATCGCGCCGCTGATCGGCGCACGCCCCGGCGACGTGCTGGCCGGCGACTCCACCTCGGTGAACATCTTCAAGGTGGTGACCGCCGCCCTTCCGCTGCGGCCCGGCCGTCGTGTGATCGTCTCCGATCTCGACAACTTCCCCACGGACCGGTACGTCGTGGAGGGCGCCGCCCGGGCGCTCGGCGCGTACGAGATCCGGGACATCGGCGAGACCGGCCGTTCGCTGGAGGACGCCCTCGGCGAGGACGTCGCGCTCGTGCTGCTGTCGCACGTGGACTACCGGACCGGCGCGGCCAGAGACATGGCGGCGGTGACGGAGCTGGTCCGGGCGGCCGGCGCGCTCATGGTCTGGGACCTGTGCCACAGCGCCGGTGCGCTGCCCGTGCGGGTGGGCGAGGCGGACTTCGCCGTCGGCTGCACCTACAAGTACCTGAACGGCGGGCCCGGCGCCCCCGCCTACCTGTACGTCGCGCCGCGCCACCAGGACGCCGTCCACAACGTGCTGTCGGGCTGGCACGGCCACGCCGCGCCCTTCGACTTCGAACCGCACTACCGCCCCGCGCCCGGTGTGCGCCGTTTCGCCACGGGCAGCCCGCCCATCCTGTCGTACGCCGCGCTGAACGCGTCCCTCGACATCTGGGAGCGGGTGGACCTGAGCGAGGTCAGAGCCAAGAGCGTGGCCCTGACCTCGCTGTTCATCGATCTGCTCGACGATCTCGTCGATCCCGGGCTCGGGCTGACCCTGGCCACCCCGCGCGACCCGGAGCGGCGGGGAAGCCAGGTCAGCTACCTTCACCCGCAGGGTTACCCCGTGGTGCGCGCACTCGCGGACCGGGGGGTGGTGGGCGACTACCGCGAGCCGGACTTCGTCAGGTTCGGCTTCGCCCCGCTGTACCTGCGCTACGTCGATGTGTACGACGCGGCGACGGCGCTGGCCGAGGTGCTCGGCGAGGAGCTGTGGCGGGACGAGCGCTACGCGCGGCGGCTCACCGTCACCTGACCTGCGTCAACGGCCGCGGCGGGCCAGCCCGGCGACGATGTCTCCGGCCAGTGCCACGCAGCGGTCGCAGATGCGCCCGCCCTCGCCGTGGACCATGTGGACGCGCGGGCCCGGTGGCCTGCGGCAGAAGGAGCAGGCGGCGTCGCGCTTCATGCGGCGGTTGACCAGGTGCCGGTGGGCGAAGGCGGGCGTGAAACGCCTGCGCGTGCTCCGCCTGATGTACCAGAACCGCTCACCGATGGCGGTCCAGGACGTGCCGGCCTCACGGGCCCGGCGCACCGCGAGGTCGAGCAGGGCGTCCACCTCGCCGCCCGGTTCGCCGGGCAGTTCCCGGCACAGGGCGATCGCGGCGGACAGGACTTCCAGGGGGTCTTCGGGGTCGGATGCGCGCGAGCGGGCTCGCTCGAGTAACTCAGATGCCTCCATGGCGGACACCATAGGCCGCCGTACAAAGACGATCAAGCGCGCCCGGGGCGCGACCGGGGGGCTCACGCTGCGTAGGCTGGGCCGGTGAGAATGCCCGAGGGGCGGGCGCGGGAGCTGTTCGAGGCGGCCCGGGTGGCCCGCCTCGCGACGGCGGGAGCCGAGGGCGCGCCGCGGCTCGTCCCCGTCACGTTCGCCGTGCTGCCCGACGGCGAGAAGGGCACCGTGGTGACGGCGGTGGACCACAAGCCGAAGGCCACCACCGACCTGCGGCGGCTGCGCGACATCCGCGACAATCCCCGCGTCTGCCTGCTGGCCGACCACTACGAGGACGACTGGGAACGGCTGTGGTGGGTGCGCGCCGACGGGCACGCCCACGTCGTGGAGGGCGGCGACGAGCGTGAGCGGGCCGTGGCGTGGCTGGTGCGCAGGTACGCCCGGTATCGCGAGCGTCCCCCGGCCGGGCCCGCGATCCTCGTCCGGGTCGATCGCTGGTCGGGCTGGTCGTACGGCGAGGTTTGACGCGCTCCCCAGCCTAAGGCTGGGGATTCAGCCCGTGCCGCGCGTGCGGCACCTCTGTGGCTTCCTGTTTCATCAGGTCCTGCCCTCCGCTAAGCGGCGGGTCTTACGGTCCCTCCGCAGGCGTTTAGCCTGTCCGCCCGTCCGGCGGCCAGGATGTTACGGGCCGCGTTGACGTCCCGGTCGTGAATCGCCCCGCACGGGCACTCCCACGACCGGACGTTCAACGGCATCGACTCGGCCAGTGCCCCACACTCCCAGCAGAGCTTGGACGAGGGGAACCATCGGTCGATCTTGGTGAAGTGGCGGCCGTACCGGGCCGCCTTGTACTCCAGCATGCCGACGAAGGATGACCAGCCCGCGTCATGGACGGACTTCGCGAGGCGGGTACGGCCGAGGCCGGACACGGCAAGGTTCTCCACGTACACCGCTTGGTTATCGCGGACGATCTGGGTGGAGAGCTTGTGCGCCCAGTCGCGGCGCGTGTCGGCCACACGGGCATGCGCCTTGGCTACCTTCACGACGGCTTTCTTGCGGTTGTTCGATCCCTTGGCCTTCCGGCTGAGATCCTGCTGCGCCTTGCGCAGACGTCGCTCGGCTCTGCGGAGGAAACGCGGGTTGTCCACCTTCCGACCGTCGGAGGTGACCGCGAAGTGGGACAGGCCCAGGTCAATCCCCACTTCGGCGGCCGACTCCGGGAGCGGGACATCGCTAGTTGCGACGACGAACGAGGCGAAGTACCTGCCGGCCGCGTCCTTGACCACCGTCACACTGGACGGTTCGGCGGGCAGGTCCCGTGACCAGCGGACCGGAACCTCACCGATCTTCGGCAGGCGCAGCTTTCCGCCGGGCGTGATGGAGAAGCGGGCGTTGCGGGTGAAGCGGATCGCCTGCCGGTTGTCCTTGCGGGATCGGAAGCGGGGCGGGGCGATCTTCGGCCCCTTCCGCTTACCGGTGACCGAGGCGAAGAAGTTTCGGTAGGCAGTGTTCAGATCCACCAGCGCCTGCTGGAGCACCACGGCGGACACCTCGCCCAGCCAGGCGCGATCCGGGGTCTTCTTCGCCTGCGTGATGACCCGCTTGGACAACTCCCCATCCGCGATGTACGGCACGCCTTGTTCCCGAGCGTCCTGCCGTGCGCGCAGCCCATCGTTGAAGACCACCCGCGCGCACCCGAACGCCCGTGCCAGCGCGGCACGCTGGCCCGGCGTCGGGTAGAGGCGGAAGTTGTACCGGAGCTGCACAGTATGGTTTTACCATTGGTTGATCGGCGAGTACGGAGCGTTAAAACAAGCAGGCACTGCGTTTTCGTCCTGCACGCCCATTTGGTTTTCGTCACCAAGTTCCGGCATCCGGTGTTCACCAGTTTCCCTGCACCGCTACGCGGGAGAGTCCGCTTCACCCCCGGCCTGAAGGCCGGAGCGCTGCGGACGAATCAGGTAGCGAGGGCGTGGTCAGGCGGTCGGGAAGGGGTCGTCTCCCCGGGCGATCGTGTCGAGCATGCGGGCCGTGAACGCCTGGGCGGCGCGGTGGATGCCGGGACCGAAGCTGACTCTGGCGACGCCGAGGGCCGCGAGGTCGCGGATGGCCGGCACGCCGGGCCGGAACAGCACGTTGATCGGGCCGCCGATCTCCCGGGCGAGCGTGCCGATCACCTCGGGGTCGCTCGCGAGGATGGGGTAGACGCAGTCGGCGCCCGCCTTGAGGTAGCGGCCGCCCCGGTCGAGCGCCTCCGCGAGCCTCTCGCCTGGGGTCCCCGAGCCGTGGATGAAGGTGTCCACGCGGGCGTTGATCACGAGGCCGGTTCCGGCCTCGGCCGCCGCCGCCCGTACGGCGGCCAGGAAGTCCGCCTGCTCACCGGGGTCGATCAGCGCTCCGGTCGCCGGGTCGGAGTCCTCCAGGTTGCAGCCCACGGCGCCCGCGGCGGCGAGCCGTTCGACGAGTTCGGCGGGCTCAAGGCCGTAGCCGCGCTCGACGTCGGCGGTGACGGGGACCGTCACGGTCCGGGTGATGCGGGCCACGGCCGCGAACATCTCGTCCACCGGCGTGTCGTGCCCGTCCTCGTAGCCCAGGACGGCGGCGACGGCGGCGCTTCCGGTGGCGACGGCGGGGAATCCCGCCGCCTCGACGGCGCGCGCCGACGCGGCGTCCCAGGCGTTGGGCAGCACGACGGGGTCGCCGGGCACGTGGAGCGCCCGCAGGGCCGCCGCCTTGTCGTGGATGTCAGCCATACGGACACACTAGAGAGCCCGGCAGGCAGGAACGCCAGCGGTTGCCCGGTAATCAGGGGAAACCGCCGGTGGTTTGAGGGGTCGAGTCCGGTGTCGTGGCCCTCCTGCCATTGGATACGCTCGCGAAACCGGCCCCCCGATCCCCCGACCCCATCTCGTCAGGAGAGTTTCATGAGCGACATCGACAGCGCCGCCGACCAGGCCGGGGCGGACAGCCGTCCCCGAGTGGACTTCTACTTCGACCCCGTCTGCCCCTTCGCCTGGGTCACCTCGCGGTGGATCCTGGAGGTCGAGAAGCAGCGCGACATCGACCTGCGGTTCCGGGTGATGAGCCTTTCCGTGCTGAACGAGAACAAGAAGGACCTGTCCGACTTCTACCGCGAGGCGGTGCCCAGGTGGCGCGGCCCGGTCCGGGTGTGCATCGCCGCCGCGCAGCACCACGGCGAGGGCGTGCTGCGCGACCTGTACACCGCGATGGGCACCCGCATCCACAACCAGGACAACAAGGACTACGGGGTGGTGGCCAAGGAGGCGCTCGCCGAGGTCGGGCTGCCGGTCGAACTGGCCGACGCCGCCGGCACCGACGAGTACGACGAGGCCCTGCGCCGGATGCACCACGAGGGCATGGACCCGGTCGGCGACGAGGTGGGCACGCCCACGATCCACATCGACGGCGTGGCGTTCTTCGGCCCGGTGATGACCCGCATCCCGCGGGGCGAGGAGGCCGCCCGCATCTTCGACGGCGCCGTCGCCATGGCGAAGTTCCCGTACTTCTACGAGATCAAGCGCAGCCGTAACACCGACCCCGAATTCGACTGACGCACTCGCGGCCGGGCGGCGCCTGTCACCTCGGCGGCTCCTCCGGGGGCCGCCGGGGCGCCGCCTTGCCCGTGCTCCTGAACAGCGAACGCATGGTCGCCAGCGCGGGGGACCTGTCGTCGGACCGCCTGGCCAGGCTGATCGTCCGGTGCAGGCCCGGCGGGGCGAGGCGCCGTACGCCGAGGGGGTTTTCCGCCAGCTCGGCCACGGTCCTCGGCACGAGGGCGAGGCCCATCCCCCCGCTGGCCAGGGCGCACGACATGCCGTAGTTGCCCGTCTCGTACGCCACGACGGGCGGCGCCAGCCCCTCGCGGCGGAACAGCGCCTCCAGCGCCTCCCGGTTGGCCAGCCCGCGCGAGCCGCTGATCAGCGGCCGGCCGGCGAGCTCCGGCCACGGCAGCGGCTCGGCCGGATCGGTGAGCGCGTGCCCGGGGGCGGCCACCAGCACCAGCTCCTCCACCAGCAGCGCCTCGACGGTGACCCCCGAGGGCAACGCGGGGGCGGGCTGGTGTTCGTAGGTGTGCGTGAGCACGAGATCCGCCTCGCCCGCGGCCAGCGCGGGCAGCCCGGACGGCGGTTCGTACTCCTTCACATTCACCTCCACGGCGGGGTGAGCCCGCCGGAACGCCGCGAGGACCGGCGGCAACAGGTGGATGCCGGCGGTCGTGAACGTGCCGATCGTGATGTGTCCGCCGGACAGGCCGGCGAGCGCGGCCAGGCCGTGCCGGGCCCGTTCCAGCTCGTCGAGCACCCGCCGGGCGTGCTCCACCAGCAGCTCGCCGGCCGCCGTGAGCGTGGCGCCGCGACGGTGCCGGATCACGAGTACGGCTCCGGCCTCCCGCTCCAGCTTGGCGATCTGCTGCGACAGCGCGGGCGGCGTGTAACCGAGGCGGGCGGAGGCCCGGGTGATGGAACCGGCCTCGGCGACCGCCACCAGCGCCGCGAGGCGCGTCACATCGTGCATGAAGCAATGCTTAACACCGCCTCGCCAAATGTGACATACCTCACGAAGGCTCCGCTGCCGCATCCTCGACTCACGACCCGAGGGGAACTGGAGGAGCGGATGACCACAACACGATCGACCCGGCCGTTCGAGGTGTGCGTGATCGGAGCGGGACCGCGCGGGATGTCGGTGATCGAGCGGCTGTGCGCCAACGCGCGGCGGCTGCCGCCGCGGGCCCGCGTCCTGCTGCACGTCGTGGATCCGTACCCGCCGGGGGCCGGGCAGGTGTGGCGCACCGACCAGCCGGGCCAGCTGCTCATGAACACCGTCGCCTCGCAGGTCACGCTCTTCACCGATCCCAGCGTCGACATCCGGGGGCCGCTGGAGACGGGCCCCAGCCTGTACGAGTGGGCCCGGCACCTGGTGCTCTTCGCGGACAGCGGGCTCTCACCCGAGGGCGTCACGGAGGACGTGCTCGCCGAGGCGCGGCGGCTCGGGCCCGACACCTACCCCACCCGCGCCTTCTACGGCCGCTACCTGCGCTGGGTGTTCGAGCGGGTGGTCGCGCGGGCGCCCCGGCAGGTGGAGGTGCGGGTGCACGCCACGCGGGCGACCGCGCTCGACGACGTGCCCGGCACCGGCGCGCAGCGGGTGGTGCTCGAGGACGGCACCGTGCTCGGCTCGCTCGACGCGGTGGTCCTGGCCCAGGGGCACCTGCCGGTCGAGCCGTCGGCCGCCGAGCGGGAGGCGGCCGCGTACGCCGCCGCCCACGGCCTGGTCCACGTACCGCCCGCCAACCCCGCCGACGCCGACCTGAGCGCCGTACGGCCGGGGGAGGCGGTGGTGCTCCGCGGGCTCGGGCTCAACTTCTTCGACCACATGGCCCTGCTGACGCTCGGCCGCGGCGGCCGGTTCGAGCGCGACGAGGCGGGCCGCCTCGTCTACCGGCCCTCCGGCCGCGAGCCCCGCCTGTACGCCGGATCGCGCCGGGGCATTCCGTACCAGTCCCGGGGGGAGAACCAGAAGGGCGTCGAGGGCAGGCACGAGCCTCTGGTGCTCACGCCGAGCAGGATCGAGTCGCTGGCCGCGCGCTCGGCCGCCCGCGGCGGGCTCGACTTCCGCGCCGACCTGTGGCCGCTGATCGCCAAGGAGGTGGAGACCGTCTACTACGCCACCCTCCTGGCGCGGCGGGACTGCGGGTGCATGGCCGGCCGCTTCCGCACCGCCTACCTCGCCCACGCGTGGGGCGACGCGGGGGAGGCCATGGTGCTGGACGCCTTCGGCATCGGCCCGGCGCTGCGGTGGGACTGGGAGCGCGTGGCCGAGCCGTACCGGGGGATCGGCTTCGGCGGGCCGGACGACTTCCGCGAGTGGCTGACCGCCTATCTGCGCACCGACCTGGCGCAGGCCCGCGAAGGCAACGTCAGCGGGCCGCTGAAGGCCGCCCTCGACGTGCTGCGCGACCTGCGCAACGAGGTCAGGCAGGTGGTCGACCACGGCGGGCTCACCGGGCGGTCGCACCGCGACGACCTCGACCGGTGGTACACGCCGCTCAACGCGTTCCTGTCCATCGGGCCGCCGGCCGAGCGGGTCGAGCAGATGATCGCGCTCACCGAGGCGGGCGTGCTGACCGTCGTCGGCCCCGACATGCGAGTGCACGCCCGTGACGGCGCCTTCGAGGCCGAGTCGGCCGCCGTGCCGGGCTCCGCCGTACGGGCCAGGGTGCTCGTCGAGGCGCGCCTGCCCGAGATCGACCTGCGGCGCACGGCCGACCCCCTGCTGCGCCATCTGCTCGGCACCGGCCAGTGCAGGGCGTACGTGATCGGCGGGCGGCGTGGCGAGGACGGCCACGAGACGGGCGGCCTCGCGGTCACCCGCCGGCCCTACCGGCTCCTGGACGCGGACGGCCGGGCCCACCCGCGCCGGTTCGCGTACGGCGTGCCCACAGAGTCGGTCCACTGGGTGACGGCGGCGGGCGTGCGGCCGGGGGTGAACTCCGTGATCCTGGGCGACTCCGACGCCATCGCCCGCAGCGTCCTCGCGCTGACGCCCGCGCGGGCCCTTCCGCGCCGCCGCGCCGCCCGCGTGCCCGCCGGACCGCGTACGGCTCTCGCCGCCTCCTGCGGCGCGACGCGGACGGGCGTCCGATGAGCGACCTCGATCTGGGCCTGCTGTCCCCGGTACGGGTGGGTTCGGCGGCGGAGCGAGCGACCGGCGACGGCGCGTGGCTGCGCGCGATGCTCGACGCGGAGGCCGCCCTGGTCCGCGCGCAGGCCCGGCTGGGGGTCGTCCCGATGGAGGCCGCGGAGACGATCGGCACGGTGGCGGAGGCGGGCAACCTCGACCTGGCGGCCCTGGCCCTGCGCGCCCGCGAGGCGGCCAACCCCGTCGTGGCGCTGGTCGAGGACCTGACGGCCGCCGTGGCGGTGGTGGACCCGGCCGCGGCCGAATACGTGCACCGCGGCTCCACGAGCCAGGACATCATGGACACGGCCGCCATGCTGGTGGCCGTCCGGACCCTCGACCTGATCACCGTCGACCTGGACCGGGCCGCGACCGCGCTCGAGGGGCTCGCGGCGCGGCACCGCGACACGTTGATGCCGGGCCGCACGCTGACCCAGCAGGCGGTGCCCACCACGTTCGGCCTGAAGGCGGCCGGGTGGCTGCACGCCGTACGGACCGCCCTGGTGCGGCTGCGCCGCGTGCGCGCGGAGCTGCCCGCCGAGCTCGGCGGCGCGGCCGGCACGCTGGCGGGCTACGTGGAGTACGCGCGGATCGCCGGGGTGCCCGACCCCAGGGCGTACCCGGAGCGGCTGATCGCCGCGTTCGCCGCCGAGGTGGGGCTGGCCGAGCCGGTGGTCCCCTGGCACGTCCTGCGGATCCCGATCGCCGACCTCGCCGGGGCGCTCGCCCTCACGTCGGGGGTGCTCGGGAAGATCGCCGTGGACGTGCAGTCGCTGTCGCGCACCGAGGTGGCCGAGGTCGTGGAGCCGGCCGCCCCCGGCCGGGGTGTGTCGTCGGCGATGCCGCACAAGCGCAACCCGGTCTTCGCCACGCTCGTCCGGTCGGCGGCGATCCAGGTGCCCGCGCTCGCCGCGAGTCTCCACCAGTGCCTGCTCGCCGAGGACGAACGGCCCGCGGGCGCCTGGCACGCCGAGTGGCAGCCGCTGCGCGAGTGCCTGCGGCTGGTCGGCGGGGCCGCCGCCGTGACGGCCGAACTGGCCGAGGGACTCGTCGCGTTCCCCGAGCGCATGCGGGCCAACCTCGCGCTCACCGGCAGCCTGACCGTCACGGAACGGGCGGCCGCCGTGCTCGCGCCGGTCCTCGGGAAGGGCGCCGCCAAGCGGCTGCTCGGGGAGGCGTCCGCGATCTCGGCCGAGTCCGGGCGTCCCGTGGCCGAGGCGCTGGAGGAACTCCTGCCCGTGCCCGAGGGGCTGGACCTGGCCGGGCTGTTCGATCCCGCCGAGTACACGGGGGCGGCCGGAGCGCTCGTCGACCGCGTTCTACGCTGCTGTCCAGACGAGTGAGGAGGTCTCGCGTGACCGGTCGCGTCCTTCCCTTCGGGCCGTCGAGCCCGATCATCCAGGCCCCCATGGCGGGTGGCGGATCCACCCCGGCCCTGGCGGCGGCGGTGTCCGGGGCGGGCGGCCTCGGGTTCCTCGCGGCGGGCTACCGTACGGCGCAGGACGTGCGCCGGGAGATCGCGGCGGTGCGTGAGCGGACGGACCGGCCGTTCGGCGTGAGCGTCTTCGTCCCCGATTTCGAGGTCGTCCGTGAGGAGCCGGGCGCCGCCGCGGCGGTGGCCCGCTACCGCGAGGAGCTCGCCCCCGAGGCCGAGCGGTACGGCGTGACGCTGCCGGAGGCCCCCGCGTGGGACGACGACGAGTGGGACGCCAAGATCGACCTGCTGGTGGACGAACGGGTTCCGGTGGCCGGTTTCACCTTCGGCTGCCCGCCGCCCGAGGTGACGGCCCGCCTCCACGACGCCGGTGCCGTGATCACGATCATGGTGAACACCCCGTGGGAGGCGGTCGCGGCGGCCGAGGCCGGCGCAGACGCCGTGGTCGTCCAGAGCTCCGGCGCGGGCGGGCACCAGGCGGCCTTCCTGCCCCCGCCGCCCTCCTGGGAGGCGCCGGACGACCTGCCGGAACTCGTGGCCCTCGTGCGGGAGGCGACCGACGTGCCGCTCGTGGCCGCCGGGGGAATCATGGACGGCGCGGACGTCGCCGCCGTCCTCGCCGCGGGCGCGGTCGCGGCGCAACTGGGCACCGCCTTCCTGCGCACCCCGGAGAGCGGGGCGCACCCCGTGCACAAGGCCGCCCTCGCCGATCCCCGGTTCACCCGCACCGCGTTCACCCGGGCCTTCTCCGGACGTACGGCGCGCGGCCTGGCCAACCGGTTCATGGCCGAGCACGAGGCGTCGGCGCCCGCGTACTACCCGCAGGTGCACCACCTGACGAAGGGGCTGCGCCGGGCGGCGGCGGAGCACGGCGACCCCGAGGCGATGGCCCTGTGGTGCGGCCGGGGATACCGCCGCTGCCGCGACCTCCCCGCCGCGGCCCTCGTCGAGACCCTCATGAAGGAACTCGCGGCCGCCCGCGCCTGACACGTTCGTTCAAGAGTCGGAGGAAGAGCGAGGCGATACGGCGGCTTAATGGGCGGGTAACCCGGAGATGCGACCGTGAAGAGGCCGGCAGAGGGCGGAGGTGCTTGTTTTCGCCTCTGAACTAAGATGACCCTGTCGCGACGGGGAGGGTGGGTCATGGCGAGGCCTCAGCGTAGGACGGTACGGGACATCCGCAGAGGGAACCGGGCCGTGTTGCTGCGCGCGCTCTACTTCTCCGGCCCGACCAGCCGCAACGACCTCACCGCGCGCACCGGCCTGAGCGCCGCCACGGTCAGCACGATGACCGCCGACCTGCTGGGCGAGAACATCGTCGTCGAGGCCGGCCAGGTGGAGTCCGACGGCGGTCGGCCCCGCGTGCTGCTGCGGGTCAACCCCGAGTACGGCTTCGCGGTGGGCGTCGACGTGGCCGAGACGCACGTCCGGGTGGGGTTGTTCGACCTGGAGATGACCGAGCGGGCCAAGGTGGACTACATGCTGCGGCCGGCCCGCCACGACCCCGAACTGGTCGCCCGGCACATCCTCGCGGGGGTCGAGGTCGTGCTGTCGGACGCGGGCGTGTCCCCCGAGCAGGTGCTCGGCATCGGCGTGGGGGTTCCCGGCATCGTCGAGCCGGGCGCCGACGGCGTCATCCACGCCAAGACCTTCGGCTGGGACGGCGTTCCGCTTGGAGCGCTCCTGCGGCGCGGGACCTCGCTCCCGCTGTACGTGGACAACGGCGCCAAGACGATGGGCCAGGCCGAGCTGTGGTTCGGCTCGGGCCGGGGCGCCTCGGAAGCGGTCATCGTGCTGCTCGGCGTGGGGGTCGGCGCGACGATCGTGGCCGACGGCACCACGTTCCGCGGGGTCAGCAGCAGCGCGGGCGAGTGGGGCCACACGAAGATCGTGGCGAACGGGCGGCCCTGCCGCTGCGGCGGACGCGGCTGCCTGGAGGCGTACGTCGGGATCGAGGCCATCCTCGACCGGGCGGGCGTCACCTCGCGGGGCGACTGGGAGGAGGACCTCGCCGGCGTGCTGGCGTCGAAGTCCCCGGTGGTCGAGGAGACCGTCACCTATCTGGGCGTCGGCCTGGCCAACCTGGTCAACCTGATCAACCCCGAGAAGATCGTGATCGGCGGCTGGGTTGGGGTCCAGCTCGGCGAGAGCCTGCTGCCCGACATCCGCCGCGCCACCGCGGCCAACTCGCTGGCCGAGCCGTACGCCGCGACGTCGATCGTCCTCGGCCGCCTCGGTCCCGACGCCGTCGCGCTGGGGGCCGCCACGCTGGTCCTGGAGGAGTTCCTGAACGCGCCCCAGGTGGCCAGGATCACCGCCGCCGGCTGACGGCAGGACAAGCCGTGCGGAAAGACCCCGCACGCGGCCGGTGACGCCGGACGTCCTCGACATCGGTCTCCCTGCTCGTGTGTCCAGGACTGGGAGAGCGCTCTCCAAGGGAGAGTACCACCACTGTTACAGAAACGGTCAATAGATATTTCTGATCGTGAACTAAGCCTTGACATAAGCGGAGCCGCAGGCGCACGCTCATGCCGCTGGACCTCTCTCATCCCCCCGACCCTCGCCCGAGGGGCTCCGCACCAAGGAGACGTGCATGCCTCCCTCCTCCCCGCCTCACCCCGCGCCCGGACGACTGCGCCGGCGGCGCGGACGCTCCGGCCTGGTCGCCGCCGCGCTCGTCGCGCTGGCGACCTTCGCGGCCGTGACCGGCGTCGTCCCCGCCACCTACAGCGCCGCGGCGGCGGCCTGCGGCACGACCAACGTCGCGCAGGGCAGGCCGTCGTCGGCCTCCTCCACGGAGAACGCCGGAACGCCCGCGTCGGCCGCGTTCGACGGCGACACCTCCACCCGCTGGTCGAGCGCGTTCAGCGACCCGCAGTGGATCCAGGTTGACCTGGGCAGCTCACAGCAGATCTGCCGGGTCGTGCTCAACTGGGAGGCCGCCCGCGCCCAGACGTTCAAGATCCAGGTGTCGGCCGACGGCTCGGCCTGGTCGGACGCGACCGCCACGGTGAACGGCGCGAGCGGGACGCAGTCGCTCGACCTGACGGCCACCGGCCGCTACGTCCGGATGTACGGGCTCACCCGCGCCACCGCGTACGGCTACTCGCTTTGGGAGTTCGCCGTCAACGTCGCCTCCGGCGGCGGGAACACCTGCGGCACCGCGAACGTCGCGCAGGGCAAGCCGTCGTCGGCCTCCTCCACCGAGAACGCCGCGTCCCCGGCGTCCGCCGCGTTCGACGGCAACACCGGCACCCGGTGGTCGAGCGCGTTCAGCGACCCGCAGTGGATCCAGGTGGATCTCGGCAGCTCACAGCAGATCTGCAAGGTGATCCTGAACTGGGAGGCCGCCTACGCGAAGACGTTCAAGATCCAGGTCTCGCCGGACGGTTCGGCCTGGTCGGACGCGACGGCCACGGTGAACGGCGTGAGCGGGACGCAGTCGCTCGACGTGTCGGCCACCGGCCGCTACGTCCGGATGTACGGCCTCACCCGCGCCACCGCGTACGGCTACTCGCTCTGGGAGTTCGCCGTGAACACCACCGGCGGCGGCGACGGCGGCCCCAATCTCCCTGGCGGCGGCGACCTCGGGCCGAACGTGAAGGTCTTCGACCCGTCGATGTCGAGCGCGAGCATCCAGAGCACGCTCGACACCATCTTCAAGCAGCAGGAGTCGAACCAGTTCGGCAGCCAGCGCTACGCGCTGCTGTTCAAGCCGGGCACCTACAGCGGCCTCAACGCCCAGATCGGCTTCTACACCTCGATCGCCGGTCTCGGCCAGTCGCCCGACAACGTGACGATCAACGGGGACATCACCGTCGACGCCGGGTGGTTCAACGGCAACGCCACCCAGAACTTCTGGCGGTCGGCGGAGAACCTGGCGGTCGTCCCGGTCAACGGCACCGACCGGTGGGCCGTGGCCCAGGCCGCGCCGTTCCGGCGGATCCACGTGCGCGGCGGGCTGAACCTCGCCCCCAACGGGTACGGCTGGGCCAGCGGCGGCTACATCGCCGACAGCAAGATCGACGGCACGGTCGGCCCGTACTCCCAGCAGCAGTGGTTCACCCGCGACAGCACCATCGGCGGCTGGACCAACGGCGTCTGGAACATGGTGTTCTCCGGTGTCGTCGGCGCTCCGGCGCAGAGCTTCCCGAACCCGCCGTACACGACGCTCGCGACCAGCCCCGTCACCCGGGAGAAGCCGTACCTGTACGTGGACTCGGGCGGCGCCTACCGCGTGTTCGTCCCGTCGCTGCGGACGAACTCCAGCGGCGTGAGCTGGGCGAACGGCGCGACCCCCGGCACGTCGATCCCGCTGACGCAGTTCTACGTCGCCAAGCCGTCCGACAGCGCCGCCACGCTCAACCAGGCGCTGAGCCAGGGCCTGAACCTGCTGTTCACGCCCGGCGTCTACCACCTCGACCAGACGCTGAACGTGACCCGGGCCGACACGGTGGTCCTCGGGCTCGGCTACGCCACGCTGATCCCGGACAACGGGGTCGTCGCGATGAACGTCGCCGACGTCGACGGCGTGAAGATCGGCGGCCTGCTCTTCGACGCAGGCACGGTCAACTCGCCGGTGCTGCTGCGGGTCGGCCCCGACGGCGCGTCCGCGAGCCACGCCGCCAACCCCACCTCGATCCAGGACGTGTTCTTCCGGATCGGCGGCGCGGGACCCGGCTCGGCCACGACCAGCCTGGTGGTGAACAGCAACAACACGATCATCGACCACATCTGGGCGTGGCGGGCCGACCACGGCGCGGGCGTGGGCTGGAACACCAACCCCGCCGACACCGGTCTGATCGTCAACGGCGACAACGTCACCGCGTACGGCCTGTTCGTCGAGCACTACAAGAAGTACGAGGTGATCTGGAACGGCCAGGGCGGCAAGACGATCTTCTTCCAGAACGAGCTGCCCTACGACCCGCCCAACCAGGCGTCCTGGATGAACGGCTCGACCCGGGGCTACGCCGCCTACAAGGTGGCCGACGGCGTGACCAGCCACGAGGCCTGGGGCATGGGCAGCTACTGCAACTTCAGCACCGACCCCTCGATCGTGGCCGAGCGCGGCTTCGAGGCCCCCAACAGGTCGGGCGTGAAGTTCCACGACCTGCTCACGGTGTCGCTGGGCGGCGTGGGGACGATCGCCCACGTCATCAACGACACGGGCGGCCCGGCTCAGGGCACGGCCACCGTCCCGGTCAACGTGGTCAGCTACCCCTGACGGTCCACACCCCCTGACAAGCGGGCGCGGCGGGAGGCTCATCGCCTCCCGCCGTGCCTCGCGCGTTCACGGGAACCGTCACATCCGGGCGCCGGCGGGTTCGGGGGCGAGCGTGTGGATCCGCACGGCGTGCCGTACGCGCATTTCGAGCTCGTCCAGCTCGGCCGGGGTGGGCGCGTCGATGAGGAACGTCACGGCGCGGTCGTCCGAGCTGCGCAGCGGCCCGAGCTCGGCGCCCCGGTCCTTGAGCACGAGCACGGCACGCAGGGTGGGCGGGTCGTCCGGGGCGCCGGGCTCGATCTCGGGCCACAGGCCGCCCTCGCCCACCCAGGCCGGTGAGATCCCCGGCCAGTCCACCGTCACGTCGCCGAGCAGCCCGGGCTCGTGCTCCAGGTAGACCTGGCGGGCGTACCGGCGCGGCGCGGGATAGGCGGCGGGCTCCCCGAGGGCGATGCGGATGATCTCCGGCTCCATCGGGACGCCGGTCGCGAGCGAGTAGAGGATCGACAGGCCGTCGCCGGGAGTGCGCGCGGCCACCTCCATCAGGTAGGTCCGGCCCGCGCCGTCCACCCGCCACTCGGCGTGCGCGATGCCGCTTCCGAAGGCCAGCCGTTCGAGCATGCGCCGGTTGGCGTCGAGGATGACCTCGTTCACGCCGTCGAGTTCGTTCGGGACCGAGTGGGACAGCTCGACGAAGGTGCGGGTGCCCGACTCGGTCGTCTCCTTGCGGGTCACCGAGGCGAAGACGACGCGGCCGTCCTGCACCAGGCTCTCCACGGAGAACTCCTGGCCCGTCACCTTCTCCTCCACCAGCACCGTCTCGTGCGGCAGGTACGCGTCGAGCTGGGCGCGCAGTTCGGCCGGGTCGCGCACGGTCTCCACGCCGGAGCTGGAGTGCCGGCTCGCGGGCTTGACCACGGCGGGGAACGACACGCCGGCGGCGGAGAACGTCGCGCGCGCGGCCGGGGGGACGACCACCGAGGCCGGGCTGAACTCCGGCAGGTACCACCGCTGGAGGTACTTGCTGCGGCAGGCGCGGGTGGCCCGCAGGCCGGGGGAGGGCAGCCCCAGGGCGTCGGCGAGCAGGCCGGTCGGCTCGACCAGCGTCTCGCCCACCGCGTAGACGCCGGCGATGTCGTAGCGGTCCCGCCAGGCCCGTACGCCGGAGATCACGCCCGCGGTGAACGAGTTGTCCGTGTTGACGTCGCCGTCGGTGAAGGCGATCTCTTCGATGACCGAGGCCGGGTGCGAGGGATCGCGCATCTGGGCCAGGGCCTGCTCCCGCCAGGAGGCCGGCGTGACCACGAGGATCCGCAGCCCCCGGCGGGACAGTTCGCGCAGATAAAGAGGGGCCCGGCAGATCACCAGGAATGATCCGGTAAGTACGAATGCTCGAGGTTTCACTTTCGTCACCGCCGTTTCTCGCACGTGCTCACAGGCACTTCGCGATCGGAGATTAGTTCCCCCATTTTCGGACGGTCAATGAAATTTCCCGATCATTCGGGATGAGCCGTTTCCCGATAGGGGTGAACCGGGGTCGCCGGCCGCTCTTCGTCAACGCGGCCTCGGGGGTACCGAGAAGTCCGAGGTCATCCCGGATTGTCCGGCTGTGCTGTGGGGCCGTTAGGGGTTGTGACAAATGCGCGCCGGATCGAATCCTGAATTAGCCGGAACATCCGTGCACCCCGGATTGGAGGGCTGTTGACATGGCTGGCAACGGCGCCGGAGAAGACGGTCTGGAGACGCTGCGGGCCTCGCTCGACCGTATCGACGAGTCGCTGCTCGACACACTGCGCAGGCGCATCGAGTGCTGCGTGGAAATCGCGCATTTCAAGCGCGAGCACAACGTCCCGATGATGCAGCCCCACCGCATCGGCATCGTGCAGCGGCGGGCCGCCCGATACGCGCAGGACCACGGAATCGACCCCGACTTCCTGCGCCGCCTCTACGAACTCGTCATCGCGGAGACCTGCAGGGTCGAGGACCTGGTGATCGGCGATGTCGCCGCTCGGTGAACGCGGCGCCGGCGGCTCACCCGGCTATTCCGACACGGCTTGGAGGAACCCCGGAATGAGAACGATCCTGATCGACAATTACGACTCGTTCACCTACAACCTCTATCAGCTCCTGGGTGAGGTGAACGGGCAGCCGCCGGTCGTGGTGCGCAACGACGCCGACTGGTCCCAGGTGCCGATCCACGAGTTCGACAGCGTCGTGATCTCCCCGGGTCCCGGTCGGCCCGAGCGGGCCCGCGACTTCGGCGTGAGCGCCCGGGCCATCCGCGAGAGCGGGCTGCCCGTGCTCGGCGTCTGCCTCGGCCACCAGGGCATCTGCCACCTGTTCGGCGGGACCGTCACCCACGCGCCGCAGCCGATGCACGGCCGCGTCTCGCAGGTGCGTCACACCGGCGCCGACATCTTCGCCGGCCTGCCCTCGCCGTTCTCGGTCGTGCGCTACCACTCGCTGGCCGCCACCGACCTGCCGGACGAGCTGGAGGCCGTGGCCTGGACCGACGACGGCGTGGTCATGGGAGTGCGGCACCGCACCGAGCCCATCTGGGGCGTCCAGTTCCACCCCGAGTCGATCAGCAGCGAGCACGGCCGCGAGCTGCTGGCCAACTTCCGCGACCTCGCACTGGCCCACCGCAGGGCCAGGCAGGAGCGCGCCGCCGCCGCCCGCTCGCCCTTCCAGGTGCACGTGCGCAGGCTGCCGCTGCTGCCGGACGCGGAGAGCGCCTACCGGGAGCTGTTCGCGGGCAAGGAGCACGGCTTCTGGCTCGACAGCAGCTCGGTGATCGAGGGGCTGTCGCGGTTCTCGTTCATGGGCGACGGCTCAGGCCCGCTCGCCGAGTACGTCACCTACCGGGTGGCGGAGGGAACGGTCACCGTACGCCGGTCCGACGGGTCGCGGCAGCGGGTCGAGCAGCCGTTCTTCGAATACCTGGACGAGCGGTTGCGCGAGCGCGCCGTTCCGGCGCCCGAGGGCCTGCCGTTCGACTTCAACCTCGGGTACGTCGGCTACCTGGGCTACGAGCTCAAGGCCGAGGCGGGCGGCCAGGCCGCGCACCAGGCCGAGGAGCCCGACGCGGCGCTGCTGTTCGCCGACCGGATGCTCGTGCTCGACGACGTGGAGGGCGTCTGCTACCTGCTCGCGCTGGCCGGAAACACGGACGAGAGCGCGGACGGCGGCGCGCTCGCCTGGCTGGACGAGACCGCCGCGCGGCTGTTCTCCCTGCCCAGGCGTGAGACGGCCGAGCCGGTCGCGTTCGCGGGGGTCGGCATGACCGATCCGGCGATCGCCGGCGCGGTGGAGATGCGGCACGACAAGCAGGGCTACCTCAGCCGGATCGGCGACTGCCTGGAGGAGATCTACCACGGCGAGTCCTACGAGATCTGCCTGACCAACGCCGTCACCGTCCGCGCCGAGATCGACCCGCTGCGGACCTACAGCCACCTGCGGAAGATCAGCCCGGTGCCGTACGGCGCGCTGCTCGACTTCCCCGACGTCGCGGTGCTCAGCGCCTCGCCCGAGCGGTTCATGACGATCGGCCCCGACCGGGTCGCCGAGTCCAAGCCGATCAAGGGCACCCGGCCGCGCGGCGCGACGCCGGAGGAGGACGAGGCGCTCCGCCACGACCTGCTCAGCCGCGAGAAGGACCGCGCCGAGAACCTCATGATCGTGGACTTGATCCGCAACGACCTGAACACGGTCTGCGAGGTCGGGTCGGTGCACGTGCCCCGGCTTTTCCACGTCGAGACGTACGCGCCGGTGCACCAGCTCGTCTCCACGATCCGCGGCACGCTGCGGCCGGAGGAGTCGGTGGTGAGCTGTGTGCGGGCCGCCTTCCCCGGCGGATCGATGACCGGCGCTCCCAAGATCCGCACGATGGAGATCATCGACCGCCTGGAGGAGGGCCCGCGCGGCGCCTACTCCGGCGCGCTCGGCTGGTTCTCCCTGAGCGGGGCCACCGACCTCAGCATCATCATCCGCACCCTCGTCGCCACCCGGGACCGGGTCAGCTTCGGCGTCGGCGGCGCGATCGTGGCCCTGTCGGACCCCGAGGAGGAGTTCGAGGAGACGGTCGTCAAGTCCCGCGCCATGATCACCGCGGTGCTGGCCACCGCGGCCCAGACCGTGGGGGCCTGACGATGACTCGCGGGGACCACACGACGGACCTGCTGCGGCGCTGCGTCGTCGTCGGCGGCGCGGGCGCCGTGGGCGGCCTGTTCGCCGAGCACCTGCTGCGGTCCGGGGCCGAGGTGCTCGTCGTCGACCCCGGCGCCGGGGCGGCCCTCGCCGGCGGGCCGGCTGAGAAGGCACTGTCCGGCGGGCCGGCCGAGAAGACAGGGCACGGCGAGGCGAGGTTCCTGCGAGGCGACATCACGGACATCGGGCCCGATCTCCGCGAGGAGATCGGGCGGGCCGACCTCGTCCTGCTCGCGGTGCCCGAGCAGGTGGCGCTTGCGGCGGTGAAGCAGGTGGCCGCCGCGATGCGGCCGGGCGCGCTGCTCGCCGACACGCTCTCGGTCAAGGGCCCGATCGCCGACGAGATCCTGGCGCACGCCGGGGACGTCGAGGCGGCCGGTCTCAACCCGATGTTCGCCCCGTCGCTCGGCTTCGCGGGACGGCCGGTCGCCGCCGTCGTGGTCCACGACGGTCCCCGCACGAGGGCGCTGCTGCGGCTGGTCGAAACCTGGGGCGGCCGTGCCGTACGGCTCGGCGCGCACGAGCACGACCGGCTGGCCGCGGCGACGCAGGCGCTCACCCACGCGGCGGTGCTGTCGTTCGGGCTCGCGCTGGCCCGCCTCGGCGTCGGTGTCGCGGAACTGGCCGCGGTCGCCCCGCCGCCGCACGCGACGATGCTCGCGCTGTTGGCCAGGATCGCCTCGGGCACCCCGGAGGTCTACTGGGACGTCCAGTGGGCCAACCCGCAGGCCGCAGCCGCCCGCCAGGCCCTCGCCGAAGGCGTGCGCACGCTCGCCGGTCTCCTCGACGGCCGGGCGGACGGGGAGGCGGAGTTCGCGGCGGCTCTGGGCAGGCTGCGCGACCTCCTCGGCCCCGACCTCGGCTTCTACCGCGACACCTGCGCCGAGATGTTCGGCGCACTGCGTCCCTTCGAGCGCCCCCCGACCCCGTACGAGCCCAGCCCCACCACGAGCACGTCACCTCCCGTCACGACCGAAAGGTGAGACCGATGACCATCTCCATCTCCCACGAGACCGTCCTCACGCCGGAGCAGCGCGCCAGGTTCGCCGCGGACCCGGACCTCGGTGGCGGCAACCTGCTGACGAAGGCCATCGAGGCCAACCCCCACCCGGAGCTGCCGTTCATCCACCTGGGCAGGCCGCTGACCAACACCAAGGGTGAGCAGCAGACCGAGTTCAGCCTGCTCGACCTGGACGAGCTGGCCCAGAGCTGGTCGGTGTGGTACCTGCGCCAGGGCGTGCGGCCCCGCGACCGCGTGGCCATCTACCTGGAGGACTCCTTCGCCTACTCGCTGCACTTCTACGCGCTGGCCCAGATCGGCGCGGTGGCGGTGCTGGTCAACAGCAAGGCGTCGCGGTACATCGCCACCGAGCTGTGCCGCCAGACCAGCCCGGTCGGCATGTACACCGACCTCGCCCACCTGGAGATCCTCGGCGAGGAGTTCCACCTGCTGCCCGGCCTGCGGTGGACGCAGGTGGCCGAGGAGCTGCCCGCGCCCCCGCCGGCCGTGCTGCCGCAGGAGGCCCGCTTCCGCCACGTCGGCGAGGACCCGGTCTCGATCCTGCACTCCTCCGGCACCACCGGGCGGCCCAAGCCGGTCATCCAGACCCACCGCTCGTGCGTGGCCGGGCCGCGCTTCCGCCTCGTGGACCACCACGAGCAGCCGGGCGCCGTGATGATGACCGCGCTGCCGCAGTCACACCTCGGCTGCATCGCCTACACGACGTACGCCGTGCTGGGCGGCACGCCGATCGTGCCGTGGTACGACACCAGCGGCCCGGAGCTGGCCAAGGCCGTCGAGAAGTACCGCCCGACCACCGTCATGGCCTTCGGCCACGCGTACGCCGAGCTGGCGGGCGCGGACCTGCCGGCCGGGGCGATCGACTCCGTCAACGTCTGGATCTCCATCGGCGACGCGGTCCACGAGAAGCACATCAAGGGGATCCTGGCCAAGCGCGACCCGTCGCTGCCGCCGGCCGCGTTCTTCGACCGCCTCGGCACCACCGAGCTGGGCTGGGGCGTGCTGCTGAAGGTCCGCACGCTGGCCGACGAGCGCAACGACCGGTGCGTGGGCAAGCCGGTCGGCGTCGCCGAGGTCGCCGTGCTGCGCAGGGACGGCACGATCGCCGACGTCAACGAGGTCGGGCTGCTCGGCGCGAAGGGCCCGGCGATCACCGCCGGATACTGGAGCGACTCCGACACCACCTACCGCAGCAAGCTGTCGGGCTACTGGCTGACCGGCGACATGGCCTACCGCGACGAGGCGGGCAACTACTTCCAGGTCGACCGGGCGGTGGACGCGATCGAGACCCCGACCGGCACCGGCTACTCGGTCTTCATGGAGGAGCTGCTGCTCAACGACCTGCCCGAGGTCCTCGACTGCGCCGTGGTCGCGGGCATCCACCGCGGCCGCACGGTCCCGGTGGCGGTCGTGACGTCCAGCGCCGCCAGGCCGGACGCGCAGAAGCTGCTCAACGAGGCGAACGAGAAGCTGAAGGCCGCCGGCCACCCCGAGCTGACCATGCTGGAGGTCGCGCGCACCGAGGAGGACTTCCCGGTCGGCGTCACCGGCAAGGTCCTCAAGCGCCGGCTGCGGGAGAAGTACAGCTCGCTGTCCACCTACATCCGGGAGAACAGCGGCAGGCAGCTCGGCACGATCCTCACCGACGTCTTCGTCTGATCCGCCCGGCCCCCCGATTCCCGCGACCCGCACGCGGATCAACGGCGATCCGCACCCGATCCGCGCCGCCGGGCCGGAGGTTCCCCCCCAAGGCCCGGCCCGGCGGCGCACACGCAGAAGACGCTCCGACCCGACCACACGGATGTGGAGGAGATTCCCATGACCGACGCCGAGCTGTTGCTGGTGTTCGACTCGACGATCGATCCGTCCGGCATCGCCGGATGGGCCCAGCACTTCGACTCCACCGGCACCACGGCCACGACGTACCGGCTGGGCGGGGCGTACGTGATGGTGGCGCAGGGGCCCGGCACCCTGCTGCCTCTCCCGGCCGACCTGCCCGGGCCCCGGCAGACGGCACGGGCGAGCGGCGGTTTCCGGCTCGGCCGGCGCGAGCTGTTCCCCTCGGGCACGGCCGTGACGATCGGCTCCGCCGTGATCGGGGACGGGGACATCGCCGTCTTCGCCGGACCCTGCGCGGTCGAGAACCCCGGGCAGATGATGTCCACGGCCAGGGCCGTCGCCCGGCACGGCGCGGTCGGCCTGCGCGGCGGCGCGTTCAAGCCGCGCACCACGCCGTACTCCTTCCAGGGCCTCAAGTGGGCGGGCCTGGACCTGCTGGTGCAGGCCAGGGAGGAGACCGGCCTGCCGATCCTCACCGAGGTGGTCGATCCCCGGCACGTCGACCGGATGGCCGAGGTGATCGACGGCTTCCAGATCGGCACCCGCAACATGCAGAACTTCGAGCTGCTGACCGAGGTGGGCCGCAGCGGCATGCCCGCCGTGCTCAAGCGCGGCTTCGGCTGCACGGTGGACGAGCTGCTCACCGCCGCCGAGTACATCCTCGCCGAGGGCAACGACCAGGTCGTGCTGTGCGAGCGGGGGATCAGGACGTTCGAGGGGGCCACCCGCTTCACGCTCGACCTGTCGGCGGTGGCGCTGCTCAAGCGGCGCACCCACCTGCCGGTGATGGTCGACCCCAGCCACTCGCTCGGCATCCCCGAGCTCATCGAGCCGCTCACGCTGGCCGCCGTGGCGGCGGGCGCGGACGCCCTGCTGATCGACGTGCACGTCCAGCCCGAGCAGGCGCTGTGCGACGGCAAGCAGGCGCTGCTTCCCGAGGACTTCGCCCGGCTGATGAGCCGCCTGGAGATGCTCGCGCTCGGCGTCGGCCGCCGGCTGGCTCCGGCCCCGGCCGCCGACTACTCCGAAATCCACGACGCCCTCACCCCCGACGTCGTCTAGCTGCGTACGAGTGCCGGTCGAGGAGGTGGAGCGATGCGCGCGGCGACGAGCACGCGCCCGGCGGACGCCGCTGTCGGTGCCGTCGACACTCACTGCCCCTACTGCGCGTTGCAGTGCGGCATGACCCTCAGCCCGGCGGGCCGCGCCTCGGTGCGGATACGGCCCCGCGACCCGTCCGCCGGCGGACTGTGCCAGAAGGGCTGGACCGCCGCGGCCCTGCTCGGCTCGCCGGCCCGGCTCACCACCCCGCTCGTCCGGGACGGCGGGACCCTGCGCCCGGCGAGCTGGGACGAGGCCCTCGGCCTGGTCGCCCGCAGGATCAAGGAGATCACCGCGGAGCGCGGGCCGGACGCCGTCGCGGTCTTCGGCGGCGGCGGGCTCACCAACGAGAAGGCGTACCTGCTCGGCAAGTTCGCCAGGGTGGCGCTCGGCACCTCGCAAGTGGACTACAACGGCAGGTTCTGCATGTCGTCGGCGGCGGCCGCGGCGCACCGCGCCTTCGGCCTCGACCGGGGGCTGCCGTTCCCCCTGGCCGACCTGGAGGGCGCGGACGCGGTGCTGCTCGCCGGCGCCAACCCGGCCGAGACGATGCCGCCGTTCCTGTCACACCTGCGCCGCGCGACGGACGCCGGGGGGCTGATCGTGGTCGATCCCCGGCGCACCCCCACGGCCGAGCGTGCGGCGCTGCACCTCGCGCCCGCCCCGGGCACCGACCTCGCGCTGGCGCTCGGCATCCTGCACGCCGCCGTGGCCGACGGCCGCCTCGACCACGCGTACGTCGCCGATCGCACGACGGGCTTCGAGGAGGCCTGGCGGGTGGCCGCCGCCTGGTGGCCCGAGCGGGTCGAGCGGGTGACCGGCGTCGCCGCCGCCGACCAGCGCAGGGCCGCCGCGATCCTGTCCGAGGCCGCGAGCGCGTACGTGCTGACCGCCCGGGGGGCGGAGCAGCACGCCACGGGCGTGGACACGGTCGGGGCCTGGATCAACCTGGCGCTCGCGCTGGGCCTGCCCGGCCGCCCGGGCTCGGGCTGGGGCTGCCTGACCGGCCAGGGCAACGGGCAGGGCGGGCGCGAGCACGGGCAGAAGGCCGACCAGCTTCCCGGCTACCGGCGGATCGACGACCCGGCGGCCCGCGCGCACGTGGCGCGGGTGTGGGGGGTCGAGCCGTCCGCGCTGCCCGGGCCGGGACGGTCGGCGTTCGAACTGCTCGACGCGCTCGGCACCTCCGGCGGCCCGTCCGCGCTGCTGGTCTTCGGCAGCAACCCGGTCGTGTCCGCGCCGCATTCGGCCCGGGTCGCCGACCGGCTGGCCGCGCTCGACCTTCTCGTGGTCGCCGACATCGTGCTGTCGGAGACCGCCAGGGCCGCCGACGTGGTGCTGCCGATCACGCAGTGGGCCGAGGAGGACGGCACGCTGACCAACCTCGAAGGGCGCGTGCTGCTGCGCCGCCGCGCGCTGGCCCCGCCGCCCGGGGTGCGCACCGATCTCGAGGTCCTGCACGACCTGGCCGTACGGCTCGGGCAGCCGCCCGAGCGCTTCCCCTCCGACCCCGAGACGGTCTTCACCGAGCTGCGGGCCGCGTCGGAGGGCGGCCCCGCCGACTACTCGGGCGTGACCTGGGACCGGCTGCGGGCCGGGGAGCGGCTCCATTGGCCCGTACCTCGAACGCCGGGACACCAGGGGACGCCGCGGCTGTTCCTGGACCGGTTCGCCCATCCCGACGGGCGGGCCAGGTTCGCCGCCGTGGACCACAGAGGGCCGGCCGAGCCGCCGGACGAGGAGTACCCCCTCTACGCGATCACCGGCCGGGTGCTCCAGCACTACCAGTCGGGCGCGCAGACCCGGCGGGTGGAGGAACTGCGCACTGCCGTGCCCGAGGCGTACGTCGAGGTGCACCCGGACACCGCGCGGCGGGCCGGGCTGTGCGACGGCGCGACGGCGGCGGTCGCCGGCAGGCGCGGGCGGGTCATCGCGACGGTGCGCTGCGTGCCGTCGATGCGGCCCGACGTGGTCTTCCTGCCGTTCCACTTCCCGGGCGCCCAGCGCGCCAACCTCGTGACGAATCCGGCGCTCGATCCCGTCAGCCGGATGCCCGAATTCAAGGTCTGCGCCGTACGGCTGTCGCCGGCGGGGGAACGGGAGGCGCAGTGAGCACCAGAGTCGTGATCGCCGGCTACGGCATGGCCGGCGCCCGGCTGGCGGAGGAGATCCGCCGCCGGGATCCGGCGGGGGAGCGCGTCGCGATCGTCGCGATCGGGGACGAGCCGCACCCGCCGTACAACCGGGTCCTGCTGTCGAACGTGCTTGCGGGCGCGATGCCCGCCGAGTCGGTGCGGCTGCAGGAGGAGGGTTGGGCCGCCGCGCACGGCGTCGAGGTGCTGCGGGGCCGCGAGGTCGTCTCGATCGACCGCGCCGGACGCCGCGTCGCGCTCGACGGCGGCACGCGGGTCGGCTACGACGTGCTCGTGCTGGCCACCGGCGCCCGCGCGTGGGTGCCGCCCGTGGAGGGGCTGACCGGCGACGACGGCGCTCTCGCCCCCGGCGTGGCGACGTTCCGCACACTGGACGACTGCGCCGCGATCGCGGCCGGAGCGCGCGGCGGCGTGCGGGTGGCCGTGCTCGGCGGCGGCCTGCTCGGCCTGGAGGCGGCCCGGGGCCTGGTGGCGTGCGGCAACGCGGTCACCGTCGTCCACCCGCGCGGCCACCTGATGGAGCGCCAGCTCGACCACGGCGCGGGCCAGGTGCTCGCCCAGGTCCTGCGCGGCCTCGGCGTGCGGGTGCTGCTGAACTCGCGGGCGGCCCGCTACCTGCCCGGCGACGGGCTGAAGCTGGACGACGGCCGGCTGGTCGCCGCCGACCTCGTCGTCGTGGCGGCGGGGGTGCGCCCGCAGACCGCGCAGGCGTCGGCGGCCGGGCTCGACGTCGACGGCGGCGTGCTGGTGGACGACGACCTGCGCACGAGCGACCCGCTGATCCATGCGATCGGCGACTGCGCCCGGCACCCCGGCACGGTCCCCGGACTGGTGCAGCCCGCCTGGGAGCAGGCCGCCGCGCTGGCCGCGCTGCTCACCGGCACGCGGTCGCCGTACCGCGGCACGAAGGTGGTGACCCGGCTCAAGGCGAGCGGGGTGGACCTGGCCGCGCTCGGCGACGTGCACGCCGGGCCGGACGACCCGCGCGCCGAGGTGCTGTGGCTGAGCGAGCCGGCCCGGGGGCGCTACGCCAAGCTCGTCGTCCGCGACGAGCGGGTCGCGGGGGCCATCGCGCTCGGCGTGCCCGACGCCGCCGCCGCGATCACCCAGTTCTACGACCGCGGTCTGCCCGTGCCGCCCGACCGGCTCGCATTGCTGCTCGGCCGGGCCATGCCGTACGGCGAGGGCGCGGCCCCCGGCGGCGGGAACGCGGCGGCGCTGCCCGGGACGAGTGTGGTGTGCCGCTGCAACGCGGTCAGCAAGGACAAGCTGGTCGCCGCGTGGCGGTCCGGAGCCCGCGACCTGACCGCCCTCGCCTCGGCCACCCGGGCGACCACGGGCTGCGGCACCTGCACCGACGCGGTGTGCGGCATCGCCCGCTGGCTCGCCCGGGCGGAGAAGCAAGAAGCCGCCGGGGTGGCGCATGCCCAGTCGTGAGACCCCCACGCCGACGAGGAGATTCGCATGAGCGGAACGACGGCGGCCGCCCGGCGCGGCCGCGCATGGATCGAGCACTGGAATCCTGAGGACGAGGAGTTCTGGGAGACCACAGGACGCCGGGTGGCCCGGCGCAACCTGATCCTGTCGGTCTTCACCGAGCACCTCGGCTTCGCCATCTGGGTGCTGTGGTCGGTGGTGGTGCTGAGCCTGCCCGCCGCCGGGCTGCCGATGAGCGTGTCGGAGTCGTTCTGGCTCGTCTCCGCGCCCAACCTGGTGGGCGCGGCGATCCGGATCCCGTACACGTTCGCGGTGCCGCGCTTCGGCGGCCGGGCGTGGACGACGATCTCGGCGGCCCTGCTGCTGGTCCCGTCCTCCCTGCTGGCGTTCGTCGTGCCGAGCGGCTGGCTGGCCGCGCAGGACCACGACACGAGGTTCTGGATCCTGCTCGCCTGCGCCGCAGTGGCGGGCGTCGGCGGCGGCAACTTCTCCTCGTCGATGGCGAACATCTCGTTCTTCTATCCCGAGCGGCGCAAGGGCTTCGCGCTCGGCCTCAACGCGGCCGGCGGCAACCTCGGCGTCGCGGTCGTCCAGCTCCTGGTGCCGCTGGTGGTCGTCGCCGGCGTGCCCGTGGCGGCGTCGGGCACGCGGGTCCACCTCGCGTACGCCGGTCTGGTCTGGATGCCGTTCATCGTGGTGGCCGGGATCGGCGCCTGGCTGTTCATGGACAGCCTCGCCGAGGCCAAGGCCGACCCCCGGTCGTACGCCGCGGCGCTGCGGCACGGGCAGACCTGGATCGTGTCGCTGCTCTACGTCGGCACGTTCGGCTCGTTCATCGGGTTCTCCTTCGCGCTGCCGCTGGTGACCAGGACGACGTTTCCCGAGTTCCTCGCGCAGCACCCGTTCGTGCGCGACTACCTCGCCGGGCTCGGCTTCGTCGGGGCGCTGGCCGGGTCGGTCGCCCGGCCGCTCGGCGGCCGGCTGTCCGACCGGTACGGCGGGGCCCGGGTCACGCTGGCCGTCTTCGGCGGGATGGTCGCGGCGACCGTCGCGGCGGCGGCCGGGGTGATCCGCCACGACTTCGGCCTGTTCTTCTGCGCCTACCTGGTCGTCTTCGCCTGCTCCGGCGTGGGCAACGGCTCGACGTACCGGATGATCCCGGTGATCTTCGGCGAGCTGGGGCGCAGGGAGGCGGCCAGGCGCGGCCTCGACCCGGCGCTGACCGCGACGGACTACAAGCGCAAGGCAGCGGCCGTGATCGGCATCGCGGGGGCGATCGGCGCGTTCGGCGGGTTCCTGATCCAGCAGGTGTTCCGCCTGGCGAGCCTCGATGCGGCGAGCGCGATGAAGGGCATGACCGGCGCCGCCGCGGCCCGCGTCGCCCAGGAGCACGCGGGGTGGTCGCTGCCTGCCCTGTGGATCTTCGTCGGCTCCTACGTGCTGCTCGCCGGGCTCACCTGGTGGACCTATCTGAGGCGCGGGCCGAGCCGTGCGCCGAGCTTCGCGTACGCGCAGGTGTGAATTTTCGTAGTACTCCCGCGTAACCAAAGTTGTAGGCCGTCTGCCCCTTCCGTCATCAGGCCCGGTCATTAGGGTGCGCGGCCGTTGTAGGGCCCTGTGCCCATGCCTAGCGTGCTGGTCGGAGGGCCCGCGAAACGGCTCGTACGGGATCTGGAGGGATTTCGATGGCACGTCGCATCCGCGTGAGCAAGCCGACCAGGAAACCCCAGTCGAACTCGCCCGATCTCCGCACGCCGTCGGGCCGCGAACTGCCCTACTGACCACTTCACAGCACACAGCCGCTTCCAGCAGAAAGAAGGGAGGATCCCGGTGAGCGATCTCGTCATGGTCATGCCCTACCGGGCGTTCGTCATCAAGGCCCGAGAGGAGGGGCACCGGATCTGCGCGGTCTGGGATCCCACCCTGCAGACGCCCGACTACCTGGCCGGCATCGCCGACCTGGCCGACGCCTTCGTGCTCACCGACTTCGCCGACCCCGTCGCGTTCGACCGAACCGTACGGCAGGCCGTGCGCGACTTCGGCGCCGACCTCGTCTACCACATCGGGGCCGAGGAGAGCATGCTCGCGACCTACCGCATCGCGGAGGACCTCGGCAAGGCGGTCAACCCCGCGCGCTCGATCGAACTGCTCAACGACAAGCTCCAGCTGCGGCGGCTGCTCGCCGAGCACGACCTGTCGCCGGTGCGGTTCGCCCACGCGGCGCGCTGGCAGGACGTGCCTGCCCTGCTCGGCGGCTTCGACCTGCCCGTGGTCGTCAAGCCGACCGAGCTGGCCGGCAGCCGGGGCGTCTACCTGCTGCGCGAGCCCGGCCAGGTCGCCGAATGGGGCGCGCTGCTCGACTCGTACGGCTACGGCGGCCCGGTCCTGGTGGAGGAGTACCTGCGCGGCCCCGAGTACAGTGTGGAGTCCCTCAGCGACCACGGCCGCCACCAGGTGGTGGGCGTCACCCGCAAGGTGCTCGGCCCGCCGCCGCTGTTCGTCGAGGCCGGGCACGTGCACCCCGCGCAGGCCGGGCCCGACACGGCGGCGATGGCCGAGCTGACGGTCGAGATGCTGCGGCTGACCGGCTACCAGACCGGCCCGGCCCACACCGAGATCATCTGGACCGCCGCCGGTCCCCGGATCGTCGAGTCGCAGGCGCGGCTCGGCGGCGACCAGATCCCGCGCCTGGTGCAGCTCGCCACCGGGCTCGACATCGAGCGGGCCGTCTTCCGGATCCTCGACGGCAGGCCGCCGGGCACGGTGGAACGCCGGGCGGTCGCCCACATCTCGTACTTCAGCCTGACCCCCGGCGAGGTCCGCGCCGTCTCCGGTGTGGAGGAAGCAAGGGCGCTCGACTTCGTCGACATGCTGGAGTTCCCGTTCCGGCCGGGCGACCGGATCCCGGAGACGGTGGACTGGCGCACCCGGCACGGCTTCGTCGTCGTGACCGGGGAGACCGAGGAGCAGGCCGTCGCGCGGGCGCGGCACGTCCACTCGCTCGTACGGGCCGAGGTGGGCGAGCCCGTCGCGGCCGGGGCAGGCGTGACGTCGTGAACCTGGCCGCGTTACACCCGAACCTGCGGGTCCGCATCGCGGTCGGCTTCCTGCAGCGGCTGCTCGACTCGATGGTCATGTCGTTCATGGCCATCTACCTCGCCTTCGAGTACGGCGTGGCGGTCGCGGGCGTGCTGGTCGTGACCGTCATGGTGCTCGGCGTCGTGGGCACGCTGGCGGGCGGGCACATGTCCGACGCGCGCGGGCGGCGGCGCACGCTGCTGCTCGGCGAGACCGGCGTCTGCCTGACGTTCGCGCTCATGGCGGTGGCCGACTCGCCCGCCTGGCACAGCCCGGCGATCGTCTACTGCGGCTATCTCGTCAACAAGTTCGCCGCGAGCTTCGCGATGCCGGCGAACGACGCGATGATCCTCGACGTCACGACCCCCGAGAGCCGCAAGCTCGTCTACACGATCAACTACTGGTCGATCAACCTCGCGCTGGCCATCGGCGCGCTGCTCGGCGGCTTCCTCTACAACGGCCACTTCACGTTGCTGCTGGCCCTGGCCGCCACGGGCACGGTCGCGATCGCCGCGGCCACGTTCTTCCTCATCGCGGAGACCAGGCCGGAGGAGACCGAGCAGGCGGAGTCCGGCGCGGCGGCCGAGCCGCGCGGGTCGATCCTGCGGGACTTCGCCAACGGCTACCGGCTGGTGCTCCAGGACCGCGCCTTCGGCCGGCTGCTGGTGGCGGCCACGCTGTTCATGTGCATCGAGCTGCAACTGATCAACTACATCGGCGTACGGCTGGCCAGGGACCTGCCCGCGCAGGACCTGCTGTCGATCGGCTCCTGGGCGGTCCGGGTGGACGGCGTCGAGATGCTCGGCATCCTCCGCGCGGAGAACACCGTGCTGGTCGTGGCGCTCGCGCTCGTCGCCCACCTGGTGCTGCGCCGCGTGCCCGACCGGGTCCGGCTGTACGCCGGGGCGGGCCTGTTCACCGCCGGATACATGGTGCTGGCCGTCAGCGACACCGGCTGGGTCCTGCTCGTGGCCGCGCTGGTGCTCACCGTGGGTGAGCTCATGGACGTGCCGGTGCGGCAGGCCCTGCTGGCCGACATGGTCCCGGCCGCGTCCCGCACCCGCTACATGGCGGTCTACAACCTCAACATCCGGGTGGCCCTGGTCGTCGCGTCGCTGTGCATCACGATCGGCTCGGTCCTCCCGCCGTGGGGCATGGCCGCGCTGTACGGCGTCTTCGGCCTGGTGATCATCTGGCAGTACCACGCGATCCTCACCCCCTCCGCCGCCCGCGCGGAACTCGCGCGGGCGTGACCAGGGAGAGACCCCATGAACCTGACCACACAAGGGATCGGCACGCTGCTGCGGGGCGCGGACCTGGAGTATCGGCGCCATGGCGACTGCTGGGTGAGCCCGGTGGCCGGCCCGCACATCGGCGCGCGGCACGCCGCCGTCGACGCGGTCCGCATCCCCGCGGGCCGTCAGTGGTCGCCGCCCGGCGCGGCGGCGGCCGAGCAGGTCGCGGTCGTGCTGGCCGGCGCGGGCGTCGGCACCGTCGGCTACGAGATCAGCCGGATGCGCGCCGCCTCCGCGCTGTACTCGCCCATCGGCAGCACGTACTCCCTGTCGGCCGGCGACCGGGAGATGACGGTCTACATCTGGAGCGCCGTGCCGTCCGAGGGCGGCACGGTCCGCACCATCCCGCCCCGCACCGGCCCGGTTCTGTTCCGCTCGCTGTGGAGCGGCGAGACCTGGCTGACCCCGCCTGCCGCGAACGTCCTGTTCCGGCCGGCGACCGGCTGTGCGGGGCTCTGCCTGCGCTGCGGGATCATGCTGCCGGGGGAGACGCTCGGCGTCCGCCCGCACGAGGAGAGCGAGGCGGTGTACTTCGTCTTCGAGGGCGAGGGGCAGTTCTACCTGCACGACCGGTGGGTGGACCTGGGGCCGGGCGACGGCGTCTTCGTGCCGCCGGGCGTCCGGCGCGGCGCCCGCAATCCCCACGCGGGCCACCTCGCCAGCCGCTTCGTCGTGTTCGGCGGTTCCATGGCGGGAATTCCCGCATATCTGGCAGATGATTTGTCGGATTTGCAGCACGAACGGTCGTAGCGGTAGGGGAAAATAGGGGTGGAAAATCCGCCTCGCACAATCTTGAGTGGTACCGGGTGCATCCTCGCGTTTCTCGTACCTCCTTTACTTCCAGCGGTGTCCACGTGAATGACCAAGCGAAATCGAAACCCTTCAAGCGGTCACGGCCACGCGAGTCGCGGGCGGCGTCATGCGGCGCGTGAGCCTCGGCGGGCAGGGCCTCGTCTCCACGAGCCTCGGGCTCGGCTGCACCGCGCTGACCGGCGCGTACGGCCCGGCCGACCCCGATGAGGCGATGCGGGTGGTGCGGCGCGCGCTCGACGGCGGCGTGTCGCTGATCGACCTGATCGACGCCGACGCCGAGGCCGAGCGCCTGGTCGGCAAGGCCGTCGCACACCGGCGCGACGAGGCCCTGATCGCGGCCGGTCCCGGTTCGGTTCGGTGGGACGGTTCGGTTCGATGGGCCAGTGCGGTTCGAGGGGCCGGTGCGATTCGAGGGGCCGGTGCGGTTCGGGGGGCCGGTTCGGCCCGGTGGGAGGCGCGAGACTTCCTGTCCCGTCCGGAGAACCTCGGCCGCGCCTGCGACGCGTCGCTGGCCCGCCTGGGGATCGAGCGGATCGACCTGTTCGTGGTGGACCCCGACGCCAGCGGAGCGCCGATCGAGGAGACGATGGGCGTGGCCGGCCGGCTCCAGGACGCCGGGAAGATCGCGCACATCGGCGTCCGCGCCCTGGACGGGGACCGGTTGCGGCGCGCGCACGCGGCGCGGCCCGTCGCCGCCGTCGCGGTGGAGTACTCCCTGTGGCAGCGCCGGGCGGAGCGGGAGCTGCTGCCGGTGGCGCGCGAGCTGGGGATAGGGGTCATCGCCGGCAGGCCGCTCGGCCGGGGCTTCCTGACCGGCCGGATCACCTCGCCGGTCCACCTCGGCCCGGGGGACGTACGCTGCCTCGATCCGCGTTTCTCGCCCGAGAACCTGGAAGCCGAGCTGCTGCGGCTGCGCGACGCCCAGCGGGTGGCGGCCGAGATGGACGTCGGCATGGGGCGGCTGGCCATCGCGTGGCTGCTGGCGCGGGGCGACGACATCGTGCCGGTGCCGAGCACGCGCGACCTGGTCCACCTGGAGATGAACCTCACCGCGACCGGCATCCTGCTGCCCGAGCCGGTCAAGGCCCACCTCGCCAGGACGTTCCCGCTGGAGGAGGGCTGAGGCTCAGGGGAACGAGCGCTGCCCCCGCAGGCCGGGAGTGTTCGGGCGGGGGCGGGGCGCCGGCTGGTCGCGGCGCGGCGAGATGAGCGAGGCGGCCAGCGCCTTGTTGACCGCGTCGATCCGGGAGACCGCGCCGAGCTTGGTGAAGATGTTGTGCAGGTGCCGCTTGATCGTCGCCTCGGTGAGCGTGAGCCGGGTGGCGATCTGGTAGTTGCTCAGCGCCTGGGCGGCGAGTTCGAGGATCTCCCGCTCCCTGTCGGTCAGCACCACCTTCGACCCGCCGCCCTGCACCTGCGCGAAGGAGTCGCGCGAGACGGCGAGCACGAGCCGGTCGGGCTCGTTCCTGACGCTCCTGACGGCCGAGATCAGCTCCTGGCGGTGCACGCTCTTGAGCAGGTAGCCGCGGATGCCCGCCGCGAGCAGGCGGCTCAGCAGCTGCGGGCCGTCGTACATGCTGAGGATGATGATCTGGGACTCGGGCGAGATCTCGCGCATGCGGGTCACCGTCTGCGTGGCGTCGTCGCCGGGGATCTCGACGTCGAGGAGGACCACGTCGGGCCGCTCCCGCTCGACCAGGGCCACCGCCCCGTCGGAGTCGCCGGCCTCGCCGACGACCTCGAAGTCCTCCTGGGCCTCGAGGATCTCGCGCAGGCCCTCCCGGAACAGCGCGTGGTCGTCGATGACGGCGATACTGATCATGTTGTCCGTTCCGGTCATGCGGTGAGCCCTGGAAAGGGCACGTACAGTT
The DNA here is from genome assembly GCF_016863095.1 of Microbispora siamensis. Classification (GTDB taxonomy): domain Bacteria; phylum Actinomycetota; class Actinomycetes; order Streptosporangiales; family Streptosporangiaceae; genus Microbispora; species Microbispora siamensis. The sequence goes on along the minus strand of NZ_BOOF01000028.1, from coordinate 126,744 downwards.
CGACGTGGGTGCCGTGGCCCGGCCTGCTCGTGATGGTGGTCGTCCCTCCGATGATCGCGGCCCGTTCCTGCATCGACATCAGGCCCACCCCGTCCGACCGGCCGCTTCCTTCGGCGAAGCCCATGCCGTCGTCCTCCACCGACGCCCGCAGTTCGTGGGGGGCGAAGTCGATCCGGATCAGCACCTTGGCGGGGTTGCCGTGCTTGAGCGCGTTCCTGGTCGCCTCACGCAGGATGAGGAAGGACTCGTCGCGCACGGCGGGGGAGGCCCACGTCTCGTCCCCGCTGACCCGCAGCCGGATGTCCACCTCGTCCATGTCCACGGTCTCGAGGTAGTACAGCAGGGCCTTCTCCAGGCTGTTGAGCGGCTCCTGCGGGTGCAGGTCGCTGGTGACCGCGCGCAGGTTCTGCATGGTCTCCAGGATGGCCTGCTGGGCGGTCTCCACTTTGGCGGTCGCCGTCGCCGGCTTGCTCGCCCGGTGCAGGTCGTACAGCTCCAGTTGCCGGTGGGCGACGCTGAGGCCGTGCCCGAGCCGGTCGTGCAGTTCGCGGGCGATCCGGCGGCGCTCCTCGACCTGGGCCTCGTGGACCTTGTCGAGCAGGAAACTGGAGTAGCTGGCCGAGGCCTCCCTGATCCGTGTCGTGATGCTGCGCTCCAGCCCGAGCACGACCAGTGTGAGCAGCCGCATCGACTCGGCATCGCCGGGCATGCGCTCCAGCAGGCAGGTCACGACCGCCTGGAACCACACCGACGCCGCGCGGAGCGACTCGTCCGGATGAACCCCGCTCGCCGCCCTGGTCGCCCCCACCTCCCACGCGATCATCTTGTGGGAGTCGCCCACCTTGATGCTGCCGGCCCGCAGCGTCTCCGCGACGTCGTCGAGGATCTGCTCCGCGTTCGCCAGCGCCTGCCGCAGGGCGATCGGGTCGCGGCTGATCGGGCTGTCCAGTGCCGCCAGGTTCCGTGCGTACGCTTCCAGAATCTCGGAGCGATGCGCTTCGAGGAAACCCTCGAAGTCCGGGACCGCCGGTCCCAGTTCTCCATCTCCCGCCAATGGACCCTCCGAGAGGAAGCGGACGAGTGCCCTCCATCCTGGACTAAGCCGCACGCCCAGACAATAAGAATTGTGACACCAGCGGGAGAAGAACAGCCAAATGCACAGCGTATTGCGTCGTCATGAACGCCCGGTAGGGCAGGCGGCGGCGCACCCGGGACCCCCGGGAAAGCGGAGTAAGAGTGACGACGGTGAGCAGCGCGGCGCCGGTGAGCATCACGGCCGGCGCCATGCCGAGCGGCACCCGCAATAGCAGCGCGACCGCGCAGAAAGCGAGCGCGACGCAGGCGGCGACCGCCGACAGCAGCAGCCTGACCGGCCATTCTCCGCGGCTCACCGCGAACGTCGCCCGCCCGGCGGAGCGGTCGCCCGCGATGTCCGGCAGGTCCTTCGCCGGCGTGCCGACCAGGCCCATCCACAGCGACGCCGCGACGGCGAACGCGGGCAGCGCGATCATCTCGCGCCCGCCGGGGCCGGTCCCGTACGAGGCGTATCCCGCGCAGTAGGAGAGCAGGCCGGACACGCCGCCGACCACGACCGTGGCGCTGGACCACTTCTTGAGCTGGAAGGGCGGCGCCGAGTAGAGGTAGCCGAGCACGAGCACCGCCGTGACCAGCCAGATCATCGCGCCGCCGAGCAGCAGCGCGCCGAGCAGGGCGGCCGCGGCGGCGGTCCAGGCGACGATCCAGGCCAGTTCGGGGTCGAGGTCGCCGCGGGCGATCGGCCGGCGCGAGCCGTTCACGCGGTCCTCCCGCACGTCCGTCACGCCGTTGAACAGGTAGACGAAGAAGATCGCGCACTGCCACACCAGGGCGCCCGCCAGCAGGCGGAACGGGTCGGCGGGGGCGAGTCCGGCGTCCACGGCCGCGCCGGCGGCGAACCGCAGGAAGAAGATGGCCAGAACGGACGGGCGCGCCTCGGTCACGCACATTCCGAAGATTCGGAAAGGCGGAATCGAAATGGCTGGGAACGCTGCTCTGCTCATCGACATGACCCGGAGTATGTGTCCGATTCAGGGGGTCGTTAAGAGGGCCGCCCGGGAGGTTGTACCGGGCCTACAACTTTCGATACCCCTACCGATCGTCCGGGTGATGCCGGGCGCACTCTAGTTGCTTCTCCCTTGCCCCTTGACCAGGGCGCTTGTAGCTTCGGCAACGTGCCGGTCAGCGAATCGCCGGAAATTCGGACGGCCTTCCGGAAGGAAGTCGGCGGGATTCGCGGACAGCTTTTCGGAAAACGGTCGGTCGCGAATTCGGTGACATGGTCGCCGATGAGAAAGGAATTCCTCATGAGCAGCTCTCCTTCCCGTTACTCGGCCTTCACCCCCGTCCGCCTGGCGGACCGGCGCTGGCCGGACCGGACGATCGAGGCCGCCCCGCGATGGCTGTCCACCGACCTGCGCGACGGCAACCAGTCGCTGGTCAACCCGATGAGCCCGGAGCGCAAGCTGGCGATGTTCGACCTCCTCGTACGGATGGGCTACAAGGAGATCGAGGTCGGGTTCCCGGTGGCGAGCCAGGACGACCACGACTTCGTGCGCATGCTCATCGAGCAGGACCGGATCCCCGACGACGTGCGGATCTCGGTTCTGGTGCAGGCGCGGGACGAGCTGATCCGGCGGACCGTGGAGAGCCTGGCCGGCGCCCCCCGGGCCAACATCCACCTCTACAACGCGACGGCCCCGCTCTTCCGCCGGGTGGTCTTCGGCATGACCCGCGACGAGTGCAGGGACCTCGCCGTCGAGGGCACCCGCCTGATGATGAAGTACGCCGAGGCGACCCTCGGCGACTGCGACCTGGGGTTCCAGTATTCGCCCGAGCTGTTCAACGAGACCGAGCCCGAGTTCGCCCTCGAGGTCTGCGAGGCGGTCATGGACGTGTGGCAGCCGGAGGAGGGCCGGGAGATCATCCTCAACTTCCCGACGACGGTGGAGCGGTCGCTCCCGCACGTCTTCGCCGACCAGATCGAGTGGCTCGACCGCAACCTGTCGCGCCGCGAGCACGTCTGCCTGTCGATCCACCCGCACAACGACCGGGGCACCGGCGTGGCCGCCTCCGAGCTGGCGCTGCTGGCCGGCGCGCAGCGGATCGAGGGCTGCCTGTTCGGCAACGGCGAGCGGGCCGGCAACGTCTGCCTGGTCACGCTCGGCCTGAACATGTACACCCACGGCGTCGACCCCGGCATCGACTTCTCCGACATCACCGAGATCCGCCGCACCGTCGAGTACTGCAACGAGATGCAGGTCAGCCCCCGCCACCCGTACGGCGGCGACCTCGTCTACACGGCCTTCTCCGGCTCCCACCAGGACGCCATCAAGAAGGGCTTCGACGCGCTGGCCGTGGAGGCAGGTGAGGCCGGCGTGGGCGTGGACGACCTGCCGTGGCGGATGCCGTACCTGCCGATCGACCCCAAGGACGTCGGCCGCACGTACGAGGCCGTGGTGCGCATCAACAGCCAGTCGGGCAAGGGAGGCGTGGCCTACATCCTGAGCGCCTGGCACGGGCTGAACCTGCCCAAGAACCTGCAGGCGGAGTTCGCCCGCGTCGTGCAGGCCCACGCGGACGGCTCGGGCGGGGAGATCACCCCGGCCGTCGTCCGCGATCTGTTCGACGAGGAGTACCTGTCGCGGACCGAGATCACCGTACCGCTCGGGCTCGGCGGCCGGCCGCTGCAGACCACGTTGTACGTCGACGGCGCGCGCTTCGACGTCGCCGGGCCGCGGGCCGACGCCATTCGCACCCTGGGCGCCCGGCTGGCGGTCTGGAACGTGGACGTGCAGATGGTCCACCGCACCGGCGTGGAGGCCGCGGCCGGGAGCGCGGAGGACCGGGAGGTCGCGGTCTACGCCGAGTGTGTGATCGACGGGCGGCAGGTCTGGGGGGTGGGCCTCGACCACGACGTGGTCGCCGCGTCCTTCGCCGCCGTCCGCTCGGCGCTGGCCCGCGCGGGTGAAACGGATGGGGAAGGCGCGGGGGAGCGGGCCGGCGAGAGCGTTTCCGCGCGAATGACGCTGGTCGGCTGAACGCTGCTCAACACTGAAGCTTTACAGAAGTCACGGCAATTGTGAACCGGCCGCGCGGCCGAGAATCGAACGGAATTCGGGAGGCTCATTATGGCCCTGGTGGAGCGGGAAGAGGTGTTGGCCTCCCTTGAGGACATGCTGGCCGACGCCGTCACCGGCAGAGGAAAGATCGCCATCGTCGGCGGGCCCGTCGCGACGGGGAAGACCGCACTGCTCAACACTCTGGTCGAGGACGCGCTGGAGCACGGCGCCCTGCCGCTGACCGCGACCTGCTCGCAGGCGGAGTCGGGACTTGCACTGGCCGTGCTGTCGCAGATCCTGCACAACGCGCCGCTCACCCCCGACGAGGAGGAGCGCACCCGCAACCTGCTGCACGAGGGCGCCCGCTGCGCCATGTCGGCCGACCCGCTGGCCGACTACGTCGACCAGGTGGACGCCCACATCGTGCACGCCCTGTGTATGGTGCTGCTCGAACTCGCCGAGCGGCACCCCCTCATGATCGTGGTGGACGACATCCAGCACGCCGACCGCGCCTCGCAGCTCTGCCTGGCCTACCTCGCCCGCAGGCTGCGCTTCGCCCACATCCTGGCGATCTTCAGCCAGTCGGAGGAGTCGTGGAACGCCCCGACGCTGTTCCAGACCGAACTGCTGCGCCAGCCGCACTGCCGCCGCCTCCCGCTGTCGGCCCTGTCCCGCGAGGGCGTCGAGATCATGGCCGCCGACATCGTCGGTGACGACGTCGCCCGGCGGCTCGCCGCGGACTGGCACGCGGTCAGCGGCGGCAACCCGCTGCTCGTGGGCGCGCTCATCGAGGACCACCTCGCCGCGGCCGACGCCGGAGGCGCCACGGCCGAGACCGAGGCGGACGCGGGGATCGACGAGATCGTCGCGGGCGACGCCTACCGCCAGGCGGTGCAGTCGTGCCTGCGCCGCGGGCACCCGCTCGCGGCCCGCGTCGCGCGGGGCCTGGCGGTCGCCGCCGACCCCGGCCACCTCGACCGGCTGCTCGACCTCGACGCCGGCGTCGTCGTCCAGGCGCTCAACGCGCTGCACAACGCCGGGCTGGTCGGCGCCGACCTGCACCTGCGCCACCCCCAGGCGCGCGCCGCCGTGCTCGCCGACCTCGACCGGCACGAGCGGACGGACCTGCACCGCAGGGCCGCCGAGCTGGCGTACGGCCAGGGCGCACCGGCCGCCGTGATCGCCGAGCACCTGCTGGCCGCCTCGCACAACGGGGGGCCCTGGGCCGTGCCGATCCTGGAGGAGGCGGCCAGGCAGGCGCTCAGCGAGGGACGCGTCGAGCCCGCCGTCGACTACCTGCGGCTGGCCGACGGCGCGTGCACCGACGACCAGCGCCGGGCCACCATCAAGACGACTCTGGTGCGGGCGGAGTGGCGGCTCAACCCGAGCGCTCCCGCGGCCCACCTCGACGAGCTCACCGACGCCATGCACCGCGGCCACCTGCGCGGCTCCGACGCGGTCGTGCTGGCCAAGGCGCTGTTGTGGCACGGCCGCTTCGACGACGCCCGCGACGTGCTCGACCACCTGGGCAGGATCGGCTCGATCATGGACGCGGAGACCGTGGCCGAGATCCGCGCCGCCCGGCCGTGGCTGCGCTGCTCCTACACTCCGTTCCTCGCGCACATCCCGAGGGTCACCGACATGAGCACGCAGGCGCCGCCGTCCGCGCCGGTCATCGGCAGGCTGGAGGCCGCCACCGCGCTCGCGGCGGTGCTGACCAAGGGCCCGCACCCCCAGACGCTGGCCGACGTGGAGCGCATCCTGCGCGGCTCCCGCCTCGACGACATGTCGATGGACGCCGTCGAGTGCGCCCTGCTCGCGCTGATCTACGGCGAGCGGCCCGACCTGGCGGCGCCCTGGTGCGACCTGTTCTTCGAGGAGGCCGCCAGCCGCCGGGCCCCCAGCAGGCAGGCCCGCCTCGCGGCGCTGCGCGCCGAGATCAGCCTGCGGCAGGGCGACCTGGAGGGCGCCGAGGGCCTCGCCCAGATGGCCGTACGGCTCATCCCGCCGACGAGCTGGGGGGTCGCGGTCGGCGCCCCGCTGTCGGTGCTGCTGACGGCGGTGACCGCGATGGGCCGGCTGGACGAGGCCGTGCAACTGGTGAACCAGCCGGTGCCCGAGGCCATGCTCCAGACCCGGTACGGCCTGCACTACCTGAACGCGCGGGGCCGCTACCACCTGGCGACGGGCGACCTCGGCATGGCGCTGCGCGACTTCCAGACCTGCGGCGAGCTGATGGGCTCCTGGAGCCTCGACTCGCCCGGACTGGTCTCCTGGCGGACGGGCGCGGCCGAGGCGCTGATCGGCATGGGCCGCCCGGAGCGGGCCCGGCCGCTGCTGGACGAGCACGTGGCGCGCTGCGCCCCCGGGCCGGTGCGCGCCCGTGGGACCGGTCTGCGGCTGACGGCCGCGGCGAGCGAGCCCAAGCAGCGTCCCCCGATGCTGCGCCGCGCCGCCGACATGCTCCAGGCGAGCGGCGACCAGTACGAGCTGGCCCGGGCCCTGGTCGATCTGGCCGACGCCTACCAGGCGGTGGGAGAGCTGCGCCGCGCCCGTACGGTCGCCAGGCAGGCCCAGCGGATCGCGGAGGAGTGCGAGGCCGTCCCGCTGGTCAACGCGCTCACCCAGGGCGCTCCCGCGCAGCCGGCCGAGCCGCCCCGCACGGACAGCGGTCCGGGGACGCTGAGCGAAGCCGAGCGCCGGGTGGCCTCGCTCGCCGCGGTCGGATACACCAACCGCGAGATCGCCGACAAGCTGTACATCACGGTCAGCACGGTCGAGCAGCACCTGACCCGGATCTACCGCAAGCTCAACGTCACCCGCCGTTCCGACCTGCCCGCCAGCCTCGAGTTCAGCACCTCCGCCTGAGACAGCTCCCCGATCTGGGCCGGCCGGGGAATCCCCGGCCGGCCACTCCCCTGACTGGAAGGTGAACGCGCATGACTCGGACGAGCGTCACCCCTGCCGTCACATCCGCCGTCACATCCGCCGCCGCACCCGTCACCACACCGGCGGGCCGCCTCACGGCGGCCCAGGGCGCCGCCATGTACGTCGGCGCGGTGCTCGGCACAGGAGTCATCGCCCTGCCCGCGCTCGCTGCCCAGGCGGCCGGGCCGGCGTCGCTGCTGGCCTGGCTCGGCCTGGTCGTGCTGTCCGCCCCGCTGGCCGCGGCCTTCGCCGCGCTCGGCGCGCGCCACCCGGACTCCGGCGGCGTGTCGACCTACGCCCGCCTCGCCTTCGGGGACCGGGCCGCGGTCGTCGTCGGCTGGTGCTTCTACTTCGCGATCCCGCCGAGCGCCGCCGCCGCGGCGCTGTTCGGCGGCGAGTACGTCGCCGCCGCTGTGGGCGGCGGGACCGGCACCGCGACGCTGACGGCGGCGGGGCTGATGGCGATCGTGACCGTGTCGAACGCCTCAGGGCTGCGGGTGACCGGCCGGGTCCAGCTCGGGCTGGCGGGGCTGCTCGTCGCGCTGCTCGTGGTCGCCGTCGCGCTGTCGCTCCCGCACACCGACGTGGCCAACCTGCGGCCGTTCGCCCCGCACGGCTGGACGGCCGTCGCCCCGGCGGCGGCCCTGCTGGTGTGGAGCTTCGCCGGCTGGGAGGCGATCACGCACCTCGCCGCCGACTTCCGCAGGCCCGCCAGGGACCTGCCCAGGGCCGCCGCGGCCGCCGTCGTGCTGGTCGGCGTGCTGTACCTGTCGGTCGCCTTCGCCACCGTCGCCGTCCTCGGCCCGGCCGCCGGGAGCGCACGGGCGCCCCTCGGCGACCTGCTGGCCCTCGGTCTCGGCGGCAACGCCCGGCTGCTCGCCGCCGTCGCCGCGCTGCTGCTGACGCTCGGCGCGATGAACGCCTACTGGGCCGGGGCGGCCAAGCTCGGCGCGGCCCTCGGCCGCGACGGCGCCCTGCCCGGCTGGCTCTCCCGCGGCAGCGTCGCCGGGGAGGTGCCCCGGCGCAGCCTCGCGGTCGTCGCCGTGCTGTCCTTCCTGGCGCTCGCCGTCGTGTACGCGGCGGGGACGGGCATCCGTCCGCTGGTGCTGATGACCAACGGATCGTTCGTGGTGGTCTACGCGATCGGCGTGGCGGCCGCCATCCGGCTGCTGCCGCGTGGCCGGGCCAGGGCCGCCGCCCTGCTCGCGCTCGTGGCGGTCGCCCTGCTGGTCGCCGCGTCGGGCGTCTATCTCGTCTGGCCGCTGCTGGTCGGCGGTGCCGCCCTGGCGTACGCCCGGTTCACCCGCCGGAGGCGGGCCAACCCGGCGGAAGATTGACGAAAGTCAATGGTCACCGGCGACTTTCCGCGACTGCCCGCCGTGCCGTCCGGTCCCTAGGTTCGAGGGGCCGGACGGACCGGCAGGACGCAGCACGGAGGGGAACCGGTGGGCAACGAGATCGAGGACGTCCCGGACATCAGCGCCGAGTGGTACCGGGAGGTCACCGCGTTCGCCCTGCACACCCCCGCATGGGTGCGCGACGCGGCGGAGATCGCGACGGACGCCGTCCCCGCGATCCTCTTGGCGTTCCTCGTCTTCGGCTGGTGGCGGGCGCGGCGGCAGGACGACCGCAGGATGGCGCTCGCCCTGCTCGCACCGGTCGCGGTGGTGACGGCCTACCTTGCGAGTGAGGGCGTCAAGAGCGTCCTGCGGCTGCGCCGGCCCTGCTGGGACATGACCGACGTGGTCACCGTGGCGCACTGCCCGCCGTACGGCGACTGGTCGCTGCCGAGCAACCACGCGACCTTCGCCGCGGCGGCGGCCGTCGCGCTGGTCGCCCTGTGGCGCGGCGCGGCGGTGGTGGCGCCGGTGCTCGCGCTGCTGGAGGCGTTCTCCAGGGTCTTCGTCGGCGTCCACTACCCCCACGACGTGGCGGCGGGGCTGCTGTTCGGCGCGCTGATCGCGCCGCTGGTCCTGCTGGCCCTGCGGAGTCCCGCGACCGCCCTGGTCGCCGCGATGCGGCGGCGCCCGGCGCTGGCGGCGGTGCTGACTACCGCCCGCCCGCCAGTCCCGCCTCGTGGGCGATGACCGCCGCCCGCACCCGGTTGGGCACGCCGAGCTTGCCCATGATCGTGCTCACGTAGGTTTTGACGCTGCCCTCGGCGAGGTGCAGGCGGGCGGCGATGCCCGCGTTCGACATGCCCTCGCCGACCAGGGCGAGCACCTCGCGCTCCCGGGTGGTCAGCGCCGCGACCTGCTCGCGGGCCGCGGCCGAGCGCGACAGCCGGTCGCCGGCGAGCCCCCGGATGACCCGTGCGGCCACCGGCGGCGACAGGTACGCCCCGCCCTCGGCCGCCGCCCGCACCCCCAGGGGGAACTCGCGCGGATCGCCGGTCTTCAGCAGGAACCCCGCCGCGCCGTCGCCCAGCGCCCGCGCGACGTAGGCGTCCTCGCCGAAGGACGTCATGATCAGTACGGCGGTGCCGGGGGCGGTCCTGCGCACCTCGGCCGCGGCGGCCAGCCCGTCCAGGCCGGGCATGCGGATGTCGACGAGCGCGACGTCGGGCCGGTGCGCCAGGACGGCGTCCACCAGTTCACGCCCGTCGGCGGCCTCGGCGACCACGTCGATGTCCGGGTCCGCCGCCAGGATCGCCCGCACCCCGGCCCGGATCACCGGTTCGTCGTCGGCCAGGACCACCCGGATCGCGTGCACGCCTCGATGGTACGGAACCACCGGGATTGTCCGGGCGCCGCTCAGGCGGGCAGGAAAGCCTTGCCGACCAGCCGGCCCCCGGCGAAGCACAGCCGGTAGAGCTGCAACGCGCCGAACGGCTCGGGGCTTGCGCTGTAGTAGCGGCACCGGGCGCCCGGCGGGATCGGCGGCTCGGGCCACGACGGTTGGTCGACCCTGGTCCTGGCCGGCAGCACCGCCGCGACCTCCCGCTCGGCCTGGCCGACCCGCAGCTTCGCGAACTCGGCCGGCGGCAGGACAGAGGTGGCCGCCTCGTAGACCGTGAACCCCAGCACGAACGCGACGACGCCGGCCGCCGCGGCCAGGGAGACCAGCGCCGCGGCCAGCCGCGTACGGCGCACCCGCCGCCGGGCCAGCGCCAGATCCAGCTCCACCGGCCGCGGCGCAACCCCGGGGCCGTCGTGCTCGGCCCCGGTGAACTCGGAGACGAGGAACTCGGCCGGCACGGCACCGGCGGGCCGGGCGGCGGTGTGGGGCAGCCGTACGGTCAGGGTGAATCCGCCGCCGGCGGGACCGCTCTCCAGGGACCCGCCCTGCAGCCGGACCCGCTCCGCCAGCGCCCGCAGTCCGTGTCCGCCCGTCACGCCGCGGCCCGGCTCGTGCGGCGCGGCGTTGGCGACGGTGACCACGGTCTCGCCCGGTGTGTGCGCGAGCCGTACGGTGACCGGGGCGCCGGGCGCGTGCTTGGCGGCGTTGGTCAGCCCCTCCCGGACGGCCCGCCGCACGGTGGCGAGCGCCGGCGCGGGGATGCGCGCCTCCTCCTGCGCGCCGTGCAGGGTGACCGGCATTCCTGCGGCTGCGGCGCGCCGGACCAGTTCGCCCACGCTCTCCTCGGGCGGATCCGCGTACGTCGGGTCCTGGTCCGACGTGCCGGGGCCGTCGCCGTCCCTGAGCACGGCGACGATGTCGCGCAGGCGCTCCGACGCGGCCGTGACCGCCTCGCGGGCCTCGCCCACCGCCCGGCGCCGGCTCTCGGGGAGGTCGGCGGCGACCTCCAGGGCGCCGATCCGCAGCGCGACCAGGCTCAGGTCGTGACCGAGCAGATCGTGCATCTGCCTCGCGATGGCCGCCCGCTCCCGCAGCCTCGCCTGCTCGGCGAGCATCCGCCGCTCGCGCTCCAGATGCCCGGCGCGTTCCCAGCCCGCCCTGGTCAGGGCCAGGCTCTGGTGCCTCGCGTGACCCGCGAGCCACGGGACGAGTCCGAACAGCGCGATGCCCGTGACCGCGAAGAACCACGCGCCCAGATCCCACTGCGCCGCGAGAAGCCACCGTACGAACGGGACGACGGCGGCGGCGACGACCGCGGCGGCCGACAGGCCGAGCAGGGCGGGCCGGGCGCGGGCCATGCGCACCCCGGCCAGGTAGCTCATCACCGCCAGGGCCGGGAAGAAGACGGTGGGGTCGCCCCGCACGGCCACCGAACCCGCCCACAGCGCGGCCGTGACGAGCATCGCCCCCAGCGGCCGGGGCCGGGCGAGCGCGACGGCGACGCCGATCACCACCAGGCCCGCGATCACCTCGGGCCAGGAGTACCTGTCGGCCAGGATGGTCGTGAGGCCCGCCCACAACGCCGGCAGGCCGAGGACGGCCCAGAGGACGGCACAGAGCAGGACGTCTTTGAGGTATGCCGCTTTCCTCCCCACTCAGGCAACGGTATCCGCAGGTCGCGGGACCCGGACGAATCCGTGGAGGGTCCGGGCGCTGGCGTGGCCGGACAGGGACATCAGCATCGGCGCGGACCAGCCGTCCTCGGCGAGGTGGGCCAGGCGCGAGTGGCGCAGGCGGTGCAGCGTGTAGCCGCCGCCCTCCGGGTCGAGGTCCCCGGTGGCCCGTTTGAACAGGTACTCCGCCCGCTCGTACGACAGCCGGCCCCGGCCCGTGTGCGGGCACAGGTCGGTCGCCGCCGGCATGCGGCCCGGCCCCGGCCTGCGGTCGGCGAGGAACAGCGGGCCCCGGCGGCGGTCTCCGACGAGGACGGGCAGGAGTGCTGCCGTGCCGGACTGCCAGCGCAGCCAGTGCCGCCTGCCCTTCACCTCGCCGCGCATGCCGGGCAGGTCGAGGTCCTCCACGTCGAGCGAGAGCGCCCATTCGGCCGGGGCCGCGCTCTCGTACAGCAGCAGCCACAGCGTGCGCTCGCGCAGCGGGATGTCCGGCCGCTCCCACAGGATCTCCAGCCGCGACCGGTCGATGGGGCGGGTGCGGTCGCGAGGTTCGGGCCGCCGGTCGAGCGGGGCGGCGAGGTCGGCGGGGCCCCAGCCGCGCTCGGCCGCCCACGTGGCGAACGACCGCAGCGCCGCGCGGTGCCGGTTCCAGGTCGCGCCCGCCGCCGTGCCCCACGCCGTGGCGAAGACCTCGGCGATCCGGTGGGAGGTCACGTCCCGCAGCGGGACGTCCTCGCCGAGGTGCCGGCACAGCCGCGCCAGGGTCTGGTCGTAGGAGCGGACGGTGCCGGCGCTCAGACCGGGCCGGGCGAGGAAGAGCCGCATGGCCTTGCCGAGGGTGACGCCCCCATCCGCCGGTCCGGCCGCCGGTTCGGCCTCCGCGGTCTCCGGTTTGGCCTCCGGTCTGGTCTCGGTGGCCGCCGGTTCGACCTCCTCGCCGGCGCAGGTCGCGGCGCGCCGCAGCAGCACCGCCCGTTCGGCGGTGTTGCGGGTGAGGGAGGCCGCGCGTTCGAACTCCGCCCGGGCCTCGCCGTGCCGGCCGAGCCGGGCCAGCAGGTCCCCGCGTACGGCGGGCAGCAGGTGGTAGCCCTTGAGCGCCGGCTCGCCGGTCAGCGTGTCCACCAGCGTGAGACCGGCGCGCGGCCCGTAGGCCATGGCGAGCGCCACCGCGCGGTTGAGTTGGACGACCGGCGTGGGCAGCACCCTGACGAGGGCCTCGTAGAGCGCCGCGATCTGCGGCCAGTCGGTCTCCTCCGGCGTGGCGGCCCGCGCGTGGCAGGCCGCGATGGCCGCCTGCAGCACGTACGGGCCGAGTGGGCCGCCGGCCTGCCGCGCCCGCAGCAGCGCCGCGAAGCCGCGCCGGATCAGCAGCGGGTCCCAGCGTCCCCGATTCTGCTCGTGCAGCACGACGGGCTCCCCTGACGGGCCGGTGCGCGCGGCCGACCGCGACTGCTGGAGTTCCATCAGCGCGACCAGGCCGTGCACCTCGGCCTCGTCCGGGGTCAGTTCGGCCAGGACGCGGCCCAGGCGCAGCGCCTCCAGGCAGAGGGACGGGCGCATCAGGTCGTCGCCCGCCGTCGCCGCGTATCCCTCGTTGAACACGAGATAGATCACTTCGAGCACCGACGACAGCCGGGCCGCCCGTTCCGGCCCCGACGGGACCTCGAAGGGGACCTGCGCGTCGGCGAGCGCCCGCTTGGCCCGCACGATCCGCTGCGCGACGGCGCTCTCGGAGACGAGGAAGGCCCGCGCGATCTCGTCGGTCCGCAGGCCGCCGATGAGCCGCAGCGTGAGCGCGACCCGGGCCTCGGTGGACAGCACCGGGTGACAGGAGACGAACATCAGCCGGAGGACGTCGTCGCCGACCTCCCCGTCGAGCGCGTCCACCACGTCGTCCACGTCACGCTCGCCGTCGTCCGGGCGGGTGGCGAGATCGTGGGCGAGCAACTCCTGCCCGCGGTCCCGCCGCTCCTCCCTGCGCAGGTGGTCGACGGCCCGGCGCTTGGCGACGGCCATGAGCCATGCGCCCGGGTTGTCCGGGACGCCCGCCTCGGGCCACTGCTCGAGCGCGGCGAGGACGGCGTCCTGCGCCAGTTCCTCCGCCAGGCCGACGTCGCCGACCATCCGCACGAGGCCGGCGACGATCCTGGCGGACTCCATCTTCCAGACCGCGTCCACGACGCGATGGGCGTCCAGGGACGTCATTCGACCGATGACAGCACCGGCCCGCCCGCCGCGCAACCCGGCGCGTACGTCACCGGGGACGCCTGCGGGCCGGACACCTGCCTGATCACGCCGTCAGCGGGAGCCGGCGTCGGGGCCGTCTTCGGGGCCGAACACCTGCTGGATCGCGCTCTCACCGTCGCCGACGATCTTCCAGAAGCGGCGGGCCAGCTCCACCGCCTCCTCGCGGGACCGCGCCTCGATCAGGGCGAAGCTGACGATCGCCTCCTTCGCCTCCGTGAAGGGGCCGTCGGTCACGGTGATCTCGCCGCCGGAGGAGACCATCCGCAGGCCGCCCGGCTCCAGCCCGCCGGTGGCAAGCAGCACGCCCGCCCTGGTCATCTCCTCGATGAAGGCGCCCATCTCGGCCATCATCGCCGCGTCCGGCGTCCGGGAGCCGCCCTTGGTGGTCATCAGGAACCGCATCGTCGATCTCCTTCTTTCTGATCCTTCGGCCGGCGGGCCGGTCGCCGGTCCCGCCGTCACCTACACGTCGTACGGGACGAGCCGGACTCGACACGCTCCGATCCTGACACGTCGTGACCTGGGCCTCTGCCGTGATGTGACAGGGAATGCGCATGTGACAGGGAATGCGCACTCCTGGCCGACGCCGCAGGTGGACGGGGCTGGGCGGCAGGCGGGCGGCACGAGTGGGCGCGGACGGTCGAATCGCGCGGCCGCCGTTCGACGCGTCAGCGAGGCCGGCCACCACACCGGCCGGGACCACCGAAGCCCGGACCACCGAAGCCCGGGACACCGAAGAAGGGAACGGCGATGACCGCGACGCAGGACACCACTCAGATCAGCACCCAGATCACCCCGCAGCCGACCGCGCCGCGCCCCACGCGGGGCTCGACGCGTGCGCTGCTCACCTGCGCCGTGCTCACCACGCCCGTCTTCGGGGTCGTCTCGCTGACGCAGGCGTTCACCCGCGAGGGGTTCGACCTGCTCCGTCACCCGCTCAGCATGCTCAGCACCGGCGATCTCGGCTGGCTGCAGATCGGCAACTTCTGGATCACCGCCCTCCTGACGGTCGCCGGGGCGATCGGACTGCGCAGGGTCATGCGCGGCACTCCCGGAGGGACGTGGGCGCCGAGGCTGCTGCTCGTCGAGGGCGCCGGACTGGCAGCGGCCGGAGTTTTCAGCATGGACCCGGGGGACGGCTTCCCCGCGGGCACCCCGCTGGGGGCCCCGGCCGGGATGAGCTGGCACGCGATGCTGCACATGGCGGCCGGCTCGGTGGCCTTCACCGCGCTCATCGCGGCCTGCTTCGTCCTCGGCCGGCACTTCGCCCGTGCGGGGCGGGCCGGGCACGCGGTCGCCTCCCGTCTCGGCGGCCTGGCTCTCCTGCTGGGCAACGGATGGGCGATGTCCGGCGGGCGGGCCGGTTCCCTCACCTTGTGCGTCGGGGTGCTGGTCGCCATGGCCTGGGTCTCGGTGGTCGCCGCGGCCAAGCGCGCGGACCTCATGGGCGACGCCGGCGCATTCGACACCGCGCGACGCTGACCCACTCGACCCCACCCGTCGTCGCGCGGCGGTTCGCGCCGCGCGGGACGGCGGGCCTACGCGGGAAGCGGCTGGTCAACGGACATGGCGTCCCTGGCCGCGCCGTTCCCGCATCCGTACGGCCACGAACCGGACGACGACGAGCACGACGGCCGCCGCGACCACCTTGGACACGATCCCCATGTACTCCTCGACGAGGTGCCAGTTCTCGCCGAGCAGGTAACCCGCCAGCACGAACAC
The DNA here is from genome assembly GCF_016863095.1 of Microbispora siamensis. GTDB lineage: Bacteria > Actinomycetota > Actinomycetes > Streptosporangiales > Streptosporangiaceae > Microbispora > Microbispora siamensis. Next base: position 111,338 of record NZ_BOOF01000028.1, on the reverse strand, counting down.
GGTGTTCCAGATCAGACTGCCGAGCGTGGTGAACAGGAGGAAGGTGCCGAGCGGCATGCGTTCCACCCCGGCGGGGACCGAGATCAGACTGCGAAAGATCGGGATCATGCGCCCGAAGAACACCGTCTTCACACCATGCCGGGCGAACCACGCCTCCGCCTTCTCGATGTCGGAGATCTTGACCAGCGGCAGACGCGTCGCGATGGCCACCGTACGCTCCCGGCCGAGCAGCGCGCCCACGCAGTACAGCGCGAGCGCACCCACGACGGAGCCCGCGGTCGTCCACAGGAGGGCGGCGACCAGGCTCATGTCCCCACGCGCGGCGGTGAACCCGGCGAGCGGCAGGATGACCTCGCTGGGCAGCGGCGGGAACAGGTTCTCCAGGGCGATCGCGACGCCGGCGCCCGGCGCACCCAGGCGTTCGGTGAGCTCCATCGCCCACCCGGCGATCCCTCCGATTTCCGCGGTTTCCATGCAGGTGACGCTAACGCCAGAAGCCGGACGATGCGGTCACCATGAGGAGCGCCGCCGGGATCCCTCCGGTGCACCCCGGCCCAGGGGTGTGGAAACCACAGGTCTGGATCGTCGTCCACAGGTTGTGGATATCTGTCCCGGTTTCAGATCGGCCGATTCGGGGAGCCGCACCGGCTCAGAGGTCGTCCTTCGGCGTCTGGGCCAGCACCTGGTCGGCGGTCGCCGTCACCACCGCCGCGGCCGCCGAGATGTCCCTGACCTGCTCCGCGGGAAGGGCCCGCAGCACGTTCTCCAGTCCCTCCAGGTCCGCCTGGTAGGCGGCCGCCATCGCCGCCTGGGCCTTGGCGGTGCGCTGTGCCTGCTCCACCGCCTTGCCGAGTGCCCGGCCGGCGCGTTCGACGGCCCTGGCCGCCTCGATCGCCGCCTTCTCAAGATTTCTCGCCCACTCGGGCGGCTGGTCGCTCATCGAATTCCTCTGCGTGCGGGTGGTTCCGCGGGCATGAGTCGCCCACGAGGACTGCCGGGTCAGGCCCTTAATGCCCTCCCTGCGGGCTCTACACCCAGCGGGGCCCACGCTCTCAGAGTTCTCCCAGATACAGCACGAGGACCCCGCGCGGCGTGGCGCGCGAGGGCCCCGGATCGTGCTTCGGATCAGGAAGAGGTCAGCCGCAGTGCTCGAACGGGCTGTCGTACCCGGACGAGCCCGCCTTGCCGCCCCACTTCACGCATTTGTCCGCCGCGGCCGCCTGTACCGGCCCGGCGTAGTAGCCGTAGCTGCCCGAGTCGGTCACCCGGGTCTTGCCCTGGACCTCCAGGTAGGCGCTGGTCGCGGTGGCCGTGCCCAGCGAGGTCTTCTTCATCGTGACCACGCAGTTGTTGCCGTTGCCGGAGTTGTAGAGCAGGTAGACGGTGCCCGCCGTGCCGAGGGCGGCGGAGTCGATCACCGAGTAGCCGGCGCCGCACACCTGCTCCGGCGTGTACGGGTTCCCGGTTCCGCTGCCGCCCGTGACGTACTGCATGTACGTGTTCCAGTCCCAGTACGGCCCGGGATCGGTGTGGTCGGACCCGGGGACCTGGTAGTGCCCCACGATGTGGGACCGGTCCTTGGGGATGCCGTACCGCGCGGCGATGGAGCGGACGAGGGCGGCCGAGGAGCGGTACATCGCGTCGGTGAACCAGGACGCGTCGTCCACGTATCCCTCGTGCTCGATGCCGATGGAGTGGTGGTTGTAGTCGGAGTTGCCCGCGTGCCAGGCCCGGTCCTTCTCCCGCACCATCTGGGTGATCGCGCCGTCGGACGACCGTACGACGTAGTGTGCGGAGACCTGGGCGGCGGGGTTCTGGAACCAGGAGATCGTCCCGGCGTACGAGCCCTGGGTGACGTGGATGACGATGCGGTCGATCGTGTCGCTCGCCGGCCGGTCGGACACCGCGTAGTTGGCGGTGCTGGCCGGCACCCACGTCGCGCCGGGGTAGTCGACGGCCGCCGCGGCGAGCGTGCGGTTCTCCGGCTGGTCGAGGTCGCGGGCGTTCGCGAGGGCTCCCCGGTCCGGATTCACCGGGCGGGCGGCCACGTTGATCGTCTCGCCCGCCGGCGTCCGCGCGGTGAACCCGGCCGACAGCAGGTCGTAGACGGCGTCCGCGTACAGGCGGGCGACCTCGGGCGCGCTCGCCCCGCCGTAACGCGCGACGGCGGTGTACCAGCGACCGGCGTCGGCGCGGGCGGCGGCGTCCAGGCCCAGGGCGTCGGCCCTGGCCCGCAGGACGGCCGCCGCGCCCGCCACGTTGGCCGCGTCGTCGGCCTTGAGCGAGGCGACCGGCGCCCCGGTGAGCCGCGCCGCCTCCTCCAGGGTGTGCAGCGTGGGGTTGCTGACCAGGTGCGCCACGCCGTACCCGCCGCTCGCGCTCGGCCTGCCGTCATGGCCGTCGAGGTGGGTCTCGGCGTAGGCGAGCGCGACGAGCAGGTCGCGGGGGACGCCGTGGGCCGCCGCCGCCCGCGTGAAGGCGGTGGCGAGCGGGCCCTCGGCGGCCGAGGCCGGCCCGGCCGGGACGAGCCCGGCCAGGCACAGCAGGAGCGTCACGACGCCGACGGCGGTCAGGGCCGTACGTCGGGACCCGCGGACGACCAGGAGTTCGGTCACGGGGATCAGCCGCAGTGCTCGAAGGGGCTGTCGTAGCTGGACGAGCCCGCCTTGCCGCCCCACTTGACGCAGGTGTCGGCGGCCGAGGCGCGCACGGGTCCGGCGTAGTAGCCGTAGTTGCCCGAGTCGGTCACCCGGGTCTTGCCCTGGACCTCCAGGTAGGCGCTGGTCGCGGTGGCCGTGCCCAGCGAGGTCTTCTTCATCGTGACCACGCAGTTGTTGCCGTTGCCGGAGTTGTAGAGCAGGTAGACGGTGCCCGCCGTGCCGAGGGCGGCGGAGTCGATCACCGAGTAGCCGGCGCCGCAGACCTCCTGCGGGGTGTACGGGTTGGACGAACCGCCGCCGCCGCAGTTGTGCGAGGTCACGGTCTGCACGGGGTAGCCGAACGTGACCCCGTTGAACACCGCCTTCTGGATGTTGGCGGGGTAGGACGTGTCGCTGGTGCGCACCTCGTAGTGCAGGTGCGGGGAGATGTTGTTGCCAGGCTTACTGGTGTTGCCGACCTCGCCGATCTTCTGGCCCTGGCTGACCTGCGCGCCCTGGCTCACCGACATGACCCGCAGATGGGCGTAGTAGGTGAACCAGCCGCCCCCGTGGTCGATCTTGACGAGGTTGCCGAAGCCGTTGGTCGACCCCTGGTTGGCGGCGATGACCACCGTGCCGGCCGCCGCCGCCACGACCGGGTCGCCGAGGTCCGCGTCGGCCGTGCTGCCGCGGTTGAAGTCGATCTCGTACGACTGGTGGGCGCTGCTGGCGTTGGAGTTGCCGGTCCACACCTGGCCGCAGGGGAACGGCATCTGGAAGTCCGGGCGCGGACCCGCCGCGGAGGCCGCCGGGGCGGTGGCGGCGCCGAACGCGAGGCCGAGGACCACCGCGAGGCCCGCCGTGACAAGCGATTTGAGTCTCATGACCAAAAAGAGTCGGAATCTACTGCACAAAAAACATCAAGACTCGGTACAAAGGGTGGGCGAGTCATGGCGAACCGGTCCTTCGACAGGGGGAGCAACGCGGTCATGACAGTCGATAAGCCAACGTTCAGCGTGCTCGGTCCGCTGGAGGTCCGCCTGCCGGGCGCGGCGCCACGGCTCGGCGGCCGGAAACCCCGCATGCTCCTGGCCACCCTTCTCCTCCACGCCAACCACACGGTCGGCGGCGACGAGCTCGCCGAGGTGCTGTGGCCGGGCCACCGGCCGCGCTCGACCGCGGCCAACCTCCGCACGTACGCGAGCGCCCTGCGCGCGGAGCTCGGGCAGGCCCCGGCCCGCATCCGGGCCCTGGGAGCGGGGTACGCGATCGAGCTGCCGCCGCACGAGCTCGACCTGCTGCTGTTCGAGGAGCGGGTGGCCGCCGCGCGGGAGTGCCGGGCGCGGGGCAGGCCGGACGAGGCGGCCGGCCTGCTGGCACGGGCGCTGGCGCTGTGGCAGGGCGTCCCACTGTCCGACCTGCCCGGAAGCCCGCTGTGGGACCGCAGGCTCGAACGGCTCGCCCAGGCGCGGTTGCGCGCCGCCGAGGACCTGGTCGAGCTGCTCATGGCGGCCGGAGAGTACGGCGAGGCGGTCGGGGAGCTGCGGGCCCTGCTCGCCGACCATCCCTTCCGCGAGGACCTGTGGCGCAGGCTCATGCTGGCCCTGCACTGGTCGGGGCGGCAGGGCGAGGCGCTGCACGCCTTCGCCACGATCCGCGAGCACCTCGTGACCGAACTCGGCGTCGAGCCCGGCCCCGAGCTGCGCCGGGCGCACGAGGCCGTGCTCGCCGGGGAGCGGCCCCCGCGGGCCGTGCCGCGTCAGCTGCCGCCCGACCTGGTGGACTTCACCGGACGGGCCGCCGAGGTGGCGGCGCTTACCCGGGCGCTCGCCCCCGGCGGGGTCGCCGTCGTCACCGGGCCGCCGGGCGTCGGCAAGACCGCGCTCGCGGTGCGCTGCGCGCACGCCGTCCGCGAGGCCTACCCCCACGGCCAGCTCTTCCTGTCGCTCGGCGGCACCGACACCGCGCAGCCAGATGACACCGCGCAGCCAGATGACACCGCGCAGCCCAGCGACACCGCCGCGAAGCTCAACGACACCGCGCAGCCCGGCGACACTCCGCACGGCGCCGCCGGGGCGCCGGTCGAGCCGGGGGAGCTGCTGGCCGAGGCGCTGCGCGCGCTCGGCGCGGCGGAGCCGCTGCCGCCCACCGTTCACGAGCGCGCCGCGCTCTACCGCACGCTGCTCGCCGAACGGCCGATGCTGGTCGTGCTCGACGACGCGGCGGGCGCCGCGCAGGTGCGGCCGCTGCTGCCGGGCGGCGGCAGCGCCGTCGTCGTGACCGGCAGGCGCCGCATCACCGAGCTTCCCGGCGCCGCGCGGATCGACCTGGACGTCCTGCCGCAGGCCGAGGCGCTGGGACTGCTGACGGCGATCGTCGGCGCGGAGCGGCTGGAACGGGAGCCGGAGGAGGCCGCCGCCATCGTGCGGGCCTGCGGCCGGCTGCCGCTCGCGGTCCGGGTGGCCGGGGCTCGGCTGGCCGCCCGGCCCGGCTGGTCCCCGGCGGTGCTGCGGCGGCGGCTCGACGACGAGACGGCCAGGCTCGCCGAGCTGCGCGCCGGCGACCTGGAGGTGCGGGAGTCGTTCGACCGCAGCTACCGACTGCTGCCGGACGACGCCGCGCGCACGTTCCGCGCGCTCGGCCTGCTCGGCACCCGGCCGCTGCCCGGCTGGGTGGTCGACGCCGTGCTCGACCGGCACCGCAGCGACGACGTGACCGACGTGCTGGTCGACGCGAACCTGCTGCGCCCGGAGGGGACCGACCCCCTCGGCCAGCCCCGCTACCGGCTGCCCGACCTGCTGCGCGTCGACGCCAGGGACAAGGCGGGGGAGGTGGACATGCCGGCGCTGGCGCGGGTGGTCGCCGGCTGGACGGCCGCCGCGGAACACGCCACGGCCCGGCTGCCCACCACGGTCTTCCGCCTGACCTCGCCCGCCGCCCGGCGCTGGCGGCTGCCCGAGGACGCCCTGCGCCGGGTCGCCGCCGACCCGGTCTCCTGGTTCGGCGCCGAGCACGAGACCCTGGTCGAGGCCGTACGGCTGGCCGCGGACGCGGGGCTGGCCGGCGCCGCCTGGGGCCTGGCGGCGGCGCTCGTGCCGTACTTCGACCTGCGCTGTCACCTCGGCGCCTGGGAGGAGACCCACCGCGTCGCCCTGGAGGCGGCCCGCGCGGCCGGAGACCGGGCGGGCGAGGCCGCGATGCTGCGGGGGCTCGGCCAGGTGGCCCTCTATCGGGACAGGTACGTCCAGGCCGCCGGCATGTTCCGCCGCTCCCGGATGATCTTCCGTACGCTCGGGGACGTCAGGGGCGAGGCGGTGTCGGTCTGCGGGCTGGGCGCGGTGGGCCAGTTCCGGGGCGACCGGGCCGCCGCGTCCCGGCACTTCCGCAGGGCCCTCGGAATGTTCGTGTCGCTGGACGACCGGTCGGGCGAGGCGTACGCACGGCAGGCGCTCGGGCGCACCTGCCTGAGCGCGGGCGACCTGAACGGTGCCGCCGACTGGCTCGGCGGCGCGCTGCGCATGGCGCGGGAGCTCGGCGACGCCCACCGGGAGGGCTGCGTGTCGCTCCAGATCGGCCGCCTGCACGACCTCGCGGGGGAGACCGGACGGGCCATGCGCGCCCAGGGCCGCGCGCTGACGATATTCGAGGGCTTCGGCGACCGGCACTGCGCGGCGTACGCCATGCAGGGGCTGGGCGGGCTCCAGGCGGCCAGGGGCGACTGGCGGCACGGCTCGGCCCGGCTGGAGAGCTCGCTGGCGATCTTCCGGCAGCTCGGCGACCGCAGCGGGGAGGCGGCCACGCGGCGGATGCTCGGCGAGCTGCACCGCTCGTCCGGGCGTCGCGCGCTCGCCCGCGGCTACCTCCACGCGGTCACGTCCCGGCAGGTGGCCGAAGACACGGCGATTTCTCATGATTGGACCGGCACGACTGATTAGACCGTCACCACTGGGGCATCAGAGGCGTCGTGGGTGGTGGATGGCTCTCCCGCTGGCCGGTGATCCGGCAGCTCAAGGGAGAGGACGGCAGAGGGCAGGCGGCGCGCTCGGCGCGTACGGACGCCTTGCGGCCCCGGGTCGAGGGGGCCGAGACGGTCGCGCGTTCCGTCTGCCCTTACTGCGCCGTCGGCTGCGGCCAGCTCGTCTACGTCAAGGACGGCAAGGTCACCCAGATCGAGGGCGACCCCGACTCGCCGATCTCCCGCGGGCGGCTGTGCCCGAAGGGCTCGGCCAGCAAGCAGCTCGTCACCCACCCCGGCCGCCAGACGAAGATCCTCTACCGCAGGCCGTACGGCACCGAGTGGGAGCCGCTCGACCTCGAGACCGCGATGGACATGATCGCCGACCGGGTCGTGCGGACCCGGCGCGAGACCTGGCAGCAGACGCACGAGGGGCAGGAGGTCAGGAGGACTCTGGGCATCGCCGGCCTGGGCGGGGCGACGCTCGACAACGAAGAGAACTACCTGATGAAGAAGCTCTACACCGCCCTCGGCGCGATCCAGGTCGAGAACCAGGCGCGCATATGACACTCCTCCACCGTCCCCGGTCTGGGGACCAGCTTCGGGCGTGGCGGCGCGACCCAGTATCAGCAGGATCTGGCCAACGCTGACTGCATCGTCATCCAGGGCTCCAACATGGCCGAGTGCCATCCGGTGGGGTACCAGTGGGTGATGGAGGCGCGTGCGCGCGGCGCGAAGGTCTTCCACATCGACCCGCGCTTCAGCCGCACGAGCGCGACCGTGGACAGGTATCTGGCGATCCGCGCCGGCACGGATATCGTGCTGCTCGGCGCGCTGATCAACTACGTGCTGTCGAACGGGCTCGACTTCCGCGAGTACGTCCTCGCGTACACGAACGCCGCGACCCTGGTGAACAAGGACTTCCGCGACACCGAGGACCTCGACGGCCTGTTCTCCGGCTACGACGAGGAGACCGGCAGGTACGACCCGTCGAGCTGGGCGTACGAGGGCGACGTGCCCGAGGAGGAGGAGCAGACCGAGGGCGGCAGGCGCCACGCGGAGGCGGCGGGGTCCGACTCCTACGGCGCGCGCGGCGCCGGCGCCAGCGCGACGCCGCCGGCCGACCCGACGCTGACCGACCCGCGGTGCGTCTACCAGATACTCAAGCGGCACTACTCGCGCTACACGCCCGAGATGGTCGAGGAGCTGTGCGGCATCCCGCCGGAGCGGTTCCACGAGCTGGCCGAGGCGATCACGGCCAACTCGGGCCGGGAGCGGACCACGGCGTGGGTCTACTCCGTCGGCTGGACGCAGCACTCGGTCGGCGTGCAGTACATCAGGGCCGCCGCGATCCTGCAGCTCCTGCTGGGGAACATGGGCCGGCCGGGCGGCGGCATCATGGCGCTGCGCGGGCACGCGAGCATCCAGGGCTCCACGGACATCCCGACGCTGTTCAACCTGCTGCCGGGATACATCGCGATGCCGCACGCCCACCGGCACGACGGCCTCGACCACTACCTGGAGCGGGAGGGCGCCGACACCGGCTGGTGGGGCAACCGGCGGGCGTACGTCGTCAGCCTGCTCAAGGCATGGTGGGGCGACGCGGCGACGGAGGCCAACGACTACTGCTTCGACTACCTGCCGCGCCTCACCGGCGACCACGGCCACTACGCGACCGTGATGGGCCAGATCGACGGGACGGTCAAGGGCTACTTCGTCGTGGGCGAGAACCCGGCGGTCGGCTCGGCCAACGGCAAGGCGCAGCGGCTGGGCCTGGCGAACCTCGACTGGCTGGTGGTCCGCGACCTCATGCTGGTGGAGACCGCGACGTTCTGGAAGGACGCGCCCGAGATCGAGACGGGCGAGCTGCGGACCGAGGAGATCGGCACCGAGGTCTTCTTCATGCCGGCCGCGAGTCACGTGGAGAAGGAGGGCACCTTCACCAACACCCAGCGGCTGCTGCAGTGGCGGGAGAAGGCACTCGACCCGCCGGACGACTGCCGCAGCGACCTGTGGTTCTTCTACCACCTCGGCAAGCGGATCAGGCAGCGCCTCGGCGACGACGAGATCGACCGGCCGGTGAAGGAGCTGACCTGGGACTACCCGGAGATCGGCGAGCAGCGCGATCCCGACGCCGAGGCCGTGCTGCGGGAGATCAACGGCAGGGCCGCCGACGGCCGCCTGCTGGCGTCGCTGCGGGAGCTCAAGCCCGACGGCTCGACGAGCTGCGGCTGCTGGATCTACTGCGGGGTGTACGCCGACGGGGTCAACATGGCGGCCCGGCGCACGCCGCACACCGAGCAGGGTCCCGTCGCGCTCGAATGGGGCTGGGCCTGGCCGGCGAACCGGCGCATCCTCTACAACCGCGCCTCGGCCGACCCGCAGGGCCGCCCGTGGAGCGAGCGGAAGAAGTACGTCTACTGGGACGGGACCAAGTGGACCGGACCTGACGTGCCCGACTTCGAGGAGGACAAGGCTCCCGACTACGTGCCGCCCGAGGGGGCCAAGGCCCAGGACGCGCTGGGCGGGACCGACCCGTTCATCATGCAGTCGGACGGCAGGGGCTGGCTGTACGTCCCGTCCGGGCTGTCGGACGGGCCGCTGCCCACCCACTACGAGCCGCACGAGTCGCCGGTGCGCAACGCGCTGTACGCGCAGCAGGCCAACCCGGCCCGCCGGACCATCGACCGCCCGGAGAACCCGTACAACCCGGCGCTGTCGCCCCGCTTCCCGTACGTCTACACGACGAGCAGGCTCACCGAGCACCACACGACGGGCGCGATGAGCAGGCCCCTGCCGTACCTGGCGGAGCTCCAGCCGGAGGCGTTCTGCGAGGTGTCCCCGGACATGGCGGAGGAGCTCGGGCTGGAGAACGGCGACTGGGCGACGATCGTCACCGCGCGGACCGCGATCGAGTTGCGCGTGCTCGTGACCGGCCGGGTGCGGCCCCTGCGGCTGAACGGCCGGACCGTCCACCAGGTGATCATGCCGTACCACTGGGGATACAGCAGTGGCGGAGTGATCACCGGGGACGTCGTCAACGACCTGCCGTCGATCGTGCTCGACCCGAACGTCTACATCCAGGAGAGCAAGGCCGGCACCTGCGACGTCCTGCCCGGACGGCGCCCGCGCGGCACGGCGCTGCTCGACCTGGTCGAGAGGTATCGCCATGGCTGAGCGAGTGGGGTTCTTCACCGACACGTCCATCTGCATCGGGTGCAAGGCCTGCGAGGTGGCCTGCAAGGAGTGGAACAACGTGCCCGACGACGGGTTCGTGTTCCGGGCCACCTCCTACGACAACACCGGCGCGCTCGGCGCGAGCACCTGGCGGCACGTCGCGTTCGTCGAGCAGGACGGCCGGTGGCTGATGTCGTCGGACGTGTGCAAGCACTGCACCCACGCCGCCTGCCTCGACGTCTGCCCCACCGGGGCGCTGTTCCGCACCGAGTTCGACACCGTCGTCGTCCAGTCCGACGTCTGCAACGGCTGTGGCTACTGCGTCCCCGCCTGCCCGTACGGCGTGATCGACCGCAGGGAGGACGACGGCCGGGCGTGGAAGTGCACGCTGTGCTACGACCGGCTGCGCGGCGGCATGGAGCCCGCCTGCGCCAAGGCGTGCCCGACGAAGTCCATCCAGTTCGGGCCGCTCGACGAGCTGCGGCAGCGGGCCGAGGAACGGGTCGAACGGCTGCACGCCGAGGGCACGACCGAGGCCCGGCTGTACGGCGCGAACCCGGACAACGGGGTGGGCGGCACCGGCGCGTTCTTCCTCCTGCTCGACGAGCCGGAGACGTACGGCCTGCCGCCGGATCCCGTGGTGACCACCCGCGACCTGCCCGCGATGTGGCGCTGGGCGGGCGGCGCGGCGCTCGCCCTGGCCGCCGGCGTCGCCGCCTGCTTCCTGGGACGACGCTGATGCGCGCGCCACGGCGGCGGGCACCGGACCGGCGAGCTGCCCGCGGTTTCGCGGGCGTGACCGGGATGCGCACGAACACCACGAACGCAGTCGCGGGGAGGATCTGATGCCGAGGCGCCGGGACGAGATGGTGCCGGACGCCGAGTTCCGGTCCTACTACGGGCAGCCGGTCATCAAGCAGCCCATCTGGCACGAGCCCCACATGCCGACGTACCTCTATCTGGGCGGGCTGTCCGGCGCGGCGGGCGCGATGGCGGCGGCCGCCCGCCTCACCGGGCGGGACCGGCTGGAACTGGCCGCCAGGATGACGGCCTTCGCGGGTGCGAGCGCCGGTGCGGCCTTCCTCGTGGCCGAGCTGGGCCGGCCGATGCGCTTCCTCAACATGCTGCGGGTGTTCAAGCTCACCTCGCCGATGAGCGTCGGCTCCTGGACGCTGGCCGCCCACAGCGGGCTGACCGGCGTCGCGGCGGGCTCGGCGGTGACGGGCCTGCTGCCCCTCGCGGGCGACGCCGCGTCGGTCGCGAGCGGCCTGAGCGGCGTGGCGATGGCCACCTACACGGCCGTCCTGCTGGCCGACACCGCCGTCCCCGCCTGGCACGAGGGGATGCGCGAGCTGCCGTTCCTGTTCTCCGGGAGCGCCCTCGCGTCGGCGGGCGCGGCCGTCATGCTGACCACGCCCCGGGCGCAGGCCGGGCCCGCCCGCGCCGCGGCGGCGGCGGGCGCCGTGGCCGAGGTCGTCGCCGGCGGGCTGATGGAGCGCCGCCTCGGTCTCGTCGGTGAGCCGTACCGGAAGGGCAGGGCGGGCAGGCTCATGCGGGCCTCCCGCGTGCTCACCCTCGGCGGCGCCCTGCTCGCCACGGTCGCCGGGCGCAGCCGGGCCCTCACCGCGCTGTCCGGGCTCGCGATCACGGCCGGAGCCCTGTGCACCCGGTTCGGCGTGCTGGAGGCGGGCCGGGCCTCGGCCAAGGATCCCAGGTACACCGTCGTGCCGCAGCGCGACCGCCTCGACGCCGGCCGCCCCGCCTCCGTCCCCGGCCGCTAGGGTCACGGCCTCAAGCTCCCGAAGCTACGGTGAGCCGCATGGTAGGGACGGTCAGCCGGCAGGCGGTCCGGCAGGCGGTCCGGCAGGCGGTCCGGCAGGCGGTCCGGCTGGCCTCGCTGCAAGTCACCTCCAAGTCGATCACCAAAGCCCGCTGCGAAGCTCCGGTATCGATAACGACACCGAAGAGGCGGCCGGGACAGCCTGCCCTTCCGCCTCACGTTATGAACTGGAAGGAGGACCATGGTGAGACATTCGTTCCGTGCTCTCGGCGGCGTCGGGCTTGCCGCCGCGCTGCTGGTCGCCGTGTTCGGCGCGACCCGTGCCACCGATCTCGCCGACGGGCAGGCCTCGATCTCGAACAGCCGTCCCGTCGGCGTCTATGCCTACGGCTACCCCGCGGGCGCTCACCCGGACGGGTGCGATCCACCTAGGTGCAGGTGATTTCCCCGTTTCACATCGTCGCCTCGGCACAAGTGCCAGGGCGTGATTCGGAGTGGTCGCGCGGCAGGCTCCTGGAGCCTGTCTGACAGTTGATCACACCACTGTGGTTGGAACCTGCTGGTCGCGGCCGGCGACCGGCAGGGCAACTCAATGGCAGCCCCTCCAATAACGCGGTCTCACGGGACGCGTATGGGTCAGGCGGGCATGGCAGGTGCAACCTCCATCGCATCGAGGGCGGCGAGGCCGATGAGGTGCGTTCCGGCGCTCCGTGCCTCGGCGATCGTCAGCTCGACCAGGGATCGATCGTCGACTTGCAGGTGCACACGCGGCTCGTCGTCACCGGGACCGAGGATCAGGTCGAGCCACAGCCGGGACGCTCACCGATGTGCGCCTCCATGCACCGAGGTGGGCACGGGCTACTTGAAGTCCCTGAACAAGCCGGGACGTGCTCGTCCAGGCCGGGCGTCGCGGAGGCGTGACGACGATGCCCGCCGAACCTTCCGGCTTGCCGACCACCGCAGGCAAGGCGTTTGGTCACGTCCGAAACGTGCCGGTGCCCGCTGCCTCGTCACTGCTTGGCTGGGTGCACACCCTCCACCCGCACCTGGCCGAACGGACCCATGTCGACAATCACGCTCACCCGGCCCCGCTCGCCTCTCATCGGCTGGCTCGCCGTCACCTCGCTCATGCTGGGCATCTTCACCATCGTCACCAGCGAGATCCTGCCCATCGGCCTGCTGCCCGCCATAGGCGCCGACTTCGGCATCTCCGACGGCACCACGGGGCTGACCATGGCCCTGCCCGGTCTCGTCGCCGCGGTCGCCGCGCCAACCGTCACACTGACCACCGCGCGCCTGGACCGCCGTGTGATGCTGTGCGTCCTCATGGGGGTGCTCGCCGCAGCCGACGTGCTGGCCGCGGTGGCGACCTCCTACTGGATCGTGCTGATCTCCAGAGGGCTCGTCGGCCTCACGATCGGCGGCTTCTGGTCCATCGGGGCCGGGTTGGCCGGCCGTCTGATGCCGCCGCACGCCGTCGGCACCGCCACCGCTGTGATCTTCTCGGCCGTGCCGTTGGGCTCCGTGCTCGGCGTACCGGCCGGGACCTTCATCGGCGACGTCGCCGGCTGGCGGACCGCCTTTCTGGTCCTGGCCGTGCCGGCACTCCTGGTCCTTGTGGCCCTGATACTGCTGCTGCCGCCGCTGCCCGCCCATCAGGCCACCAGCCCTCGCGTCCTGCTCGACCTGCTGCGCACCCGGGGTGCCGCTGTCGCCTTGCCGGCCACTTTCCTCATCGTCTTGGCCCATTTCGGCACCTACACCTACGTCACACCCTTCCTGCAGAACGTCACCGGCCTGCCTCCCGCCGCCGTCAGCGCCATCCTGCTGGCGTACGGAATCGCCGGAATCGCCGGCAACTTCCTGGCCGGCAAGGGCACGGTCACGCGGCTGCGAACGACCTTCGTGACCTGCGGCTGCCTGATCGCGGCCACGACCCTGCTGCTGCCCTCGGTCGGCGGCACAACCATCGGCGCCGTGATGTCACTCGTGGTCTGGGGCTTGGCCTACGGAGGCGTACCCGTCTGTTCGCAGGCATCGTTCATCGCCGCCGCCCCTCGCGCGCCCGAAGCCGCGACGGTCGTTTTCACCTCTTCCTTCCAGGCGACCTTCGCCCTCGGCGCGTTCCTCGGCGGACGTGTCGTCGACGCCTTCTCGGTCTCCACCGTGATGATCTGCGGCGGGCTGACCGCTCTCCTCATGGCGGCAACCCTGTGGTCACTCGGCAAACCCCGCTGACTCGGTCAGGTGCCGTCCGCCGCGATCGAGGAGTGGCTGTGGGCGCCGGGGGCGGGCGTTGCGGAGGCGGATGCCGCTCCAGCCCAGGGAACTGGCGGTCAAGGCGTCCCAGAACGGCCAGAGGTTGTCCAGCAGCCTGAGCTGGATGCCGGCCTCCTCGTGCAGCCGTAGCAGGTCGCCGACGGGTTCGGGCGGCCCGAGCGGTTCGACGGGCTCGGTGGCCACCACCGCGTTCGGCACCGGCTCGCCGAACGGGACGAACTTCTCCGCCGGGAGCCGATAGGCGTACAAGCGGACGGTCAGGAACGTCTCCAGCCAGCCGTACTCGATGGCGTGGACCCGCTCGCCGCAGCCCGGCCCGATGATCCGATCCCGGTCGTCGTCCGTGGTCGCCGGGGTGGTCCAGGCCATGGCCCGCGGGCACTGGCGAGGGAACCAGTAGTCGGGGCAGCGGTCGGCCGTCACCGCCCAGACGTACGCCTCCGGCTGCCGTGCGGTGGCCGCCACGTGCGGAACGAATCGGGTGATCTCGGGGTCCTCGGAGAAATGCAGCACCTCGCCGGGCTCAGGTCGCATGTCCCGGGTCTACCACCTCACCGCCGTCCCGGGCGTCAGGTGGTGTCAGACGAGCCGGAGCGCGGCGGCCTCGGCCGGGACGAGTTCGCCGACGATCGGCGCGCCGGGGACCTCGCCGGCGACCAGCAGGCCGCCCGAGGTCTGCGCGTCGGCCAGCAGGAGCAGGTCCTCCTCCGCGTACCGGCCCGGGTCGAGGTGGGGGCGCACCCAATCCAGGTTGCGGCGGGTGCCGCCACTGACGTAGCCGTCGCGCACCGCCTGCCGCGCCCCCTCCAGGTAGGGCACGGCCGCCACATCGACCACCGCCGTGACGCCGCTCGCCCTGGCGAGCTTGTAGAGGTGGCCGAGCAAACCGAATCCGGTGACGTCGGTCGCGCACGCGGCCCTGGCCGCCAGCGCCGCCCGCGAGGCGTCCCGGTTGAGCGTCGTCATCACCTCGACCGCCTGCGGGAACACCTCGCCGGTCGCCTTGTGCCTGGTGTTGAGCACGCCCACGCCGAGCGGTTTGGTGAGGGAGATCGGTGACCCCGCCCGTCCCGCGTCGATGCGCAGCAGCCGGTCCGGGTCGGCCAGGCCGGTGACGGCCATGCCGTACTTCGGCTCGGGATCGTCCACGCTGTGGCCACCCGCGACGTGGCAGCCCGCCGCCCGCGCCACGTCCAGCCCCCCGCGCAGCACCTCCCTGGCGAGGTCCATGGACAGCGTCTCCCTTGGCCAGCCCAGCAGGTTCACCGCCACGACCGGTTCGCCGCCCACCGCGTACACGTCGGACAGCGCGTTGGTGGCCGCGATCCGCCCCCAGTCGTACGGGTCGTCCACGACGGGGGTGAAGAAGTCCGCGGTGGCGACGACCGCCCGGCAGCCCTCGATCCTGACCACGGCCGCGTCGTCGCCGTCGTCCAGTCCGATGACCAGTTCGTGCGCGTACGCGGACGGGTTCGGGGCCACGAGCCCGGCCACGATGCTCTCCAGCTCGCCCGGGGGGATCTTGCAGGCGCAGCCGCCTCCGTGCGCCTGCTGGGTCAGCCGGATTCCGGCCCGCTCCGCCGTCTCGGTCATGCCGCCCCGTTTCGAGTCGATCGTCCGCCACGCCGCCACCGCGGGGGCGCCGCCCGGGTCCCTACCCCGTTCCGGCTAGGTTTCTCCCTGGAGGTGTGTGGGCGCCTGGTGGCCCCCGCGGTCTTCAAAACCGACGAGGCCGAGGTCCTCGGCCTGGCGGGTTCGATTCCCGTCCACCTCCGCTCACCTACGCCCTTGCTCCATCAAGCCGCCGGCCCCGCCTCTCCTACGCAGTCGCCACCGCATCTGTTGACGACGACGGCTCGCTCACCGTTGCCTGAGCAAGTTGATGCTACTCTGGGTAATCGTCTGATAGCTTTGCGTGTCATGCCGTCCCCCCTGCATGACACGCTCAACCTGCTGTTCCGGCACAGGCCGCAGTTCGCCGTCGAGATGCTGCGCGACCACCTTGGCGTCGATGTACCCGACGGGCTGCCGGTCCAGGTCGCGAGTAACGATCTGAACGACCGTCCGTCCATCGATCTTCGACCCGATGTCGTGATCACGGTCGGGCCCCGGCATTCCCCTCTTCACGCGATCGTGGTGGAGATCCAACAGCGGCCGGATCCCGATAAGCAGCGTGCGCTACCTCGGTATGCCGCCGCATTGTGGTTGCAGCTGAATTGCCCGGTCACGGTGTTGGTCTTCTCTCCCGAGGCCCGGACCGCCGTTTGGGCTGCCAAGCCGATTCCTACCAGCCTGCCGGGCTACACCCTGACCTGCCAGGTGATGGGCCCGGACCATATCCCTCTCATCACCGATCCTGCGGAGGCAGCCGCACAGCCGGAGCTGTCTGCACTGTCCGTGATGAACCACGGAGAGCATGCCAAGGTGGTGGAGGCATTCGTGGCCGCGTTGCAGCACCTCCCCGCCGAACACGCTCCGCATTACTATGAATACGCATACCGGATGGCCTCGCAGGCCGCCCGACACCTGATGGAGGCACTCATGGAGTCCACCGTTTGGCCGGTCTACAGCCCGTTCGCGAAGATGCACTACGGCAAGGGCCTCCAAGCCGGGCGAGCAGAAGGTGAGGCGAGGGCGGTGCTGACCATCCTGGAGGCGCGGGGCATCCCGGTCTCCGAGGACGACCGTGCGTTCATCATGGAGTGCACAGATCTGGAGCGGCTTGACGAGTGGGCGCGGCGGGCCGTCACCGCGACGTCGGCCGCCGACCTGTTCACCGAATAGTCCTGACGTGCCCGCCGGGTGGTGAGTCCATCCGATGAGTCCAGATCGGACGGTGCTGGCACTATTCCTGCCGAGATGAGCGGGAGGACCTTCCCCTGGCCGTGTAGGCGGCGATCGCGACCAGGAGGGCCGCGACGAGCTGGAGGATCAGATGCTCCTTCGCGACGGTGTCGGTGGTGAACGTCCGGACGGTGCGGTTCACGAAACCGTGGTCGACGACGCCCTGCAGAACTCCCGCGATGAGGGAGAGCCGGGCGGCGGCGAGGAACTCCGGTCGCCCGCGGGCCGGGCGGACGCCGAGCAGCAGCATGACGAGCAGAGTGGGCAGGTAAGTGGTGACCGCCTCGGCCCGGCCGAGGTCGAGCACCACGAGCACGGTCGCGGCGGCGCCGAGGAGGAACGCGACGAGGGCTCGGGTGTCGCGTCGCTGCTCGATGCCGCGGACGACGAGCAGGCAGAGGCAGGCGACCGTCACCACCGTCGCTCCCCACCACTGCTGCGTCTCACCGGGGTCGTAGGCGATACGTTCAGGGGAGGCCAGGTGGGCCGCGATCACCGCCACCGCGATCAGGCTGACGACACGCTCCCCGAGCCGTGACCATCGCGTCGTCTCCGGCGGACCCTCCAGCATGACGACCGCGAAGACGAGCAGGGTCGCGGCCGCTGCGATCCACATGCTCCAGGCGCTGCTGTACTCGTCCGAGTAGAACGCGAGCAGCCCCAGCATGACCGCGCCCAGGCCGACGGCGAACCCGAGGGTGATCTCCCGAGCCCGTCCCTCAGGGGCAAGCAGTCCCGCCCCGAGGGCGGCGGCCACCAGCAGCCACTGCCAGAGCGTGGCGATCGGGCTCAGCCATGGGAGCGCCGCGCTGGCCAGCAGGAAGGCCGCCACAAGGGCGGGCAGCCGGAGGTTCAGGGCTCGGTCGCGCAACCGGAGCGCCCCAAGGACGCGGTTCCGGATCCCCGCCGTACCCTCCGACGGGGTCGGCGACGACGGCGTCGCCGCGGCGGAGACGGATGACATGGCCCGTCCCGCGGGGGGCAGCGTGGCCGGGGGCGGTTCCGGACGGGATGACGCGACCGATCGGCCCGGCGTGTCTTCACCAGGGGCGGTGACCACCCCCGGGACCGGTTCGGCGCGGTCGTCCGCGGGGCGGGTGGACGCGGACGGAGCGGGCTCGCCTGGAGTGGCACGGACAGAGGTCGCGGGAGGTGGAGACTCCAACGGCTGTGGCGCGGAGGGCGGGAACGTCGACGGCGATGCCGGTGCGGCTGTCCTGCCGGTGGCGAGGGCCTCGGCGGCGGCCGTGGACACGGTGCGGCTGTCGTCGTCGGCGAGCTCCTGCAACGCCAGCCGTGCCGCCAGGGCGAGGCCCTCGTGCCGGGTCCCCAGCAGGCGCCGCAGCTCCTCGACCGCCCCGGCACGGACCCGGGGAATGGAGCTCTCGATGACCGCCTGGAGCTCCGCCGGCAGGGGAGAGGGCACGGTGACGGGGCGGGCGCGCCGCGCGACGTAGAGATCGCCCTGCAGGTCGAACGCCCACCTGCCCGGGGTCTGACCCGGTGTCGTCTGCCGGACCTTGTCGTAGACGTAGTCGTACAGCTCGTCGATGCCGACGTAGCCGTCCTGGTCGCGGTCGGCGTCCCCGGACTCCAGCCCTTCCACGAGGGCACGGGTGAACACCGACGGCGCCTGCTCCTGGGCGTCGGCGAGCTCGGTGCCGTCGAAGGCGTACTCCATCGCGTTCGACGCCGTGATCACCACCCGGCCGCGACCGCCGAACTGCTCCTCCACGTGCACGCCCATGCCGGCGCGCGGCACCGCGCCTCGTGCCCACGCTCCCGCATAACAGCAGTCGAGCAGCAGGATCATGCGCCTGGACCGGCTGCGGCTCATCCTGCGGCTGACGAACTCGGCCGAGACCGCGGTCGCCCCCAGGCGGTGCAGCTTGGTGGTGGGCGTGGCGAAGTACAGCTCCCCGTTGTCGTCCTTCACGCCGTGACACGAAAAATGCAGCAGCAGCACGTCGTCCGGGGCACGGTCGGTGAAGAACTCCTCGACCATCTCGCTGACCACGTGCGTGGGCTCGTTGAGCAGCGTCCGTACGTGGAAGCCGCCGATCGCCGGGTCGCCGAGCACGCGGGCCAGCGCCTCCGCGTCGCGTGCGGGAGCGCGCAGCCGGCGCAGCCCCGGATCGCGGTACTCGTCGCCGGCCACGATGAGAGCGCTCCGCGTCCCGGCCGGGGCGCGAACGGCCTCATGCCGCCGCACCCAGAGATCGGTCAGCCGGCGTTGCTCACCGGACGGCACACCGGTCAGCTCGATCGCGTCGCCGTCGATCGTGAGCTTCGCCGACCGGTGCTGGTCACGGGTCAGCCAGGCCGTCACCGCGCTCACGACCGCGGCGAGCAGTTCCGTGCCCGCGAGGGAGACCACCAGGCCGCCGAGGGAGAACGACAGGACCGCCCTGGCGCCGGGGGGCGGCGGCGCCCCCCGCTCGGCCTGCGCCGCCACCACGTCGATCTCCAGCAACTCCGCACGGAGCCGGGCCGTCAGGTCCTCCAGTTCGTGGGGGTCGGCGTTCTCCTCTGCGATCTGGATGGTCAGCCGGGTCGTTTCAGCGGCCATTGCGGCTCCCTTGCACGGGCCGGTCCCTGCCGATGCAGTGTCGGCCCGGCAACCCGGGGGAGGAAACAGCGCGGTCCACTCAGCGGACCGGGTGTCAGGTGCGGCCGAGATTGCGCGTGATCTCCCTCGACGCACGCAGCAAGAGTTCGGTGAGCCCGGCGGGCACCGCCGGCCGCACCGCGAGCGCGCTGACCGACGCGACGATCTCGCCGTCCGGGCGCCGGACCGGTACGGCCACGCAGCAGACCCCGGGAAGGACCTCCTGGTGATCGACGGCGACCGAACCCGACCGGCGGGCGGCCGCCTGGGCCCGCCGCCATTCGGCGAGCGTGAACCCCGGCGGCGCGGTGTCGCCGTCCGGTGTCCGCATCAGCAGCACCCGGCCCGCGGCGGTCGCCTCGGCCAGCTCGGAGCCCGGCAGGACCGGCGGCACCTCCTTGATCTCTCCCCGCGCCGCCGTGATCACCCTGATCCGGCCCTCTTCCAGCACGGTGAGGAATGTGACGGTCGTGGTCAGCGCGGACAGCAGGCGTACGGGTTCGCGGGCGGCGGCCTGCAGCCGCGGGTCGGGCTGCCACGCGTCGCCCAGGCGGGCGAGCCGCGGCCCCACAAGGTAGCGCTGCCCGTGCCGTTGCACCGCGCCGAGGTTCGCGAGCTGCCGGAGCAGGCGATAGGTGGTCGCCTTCGGCATGCCGGCGTCGCGGGCGAGTTCGGACAGACCGGCTCCCTCCTCGGCCGCCGCCAGGACGTCGAGCAGGTGGAACGCCCCTTCGAGGACGCCACGTCCGTTCGCTGTCCCGGATCGAAGCGCCGGTTCCCGGCCGGGACCGGCGTCGGCGTGGTCCCGCACGTCCATGGCAACTCCCCTCCCGAGGCGCTTACCAGGAACTCGCGGAGGAGGAGTCCGCCGTTACCGCCGGGACCGACAGAAGGGTGTCACCGGCCGGAGGGGCGGGGGAGCAGGGCCGGGCCGGGGCGCCAGTCGCCGAGGTAGCTCCCGGGAGTGTGCTCGGTGGCCTGCTCGGGGGTGAGCTGTGGCCGGTTCTCGGGGACGGGGATCGCGGCGCCCGGGCCGACGTTGTGGAACTCGCCGAACCGCGCGTCCTGCCAGTGATACCCGGAGGTCATGTCCACGTACGGCGTGGCCGCGTCGATCGAGGAGCCCATCCAGGTCTCGCGTACGACCAGCGACGGGAGAGCGGTCGGGTCGCTGCTGGGCCGCCATGGCCGGGCCAGGCCGAAGGACGCGTCGGCCGCGGGCCCGTTGATCACGCATCGCACCGCCAGATAACCGCGCGGGTTGGCTGCGGCGGTGCTGGGCGCGAACACGAAACCGTACGGACGGAACGTCACGTCCCTGGCCAGGGTGGTCAGCTCGCACCGTTCGAAGACGGCGGTGGCGCGGCCGAAGACGAAGTCGACGTCCCCCTCGATGTGGCACTGGCGGTAGTACTGCCGGGCGAAGGAGGCCAGGGCGCGGGTGTCGGCGTACAGCGTGTCCTGGTGGCCGAGGAAGCGGCACCTCTCGAAGTACGACCGGTCGCCCATGACCTTCGCCGCGACCGCCTGCGTGCCGGTGATGTCCGGGTGGTCGGCCCGCAGCCAGTCGTTGGCGAACGTGACGTGCGCGGCGGTGAAGCCGTCGGCCTGGATCGTGGTGGTGGCGCTGCCGCTGGTGCCGTACGTGCCGCCCTCGGGCTTGGGCGTGCCGGCCGCGTTGTCGTAGACGATCTCCACGTCGCGCGCGTCGCCGGTCGCCCCCAGGAAGCACAGGCCGGTCTTGGGCTGCGGCACGAGGACGGTCTCCCGGTAGGTCCCGGCCGCGATCACCAGGGTCCAGCCCTCGGCGGGGGCGTCCGGGGTCGCGTCGACGGCGGCCTGGACGGTGGTGTGGTCGCCGCGTCCCCCGGCGTCGACGTAGAGCGTGCGGTCGTTCAGCCGGTGGCGGGGCGAGCCGTACCGGCCGAAGGGGAGCACGTGGGCGGCGCGTGCGGGCGACGCCACCGCGAGTCCGAGGAACGCGGCGGCCCCGCCGGCCAGCACCTGCCGCCGGCCGATCAGGGGGGTGAGGGACGACATGACGGCTCCTCTGGTCACATATGTGAACTGTTTTCTCAAGTGCGAACACACCATGAACAGCAGCACCGTAAGATCCGCCTCCGGCCCTGTCAACGACGGCGGCAAAACGGCTGGGGCGACAGTCACAAGAGGGTGTCAAGTGATCTCCAAGCCGGATCGGACAGCATGATCCGTCTTTCCTGAGCAACGACTTCCGTGAACAACGAAAAGGACCCCCGATGAGATGGACGGCGACGCTGCTGAGCGCCACGCTGCTCGGCGGCCTGCTGACCGCCCCTCCGGTGCTCGCGGCCCCCGCTCCCATGACGGCCCCCACGTCCACGTCGGCCGCCGCCGCCAGGCCGGCCCCCGTCGTCAAGACGGCAGTGGCCAGGGTCAAGGCGAGCCCGGCCACGAGAACCGGCGCCTGCCCCACCACCGTGGGCTTCTCGGCCGTGGTGGCGGCCAAGGGCAAGGGAACCGTGCGCTACCGCTGGGTGCGCGGCGATGGGAGCAAGGGCGCGATCAGGAGCTTCCACGTCAACGGCGCGCGCAAGGTGGTCGTGCGGGACCGGCAGACGTTCGACCGCAGCACCTCCGGCTGGCAGGCCGTGGAGATCCTCGGCAAGAAGGGACTGTCGGCCAAGGGCCGCTTCGACGTCCGGTGCACCGGCGCCGTCGTGATCTGGGACACCGCCCACCCGCTGCCCGCCAAACCGGGCGCACCGCTGGTCGCCGCGGCCGCGGTCAGCGCGAGCCCGGCGACCTACCGGGGCGCCTGCCCCACGACCGTGACGTTCACGGGCACCATTCAGGTGTCGCGTACGCCCGCCAAGGTCTACTACCGGTGGATCGACAGCGGCACGGGGGAGGGCCGGCTCGAGTCGCTCTTCTTCGCGGCCGGCGGCCCGCGCAGCCGCCAGGTCACGCTCCCGCTGGCCGTGGGCAGCTCGACCGCGGGCTGGAAGGCCATCCGCATCGTCAACGCCGGCGGTCGCGACTCCGGGCGGGCCGCCTACACCGTGACCTGCACGACCACGCCGCCGACCTCGCCGAGCCCATCGGCTCCGCCCAGCCGCTCGCCCAGCCCGTCGCCTTCGTCCAGTCCGTCCACGAGCCCGAGTCCTTCGGCAAGTCCGACGCCGCCGCCCGTGCAGACGCCGGTGCCGCGGATCGCCGACCTCACGCCCGGTGACTACGAGGGCAGCTGCCTCGAGCCCGTCGCGTACCAGGCCACCGGCCAGATCTCGCTCCCGGCGGGCGCGGCACAGAGGGTCGAGTACTGGTGGAGCCTCGACGGCTCCGCGTGGCAGCGGCAGTTCGCCGACTTCCCCGCCGGCGACCAGCCTCGCGTGCAGAACGTGTCCGCGACCTGGAGCCTCGACTCCACCCGGAGCGGCTCCCACACCATCGCGCTGCAGGCCGAAGGCGGTCCCGCCCAGCCGGCCCAGCGTACGTTCACCTTCACGTGCGTGGCCGAGGGCGGCGACGCCACCCTGACCGTCGAGTACATGCTGACGCCTCACTTCAAAGGCGAGTGCGACGGCTCGTTCCCGATGCGGGCCAGCGCGATGGTCCTGACGGACCGCGACGCGGAGGTCACGTATCGCCTGGTCGTCGACGGCAAGCCGGGCGTGCTCAGGACGGCCCAGCTCAAGCCCGGCGTACGGAGCACGATCGGCGACTTCTGGTACGGCAACGCCAGGTCCAGCGGTTCCGGCGTCGTCCGCCTGGAGATCCTGAACCAGAACAAGCCCGCCAAGCAGGCGCCGTACAGCTGGACGTGCGTGGCGCCGGACCCGTCGCCGGGCACGGTGCAGATCACCGAGATCGAGTCGGTCGGCTACTACGGCGACTGCGTGGTCGCCCCCTACGTGACGGCCTTCGGCGAGTTCAAGGCGCCCGCGGGGACGGAGATCACCTACCGCTGGGTGGTCGACGGCGTAGCCCAGCAGACCTTCACCCACACGGTCCCCGAGGGCGGCGTGATAGGCATCCAGGCCTGGTACTGGACGCGGGCCGAGAAGACCGACGGAACCGTCAAGATCGAGGTGTTGAACCACAACAAGCCGACGGCGCAGGCGGCCTATCCCGTCAACTGCCAGGGCTGACGAAGAACCAGGGCATGCCGTTGGTCCCCCGCCCGGCGTGCCCTCGGGCGCACGGCCCGGCCTCGCGGGCCGGGCCGTGCGCCATCGCTGTAATTTGAAGTGTGGATCCACGGAGGCGGGTGCCGCGCACCGACGCCGTGCTGGCCGATCCGCGGCTGGTCGCCGCCATCGAGCGGCTCGGCCGTCCGGCGGTCAAGGACGCGGTCGCGTGCGCGCAGCAGCGGGTGCGGCAGGGCGAGATCGAACCGGAGGACGTCGCGGACGTCGCGCTGGCGGCGCTGCCGCGCCACGCCACGAGCCTCCGCCCTGTGATCAACATGACCGGCGTGCTGCTCCACACGAACCTGGGCCGTGCGCCGCTGTCCCCGGCCGCCGTCGAGGCGGTGACGGTGGCGGCGGGGGCGACCGACGTGGAGTTCGACCTGGCCACGGGGGCGCGGGCGCGCCGGGGACGCGGCGCGGTCGAGGCGCTCGCCCGGGTTGTGCCCGACGCCGGGGGCGTCCACGTGGTCAACAACAACGCCGCCGCCCTCGTGCTGGCCGCCACCGCGCTCGCCGCCGGGCGGGAGATCGTGATCAGCAGGGGCGAGCTGGTCGAGATCGGCGACGGTTTCCGCATTCCCGACCTGCTCGTGTCCACCGGCGCACGGCTGCGCGAAGTGGGCACGACCAACCGCACCGCCCTGGCCGACTACCGGGACGTGATCGGGCCGCAGACGGGGTTCGTGCTCAAGGTCCACCCGTCGAACTTCCGGGTCGAGGGCTTCACCGGCTCGGTCGAGGTGTCCGAGCTGACCGGGCTGGGGGTGCCCGTGGTCGTCGACATCGGCTCAGGGCTGCTGGAACGCGATCCGCTCCTGCCCGAGGAGCCCGACGCCGCGAGCGTGCTGCGGGCCGGCGCCGACCTCGTCACCGCGAGCGGCGACAAGCTGCTCGGCGGCCCGCAGGCGGGCCTGCTGCTCGGCCGCCGCGACCTCGTCGACCAGCTCAGGCGTCACCCGCTCGCGCGTGCGCTGCGCGTGGACAAGCTGACGCTGGCCGCGCTCGAGGCGACGCTGCGGGGCCCGGAGCCCCCCGTACGGCAGGCTCTCCACGCCGACCCGATCCTTCTCGGGGAGCGCGCCGAGGCACTGGTCAAGGCGCTGTGCCAGGCCGGCGTGGACGCGGCGGCCGTGCCCGCGCAGGCGACCGTGGGCGGGGGCGGAGCCCCGGGAGTGCGCCTGCCGAGCACGGCCGTGAGCCTGCCGGAACCGCTGGCCGTACCGCTGCGGCGGGGCGAGCCGCCGGTCGTCGGCCGGGTCGAGGGGGGCCGCCTGCTGCTCGACCTGCGCGCCGTGCCGCCGGAGCGGGACGGCGAGGTCCTGGAGGCCGTCCTGAAGGCGGCCGGCTGATGCACGTCGTGGCCACGGCCGGACATGTCGACCACGGGAAGTCGACGCTGGTGCGGGCGCTGACCGGGATGGAGCCCGACCGGCTGGCGGAGGAGCGGCGGCGCGGGCTCACGATCGAGCTGGGCTACGCCTGGACGACGCTGCCCTCCGGGGAGCGGGTGGCGTTCGTCGACGTGCCCGGGCACGAGCGGTTCCTCGGCACGATGCTCGCCGGGGTCGGACCGGTGCCCGCCGTGATGTTCGTCGTCGCCGCCGACGAGGGATGGATGCCCCAGTCGGAGGAGCATCTGGTCGCGGTGCGCACCCTCGGCGTACGGCACGGCCTGCTCGCCGTCACCCGCGCCGACCTGGCCGACCCCGCGCCCGCGCTGGAGGACGCGCGCGACCGGCTGGCGGCGGCGGGGCTGGGCGACGTGGAGGCCCTGGCGGTGAGCGGGCGCACCGGCGAGGGCCTGGACGGGCTGCGCGCCGCCCTCGACCGGCTGGTGGCGGCGCTGCCCGCGCCCGATCCGCGGGCCCCCGTACGCCTGTGGATTGACCGGGCGTTCAGCGTGCGCGGCAGCGGGACCGTCGTGACCGGCACGCTGCCCGCCGGGCGCGTCGAGGTGGGCGACGAGCTGGAGCTGGACGGCGAACCGGTGCGGGTGCGCGGCCTGGAGTCGCTGAAGGAGCACGTCGAGTCGGTCACCGGGGTCGCGCGGGTGGCGCTCAACCTGCGCGGGCGGATCACGCCGCAACGCGGGCACGCCCTCGTCACGCCCGGCGCCTGGACGACGACGAGCCTGGTCGACGTGCGCGTGACGAGGGCGGAGGGCGCCCGCGGGCCCCTGCCCGCGCGGCTCACCGCCCACATCGGCTCGGCGTCGGTGCCGTGCGAGGTGCGCCCGCTCGGCCCTGAGACCGAGGGGGCGGCGGCCCGGCTGCGCCTGGCCCGGTCGCTTCCCCTGCACCTGGGAGACGCGCTGCTGCTGCGGGACCCGGGCCGGGGGCAGGGCGAGCTGCGGGTGCTCGCGCGGGCGACCGTGCTCGACGTGCGGCCCCCGGAGCTGCGCCGCCGGGGGGCGGCCAGGGAGCGCGCCAAGGCGCTGGCGGACGCGTCGGCCGACGCGGCCTCCCTCCTGCGTACGCACCTGCTGCTGCGCGACGGCGAGCTGGTCGCGATGGGCTGTCCGCCCGAGGGACGGCCGGTGGCCGCCGGCTGGCACGCCGACCCCGATCACTGGTCGGGGCTGTCCGCCCGGCTCCCCGAGGTCGTACGGCGGTACGCGGCCGACCACCCCCTGGAGCCCGGGATGCCGGTGGAGGCCGCCCGCCACGAGCTGGGCCTGCCCGACCGCCGGCTCGTGACGGCGCTCGTACGGCCGCCGCTGACGGTGGCCGACGGGCGGATCACCACGACGGGCCGCGTCGTGACCGGAACCGCGGGGCTGCCCGCTCCCGTCGCCCGGGCGGTGCGGGCCCTGCTTGACGACCTGGCCAAGGCCCCGTTCCAGGCGCCGGAGGCCGGGCGGCTGGCCGCGCTGGGGCTCGGGCCGCGCGAGCTGGCCGCCGCCGTACGCGCCGGGGCGCTGCTGCGGGTGGCGGACGGCGTCGTGCTCGCGCCGGGCGCGGACGCACGCGCGGCGGCGCTGCTGGCCCGGCTGCCGCAGCCGTTCACGGTCAGCCGGGCCAGGAGCGCGCTCGGCACCAGCCGCAGGGTCGCGGTGCCGCTGCTGGAGCACCTCGACCGCAAGGGCCTCACCGAGCGGGTGGACGAGGTCCACCGCCGCTGCCGGCCCGCCACCGTCGCGCCGTAGCGTCCCGTGGCGACCCGGTGCCGCTCGCGGAGTCCACGAGGACGCCGGGCGCGTGGGAGACGCTCACGCCTCCGGGACGTCGCGCTTGCCGGCGGCGGGGTTGCCGGGGTCGACGCCGAAGCTGATGATCCGCTGCGGATGGACGCGGATGATCGGGCCGGCCAGTGGGGCGTTCGAGTCGGCGGGCTCGGCGATCGCCTCGCCGCGTCCGCGTATCTCCAGGCACCGCACCTGCCAGGGATCGACGGACGGGACGTCGTCCACGACGAACGCCACCTTGCCGTTGGCCAGCACGTTGCGGAACTTGCGGCTGGCCGCCATGTCGCGCCCGCCGATGTCGATCGTCCCCAGCTCACGGTTGTAGCGGAACCCGACAGGGCTCACCTGGAGGGTGCCGTTCGGGTGGAGCGTGGCCAGGCGCCCGATCCGCTGACCGTCGAGGTACTCGATTTCGCGCTCTGTGAAGATCACGGGCTCGTCCTTATCAAGTGCTTGATTGACGTTTGTCATTCAAGCACTTGATTGGCTAGGGTGCGCGCATGGCTTCAGCAGCGCGGCGCGCACCTCAGGAGCGGGGGAAGGCGGCGGAACGGACCCGCGAGCGGATCCTGGAGGCGGCGGTCGAGGAGTTCGGCGCGAAGGGGTACGCCGGAGCCCGTACGGCCGCCATCGCGGCGCGAGCGGGGGTCAACCAGCAGCTCATCTCGTACTACTTCGGCGGTAAGCAGGGGCTCGTCGAGGAACTGCGGCGCAGGTGGGCGCGGGCGCAGCAGAGCGTGACGCCGCCCGGCGCGACGTACGCCGAGAGCGTGGCGGCCCACCTCGACGCGACGCTGGACAACCCGGACTGGTCCCGGCTCGTGGTCTGGCAGGCGCTGGGGGACAGCCCGGCCACCGCGGGCGACGACGAATGGGCGGCGGCGCAGCGGGCCCGGCTGCGCGAGGCCGTCGAGCGGACCCGCCGCCGCCAGGAGGAGGGCGAGATCACCGGTGATCTGGACGCCGAGTTCGTCCTGCTCGTCGCCTACGCGCTGGCCTTCGCGCCCATCGCGCTGCCCCGGATGGTCGAGGGGATCGTCGGCGTCGATCCGCTGTCGAAGGACTACCGCGAGTGGGTCGCCGGCCAGCTCGCCGCGATGACGAGAAGAGACTCATGAGCAGGATGGTCCTGTTCTCCGCCTAACGGCTCGATCGTCTAGCGGCTCGATCGCCTACCGGCCCGCCGCCGAGCGGATCGGCATGTGGCGGCCGGGCATCGAGCGCTCGGCGGTCCGGCTCGCCGGGCCGGCCGCGCCGTGCGAGAAGGGCGACCCGAAAGTGGGGATCGTCAGCCCTCGGCGACGGTGGCGATGAACCGGTCCAACGCGGCGGCGACCGCGTCCGGCGCCTCCACGGGCAGCAGGTGCCCGCTTCCGGCGACGACGTCCAACCGCGCGTGGGAGATGTGGGGCAGCAGGTGGTCGCGGAGCACCTGTGGCGGCTCGACCCGATCGTGTTCGGCGGCGAGCACCAGCACGGGAGCCTCGATCGCCCGCGCGGCGGCGGTGACGTCGGCGGCGATGCCGTGGAGGGGCCACTCCCGGCGCGCGGCGTCATCGGCGGCCAGGCTGTCGCGCACGATCGCCTCGCGGACCGAGTCCGGGATCCTGGTGGCGGTCAGGGCGGTGTCGAGGGCCTGCTCGACGGTCTGCACCGAGTCGTAGGCGCCGGCGAGAAATCGCCTGTAGTCGGGTGTGACGGTGGCGGGAGGCTCGGGCGGCGCGGGCGCGACCAGCACCAGACCGGCCAATCCGGCCGGACGCCGGGCCGCGGCCAGTTGGGCGACCTTGCCGCCCATGGAGTGCCCGACGAGCACGTATCGTTCCAGGCGCAGCTCCCGCACCACGGCCGCCAGGTCGTCGGCGAGCCGCTCGAGGCCGTACGGGCCGGGGAGCCTCCGTGACGCGCCCCACCCGCGCGGGTCGTAGCGGACCGTGCCGCGTTCACCCGGCAGCCGTTCCACGACCGCGTCCCAGGTCGCGGCCAAGCCGCCCCAGTAGGGCAGGAACACCGCCGTCGGCGCGCCGCCTCCCTGGTGGCGCACCGCGATCGTGCCGCCCGCCACCGGGACGCTCTGGGTTGTGAAAGTCGTCGTCATCGTGTCCTCCGAGTTATGGCACAAGCAGGCCTACGTGAGCGGGGTGTCGCGCCCTCCGGTGCCCCTGTCGTGCCGGGGTACGGAGAAAACGCTAGGGTGGCGGGCCGGTGAGATCCCGGTCGAAAGGCGCTCGGTGCTTGTGGAAAACGGTCAGCTTCCCGGTGTGCGGCAGCTCCGCTACGCCCCGGCGCCGGGACCGGACTTCGGCGTCGAGGTGCTCGGCTTCGACACGCTGCGGCGCATGGACCCCGACGGCCGCCGGGCAAGCCCTCAGCGTCCCGACTTTCACGTCCTGGCTCTGATCCGCTCCGGGCGCGGCCGGCACACGGCGGACTTCGTGGACCATCCGCTGGGTGAACGCACCGTCGTGTGGATCCGCCCCGGCGTGGTGCACCGCTGGACCGACGTCGATCGGGTCGACGGGTCCCTCGTGCTGTTCGAGCAGGGCGTCCTTCCCCCGGTGGGACCCGCGGCGCAGGCCGCGGCCGACGTCTTCGCCCCTGCGACCTGGCGGGCGGGCGAGGACGCCTGGCCCCTCTGCCTGGCCGCCGCCGACCACCTGGGCAGGGAGTACGCGGCCGCCCTGACGGCTCCCCAACCGGCGTCGGCGCCGATCCTCGCCCACCTGCTCGCCGCGCTCGTGCTGCGGGTGGTCCCCGAGAGGGGCTCCGCGCCGGGCTCCGACGGCCCCGAGCACGAGGTGTTCCGCCGGTTCCGGGCCGCGGTGGAACAGTCGTTCGCCACCTGGCACCACGTGGCCGACTACGCGGGCCCGCTGGGTTACACGCCCCGCACCCTCACCCGGGCCACCCGCGCGGCGGCCGGAGTGGGCGCCAAACAGTTTCTCGACCAGCGGATCCTGCTGGAGGCCAAACGGCTGCTCGCCCACACCGACCTGTCCGTCGCGCGGTGCGCGCAGCGGCTGGGCTTCGACGATCCCGCGAACTTCACCACGTTCTTCCAGCGTCAGACCGGCCTGCCGCCTGGCCGGTGGCGGGACGGGCACAGCGGCCGTCACGCCCTGAGCTCGCCGCCGAGGGGAGAGGAGGGGTAGCCCGGCACCCCGCCGCGTACCCTCCACGGCTCGTGGATCAGGTCGTCGGGCAGCGACGCGAGCTCGGGGACGTAGCGGCGCACGTACTCCCCCTCCGGGTCGAACCTTTTGGCCTGCCGCAGCGGGTTGAGCGTGCGGTAGGGCCGGGTGTCGTTGCCCGTCCCCGCGACCCACTGCCAGTTGCCGCAGTTGTTCGGCATGTCGCCGTCGAGCAGCCACTCGGCGAAGTGCTCAAGCCCGGCCCGCCAGTCGATCCCGAGCCGTTTGGTCAGGTAGGAGCCGGTGACCAGGCGCACCCGGTTGTGCATCCAGCCCTCGGCGCGAAGCTGGCGCATGCCCGCGTCCACGATCGGCATCCCGGTCGCGCCCTCCCGCCAGGCGGCCTCCGCCTCCTCGTC
The DNA here is from genome assembly GCF_016863095.1 of Microbispora siamensis. GTDB lineage: Bacteria > Actinomycetota > Actinomycetes > Streptosporangiales > Streptosporangiaceae > Microbispora > Microbispora siamensis. Next base: position 81,149 of record NZ_BOOF01000028.1, on the reverse strand, counting down.
GCGCCGCCACTCCACGTCCCTCGGCCGGTAGTCGCGCCGGCCCATGTCCGGGAAGGCGTCGACGACCTGGTAGTGGAAGTCGCGCCAGCACAGCTGCCTGACGTACTCCTCGCCGCCGGGCCGTTCACAGGCGCGGTAGACCACCTCCGACGGCGACAGGCAGCCGAAGTGGAGATAGGCGCTGAGCATCGAGGTACGCCCCGCCATCCGGTCCCGGGTCTCCGCGTAGGAGGCCAGGCCGTCGCCCACCCACCGCTCCAGCCGCCGCCGTGCCTCGCTCTCCCCGCCCCGCACGATCCCGTACGGCTCGGGGGACGCCTCGGTCAGGACGCCCGGATCGATGCCGGGCGGCAGGCGCAGGCGGTGGGGCGCGCCGAGGACCGGCCGCCTCGCGGTGGCCGACCAGGCCCGCCAGTACGGCGAGAAGACCCGGTAATGGCTCCCGCCGCCGGGTCGCAGCGCGCCGGGGGGCACCACGGTCACCCCGGGGAAGAGGCGGAACTCCAGCCGGTGGGCCCGGCACTCCTCCGCCAGGCGCCGCTCCCGCCGCCGGGCCAGCGGGCTGACGTCCTCGCTCGCCCAGATCGCCGACGCGCCCGCCTCACCGGCCGCCCGTAGGGCGTGCGCCACCGGGTCGCCGTGCCGTACGACGAGGTCGCCGCCGAGCGCGCGCAGGGACGCCCGCAGGTCGTGGAGGGACGCGTGGAGGAAGTCGCGGCGGTGCCGGGCCCCGATCGCGGGGTCGAACACGAACATCGGAACGACGTGCCGGGCCACGGCGCACGCCTCGGACAGTGCCGGATGATCATGGATTCGCAGGTCCCGGTTGAACAGTACGACGACGGTCTCCACGCGTACCTCTTCGCCGCCGATCGCCCCGATGGTTGCGGCTGCCGAGTAAATCGCGAGATCGTTTCGTCGGGCGGTGGGGGCTGCTTCACGCCGAGACCGGTCGTGCGCGTCCTGTAATGCCGAAAAAGCATGGAAAGCTGGTTATTCCCCGGAAATATGAAGGCTATTCACATCGGATGTGGCGATCGGATGAAGGGCGAAAGTCGGGCACGGAAACCCTGTCGCGGCCGATGTGTCCGATGCATGGAAAGAGAGTGAAAGGCCAGGTCATCCGGCTCTCGAAGAGGAGAGGCGGGGTATGATCCGCGACTTCTCCAGACAAGTCGGGAGACGATAACGGCGCCGCGTCTGGGCCCCTTTCGGATGACCATATCGGTGTTATTTGCGGCTTATCCTCAACTGGCGATTTCTCTGGTTCTTTTCCTTCCCAACACAACGCAGTCAGTCTAAGATCTCGTTCTATGTATCGGTATGCATCAAGATTTCCTGTTAGGCAAGTGCGAAGCCTAAGTCGCAGTGATGCTCTGGCCGAACATGACGCCGTCGTCATCCTCACCCTGCCCCGGTGCGCATGAACCCGCCCGTCGGGGATGTGACGCTCGACCCCGGCCGGGGGATGGCATGGGTGGACGAGCACGGCGCACACCTCGTCGACTACGCCTCGGGCCACCTCGAGTCCGGCCCCATGCTCGCGGCGGTGATCGCCGCGCTGGAGTCGTGCGCCGCCCGCGAACGGCCCGGGAACGTTTCAGACCGGGCCTGGCTGCTGTCCGCGCTGCGCCGTGAGGTCGCCACCGGCCCGGGGCGGGGATTCCTGCCCGGACCCGGTCCCGGCGGGCCCGACCACCTCGCGGTGCGGCGCGCGTGGCGCCTGGCGGATCCTCTGGGCGCGGAGACGCTGCTCCTGCTCTACCGCCACGAACTCCCGTTGCGGGATCTCGTGTACGTGCTCGCCCTGCCGCTCAAGGAGGCCGGCAGGCTCATCGCGCGCACCCAGGACGTGGTGGAGATCCTCGTGAGCGGGCTGGACGGCCTCGCCCGGGGCCGCCCGATCTGCCCCGAGATCGCACCGCTGGCCGCCGCCGTCTTCCCGGACGAGCGCGGCGAGGCGGCCGACTTCGGCGCCGGCCGTACGGCGCTGCTCCGGCACATCGTGACGTGCGTGGTGTGCAAGCGGCCCATCAACATCCGATACACCGTTCCGCAGATCCTCTCCCGCCCCCCGGTCGCCGATCTCACGCCCGAGACCAGACAGCGACTCCTGGACGCCCTGGACAGGGCCCGGCGCACTCAGGCGGAGCGGACGGGCCACCGGCCTCCCTCGTCGTTCGGCATGCCGCTGTCCGCTCCCGTGGGCACCGCGCCCGCTCCTGCCACCCCCGCACCGGCGCTTCCCGCGTCGCCTCCGGCCGTCCCGCCGTCGGCACCGCCCGACTCCGGCCTGTCTCCGGTCGTGTCCGGTGAGGAGTTCCGCCCGCCGTCCCGGGAGGACGGGGAGGCCACGGAGGCCAGGGAGGACACCGGACCCGGCCGCCTGCTCCCGCCCGCGCAGCCGGAAACGCCGCGCCCTGCCGGCACCGCGGCGGATGCCGTACCCGAACTGCCGGAGCGCCCGGTGCGGGCCTTCTCACAGGAGGACACCCAACCGAGCCTGCCGTGGCCGTCCGGGACGCCGAAGTCACGCGGCACGCAACGGCCCAACCCGTTCCCCGGGCCGTCGAGCGCGAGCCGATCACCCGGGTCCCGGGGCACGACCCGATCGCCAGGGTCGCAGGGGACGGGCTCGCCCGGGCCAGCGGGGCCGGCAGGGCCGATTGGGTCGCGCGGGTCGCTTGGAACCGCCGGGCCGGCTGGATCCTCTGGGACCGTTGGATCCGCCGGGTCGCTTGGGTCTGCGGGGTCGGCCGGGTCTGTCGGCTACTTGGGCGCGGCCGGGGCGGCGCGGGGGGCGCACCCGGCCTCCGGAGAGGCCGCCGAACTGCCACCGGGGCAGGACACCCCTCTCTACAACGCGCTGCTCTCGCAGATCAGGGCCAGGGAGGCCCTGGCGCACGCCGCCGAGGCGGTCCCCGCCCCCGCGCACGTCCCCGATGCCGCCGACGCGGTCGGAAAGGCCGAACTCACCGACCGGCCGGTCGCCGGTGCGCAGATCAGGATCATCGAGGTCCTGGCCCGGGTCGGCACGCTGCTTCGGGCGACCGCGTTACGGATCGTCATCGTCGTCATCGCGGGGGCCGCCGGGACCGTCACGGGGATCAACCTCTTCGCTCCCGCCCCCCAATCCCAGAAGGGATCGCTGGAGGCGAGCGTCGCGCAGGCGTCCGCCAATCCCACGGGGACGGGCGCGAACCCCTCGGCGGCCGGCCGGACGGACGGCGCGGCGGTGGGCGGCACCACGACCGGCGGGACCGCGACCGGCGGGACCGTGGCGGGTGGTGCGGCTGCTGGTGCGGCGGCGGGCGAGGGCGCCACGAGCACGGCTTCGGGCACGCCGCAGGCCACGGTGACCGCGACCGCCGCCGGAGGCGCCACAGCCGGAGGCGCCGCACAGCCCGGCGGGCAGAGCACCGCGGCCGGAGGCGGTGCGCAGCCTGGCGGACAACAGGGCACCGCGGCCGGGGGTGCCGCGCAGCCCGGCGGACAGGGCGCCACCCCGGACACTCCCGCATCCCCCGGTGCCTTCCTCATGGGGAACTGGGGCGTGCAGGCGCCGTCCGTCGTCACACTCGACGCGTTCGGGAGGGGCACCATCACTCTCTCGACGACCTCCGGAAAACCCGTGAAATGGCGGATATCGGCACCCGGCCTGGTGGTCGAGCCGTCCAGTGGAACGCTCAAGCCCGGGCACACCGACGTGCTCACCGTGCGCGCGTTGCGCGTCCGCTACTGGTGCGGGGTCCCCTCGCCCGTGACGGCGCCGCTCGAACTGCACGGCCCGAAGGGCAAACGCACTGCCACCGTGCGATGGAGCACCTGCTGACCGCCCCTGTTTCCTCCCGTCCTCGGTGAAAGGACCCGCCCATGACCGAGATCCGCACCCCGGTGCCCACTCCCGCCGAGCAGTTCCCGGAGAGCGTGCCTCTCACGGCCGAACACTTGTTGACCAACCGCCGCATCGAGCCCACCGGCGGCTGGCGGCGGCTCGTCTACCAGCTCTCCGGCGGCCGGATCAACCCGTCGGAGTCGGCGGCGGAGCTGGAACGGCGCACACTGATCGCCCAGGCCCAGACGCCCGTCGCCAGCGGTCACCACAGGATCGCGGTCATGAGCCTCAAAGGCGGGGTGGGGAAGACCACGACGACGGCGGCGCTGGGCAACACGCTGGCCTCGCTGCGCGGTGACCGGGTGATCGCCATCGACGCCAACCCCGACCGGGGAACGCTCGGCATCAAGGTCAAGTCGGAGACCGCGGCGACGATCCGGACCCTGCTGGCCGAGGCGCCGCACATCGTCCGGTACGCCGACGCCCGCGCGTTCACCTCGCAGTCGTCCGCCCGGCTGGAGGTGCTCGCCTCCGACACCGACCCGGCCGTCAGCGAGGCGTTCAACGCCGAGGACTACCGTACGGTCGCCAATCTGATCGAGCGCTACTACTCGATCTGCATCACCGACTGCGGCACCGGGCTCCTGCACGGCGCCATGGGCGCCACGCTGGAGCTCGCCGACCAGATCGTGCTGGTCACCATGGTGGCGGTGGACGGCGCGAGCTCGGCCGCCGCGACCCTCGACTGGCTCACCGCCCACGGCCACGGCCACCTCGTCAAGAACGCCATCGTCGTGCTGAACGCGGTCGAGCCGAAGTCACATGTGGACGTCGACCTGCTCGAACGCCACTTCGCCGGACGCTGCCGCGCGGTGGTGCGGGTGCCGTTCGACCCGCACCTGAAGGAGGGCGCGGAGGTCGACCTGGCGAGGCTGCGGCCCACCACCCGCGGCGCGTACCTGCGCCTCGCCGCGGCCGCCGGGCAGGCGTTCTCACAGCGGCCAGACCGGGGCAAGTAGTGGGACCGGTCATCCCCGATCCGGCGCTCGACTGGGACCTGGGACCGCCTCGGCGGTGGGATCCCCGGCACCTGATCGTCGCCATCGCGGGGGTCGTCACGGTCATCGCCGTCGCGGTGATCGTGCTGCAGACCCGGCACACCGAGGCGCCGTCCACGCCGGCGCGCGTCACCGCGCCGTCGGTCGCGCTGGCGGCGCCCGCCGGTCACGAGGGCGACGGAGGCTACCCCGTGAGCTTCCCCCACACCGAGGTCGGGGCGGCGTCCGCCGCGGCCGCCGCCCTGGAGGCCGCCTGGACGCTCGACGTCGGCCAGGCGGAACAGGCGGCCGCGCTGTACGCCCCGCCGGACCAGCGTGAGGCGGCGCGCGAGGGTGCTCGCGACGCCGTACGCGGCTGGCGGGAGACCCTCGGCCTTCCCCCCGAAGGCGACCTCCCCGCCGGGGCGGCCCTGCGGACGCAGACGATCGGCGTCCAATGGAAGGTCCGCTCCGAGGACCAGGTGCAGGTCTCCGTCCTCGTGCAGGTGACGGCGACCACGGGCGCCGGTGCCACCGGACCCGTCTACTCCAGCCCATACGCCATGAGCCTGCTGATGGCGTGGAAACCCGATATGCGCGGTGCGGACAAGGGCGACTGGGTCAACATCCCCGACCCGACGCCTCCGTCCGTACCCGCAGCCGCTCTCCCAGGGACGCCCGAGTTCGCCGCGGCGGGCTGGAAGTCCCTCATCGGTCCCCGGCCCACTCCCTAGATCGAGGAAGAGCCCCTCAATGACCCCCCGAATGTCCTCCCGGCGTGCCACCCTGGTCTCCGGCCTGCTCCTGGCCGCGGTATCCGCCACCGGCGGCGCCGTCGTCGCGCAGCCCTGGGCCGCCGTGGCCGAGCCCGGCCTGGACGCCCCCCCACCGATAGAAGGCGCCGCCCCCCTGGCCGCGCCCACCTCCAACGACCCCGCGGACGCCGCATCGGACGCCTCGTCGGATTCCTCGTCGTCGGGCGGCTCCGGCGGCGCGGGTGACAGCGCGGATGACGGCTCCGCGAACGGACCGGGCGATGCCGCGCCCGACACTCAGGCAGCGGACAAAACCGGCTCCGGTTCCTCCGGAGGCTCGTCCGGCACGACCCATGAGTCCTCGGAGAGTTCCGGTGGTGCCTCGGGTGCGGCGCAGGACTCGTCCGACAGCCCGAGTGATTCGTCCGGTTCGACGCCCGACGACTCCTCCGACGGCGCCGCGAACGAACCCGCCAACGAATCCGACGGCGCCGGGGACGCGCCGGGCGGTGCCGGGCCCGGCACACAGGCGGCGAACAAGGCCGGGTCCGGTTCATCCGGAGGCTCGTCCGGTACGGCCCATGAGTCCTCCGACAGCCCCTCCTCCGGCAGTCCCTCCTCCGACAGCCCCTCCTCCGGCGGTCCCGACGGCCCGTCGGGGAAGTCACACGAGTCCACCGGATCGTCTCCCGGGTCGTCCGGTGCCACCCTTGGCGCCGGTTCTGGCGGCACCTCCACCCGGGACCGGACGGCCTACCGCGTGGGCGACCGGACGGCCCGCGGCACCCGTGATCACAGCCGCGAGTCCGGCCGCACCAGAGGCGACCGGTCGACCGGCACCTCAGGTCACACCGGCGGCAACGGCCACGCCGAGGGCTCCGCCCCGCCGCCTCCGGCCACTCCGTCGCCGTACACGCCGGGCGGTACGGCGACACCGCCTGCGTCCTCGCCGTCGGCTCCGCAGGGGCCCACTCCCACCGCGAGCAGCGGCCCCATGACGAAGGCCCTGTCCGCGCCGATCGGGCAGGGCAAGTCGGGGCAGAACGGCGGGCAGGGCGCCGCCTCGACTCCGGGGCCGACGGCCGGCGGCGCCGCGACCGCGACTCCCGGCCAGACCGCTCAAGGCGCGCCGGCGCCGACCGCCAGCGCGCCCACCGCGACGGCGAAGGGGGCGCAGGCGCAGGGCGTCGCCACCCCGGCTCCCGCACCTGCCGCGAGCGGCGCCACCGCGCCCACCGCGGCCGCGACACCGCAGGCCAGCCCGAACGCGACCGTCTCGGTGAGCGTCTCGCCCACCCCGGGCTCCCCGGCGAGCAGCAACCCGAGCCCCACGGCCACGGAGAAAGCGACAGCCAAGCCCACAGACAAGCCCACAGCCAAGCCCACAGGAAAGCCCACGGACAAAGCGACGGAGAAGCCGACCGCCAAGCCGAGCCCGAAGCCGAACCCCACGGCCAAGGCCACTCCGAAGCCGAAGCCCACGGCCAAGCCGACCTCGAGCGACAGGCCGACGCACAAGCCGGAGCAGCAGCCGACACAGCAGGCAACGCAGCCCAAGCCGAGCGCGGCCGTCACCTCGACCGCGCTCCCCACCGCAACGCCGCCCGCCACCCCGCCCGCCGTCCCCACGGCGGCCGGTACGGCGACGCCGGCACGGACGGCCTTCCCGGCGGTGACGCCGACCACCGGCGCCACGGCCGTGCCGACGTCTCCGGGCAGTACGACGTGGGTGACCCCCGTGCCGTCGCTCAACGCCCGTACGGCGGCGGTGCCGCCTCCCACGGGCGGGCAGCCGCCGGCCACGCCGATCGTGATCCCGGGATACCTGCCGCTGCCGCCGCTGGTCGCCCATACGCATGTTCGATGCGGGGACGACGGCACGGCCGGCTGCTGGAGCCTGGCGCCCTGGCGGAGCCGTACGCCGGGGCACTCCCAGGCGCTCCCGGGCGGCGGGCGGACGGGCGGCACGGCGACGCCACGCTGGGCCTTCGCCCCGCCGAGCGTGAAGTCGGGCCTGCCCAGTCCGTCGGGCGTCCCCGGCGCGTTCAGCGGGCCGTTCGCCGGGTTCGCGCTCGCGGCGGACGAACCGGCCGCGGGCCGGGCCGGGTGCTGGGCCTTCAGCCCCTCCGCCCACTGCGCGAGATGGGACTGACCGTACGCCGCTGACCACGTGTTATGCCGTCACCGTCCCGGGCAGGCTGCACCGCATGGAGCACATGGCGGAGGACCCGGCCACGGTGACGGCGGTCACGGTGACTCCCTGCGAGGACGGCCCGCTGCTGGTGCGTGGGCCGTTCACGCTGGTGACGCAGGACGGGCGGCGCATCGACCCGGGCAGGACCACGGTGGCGCTGTGCCGCTGCGGCAGGTCCTCGACCAAGCCGTTCTGCGACGGCTCCCACAAGGCGGTCGGCTTCCGCGCGACGAGCGAGCCCGACTCGCCCGGCTGACCGACCCGCCCGGCTGACCCGCCGGGCTGACCGACCCCGCCCGGCCGACCGATGCCCCGGCCGCCGGTCCACTGCCTCGTTCGAGAACGGTCCCGCGCCTACCCTGCCGCGAGTGCCCGGCGGCGGAGCCGCCGCGTCGAGTGCGCGGCGACCCGCAGGCGCCGCCCCGCGTACGGCACACCGCCGAGCGCGAACCTGGCGGCCAGAGCGGCCCAACTGCAGGTGGCGCGTTCGAGCACCCAGACCGGCGCGAACAGGGCGGCGGTGGCGGGGAAGACCCGGCGGCCCCCGGAGCGGCGGCGTCCGATCTCGGCCAGGCCGACCGCCGCCGCCGCACCCGCCGCGAGCAACTCCGGCCGGCGTCGCCACAGAGCCGCGCCCACGCAGGGAAGGACGGCGAGGAAGACCGCCATCCGCGCGGGCTGGGCCAGGTCGTCGTACGCCTGCCGGACCCGCTGTGACCAGAACCGGCGGGTGCCGGGCGGCAGGCGCCGCACGTAGAGGTCGAGCGGGCGGACCTCCCGGCCGCCGTGGGCGCGGACCGTGCGGATGAGTTCGAGGTTCTCGAACAGCACGTCGCCGTCGTAGCCGCCCATCTTCTCGAACGTCGAGCGGCGTACGCCGAAGGTGCCCGGATAGTCCGCCCCGAGGCCGCGGTTGAGCAGGGTGCGTGCGGTGTCCCAGCGGGCGTGCCAGGGGAGCGGGTGGAAGTGGTTCTGCGGGCGGACGAGGTCGGCGTGGTCGAGTAGGGCGTGGACCCGGGCGAGCGCGTCCGCGTCGTAGCGCACGTCGTCGTCGGCGATGACGACGTGCTCGCTCCGGGCGCGGCGCATGCCGGTGAGCACGCCGGCCACCTTGCCGTTCGCGACCGTCGGGTCGTCGTCGGGCCGCACGTGCTCGGCGATGCCGCGCCACAGGCGCGCGTGCCGTTCGAACAGCGGCGAAGGCGAGCCGTCGACCACCACGATCCGGGCGTGCCGGGACAGGCCGCGCAGGTAGCCGGTCAGCTCCGCCAGCCCGGCGTCGTCGCGCCAGCGCAGCGGCAGCACGTAGTCAATGTCCGCCGTCGCACGGCCGGCTTCGGGCAGGCGGCCGCCGGGCGTGGTCATCGCACCGTCACCTCGGCGTCGGCCCGCCACTCCGCCTGCCACAGGGAGGTGCGCCCCTCCCGCCAGCGGCTCAGCAGATGCTCCGCGAAGAGCCGGTCGAGGGTCAGCGCGCAGGCGGCGCCGTACAGGATGTCGCCGGTCAGGCCGGGATGCTCGGCGGCGAACGCGCCGCACATGTCGTGCGCGGCGATCTGCTCGTGTACGGCGTCGGCCTGCACGTGCTCGTCGTAGTAGCGGCGCGCGTCGGCGTCGCCGCCCAGCCGCCGCAGGCCCTGGCTGTAGCGGCGGTTGGGGAGCGATGAGGTCATCTCGAACGCCGCGAGGTGCCCGAGGAGCGCGCCCCGGTGATGGCGGTGCAGCCCGAACAGCGACATGACGTTGCTGATCGCGAGCGTCACGCCGGGGACGCCGCCCAGGTAGGCGCCGTAGGAGTCGTCGAGGCCGAGCCCCCGCATGGTCGCGCGGAACAGCTCGGCGTGCATGCGCTCCGGCCTGCCCCCGCCGTACTCGTCGGACTGGATCTCCACCAGCGCGGCCTTGGGCCGTCCGAGCAGGCGCGGGATGCCCCACGTGTGGGGGTCGGCCTCCTTGAGCTGGTAGATCGACCGGTGGATCACGAATTCGCGGAACTGCGCGGCGTCGCCTCTGCCGCGCAGGTACGCCGACAGGGAGGGGCCGTCGTCGGCCGCCACCAGCGCCGCCAGGGCCCGGGGCACCTCCCGTGGCGGCGGAGCGGGCGGGCGGGGCACGCGCCGGGCCAGCCACCCCTCGAACCACGCCTCCAGGCGCTCCCGCAGGGCCAGCACCGACGGGTTCCACTCCCAGCGGTCGTCGACGCCGTCGAAGCCCTGGTAGTGCAGCTCGTAACAGACGAACAGCGCGAGCTGGGCGTCGTCGTCCTCGGCGTCGCACGCGCCGACGGGCGGCGGGCCGAAAACGTGAGGCGGCCGGGCCAGCTCCGCGAAGAGCCGGTCGGTGATCGGGCCTCGGGGCGCGGGCAACTGCATCAGCTCTCCAGCAGGCGGTAGACGGACACGTGGCCGCGGCTGTCGTCGGTGAACGGAGCGCCGGACCAGTCGGCCCAGCGGTGCTCCCGCTCCATCCCGGCGAGGCGGGCCATGAGGTCCAGCTCGCACGGCCAGGCGTAGCGGTGGTTGGCCGGCAGCAACCGCAGGCCGTCCGCGGTCATCCGCAGTTTCGTGGTGTGCATGAACTGCTCGGCCGGGCTCAGCCGGGCGGCCTCGACGACGACCTCGTCCTCGTCGAGCGACAGCAGCCGCAGCGACGTCCGGTCGCGGAATGCCGCGGGGTCCGGCACCCACGTCTCGACCACGAAGCGTCCTCCGGGCCGCAGGTGGGCCGCCGCGTTGTGGAAGCACCGGACCTGGGCGTCCTGGGAGGGCAGCGCGAAGACGGTGTTGAAGGCCAGCAGGACGAGCGCGAACCGCCCCTCGACCCGCACCTCCGAGAAGTCGCCCACGGTCACCGGGATGCGGTCACCGCCGGGCTTGTCCCGCAGAATCGCCACCATGTCGGGCGACCCGTCGACGCCCGCCACGGCCAGGCCGCGGGCGGCGAGGGGGAGCGCCAGCCTGCCGGTGCCGATCCCGAACTCCAGGACCGGCCCTCCCTCGGCCAGCCGGAAGATGCGCTCGACAGCAGGACCGGTGGGTAGATGCTCCACCATCTCGTCGTAGATGTCCGCGATCGCCCGCCCGTACGCGGACGCGTCGAACTCCCCCATACCTTCCCCCCACCCGACCGGCACGCGCCCATGGGCCTGCCGGTCGGCCCGTCACGCCCCCAGATCGCGGGCGACCGTGTCGAGCCGGTCCGCGAGCTCGCCGAGCCGCCGGTCGTCCAGCGGGCCGTCTCCCACCTGGCTCTCCAGGTCGCGCCGGCTGGCGATCACCAGGCCCTCGGCGCGTGACTCCGGCACGACCTCGCAGCGCCCGCCCACCAGCACCAGCGTCGCGTCGGGCGACGGCGACTCCAGCAGCGCACGGACCTCGTCCCGGCCGACGACACTCATGACATCTCCTCCCGGCCCCGGTCGATGTCCTCCGCCTACCCCTGCGACCTGGCCGTACACGCGCCCGAGCTCACGGCCTGTCGGTGGGCAGCAGCGTGCCGAGGGGCCCCAGGTCGAGGTTGAGGTCGGACGGTGAGATGTCGAACCGCTCGCACAACTCGGTCATGGCCTCCTCCAGGCGCATCAGCGTCAGGCCGAGCGTCTCGACCTGCTCGTCGGACAGGTCGCCCTGGTCCATCCGTCGGATGGCCTGCCGTTCCACCAGTTGGCGCACCAGCTCGACGAGCGTCAGCACGAGACGGCTCAGGTCACGCCGCACCGCGTCCGGGTCGGTGTTCAGCCGCCAGGGGCTGCCCTTTCCGGTTTCCGCGCTCCGCTCCCCCCGGTCCTGCGCCCACTGGTCCTGCGCCCACTGGTCCTGCGCCCACCGGTCCGGGCCGCCCGCCTCGGTCTCCACGCCCATCCGCCACGGTCCCGTCCCGGTGTCCCACGGAGTGCTCCCGGCTTCACCACCGGTCATCCTCGATCTCCCTCCTGCCGCCGACGTCGTCCGTCCCCGCGTACGGCTCGCCGAGCGGGTCGAACGGCTCGGTGCCGCGTACGGAGCCGAGCAGCGCCCGCAGGGAGATGCGGACGAGGTCGATGTCGGCGATCGACAGCACGATGTCGCCGGTGATCACCACGCCGCCCGCGAGCAGCCGGTCGAGCAGGTCGACGAGCGCCACGCGCTCGGGCGGCAGGCGGCCCTCGGCGGCGAGGGAGGCGCCCCGCGGCCGCTCCGGCACGTACGCCGGGGTCCCGCCGGGCGTCATCGCACGCCCCCGGCCCGGCCCGCCCCGAGGTCGATCGAGGTGAAGGAGTAGGGCGCCCACGGGCCGGTGAGCTCGACGTCCAGGAACCGGTCGCGGTAGCCGCCGAGCACCGCGGCGAACTCCTTCTCCCGGGCCGGATCAACCAGGTAGGCGCCGTTGAGCAGCATCGACTCGCTCCGCCCGGACAGCTGGGGGTCCTGCGGGCGGTGGCGGCGGCTCGCCACGGCGACCCGTCCCAGGTCGGCGTGCAACCGCTCGGCCCGCTCGGCCGCCGCGCGCCACAGGTCCTCCCTGCCGCGCAGGTTCTCCTTCTTCCGGCGCAGGTACGCCATCCCGGGGCTGTCGCCACCGGCCGGGGAGGTGGCCGCGGGCGCCGGCGTGGGAGGTGGCGTGTCCCGCCGCAGGTAAGCCTTGACGCCCCACTCCCGGCGTCCCGCGACATGCGACAGGATCTCCGCGAAGTCGTCGTGCCGCCGGTCGAGAAGGTCGCGGACCTGCTCCTCGCCGGTGTAGACGGTCACGAGGCGCACGGGGGCGGTCGGCCCGGCCGCCGCCAGCGCCTCGACGACCCGGTGGTGAGCGCGGGCGACTGCCTCCACCCAGTCCAGGTCCTCCAGCGAGCGGCGCAGCGGTTCCTCGCCGAACCGGTCGAGGGGCACGTCGCTGACGTGGGCCACGAGCCCGCCGTGCGGCACGGGCCGCACCGCGCCCTCCATGACACCGCGCAGGTCAGGAGGGGGCTCCCCGCCGGACGTCACCGCGTACAGGTAGACCCCCGCGCCGGGACCACCCGGGGTGGCGGTCTCAGGTGCCGCGCCAGGGTCGGCGCCCCGCGCTTCGCGAGCGCCCGGGATGGCGGTCTCACGGGCCGCGCGAAGGTCGCCGCCCCGCGTCTCGTGCACATCGCGGGGGCCGTCAGGGGCGTGCGCCTTCCGCGGCGGGGTGGTGGGAGCGGCGGGGTGGTTCTCACTCACGGCCGGGCTCCGTTCCGGGAGGCCGGCCGAGCCGCCGGGCGCGGGCCTCGGCCTGACGGTCGCCCCGCCGCTCACCCGCGCCTTCTCTCATGCCTTCTCCCCTGCGTTCTCCCGCACGCTCGCCCCGCCGCTCGACCGGCCGTTCGTCCGCACGTTCGCCCCGCCGTTCAACCGGCCGCTCGACCGCACGCTCACCCGTGCGCTCGCCCGGTTCGAGTTCGGTCCGCTCCTCCCAGGCGAGCAGGCGCTCCTCGACCGCGTTCAGGCGCTCGCGAAGCCGGCGGTTCTCCTCGACCAGTTCGCGGTCCCTGCCGCTGAGCCACGGGTCGCGCTCCCACCAGTCGATGCCGATCTCCCGCGCGGTGTCGACCGAGGCGATGACCAGCCGGAGCTTGATGGTCAGCAGCTCGATCTCCAGCAGGTTCACCCGGATGTCGCCGGCGATCACGATGCCCCGGTCGAGCACGCGTTCCAGGATGTCGCCCAGGTTGGTCGACTCCCGGCCCATGACGGCCGGCGGCGCGTACGACGACTCGCGCAGGACGGGACGCGAGCGGGGATCGGTCATAGCCCACCGCCGTAGGCGCCGCTGCCGCGCCGGTAGGTCCTGGTGCGCCGGTAGGACAGGAGGTTCCCCTCGTCGTCCACCTGGCACTCGTAGATCGACAGCATGTCGCTGGTGGACGGGATCCTGCGGTCCTCGACGACCTCGACGTCCACCAGCCAGCCGTTCTCCACGGGTTCCACCGACGTGACCCCCTCCGTGTCCTTGGAGGTCAGATCCGCGATGAAGCGCAGGCCGAGCCGTCCGGCGGACACCGCGTTCAGCGCCGCCCGGCGCCGGCGCGGCTCGGCACCGCGCTCATCTCCGCGCTCGTACTCGTCTTCGTCCTCGGACTCGTCGTACGGCCCGTCCTCCTCGACGGGCATGCCCGAGGAGGCCCGCCGCCCGTACGGCGCGGCGTCCTCGTCGTAACGGGCTCTCCGCCGGGGAGGCATGGACGATCACCCCCTCCGCGGGCCGCTCATGAGCCTGAGGATCTCTTCCACGGCCTGGGCCTCCTCCTCTTCGGAGATCTGGCCCGAGCGCCTGGCCTCCTCGATGGCCTCCAGCCGCCGCCGGACCGCCGCCGGATCCCTCAGCTCATGCTCGACCTGCTGCTGGATCAGCTCACCCAGCCGGATGACGCCGTGGATCGGGGCGAGCGGCCAGGTGAACAGCAGGCTGATCAGTCCCACGGCGGCCTCCCCTCATAGTCAGGTGGTGACGAAGTCGTACGGTGCCATCGGCCCGAGCAGGCGGACCTCGACCCGGTCTCCCCACTCGGAGCGCAACTCCCCGACGGCGCGTTCGAAGTCGGCCTGGCGGTCGTTCTCCACGAGGAACGCGACGTGCGCGGCGTCCCGTTCGTGGCTGGGGTCCCGGACCACCGCGCCGACGGTGACGGGCTCGAAGCGTTCGACGACCGCCCGGGTGTCGGCCTCCCGCTTCGCGGCGATGATCTGCGTGATCAGCTCGCCGAGGCGGATCCGCTCGTTACGCGTCACCTCTTCCGGCAACTGCCTGATCCGGTCACGCAACTGTCTGGCCTCGGCGTTCTCCGTCAGCACCTCGACCAGCACCGGCTGCTCGGCGTACCGCGCCTTGAGCACGAACTGGGCCCGGCCCTCGATCTGCTTCAGCGCGGCCGCGAACGAGTCGTGGTGCGGCGCCAGCAACTCCTCCACGACCGCTTCCGGCGTGGTCATCACGGCACCGAACCGCAGGGGAAGCACGGGCACCTCGGCCGCGGCCTCGTCGAGCAGCTGCTCGTGCGCCACCAGGTCCTGTGCGCGGCCGAGGGGGCGGTCCACGTCGACGTCGCTCACCAGGGCGGCGATCTCACCGTGCCTGATGATTTTGACACGGCCGGGAGGATCGCCCACCCCCACGGCGTCCTCGCTGATCTCCACGTCCTCCGGGAGGATGCCGTAGACGTAGCACGCGGTGTTGCGCGGGGGAGCCTCGGCGCGGTCGCCCGCCCCGGACTGCCTGGTCGAGCCCGTCATCTCAGTCCTCCTCCCGTTGACGCCGGCGGGTACGCGGGGCGGGTTCCTCCGCGTAGCTCGCCATGAGGTCCTGCAGCTTCTCCCCGGCCGCCTCCAGCACGCCCTGGGCCACGCCCTTGGACTTGCCGTGGGCGATCTTCTGGGGCGCACTCGACAGGAGATCGGGCAGCCCCTGCTGCTGGGACGCCAGGTCCAGCCGGTTCACCGCCTCGGCGAACCGGAGATAGGTGTCGACACTCGCGACGACGACACGCACGTCGATGGTCAGAATCTCGATGCCGACCAGTGAGACCCGTACGTAGGCGTCGATCACGAGGCCCTTGTCCAGGATCGTGTCAATGACGTCGGCCAGGCCCGATCCTGACGACCGGCCCGGCAATCCGCCGCCACCCGCCGGTGGAACGGCTACCGTCATGCGCTTCCCCTCCTCGGTTCCATGTCGCGTTTCCGATCACTCGCCCCGCCCGTCGCACGCGGGCGGCCGTTCTATTCCGTGTCTGCTATTCCGGGGGACGGCGGCGCCGGACCAGGGGGCGGCGGCGCACCGGCTGCTCCTCCCTCGCCCCCGCGTGGGTCTCGCCCGTCTCCTCCGACTCCTCGCCCCTGCGGCCCTGCTCGCCCCGCCGGGGTTGTTCGCCCTCGCCTCGCTCGGCCTCCGCCCCGCGCCGCCTGACCGGCGCCCGCGTGCCGCGTTCCTCGGGTTCGTCCCCGCGCCTCCGGGTGACCGGCGCGCCGGCCCGTCCACCCCGCTCCGCACCCGCGTAGGCGGGCCTGCGGGCCCGCTCGGGCTCCTCCTCTTCCTCTTCCTCCTCCTCGTACGGCTCCTCTTCGGCGCCCTCTTCTGCAGCGCCTTCTTCTTCCGGGGCCTCTTCCTCCTCGAATTCCTCGGCTTCCTCGCGCTCCTCGGGGGCCTCCTCGCCCCGCTCGCGCTCCTCGCGTTCGCGCTCCTCGCGCAGCGCCGTCTCGTGGTCCTTGACGACCTCGCTGTCGCGGATCTCGCCCCGCCAGCCCTCGATCTCGTCGGGACGCAGCAGGGCATTGGTCATGACGTGCCGCTTGAAGTGCTTGAACTCGAGCCGGACCCGGCGGCCCTGGGCCCGCCACAGGTTGCCGACACGCTCGAACAACCCCTGCGGGTGATACTCGACGACGAGCAGGACCCGGGTCAGTTCGGGAGTGATCTCGTGGAAGGTCACCGAGCCGTCAGGGAAGCCCTTCGGGCCCTGCGACCGCCAGATGATCCTGCTGTCGGGGACCTGCTCGACGATCGTCGACTCCCACGTGCGGTGGGACCAGAAGACCTGCGCCTTCCACCCGAGCTTCTCGTCGGACTTCTGCTCGACGGTCTCGACCTTCTTCATGAAGCTCGGGAAGTCCTCGAACTGCGTCCACTGGTTGTAGACCAGGCGCAGCGGCGCGCCGATGTCGAGCGATTCGACGATGTTGGTGACCTTGAGCTTCTTGCCCTTGCCGCCCTTGCCTCCGCCGCCGCCCCTGCCGAACAGGCCCTTGATCTTCTCCTTGCCGTACGCCATGAGGGCCGCGCGTACGGGATGGCCGCCCCCGCCGTCCTCGGTGAGAGCGCTGGTGACAGCGCCGAGCAGGCCACCGCCGCCCGTCGCGCCGAGCCGGTCGGCGGCCGACTTGAGCAGTCCCCGGGCGTCCCGGCCGCGGGTGAGGCCGCGGAGCAGCCCGCCGAGCGCCTCCCGTCCGCCGCCCTCTTTGCCGGTGAGCGCGCTGAACAGCCCGGAGCCACCGTGCTCCACGTAGTCGGTGAGACGGCCGGCCAGGCCGTCGATCTTCTCGGCGACCCGCGACAACGCGCGCTCGGCCACGGCCGTGGCGAGGTTCTGGAACTCCTGCCCGAGCCGTTGCGTGGGCAGCGCCCCTTCGTCCGGCGCCCGTGCGCCCTGGGTTCGTTCCCGCGTCTGTTCGGTCATGGTTCTCACCTCCGCCGCAGCACGGGACGGGTGGGACGGATCCGGGGCCGGCGCCGCTCTTCGGGTTCGGGCTCCTCTGCCTCCTCCTCCGGCTCCTCCTCGTACTCCTCTTCCTCCTCGTAGGCCTCTTCGGGCTCAGGCTCGCGCTGCGGCGGGCGGCGGCGGGGCACCCGGCGGCGGCCTTCCTCCGGACGCCCCTTCTCCTCTTCCTCTTCTTCCTCCTCCGCGGCCCGGCCCCGGCCCTTGGGCTGCCGGAGCGCCTCGGCGCGTTCGTGCAGCTTGTCGCTCAGGTTGTCGATCTGGCGGCTGGTGGCGCGCATGGCCGCCGCCTTGCCGATGTCGAGCAGGTCGCCGCGTACGCGTTCGGTGAGCTTGCCCAGGTCGGGGACGTTGCCGCCGAGGATCTTGGGGACCTGTTCGAGGAGGGCGCCCGCGGTTCCCTCGCCCTTGAGGCGGGCGGCGAGGATGGCCAGCGCGAGCACCAGCGCCAGGCGCAGCTTGTGGTGCCGGCCGAGGTAGTAGCCCGCGATGACAGCCAGGGCCACCTTCAGTCCGTCTTTCATGATCGCGCCTCCTACTGGCCGCCCCCGAAGCGCCTCTCCGCACATCCGTCCGTCTCGCCGTGCGGCGCTGCGATCCGACTGAACGGTATGAATGCCCTAGACAGGAACAGAAAAACTCGATCCCGTACATACCGGGCAGTTTTGGTCGGACTTGATCTCCCCCTTAGGGCCATCCGTTCTGGCCCTCCCCGGGCTCGCCGGTCTTGGCGTTTTGGAGGGGTTCCGATGACCCAACCTCGCCCCACCTCGGATGATTACTGTGTGCAAACCGGGTATCACGGGCCTGTATCGGCGGTAAGCGGTACCTACCGCGCACGTGAAGCCGGAGAGTCACATGACCGAGACCAGAACGTCGACCGCGACCGTCGAGCACGCACCCGGACGGTCCCTCGGGACGCAGGGTGGCTCCAGCCTGGTGACGGAGCGAGGCCGCACCACGATCGCCGACGAGGTGGTCGCCAAGATCGCCGGAATGGCGGCCCGCGAGATCGACGGAGTCCACGACTTCGGCACCGGCACGGCCCGCGCGTTCGGCGCGATCAGGGGCGCGCTCGGCGGGGAGGACGGCGTCACCCGCGGCATGTCCGTGGAGGTCGGCGAGCGGCAGGCCGCCGTGGACATCCACCTCATCGTCGAGTACGGCGTCGCGATCCCCGACCTCGCGCAGGCGGTGCGGAGCCACGTGATCCGGGCGGTGGAGCGCATGTGCGGGCTGGAGGTCACCGAGGTCAACATCGCGGTCGACGACGTCCACCTGCCGAGGCAGCAGGAGCAGCAGGCGCCCGCGGACGGGGAGCCGCGGGTCCAATGAGCGCCGTTCCGGAGAGCGCGGGGGCGGAACACGGCCGCCAACGGGTCCCGGTGCCCGAGCCCGCCGGGCGCGGCTCCCCGGAAGCCCCGCCGCCGGAGCGGGACGGCCACACCGAAGCGGAAGAGGAACACCAGGTCTCCGCCCGCCGGATCGCCGACCGCGTGCTCTCGTGTCCCGACGTCGCCGACCTGTCCCGGGGACCGTTCGGCGTGGTGGCGACGTACCTGCCCGGCGGCCTCGTCCCCGGCGTCGCCGTACGGGACGACGCGATCGAGGTCGACATCGTCGCCCGGTACGGCAGGCCGCTGCCGGAGGTCGCCGACCTGGTCCGCGACGCGATCGGCGACCTGGCGGCCGGCCGCAGGGTGGACGTGACGATCGCCGACGTGGTCAGAGACGACGGCGGAAGGAAGGAATGATCATGGAAGGCTATCCGCTCTGGGGCCTCGCGGGGCTGCTGTTCGGCACGGTGCTGGGGGTGGTCGGGGCCTTCGGCGGCCTCAGCGCGTTCATCATCGTCCTGGTCCTCGGCATCGCCGGGTTCCTCGTCGGCCTGGTGCTCGAAGGCGGCGTACACATGCCGCAGATGCACCCGAGACGGCAATGAGCGAGCCCGCGGCGCACGGGACGACGACGATCTCCGACCGCGCCTTCACGAGGATCGCCGAGAAACTGGCGAGCGAGGACGAGCACGTGACCGGCCTGCCCCACGTGTCGGCGTCGGTGTGCGGGGCGGTCGCTGCGGTCCACTGCGATCTGGCCGTGCGTTATCCGGCGCCGGTGCCGCGGCTGGCCGCGAAGATCCGCGAGCACGTCCGGCGGCGGCTGCGCGAGCTGACCGGCATCTCCGTGGAGAACGTGGACATCGAGGTCGTGGAGCTCGTGCCCGAGCGGAAGACCGGGCGCAGGCCCGTGTGAAGGCCCGAGCGGAGGGGTGGCGATGACCGAAGGCCGAGGCCCGTCTGAGAAGGTGCCGCGCTTCGTCCCGATGCGGGGGTTCGGGGGCGGGGGAGCCTCCCAGGCCTTCCGGCCCAGCCGGGGGCTGCCCGCCGCGGTCGCCGCGCTGGCGCTGCTGGCGATCGGCGGCCTCACCGCCGTCCACGTGGTCTCCGCGCTGGTGGGGCTCCCCGTCAGGCTCGTGCCGTACGACCAGTGGGCCCGCTGGGCGAGCACCACGCGCTGGGACGACGGCCGGGCCCTCGCGGTGGCCTCCGCGCTGGCCCTGATCGGCCTGGTGCTGATACTGATCGCGGTGGTCCCCGGCCGGGGGCGGATGATCCCGCTGCGCACGGGAGATCCCGACCTGGTGGTCGGCCTGCCGCGCCGCGCGCTGGCGCGGGCGCTGAGCGCCAGGGCGAACCAGGTGGACGGCGTGCGCTCGGCCGGGGCGCGGATGCGCGGCTGGCACGCGGACGTGTCGGTCCGGACGGACCTGCGCGACACGACGGCGCTCGGAGAGCGCGTGCGTGCGGCCGTCGAGGACGAACTGGCCCGGCTCGCCCCGGCCCACCGCGTCTCGCTGGACCTGCGCGTCCACGGCCCGTCCTAGGCGAAGGAGGCAGGACCGTGAAGACGAGATCGGGCAAGGGCAACCGAGCGGGCCTGGCGTTGTTCGGCCTGGTCCTGCTGGCCGCGGGCGGCCTCGCGCTCGCGCGGGCGCTGGGCGCCTTCGGCGACGCCGCGGTGCGAGAGCCGGTGGTGGACGCCGGGGCCAGGAACCTGGCGGCGACGGCGCCCTGGTTCTGGCCGGTCGTGGCCGCCATCGCATTCGTGATCGGGCTCGTCGGACTGGCCTGGCTGCTGGCGCTGCTGCGGGTTGACCGGCCGCGGCGGCTGCGCCTGGAGTCGGACACGTCCGGGGTCACCGAGATCGACGCGCATCCCGCGAGCGAGGCCCTGGCCGAGCAGGTCAGCGCCTATCCGGAGGTGCGCCGGGCGCACGCCGTGCTGCGCGGCTCGTCCGACGACCCGCACCTCGACCTCGGCGTCTCCGCCGTGGAACCGGCCGACCTCGGGGCGCTGGTCACGCGGTTGCACGACGAGGCCGTCCCGGACCTGCGCACCACACTCGGCCTGCGCCGCCTCCCGGCGATGGTCCGGCTCAACCTCACCGGCGGCGGCCGCAGGACCCGCGCGGTCCACTGAAGCCGGAACACCGAGCCGCCGGCACAGCGAGTCGGCGGCGGGGGGCGGCACACCGTGTGCCGTCCTCGGCGGTCGTCACAGATCGTCGTTCTTGGTGCTACAGGTCACGAGGTGGATCACTGCAACGAGCGGCCGGACAGAACCTCGGCGAGGACGGCGGCCTGGCTGTGCTCGACGTCCCTGGTCGCGGTGAGCAGGGTCAGCGGTCCGCTCTCCATGAGCCGGCGCAGCCGGTCGAGGGCGGCGTGCCGCTCGGGATCGTCCAGCTCCGCGAGGTAGCGGCTGCGGAACTCGCCGAACCTCTCGGGGACGTGGCCATACCAGGAGCGCAGGGCACTGGACGGCGCCACGTCCTTGACCCATTCGTCCAGGTGAGCGGCCTCCTTGGTGAGGCCGCGCGGCCACACCCGGTCGACCAGCACCCGCGTCCCGTCCCCGGGCGCGGGGTCCTCGTACACGCGGCGGACCGTGACGGACATCGCCCTCACCTCCTCCTGGCCATACTCCCCGGCGAGTGGTCGCGCACGCCGGTGGCCGGCGGCCGGACAGGACGTGTAAGTGAAAGTTTCACTTTCCGTAAGGGCGTTGTCGCTGGTCGGGGTTTCGTCCAAGTTGTCGATCAAATCGGCCCATGTCGCCCGCCTTGCCCCGATGTCTATCGTCCGGGACATGAAGATGCGAATGATCACGGCGGGCCTCGCCATGCTCGGCTCGATCGCCGCGTCGCTCGTCGTCGGTCAGGCGGCGCACGCGGACACGACGATCTGCGAGAAGTACGGATCGACCACGATCCAGGGCGGCAAGTACGTCGTCATGAACAACGTGTGGGGGAGCAGCGCCCCGCAGTGCATCAACGTCACGAACACCGGCTTCACGGTGACGCAGGCGGGGCACAACAACACGGGCGGCACCCCGGCGGCGTATCCGGCCATCTACGCCGGCTGCCACTACGCCAACTGCTCCACCGGCAGCGGCCTGCCCCTCCAGGCGAGCGACAGCCAGTTCAACACGGTCCAGACCAGCGTCAGCATGAGCTACCCCGGCTCGGGCGTCTACGACGCGGCGTACGACATCTGGTTCGACCCGACGCCTCGCAAGGACGGCCAGAACACGGGCGCGGAGATCATGGTGTGGCTCAACCACACCGGCTCGGTGCAGCCCGTGGGCTCCCGAGTGGGCACGGCGAACATCGCCGGCGGCACCTGGGACGTCTGGGAGGGCAACATCGGCTGGAACGTCATCTCCTACGTCCGCACCTCGCCGACGAACTCGATCAGCTTCGCCGTCCGCTCGTTCTACGACGATGCGGTGAACCGCGGCTACGCCCAGCGGTCGTGGTACCTCACCAGCGTCCAGGCGGGATTCGAGCCCTGGGTGGGCGGCACCGGCCTCGCGGTGAACAACTTCTCCTACAGCATCGGCGGTGTGGTCCAGAGCCCGTCGCCGACGCCCACCGCCAGCCCGACCCCCGGCAACGGCGGCGGCGCCTGCCGGGTGAGCTACAGCAAGAACGAGTGGCAGGGTGGCTTCACCGGCAACGTCACCGTCACCAACACCTCCTCCAGCCCGGTGAACGGCTGGACCGTCGGCTTCTCCTTCCCGAACGGCCAGAAGATCACCGGCTACTGGAGCGCCGACGTCACCCAGAGCGGGTCGTCGGTGACCGCGAAGAACCTGTCCTACAACGGCTCGATCCCGGCGGGCGGCAACGTCTCGTTCGGCTTCCAGGGCACCTGGAGCGGCTCGAACGGCAACCCGACCGGCTTCACGCTGAACGGCACCCGCTGCTCGTCCTGAACAGCATGAAAAAGCGCCGCCGGAGGGACGTCCCTCCGGCGGCGCCGTCACGTCATCAGGGGTTGATGTTGATCGTGAAGGTGGACGTCGTGTTCTTGATGTCCTGGTAGTTGTCGCTGAGCTTCAGGTTGTTGAAGGTCACCGACCCGACCGCCGGTCCCTGGTCGGGCTCCGGCAGCTCGTTCGCCCAGAGGGCGAAGCCCGACTTCGCGTCGAACGCGTCGCCGCTCTTGTGCGCCCCGGAGATCGAGATGTTGGTGAGGACGGTGTCCTTGATCGGGTTGACCGGCTGGCCGCCGAGGTACTGGGTCTGGAACATGATCCCCGAGTACGTCGGGTCGACGATGTCGACGTTGCTGATCCGGATGCCCTGGAACACCTTCGAGGCGGAGAACAGCCAGATCGCCGGGAAGGTCTGCTGGCCCCAGAAGTGGCCGCCCGCACGGACGATCGAGATGTTGTCGAACACCGTGGGCGGGCTCGCGCCGAAGCCGTTCATCGGGTAGCCGAAGTCGAGCGAGCTGATCGTGATGCCGGAGTAGGTCAGCGTGTCCGCGATGTAGATGTTCCTGAAGGTGTTCGCGTACCCGCCGTACACCGCGATGCCGGCCGCGCGCCACGGCAGGATCGCGGTCAGGTTCTCGTAGACGTTGTTCTTCTCGTCGGCGCCTCCCGCGTCGATGGCCGAGAACAGCGCGAAGCTGTCGTCGCCGGTCGTCCTCGCCTCGTTGTTCGAGACCAGGTTGTCCGTGCTGCCGTTGGTCATGTTGACGCCGTCGGCGAAGGTGTCACGGATCCGCGAGTTCTTGATCGTGATGTTGTCGGTGTTCGCGCCCCAGTACATGCAGACCTGGTGCTCGACCCAGATGTTGTCGATCGTCATGTTGGCGACGTTCTGCCAGTCGAACACCTTGCCCGGCCCGTCGATGCGGCTGGTGTAGTTGCCGAAGTAGGCGAACCCGGAGAACGTCGAGCCGTTGGCCGACGACTCCGCCCGGAAGCCGATGTCGGTGTTCTCCTGCGTCGAGGGCGCGTAGAACCGGGTGAACCACGGCCCGGCGCCGACCACCTTGACCGCCTTGCCGTACACCTGGAACTTGCCCGACGTCTGGTAGTCGCCCGGCGGCAGGTAGACGCCCACGAGCTTGCCGGTGGTGTCCATCCGCACCTTGTCGAGCGCGTTCTGCACGTCCTGGTGGGTGAACCCGGTCGGCACGGCGTACGTCGCGGGGTCGGGGTTGGGGATCACCGACGCCTGCTCCAGGTTCACGAAGTCGATCGCGTACGTGGAGGTGTTGGCGGCATCCTTCTGCAGCCGGATCTTGCTGCCCTTCGGGACGGTCGTGCCGAGCAGGACGTTGGCCTCGTCGTAGATGTGCCGCGGGCCGCCCGCGCCCGGCGAGTTGCCCGGGCTCGCCTCCGGGCCGTACAGCCACGCGTACTTCGAGGTCAGGTTGATCGCCTTGAGGAAGGTGCCGTCGACGTAGACGTTCAGCGTGGCGTCGGTGCCGCCGCCGCCCGCCGCGTCGGGGATGGAGAAGCGGGTGACCAGGGTGTTCGTGTCGGCCCTCGTCGTCCACTCCACGTAGCTGCCGGTGGTGGTGAGCCGCACGGCCTTGCGGCCGGACGCCTCGCCGGCCAGGTCGCCGATGGTCCGGTTCGGGCCGACGACCGTCGCCCCGCCGCCGGTCACGCCGTCCTCGGCCTCGTACATGTCGTACGGCATGTTCGCGCCGCGGCCGACGAAGAACGGCAGCGTGGAGGTGTTGTTGGCCTGCTTGACCGGCAACTCGTTCGCGTCGGCGGCGAGCACGGTCTTCACCGTGTATCTGCCGTTGGCGGCCGTCCACGTGCCCAGGGTGACCGGGGCGGTGGTGGCCCCGGCCGCGATCGCGCCGCTGTAGGAGCCGGTCAGCGTCTTGACCACGGTCCCGGAGTCGTTGGCGATCGTGAGCGTGATGCCGTGGGCGCCGCCCGCCGAGGCGACCGTGCCCTGGTTCTTGATCGCGACGGTGAACGTCACCGTGCTGCCGCCCGCCGGGTTGCCGGGCGACCAGCTCACCGGGGAGGCCACCAGGTCGGAGCTGTCCACCGGCTTCACGACCAGCGGGGTGGGGGCGGTGAAGGCGTTGTTGGTCTCGTTCTGCTCGATGACCGCGTTCGATTCGTCGACCTTGGCGCTCAGCGGGTAGCTGCCCGCGTCGCGCTGGCCGATGTTCGCCGTAACGGTCGCCGAGGCACCGGCCGCGAGGGCGCCGACCGAGGCGGTGCCCACCTTGGTCCCGCCCAGGTAGAAGTTGACGTTGGTCGCACCGGAGCCGAGGCTGCCCGCGTTGCGCACCGTCGCCGACAGCGTGACGGCGTCGGTCTCGACCGGGGAGGCGGGGGAGGCCGACAGGGAGGTGATGGTCAGGTCGGGGTTGGGCGCGGGGGAGCCGATCACCTGGAACTCGGCCACCTGCCCGGCGGGGGCGCCGGAGTTGGCGGTGAACTTGAGCTGCACGTCGGCGACCGTGCCGGAGACCGGGATCGTCACCGTGTTGCCGGTCGCCGGGTTGAAGGTGTAGGTCGCCGCGCCGGTCAGGTTGGTGAACCCGGACGCGCTCTGCTCGCGGCCCAGCACCTGGATCGTCTGCGTACGCGTGGACCAGGCGGCGTCGGGGTTGAGCTTCAGCACGACCGAGCTCACGACCGCGTTGGCCCCGAGCTGGACGGTCAGCGTCTGCGGGTACGAGCCGCCCGCGCCCTCCCAGTAGGTCGTCACGTCGTTGTCGTTGGCGTTGGTGGCGACGTACGTGAACGTGGAGGAGGAGGCGGTGATCGGCTTGCCGACGGCCATGTTCGAGCCGCCGCCCGTGCCGTTGCGGGTGACGGTGTTGCTGTTGATCGACTCGTTGCCGGCGGCGTCCTTGGCCCGCACGTAGTACGACACGGTGGCGCTCGTGGGCTGCGTGTCGGTGTAGGTCGTGACGTTCCCGGCCACGCTGCCGCGCAGCGCGTTGTTCGCGTAGACGTCGTAGCCGGTGACGCCGACGTTGTCGGTGGAGGCGGTCCAGGTGAGCTTGACCTGCCCCGGCGTGGTCTCGGTGTAGGCGAGGTTGCCGGGAGCGGTCGGGGCCTGGGTGTCGCCGGTCGCGCCCTTGCGGGTGACGGTGTTGCTGTTGGCCGACTCGTTGCCGGCGGCGTCCTTGGCCCGCACGTAGTACGACACGGTGGCGTCGGCCGGCTGGGTGTCGGTGTAGGTCAGGACGTTCCCGGCGACGCTGGTGCGCAGCACCCCGTTGGCGTAGACGTCGTAGCCGGCGACGCCGACGTTGTCGGTGGACGCCGACCAGGTGAGCCTGATCTGGCCGGCGCCGGGCTCGGTGTAGGCGAGGTTCGAGGGCGCGGTCGGGGGCTGGGTGTCACCGGTGGGCGCCGGGCCGTACACCTCGAACTCGGAGATCTGCGCGGCCGGCCAGGCGGTGTTGGCGGTGACGTTGATCCGGACGTACCGGACGTTCGCGGTGGAGAAGCTGATCGTGACCGTGTTGCCGCTCGCGGGGTCGAAGGTGCGGCCCGCGGAGGCGGCGAGGGTGGAGAAGTTCGTGCCGTCGGCGCCGCCCTGCACGGCCAGCGTCTGGGTGCGGGCCTCCCAGGTGGGCGGGAGCTTCAGCACCACCTTGTCGACCGCGGTCGAGGCGCCGAGGTCCACCTGGAGCCACTGGGGGAAGGCGTTGTTGGCGCTCTCCCAGTAGGTGGCCTGGTTGCCGTCGTTGGCGTTGCCCGCGCCGTACACGTCGGCGTGCGCGCTCTCCTTCATGGTCTTGCCGAGCGCGAGGTTGCCGGAGGCGGTGGCGGCGCCGTACACCTCGATCTCGGACAGCTGCGCCGCGGGCCACCCCGTGTTGGCGGTGATGTTGATCCGGACGTACCGGGTCGTGGTCGCGGTGAAGCCGATCGTCACCGCGTTGCCGGAGCCGGGGGAGAAGGAGCGGCCGGCCGAGCTCACGATGGTGTTGAAGGAGGACCCGTCGGTGCTGCCCTGCACCGACAGCGTCTGGGTGCGGGCCTCCCACGACGCCGGCAGCTTGAGCACGACCTGGTCGATGCTCGTCGCGCCGCCGAGGTCGACCTGTGCCCACTGGGGGAAGGCGTTGTTCGAGCTCTCCCAGTAGGTGCCCTGGTTGCCGTCGTTGAGATTGCCCGCGACGTACGGGCTGTTGCTGCTGCTCGCGGTCACGGTGCGGCCGGCGGCGAGGTTGGGGCCGCCGGCGGCGGAGGCGGGGGAAAGGGGAGCAGCCACGGCGAGCAGGCAGGCCGCGGCCACCACAGCGATCAAGCGCAATAACGGGACATGCGTTTTCGACATTTGCGTTCCTCTGTCCGGCAGGAACCGACCGGCGGGTCGTCCGATCCGCGGTCGTGGGGGGATTTCGGAGATCGGGGCTCGACGGGGTCGCGGCGGCGACCGGTTGCCCACTGCCGTGGCCGACATCACCTCATGTCCTTTCATGCGAAAGGTGACGGTGGCGGGGCGCACGGACGCAGTGCTTCCTGCCGGAACTTGCGGAGAACCGCAAAGTCTCGATTTAGTGCTGCAAATTTCTTACATTAGGTTGCCCAGATGTTACATAGGGCCCACCGCGCCGTCAATGGGTCGGAAAGGCCGGATGGAAGGTGACAGGTCTGTGCCGTCCCCGATGCGGGTCTACCTGGGGATACTTCAAGTGGGCGGCGGTCCGGAACCGGTCGCGCGCCCGCCCGCGGGTCCCCCAACTCGCGAAAGGAACCCGGCAGAGGAGCCCTCATGTTTCTGCCCCCCAAGCGCTCGCTCGCGGCGTTGGCCGTGCCGCTGGTGAGCCTGACCGCGGCGTTGGCCGTGCCGCTGGTGAGCCTGACCGCGGCCCCGGCCGCCGCGACACCCGTCCCGTCGAACGCGGCCGTTCACGCGGCCCCGCGCGTGGCGACCCTGGTCGACGTGCGCGCCTCGCACCAGCCCGGACTCGACCGGGTCGTCTTCGAGTTCCGAGGGCCGCTCCCGCCACGGCGCGACGCCGGCTACGTGTCCCGGCTGATCGCCGACGGCTCGGGCCACACGGTCCCGGTGGCCGGGGACGCGATCCTCGGGCTGCGCTTCGGCGGCGCGACCGGCCACGACGACCACGGGCGCCCCACCTACGGGCCCGCCCGTGAGACCCTCGCGCTGCCCGGCGTGATCCAGGTCGTCAACGCGGGCGACTTCGAGGCGGAGCTCACGTTCGGCATCGGCCTGAGCAGGAAGGCGCCCTATCGCGTCTACACCCTCACGCACCCGAGCCGGGTGGTCGTGGACATCAAGACGCCCTACCGGACGGTGCCGGTGCGGACGTACTTCCTCGACTCCCGGGCGTACGCGGCGGGGCGGCGGCCGTACACGGCGGCGGTGTCACGGCCGGTGACGCCGCCGTCCACCGCGCGCGGCGCGCTCCAGCGGCTGTTCGCCGGGCCGACGCAGGCCGAGTACGCCAAGGGGCTGCGCTTCGTCGCCTCGGGAGCCACCGGCGTCCGCTCGGTCGTCGTCCGTGACGGGGTCGCCCACGTGCGGCTCACCGGTTCACTCGGCAGCGGTGGGTCGGCGTTCACGGTCGCCGATGAGATCACACCCACGCTCAAGCGGCTTCCCGGCATCCGCTGGGTGAAGATCTACGATGCCCACGGCCGCACCGAACGCCCGAAGGGGCGGTCCGACTCCGTTCCGGAGAGCCTGGAACCGTGACGGCGGGAGGGCCGGGGCGACCCGGCCCTCCTTCTTCGTCCGTGACCACCGGGGTCAGTGCCCCTGGACGGTCGGAGTATCCGCCCACCTGGTGCGGCGGCCCGTCCCTTCCCCCGTCTTCGAACAGCTGGAGCTGCTGCTCGAAGACCTCACCGGTGTCCTCGTCCAGCACGTGGTGCCACACCATGTCCTCGGCCTGCTTGAGGCTCCCGAAGACGTCCACGAGAGCGGGGTGGTTCCGCGGCGGCCAGGTCGGCTCGGTGACCGCGGCGAGCGGCAGCTCGGCGTACACCGTGACTCGGTCGTCGGGCACGGGCCGCTCGGCGACGGCGCTGCCGTACGGCACGTAGATCACCTGGGTCTCGTCCGCCGTGGCGAAGAACAGCAGCGTGTCGGTCTCGGGCAGGGCGATGTCCACCTCGTAGCGTGCGAGCTCCCCGCAGTCGAGCTCGGCCAGGAACGACAGCGGCCGGCCCCCGCCGGGCAGGGACGGCCACGCCATGCCGTCCGGCAGGTTCGGGAGACCCGAGCCGCCCGACCGCGATCTCCCCGTCCTCGGCGGCGGACAGCCGGATGGCGGGCCGTGACAGCCCGATCAGTCGCTCCGCGCTCTCCGCCGGCAACTCCTCGCGTACGAACTCCGCGAAGTCGATCACCCAGTCCTTCATGCCGCCCTCATGCTTTTCGAGTACGACAGACGCGCCGCCGTTGCCTTGCGCCGTACGTCGCCACCCTGCCCGCCCGCCGCGACCTGTTCCTCGGGCGGGAGCGGTACGACGCGGAGGTCGACGGCCAGATGTCTCTTCACGGCCTCTCCGTTGAAACTTTCCGGACTTGACTGGGTTGTTGTCGACTCTCCGCTGGCGTTTTAGCTGGTAATTCTCGGATTTGTCATCCGGTATTGACCCGGAGCGGGTCGGTTCGTAGGGTACGTCAACAGAAAAGTTAGGGGATTGTTTCGAAAAGTTTCGGCTTGTGGAGCATTCCCGGCTCGTGCATCTGGACGTCCGACCCCGTACCCCCGACCGGAGGACCTTCCTCATGCTGCACAGATTCGCCGCGGCCCTCGCCGCGGCCGGGCTCGTCACCGCGCTCGCGGCGGCCCCC
This sequence comes from Microbispora siamensis, assembly GCF_016863095.1. Lineage (GTDB taxonomy): Bacteria > Actinomycetota > Actinomycetes > Streptosporangiales > Streptosporangiaceae > Microbispora > Microbispora siamensis. Next base: position 51,996 of record NZ_BOOF01000028.1, on the reverse strand, counting down.
GCCTCCGCCCACCCCGACCGGCACCACGACAAGACCCTGGGTGAGCTGGCCGCCGCTTCGCATCGCTACCTCGGCTCGGCCACCGACAACCCCGAGTTCTCCGACGCGGCGTACCTCAAGATCCTCGGCAGCGAGTTCAACTCGACCACGGCGGGCAACGCGCTCAAGTGGTACGCCACCGAGCCGCAGCAGGGGGTGTTCGACTTCACCCAGGGTGACCAGGTGCTCGACTTCGCCCGCCGGCACCACATGTCCTTCCGGGCGCACACGCTGGTGTGGCACAGCCAGCTCCCCGACTGGCTGAACAACGGCACCTTCACCGCCGACCAGCTCCGGGCGATCCTCAAGAACCACATCTTGACCGAGGCGCGCCACTACCGGGGCAAGGTCTACTCGTGGGACGTCGTCAACGAGGCGTTCAACGAGGACGGCACCTACCGGGACACGATCTTCTACCGGACGCTCGGTCCCGGCTACATCGCCGACGCGCTGCGCTGGGCGCGCCAGGCCGACCCGCACGCCAAGCTCTACCTGAACGACTACAACATCGAGGCCGTCGGGCCCAAGAGCGACGCCTACTACAACCTGGTGAAGCAGCTCAAGGCCCAGGGCGTGCCGATCGACGGCGTCGGCTTCCAGGGGCACCTCGCGCTCCAGTACGGCTATCCGGACACGCTCCAGCAGAACCTGCAGCGTTTCGCCGACCTCGGCGTGGACGTGGCCATCACCGAGCTGGACATCCGCATGTACGTCCCGGCCGACGAGGCCAAGCTCGCGACCCAGGCGGACTGGTACGCCAGGGTGACCAAGGCGTGCCTCGCCGTACGTCGCTGTGTCGGCATCACGATCTGGGACTACACCGACAAGTACTCCTGGATCCCCGCCTTCTTCGAAGGTGAGGGCGCGGCCCTGCCGTACGACGAGAACCTCCAGCCCAAGCCGGCCTACTACGCGATCCGCGACGCCCTGCGCGACGCCGGAAGGCACTGACCCTCCCCATGACGGTGCCCGCGCCCATCGGGGGCCGGGCACCGTCTCGCCTCCTGCCGTTCTCCGAACGCTTTCACCTGGCCCGGGCCCCTTCGCACCAGGCGGTGTCATCGCTCTGCCGCTCTCAAGGCCTCCTCGATGCTCTGCCCGCTCTGAAGGCGGAGGGGGCGTAGAGCGGCGGACAACTTACGTAGGTCCTGAACGGCGTAACGGTTGACGGCCAGGGCATCGGGCACCGCGGGACCGCGAGCCGCTCGGCGCCCTCCACGTCACCCGCGAGGGCATGGGCGCGCGCCAGGCAGGTCCCGAACCACGCGCGATCACGCCGGTACGCCTCGGGCAGGGTGACCAGTCCGCGGTCGAGGAATCGCACCGCGCGCTGTGTCAGGCCATCGCGCGGCAGGAGAGCATCACCGAACAACAGGCCCCCGAGCGCGGCATCTCTCGGCCGGACAGCGCCGCGAGAGGAAGACCGGCTGAGCCGGCCGAGCCCGGATGAGCGGCCGGAAGCGGGAGGCGGGCCACTGCTGCCCGGCCGCCTGAGCCGCCCGCCTGCCGGAAGCCCCCGTGACTGCAGGCGGGCCCCGAACCGGCCCCGAGGTCCGAGGCGCGCACCTCGGAGCCGTCGAACTTGACGCAATCCGAATGAGCGACCGATTCAATCGATGGGATGACGAGAGGCGATGATTTAGGTCAAGATTGCTTTGTCCGTCGGTCGGCTGATGGAGGTAGAGGCGTGCGCGTTGCACGAGTGACGGTAGCGTTTCTCCTGATCGGCTGGGTCGTTTCGGGTTGCGGCACCGGCCCCACCCTCCAGGCCGCCTCCACCGAGCTTCAGAAAGACCTGGTACGCCTGGAAACCGACGACGTCTTCAAGAACCCTCTCAAAAAGCTGCGGATAGTGGATCGTCCAGACAGGGATCTTCCTTGCGACAAGGGAAAATTTCAGCGGGTGCTGCGCGCGACGGCTGACGAGGACCGCAAAACTCCCGACGTAGATGGTCACCTGGACCTTGCTCAGACGTTGATGGAGAATACGTTGTCCCAGGTCCTTCACTACAAGATGACTTATGACTTGTCCCAGATGGACTGGAAGGACGCGCGATTGATCGAGGGCAGGAAGGAGTCCCCCGGCATCACAGTCAAGGTTATCGTGGTGCCAGAGTCGCCGACTTGGCGCTTGGTCGCGGAAACTGATTGCCTCCCGCGTTCATAGGAGCATCATCCCCAGACCTTGATGAGTTCCTTGGCGTTATCATTGACAACATTTCGTGAGGCGTTCTCTAGCTTGTCGTCGAAGGCCTTGTTGGAGTCCATCCATCGCTCGTATGGGGTCAGTTTCGTTCTGAGGAGATTCTCCCAGCTCTTTCCGCTGTGGGCCGCCTCCTGCTTGGCCTCAATCATCAACTCGTCGAAGGTCTTGAGATGGCCCGTTCTGGCACTGATCAGCTCTGCCGGTGGTTTGCTCGCCGGGTAACCTGCCTCGTGTAGCAGGTATGCCATGTCGTACTTCTGCCGGAGGGTAAAATTCGCCCGAGCATCGGTCAGCGCCTGAACGCGTGTCTCGAAACTGGCCGCCCAGTTGTCGAGCAACTTGCTCACGGCGTATGTTTTCGTCAGTGTCCATCCCGCCTCGATGACGGCACCTGCTATCGGAATTTGGTCAATGCCCAGGCCCATGGTGTTCTTGGTGAGGTCTCTGATCAGGCTGTCCGTAGCGTCCTTCTCACCTCGGACCTCAAGCGCCGCCTTGAACTCAAGCCCGCCGAGATCACCGAACATCTGCGCTGCACGACGAAACCAGTCTTCGTTTCCTTTGATGTCCAGCTGGGCGGCTTTCGTCAGGATTTCATAGCGGAAATTGGCGGCGGTCTTGTCGAAGTCGTCGGTGAGCCGCTCCTCGCCGGCGAACGTCTGGAGGAAGCGGTATGTGTCGCCGGGGCTCAGATAGAAAGCGGGGGTGACGCCCGGGATCGGCAGCCACTCGTCGGGCCGGGTCATGCCGGAGGTTCGGTAGGCGGCCTTGTCGAAGCGGGCGCCGGAGGCGAGTTCGTGGATGTACGACTTGGCGATCGAGGCCATGGAGTCCCGGGCGGAGTTCGGCAGGTCCTTGCCGAAGGAGCCGGTTGCCAGGATCGCGTCCAGGGCGAACGTGGCGGCCTCCATTGAGTGCTTGCCCGGCTTCTCCGTCGTGGCCTCACTGCCCGACTCCATTACCCGGCCGAAGGCGTCGGCGACCTGGTCACCTGTCCCATGGGCCTTGGCGTAGCCCAGAAACCGCTTCATCTTCTCGACCTGGCTGAGCTTCACCCCGTCGCCGCCCATCTGGGCGAAGGCGGCGCGGGCGGCCTTGCCGTCCCCGGCCAGCACCTCCAGCGCGAGGGCGATCGTGTCGGGGGAGTAGCCGTACGCGCGGGACAGGCTCGGGCTGCCGCCACGCCACTCCTGCCGCGGGTTCTTCATGAAGTCGTCCAAAGCTAGAGCGCGGGCGGCGGCCACGCGGACATCCGTCGGGGCCTTCGCCCCGGCCAGCAGCGCCAGCCGGTTCCACGCCACACCGCGGTCGGCCGGTTTGCCGACCAGTTCGGCCTTCACCTTCTCCATCGCCGGAATGCGGCCGGGAGCACGCAGCGCGGCGCCCAGGGCGGCGCTGAAGGCGGCCAGGTCCTCCTTGGCGGTGGGGCTGCCCGTGGAGGCGAGGATGTCGGGCAGCGCGTCGCGCACCTTGGCGGGGAGGGTGGCGAAGAACGCCGCGGCCGCGGCGGGGTCCTTCGCCAGTGCGGCGACCTCCTTGATGTGCAGGTGGGCGAGCTCGCCTTTGGCCTCGACGCTGGTGGCCGGGTTGGTGAGGATGCCGGTGCCGTACATCAGGCCTAGGCCGCGGCCGGCCGCGAAGCTGTCCAGCGCGTCGGGCAGGCGGGCGAAGGTGTGGTCGCCGGTCCCGTTCAGCGCCTTGATCAGCTCGGCCCGCTCCGACAGCGTGGGAGCCTGGCTTCTGCCCCAGTCGGCGATGGCGGTGATCTGCGCGAGCGGCGTGGTGCTCACTCCGTTGGCCCGGAAGAGCCCCTCGAAGTCGGCGGCGAAGGCGGTGAGCCGGTCGGCCGCCTGACGCAGGTCGGCCGCCATGGCGTTCATCGCCGCCGGGTCGATGCCGCAGAAGTCGCCGCTCGGGGATGTCATCGCGTCCTTCCTCCCGTGCCGCCGCCGGGATCAGGGGCGTCCGGTCAGCTGGTGCCGGATGAGTTCGGCCTGGGAACGGGTCACCATCGCCGGATGCCGGTGCAGCTCCTCCTCGATCGCGTTGGTCATCTGCCGTACGAGCTGCGCCAGGCGGTGGTGCCGTTCGGCGACCTCGGTAGTCCATTTCGCGGCGGTCGGTCCCGTCCATACCTTGCCGGACTGCATCGACGCGTAGACACGCTGGTATGCCTGCCCGACCTCCTGAGATCGGTTGTGTACCTCTTTGAGAAGTTTCACCAGTTGTGCGTGGCGAGGGTTGGGCACCATCTCTTCCGCCACACCGCCCCCTGCTGCCGCCCGCCGCTCGCCCCCGCGTCGTATTTGATGTCAAAGGTAGACATCGCCCTCAAGTGTCGGCAACCCCGAAATGGCCCTATATATCGAGAGCGAATTCGCTGACGCTTTTCTTGTCGTGAAGGCGAAAACGTCCTCCCGAGTGGGACCGTATCCCCGTCTCCTTAACGTCGCCAGCGGAAACAGGCAACTACCTGGAGCGACAACCCCGTCGTCGCCCGCGGCCTTTTCGGTCGTGTCGACCGCGTGAGCGCCCGGCTACGTACGTATTTCCGCCTGGTCATCGGCCCGTAACGAAGCGTGGCGATCGTCGTGGGCAACGAGGTCACGCAGATGCGGGAGGAAAGCGGTATGGCGTCCATCTTCGATCGGATCGGCGGTTCGGACGCGGTCGCGGCCGTGGTCAATGAGTTCTACACGCGAGTCGTCGCCGACCCGATGCTGCGGGGCTACTTCGCCGACGTCGACATGGCCAAGCTCAAGGCGCACCAGCGCAGTTTCGTCGCCGCCGCGCTCGGTGGCCCGCAGGAATACCGGGGCAAGTCGATGGACGAGGCGCACGCCGGGCTCGGCATCACAGCGGAGGAGTTCGACCAGGTGGTCTTCCATCTCGCCGGGGCGTTGGAGTCGTGCGGCGTCGACGCCGAGACGATCGGCTCCATCGCCGGGGCACTGGCGCCACTGAAGGAGCAGGTCGTGCAGAGCGCCGTCGCGGCCTGAACAACCGCCGCGACGGCGCCCCCGATGCGTCCACCCGATGAGACGGCTCTTGACCCTTAACCGGTTCATGGATGAACTGGCCGGTGATGGAACCGCGATTTGAGGACGTCGCCGCCCTGGGCGTGGACCCGGCGAGGGCCCGGGTCTACGCGGAGGGTTGGCAATCCTGGAGCGTCACCGCCGCCCTTCCCCTGGCGGAGACTCCCTATCGGGTGACCTGCCGAACTCGCTGGTCATCGACTGCCACTACGGCTCCGCCCCGGACGAGGGCGTGTTCCGGGGAGAGGGGCTGCTGGCCGTCGATCCCGGGGACGGCGGGCCCGTCCACGTCTTCGGCGCCGCGAGCGCCGCGAGCGCCGAAAGCGCCGAAAGCGCCGAAAGCGTCGCGTCCCGGGTGCCGGTCATCGAGGCGCGGCGGTACGGCGGCCAGGTCGTGATCGCGTCGGACGCCCCCGTGGTCCACACGGAGCATCAGGGCGGGCTGGAGGCGGCGCTGGCCCGCTGGGGCGACGCCTTCGCCGAACCGGCCGGCGTGCGCCCGCGCCCGTCGCCGACGGTCTGGTGCTCGTGGTACCAGTACTTCTCCGAGGTCACCCAGGAGGACGTCGCCGAGAACCTCACGGCCATGGACGACCTGGCGGTCCCCGTGGACGTCGTGCAGATCGACGACGGCTACCAGGCCGCGCCGGGCGACTGGCTGACGCCCTCGGGCCGCTTCGACGACCTGCCCGGGCTGGTCCGGCGCATCCGCGAACACGGACGGCGGGCCGGGATCTGGATCGCCCCCATGGTCGTGGCCCGCAAGAGCGCGCTGTTCGCCGCACACCCGGAGTGGATGGTGACCGATCCCGCGAGCGGCGACCCGGTCTTCGCGGGTGACGTCCTCGGCGACTCCTGCGCCGCGCTCGACCTCACCCACCCGGATGCGGCCGAATACCTCGCGGACACGCTGCGGGCCATGCGCGGCTGGGGCGTCGACTACTTCAAGATCGACTTCGTGTACGCGGGAGCGCTGGAGGGCCGCCGCCACGAGGACGTGACCGGTGTGGAGGCCTACCGCCACGGCCTGCGGCTGATCCGCGAGGCCATCGGTCCCGAGGCGTACCTGCTGGGGTGCGGGGCGCCGATCCTGCCCTCGGTCGGCATGGTCGACGCCATGCGGGTGGGCCCGGACATCGCCGCGTACTGGCAGAATCCCAGCGGACACCCGTCCGAGCCCAGCCAGGCCAACGCCACCAGGAACACCGTCGCCCGGGCGTGGCAGCACGGCAGGTTCTGGATCAACGACCCCGACTGCCTCATGCTCCGCCCCGAGGTCGAACGGCGGGAGGACTGGGCGCGCACCGTCGAGCGGTACGGCGGCCTGCGGGCCTCCAGCGACCGGCTGCGCGGCCTGGACGAGTGGGGGCTGGAGACCACCCGCCGCCTGCTCACCCCCGCCGACCCCACCCCGCTCGTCTGACCCGCGCTCCCGGCTCCGCCGCTGATCTGATCCTCGACGAGCGTCGGCCGGCGGAATGAGGAGGCCGTCGCCCGGGACGCGGCCTCAGGGAACGAGTCTCAGCTCGGGACGGTGGGTGGGCAGGCCGATCAGCTCGCGTACGCGCGCCACGGGCCAGGCGAGCTCCCGGGCCAGCGCGGGCACGGTCAGCCCGGTCTCGGCCGCCGCCATCTCGAAGGCCTGGGCGAGCAGGACCGGCTGCTCGCCGGGGTAGCCCGAGACCGGCTCGGTGGCGAAGCCCGGCTGCCCGCGCAGCGCGGCGAGCCGTTGGTAGGCGCGCCCGGCCGCGGAGTCGGACAGCAGGCCGACCTCCCGGCACCGGTACAGCAGGGAGTCGACCGACACGCCCCAGACACGGCGCAGCTCCGCCAGCCGCCGCAGGTCCGCGCGGGCGGGCAGGCTGGGCAGGATGCTGTCGCGCGGCGTGAGGAACTCCGCGGCGAAGGAGTCGGCCTCGCGCTCCTGCTGGCTGTCCCCGGCCGCCGCGTCCCCGTGCAGCACCAGATGCCCCAGCTCGTGGGCGGCGGTGAAGCGATGCCGGTAGACGTCGTCGAAGCGGTTGGGCGTCAGGACCACGATGGGCCGGGGCAGGCTGGAGGTGGAGAAGGCGTCCACCGTGACTGCGTCCTCGTCGGCCTGGGGGAAGACGACGACGATCCCCCGGGACTCCATGTGCCGCACCAGGTGGCTGATCGGCCCGGTGCCGAGCTCCCAGTGGGCCCGCAGCGCTCGGGCCGCGCCCATGGGATCGCGGGGCAGGGCGCTGCCCGAGTGCACCTCGCCTCCGGCGAAGCCCGGCAGGTCCACGTAGGGGAGCCGCACCCGCTTCTCCAGCGCGTACGTCAGCTCCCAGACCTGTTCGACGAAGGCCACGGCCTTGGCGCGCTGGTAGGCCCGGGTGGAGCGCAGGCTGCGGAAGTGCGCCATCGAGCCGTCCAGCTTGCCGTGCGGGCGGCCCGGCAGGAAGAAGGCCGCGGGGACCGCGAGCACCTCGGCGAGGAGCGGGACCAGATCGGGACGCGGCCGGGTGACCCCGGCCTCGTACTGGCCGACCGCCGCGGGTGACACGCCGATGCGCTCGGCCACCTCCTTCTTCGTCAGCGCCGCCAGCCGCCGCGCCTGGGTGAGGCGGGTTCCGTCGAAGGCGTCCGACACCGCCTGCGGGCTGAGCGCCGCATTGCCGGGTGCCGGATTGCTAAGGTTGCCGGATTCGGGGGGAACGGTTTCCTCGACCAGGCGCAGCCGGTCATCGTCCTTCATCGGCGGCGGCGTCCGGTGCGTACGGTGCCTCGCTCATCGGAGGCAGGGCGGTCGCGCGCTCGTACGGCGGGCGGGGATTCAGCGCGGGAGCCGGCATCGCGCCCCGGGTGAACGCGGACGCCTCGCCGACGGGGGCCACCACCCCGGGCAGTTCGGCCGCGGGCGCCTGCCCGGCGAGCGGGATCGGCTCGCAGTGGTGCCAGCGCAGGCTGCCGGTGCGGTCGAGCAGCTCGGCCTCGCCCCACCACACGTCGAGCAGGCCGGCCTTGGCGTTGCACGCGTACGCGATGAGCACGAGGCGGGTGCCCTCGGGCAGCCGGGTGAGCGCACGGACGGCCGGAATCGCGGGCTCCGGCAGGGCGGCCTCGACGCCGCCGAGCGTGAGCTGTTCGGCCCAGGGCCGCGGGCCGAACCTGGTGAACAGCGCCTGCACCAGCCCGGACGGCCTGCCGTCGCCGATCCTGGCGTTGACCACGCTGACCGAACGGTCCTTGGCGTAGCGGAAGGGGAACAGCAGGTTGCCGCCGAGCACGACGAGCTCGTGCTGGGAGCCCGGCGGCTTGACGGTCACGACGTCGGGCATGTCCGCGAACGCGCTGGCCAGGGCCTCGAACTTGCGGGACATGAGCGTGAAGCCGAACGGGTGGAGGAGCTCGGTCCGCGCCGTCTTCTGGGCGTCCTGGGCGTTCTCCAGCGCGAGCGCCAGCGCCTCGGTCACCCCCTGGCGGATCTGCTCGGCGCGCGGGCCGAACGTCTCCAGAGCCCAGGTCGACAGCATCGCCACCTCCGGTGTGCTCCGCACGTGCTGCTCTGTCCAGTGACCGCCGGACACCGGGGGCACTTTATTTTCCAACATCATAGTCCCGCGAACGCTTCATGAGTCACGTAGGTCACAGCTCTTTTTGACCGTCGGAGACGGGCCGGGGCGGACCGGGCTCCTTATCGTGAGGTATGGGGGAGATCCTGGTCGGCACGGCGTCGTGGACCGACAAGACGCTGCTGGAGTCCGGGTGGTATCCGCCCGGCGTCACGACGCCCGAGGAACGCCTGCGCCACTACGCGAGCCGGTTCCCACTTGTGGAGGTCGACTCGACCTACTACGCGCCGCCCGCCGAGGCCACCGTACGGCTGTGGGCCGAGCGCACGCCCGCGGGATTCGTCTTCGACGTCAAGGCGTTCTCGCTGCTCACGCGGCATCCGACCCGGCCTGCCGCGCTGCCGAAGGACCTGCGGCCGAGCGGCGGCGGCAAGAACCTGTACGCCCGCGACCTCGACCCGAAGGTCGTGGACCAGGTCTGGGAGCGGTTCCTCAGCGCCCTGCTGCCGCTGCGGGAGGCGGGCAAGCTCGGGGCGGTCCTCTTCCAGTTCCCCCGGTGGTTCCCGATCGGCAGGGCGAACAAGCACTACATCCTGGAGTGCAAGCGGCGCTGCGAGCCGTTCCGCATCTCGGTGGAGTTCCGCAACCACACGTGGATGAGCGAGGAGAACCAGGCCGAGACCCTCGATTTCCTCCGCTCGTACGCGATTTCGTACGTGTGCGTGGACATGCCGCAGGGCTACCCGGACTCGATCCCGCCGGTCGTCGCGGCCACGTCCGACCTGGAGGTCGTGCGGTTCCACGGGCACAGCGACAAGTGGACCAGCCACGACATCCACGAGCGCTTCGGCTACCGCTACTCCCTCGACGAGCTGAAGCGGTGGGCGCCGAGGCTGCGCGAACTCGGCGGCCAGGCGTCCGCGACCCACGTGCTCATGAACAACTGCTACCGCGACTACGCCCAGGTCAACGCCCGCCAGCTCGCCGGCGTGCTCGCGGGCCTGCCGGACTGCGACGTACGCCCCCGGCCCGGCGACGGGCGTCAGCCGAACGCGTAGTAGGAGTCCACGGCCGCCTGGCCGGTGTAGTTCGGGCCCGCGCGGTCGTCGGCGCCGAGGTAGGACCAGGGCAGGTCGATCTGCCCACGGCCACGGCGGCTCACCCGCCTGTTCCTGGCGTCGTAGACGAGGCCGCTCGCCCGCAGCGCCGCCGTCAGCCGCCGTCCCGCGGGCGTCCCGTCGGCGCGCCGTACGCTCCGTACGTCGAAGTTGGCGGCGAACAGGCCGTCGTCGGTCAGCCAGGAGGCGGCCCGGGCGATCACACCCAGCTTGTCGCCGACGTAGTGCAGCCCGTGGACGCAGGTGATCAGGTCGAACGTCGCATCGGGGACCCATGTGGCCACCGACGCCGTGACCAGCCGCAGCCGCGGCGGCCGGGGCGGTCCGGCGAAGTAGCCGACCAGGTCCACCCCGACGATCTCCACCCGGTCTCCCAGTTCATGACCGGCCTCGAACAGCGCGTTCGCCGTGCCGCAGCACAGGTCGAGCCGCCGGACGACCCGATCGGCGCCGCGCAGGAGGGCGAGGACGTCGACGCCGAGTTCGCGCCGGTAGGCCGGAAGGCGGCGTTCGCGGTTCATGTCGCTGTTGGCCACGACCGAGGACCGCTCCAGAGCGTCGTCGTCCAGGAGCCGGAGATCACGATGGTCCATCCCCGTTTCCTAGCATCCCTGCCGAGTGCGCGGCTCACCAGGCGCGGTGCTGCCAACGCCTAATTTCGCCTAAAGTCACCTGAATGGCAGCAAACCGCGCCCGGCTGGCATGGCTTGACGCCCTACGCGGGGTCGCCGCTCCGGCCGTGGCGCTGCACCACTCGGCCTGGACCTTCGTCCCGGCCGTCTGGGGGGAGGTGGACCGCAGGGTCGACGTCGGCACCTGGGGCGTCTTCGTGTTCTTCCTGGTCAGCGGGTACATCATCCCGGCCTCGCTGGAACGGCGGGGCGACCTGCGGGCCTTCTGGACCGGCCGGGCCTTCCGGCTCCTCCCGCTGCTGCTCGCCGCGCTCGCCCTCGCGCTGCTTCTCGCGTACGCCGGGGTGTTCGCGACGTCGCCGGGCCTCGACCGCCGGCCGCCGCCGCTCGTCGCGCTGGCGAACCTCACGATGCTGCAGGAACTCCTCGGCGTCCCCTCGGTGATCAACGTGATGTGGACGCTCTCCTACGAGATGTCGTTCTACCTGATGACGGCCGGGCTGTTCGCCGTACGGCAGGCGCACAGGTCGGCGCCGATCGCCGTGGTCCTGGCGGTGGCGGCCGTGCCGCTCGGGCTGCTCATGCCCGGCGCGACGATCAACGGCGGCGCGGACCTGGTCGCCGCGCTCATGGGCGTCGCGGTGGTCCTGGTCGTCGTCGTGACCGTGGCCGCGAACGGGCGCCTCAGGACGGCGGCCGCGGTGGTCGGCGGACTGCTCGGCCTGACGCTGGTGATCCTCGGCAGCCGGATCGGGGCAGGGCCGGGCCTGGTCATCGCGGCCGTGATGTTCGCCGGGACCGCCGTGTATCGCGCCGAGCAGGGCACGCTCCGGCCGGTCCGGGCCGTCGCCGCCCTGCTGACGGTCCTCGTCTGTGGCGTACTGGTGGCCGACGAGCCCGCCTGGGCCTCGGCGGTCCTGCTGGCGGCGGGCTTCTTCGCGCTCGCGTTCGTGCTGCGGCACCGGACGTTCCCCCGGTGGCTCGCCTACCTCGGGGTGATCAGCTTCTCCCTGTACTTGCTGCACCCGCTCCTGCTGCGGGTCGTCCCGAACCTCCCGGTGTTCTTCCTCGTCCTGCTGGTCCTGGGCCACGTGGCGTACCGGTTCGTGGAGGCCCCCGGGCAGCGGCTCGGCCGCCGGCTGAACCGGAAGATCGGCACCGCCGGGTCCGAGGCCGTGAGGGGTGAGCGTGGGCCCCAGTCGGACGGTGCGTGAGCCACCGGCCGCTCGCGGTCACAGGAAGATGGCGAGCGTGAGCCACGTCGCGGCTCCGCCGACCATGGCTCCCGCGACGGTCTGAGCAAGCGTGTGATCGCGGATGACCACCCGGGACCAGGCGAGCGCGGCCACCAGTACGGCACCGGCCGCGTAGACCGGAACCGGCGGCAGGATCCACGCGAGCATCACCACGCCGCCCGCCGCCACCGCCGTATGAAAGCTGATCTTCCACCAGAGCGTGACCGGGCCGGTCACCGCCAGCGTGGAGAGCATGGCGGTCGCACCGGCGACCATCAGGCGCGGAGCGCCGAGCATCACCATCAGGGCCAGCACGGTGCCGACCAGGACGACGATCAGTGCGATCAGCTTCGGGCGTTGGGCGCGATCCTTGACGTGCTTGTCGCCGAACCGGCCCGATCGAACGCCCAGGAGAAGCACCCCCAGAGGAATCCCTCCGCACAGCGCCGCGGCCAGCGCGCCCCAGGCGACGCCCGCCCAACCGCTGGTGATCGCGCCCACCACCAGCGGTAGTCCTATGACGATGTGCGCGGGTGCGAACACTTCGGTCAGTCCACGGGCGAAACGGTTCTCTCCTTGACGACCTTCGTGCACGCCGCCGCGACCTGCCGAAGCCACTGGATCTCCCTCTCGATGTCACCGGCGAAGTCCGGTCCCGCAATGATCTCGGACGGCACGCGGAAATCGTGCAAACTCTGGCCGACGGTTGTGTGGGCGGCGCGTCCGCGGGGAACCAGCGGCTCTGATGTCGGTACGCAGAGGGGACGGGTCATGAGTGAGGACCGGGAACTCCACGACCCGCACCGTCAGGGTCATGAGGCGGGCGTGGAGAGCAGCTCCAAGATGACCGCCGAGCAGTTTCGCGAGGCGCTGGCCAAGGTGGGCAAGAGCGAGGACACCCAGTCGGCCAAGGCAGAGGCCGAGAGCGACCAGTGACCGCCATCCGGGCCGCCGGCTCCCCTGGGAGGCCGGCGGCCTTCGTGCGAGTCCCCGGTCAGCCGGCGTCGGAGACCGCGTCCAGGCGGGCCATCTCCTCGTCCGTGAGGCGCAGCGCGGCGGCGGCGACGTTCTCGGTCAGGTGATCGGGGTTGCCGGTGCCCGGGATGGCCAGCACGTGCGGCCCCTGCTGGAGCGTCCAGGCCAGCCGCACCTGCGCGGGGGTCGCGCCGTGCGCGCGGGCCACGGCGAGCACCTCCTCCTGGTCCGTGCCGCTCGCCCCCGACTCGCGGCCCTCACCGGCGATCGCGAAGAACGGCACGAAGGCGACGCCCTGCTCGCCGCAGGTGTGCAGCAGTTCGCGGCTTCGCGTGGCGCCGACGCCGTACCGGTTCTGCACGCTCACCACGGGCGCGATCGCCTGGGCCTGCGCGAGATGCCCGGGCCGGATGTTGGAGATCCCGAGGTGCCGGATGAGACCGGCCTCGCGCAACTCGGCGAGCGCGCCGAAGTGCTCGGCGATCGAGTCGAGCCCGGGCTGGCGCAGGTAGACCAGGTCGAGGTGGTCACGGCCGAGCTGGCGCAGGTTCTCCTCGACCTGGCCGCGCAACTGGTCGGGCCGGGCGAACGGCAGCCACTCGCCGGACGGGTCCCGTCCCGGGCCCACCTTGGTCGCGATGACCAGGTCGTCCGGATACGGCGCGAGCGCCCGGTTGATCAGCTCGTTGGCCGAGCGCAGCCGCGAGAAGTAGAACGCCGCCGTGTCGATGTGGTTCACGCCGAGGTCGACGGCGCGCCGCAGCACCGCGATCGACCGCTCGCGGTCGCTCGGCGTGCCGAGGTCGAAGGCGGCGCTGCCCGTCAGGCGCATCGCGCCGAACCCCATCCGGTTGACCGTGAGGTCGCCGAGCCGCCAGGACCCCGCCGCCGCCGCGCTGATCGTTTCCGTACTCATCGTTCCAGGATGCCCGTCACAGGCCGATGCTGTCGGCGAGCGCGTCCATCACGGCGGCGAGCAGGGTGGCCCCGCTGTGCCCCATGCCGGCGAACTGCCCCTGCACCTCCAGGCTCACCACGCCCTGGAGCTGGGCCCAGGCCATGACCGTCCCGGCCAGGGCGGTCGCCGGATCCCCTTCCGGGGCGAACGCGCGCACCCACTCGGCGACCGCAGGGGTCTCCTCCACCCACCGCCGCATCTGCTCCCGCAGCGGTTCGGTCCCCGGCCGGCAGTGCCCCCCGGCGAACACCGGGAGGAAGGGCCCGAGCACGTTCCGGGCCCGCATCACGCTCTCCGGGGGAGCCTCGTAGCCGGGCGAGGGCGTCCCGGCCAGCAACTGGAACAGGTGCGGGTTGGCCACCGCCCATCCGTGGAAGGCCCGGGCCAGCGCGTGCAGCCGCTCCCGCGGCGCGCCCTCGCTGACGGCGGCCCGTACGGCCGCGGCGACCTCGTCGAAACCCTCGAGGATCAGCTCGGTCAGCAGGTCGTCGCGGCTGCGGAAGTACTTGTAGATCGCCGGGCCCGTGACGCCGAGCTGTTTCGCCACCGCGTTCAGGCTCAGCGCCGCCGCCCCGCCCTCGCCGATCTGGACGAGGGCGATCTGCTTGATCTCCGAACGGACCTGGTCCCGGTAGCGCTGTCGCGGCGTTGACATCCCCTCATTATGGTGAGTGCCTCTCATCGGCGTCTCCTGTCCGCTCGAGCGCGGCGAGCCAGGCCCGGAGCGAGCCCTCCAGCGCCGCCCGCATGCCCTCGGGGTCCGCCTCGACGGGCGGGCCCGCCCACGACTCCCGGGTCCGTACGAGCACCCCGCCGTCGGTCTCCTCGAAGGTCCAGACGTGCACGCCGTCGATGCCGTGGGCCGGGCCGCCCCAGACGACGCGGCGCCCGGGGACGAGCTCGGCGACCGTCGAGGCGATGACCAGCCCGTGGGTCTCCCAGTCGAAGGTCGCGCCGACGGCGAGGTCACCGCGCAGCCGCGCCGAGGAGATGTCGGGGTTCCAGCTCGGCCAGGCGTCGATGTCGGTGTGCAGCCGCCAGACCTTCTCGATCGGGGCGTGCACGGTGGTCTCCAGCTCGACGACGACGGGGGCGTTCCGGTCGATGTCCATGGTTCTTCCTCTCAAGGGATGTCAGTTGTCGGAGATCCACGAGCCGTGGATGCCGGCCACCACCCGGCGGGGCAGGTGCACGGTCGCGACCGGGGGCCGGTTCAGGTCGGCGGCATCCAGGACCAGCAGCCGGGAGGCGTCCGCGTGCAGGTCGCTCACGACCGTCAGCAGGTATCCGTCGTCCTCGTTCACCGCGCCCGCGGCGGGCACGAAGACGGCCTCGCTCGGCAGCCGCCCGTCGCCGACCGGCAGCACCTGCCTGCCGCCGGAGACCCGGTCGTACTTGACCACGCCGTAGCCGCCCACGCCCCGGTCGTCGGGGAAGGAGATCGCGTACTGGTAGCGGTGCTCGCGGCCCAGCAGCTCATCGTTGATCGTGGGGAACTCGATGACCAGGTCGTCCACGAGGTCCTCGGCGACCTTGCCCGTCCGCGGGTCCACGACCCAGCGGCGGTTGAAGGAGCGCGAGTTCGGCACGACGCCGTGCCCGGGCAGCCCCGCCCACCACTTCCACGAGCGCCGGAACCCGTCGCGGTCCATGGCCGGTCCTTCGAGGACGATCCGGCCCTCGGCGTCCTCGTACGCGTTGGCGACGTGCAGCAGGCTGCCGGGCTCGATGGCGAACCACCGGATCTTCGCCGCGCCGCCCCGGCCCCGCGGCATCACGCCGATGCGGGTGACCTGGTCGTCGCTCCAGGAGTACGGGATGCCGGAGGTCTCGGTGTGGTCGAAGGTCACAGAGCCCTCCACGAACACCACGAAGCGCTCCGTGATCCCGAAGTCGTGCTTCAGTGAGGCGGTCGCCCCGGGCACCTCCTCGCTGAATTCGATATCGCCCGTTTCCGAGGCCACGTGGTAGACGAGGTACGGCGGGAACGGCGAGGAGCCGAAGAAGTGCAGCTCACCGGTGACCGGGTCGCTCTTGGGGTGGGCGGTCATCATCGTGGTGAGCTTCCCGCCGAAGTCGTACGCTCCGACGGTCTCCAGCTCGGGGGTCAGCTCGAAGGGGTGGTTGGCCTCGCACAGCGCCAGCAGCCTGCCCGCGTGCTCGATCACGTGCGTTCCCGCGGTGCTGGCGGTCAGGTCGGGCCCCTTCTCGGTCATGTACGGCGCGCCGTCGAGGGCGGGGGTCCGCACCCAGCGGTTGCGATACCACTCGGCCCGGCCGTCCCGCAGCCGGATGCCGTGGACCATGCCGCTGCCCTTCCACCAGTGCGCAGGCGTGACCCCGGGGAGGGGGTTGTGGCTGTTGCGCACCAGCCGGCCGGTCAGTTCGGCGGGCAGCGTGCCCTCCACCACCAGGTCGCGGGCGGTCACCTCGTCCACGTGCGGGGTGAAGTGACCGGTCAGATACGGCTTGTTCATCGGGTGCGTCCTTTCAGGAGCGCGGCGGTCGCCGCGACGAGGGAGATGGCCGCCGCCGTCAGGAAGGCGTGGCGGTAGCCGGTGACACCGGCCGGGGCGAGGCCCGCGACCGAGGTGAGGACGGCGAGGCCGAGCGCGCCGCCGACCTGCCGTGTGGTGGTGATGAGGCCGCTCGCGACGCCCGCCCGCTCGCCGGGCACCCCGGCGACGCCGAGCGCGGTCAGCGGCACGAACGCCAGCCCCAGTCCCGCGCCCACCAGGACCGTCGGCCCCAGCAGGTCGACGAGGAAGGTCCCGTCCTCCGGCGCCCGTGCCAGCCAGGCCAGCCCTGCGGCCAGCGTCAGCAGGCCGGGGACGAGCGTGCGCCGCAGCCGGCCCGCCGCGAGCGGCGCCAGGACGAGCGCCAGCGCGAGGGGAAGCTGGGTGAGCCCCGCCTCCAGCGGCGAGTAGCCGAGCACCCGCTGCTGGTAGAGCGGCAGGAAGAAGAACGTGCCGACCCAGACCATCCCGAGCAGCAGCATGAGCACGTTCCCGATCCCCACGTCGGCCGTGCGCAGCAGGCTCGGCGGGATCAACGGCACGGCGGCGCCCTGCTTGGGTCCCCGCTCCACCCGCCGCTCCCACAGGGCGAACACGCCGAGCAGGGCCACGCCCGCGGCGATCGCCGCCCATCCGCCGCCGCCCAGGCCGTACGCGACGCCGAGCAGGCCCAGCGTGACCGAGACCGTTCCCGGCAGGTCGAGCCCGCCGCCGCGCGGCGGCCGGTCGTCGCCCGGCACCAGGCGCGGCAGGGCGGCCAGGACCAACGCCGCGACGGGCACGCCGACGGCGAAGACCGACCACCAGCCGAGCGTGCCGGTCAGCAGCCCGCCCAGCAGGACCCCGGCCGCGCCGCCCGCCGCCGAGACCGAACCCCACACGCCGAGCGCCCGGCCGCGTGCGGCGCCGGAGGGATACAGCGTGAGCAGGACGGCCAGCGCGGCCGGGGAGAGCACCGCGGCCCCGACGCCCTGCACGGCCCGCGCCGCGATCAACGCCCCGGCGCCCGGGGAGAGCGCGGCCCCGGCCGAGCCGGCCGTGAACAGGGCCAGCCCCGCGGCGAGGGCGCGCCGCCCGCCGTACAGGTCGGCGAGCCTGCCGCCCGCGGGCAGCAGCGCCCCGAAGGCGATCAGGTACGCGTTGACCACCCACGACAACCCGGCGGCCGACAGGCTCAGGTCGTCGCCGATGGCGGGCAGCGCCACGTTGACGATCGAGGTGTTCAGCACCACCAGGAACTGCGACGACGCCAGCAGTGCGAGCGAGACACCGCGGGCGCGGACCGACACGGGCATGACACCTCGTTCCGTTGGTTAGAAGCTATAACCAGAGTATGTTCTCCTAACCCGAGAGGCGTCAAGTCGAGGCCGTCCGCCTGCGCGGCAGGCCCGTGCACGAAAAGGGCCGGACCTCCGCGAAACGGGAAGTCCGGCCCTGTGCCGAGAGGTGCCGGGTGACCGGCGGTTCTTCAGGGGGTGTAGATCTCCTGGACCTTGACGATCTTGCCGCGATAGACGGTGATGAGCGCCGGATGATGGACGTTCTTCATCCGGGAGATCAGCTCGCTCCGGGAGCACCGCTTCGACCCCAGACCGCCGTTCGTCACCGTCACCGTGGTGCCCTTGCACCCGATGGCGCTGTAGAACACGACGTTCTTCGCCACCGGGGAGGCGTAGGCCATGACGTCACCCTCGGGCGGGCCCTCGAAGTGCCCCTCCGTGTGGCCGGTCTTGTCCTTCACCCACCTGATCGGCTCGTATTCCGCCACCCCGGACCGGTAGTGCGTGACCCAGCCCCGCAGGATGCCGTCGTGCCGCGGCGAGATGTGCTTGGTGAAGTCGTGGTGGGGGTCCCTCTGGAACGACGTGCCGTACGCCTTGGGCGTGGCGAACTTTGGCATGGTCGCGGCGCCGGCCGGGAGCGACGCGGCGGAGAGCAACCCGGCGGAGAGCAACGCGGCGGCCGCGGCGGCGGGGAGGACGACGCGGAGCGAGGTCGTGAACTTCATGTCCTGTTGGAGTCCGGGCCCGGCGGAAAGGTTCACGCGGCCGGGAGCGAATCCCTGCCCGGGGCACCCTCGCTCCCGTCGGCCGGGGCGATGCGTCAGCGGACCTCGGGCTCGTCCCGTCGCGCGCCGTCCGCCGCGGCCCTGAGCCGGGCGTTCTCCTCTTCGAGCGCCCGCAGCCGCTCCTCGACGTCCGGGGAGGCCGGTGCCGTACGGGCCCGGGCGGCCGGGGCGTCGTCCTCGTCGCCGAGCTTGCCGGTCTCCCTCTTGAGGATCCGCAGCGACTGCCCGACGGCCTTCGCGGTGTCCGGCAGCCTCTTCGCGCCGAAGAGCAGCACGAGAACCACGAACACGATCATCCAGTGAACAGGGCTGAGCGAACCCATGGCGGGGTTCTCCTCCGGTCGTCGTTTTGCCTGCTCACAGGCTATGTCATCCGGTGCGCGGGCCGATGCGCGGCGTCGGGACGGTGGGCCGCAGCGCGAGCCGGACGCCGATGTGGCGTGGGCGACCGGCGTCGCCCGCGTCGTGCCGGGCAGTGGAGATCACCACCGGAATGCGGCGGAGAGGCGAAACGCGAAGGGAGGAAGCGCGGAACACCCGCCTGCTGACGCAGTGGGTTCCCCCGTGTGACTGTGATGGGCAAGATCTTGGTCGGTACGGCCTCCTGGACGGACAAGTCGCTGCTCGCCTCGGGCTGGTATCCGCCCGAGGCGTCCACACCCGAGGCCAGGCTCGGCCACTACGCGGGCCGGTTCCCCCTGGTCGAAGTGGACGCCACCTACTACAACCCGCCGGCCCGGCGTACGGCCGAGCTGTGGCGTGACCGTACGCCGAAGGACTTCACCTTCAACGTGAAGGCGTTCTCCCTGCTCACCGGGCATCCGACCCGGCCGGCCGCGCTCTACAGGGACCTGCGGGCCGTGCTGGGGGAGCCGAAGCGCACGCTCTACCGGCGCGACCTCCCCCCGGAGGTCGTCGAGGAGGTGTGGCGCCGGTTCCTCGGCGCGCTGGAGCCGTTGCACGAGTCGGGGAAACTCGGCGCGGTGCTGCTCCAGTTCCCGCAGTGGTTCCCGCCGGGCGGCGCGAACCGCCGCTACATCCTCGAATGCCGCGACCGCTGCCTGCCGATGCGCGTGTGCGTCGAGTTCCGCAACGCGGCCTGGATGGACGAGGCCACCCGGGGGGACACCCTCGACTTCCTGCGTACCAACGACGTGCCGTACGTCGGGGTGGACATGCCGCAGGGGCACCCCTCGTCGGTCCCGCCGGTGCTCGCGGCCACCTCCGACCTCGCCGTCGTCCGCCTGCACGGCCACTCGGAGAAGTGGACGAGCCGCGTCATCGAGGAGCGGTTCGGCTATCTCTACTCGGAGGAGGAGCTTCGGCACTGGGCCGGCCGGATAGCGGCCCTCGCCGCCCGTACGGCGACCACGCACGTGCTGACCAACAACTGCTGCGCCGACAACTCCCAGCGCAACGCCGCACGCCTGGCCGACCTGCTCGAAGAGCGGGGCGCCGACGTCGTCCGGCCGTCCGCCGGGGCGCCCTGAGACACCCGTGGTGCCCGGTGACCTGCGCGGACGGTGCGGCGGATGGCGGCGCTTATTTCGATGGCACCGGGGTGACACATGTCGTTAGTGTCGATCCGGTGATCTACGAAAACCCTCTGGCGTACCTGCTCGGTCTCGAGGGCGTCGCCTTGTTGCGTTCCTTCACCGGCCGGTTCGACCGCGGCTTCGTGGACTCGCGGATCGCGGAGATCCGCAGGCTGCTCGACGACGAGGCACTGGCGGAGGCGGCCGTGGAGGTCGCGCGCGTGGACACGACGGAGGGCTACCGCATCTGGTCCGGCTCCTATGACGGCCCGAACGGCCTGTTCGACATCGACGAGCCCATCATCGGCGCGATCGTCGGCACCCTGTCCCCGGGCGTCGCCCTGGACGCCGCCTGCGGAACCGGCCGGGTCGCGGCGTTGCTGGCCGAACGGGGTCATCGGGTGCTGGGTGTGGACAGCTCGCCCGACATGCTGGCACACGCGCGTGCCCGGGCACCGCTCGGCCGGTTCCTGCTCGGGGATCTGCATGACCTGCCGGTGCCGGACGACGCCGTGGACCTGGTGGTGTGCTCTCTGGCGCTGACCCATGTCCCCGTGCTGCGGCCGGCGATGACCGAGTTCGCCAGAGTCCTGCGTCCGGGCGGGCACCTGATCATTTCCGACATGCACCCCGAAGGGGTCCGGCGAGGCTTCGTCCCGCCCGTACGGCGAGCGGACGGCGGGCCGGGACGGATCTCCACTCATCAGCACTCGATAGGCGATTACCTGCGCGCCGCGCTGTCGGCCGGATTGCAGGTGCGACGCTGCGAGGAACCCAAGGCGGAGCGTCGCCGGCCGAGCGGGGCGCCGTCCACGGCGGAGGCGGTGGGCGTCTGGGAGCTCTGGCCCTGGTGTCTCGCCGACCTGGTGCCCGAGGCGGCGGAGGCCGCCAACGGCGACGTGCCGACGATGGTCGTCTGGCACTTCCAGCTTCCCGGGTGACCCTGACAGGGCCCGATGCGGGCCGCCCGGGCGTGCCGGGCGGCCCGCGAGGAGCGTCAGGCGGGGTTCAGATACCAGATCTGGTCGCCGGCGACGATGCCGAGGCTGCCGTCGGTGTTGCCGGTGATCGTCTGCTGTTCCAGGGTGGTGCCGCTGCCCTGCGGGCTGTCGAGCACCTTCCCGCTGAAGCGGTTGACCAGGTAGAACGTGCCGTCGGCGACCCGCCGCAACGTCCATTGCTGGCTGGTCGCGGTGCCGCAGGTCGCCTGCCTGACCTGCACGCCGTTCGCGGTGCCGGCCGAGACCAGGTCCAGGCACTTGGCGCTGTTGACGTTCACCAGGTTCCAGTACGACCCGGTGGCCTGCAGCCGCCACTGCTGGCTGGTCGCCCCCGACGGCGGGTTGTGGGTGACCAGCGTGCCGGAGGCGGTCGAGCCGCCGACCGGCTCGGCGTTGTCGCGGCTGCCCAGACCCTGGAGGTAGTAGACGCTGTTGTTGACCGGGGCGATGCCGGTGACCTGGTTGAACACCCACTGCTGGTTGGTGGCGCCGGTGTAGGTCTGCTGGGTGACCGGCGAGGGGTACGAGCCGCTCGCGGTCAGCGCCAGGCCCGACAGCCAGTCGAAGATGGCGTACGTGTTGGTGCCGACCGGCAGGTAGGCGAAGCGCATGCCGTCCTGGCCGTTGCAGATGTACTGCAGCAGCGTCGTGCCGGGGGTGGTGCCGCTGTAGGAGCTGTCGGCGCACAGGCGGCTGCCGACGTTGATGAACTGCAGTCCGGTCGTGTAGCCCATGAGCCACTTCTGGCTGGGAGTGTCGACGCGGGCGCGCTGGCTCAGCTCGGTCAGCGCCCCGGTGGACGCGTCGATGGGCTCGAGCGCCCCTCCCGTGGCCACGTTGGTGACGACGTAGGTGTTGCCGACCTTGGGATGGGGATCGCTGTCGGCCGTGCTCCCGGCGATGAGGTAGGCGCTGTTGGCGGTGTTCCAGTGCGTGGCCAGGTAGCTGCCGGCGGCCGGGGCCGCGTTGTAGTAGTCGTCCCGGTTGCAGTCGGGCAGGCGGTAGTCGTTCCACTGGAGGCAGTTCCACGACGGCGTGCCGCCGTAGCACATGAGGTCCCACTGGTCCAGGCAGTGCCAGCTGCCGTCAGAGTGCGCGGCGCTCATCTGTACGGCGCCGAAGGTGTGCCCGAGTTCGTGGGCGATGGCGTTGGCGCCGAAACAGCCGGGGATGGCGTCCACGCGGGCGAAGGCCAGGCCGTTGTTGAGATTGGCGGCCCCGGTCGTCAGGTCGTCACCCTTGATCTCGCCCATGCCGCAGATCACGGTGGCCTCGGTGAGCAGGAGGTAGTGCCGGTCCGTGCTGGTGTAGCCGAGGGCCTTCACGGCGTTGACGCCCGAGTCGAAGTCCGTCAGCGAACCGGCCGGAACCACGAGGTTGCGCACGACGGGAGCGCAGCCGCCTGCGACCGACGTGGTCGCGTAGCGGATGTGCCGGCTGCGGCTGGAGGTCGCTGCGGCGTCGTTGAACTGGTCGTCCGCGTCGGCCAGCCAGGCCCGGATCATGGGCAGCAGCTGCGTGTAGCGGTCGGGCATCGACGGCTCGCGTACGTACAGCACCTCCACACGCTTCCCGCTGGTGCCGTCGCCGTCGCAGGCCACCAGCTGCGGGGCCGCCTGTGCCTCGGCCGCCGAGGCGGACGCGAGCGCGGCCGGGCCGGCCCGATGGCCGATCTTGGCGCCGGGGAACACGTCTGACGCGACGCGGGAGGGGCCGTCGTCCGGCGGCGCGGCGGCCGACACCCGCGAAGGTAAGACGATCAGGACGGCCGCGAGCGCCCCCATTGCCGCCAGGGAGAGGGTTCGCCTGAGCTGCATTCCGATGAACTCCCATCGGTACGGATACGCCCTCTTGGGGGCGGTTCACCGAAATGATCACATCGGCCAGGCGGACTTTTCGATCTTTGTAATATATCTCTCAAAAGATTGACAGGCACAGTCAATTCATCAATGAACATTTCGGTTATACCGTTTTCGGTGATTCGGCGAGTGATTCGGCGAGGGCGAGGGGAGGTGAATCGCGAGGGAGGAAACGCCTCCAGGGGTCAGGGAAGAAGGGAGGAGTCGACCCCGTGAACTGCCGGAGAACTCTCAGATGAACGGAAGCCGGAGGGTCCCGCCGAACCGTCGAATTCACGGCTCCACCGATTGTGTTTCGGCCGAGCCAATAGTCGGAGACGGTTCGAGAACGAAGAGTGCTCGCGCGAACCCCGGCCGTTCCTGTGCCGAATCTTCGTGTCCGGGATCGGCGTTCTTCGCTCCTCGACGTGGCCCTGCGGGGTGACACCGCCGACCGGGCCGGAAATCGTTTGCCCGGAGAATTTCTGGTGGTCGTCGTCTCGGGAGAGGACGCCGTTCCCGACGACGATGTCGTACCGGCGGACGAGGTCGCCGCGCGGGTCGCGGCGTTCGCGAGCGGGCGGGGACTCTTCGGCTCGAGTACGTGCCGCAGGCGGCCCCGAAGCTGTGCGCGCCTCGCGGCGAGCATCATCCAGCGCTGGCGGCTGTGCCCGTAGCCGTACGGCGAACCGCCGGTGACGAACCCGGGCAACTGAGAAACTCGGGCCATGAACACAGTCGTCGGGCGGGCTCTCGCGTTCCTGGGAACGGGATTGGGACTTCTCGCCGGTTGCGGCGCGATGATCCGGGGGCTGTTCGACGACGGGCCCGTCTTGGTGCGCGTCGTGTCCTTCGCCTTCGGCGCGCTGCTCGTCCAGCACCTCGTACGCGGCCTGGTACGGGAATGGCGACGGCCCGGGCCGGCGGCTTCCGCTTCGGGAGAGGCGGGCGAAGAGTGAGGATGTCCACGCCTCGGCGCCCGATGAGGTGAGTCGCGGCGGCTGGTCGCCGGCTCAGGCTGGGCTGTCCTGAAACTTTCGTGACTTTTTCGGAAAAACCTGTGCAGCAGTGGCGGTTGTTCTGTCGTGAACAGCGCTGTCGCAATGCGCTCCCGATGCGGCGGACATCCCCGGCGATTTGGGTCTTGTGGTTGCCGCAATTTTTCGGTGAAGCTTCGAAAACATTCGCCTCCCGCTCGATCTGCGGATCTCTCCGGACCTGGGACAGGTCCGGGACCTCAGGAGGAAGGACGCACTGCCTTGAAAGGTCTCAAGGTCTCGGCGGCAACACTGGCGAGCCCGGTGCAGGCCGGGCCCACACTCTCCATCCATGCCGGTCGGCCCTCGGACGGAGGCGCCCGATGATCGGCAACGTCACTTCCGGCGGCAGGGGCCGCACCCCGGGCGGCAGCCGCGCGCTCGTCATCGGTGCCGTCGCGGCGCTTTCGCTGGGTCTCGCGGTGTTCGAGATCCCCGGCGCGAACGCCGGTGTCGGCGCGCTCGTGGGGACCGGAACGGTGCAGGCGGCCGCCGCCGGCGTCGAGGACGAGGGCGCCGACTGCGCGGTGTCCGATCTGGGAACTCTGACGGCCAACTCCAGGCTTCCCGATCCCTTCAAGAAGATCAACGGTCAGCGCATCACCGCCAAGTCGGAGTGGCGGTGCCGCCGCGAAGAGATCAAGAAACTGGCCGAACGGTATGTCTACGGTGAGAAGCACGGCAAGCCGGCCGGCGTCACCGGGACGGTTTCGAGAACCGGCATCACGGTCAACGTGTCGGACAGCGGCAGGAGCGCCTCCTTCTCGGCGAGCGTGGACCTGCCGAGTGGCACCGGGCCGTTCCCGGCCGTCATCGTCTACGGAGGGTTCGGCGCCGACACGGCCACCATCAAGGCGAGCGGCGCCGCCGTCATCAGCTACGACCCCTATACGGTCGGCAAGGAGGGCACGGCCCGCAACAACAAGCAGGGTGCCTACTACAGCATCTACGGCTCTTCGAGCAGCACCGGGCTGCTCGCCGCCTGGGCCTGGGGCGTGAGCCGCATCATCGACGTCATCGAACAGTCGGGCGGCGGCATCCTCAAGGCGGACGCGACCGGCGTCACGGGATGCTCGCGGTTCGGCAAGGGCGCCTTCACGGCCGGAATGTTCGATCAGCGCATCGCCCTGACCATGCCGATCGAGTCGGGCAGCGCCGGTGTTCCCATCCTCCGCGGTATCGCCCAGGAGTCCGGCGCGCAGCCGCTGAGCAGCGCCTACTCCGAGCAGCCGTGGCTGGGAGACGCGTTCGGCTCCTTCACCGGCAACCCCGGTCAGCTGCCGGTGGACACCCACGAGATGGTGGGGATGATCGCCCCGCGTGGGCTGTTCATCATGGAGAACCCGCACGTCGACTGGCTGGGCGCCCAGTCGGGCAGCGTGGCCGCGCTGGCCGGGGCCGAGATCTACAAGGCGCTCGGCGCGGGAGACAACATCAGCTACTGGTCCGACGTACAGGACGGCACCCACTGCGCCACCCGGTCCGAATGGCGCACCCCGCTGCAGCAGAACATCCAGAAGTTCCTGCTGAAGACGGGCAACGCCCCCGCCGTGTTCCGGATCTCGTCCAAGAAGTCCGGCAACCTGTCGCAGTGGAGAGACTGGACGACCCCGGTCCTGACCGACTCCGGCCCGTCTCCCAGCCCGAGCCCGAGCCGCTCGCCCAGCCCCAGCCCGTCACCCAGCCCCAGCTCTTCGCCCAGTGCCAGTCCGTCACCCAGCGTGAGCCCGAGCCCCTCGCCGTCCGGCGGGGTGTCCGGAGCGTGTTCGGCGACGTTCCGGGTGGTCAACTCCTGGTCCGGCGGCTGGCAGGGTGAGGTCACGGTGCGCGCGGGGAACTCCGCCGTCAACGGCTGGACCGTGAACTGGACCTGGCCCGGTTCGCAGACCATCACCCAGATCTGGGGAGGCGTACGCTCGGGCTCCGGTGCGAACGTGACGGTGCGCAACGAGTCGTGGAACGGCTCGCTCGCGGCCAACGGGAGCACGACCTTCGGCTTCATCGCCGGAGGGTCCTCGGCCACCCCGGCGGCCACCTGCACCAGCCCGTGACCCTCCCGGCCACGAGCTTGTCACGAGCGATCGAGCCCCGATGATCGAGGCCCGCGGCGGCCGCGCCGCGGGCCCTCGGCATGTCCGCGCCGCGCACGTCGGTTCACGATCCCCGCCCGGATCGTCCCCGCGTCCGCGTGCGCTGTGCCGGCGGTGGGGCGCCGGCTCGATCAGTGGCCGAAGAGCATGACGAGGCCGACGATGACGAAGTGGATGAGCACCGCGAACACCAGGACACTGGCGAAGATCCACTTGGCGGGGCCGTGCTCGAAGTGCTTGCTCTCCTTCATCGGCGGGCGCTTGGCGACGCGGTCGGCGATGCGCTCTTCGAGACTCTTCCTACGGGCCATGACACTTCCTGTGTTCTCGGCGCTGCTTAGTGCACTAACAGTTAGTGTACTAATCCAGTAGCATGGTGGCGGAGGTGCGTATGAGTGACATTGGCGACATCGCCGACCCGCTGGCGTTGGAGAACCAGGTCTGCTTCGCCCTGGCGGTCGCCTCACGATCGGTCATCGGCCTCTATCGGCCCCTGCTCGAACCGATGGGTCTGACCCACCCGCAATATCTGGTGATGCTGGCCCTGTGGCAGTACGCGCCACTGTCGGTCAAGGACCTCAGCCGGCTGCTGCAGTTGGAGCCGGCCACGCTGTCGCCGCTGCTCAAGCGCCTCGAAGCCGCCGGCCTCGTCGAGCGCCGCCGCGCCAGCGCCGACGAACGTTCCCTGGCGATCGTGCTGACCGGCGAGGGACGCGCACTGCGTCAGCAGGCCGAGAAGGTTCCCGTGGCGATCGTCGAGCGGCTGGGGATGGAGCTGACCGAACTGCAGAGTCTGCACCAGGCCTTGACCCGGGTGATCGCCGCCGCCAACGGCGTCCACCCCGCCGGACAGCGATAGAACCCGCACCCCGGCTCATTCCTGCGGTATGACCCGCTCTCCTTCACCCACGGGCTCCTCGAATCCCGCCAGGTACGACCGCAGGAGATCCTCGGACACCGTGACGCGGTTCGGCCCGTGCAGAGCATTGCGCGCCGCGAGCCGCCGGCGCAGGGTCTCCGGGTTCGCTTTCAGGTAGACGAGCTCCCACCGATAGCCGTGACTCTCGATCAGGGACTTGTACCGGTCGCGTGTCGCGCGCCGCCAGAAGCTGTAGTCCAGCACCACCCGTCGGCCTGCCCGCATCAGGCGCACGAGCTCCTGCCGTAAGGCCTCCTCGGCGTGGGCCTGATGGTCGGCGTACTCCTCCGGGTCGAGATGGCCGCCGTCGCGCCCGAGCCGGGCCCAGACGACCTCGTCGACGGACAGCCGGACGTAGCCGCGCCGCTCCAACTCCTGCGCGTAGGTCGTCTTGCCCGAACCCGCGATGCCGCACATCATCACGACGTGCCGCTCCGCCTCGTCGCGAAGCGGAGGGGCGGGACGCCGTGATCCAGGGTCACCAGGAATGCCGGCCATGTCCCGACCGTACGTCGCCGGGCTCGGCGGGACTCTCACCCGCCGCCCTCTCGTACGACGTCCTCTATGCGTGCTGTCAGCCGCCCTGGTCAGAAGCCAGGCACCCGAATCCAGTGCGGCGGGGGATCTCACAAGGTGACGACCTTGCCGGTGAGACGGGCCTGTTCCGCGGCCCACACCACACGGTGGGTCATCAGGCTCTCGTCCGCGTCCGACCGCAGCAGGCCGGCGTCGCCCGAGGCCACGGCGGCGAGGAAGGCGTCCGTGAGACCCTCGTCGCCGCCCCCGTGTCCGTCGGCCGCCGAGGGGCCCTGCGCCTCGGACGTCGTCTCGTCGGCGCCCACGACGATCGTCTCCTCGGCGCCGGTGCGGAAGTCGACCACGCGTACGGCGTGGCCGTCGCCCTCGATGTAGCCGTGCGTCCCGGACAACCGTGTACGCCGGTGCTCCATGGGAGTGAACGCGCTCATCGTGAACGAGCACGTCGCGCCGTCGTCGAACTCCATCAGGACCTCCTGATGATCGACGACGTCGTTGTCGCACGCGTACACGCACCGCCCGTACGGCCCCGTACGCAGGGCTGCCAGCACGTCCGCCTCGGTGCGCCCCGGCGTGACGGCCGACAGCGGCCAGAACTCGCTCGACGGATCGCCGAGGCACCCCAGGTAGAGCCGCGGCGCCGAGTAGGGACACGACGGCTCGATCGGGCAGTCGAGGCACCTGTCGGCGGCCCCGGCGGGCCGGTCCTCCTGGCGGAAGTGCGAAAGGGAGCCGAACGACGAGACGCGGGCGGGCGGGCGGCCGAAGAGGTGGACGAGCCAGTCGATGTCGTGGCACGCCTTGGTCAGCAGCATCGGCGCGGAGGTGTCCTGTCGCCGCCAGTGCCCGCGGACGAACGAGTGCGCCTGATGCCACCACCCCACGGGCTCCAGGTGCTGCACGTTGACGAGCCGGCCGATCCGCCCGTCCTCCAGCAGCCCGCGCACCGCCCGCGTGTACGACGTGTATCGCAGCACGTGGCAGACCGCGAGCATGATGCCGTTGCGCCTGGCCGCGTCGGCGATCCTGGTCGCCTCCTGCTCGCTCGTGGACATCGGCTTCTCCAGGAGAATGTGGTAACCGAGGTCCGCCAGCGCCACCGCCGGTTCGGTGTGCAACCGGTCGTGCGTGGCGATGACCACCGCGTCGGCGACCCGGCCACCCGCCGCCAGGTCCTTCCAGTCGGCGTGCGTGCGATCCGGCGCGATCCCGAACTCCTCGGCGAAGACGGCACGCCGGAGGGGATCGGGATCGGCCACGGCCACGACGCGGCCGGCGCCCGTGTGGTGCGCGCGGCGCGCGTAGGTCAGCCCTCGCAGGCCTCCGCCGACGACGGCTAGAGTCACCTCAGTCATGGAACCTTCCCCGAATCAATATCATGGAGAACATCATTATTCGTCCCGGGATAGTCGACGGCAAGGGGGCTCGATGACTGGGGAGCCGAGCGGCGGCGACCTCTCACGGCTCAGGCAGCTCAACTCGCTTGCCGTGATCAAGGCGCTGCAGGGCGGGACGTCGCTCACGCTCACCGAGGTGGCCAAGCGCACCGGGCTGTCGCGGGCCTCCACCGAGGACGTGGTCCGCGAGCTGCTGCAGATGGGCTGGGTCACCGAGGCCGATCCCACCGCGGGCGGCGTGGGGCGCCCGGCCAGGCGCTACCGGTTCAGGGCGGAGGCGGGGCGGGTGCTCGGCATCGACATCGGCGGGCACAACGTCCGCGCCGTCGTCGCCGACCTGGACGGCGTCGTGCGGAGCGCCGCCCGCGTCCCCGTCACTCCCGAGATGGGCCGGGCCGAGCGCCTGGAGGCGGTCGACCGCGCGGCGACCGAGTGCCTGGAGGCGGCGGGTCTGACCGGCGGCGACGTGTGGGCCTCGGGCGTCGGCACCACCGGCCTGGTGGACGGCGTCGGCAGGGTGGTGCTCTCCGAGGCGCTGCCCGAGTGGACCGGGGTCGACCTGGCCGCCCACGTGCGCCGTCTCGCCCCCGGCCCGGTGCTGGTCGAGAACGACAGCAGGCTCGCCGCGCTCGCGGAGTGCTGGCGCGGCGTGGCCCGCTACGCCAAGGACATGGTGTTCCTGCTGGCCGGCCTGCGTACCGGCGCCGGCCTGGTCATCGACGGCAAGCTGCACAAAGGGTTCGCCAACGCCTCGGGCGAGATCGGCGCGCTGCCGGTGCTCGGCTGGATCCGCGCGCAGGAGCATCTGAGCGCCGCCAGCGGCGAGGCCGGCGACGTGTTCGCCGCGGCCAGGGCCGGCGACAGGTCCGCGGCCACGGCCGTGCGCCGCTACGTCAGGGACCTCGCACTCGGCACGTCCGCGCTGGTCCTGGCGCTGGATCCGCAGATGGTCGTGGTCGGCGGCGGCTTCTCGCGCTCGGCCGACGTGCTCATCGAGCCGCTCAGGCGCGAGCTCGACCGCTGGTGCATCCGGACCCCAGAGGTGCGCATGTCGGCACTGGGCGAGGAGGGCGTGGTGCTCGGCGCCGTACGGCTGGCCCTCGACGACGTCGAGGACCGCGTGCTCGACGGCCGCACCCCGCTCGTCAGCCACCCATGAGCTCGTGAGCCATCTGTAACACAGCCACCCTTGAACAAAATTTCACAGGACTCCATCATTACTCCCACGTTCTAGGAGAGGACCGGGAGATGTGGAAGTCGGCACGACGCGGCGCTGCGCTGCTCTGTGCTCCACTGCTTGGCGCGGCGCTGCTCGCCTCCGCGTGCGGGGGCGGTGAGCAGGCCGGCTCCGGCGCGCAGTCGCAGGAGAAGGTGACGCTGTCCTACGCGGTCTGGGACGCCACCCAGCAGAGCGCGATGCAGGAACTGGCGGCGGAGTTCACCAGAACGCATCCGAACATCGCCATCGACGTCCAGCTCACGCCGTGGGCCGACTACTGGACGAAGCTCAAGGCCGCGTCGAGCGGCGGGGCGGCGCCCGACGTCTTCTGGATGAACGGCCCCAACTTCCAGCTCTACGCCTCCAACGGCGTGATCAAGCCGATCGAGGAGCAGGTCGACACGTCGGTCTATCCCAAGGCGCTGGTCGACCTCTACACCTACGACGGCAAGCTGTACGGCCTGCCGAAGGACATGGACACGGTCGGCGTCTGGTACAACAAGACGCTCTTCGACGCCGCCAAGGTGAAATACCCGTCCGACGACTGGACCTGGGCCGACTTCAAGAAGGCGGCCGCCGAGCTCACCGACCCGGACAAGGGCGTCTACGCCATCGGGGCCGAGCTCACGAGTTTTCAGGAATACCAGTACAACACCATCTACCAGGCCGGCGGCTACGTGATCTCGCCGGACGGCAGGAAGTCGGGCTACGACGATCCCAAGACCATCGAGGGCCTGAAGTTCTGGACCGACCTGCTCGCCGCCAAGCAGTCGCCCGACCTGAAGACCATGACCGACACCGCCCCGCTCCAGCTCTTCGAGGCCGGCAAGCTGGCCATGTACTGGGGCGGCTCCTGGGACGTGGCCGAGTTCACCAAGAACGACTACACCAAGGATAAGGTGGACGTCGCCCCGCTGCCGAAGGGCGAGAAGCAGGCCACGATCATCCACGGCGTCGCCAACGTGATGTCGGCCAAGACCGAGCACCCGGCCGAGGCGTGGGAGTTCGTCAAGTTCCTCGGCTCCAAGCCGGCCGCCGACATCCTCGGCAGGAAGGGCCCGATCCCGGCCTACACCGGCACCCAGAGCGCCTGGGTGAGCGCGCATCCCGAGCTGAAGCTGCAGGTCTTCCTCGACGCCGTCGCGTACGCGGTGCCGTACCCCGTCTCGAAGAACACCGCCGCCTGGCAGGAGGCGGAGCTCACCAACCTCACCAAGGCGTGGACCGGCGAGGTGCCGATCGAGAAGGCGGCCGCGAACCTGGCGGCCGGGATGAACGACCTGCTGGCCAAGGAGTGACGTGACCACCACCGCCGGATCGCGGGCCGTACGGGCGGCCCGCGTGGAGAAGGCGCGGCGGCCCCGCGCCGAGGCGCTGTGGGGGTACGCGTTCATCGCCCCCACAGGCCTCGGCCTGGCGATCTTCTACCTGTGGCCCGTCCTGCAGACCGCCTACTTCTCCTTCACGGAGTGGGGGGCGTTCGGCGGGCACACCTGGACGGGGCTCGACAACTACACCCGGCTCCTCGGCGACCCCGAGGTGGGGCGGGCGGTGCTCAACACGCTCACGTACACCGCCCTCGGCCTCGTCGGGATCCCGCTCGCGATCGTGTTCGCGGCGCTGCTCAACCGGCCGGGGCTGAGAGGCGTGAGCGTGTACCGCACCGCGTTCTTCCTGCCCGTGGTCACCATGCCGGTCGCGGTCGCGATGCTGTGGCGCTGGCTCTACAACGGCGACTACGGCCTGGTCAACCAGGTGCTCGCGACGGTCGGCATCGACGGGCCCAACTGGATCGCCGACCCGGCCACGGCGATGTACGCGCTGGTCGTCGTGGGCATCTGGAGCAGCATCGGCTACAACCTGATCATCTTCCTGGCCGGCATGCAGGCCATCCCGAAGGAGCTGTACGAGGCGGCCTCCCTCGACGGGGCAGGGCGCGTCCGGCAGTTCTTCTCGATCACGCTGCCGATGCTGTCGCCGACCGCGTTCTTCGTCTCGATCGTCTCGGTGATCGGCTCGCTGCAACTGTTCGACCTCGTCTTCGTGATGACCGGGTCGGGCCAGTCGGCGCGGGCCAATCCCGCGTACGGGCGGCTCCAGACCGTGGTGCAGCTCTTCTACGAGCGCGCCTTCGTCACCAACGACCGCGGCTACGCGGCCGCCATCGTGATCGCGCTGCTCGTGCTCATCGCGGGGCTGACGATCCTGCAGTTCCGGCTCCAGCGAAGGTGGGTGCACTATGTCTGACCACCGCATGTCCGACCGCCGGGCCTTCGGCGTCCATGCTGTGCTCGTCGCGGCGTCGCTGGCGATGGTGGTCCCGTTCGTGTGGCAGGTCGTCACCTCGCTCAAGACACTCAGCGACGCCACCCGGGTGCCGCCGACGTTCCTGCCGGAAGGCCGCTGGGACAACTACGCCAAGGTCTTCGACCTGCTGCCGTTCGGCGAGCAGTTCGTCAACACGGTCGTCATGGCGGCCGGGCGGGTCGTCGGGCAGGTGCTGTTCTGCTCGATGGCGGCCTACGCCTTCGCCCGGCTGCGCTTCCCCGGCAGGAACGTGCTGTTCGGGGTGTTCCTGTCGGTCCTCATGGTGCCGCCGCAGCTCTTCGTGATCCCGCAGTATCAGATCATGTCCTCGCTCGGGTGGCTCAACAGCCTCCAGGCGATCATCGTGCCCGGCCTGTTCAGCGCGTTCGGGGTGTTCCTGCTGCGGCAGTTCTTCCTCGGGCTGCCGCGCGAGCTGGAGGAGGCGGCCCGGCTCGACGGCGCCGGCCCGGTCCGGATCTACTGGTCGATCATGTTGCCGCTGGCCAGGCCGGGGCTGGTGGCGCTGTCCGTGCTCGTGCTCCTGTGGGCGTGGAACGACCTGTTCTGGCCGCTGGTGGTCAACACCGACCCGGAGAAGATGACGCTGTCGGCGGGGCTGGCCTCGCTGCAGGGCCAGTATCAGACCGACTACCCCGTCCTCATGGCCGGCTCCCTGATCGCCTCGCTTCCCGTGATCGCCGTCTTCGTGTTCCTGCAACGACAGTTCATCCAGGGGATCGCGCACACCGGCAGCAAGGGCTGACCCCCGACTCGGGCCGTGCGCTCTCCGCTCACTGCGCTCACACCCCACTCACACCGGGACGGGGCGGACCCGCACCCCCGTGCACACGGCGCTGGCGAAGCGGGCGACGGCCCACCGGCGCCGGTGCCCGGACACGAGGGGCCCGGCCCAGCCGGCGGGCCTCCACAGGCGCCGCACATCCGAACACTCCCCTCCTGCTTCGAGACCGGGGCGGTTACGCCCGGAGGCGGCGGGCCGTGAAGTCGTCCGCGATCGCGTCGAACGTGGACCACCGGACGCCCTCGTGCTTGTTGATGTGCTCGATGAGGCGTTCCAGCATGAGCAGGACCTGCGGGCGGCCCGAGACGTCCGGATGGATCGTCATGGTGAAGACGGCGTACTCCGACTCGCGGTAGACCCAGTCGAACTGGTCGCGCCACATCTCCTCGATGTCGCGAGGGTTGACGAAGCCGTGGCTGTTCGGGCTGGTCTTGATGAACATCATCGGAGGCAGGTCGTCGAGGTACCAGCTCGCCGGGATCTCGACGAGGTCGGTCTCCTGCCCGCGCACGAGCGGCTTCATCCACTCGCGGGCGTCCTTGTCGTAGTCGATCTTCGACCAGGTGTCGCCGACGCGCACGTAGTACGGCTCGAAGTCGCGGTGCATGAGCGAGTGGTCGTACTTGATGCCGCGTTCGAGCAGCAACTCGTTGGTGACCGGCGAGAACTCCCACCACGGCGCGACGTACCCCGTGGGGCGCCGGCCGGTGCGCGTCTCGATGAGGTCGATGCAGTAGTCGAGGATGGTGGACTCCTGCTCGCGGCTCATCGCGATCGGGTTCTCGTGGCTGTAGCCGTGCACGCCGATCTCGTGCCCGGCGGCCACGACCTGCTCGAACTGCTCGGGAAAGGTCTCGATGGAGTGACCCGGCCAGAACCAGGTCGACGGCAGGTCGTACTTCTTCATCAGGGCGTTGAGCCGCGGCACGCCCACCTCGCCGGCGAACAGGCCGCGCGAGATGTCGTCCGGGGAGTCCTCGCCACCATAGGAGCCGAGCCAGCCCCCGACCGCGTCGACGTCGATTCCGAACGCTACGAAGATTTCCTTGGCCACAGCGCATCCTCTTTTCTCGGTATCGATGGGTCAGACATGGGCGGCGAGGGCCTGCCGCGTGACGGGGAAGCCCTCGGAGAGCAGCAGCGCCGGCAGCAACCTCGCCTGATAGAGCGGCAGCCCGCCTATGCTCAGCGCCCCGGCGCGTACGAGGTCGACCCCGCCGCCGTTGCCGTACGTGGGCACGACCGGCCCCTCGGCCACCCGCGTGGACAGTCCCACGACCGTTCCCGCGGACACCGCCTCTGCAACCCACTCCAGCAGGGCGTGGTCGGCGTTGCCGACGCCGGTCCCGGCGAGCACGACCGCCCGCGCACCGGCCCGTACGGCGGCCCTGGCGAGCGCGGCGACGGCGACGGCCTCCCGGAGGTTGCGTGGCCCGTCGCTGTCGGGCTGGTCGGCCGCCCGCTGCGCGCCGGTGAGGACGACGGGCTTGTCGCTGTCGTGGACGAGGTCCAGGAGGAAGGCCGTCTCCTCCATGGTGTCGGTGCCGTGGGTCACCACGACGCCGGTCACGTCGTCCCTGGCGATCTCCGCCGCGACGGCCTCCACGATGAGGCGCAGCTCTCGGTGGCGTAACGCGGATCCCGCGCGGTGCCAGCTCGACGGCCAGGGAACGACACAGGCCGAGCACGCCGGCCTTGGCCGCCGCGTAGTGGCTGTGCTCCTCCCATCCGTACACGCCGCCGGCGATCGAGGAGATGGCGATCATCGCTGCCGCCGTGCTCCATCCGCGCCGCGCAGGAGCGGAAGATCCGCAGGACGCCGCCGAGGTCGACGGAGAGCATGTCGTCCCACGCGCCGTCGGTCATCTCCTCGAGCGGCTGCCGGCGCAGCACGCCCGCGGCGGCCACGGCGATGTCGAGGCGGCCGAAGGCGTCCACCGCCGCCTGGGCGAAGCGCTCGGTCTGCGCGTACGACCGGACGTCGAGCTCCACGGCCGTGCACCGTCCGCCCGTGGCCTCGACGGCGGCGACCGTCTCGCCCGCGTCGTGCGGGTCTCCCGGGTAGTAGCCGACGACCGAGTGGGCCCCGGCCCGGGCGTACGCGACGGCCAGGGCCCGGCCGGTGCCGCTGGCCCCTCCGGAGATGACCGCGACCTTGCCGTCGAGCCGTCGTCCCTGGTCATGCGAGAACCTCCTTCTTCTCCGCCGCGTGGTCGCCGAACCGGTTGGTGGTGTTCGTGCCGAGCATCAGGAGGCCCGAGATCAGCATGAACACGGAGCCTGGCCGCGGGTCGCCCCGTGGTCAGGTGCATCGTATTCGCGGTGCCGGCGGTGGCCGGCCTGAGAACCTTGCTCCTCGCGCGCTCGCTCATCGCGGCGTCGTTCGCCGTGGAGGTGGCGTGTGTCGCCGGCGGGCTCCATTCCGATCTTGGTCATATCACGGCAGAAAAACGGTATGTGCGGGCGTGTCGGCGTCGTGCGGCAAGCGCGGCTGGGTATTCCCCTCGGCGCAGTGATCGGTCAGCTGACGAAATCGAGGAAGGCGGGCCATGAAAAAATTCGCATATCTGGGTGGTTTCGCTGTTTCGGTGGCGTTTCTCCCTATTGCGATATCGTCGGCCGCGCAGGCCGATGTCGCTCCGGTGGCCCCGGCGCCGGCACCGATGGAGCGGCAGACGGCGACTGTGCCTCGCACTCATGAGCCGGCGAGGGTCGCAACGCGGACGATCCTCCCTCGGTACACCGCATTCCGCCGGTTCACCACAGGGCAGCCGCGGCAATGGCAGGCAGGGTGGGATCCCTTCGCGGAGGAGGTGTTCGGACCTGAGATGCAGTTGCGGCTGGAGCCGGAGCTGGCACGCGAGGCGGCGCGGGAGACACAGGAGGCACGAAGGGCGCAGGACTTGGAGACTTTTACGGCACTCTGGTTCTATCTCTGGTTGGCGCAGCCTCCGTCTTTTCGATAGAGCGCGCGTGTCAGCCGTTTTCGGATAGCCGCACCCGCGAACACGGCCATGATCTGTCGGACCCGAACCTAGGGGCGATGCCGCGCCGATACGCCGAAGGACTCGGGAAGTCGTCTCGGGGTCCTTCGGCGAGTCGCGTGGATCACGTAGTCGCCCGGGGCCCGGCGAACGGACCAACGCCAGCCCGTAGGCAGCCAGGACGACCCCGGTGAAATGAGATGACCAGACGAGGCGTTTCCGCGGGCGAACGACCTGGTGAGCGGAAAGCGCTGTGGATCAGTGCCGCCCGGTGTTGAACGGTGTCACTTTATGCCGTTTCTTTCGCCATTCCCCTGCCATTCGGCCGGATGACGACACCGCGTGCCGTGCCGGGCTGGGGTGACGGAAAAATCGTTCGCTCTCCCGTGCGCGCTGCGGCAGCATGGCCACGGCGGGTTCGGCGTTCGGGGAGGGCTGATGGCTGCGCTCGGATCGATTGAGGACGCTGAAAACGGCCCATCCGTACGAAAATCGGCGGTTTTGCTGGCGCTGCGCTACTACTGCGGTGAGCTGAGGCGCCAGTGGCGGGTCGCGGTGCCCGCGCTGACGTTGCCGGCCATCGGGAACATCTGCCTGTTCTATCTGGCGCCGCTGGCGGTGGCCGGGCTCGTGGGGCACCTGTCCGCAGGCGGAGACGGCACTGTCGGCGCGCTCCTGCCGTACGTGCTCGGCTTCGGCGCGTTGCTGCTGACGGGCGAGGCGCTGTGGCGGGTGGGGCTGCACTTCCTGAACCGCACCGACGCGCGGGGCATCGAGCGGCTCGGCGTGGTGGGCATGGAGGAGTTGCTGGCCAAGGACACCGCGTTCTTCCACGACAACTTCGCCGGATCGCTGACCAAGCGGGTGATCGGCTTCTCCTCCAGGTTCGAGGAATTCGCCGACACGCTCACATTCTCGATCATGGCCAAGGTGGTGCCCCTGGCCTTCGCCTCGGTGGTGCTCTGGCGATATCACCCGCTGCTGGTCCTCGTTCTCGTGGGCCTCATCATCGTCACCGGCGTCCTCGTCGCTCCGCTCATCCGCCGCCGCCAGGCCCTGGTCGACGAACGCGAGGCCGCCAGGGTGCTGGTGTCGGGTCACGTCGCCGACGTGCTGACCAACATGGAGACGGTCCGCGCGTTCGCCGCCGAGGATCGCGAAGCCGCCGAATATCGGGTGAGGATCGCCGAGCAGCGCAGGTTGTCCCTACGTTCCTGGGATTACGGCAACCTCCGGGTGGACACCGTCGTCGCCCCTCTGTCGGTGCTCACCAGCGCCGTGGGCCTGCTCCTCGCCGTGGCGCTCCGCGGTGGTCTCGGGGTGGAGGCCATCGTGGTGACGTTCACCTATTACACGAACACGATCAGCATCATGTTCGAGTTCAATCAGATTTACCGGCGCATCGAGAGCGTGCTCACCGAAGCCGCCCAGTTCACCGAGTTGCTCCTCGTGCCGCCGACCGTGGTGGATCCGGTCGATCCGCAGCCCCTGCGCCCCGCCGACGCGAGCGTCCGCTTCGAGCGGGTGAGGTTCGGGTACGCCGGCGGCCCGCCCCTCTTCGAAGACCTGGACCTCGACATCCCCAGCGGCGCCAAGATCGGGCTGGTCGGCCAGTCCGGCGGCGGCAAGAGCACGCTCACCCGGCTGCTGCTGCGTCTCATGGACGTGGACGGCGGCAGGATCCTGATCGGCGGCCAGGACATCGCCCGGCTGCGCCAAGCCGACCTGCGCAGCCTGATCGCCTACGTTCCGCAGGAACCCGCCATGTTCCACCGGTCCGTACGCGACAATCTCGCGTTCGCCCGGCCGGGCGCCACCGACGCCGAAATCTTCGAGGCCGCGCGGGCTGCGCATGTCACGGAGTTCGTCGAATCCCTGCCGGACGGGTTCGACACCCTGGTCGGCGAGCGTGGCGTCAAGCTATCCGGCGGCCAGCGGCAACGCATCGCGCTCGCGCGGGCCATCCTGCGTGACGCCCCCATCCTGCTGCTGGACGAGGCGACCAGCGCCCTGGACTCCGAAAGCGAGATCCTCGTCCAGGAAGCCTTGTGGCGCTTGATGCAGGACCGGACCGCGGTCGTGGTCGCGCACCGCCTGAGCACCGTCGTCCGCATGGATCGGCTTGTCGTGCTCAACCGGGGACGCATCGTGGAGCAGGGCACCCACAGCGAACTGCTCCAGGCCGAAGGCCCCTACGCCCGGCTCTGGCACCACCAGTCCGGAGGCTTCCTCATCGAGGACGGCACCCCGGACGCGCTCCACCGCTGACCGAGGTCCACGGAGGCGAGCGTACGAGGAGGGCCCGCCTGCGGCCTTAACGGTCGGGGGTTCCGGGACCTCCCTCGGTGGTGTGGCCGGAGATGGATCCGAGCTTGTCGGGGTTGCTGACCACGTAGATGTCGTGCACCTGCTTCCCCTCGGGATCGAGGTCGAGCACCATCACCGCGAGGGGCGCGTCCTCCGCGAAGATCACCACGGAGGGGTCGCCGTTGACCTGGCGATGCCGGACGTCCACGCCGCCGCGCGCGTTGGCCACGACCACCCGGGCGACCTTGTCGCGGCCACGGATCGGACGCGGCCCGCCCGCCGCCGACTTGCCTCCGCCGTCGGGCCACAGGACGACGTCGGGCGCGAGCATCTCCATCAGCGCGGGAAGGTCACCGCCGAACGCCGCCTCGACGAAGCGCTCGGTCACCTCCCGGTGCGTACGCCGGTCGACCCGGGCGCGCGGACGCCGCGCCTGTACGTGTTCGCGGGCCCGGTGGGCGATCTGCCGGATCGCGGCCGGGCTGCGGTCCAGCATGGCGGCGATCTCGGTGTGCTGGTAGGCGAACACCTCGTGCAGGACGAACACGGCCCGTTCCAGCGGAGTGAGCGTCTCCAGGATCACCAGCAGCGCGATCGACACCGACTCCGCGCGTACGGTGGGTTCGGCGGCGTCGGGACCGGTGATCAACGGTTCCGGCAGCCACGGGCCCAGGTAGGTCTCCTTGCGCCTGCGCAGCGCGCTCTGGTGGGCGAGGGCCTGGTTGACCGCGACACGCACCAGGTACGCGCGGTGGTTGTCGATGCCGGCCACATCTCGTGCCGCCCACGCCAGCCAGGTCTCCTGAAGCACGTCCTCGGTGTCGCCGACCGTGCCGAGCATGTTGTAGACGATGGAGAACAACAACTCGCGGTGGTCGGCGAACGCCTCGGAGGCGTCGGCCGCGGGGATTTCGCGCATCATGAGACTCCTTGCCGGTACGGATACTCCTCAAGAGCCCGTCGGGCGCGAGAGTGTGACTTCGGCTTCAGGCTGCCCGATCAGCGTGTGGCGTGCAGCACGAGGGCGGGATCGAGCGCCAGCGTGGCGACCGCCAGGCCGAGGAACACGATCGCCAGGTAGAACTGGGGCGAGAAGTCGGCGACGCGCAGATGGGTGTACAGCGCGCAGACGAAGTAGAGGACGAGGCCCGCGGCGGCGGCCGTGCCGACGAGGGGCACGCCGAGCAGCCCGAGCGCGAGTCCCAGCGCGCCCAGGGCCTTCAGCGCGCCGATCGGCCACACCAGCCACGACTCCGGCACACCGGCTCGGGCGAGCGCGGGGCCGAGGGTACGCATGATCGGCGCGAGCCGGGTCATGGCCGCGAATCCGGAGAACGTGTTGAAAGCGATCGTCACCAGAGCGGTGACGACGTAGGCGGTCGGCATCGAAGGCTCATCCGTTCCGGAAGGCGTCGACGTGGTCGGCCACCCAGTCGCCGTACGTCCGTGCCGGACGGCCGAGGACCTTGCCGACCTCACCTGTCGGGGGATGCTGGACGCGGCCGGCGTAGTGGTCGTACCGGGCCATCAGGGCGCGCACGAACGGCTCGGGCAGCCCGTTGCCGATCAGGTGCGCGGCGACGGCCCGCGGCGGGACTTCCTCGAAGCGCAGGGGCCTGCCGAGCGCGGCGGCGATCACGGCCACCATCTCCTCGTGCGACAGCGACTCCGGTCCGGTGAGCTCCAGCCGGCGGCCTGCCAGTTCGTCGGTGAGCAGTGCGCGGGCCGTGACCTCGGCCAGATCCCGCTCGTCGAGCACGGATTCCCGGAAGCCCGCGTGCACGTAACGCACGACGTCTCCGGCGCGGATCTGCGCGCCCCACGCCTGCAGGGTGTTGCCGGCGAAGGCGCTGGCGCGCAGGCTGGTCCAGGCCAGGCCGCCGGCGACGGCCGCCTCCTCGGCCTCCTTGTTCCGGTCCCCGCGCAGGCGGGACGGCTGCAGCTCGAACGGGTCGTCGACGTTCATCGCCGACAGGGCCACCACCTTGCGCACGCCCCGCTCGGCGGCCAGGGCGAGGAGCCGGTCGGCGGAGTCGCCGAAGGTGCGCGGGTGCAGGAAGAGCGCCTCGACGCCCTTGAAGTGGTCGGCCATCGTGCCGGGCCGGGCCGGGTCGCCCTGGACGACCTCCACGCCGTACGGCAGGGCCGCGTCGCGCGGAGAGCGGCTCACGGCGCGTACGCGGGCGCCTTCGGCGACGAGCTGCTGGACGACGAGGCGCCCGACGGCGCCGGTCGCTCCGGTGATGAGGATCATGGTTCTCGCCTTCGTTATGTCAGCGCGAGTCGGTGGGCAGGAAGTGACGGGCGTGTTCGGCGGCCCATTGGGCGAACGTGCGCGGCGGACGGCCGGCGACCTGCTCCACGTGGTCGGTCAGCGTGGTGGCGTGCTCGTTGGGCGTGCCGTACACCCGCAGCAGGCGCTCCACCAGGTCCGCCTCGTCGGCTCCGTCGATTTCGGCGAACGCGCGGAAGAGGGACAGCGGCGGACGCCGGCCCGGCACGCTCCACTCGCGGCGCACCTGGTCAGGGGTGAGCTCCTCGAACCGCAGGTCGCGGCCGGTCGCCTCGGCGAGGATCGCGACCATCCGCCGCGCGGTCAGCACCTCGGGGCCGGTGAGGTGGTAGGACCTGCCGCCGTGACCGTCCTGGGTCAGCACGGCCGCCGCGACGGCGCCGATGTCGTACTCGTCGACCGGCGGGCTCGGGCGATCGCCGTACGGCTCGCGCACCCGGCCTGTGGTCCGCAGCGACTCGCCCCAGTCGTTCAGAAAGTTGGCCATGAACTGCAGCGGCCGCAGGAAGGTCCACTCCAGGCCGCTCGCCCTGACGGCCGGCTCCAGCGTGCCCTCCTGCCAGCCGCCCAGGACCGTGGCCTTGCGGACCCCGGCGCGTTCCGCGAGAGCGACGATGTCGCGTCCGTTCGTGAGAGGCCGATAACCGACGCCGAAATTGATCAGGTGGACGGCGGTGACGCCGTCGAAGGCCGCCTCCAGGCCGGCGGCGTCGGTGAGGTCACCCGCCACCACCTCGACGCCGTGCGGCAGGACGGCGCGGCCGGGGTCGCGGGTCAGCGCCCGCACCTTCCGGCCGCGATCGAGAAGATGGCGGACGACCTGCCGGCCGACGGTGCCGGTGGCTCCGGTGACGAGAACGGTCATGCCGAGTGCTCCTTGTCGCCGTGGATCACGCCGTCCCGCCCGCTTGTACGCGTACGGGAACGGCCACGTCTCCTAAGAGGACCGGCGGGAGCGAAGTGTGACGCCGCGCGCGGATCGTGGCGGCGCCCTGGAGGGCCGTCGCCTCGATAAGCCGGGGAGGCTAGGGCAGTTCGGGGCGTACCAGAGCTTCGGAGAAGGGTTCTCCGGTTCTGCGGGCGTACGTCATGCGTGCACGCACCTCGCTGAGCGAGCGCGGGCGGTAGCCAGGGCCTCCACAACAACTCTTGTGAAAGCGGACGCCCGCGTGCAGCAGCACCGAGAGCGTCCGCCAGCCTGCGTTGTCCCTACGGCGCGGCGCCGCGAAGGCGGAACCGACGTGGATGAGCGGCTGAGCGCATCGAGGGCAGAGCCGATCGTCAAGGCCCAGTCCTGGATAGGGCTGCTTGTACGAGGCACGGCAAGGCAAGCAGACGAAGGAGGTCTTTCCATGGGCCATGCGGTCAGAGTAGGCCGA
Organism: Microbispora siamensis; assembly: GCF_016863095.1. Classification (GTDB taxonomy): domain Bacteria; phylum Actinomycetota; class Actinomycetes; order Streptosporangiales; family Streptosporangiaceae; genus Microbispora; species Microbispora siamensis. The sequence goes on along the minus strand of NZ_BOOF01000028.1, from coordinate 10,027 downwards.
TCACGCAGCAGGGTCGACAGGGTTTCAGTTGGCGGGTTCGTCCGCCGACGTGACCGGCGGGAGCGGCAGCGGGCGGTCGAGAAGGAACGTCATGAGCAGGTCGCGGTAGAGGTCGGGGCGGCCGTTGGCGATCGAATGCCCCGCGCCGCGCACGTAGACGAGGGTCGACTCGGGAAGCGTGCGCCGGTAATCGTAGGTGACCGCCCATTTCAGGTAGTCGCACTCGCCGCGCACGATGAGCGTGGGCACATGGACGGTGCGCAGCTTCGGACGCGGGTCGGGGACGGCGGCGGCGTCGGCGGACGTCATCTGATTGCTGTAGAAGCCGGGCGGGTTGCCGTGGACGGGGGCGGGCGGGCTTCCTGGGCATCCGGTGGCGTCCTTGGCCGTGAGCAGCAGTTCGCGGAAGTACGCGTCGGCCTCGGCGTCGGGTACGAGCGCGTGCGCGGCAGCCGGGTTGACCTGGAGCAGGAGCGCTTGGAGGAGGAACCGGGGATCGGAGGTCAGTTCGTCGGCGCGTTCGGCCTGGGCCGGGGGGAGACGGTCCCAGGGACTGCCCGGTCCGCCGGGGAAGGCCGGGTCCCAGATCGCGCCCGGTGAGGTGAGCACGGCTTTGGCGACGTGGCCGGGATGGGCGGCCATGTACGCCGCCGACAGGGTCCCGCCCCATGACCTGCCGACGAGGACGACCTTCTCGGCGTGTATCGCGCGGCGGATCGCCTCCAGATCGGCGACGTGCCGGGCGACGGTGTAGCCGGTCACGTCGGCCAGCCGGGTGGAGCGGCCGGCGCCGACCTGGTCATAGGCGTAAACGTCGAAACCGACCGCGGCCAGCTCCCGCCCGGCCTCCGGGACGCCCTCTCCGGGGGTCCCGGGGCCGCCGTGCAGGAAGATCACGGGCGTCGGGCGCGGCTTACCTGACGCGGCGATCTTCACGTAGGCGATGCGGGATCCCGTGGGCAGGTCCCAGTGGGAGACGCCGGGCGGGGCCGCGGCCGTCGGCGGCACGGGGAAGGGGCGCATCACCGTGAGGGCCGCGGCCCCGGCCGTGACGAGCACGACGCCGGCGACGTACGGCCACAGCGCTCGCGGGCTGCCGAGGCGCCTTGTCGCGGCCCGCCCGAACGCCCAGGCGGTTCCCGCCGCCGCGAGGAGGCCGGCCGCGGAGAACACCGTCACCGCCGGGACGGCGGCGGCCGTCCCGGCGAAGGCCGCCGTCCCGGCCACGGCCGCCGCGATCACCCCGGCGAGCGACAACGCGCCGCCGGACAACAGGTTGGATCTCATGCGAGCCACGCTAGGAAGCCGAACCCGCGTCGGCCTCCTCCCGCGGAACCGTCGTCACCCCCGCCGTACGGCGGGGGGTCAGCGGCTGCCCGGACGGATCAGGCCGGTCTCGTACGCCGTGATGGTCGCCTGGAGGCGGTCGCGGACACCGAGCTTGGCGAGGATCACCGCGACGTGGTCCTTGACGGTCGAGGGGCTGATCCGGAGAACCTCGCCGATCTCGGCGTTGGTGAGACCACGGGCGACGTGCGTCAGCACCTCGGTCTCGCGCCGGGTGAGCGTGCCGAGGACGGCGGGGTCACGAGGTTCCGGCTCGGACGCGAACCGATCGATGAGGCGTCGGGTGACCCCCGGATCGAGGAGGGCGTCTCCGGAGGCCACCGCCCGGACCGCGTCGGCGACTTTCTCCGGTTCGACATCCTTGAGCAGGAACCCGCCGGCGCCGGCTCTCAGCGCCGCGAACACGTACTCGTCGAGGCCGAACGTCGTCAGCACCACCACCCGGGTGCCCGGCGCTTCCGCGCCGATCCGGGCGGTCGCCCGCAACCCGTCCAGGCCCGGCATCCGGATGTCCATGAGGGCCACATCGGGCCGCAGCGACACAGCCAGCGCCACGGCGGCCTCCCCATCCGCGGCCTGGCCCACGACGCTCAGATCGGGTTCGGCGTCCAGGACCGCCGCGATGCCCGCCCGCACCACCGCCTGGTCGTCGGCGACCGTCACCCTGATCAAGGGAGCACCTCCGGAAGCCACACCCTCACCATTCCGTCCCCGGCGTCCGAGACGCTACCTCCGGCCGCGTCGGCCAGCGCCCGAAGGCGCCGATCCCCGCCCGTGCCGGCGGAAGGCCCCGAGACCGCGACGCCGTCGGCGCGGCAGGCCACGGTGATCTCCCGCTCATCCCGTGTGCAGCCGCGCAGCATCACCTCGGCCGCCCTGAACGCGGCGACCTCCACGCTGGGGGACGCCTCGCGGCGGGCTCCGGCGTACCGGACGGTGCCCTGGTGCCGCACGGCGAGCAGGGCGATTCCGGCGATGGTCGGGGGCGGGTCGTCGCCGCTCTGGCGGCGCAGCTCGCCGAGCGACTCCCTGAGCGCGGCCAGCCCGGCCCTGGCCTCGGCCAGCACGCTGTCCAGCCGCCCCGCGTCCGCCGCGACCACGATGGCCCTGGCATGTCGCAGGGCCGTACGGCGCAGGCCCGCCGCCAGCCGGTTCCGCTCCGCCAGCACGACCGTCGCCGTCTCGCGGCCGAGCAGATCCCGCTCCCCGGCCACGGCCGCATGGCGCCGCGCACGCCTTGACCCCACCGTCAGGCCGAGCGCCCACGCCATCGCCGACGGGACCGCGACGCCCAGGGCCAGCACCGCCCAGGCGGCCACCCGATCTCCCACGATCCCCGGCCCGCACGCCAGAGCAAGGCCGCCTGTCGCCCCCACAGCCGCCGTGGCGAGAGCCCCCCACCGCCGGCGCGCGCGAGGGCCGTACGCGCCCACCGCGTAGAGCAGCGCCAGCTCGACCCAGAGGCACCACAGGAACACGTCCCCTGCGGGCTGCTTCGTCCAGCCGAAGAGTCCGGCGGCGAGCAGGACCGGATAGACCGACAACGCCGCCGCCAGGCTGAGAAGCGGCGCCCGCCTGCGCAGGCCGAGCGGCAGGGCGTGCGCGAGGAAGAGCGGCACCAGCAGGGCGGCCTCTCCGGGGAGGCTCTCGGGCGTGTCGGCCGTCAACAGGCTCGTACCGATGGACAGCGCCACCGCGAGGATCGCAAGCGCGGCGTCGGACGCCTGCCGGCCACGCCATTCGTACGACGTCGATGCCGGCCCCTCGTCAGGGGTGAGCGGGAACTCGGCGCGCACGGCCCACCCCCGGTCATCCGGCCCCGCGGACAGGAACCCTCCGCAGGCGGCCACCGCCGTCCTGAGCCCGGCGAGCCCGTATCCGCCGCCCAGTCCACGTGCCACGTCCGCGTCGTCCACGACCGGCTCGCCGGAATCGTTGACGATCGTGACGACCAGGCGGCCGGGTTCGCGGTCGACGCCGACCCGTACGGCGCCTCCCGGCGCGTACCGCAGGGCGTTGGTCAGCGCCTCGCGAACCACCCGGCATGCGACGGCGGCGATCTCAGGCGGGGCGCTCCCGGCTGTTCTGCGGTAGGTGAGACGCGGCTCTGGCCATGCCGCGACCAGGGTGTCCACGTCGGCGAGATCGGGCAGGCCGGTGCCGATGTCGCCGGTGGTCAGCCGCTCCAGTTCCCGGGTGGCCAGGCGGCCGGTCTCGGCGGCATACCGGGCCGCCTCGGCCACGAGAGCCGGGTCGGCGAGACGCAAGGCGGAGGCGGCGCCGACCGCGATGCCGGTGAGTCTGTGGGCGGCGGTGTCGTGAAGCTCGGCGGCGAGCCGGTGCCGCTCGGCCTCGGCGGCCACGGCCGGCACATCGGGCGAGGCCGCGCGGAAGACGGCCACGGCCCGGCGTTTCGCCCGGCCGCGCCGCCGCGCCCGGCCCAGGGCCCAGGCGACCGCGGCGAGTCCGGCGGCCAGCAGTGTCACGCCGGTGACGGACCTGGGTGACTCCCCGAGGACGCTCGCCGTCCCCGCGGTCAGCACCAACGCGACCACGACGCCCCCGGCGGCCACCCCTGCCGTCTGGCGCAGGGCCAGGCCGTACAGCGCCACGGTCACGATGAGCGGCACAACCCACCACAGCCAGCCCGACAGCACGCCGAGTAAGCCTAACGACGGACAAGCGATGCAGGACCGGGAACGGGTCGCGTGCGCGTACAACCGAGAAGGGGAGAGACCGGTGGTGGCTCAGGGGGCGGCGATGGGCAATTGGAGGACGAAGCAGGCGCCGCCGAGCGGGGAGGGTTCGACCCAGACGGTTCCGTGGTGGGCTTTCGCTATGTCGCGGGTGATGGCCAAGCCGAGGCCGGTGCCGGGCCCGCCCCGCTGCGAGGTGGCTTTGAGCTGGTACATCCGGTCGAAGATGCGTTCCCTGTCCTTCTCCGGCACGCCGGGGCCGTCGTCGGACACCGCCAGCCGGGCATTGCAGCCGCTGCGGCCGACGTGGACCTGCACCTGGTGGGTGGCGTGGTGCTGAGCGTTGTCCAGCAGATTGGTGATGATCTGGCAGATCCGCGTGCGCATGGCGGTGACCTCGACACCGGGAGTGCAGACGACTTCGACCGAGATGGGGTCGTTCCGGTCCGCGACCTCCTGCCTGATCAGTTCGCACAGGTCGATCCGTTCCCAGTCGGCTTGGGCGGCGCGGGAGCGGGCGACCAGGAGAAGCGCGGTACTCAGCGCCTCCAGCCGATCGACTCCACGTAGTACCGCCTCCAGTACGCGGGGGTAGTCCGCTTCGCCAGGACGGGAAGTCGCTTCTTCCACCGTGACGCGTATCCCGGCCAACGGGGACCGGATCTCGTGGGCGATGTTGGAGGCGAACTGCCGCTCACGATCCAGCATGTCCAAACTCGCGTTGATGTTGTCGACCAGCTGCGTCACCTCCTGCGGATCACGCTGCTGAGCGATCTGGGCGTGTTCGTCGCTGACGTTGATCTCGGCGAGGTCACCGGAGATGGCACCCACGCGTCGCAGGAGCCGGCGGACCAGCACCCGGCCCACGACCGCGGCGGCCAGCACCATGACGAGATTCCACCACCACTTGCGAGAATCGGTGGCTCTCCCCGGACCTGCGCGCTCCAGCCGCTCGCTCAGGATTGATCTGCCCATCGGATACCCCCCACGAACCATCCCGCCGCGTAGGGCTCCTTACCCTCCCGATCACCCCTTCACCTCGGTCAATCGCCGGGAAGTGGGTCAATACGCCGTCGACCTCGTCGCGTACGCCGAACGTCGGCACGCCCGGCTGACCGGCCTGGTGCGGCAGATCCACCAGCGCTCTCCCGGCACCTACGGTGCCCGGCGGACGCATGCCGGACTACGTCACGGCCGGCACATCCGGTCAGCCACGGCGCGGCAGAGCTGCTCATGCGCCGGGCCGCGCTGAAGGACTCGGCGGCCGGCCCGGATGGCGGCGGACCAGATCGCCACTCCCACCGGCTGGCTAGCGCTGTTTGAGGCGCTGCGCTTCCTTGCGCACCTCGGCCTGAACCGCCCGCTCGCGCTTCAGCCACTCGGGGTTCTCCGCCTTGATGGCGTCGATCTCGGCGGTGGTGAGCGGCCCGGTGATGCCGCCCCTGGCCAGGCCCGAGTTGGAGATGCCCAGCTTCACGGCGACGACCTGCCTGGGGTGCGGCCCGTTGCGCCGCAGATCGGCCAGCCATGCCGGCGGATTGGCCTGCAGCGCGTTCAGCTCATCCCTGGAGACGACTCCCTCCTGGAACTCGGCGGGAGTGGCCGAGAGGAGCACACCCAGCTTCTTGGCCGCGGTCGCGGGCTTCATCGTCTGGGTGGCCTTGAGCTTGGTCATGGTGTCAAGGGTAGGGCGCGAAGCCGCTTCCCCTTACATCGGTACCCTGGGGAGGTGACCGACAGGGAGTTCCGGCTGGCTTACGTGCCTGGGGTGACGCCCGCGAAATGGGTCGACATTTGGGCCGAGCGTGTGCCCGAGGTGCCACTCACCCTGGTCTCCGTCGCCGCCGCCGAGGTGGTGAAGCTCCTGCACGACGGCGGCGCCGACGCCGGGTTCGTGCGGCTGCCCGTGGACCGTGAAGGGCTCAGCGTGATCCCTCTCTATGTCGAGACCACCGTGGTCGTGGTGCCGAAGGATCACATGGTGGCCGCCGCCGACGAGGTGACTGTTGCCGATCTCGCCGACGACGAGGTGTTCCGTCCGATGGACGACACCCTTGAGTGGACGGCCCTGCCGGGGCTGCCGGCTTTCACGCGTCCGGAGACGACGGCGGAGGCGATCCGGCTGGTGGCGGCGGGGGCCGGGCTGCTGCTGGTCCCGCAGTCGCTGGCGCGCCTGTATCACCGCAAGGATCTGACCTATCGGCCGGTTGTGGAGACGCCGCAGTCGCAGATCGGGCTGGCGTGGCCCACGAAGGCGACGACAGAGCTGGTGGAGGACTTCATCGGCATCGTCCGCGGGCGTACGGTGAACAGCTCGCGGGGCCGTACCCCCGCGCCTGCCCAGGGGAAGACGCGGAAGCAGCCGAGGACTCCCGCTCCGGACGGGTCGGGTCGCCGGGGCGCGCAAACCAGCCGGGGCAGGAAGGGCCGCCGTCCCCGCTGACCAGGTCATCCGGGTTCCCGGGACGGTCGGCAGGTCCTGGTAGAGCGTGGAGGCATAGTTGCGTGTAGACCACCTTTCCGCCGGAGATCGTCGCGGTGCCGTGGCCGGGCTTGCTGACGCCGCTGATCGTCGGCGCGGTCGCGGTGCCGTTGGCCAGGACGGGCACGCTGACGGGAGCGCCCTGCCCGGTGGTGGCGGTGTCGTCGACGGCCTTGGTGGGCGATAGACGATCTGGATCGGCGGGGCGGGCGTGTTGCCGCCGAGCTGGCCCGGAGCGGCGATGCGGTGGTGCCGGCCCACGTCTTCTCTTGATCGTCCTCTGGGTCTGGCGCAACCAACCGAGATCAACGAAAGACCGACCTCGGCCGAGAAATCCCTCACGCGCCTCCGGGCCTGGTCACTCGGCTTGTCCCGCTCCTCTCTTGGCGGTGGCGAAGCTGCCCACGCCGACCTCGCTATGGATCAGGACGTCTGCCCTGAGGGCTCTCTGGTGGCGGGCGGCGACGTGCTGTTGCGGATCGCGTGGGAGCTGTGCCGACGTGGCACACCACCTCGATTCAAAAGAATCATTGCGGAAAAACGTCCCGAGGGCGTATTAATGAAAGAAATCTTTCGTTCTGGAGTGCCCATGGAAGCGACCAGGCCGGAACGGCGCGTACGCGTGCAAGACCCCACGACGCTGCGCGCGCTCGCCCATCCACTACGGCTGCGCCTGCTGCGCTACCTGCTGGCGGCCGGCCCGCGAACGGCGGCGCAGTGCGCCGAGGCGCTCGACGACACCGGCTCCAACTGCAGCTACCACCTGCATCAGCTCGCCCGCCACGGGCTGATCGAACGCGCGCCCGCGCAGGGTGCCAACCGGCGCGACCGGCCGTGGCGCGCCGCCGCCACCGGGCTGGACTTCCTGCCGGAGCCCGGGGACGAGCAGGGCCGGCAGGTCAACGACGCGCTGACCTCGCTGGAACTGGACGAGGTGTTCCGCTCGCTCCAGCGCTATCGGCAACAGCAGCACAAGCTGCCCGACCAGTGGCAGGAGAGCGCGACCTTCCACAACTACACCCTCTCGCTGACCCCCGAGGAACTGCGGCACCTCACCCTGACGCTGGACGCCGTCATCCGGCCGTATCTGCGCCCGCTGCGCGAGGGGGCGCCGGGTGACACCCGGCCGGTGAGCCTGAGCCTGCAGGCCTATCCCACACCGGAATTCATCTGACATGTCGATGCTGCTGCGCCACCGCGGATTCGTCCTCGTCTGGATCGCCGGGCTCGCCTCGAGCGTGGCGAGCTGGCTGCTGATCACTGGGTTGCCGATCTACGTCTTCGGCGTCACCGGCTCGGCGTTGGTCACCTCCGCCGTGTTCCTCGTCGAGCTGTTGTGCGGCATCACCCTGGGATCGTTCGCCGGGGCGCTCGCCGACCGCTTCGACCGGTTCCGGCTGATGAGCAGCGTCGCGCTGCTCCAGACGGTGGTGGTGATGCTGCTGGTGGCGGTGGGCGAGCCCAGCCACCGCCTGTGGATCATCTGCCTGGTCGCCGGCGTCCAGGCGGTGCTGACCCAGGCATCCGACTCGGCCCGCAACGCGGCCCTGCCGCGGCTGGTCGAGGGCGCGCACCTGGTGCGCGCCAACAGCATGGTCGCGCTCAACACCAGCGTGGGGCGCCTGATCGGCAGCTCGCTGGGCGGCTTCGCCATCACCCGGGAAGGAACCCGGTACCTGGCGATCGGCGCCGCCGTGGCGTTCGTGACGGCCGCCGCTCTGATCGCAGCCGCCCGCCGGACGGCACGCCACGACGCCGCGGAACCGGCCCCGGACGGCGGCGCCACGTCGTTCTTCGCGAACTGGCGATCCGGCCCGGTGACCATGATGCGCAACCGCAGTGTCCGGGTGACGTTCCAGAGCGTGGCCCTGGGCGGCGTCGCCCAGGGCCTGTTCGCAGTGCTCTTCGTCGTGTTCGTCAGCCGCGCGCTGCACGCCGACGGCACGCTCACCGGTGTGCTGCGCGGTGTCCAGGCGATCGGCGGCGTGGCGGGCGGGCTCATCGTCAGCCTGCTCGGCGCACGCCTGAGCCCCTGGCTGCTGATGAGCCTGGGCGCCGCCTCGTTCGGCCTGCTCAGCCTGACCATCTGGAACGGCCCGGTGCTGTCGCGTCAGGTCGGGGTGTACGTCGTGCTGTTCATCCTGGTCGGCGTGCCCGGCATCGCGTACAACAGCGGCGCGTTCGCGCAGATCCAGCAGAGCGTCCCCGACAAAGACCTGGGCCGGGCCTTCGGCTCGTTCTACGTGGTCTACAACGCGTCGCAGGGACTGGGCATGGCGGCCGCCGGCCTGCTCGGCGACGTGCTCAATGTGGTGCTCGTCCTCAACGTGCAGGCCGTGCTGTACCTGGCCTCCGGCGCGGTGGCCTACTTCGCGCTGCGCCCGGTCCGTGCCCCCGAGCGGACAACGAGCGACCAAGCGAGATCAACCGCTCCCCGCAAGGGCCGTCTCGACCGAGAAAGCCCAGCTCAGGTGGGGCGTGAAGTGGTGGGGTGCAAGGGACTCGAACCCTGAACCGACGGATTAAAAGCTCGGCCGATCATGGTTCCAGACAGTTCAATGCAGGTCAGCGCACGTGCGTGGTCTGATCTGAACGGCTCTGGATCGCTTGGAACCGCAACCCGAAATGCAACTGAGCGCCCAAGATAATTCCGAGCGCATTGCGGATCTTGACGTGAGGGCTTCGCGATCATTGGTCCGATCGGCGGGACTTCCGAACGTGCGCCCACACGATCTTCCCATGCTCCAGCCAAAGAACAGCTCCGGCGATCAAGAGCGCGAAACTGGACACGTAACCCCACAAGCTGCCGCTCGTAATCAGGTCATACGCTCCAAGAATGATCAAGAACGGGCCTCCTATGAAGGTCCACCAGCCCGTCCAGAAGTCGCCGGGCTGGCTACCCGGTAACCGATTCGGCCCGCCGACAGGGAAAGTCACGTCACCACGGTAACGAGGCGAGGGGCGACAATCCACGGGACGATCGGGCTCACCTCAGCCAGTTACGGCCCCTCGCGTGACGAGTCGCGATCATCCCGGAGCTGGAGACCCGGCGGAGGCCTTGTTCTTTCTGCGTCCGCGCGCGATCAGCCAGAGGAGCCATGCCTGAAACAGCCCGGCGGCGGTGAATATCAGCAGGGAGACCAACGGGTCGGGGAGCGGCAGGAACATGAGGAGTTCCGAGGTCGGAGAGGTGACCGCGAAGAGAACGAGTGCTTCCAGACCTTGGCTGCCCGGTTGACGTGTGGCGATCTCTACGTAGACGGTCGCGGCGATGACGATCAGCACGTACGGGCCGACGATCAACGCGGCGAAGGTTCCGCGCTCGTATCGGGAAACGTAGCGGGTCAGTGCTCGCAGGGGTCGCATAGTTATCACCTTCTACGAGCGCCGGTGACTGCTCATGAGTCCAGATACTCGGGTGGCGCTGAGTGCGGTACCTGGTTCGGCGGCGCTGCGCTCCCGGTGCGGTGAGCCGGTAGGTACGGCGTGACGAGAGTGCGGC
>NZ_BOOF01000027.1 GCF_016863095.1 Microbispora siamensis | reverse complement strand
TGCTCCGCGTGCGGGCACCTGCTTCCTGCGCTCAGCCTGTCCGCCGGGCACTGGACGTGCCCGGGCTGCGGCACCCGGCACGTACCGGGACGTCAACGCCGCCAAGAACATCTTGGCCGCTGGTCGAGCGGTGTCTGCCTGTGGAGCTGGCGTGAGTCCGCAAGGGTCCTCCCTTCGGCGGTCGGCGGTCGGCGGTGAAGCAGGAAGCCCAGCCCGTGAGGGCGGGAATCCCGGTCCATTAGGGCCGGGAGGAAGTCAACTGCCATGCTTGGACACATGAGCGAGCGAAAGCCCATCGAGTCGTGGCTGTCCGACATGGACGGGGTGCTGGTCCACGAGGGGCAGCCGGTGCCGGGTGCCGACGAGTTCATCAGGCGGCTGAAGGAGTCGGGGAAGCGGTTCCTCGTCCTGACGAACAACTCGATCTACACCCCCCGCGACCTGTCCGTACGGTTGCGCGCGGCCGGGCTGGAGGTGCCGCCCGAGGCGATCTGGACCTCCGCGCTGGCCACCGCCAAGTTCCTCGCCGACCAGCGGCCCGAGGGCTCGGCGTACGTGATCGGCGAGGCGGGGCTGACCACGGCCCTGCACGAGGTCGGCTACGTGCTGACCGACCTCGACCCCGACTACGTGGTGCTGGGCGAAACCCGCACCTACAGCTTCACGTCGATCACGCGGGCGATCCGGCTGATCGACAACGGCGCCCGCTTCATCGCGACCAACCCCGACCCGATCGGCCCCTCGACCGAGGGCTCGCTGCCGGCCTGCGGCGCGGTGGCCGCGATGATCACCAAGGCGACCGGCGTGGAGCCGTACTTCGTCGGCAAGCCGAACCCGATGATGATGCGCAGCGCGCTCAACCGGATCGACGCGCACAGCGAGACCACCGCGATGATCGGCGACCGCATGGACACCGACGTCGTCTGCGGCATCGAGGCCGGCCTGCACACGATCCTGGTGCTCACCGGTGTCACGCAGAAGGACCAGATCGACCGGTATCCGTTCCGGCCCACCCAGGTGGTCAACTCCGTGGCCGACCTCATCGACCTGGTCTGAACCTGACGTGGCCTGTCAGGTACGGGTGCCATGCTGACCGGCATGAACCATCGCGTCTACCTGGAAATCGGCCCCAAGAAGGTCTTCGCCTGCTCGATCGACTGGCCCGGCTGGTGCCGCATCGGCAGGACGGAGGAGGCCGCGCTCGACACTCTGGTGGACTACACCTCGCGCTTCCGGGTGATCGCCGAGCGGGCGGGGCTGGAGTTCGCGCCGGGGGACCCGGCGATCGTCGGGCGGGTGAAGGGCGACAGCACGACGGACTTCGGCGCGATCTCCGCCATTCCGGACTTCGACCGGGAGCCGGTGGGCGCGCCGGAGGCCGCCCGTGCCGTCGCCCTCGCCCGGGCGGCCTGGGCGGTGTTCGCCGAGGTGGCCGCGGCGTCCCCCGAGGAACTGCGCAAGGGCCCCAGGGGCGGCGGCAGGGACAGGGACAAGATGGTCGCCCACGTCGTGGAGGCCGAGCGCGCGTACGCCAGGAAGATCGGGGTGCGGCACAAGCCCTTCAAGGACGAGGCCGGCCTGACCGCCATGCGCGAGGACATTGCGCGGGTGCTCGAGCGGCCCGCGGAGGCCTTTCCCGCCGACGGCGCCGGCTGGCCCGTACGGTACGCCGCCCGCCGCATCATCTGGCACGTCGTCGACCACATCTGGGAGATGGAAGACCGCAGGCTCTAGGACAGCGCGTCCAGGACAGCGCGTCTAGGAGAGTGCGTCGGCGGCGCGCAGCGCGAGGGCGACGACGGCGGCGTCCTCGGGGACGCGCACGTCCCGGCCGGTGAGCTCCCGGAAGCGCGCGAAGCGGTGCTGCACGGTGTTGCGGTGGCAGTAGAGGGCCGTGGCCGTGTCGGCGACCGAGCCCGAGCCGGCCAGATGCGTCCGCACGGTCTCCAGCAGCCGCTCGCCCTCCGCCCCGCCCAGGGCGGACAGCGGGCCGAGCACCTGCTGCGCGAGCTCGGCCGCCAGCTCCCTGCTGCCGGCCACGAAGACGTCCAGCCAGGCGTCCTCCAGCCGCCGCGGCCCCGCACCGGCCCGCGACGCCCCCGCGGCCGCCGAGGCCAGCCGTACGGCACGGGGCGCCTGCGACAGGCCGGCGACGACGGGGGAGACGCCGCAGCGCACCCCCGCGAGCGCGGCGAGGACCGGGCGCGGCGGATCGGCGGTCCGGGCCGGCGGCTGCACGATCAGCACGTCGCCGGTCGGCGACTCGTGCCGGTAACAGTGCACCCCGCCGGCGGCCATCCCCGCCGCCGCCGCGCGCAGCGCCGCCCCGTCCGTGGGGTGGGCGACCACGGCGAGGAGCGGCTGCGCCGGGTCGAACCCGAGGACCCGGCCGGCGTCGCGCACCACGTCGGGGTTGCGGCCCTGGTTGTCCATGAGCCGGGTGAACCAGGCCCTGCGCTGGTCCTCCCGCTGCCGCCCCATCTCCAGCACCGCCCGCTGGTAGCCCGTCATCAGCCCGGTCACGTGCTGCTCCACCGCCTCCCAGACCAGGTGGGCCCCGGTGATCAGGCCGGGCAGCGCCTCCGGCGTCGCCCGCGCGTTCATGGCCTGCCAGAGCACCCGGGCGTCGAGCCGCGCGGCGGCCAGCAGCGACTCCAGCGGCACCCCCTGGCCGGCCCTGCGCTCCCCGACGCGCTCGGACAGCCCGGCCATGCCGGGGGCGACCGATCCCGTGGCGATGTGCCGCAGCAGCATGTCCAGCCCGGTCAGCGCCGTGCCCCGCAGCTCGTCCCGGGAGACCGGCGGGTCGGGTGACCCGTACGGATCGATGAGCTCGACCTGGGCCAGCCACTCGTCGACGATGTCGTCGATGTCGTCGAGGCAGCGCAGCGCGAGCTCGGTCACCGGGGCCGGTGGGGGAATGTTCATCTGCACAATCTAGCCGCCGATTTCCGCGACGGAATGCCGTTGGGCAAGCCCCTGGCCTGCGCCTACGGTTGACTCGCCCGCAAGGACGGGCCATAGAGCGGAGACGAAAGCGAGGGCGGACTGTGCACCTGACGCCTCGCGAGCAGGAGCGGCTCACCCTCTTCACGGTCGCGGAACTGGCGCGGCGGCGCCGGGCCCGGGGCCGGCGGCTCAACGCCCCCGAGGCCATCGCCCTGCTCTGCGACGAGATCCTCGAACGCGCCTGGGACGGCGCGTCCCTGGAGGAGGTCGTGGCGGCGGCGCGGTCGCTGCTCACCGCGGACGACGTGATGGAGGGCGTGCCCGACCTGGTGCCGCAGGTGCAGGTCGAGGCGCTGTTCCCCAACGGCACGGCCCTGGTCTGCGTCGACACCCCATTCGGCGTGGGAGACGGGCGCGGCCCCGGCGCGGTGGAGGTCGCCGACGGCGAGCTGTGCCTCAACGCGGGTCGCGACCGGGGGCGGATCACCGTGCGCAACGAGGGCGGGCAGACCGTCTACGTCTCCTCGCACTTCCCGCTCGACCAGGTCAACCCCGCCCTGTCCTTCGACCGGGCGCAGGCGGAGGGCATGCGCCTGGACATCCCGGCGGGCACGGCGCTCGCCTTCCCCCCGGGAGCAGAGCGGATCGTGGAGGTGGTGAGGGCGTGACGACCGTCCCGAGGGAGACCTACGCGAGGATCTACGGCCCGACCACGGGCGACCGCGTACGGCTCGGCGACACCTGCCTGTGGATCGAGGTCGAGCACGACGACACGCCGTACGGCGACGAGCTGCTCGGCGGATGCGGCAAGACGCTGCGGGACGGGCTGCTGGCCTCCCCGCGCGCCGACCGGGAGTCGGCGCTCGACCTGGTCGTCACCAACGTCGTGCTGCTCGACCCGGTGCTCGGGGTGCGCAAGACGGCCATCGGCGTCAAGGACGGCCGGGTCGTCAGCGTCGGCGCTGTGAACACCGGCGACGGGGATTTCGCGATCGACTCCCACACGGCGATCGTCACCGGCGAGGGCCTCATCGCCACACCGGGCGTCATCGACTCGCACGTGCACCTGTCCTCGCCCGAGATCGCGCCGGCGGCGCTCGCCTCCGGAGTGACGACCGTCGTGGGCATGGGCCTCGGCGGCGTCTGGGACGTGGGCTGCAACCCGGCGCACAACCTGCACACGCTGATGAGCGCCTGGCGGGGCACCCCGATGAACGTCGCCTTCCTCGCCCGCGGTTCCTCCAGCTCGCCCAGGCTCCTGGAGGAGGCCGTGCTCGCCGGCGCCGGGGGTTTCAAGATCCATGAGGACTTCGGCGCGACCCCCCGGATCGTGGACACCTGCCTCGGGGTCGCCGAGCAGGCGGACCTGCCGGTCGCGCTGCACACCGACTCGATGAACGAGTCGGGCTACCTGGCCGACACGGTCGCCGCCACCCGGGGCCGCACGGTCCACGCCTACCACGTGGAGGGCGGCGGCGGCCATCCCGACCTGCTCCAGATCCTCTCCGAGCCGAACATCCTGCCGTCGTCCACGACGCCGACCATTCCCTACACCACCAACACGGTCGGCGAGCTGTTCCCGATGACGATGACCGTCCACCGGCAGAACCACCACATCGACAGCGACGTCGAGGTGACCCGCAGCCGGATCAGGGCGCACGCCATCGCGGCCGAGAACGCGCTGCACGACCTCGGCGCCATCAGCATCGTCAACTCCGACTCGATGGGCATGGGACGGGTCGCCGAGACGATCCGCAGGACCTGGCAGCTCGCCCACCTGCAGGCGCTGCGCGTGGGGGCCGCGCAGCCGGACAACGCACGGGTGCTGCGCTACCTGGCCAAGCTCACGCTGAACCCCGCCCTGGCCCACGGAATGGCGCACGAGGTCGGCACCCTCCAGCCGGGGCGGCTGGCCGACATCGTGCTGTGGAACCCGGCGTGGTTCGGCACCAAGCCCGAGCTCGTCATCAAGGCCGGCTTCGTCGCCTGGGGCGTGTCCGGCAGCGGCTCGGGCTCGACCCGGCTGACCCAGCCCAGGGTCTACCGCCCGTACTTCGGCGGGCTCGGCGACGCGCCGGCCCGCCTGTCGCGGATCTTCGTCGCCCACGAGGCGCTGGACTCCGCGGACGCCCGTGAGGCGCTGCCCGCGGGCCTGCGTTACGCGGCCATCCGCCGCGCGCGCGGCCTGACCAGGGCCGACATGTGCCGCAACACGGCGACCCCGCGGGTCGAGGTGTCCCGGGAGCCCGGCCCCGTCCTGGTGGACGGGGCCGAGGTCCACGTGGACCCGGCCACCGAGGTGCCCCTGTCCCGACTGCATCACTTCGCCTAGTCCCCCTGGTGACACGCAATTGAGTACGAGCAAGGCCCGCGGCGCGGGCATCGCCTCCTTCGTCGGCACCTCCATCGAGTGGTACGACTTCTACATCTACGGAACCGCTTCGGCGCTGGTGTTCGGCAAGCTGTTCTTCCCCGAGGCCAGCCCCACGGCGGGCGTCATGGCGTCCTTCGCCACGTTCTGGGTCGGGTTCCTGGCCCGCCCGCTCGGCGGCGTGGTCTTCGGGCACCTCGGCGACCGCATCGGCCGCAAAGGCACGCTCATCACCACGCTGCTCCTCATGGGCGGCGCGACGACCCTGGTGGGCGTGCTGCCCACGTACGCGTCCGTCGGCATGGCCGCGCCCGCGCTGCTGGCCGCGCTCCGCCTGGTGCAGGGCATCGCGGTCGGCGGCGAGTGGGGCGGCGCCGTGCTGATCGCCGCCGAGCACGCCGGGCCCAAGCGCATCTTCTACGCCGCGTTCGCCCAGCAGGGCTCACCCGCGGGGTCGATCCTCGCCACCGGCATGTTCGCGCTGGTCAGCCTGCTGCCCGACGACGCGTTCCGGTCGTACGGCTGGCGCATCCCGTTCCTCGCCTCCGCCGTCCTGCTCGTGATCGGCCTCGTCATCCGGCTGCGGGTCGAGGAGTCGCCGGAGTTCGTGCGGATGCGCGAGCAGCGGGAGGTCGCCAAGCTGCCCGTCGCCGAGGTCCTCCGCACGGCGTGGCCGCTGGTGCTGCTCGGCATCGGGGCGAGTGGCGTCGGCATCGCCTCGGCCTACTTCACCAACACGTTCATCCTGTCGTGGGCCACCACCGACCTCGGTATCGCGAAGGGCACGATGCTGAACGTGCTGCTCGTCGTGTCGGTCGTGCAGTTCGTCACGCAGCCCGTGGGGGCCGTGCTCGGCCAGCGCTGGGGCGCCGCGAAGTTCATGCTGGCGGCGTTCACCGTGCTGATCGTCATGACGCCGGTGACGTTCCTGCTGGTCGGCACCGGTTCCGCGCCGCTGGCCACGCTGGGCCTCGCCCTGAGCATCGTGTTCGGCGGCTCGTCGTACGCGGCGCTGGCGGGCTTCCTCGCCGAGGCGTTCCCGGCCAGGGTGCGCTACACCGGCATCTCGCTGTCCTACCAGCTGTGCGGCGCGCTGATCGGCGGCACCACCCCGCTCATCGCGCAGGCGCTGCTGACCTGGTCGGGATCGATCTGGCTCGTCGTGGCGCAGTACATCGTGATCATCCTGCTGACGATGGCGTGCGTCGCCGGCCTGCGTCACCGCGCCGCGGTCGCGGCGAAGGCCGGGCCCGTCACCACGGCCGTCTGAGGCAACCTCGAAGGGAAGCGAAGCACATGCGTCTGGACGTCCTGTTCGTCAACGGCCGGTTCACCACCCTGGACCCCGACCGGCCCGCCGCGACCCGGCTCGGCGTGTTCGCCGGGCGGATCGCCGGGCTGGACGAGGACCTGGACGGGCTCACCGCCGAGGTCGTCGTCGACCTCGGCGGGGCGCCGGTGGTGCCGGGGTTCAACGACGCCCACCATCACCTGAGCATGCGGGGCCAGCGGCTGCGCGAGCTGGACCTGCGCGACGGCCAGGTGCGGACGCTCGACGAGCTGTACGCGAAGGTCGCCGAGCGCGCCGCGGGCCTGCCGCCGGACGCGTGGGTCAAGGGAGCGGGCTACGACCAGAACAAGCTGGGCGGGCTGCACCCGAGCCGTGAGGCGCTCGACCGGGCGGCCGGCGGCCGGCCCGTCTGGCTCCAGCACGTCTCCGGCCACATGGGCGTCGCGAACACGGCGGCGTTCGCCCGCATGGGCTTCGAACGCGTCGAGGACGTGCCGGACGTCGCCGGCGGCACGGTCGGGCGGGACGCCGACGGCCGGCCCGACGGGCTGCTCGCGGAGCAGGCCCAGGGCCTGGCGGACGCCGTGCTGCGCCCCGTGCCGTTCGAGGACTTCGTCGAGGGAATCGCGCTGGCCGGCCGGGTGGCGGCGAGCGAGGGCCTGACCAGCTTCACCGAGCCGGGCGTGGGGCGCGGGCTGGCCGGCAACGGCGCCTGGGACCTCGCGGCCTTCCAGGAGGCGGTGCGGCGGGGCGTCCTGCCGCAGCGGGCCACGCTGATGCCCGGCTCGCCCAACCTGCACGACATCGGCGACGGCTGGTTCGGGCTCGACCTCGGGTTCCGCACCGGCATCGGCGACGACCGGCTGCGGATCGGGCCGGTGAAGCTGTTCTCCGACGGCTCGCTCATCGGCCGCACCGCCGCTATGTGCTGCGACTACGAGGGAGAGCCGGGCAACCGGGGACTGCTGCAGGAGGACGCCGAGGCGCTGCGCGCCTTCATCCTGCGGGCGCACGCCGCGGGCTGGCAGATCGCCACCCACGCCATCGGCGACCACGCGATCGACGTGGTCCTCGACGCCTATGAGGAGGCGCAGGCGCGCGATCCCCGGCCCGACGCCCGCCACCGCATCGAGCACTGCGCGGTGACCAGCGACGCCCAGGTGGCGAGGATCGCCAGGCTCGGCGTCATCCCGGTGCCCCAGGGCCGGTTCGTCTCCGAGCTGGGCGACGGAATGCTCGCCGCCCTCGGCGCCGAGCGCTCCCTCGGCTGCTACCGGCAGAGGTCGTTCCTGGAGGCCGGCATCGTGATCCCGGGCAGCTCCGACTGCCCCGTGGCCGACGGCGCCCCGTTGCTCGGCATCCATGACCTGGTCAACCGCCGTACGGCGAGCGGCGTGCCGTTCACCCCCGCCGAGTCCCTCACCGTGGAGCAGGCGCTGCGCGCGTACACGATCGGCTCGGCGTACGCCGTGGGGGAGGAGCGGCACAAGGGCACGCTGTCACGCGGCAAGCTGGCCGACTTCGTAGTCCTGGGCGACGACCTGTTCACGGTGGCCCCCGAGCGGATCAAGGACGTCGCCGTGCTCGCCACGGTCGTCGGCGGCGCCTTCGTCTTCGACGGCGCCGGCCTGTCCGCCTAGGGACAGGGACCGCTCAGATAGCGGCGCGTCCGCCGTCGACGCTCAGCGTCGCGCCGTGGATGTTCGACGCGTCGTCGCCGGCGAGGAACACGACCGCCCGGGCGACCTCGTCCGGCGTGCTCGCCCGCCGGGACGGCAGCCGGGAGATCATCGGTGCCAGGTACTCCTCCATCGCGGCGACCTTCTCGGTGAACGTCGGACCCGGCGCCACGGTGTTGACCCGCACGCCGTGGGGTCCGTACTCGTCGGCCCACGACTTGGTCAGCGAGTGGATCGCCGCTTTCGTCATGCTGTAGAGGGCCGACCCGCCCGTGCCGAACAGGCCGTTGATCGAGCCCATGTTGACGATCGCGCCGCGGCCGCGGGCGGCCATGGCCGGGGCGACGAGGCCGGTGAGCAGGAAGGCGGCCCTGACGTTGACCGCCAGCGCCCCGTCGAGGAGGTCCTCGGCCACCTCGGCGGTCGGGCTCGGCGTGATCAGCATGGCGGCGTTGTTGACCAGGATGTCGAGCGGTCCGCCGGCCAGGTCGTGGGCGGCCGCGGCCAGGTCGCGTACGGCCTGGGCGTGCGCGAGGTCGGCGCGGACGAAGGCGGCCCGTCCTCCGGCCTCGGCGATGGCGGCGACCACCTTCTCTCCCCGGGCCGGGTCGCGGCCGTGGACCACGACCATGGCTCCCTCCGCGGCGAGCGCGCGGGCGACGGCGGCTCCGATGCCGTCGGTGGCGCCGGTGACGAGGGCGGTGCGGTTCCGCAGGCGTTCCATCATGTGAATCTCCTTGTGAGACGCGGTGCGGCGTTCATGCTGCCTGCGGCAAAATGGACCGGCAAGTCCAAAAGAAGGAGGGTGCGGTGGGGGCGCTGACCACGAAGGGGGCCGCCACGCGGCAGCGGATCGTAGAGGGCGCGGCCGAGACGATCCGCGAGCGCGGGGTGATGGACACCACTCTCGACGACGTGCGCGCCCGGACACGCACCAGCAAGAGCCAGCTGTTCCACTACTTCCCGGGCGGCAAGGAGGAGCTGCTGCTGGCCGTGGCCCGCTTCGAGGCCGACCGGGTGCTCGCCGACCAGCAACCCTACCTCGGCGAGCTCACCTCGTGGGCGGCCTGGTGGGCCTGGCGTGACCGCGTTGTGGAGCGCTACCGCGAGCAGGGGCGGCAGTGCCCGCTCAACGTGGTGATGTCGCAGGTCGGCCACAGCACCCCGGGCGCCCAGGCGGTGGTGAACGAGCTGACGCTCCGGTGGGAGGCGGAGATCGCCACCGGTGTGCGGCACATGCAGGCCGCGGGCGAGATCGACCCGGGAATCGATCCCGGGCGGGCGGCGGCCGCGCTGCTCGCGGGGATCCAGGGCGGCGTGCTGCTCCACCTGTCCACCGGCCGGCTCACCCATCTGGAGGCGGCGCTCGACATGGGCATCGGGCACCTGCGGGACAGCGCGGCGCGGCTCAGTCGTCCGTACGGCGCAGGCGCTTGAGGTCGGAGCGGTGTTTCTTGGCCGCCAGGCGGCGCTCGACCGCGCCCTTGGACGGCTTGGTGGGACGGCGCCGCCTGGGCGGCGGCGCGATCGCGTCGCGGAGGAGGGCCGCGAGCCGCTCCCGGGCCGCCTCCCGGTTGCGCAGCTGCGAGCGGTATTCCGAGGCCGCCAGCGTGATCACGCCGTCGACCAGGCGGGCGGCGAGCCGTTCGAGCGCGCGGGCCTTGAGCGCCGGGCCGAGGGCGGTCGTACGCGCGAGGTCGAAGCTCAGCTCCACCCGGCTGTCGGTGGTGTTGACGCCCTGGCCGCCCGGGCCGGACGAGCGGGAGAAGCGCCAGGCGAGCTCCGCCTCGGGCACGACGACCGAGCCGCGCACGTGCAACGGGCCTGACATCGCTTCTCTCCCTTGGCATATGGACGGGACGACCAACCTATCCGGTGAATATCACCGCCGCTCTTCATTTATCACCGTAAACACCGCTTGCGGTTGTCGCGGTCCAACCCGTCGGGCACAGTGACCCCCGTATTCCAGGCGACAGGGATGGGCGGGAGCATGACCTCGATCGTGGGCGTCCACGGCATCGGCAAGTACCACTACTACGAGGAGGCCGGCGGGTCGGCGGGCGGCGCCGCCGAGACCATGCGGGCCAAGTGGAACGCCTACCTGCACCAGGGGCTCACCGGCCGGACGGACGGCGCGGGCGACTACTTCGCCGAGATCGCCTACTACGCCCACCACCTGCACACCGGGCCGCAGAAGCCGCCGCGGCAGATGGAGACGCCGGCCAAGCTGGTCCTCGCCGACTGGGCGGTCCAGCTCGGCGGTCCGTTCCGCGACGTTGCGGGGGAGTCGCTCACCGGCCTCGCGCACCGCTTGGCCGAGTGGCTGCTGACGAGGATGGGCCCGCAGGCGGTGCGGTTCGCCCAGGACTTCTGCCCGGAGGTGGCCGCCTACCTGGGCGGCGGCGACCCGCGCGTGCGGGCCCGTGAGGCGGTGGCCGACGTCGTCCGCAGGCGCCGTCCCCGGGTGGTGGTCGCCCACTCCCTTGGCAGCGTCGTGACGTACGAGGCCCTGTGGGCGCATCCCGATCTCTCGGTCGAACTGCTCGTGACGCTGGGCAGCCCGCTCGGCATGCGCGACGTCGTCTTCGAGCGGCTCGCGCCGGTCCCGGTGCGGGGCCGCGGGGCGCGCCCGCCGGGAGTGCGCCGCTGGATCAACATCGCCGACAAGGACGACATCGCAGCGATCCCGGCCGTGCTGGCCTCGTGCTTCGACGGCGTCGATCGGGACGTCTCGTGCGACATCGACTGGCTGGACTTCCACACCGTGCGCAACTACCTGCGCTGCGGGAGCGCCAACGAGTACCTCAAGCCCTACGTGACCTGAGTTCCGAACACGGGTTATGATCGTACGACCATGAAGACTGTGCTTTTCGACTACGGCAACGTCGTGTCGCTTCCCCAGGCCCCCGAGGACGTCGCGCGCATGGCGGGAGGTGATCCGGGGTTCGAGGACCGCTACTGGGAGCTGCGGCTCGACTTCGACCGGGCCACGCTCGACCCGGCCGCGTACTGGTCCCACGTGTACGGCAGGCCGATGGACGGCGCCGAGCTGGACGCGGTCGTCGCCCTCGACGCGGCGAGCTGGTCGCGGCCCAACGAGGAGACCGTGGCGATCATCGACGAGCTGGCCGGGATCGGGGTGCCCATGGCGCTGCTGTCCAACATGCCGGTCTGCATCGCCGAGAGCATCGACGCGCTGCCGTTCATGCGGCCCATCGGCCCGCGGTTCTACAGCGGCCGGATGGGCCTGGTGAAGCCGGAGCCGGAGATCTTCCACGAGACCGTGGCCTGGCTCGGGGTGGCCCCCGGCGACCTCGTCTTCGTGGACGACCGGCTGGAGAATGTCGCGGCGGCCGAGCGGGCGGGGCTCGCCGCCGTCCACTTCCGCGACGCCGCCGCCCTGCGGGAGGACCTCAAGAGACTGCTGGGCTGAGCTGCGACCCCGGGAGCACGGGTTGCGGCAGAGCCCGGGCTTCTAATGGGCCTGCACCACCGGCGGGCCCTCGCTCGCCTGGACGGGGACGAACCCCTGGCCCCGGAAGGCGAGCTGCATGGCCTCGCCGCTGCCACGGCCGATCAGCGCGCCGGCCTTCATCGTCCGGTTGACGCCCACTTGCAGGTGGGCGCTCCAGCAGACCGCGGACTGGCCGTCGGCGAACGTCGGCATCTGGGAGGTGTCGAGGAGCACCGGCGTGCCGTGCGCGGTCACCGCGACCCAGCCGGTGCCGTTGATCGTCATGTTGAACAGGCCGCCCGCGGCGATCCCCGCGCCCTGCACCCGCTGGATGTCCCAGGTGAGCTGGGGATCGAAGGCCAGCAGGTTGCGGCCGTTGACGGTGAGGCCCTCGTTCTCCAGGTAGAACAGGTGGATGTCGTGGGCGTCGTCGGCCAGGAACAGCAGGCCCTGCCCTCTGACGCGCATCAGCGGCGCGCCCTCGCCGGTCACCATCTTCTTGAGCAGCCTGCCGACTCCACCGGAGCCTTCGTAGTCGAAGTCCATCTGGCCCTGGAAGGCGACCATCGAGCCCTGCCTGGCGATCACCTCGTGCGGTAGGTGGACGCGGAGCATCTTGGAGTTCTGCAGGACGAAGTTGCCGGGGACCTGCTGACCGTTCAGGTTCCCGAAGAGCGCGCTGCGCATGGAGAGTCCTTCGATGAGTGTGATCGTGCACGGGTAGTGACGATCGGGGGCGGGGTTCCGGTTCCACGCGCGGCCGCGTGATCGGGTAGCAGGAACCGCGACGACGGTCAGGTGCCCGAACTCGCCGGAGGGCGGGGGTCGAGGGACGGCGCGTCGACTGGGCAGCCGGGGGCGGGCGGTTCGGACGCGGTCGCGAGGACGTTCGACCTGATCGTGGCGAACGTGATGACCGCCGCGACGGCCATCATGGCCGCGCTGACCAGCATCGACGTGTGGAACCCCCGGGTGAAGGCGGCCGGGGAGTCGTAGGCGTCCCCCGTCAGCCCCACCAGTGGCGGGACGGCCGCGACGGCCAGGAGGCCGCCCGTCCGGGCCAGGGCGTTGTTGACCCCGCTCGCCACGCCCGCGTACCGCTCCTCGGCCGTGGCGAGCACGGTCGCGGTGAGCGGGGCGACGGCGGCGGACAGGCCGAGCCCGAACACGACCGCCGCGGGCAGCACGCCGGTGAGATAGGACGAGCCCGGGGCGATGCGGCTCATCAGCAGCAGCCCGGCCGCGCACAGGAGGATGCCTCCCGTCATGGGCAGGCGCGGGCCCGTCTTCCTCGCCAGCTCGCCGGCCCGGGGCGACAGCAGCAGCATGAGGACCGTGACCGGGAGCATCGCCGACCCGGCGGCGACGGGAGAGAACCCGGCCGACACCTGGAGCTGGACGACCAGCAGGAAGAACACCAGGCCCATCGCGGCGTACATGACCAGTGTGACGACGTTGACCGCGGTGAACTCCTTCGAGGCGAAGACCCCCACGGGGACGAGGGACCGGGGCGAGCGCCGGATCTCCACCACCACGAAGCAGGCGGCCAGGACGAGCCCGGCGGCCAGCGGCACCAGGCCGTCGCCCGCCAGGATCAGGCCGTACGTCAGCCCGGCCAGCGCGGGGGCGGCGAGGACGGTCCCGAGCACGTCGAAGCGGCCGTGCGGCCCGGCGTCCCGGGTCTCGGGCACGTGCCGGGCGGCGACGCCGACCACGACGGCCGCGAGCGGCAGGTTGAGCAGGAACACCCACCGCCACCCGGCCGCCTCCACGAGCCATCCGCCGAGCAGCGGCCCGAGGGCGGCGGCCACGCCGCCCAGCCCCGACCAGGCGCCGACGGCGCGGGGCCGGTCGTCGCGCACGTAGCTCGCCTGGATGATCGCCAGGGACCCGGGGATCAGCAGGGCCCCGCCGATGCCCTGGAGTGCACGGGCGAGCACGAGCACGGGCGCGTTCGGCGCGAGTCCGCAGAGGGCGGAGGCCAGGGCGAACCAGGCCACCCCGGCGACGAAGACCTTCCGCCTGCCGAGCCGGTCGCCCAGCGACCCGCCCAGCAGGATCAGCGCCGCCATGGTGAGCGTGTACGCGTTCACGGTCCACTGGAGGCCGGACATTCCGGCGTGGAGGTCGCGCCCGAGGGCGGGGAGGGCCACGTTGACCACGGTGCCGTCGAGCGTCGCCATGCCCGACCCGAGGACCGTGGTCAGCAGCACCCACCGGCCCGGTGCCGAGCGAAGCCGGATATGTCCGGATGTCATGGACGTCATCATGCGCCACTCAGGGGAATGGGCGCGCCACAGCAGTGGGGATTACACGATTACGATCGCTCACAGCGAACTGACGCAGAACAGGGAACAGGATCGGGCTCCTGTTAGTTGAGCCGACATAACTCAACCTAGTGGAGTGCTGATGTCCCAGATCCTTCCCGTCCTTCCGCTCGACGACGAGGTCGTCCTGCCCGGCATGGTCGTGCCCCTCGATCTGTCGGCCTCCGAGGTCCGCGCGGCCATCGACGCCGCCCGAGCCAATGGCCAGAGCACGGTCCTGCTGGTGCCCCGCATAGACGGCCGCTACGGCCCGGTGGGGGTGAGCGCCGTCGTGGAACAGGTCGGCCGGCTGCCGGGCGGGGAGCCCGCGGCCGTGGTGCGCGGCGTCGACCGCATGCGCGTCGGCACCGGCACCACCGGCCCCGGCGCGGCGCTGTGGGTCGAGGCGACCGTGCTGGAGCCGGTCGCCTCCGGGCCGAGGGCCGAGGAGCTCGCCAAGGAGTACAAGGCCCTCACCACCACGATCCTGCAGAAGCGGGGCGCGTGGCAGGTGGTCGACGCGGTCAACCAGATCAAGGACCCCGCCGTCCTCGCCGACAGCGCGGGATACGCCCCCTGGCTGCAGACGCCGCAGAAGCTGCTGCTCCTGGAGACCGCCGACCCGGCCGAGCGCCTGGACAAGCTGGTCGGCTGGGCCCGCGACCACCTCGCCGAGCTGGACGTCGCGGAGACCATCCGCAAGGACGTCCAGGAGGGCATGGAGAAGCAGCAGCGCGAGTTCCTGCTCCGCCAGCAGCTCGCGGCCGTGCGCAAGGAGCTCGCCGAGCTCAACGGCGACCCCTCCGACGAGGAGGAGGACTACCGCGCCCGCATCGAGGCCGCCGAACTGCCGGAGAAGGTCAGGGAGGCCGCGCTCAAGGAGGTCGGCAAGCTGGAGCGGGCCTCCGACCAGTCGCCCGAGAGCGGCTGGATCCGCACGTGGCTCGACACCGTGCTCGACATGCCGTGGAACGTCCACACGACCGACGAGTACGACATCGCCGGGGCCCGCGCGGTGCTCGACGCCGACCACACGGGCCTGGACGACGTGAAGGACCGCATCGTGGAATACCTCGCGGTGCGCAAGCGCAGGGCCGACAAGGGCCTCGGCGTGGTCGGCGGCCGGCGCAGCGGCGCCGTCCTCGCGCTGGCCGGCCCTCCCGGAGTCGGCAAGACCTCGCTCGGCGAGTCGGTCGCCCGCGCCATGGGCCGCAAGTTCGTCCGCGTCGCCCTCGGCGGCGTCCGCGACGAGGCGGAGATCCGCGGTCACCGGCGCACGTACGTGGGGGCGCTGCCCGGCCGCATCGTCCGGGCGATCCGCGAGGCGGGCTCGATGAACCCGGTCGTGCTGCTCGACGAGATCGACAAGGTCGGCGCCGACTACCGGGGCGACCCGACGGCGGCGCTGCTCGAGGTGCTCGACCCGGCGCAGAACCACACGTTCCGCGACCACTACCTGGAGGTC
This sequence comes from Microbispora siamensis, assembly GCF_016863095.1. Classification (GTDB taxonomy): domain Bacteria; phylum Actinomycetota; class Actinomycetes; order Streptosporangiales; family Streptosporangiaceae; genus Microbispora; species Microbispora siamensis. The sequence continues at coordinate 172,789 of NZ_BOOF01000027.1, read as the reverse complement.
GAGCTCGACCTGAGCGACGTGCTGTTCCTCGCCACGGCCAACGTGCTGGAGCAGGTGCCTGGGCCGCTGCTCGACCGCATGGAGATCGTCACGCTCGACGGCTACACCGAGGACGAGAAGGTCGCCATCGCCCGCGACCACCTGCTCCCGCGCAACCTGGAGAAGGCCGGCCTCACCGCCGACGACGTGACGGTGGAGGAGGCGGCGCTGCGCCGCCTGGCGGGCGAGTACACCCGCGAGGCGGGCGTCCGCTCTCTCGAGCGCTCGATCGCCCGGATCCTGCGCAAGGCGACGGCGAAGGTCGCCCTCGGCGAGGCCGAGCTCCCGGTGACGGTCACGGCCGGCGACCTGGTCTCCTACCTGGGCCGGCCGCGCCACGTGCCCGAGTCGTCCCTGCCGGAGGCGCGGCAGCGTACGGCGGTGCCGGGCGTGGCGACCGGCCTCGCGGTGACCGGCGCGGGCGGCGACGTCCTCTACGTCGAGGCGTCGCTGGCCGACCCGGAGACCGGGGCGACCGGTGTGACCCTGACCGGCCAGCTCGGCGACGTGATGAAGGAGTCGGCGCAGATCGCGCTGTCCTTCCTGCGGTCGCGGGGCGCCGAGCTGGAGCTGCCGGTCGGGTCGCTCAAGGACAGGTCGGTGCACATCCACGTGCCCGCGGGCGCGGTGCCGAAGGACGGCCCTTCGGCCGGTGTCACGATGACCACCGCCCTGGCCTCGCTGCTGTCGGGCCGGCCGGTCCGCGCCGACGTGGCGATGACCGGCGAGGTGTCCCTCACCGGGCGGGTGCTGCCGATCGGCGGGGTCAAGCAGAAGCTGCTGGCGGCCCACCGGGCGGGGATCACCACGGTGCTCATCCCGGCGCGCAACGAGCCCGACCTGGACGACGTCCCGGCCGAGGTGCTGGCCGACCTCACCGTCTACGCGGTGAGCGACGTCCGCGAGGTCCTCGACCTGGCCCTCACCCCGGCGACGGTCGCTCAGCAGGCGGCCGCCTGACCCACTCCACACGGCCCGCGTCTCCGCTCCGGAGGCGCGGGCCTTTCCCTGTGACGAAGCACACATTCCCGGTATGGAATAAGGATTAGCTCACTCCTGTTTCAGCCGGTCGTGAGCGTATCGAACCTGGTGAACCCGCCCGAGCGAGGGTGTCCCACGGCCTGAAGCCTGCGACCCCACCCCTCCAACGAAGGCACTCACCGATGACGCTCTCCCCGCTGCCCGATCTGATCCTGCGCCGGATCACGCATCTGCCCTTCCCACCCGGCACGCGCTAGCCGCGCATGCGTGAGCAATCGGCCGCCAACTTCTTCGGGGACAGCAAGTGATCACGGTTACGGGCCTGCGCAAGGCCTACGGCGACGTCGTCGCGCTCGACGGCGTCGACCTCCACGTCGGCAAGGGCGAGGTCTTCGGCGTGCTCGGGCGCAGCGGCGCAGGCAAGAGCACCCTGCTGCGCTGCGTCAACCTGCTCGAGCGTCCCGACGAGGGCGTGGTGACCGTCGACGGGCGCGAGCTGACCGCCCTCGGCGCGGCCGACCTGCGCCGCGCCCGCCAGCGCATCGGCATGATCCACCAGCACTTCGCGCTGCTGTCGTCGCGCACGGTGGCGGGCAACGTGGCCTTCCCCCTGGAGGTCATGGGCGTCGGCAGGGCCGCCCGGGCCCGGCGCGTCGCGGAGATGCTCGACCTCGTGGGGTTGGCCGACCGGGCCGGGGCCTACCCCGCGCAGCTGTCCGGCGGCCAGAAGCAGCGGGTCGGCATCGCGCGGGCGCTCGCCGCCGAGCCGTCGGTGCTGCTGTCGGACGAGGCCACGTCCGCGCTCGACCCCGCCACGACCCAGTCGATCCTGGCCCTGCTGCGGCGGCTCAACCGGGAGCTGGGGCTGACCATCCTGCTCATCACCCACGAGATGGACGTCATCAAGGCCGTCTGCGACTCGGCGGCGATCATGAGCGACGGGCGGATCGCCGAGGCGGGCCCCATCCCGGACCTGCTCGCCACCCCCGGGTCGCGCCTGGCGGCCGAGCTGTTCCCGCTGCCGCCCGCCGAGCCCGGCACCGTGACGGTCGCCCTGGCCGCCGACCAGACCCTGCTGTCGCGGCTCGCGCGTACGTACGACGTGGACGTCGCCGTCGCCGCGGGTGCGGTCGAACAGGTCGCGGGGGTCCCGGCGGGCCGGCTGCGGCTGCGGATCACCGGAGCCGGTACGGCTGCCGCCCTCGCCGACCTGCGCGAGCGCGGCCTGCTGGTGGAGGAGGACGCATGACCTGGTCGGAGATGAGCCCTCTGCTGTGGGAGGCCACCGGGCAGACCGCCGTGATGGTGGGCTGGTCCACGTTGTTCACCGTGCTGTTCGGGCTGCCGCTCGGCGTCTGCCTGGCCGGGACGGACCGGGGCGGGCTGTTCCCGGCCCCCGCCGTGCGGCGCGTGCTCGGCCTCGTCGTCAACGTCGGCCGGTCGCTGCCCTTCATCGTCCTCATGATCGCGGTCATCCCGGTGACCCGCGTGCTCACCGGCACCACGATCGGGACCGCCGCCGCGGTGGTCCCGCTGACGATCGGCGCGGTGCCGTTCTTCGCCCGGCTGGTGGAGACGGCGCTGCGCGAGGTGGGCCGCGACGTCGTGCAGGCGGCCGAGGCGATGGGGGCGGGCCGGGTGACGATCGTGGCGCGCGTCCTGCTCCCCGAGGCGCTGCCCGGCCTGGTCGCCGGGCTGACCGTCACCGTGGTCACGCTCATCTCCTACTCGGCCATGGCCGGGGTGATCGGCGGCGGCGGTCTCGGCGACCTCGCCGTCCGCTACGGATACCAGCGGTTCGAGACCACGCTCATGGTCGTCACCGTGGTCGTGCTGGTCGTCGTGGTGCAGCTCGCGCAGACCCTGGGCGACGCCGTCGCCCGCCGTCTTTCCCACCGTTAACCCATCTAAGGAGTTCTGTCCCATGCGTAGAACGCTCGGCCTCGTCATCGCCGCCGTGGTCGCGCTCGTGTTGTCCGCCTGCGGGTCCTCGTCTTCGGACACCGCGACCGCCTCCGGCACGGCGGCGGCGAACGCCCCGCTCAAGGTCGGCGTGAGCCCGGTGCCGCACGCGCAGATCCTGAAGTACGTGGCCGACAACCTGGCCGCCGCGAAGGGCCTGAAGCTTGAGATCGTCGAATTCAGCGACTACGTGCAGCCCAACCTGCAGCTCCAGGACGGCCAGCTCGACGCCAACTACTTCCAGCACAAGCCCTACCTGGACGACTTCAACGCCTCCAAGGGCACGAAGCTGAGCTTCGTCGCCCCCGTGCACCTGGAGCCGCTCGGCCTGTACTCCAAGAAGGTCAAGGACCTCGCCTCGCTGCCGCAGGGCGGCACGGTCGCGGTGCCCAACGACGCCACCAACCTCGGCCGGGCGCTCAAGCTGCTCGCCGACAACGGCGTGGTCACGCTCAAGGACGGCGTGGGCACCGCCGCGACCGAGCGCGACGTGACCGGCAACCCGAAGAACCTGACCTTCCGCCCGCTGGAGGCCGCGCAGCTTCCGCGCTCGCTCGACGACGTGGACGCCGCCGTGATCAACGGCAACTACGCGCTGGAGGCGAACCTCAACCCGTCCTCCGACGCGCTGGTGCTGGAGAAGGCCGAGGGCAACCCGTACGCCAACGGCCTGGTGGTCGCGCAGGGGCACGAGAGCGACCCGCGGGTGAAGACGCTGGCCGGGCTGCTGACCGGCCCCGAGGTGAAGAAGTACATCGAGGACACCTTCAAGGGCTCGGTCATCCCCGCCTCCTGACGCGAACATATGTGGACGAATCATCCAGTCGCTTGACCGGATGATTCGTCCATGCTGTCATGGGCCCCATGCTGTACGGGACACCGGCACTGGAGGCCGCGGACGAGAAGGTGCTCGCCGAGATCGAGGAGATGCGGCGCGACCTGAAATACCGGCTGGCGGAGGCCCACCGCTGGGACGGCCTGCTGCGGCGGCAGTTGCAGGCGCGCGCGATCCAGGGATCCAACTCCATCGAGGGCTACCACGCCAGCGTCGAGGACATCGAGTCGATCATGTCCGGCGAGGACCCCCTGGAGGCGTCGGCGGCCGTGGCCCGGGAGATCGCCGGCTACCGGCAGGCGCTCACCTACATCGGCACCCTGTCGCGGGCACGGGTCTTCCGCTACGACGCGGGCCTGCTGCACGCGCTCAACTTCATGATGATCGGCCATCACGTGGACAAGACGCCGGGCACGGTGCGGCCCGGCGGGATCTACGTGCGCAACTCCGCCACCGGCGAGGTGGTCTACGAGGGCCCCGACCACGAACAGGTCCCCGACCTGCTGGCGGAACTGGTCGAGTGGCTCAACGAGGGCGACCTCGGCGCGCCCAGCTACGTGCGCGCCGCCATGGCGCACCTCAACCTCGTCAAGATCCACCCGTGGCGGGACGGCAACGGGCGCATGTCGCGGGCGCTGCAGACGCTCGTGCTCGGCCGCGACCAGATCACCACGCCGGAGTTCGCCTCGATCGAGGAGTGGCTGGGCGAGGGCCGCACCACCTACGACTACTATGACGTGCTCGGCGAGGTGGGACGCCGCCGGTGGAGCCCGCACGGGGACACCCTCTCGTGGGTGCGGTTCGTCCTGCGCTGCCATCACATGCAGGCGCAGCGGGTGGGACGCCGGCTCGCCGAGGCGGGCGAGGTGTGGATGCTGCTGGAGGAGCAGACCGGGGCGCAGGGCCTGCACCCGCGCACGGTCTCGGCGCTCTACCAGGTGTTCGTCTCCCGGCGGCTGCGGCGGGGCATGTACCAGGCCGACGAGGGGCTGAGCCAGGGCCAGGCCGCCCGCGACCTGCGCGAGCTGGCGGCCACCGGGTGGCTCCAGCCGTACGGGGAGACGAAGGGCCGCTTCTACGCGCCGGGGCCGAAGATGACGGAGATCAAGGCCGCGTTCGCCGAGCGGGCCAGGCCGCTGCGCGACCCCTACCGGGCGCTGGAGGGCTGAGCGGACGCATCGGGAATTCGCGCCTACCGTGCGGAAAGCAAACCGAGTAACGTTCGGTTATGCACCCTGGGGCGATCGCGGCGGTGACGCCGGACAAACCGGCAGTGATCATGGCGGGCTCCGGCCGTGTGATCACCTTTCGCGAGCTCGACGAGGAATCCAACCGCCTGGCCCATCTGCTGCGGGCCGCGGGCCTGAAGCCTGGCGATCACATCGCCTTCATGCTGGAGAACCATCCGCTCTTCCTCGTGATCGCCTGGGCCGCGCACCGCTCGGGCCTGTACTACACCGCGATCAGCTCCCGCCTCCAGGCCGACGAGCTGTCGTACATCGTGGACAACTGCGGGGCCCGGGTCTTCATCTCCTCGGCGAAGCTCGCCGGCGTCGCGAGCGCCGTCACCGAGGCCACGCCCGGGGTCGAGCTGCGGCTCATGGTCGACGGCGTCGCCCCGGGGTTCACCTCGTACGAGGAGGCCGTGGCGGGGCAGCCCGTGACGCCGGTCGACGACGAGTGCCAGGGCGCCGACATGCTCTACTCGTCGGGCACCACGGGACGCCCCAAGGGGGTCAAGCCGCCGCTCAGCCGGGCGCCGCTGGAGGCCCCCGGCGCCCTGGTGCAGCTCATCCAGTTCCTGTTCGCGCCCTCGGCCGACAGCGTGTACCTGTCGCCCGCGCCGCTCTACCACGCCGCTCCGCTGCGGTACAGCATGTCGTTCCAGCGCCTCGGCGCGACCGTGGTGGTGATGGAGAGGTTCGACCCCGAGGAGGCGCTGGCGCTCGTCGAGCGGCACCGGGTCACCCACGCGCAGTGGGTGCCCACGATGTTCGTCAAGATGCTCAAGCTGCCCGAGGAGGTGCGCGAGCGCTACGACCTGTCGTCGCTGCGCTGCGCCATCCACGCCGCCGCGCCCTGCCCCGTCGAGGTCAAGGAGCGGATGATGGAGTGGTGGGGGCCGATCATCCACGAGTACTACGCGGGCACGGAGGGCAACTGCTTCCTGTACGCGGGGCCGGAGGACTGGCTCGCCCACAAGGGCACGGTGGGCCGGCCGCTGCTCGGGGTCACCCACGTCTGCGACGAGGACGGAAACGAGCTGCCGCCCGGTGAGCACGGCACGGTCTACTTCTCGGACGGGCCGAAGTTCGAGTATCACGGCGACCCCGAGAAGACCGCGTCGGTCCAGGACCCCAAGGGCCGTGGCTGGACCACGCTGGGGGACATCGGCTATCTGGACGATGACGGCTTCCTCTACCTAACCGACCGGCGCTCGTACATGATCATCTCCGGTGGGGTGAACATCTACCCGCAGGAGGCCGAGAACGTGCTGGCGATGCACCCCGAGGTGGCCGACGTGGCCGTCTTCGGGGTGCCGGACCCCGAGATGGGCGAGCAGGTCAAGGCCGTCGTGCAGCCGGCGGACCCGGCCGCCGCCGGTCCCGCCCTGGAGGCCGAGCTGATCGCCTACTGCCGGGAACGCCTGGCCCACTACAAGTGCCCGAAGTCGGTCGACTTCCGGGACGAGCTGCCCCGCCACCCCACCGGCAAGCTGTACAAGCGCCTGCTCAGGGACGAGTACTGGCCCCGGACGAGCTGACATAAAGTACGCGTAGGGCGCTCGGGGATCCCCACCGCTGATCGCTTAGCGAGACCTTATCGCCGATGCGTCATCGTATTACGTGTACCGGCGGAGAGCCGGGATCACCGGCGAATCCATTGAGGGGGATGGCGATGAGTTCACCTGAGCACGTTCCCGGCGACGAGAACACCCAGATACTCCCCGGTCACGGCTGGAGCCAGTTTGGAAGCACTCCGCCGCAGCACGGGCAGTACACCGGGGCGTACCAGTCGTACGGCGCCTACGGGAGCGGTTCTTATGACACGGCGCAGTTTCCGCCGCCTCCGGCGCGGAAGGGCACGCTGACCGCCCGACAGAAGGCGGGTGCGGGCCTCGCCCTCGTGGCCGTGGCGCTGGGCGGCGGGGTCACCGGGGCCCTCGTCGCGAACAGCGTGAACGGCGGGCAGACGGTGATCGCGAGCCCGGTGGTCAAGGGGGTGTCCAACTCCTCCACCACCACCATCGCCGCGGTGGCCAAGGCGATCATGCCGTCCGTGGTGTCCATCGAGGTGAAGACCGCCACGGCCGGCGGCGAGGGGTCCGGTGTCATCCTGTCGGCCGACGGTCTGATCCTGACGAACAACCACGTAGTGAGCATCGGCGGCGGGGGCGGCGGCACGGTCACCGTGAAGTTCAGCGACGGCAAGACCGCCAACGCCGTCATCAAGGGCACCGACCCCACCACCGACCTCGCGGTCATCCAGGCGCAGGGCGTGTCCGGCCTGACCCCCGCCTCCCTCGGCGACAGCGACAAGCTCCAGGTCGGCGACGCCGTCCTCGCGATCGGCAGCCCGCTCGGCCTGGAGGGATCGGTCACCTCCGGCATCGTGAGCGCCCTCGACCGCACGCTGACCGAGGCCCCCGAAGAGCAGCAGCCGCAGTTCCCCTGGGGCATGGAACAGCAGCAGCAGCCGCAGAGCCAGGGCACCACGATCGGCGGCATGATCCAGACCGACGCCGCGATCAACCCCGGCAACTCCGGCGGCGCGCTGGTCAACTCCTCCGGGCAGGTCGTCGGCGTCAACACGGCGATCGCCACCTCGGGCTCCAGCTCCGGCAACATCGGCGTGGGCTTCGCGATCCCCATCAACACCGCGAAGCTCGTCTCCGAGCAGCTCATCAAGACGGGCAAGGCGACCCACGCCTTCTTCGGCGTGAGCGTGGCCGACGCGGTCGGCGGCGCGTCCGGCGCGGTGGTCAGCTCGATCACGGCCGGCAGCCCGGCGGAGAAGGCCGGCCTCAAGGAGGGCGACCTGATCACCAAGATCAACGACAAGCTGGTGGACAGCGCGGAGGCGCTCGTCGGCACCATCCGCAGCTCCCGCCCCGGCGACAAGGTGACGGTCACCTACACCCGTGACGGCAAGGAGAACACCATCACCACCGCGCTCGCGGAGCAGTCGTCCACGAGCTGACGGTCCACGATCGTCGCCGGCGGGCCTCTGGGGGGACGGCCCGCCGGCGATCGCTTTTCCTGAGAGAAGTGCCTACCTGCGCCGGCGGCCGCTGATCGCGCGGAAGGTGTCCTCCAGGGCGGTGAGTGTCTCGTCGTACGTGAGCCGGGCGGCCACCCCGACGGAGAGGCAGTCGACGACGGTGAGCTGGGCGATCCTGCTGCCCATCGCGCCGAAGCGGAACGGGGTCTCGCGGGCCGCGGTCTTCAGCACGATGTCGGCGAGCTGCGTGATCGGCGAGGGGTCGAAGTTCGTGATCGCGATCGTGGTCGCCCGCCGGTCGGCGGCCAGCCGCAGCGCGTCCAGGACGTCGACGGTGGTGCCGGTGTGCGAGATGCCGATCGCGACGTCGCCCCTGCGCAGCAGCGCGGCCGAGGTGAGCGCGCTGTGGAAGTCCTGCCAGGCGAAGGCCATCAGGCCGATCCGGTGCAGCTTCTGGTGCAGATCGGCCGCGACGAAGCCGCTCGCCCCGGCGCCGTAGAGGTCCACGCGGCGGGCCCCGGCGATGGCGGTGACCGCATGCTCCAGGGCGGCGGTGTCGAGGTGCTCGGCGGTCTCCGCGACCGCGCGGGAGTCGCTGTAGCCGATCTTGGCGACGATCTCCTCCAGCGGATCGTCGGCGCTGATGTCGCCGTCGAGCGGGCGTGCGTCTCCGGCACGTGACGCCTCCAGCGTCGCCTCGCGGGCGAGCGCGATCCGCAGCTCGGGGTAGCCGCGCAGCCCGATGGCCCGGCAGAAGCGCAGCACCGTGGCCTCCGAGGTGCCGCACTCGCGGGCGAGCGCCCCGATCGGGCGGTCCGCGACGCCCTGGGGGTCGGCCAGCACCGCGCGCGCGACCCGTTGCTCCGCGGGCCGCAGAGACCGGATCGCGCCGCGCAGCCGCACGAGAATCCCGTTCGAAGCCGGGATGCCGCTCGGGTGGTCGTCGCCGGGGCTCATCCGCCCTGCCTCTACTTGCTCATGCCGGCGGTCAGCCCGGCGATGATCTGCTTGGTCGCCAGGACGAACAGCACGAAGAGCGGCGCCGTGGCGAGGACCAGCCCGGCGAACAGCGCCGACCAGTCGGTCGTGTACTCGCCGAAGAACTGCGACAACCCGCGCGGGATCGTGAACTTCTCGTCGGAGCGCAGTAGCACCAGCGGGTAGAGGAACTCATGCCACAGCGGCACGAACTGGAACAGCGTCACCGACGCCAGCGCGGGCCGCACCAGCGGCACCATGATCTGCCCGAAGATCCGGAACTCGCCGGCCCCGTCGAGCCGGGCCGCCTCGTCCAGCTCCCCCGGCAGGGAACGGTAGAACGCCGACAGCACGAACATGCAGAACGGCACCCCCGACGCGGCATACAGCAGCGTGAGCCCGAGCAGCGAGTCGATCAGCCCCATGGAGTCCATGAGGTAGAAGATCGGCACCAGGCCCAGCCGGATCGGCAGCATGAGCCCCGCCAGGAAGTACGCCCCGAGCACCCGGTTGCCGAAGAAGTCGTAGCGGGCCAGCGGGTAGGCCGCCAGCGCGGAGACCGCCGTGCCGAGCAGCACGGCGCCGCAGGTGACGGTCAGCGAGTTCAGCAGGTAGGTGCTGAACGACGCCTCCGTCCACACGCGGCCGTAACTGCGCAGCGTCGGGGACGCCGGCAGCCCCAGCGGCGCGGTGAAGATCTCGCTGGTGGGCCGCAGCGAGTTGACCAGCATGACGACCAACGGCAGCAGCGCGACGACCGCGTACCCCCACAGCAGCAGGTGGACGGCGACGCGCCCCGGAGCCCGGTGCCGGGCCGTCACAGCAGCCTCCTCTCCCGGCGCCGGAAGTACGAGCTGGCCAGCAGCGACACCCCGAAGATGAACACGAACATCAGCACGGCGAGCGCCGACGACCGCCCGATCGCGTTCACGCCGCCTTCGACGAACGCGACCCGGTAGAACAGCAGGCCGAGCACGTCGGTCGAGCCGGCCGGGGACCCGGTCGATCCGGCCATCGCGTAGACCAGCCCGAAGGCGTTGAAGTTGCCGATGAACGTCAGCACGCTCACCACGCCGATCGCCGGGGTGAGCAGCGGCAGCGTCACCCGCCGGAACGCCTGCCAGGCCGAGGCGCCGTCGACCCGGGCCGCCTCGTGATACTCGGCCGGGATTCCGGCGAGCGCGGCGGAGAACAGCAGCATGGGGAAGCCCACCCACTGCCACGCGTTGACCAGGATGACGACCGGCAGCGCCGTACGCGTGTCGCCCAGCCAGGGCAGCGCCCACGAGTCCAGCCCGGCCGCCTCGAGCAGCGAGTTGACCGGGCCGAACGTCGGGTTGAGCAGCAGGCTCCACAGGTAGCCGACGACCAGCGGGTCCACCAGGTAGGGCGTGGTGAACGCGGCCTGCAGGAACCGTTTGCCGCGGCCGTACCGGAACAGCAGGAGGGCGAACAGCAGCCCGACCGTGTTCTGGATCAGCATCGTCCCGGCGAAGAACAGCGCGTTGTGCGCCAGCGCCCGCCACAGCTGCTGGTCATAGGGGTAGACGCCGAACAGGTCCCGGTAGTTGGCGAGCCCGGCGAACCCCGTCTGCCGGATCCCGCGCCACTCGAAAAAGCTGTAGTCGAGCGCGGTGACCAGCGGATAGACGATGAAGACCGAGTAGAGCAGGAACGCGGGCAGCAGGAAGACGGCCAGCACCCGCCACCGCGGCACGTACCGGCGACCGGCGCCGGTGCGTGCCGCGCGACGCCCGGAAAAGCGGCCGGAAAAGCGTCGGGGGAACCGTCCGGGAGAGCGCCGGGGCGTGCTCAGTTCCCCGGCTTGAACCACTGCCCGACGCCCTTCTGCACGCTCTCGGCGACCGCCTTGGGATCGGTCTGGCCCGCCAGCATCTTCTGCACCTCGTCCCGGAAGACCGCGTCGCCGTTCGGCTGGCCGTACCGGAAGTCGACGAGCAGCGTGTACGGCGCGCCGTTGGCGGCGTAGTTCTTCGCCATCTCGGCCAGCAGCGGGTCCGGCGGCGTGACCCCGGGAACCGCCGACAGCTGCTTCAGCTCGCTCGCGTAGAGCTGCCCGAACTCCGGCGTCGCCATCCACTTGACCAGTTCGAGTGCCTCGGCCTGGTGGGCCGACTTGGCGTTGACGCCGAACGAGCCGTCGGCCCAGCCCGGCGTCACGGGCGTGGTCACCGGGGAGCCGGGCGGCGGCGGCACCTGGAAGACGCCGAGATCCAGGCTCGGGTTGGCCGCGAGCACGGGCGCCAGGTCGAAGCTGCCCGTGGGGTACATCGCGGCCTTTCCGGTGGCGAACAGCGCCTGGACGTCGGGGATCTTGACGGCCACCACGTCCTTGGGGAAGTACGGCTCCAGGTCCTTGATCAGCTTGATCGAGGCCGTGAAGTCGGGGTCGGTGAACTTCTTCTCGCCGCGCAGCAGCGCGTCCCGGAACTTCGTGCTGCCGTAACGGGCGTTGCCGAAGATCTCGTGGACGATCGGCAACGTCCAGGTCGCGTCGGGCCCGGCCGCGACGGCGAACGGCGTGATCCCGGCCGCCTTCAGCTTGCCGGCCGCCGCGATCATGTCGTCCCAGGTGGCGGGGGGCTGGATGCCGTTGTCGCCGAACAGCTTCTTGTTGTAGAGCACCTGGAGCGTCTGGTAGGCGAACGGCACGCCGTAGATCTTGCCGTCCTTGTGGCCCTTGGCGCCCTCCAGCAGCTTGGCGTCGAAGCCGGACAGCGCCTCCACCTTGCCGTCCAGCGGCACCAGCTGGCCCGCCTCGACCAGCGGCTGCAACCCGCCGTAGGACTTCAGCTGGGCGACGTCGGGCCCGGCGGTGCCGGACAGGCCGGTGGCCAGGATGTTGGGGTACTCGGTGGCCTGGAACGGCTTGAACTCGACATGGATCTTCGGGTGCGACTTTTCGAACGTGGCGAGGATCTTCTCGTACGCCTTGACGTCCTCCACACGCCACGACCACAGACTCAGCGTGACCTTGTCACCGCCCGCCTTGTCGCCCTGCTCGGATGCACCACCCCCGGGAGCGCACGCCGCCAGCGCCACCGCGAGCACGCCGATCGCTCCCGCGATCCACCTTCTCTTCACGAGACTCCCTTTCGGCTCGTAGCCAGTTCGGCGAGCGCCATGCGTGTAGGTAAATACCATGCAAGGTCATCGCGTTGTCTGAAAATTACTTACATCTGACAAGATCCGCAATGCCTTCTTCACGGAAGGTTCACGCGAACAGGTGGCGGGGCGAGAGCGGTCAGCCGCGGTGGCGGGTGAGGGCCTCCGACTCCCACAGATCGCGGTAGTAACCCGGCACGGCGACGAGGTCGGCGTGCGCGCCGCGCTGGGTGACCCTGCCGCCCTCCAGCACGACGATCTCGTCGACCTGTTCCAGGCCGCGCAGCCGGTGGGTGACCAGCAGCGTGGTGCGGCCGCGGGTGGCGTCCAGCAGGTCGGCCATCAGCAGGTCGGCCGTCTCCTCGTCCAGGGCCTCGGCCGGCTCGTCCAGCAGCAGCACCGGCGGGTCGTACAGCAGGGCCCGGGCCAGCGCGAGCCGCTGGAGCTGGCCGCCGGAGACCGTCCTGCCATCCTCGCCGAGCACCGCGTCCCAGCCGGTGCGCTCGGTCCAGGCGTCCAGGCGGGCCCGCCGTACGGCCGCCTCGATGTCCTCGGTGGACGCCTGCGGCCCGGCCAGGCGCAGGTTGTCGCTGACCGTGGCCTGGAAGACGTACGGGTCCTGGGTGAGGCCCGTGACGAGCGCCCGCACGTCGTCGGAGGACAGGCGCCGCACGTCGACCCCGTTGAGCCGGATCGCGCCGGACTCGATCTCCACGGTCCGCATCAGCGCCGACAGCAGGGTGCTCTTCCCCGCGCCGCTCGGGCCGACCACCGCGACCCGGCGGCCCGGCGTCAGCGTCAGGCTCACGCCGTTCAGCGCGGGCTCACGCCCGCCGTGGCGCACCACGAGATCGTCGACCTCGACCGTCAGCGGCGGCTCGGGTGCGGGCGCCGGATCCGCGGGCTCACGCACCGCCGGTGCAGTGGCGGCGGTCTCCCTGAGCCTGCGCAGCGCCGCGACCACCCCCGCGAACCGCTCGCCCGCGGCCGCCAGCGGCAGTGCGGGCTCGAAGGCGACCAGCGCGGTCAGGGCGGCCACGGCGGTCGCGACCCGGCCGAGACCGGCGGCCTGGGCCGTCAGGACCACGACGACGACGGTCAGTCCCTGCGTCAGCATGCCGACGCCGAGCGCGGTGGCGTTGATCCGGGCCTGCCCCCGCTCCAGCAGGGACAGCCGCCCGTCGGCGTCCATCGCCGCCGACAGCGCCCGGTCGCGCGCGCCGTACGCCGCGAGGTCGGCCGCGCCGTGGACCAGGTCGGCCACCCGGGCGGCCAGGTCGGCGCGGGCCGGGGCGATCCGCGCCGACCAGCGCCGGGCGGCGGCGGCCGTGCCCGCGGGCAGCAGCACCCCGGCGACGAGCAGGCCGGCGGCGAGCACGAACGCGGCGGCGGGCAGCAGGAAGCCCGCGATGACGACGGCGGCGACGCCGGTGATCAGCGCGGCGGCGGCCGGCAGCAGGCAGCGGACGAGCAGGTCCTGCACGGCGTCGGTGTCGTCCACCATGCGACTGAGCAGGTCGGCCCCGCGCTGCGGCAGCGGCCCTGCCGGGATCAGCGCCCGATAGAGACGCTCGCGGGTGCCCGCCTGGGCGCGCAGCGCGACGTCGTGCCCGGCCAGGCGCTCGCCGTACCGGAACACGCCGCGGGTGGTGGCGAACGCCCGCACGGCCACGATCGCGACCGACAGCGCCGCCAGGGGCGGCTGCTCGGCGGCCCGCGTGATCAGCCAGGCGGCCGACGCGATGAGTGCGACCCCCGCGAGGTCGGCCGCCGCCCCGGCGAGCGCGGCGAGCACGAGCCGCCGTCCCATGCCGGTGCCGGTGACCACCGACAGCGGCGAGGCCACTGCGGACGTCTCCGTGGCCGTCTTCATGGCCGTCTTCGTGGTCGCCTCCGCGCGGCTCATCGGGCCTCCCCGCCCTGTAGGGAGATCGGGGGCGCGGGAACCGGGGGGACGAGGGCGCCGCCGTCGAGGCGGACGACCCGGTCGGCGAGGTCGATCATTGCCGGGCGGTGCGCGACGATGATCGCCGTACGGCCCTCCGCCAGCCTGCGCGTGGCCGCCACGATCGCCGCCTCGCTCCTGCCGTCGAGCCGCGCCGTGGGCTCGTCCAGTAGCAGCACCCGGGCGGCGGGGCGGCAGAAGGCCCTGGCCAGGGCGACCCGCTGACGCTGGCCCGCCGACAGGTTCGCGCCGCGCTCGCCGAGCGGGGTGTCGTACCCCTGCGGCAGGGCGGCGGCGAACTCCGCCACCTGCGCCGCCGCCGCGGCGGCCCTGACCTCCTCAGGACCGGCCGCCGAACCGAGCGCGATGTTGTCGGCCACCGACGTCGCGAACAGGTGCGGGCGCTGTGGCACGAAGGCGAGCCGCCGCCGCCACTCGTCGAGGTCGAGGCCGGCCAGATCGGTCCCGTCCACCAGCACCCGCCCCTCCGACGGGGTCACGAACCCGAGCAGCAGGTGCAGCAGCGTGCTCTTGCCCGCGCCGCTCGGGCCGACGATCGCCAGCCGCTCGCCCGGCTCGATGACCAGCGAGACGCGGTCGAGCGCGGTCTCCTCGCGGCCCGGGTAGCGCACGGTGACGTCCTCCAGCCGGATCTCCGGCGGCCCGCCGGCCGGCGCGGGCCGCCCCGCGCCGCCTGCCTTTCCCGTGCCCGTGGCGGCTCCGGCCGGTGCGGTCGCCCGCCCGGCCTCCTGCGGCGGGTTGATGACCGCGAACGCCTCGTCGGCGGCGGCGACGCCCTCCATGGCGGCGTGGAAGCGGGTGCCCATCGCGCGCAGCGGCAGGTACGCCTCCGGGGCGAGCAGCAGCACGAGCAGCGCCGTACGCAGGTCGAGCGAGCCCGACAGCAGCCGCAGCCCCACGGGCACCGCCACCAGCGCCAGCGACAGCGACGCCACGAGTTCGAGCACCAGCGACGACAGGAACGCCACCCGCAGCGTGCGCATGGTCGCGGCGCGGTGGGCCTCCGCGACCTCGCGGATCACCGACGCCTGGTAGCGGGCCCGGCCGAAGGCCCGCAGCGTGGGCAGGCCGCGTACGACGTCGAGGAAGTGGCCGCCGAGGCGGGCCAGCGCGCGCCACTGCCGTTCCGTCACGGTCTTGGTGGTCCACCCGACCAGCGCCCCGAAGATCGGGATCAGCGGCAGCGTGAGCACCACGATCACGGCGGTGGCCAGGTCGGCCACGAAGAGCCGGACCACGACCGCGAGCGGCACGACCCCGGCCACGGCGACCGACGGCAGGTAGCCCGTCAGGTAGGGGTCGAGCGCGTCGAGCCCCCGGCCCGCGAGCGTCACCAGCTCACCCGACCGGTACGCCGGCCCGAGACCCTCCACCCGGCCGAAGAGCAGTCGCCGCAGCGCCGACTTCAGCGCGGTGGCCGCGCGGCCCGCGAGCACTCCCTGCGCCCATCCGAGCAGCCCGCGGCAGGCGACGACGAGCGCCAGGGGGAGCAGCGCGGCGATCGCGAACCGGCCGGACAGCACCCCGGCCAGCAGTTCCGCCTGCACGAGCACGAGCAGCCCGGCCACCACCGCCGCCGCCAGGCAGCAGGCGAGATGGATGCGGACGCTCCGCTCCGCGCGGGCCAGCCGGAGGAGATCCTTGTGCAACGGTCCCCAATCAGAAGAACGTCGGCAGCGCGCCCCTGGAGAAGGTGCGCCACACCCATACTTGCGCGCCCACGAGGATCGGGGCGACCGGGACCACCATGACACTGAGCACAGTCAGTGTCTGATCCGGGGCGGCGTTGCCGAGCATGTGGGCGGCCGCGGCCGCCATGACCAGGACCGCGGGCGCGGCGGCGGCACAGGCCGACAGCAGCAGCGCCCGCCCGCTCCTGCCCGGGCCGTCCTGCAGGCGCCACGCTGCGAACGTGCGGCCGTGCCAGGCGAGCAGCGCGAGCAGCGCCACACCTCCCGCGATGCCCGCCGCGTCGAGGGGCGAGGCGGGCAGGCCGCGCGCGACGGCCACGAGGATCGCGCCCCAGGAGAGCGCCAGCCCCGCCGAACCCGCGCACAGCGCGCCGTCCCACACCAGACGCCAGGCGGCGCCGCCGGACCTACGGCGGAACCACAGCCCCGCGTCGCGCACGATCCACGCCAGCAGCAGGGCGACGACGAGAGGGTACAGGCGGCTCAGCGCCTGGCCCTCCAGCACGGGGAACGCGCCGAACAGCACGCCGGCGAGCGCGACCAGCCACACCTCGTTGGCGAGCACGAACGGGGCCATCGCGCCGACGAGGCGGTCGCGGGCGGCGGGGGAGCGGCCGAGCACGGGCAGCAGCACGCCGAGGCCGATGTCGAAGCCCTCCAGGGCGAAGTAGCCGGCCAGCAGGACGGCGAACGTCAGGAACCAGAAGATGTCCATGGGGGCAGGTCCTCTACAGCGAGTGGGCGGGGACGGGCTCTGCCGTGACCGGAAGGTCCGCGGCGCCGAGCGCGACCTGTCCCGGGCCACGCCGTACGGCACGGGCGATGAGGACGTAGTCGACGAGGGCGAGCAGCCCGAGCACGCCCGCGAAACCCGCGAAGGAGGCGGTGATGTCCGCGCGGGTCAGCCCGGGGGTGAGGGCGTCGGCCACGGAGAGCTTGCCGTACACCAGCCAGGGCTGGCGGCCGACCTCGCGGACGATCCAGCCGGCGATCGCCGCGACGAACGGCAGCGGGGTCATGACCATGAGGAGGGGGTGCAGCCAGCGCCAGCGGGCCAGCAGGTCGCGGATGAGCAGCGGCGCCAGCACGAACATCACGGCGAACTGGACGAGCTGCCCGATCGTGATCATGAGTCCGAGCGCGGTGCCGGGGATCACGCCGTGGAACTTGTCCGGCTGGACGGAGCCGACCGGCCCGAACTGGGCGTAGCCGAACCCGACGGTGAACAGCGACCCGATGAAGGCGGTCAGCACGCCGATGCGCAGGGAGCGGGTGAAGAACTCCCGCTCGGGGGTGCGCCGGAACAGGTGGTAGGCGCTGGCGCCCATCACGACGAACCCGCCGGTCCACAGCCCGGCGCTCAGCACGTGGGGGAGCGCGAAGACGAGGGTCGGGTTGGTGAACAGCGCGCCGAAGTCGCGCAGCACGAGCCGCCCGCCCATCTCGGCCGAGCCCGCCGGGTTCTGCAGGAAGGAGTTGGCGACCATGATGAACAGCGCCGAGGCGTACGCCGTCAGCGTCACCAGCCAGATGCACGCCACGTGGAGCCCGCGCGGCAGCCGGTGCCAGCCGAAGATCCACAGGCCCAGGAACGTGGACTCCAGGAAGAAGGCCAGCAGCGTCTCCATGGCCAGCGGCGCGCCGAACACGTCGCCCGCGTAGTGCGAAAGGCCGCTCCAGCTCAGCCCGAACTGGAACTCCATCACGAGCCCGGTGACGACGCCGAGCGCGTAGTTGATCACGTAGATCTGCCCCCAGAAGCGGGTCATCCGCTCGTGCAGGGGGTTCCCGCCGATGGCGTACCGGGTGTGCATGATCGCCACCAGCGGGGCCAGCCCGAGCGTGAGCACGACGAACAGGAAGTGGAGGCTTCCGGTCACGGCGAACTGCAGCCGGGCGAGGCCGACGATGTCCATTGATTTCTCCATGCGTAGGCTGTCTACATATAGACAGCCTACATATAGACTCGGCCGTGTGAAGAACCGGGATAGGCTGCGGGCGTGAACGCCGATGCGCTCCGGGGCCATATGGACGCCCTGCTGCTCTCCGTGCTGGAGCGCGAGCCGCTGCACGGCTACGCGATCATCGAAGCGCTGCGCGAGCGCAGCGGCGGCGCACTCGACGTGCCGACGGGCACGGTCTACCCCGCGCTGCGCAGGCTGGAGCGGGCCGGGCTGCTCGCCGGCGAGTGGGCCTCCGACGGGGGGCGCAAACGGCGGACCTACCGCCTCACCGACGCCGGGCGCAAGGCGCTGGCGGGGGAGCGGTCGGCCTGGCGGTCGTTCACGACCGCGATAGGGAGCGTTCTCGACCCGCTGCGCTGAGATCCGCTGTACCGAGCGCGGAGACCGCCCTGGTGCAGCGCAGGCAGTGCGCGGCGCTGTACAGCTGCCACACGCTGAGCGCGTAGCTGACCGCGGACACGGCCAGCCCGGGGAGGTAGGCGCTGAACCCCACAGGGCCGTGGGCGGCCGCCGCCAGCGTCAGCCCCATCGCCCCGATCAGCGGCGTCTGGATCCAGACGAACAACCCCAGCCACCGGGTGAGCCGCACGGGACGGCGGACGCGCCGCGCCCCTCGGCCGAACGCGAGCAGCGCGACGCCGCCCATCACGCCCACGCTGAGCTGGAGCAGATCCACCGTCCTGGCCAACAGCCCGAACCACACCGGTTTGATCTCGTCGACATGCGGGCTCTGGGGGAAGACCCGCCAGATCACCGTCCACATGAACGCGATGAGCGGCACGCTGAGGAACAGCAGCGCGGCCGTGCGGCGGCCCTGGCTCACCGTCAGCTCCCCCTGGAAGCCCGGCGCGACCTCGGGCACCGTCCCGAAGTCGGCGACCGCCAGCCGCTCGGCCTCGGCCCGCGGGACTCCCTCGATCTCGTACGCCTCGGCCGCGTCGAGCAGGCTGTCGCGCGCCTCGGCCAGCAGGTCGCGCTTGGCGCCGCCCGGGCCGCGCAGCGCATGGCGCATCGACGCGACGTACTCGTCGATCGGACCCGCGTTCCCCATCGTCCCTCCCCGGTCTGCGGCAAGCGTACGGCCGGGGCACCCGGAGGCGCATCAGGGTGATCCCTGACCTGGGCCCAAGGTCCCCGTGTGGCCCGAGCCGTGGAGCGGGCAACGAGACGGTCAGTGGGCGCCTCCGGATCGGCAAAGGGGGGGAGCGGCACCGCTCCGGTTCGCAGATACCCTGTCCTCAGATGAGGCCCGGCCCCCAAAACATGGCCCTGTCCCTTTTGGGGCGCGAGGGACCAGGGGTTTTTCTGGGTACAGGGATGCTCATGGGCGGTGTCTTCTGACCGTTTCGCCGCGGCAACACCCTGTTAACCCTGGTCGGCGAGACTGAGAGCGGAGAGCGAGGCGGAACGTGAACCAGCCGAAGATCGTGGTGGGCATCAACGGGTCGATGGCGTCGCAGGCCGCACTGCGGTGGGCCGCCGCCGAGGGTTCGCTGCGCGGTGCGCGGGTCGAGGCGGTGTACGCCTGGGAGTGGACGGGCGGGCTGCACGCCCACTACGCGCCGATCGCGAGCCGCACCTCACGTGAGGACGAGCACAGGACCGCTCTCGACGTCGCCGCCCAGGCCGTCGCCGAACTCGGCGAGCGCCACGTCGAGCCGGTCGTCGTCGAGGGTCCGCCGGCCCAGGTGCTGCTGCGCGCAACCGATGGCGCGGACCTGCTGGTGCTTGGCGCGCACGAGGCCGAGTCCGAGCCGTACCCCGTGCTCAACCCGGTCGTCTCCGCCTGCCTGCTGCGGGCCAGGTGCCCGGTCGTCGTCGTGCTGCCGGGCATGGAGCACGACCGCCGTCCCGGAGTGCTCGCCGGCAGCCGGGCCTGATCCCGCCGGGGGCCGGATGTCCCTCCGGTCTCGGGACTTTCCGCCCTGCCGGACCGTGCGGCCCGGGCGGAGCATGAGGGCATGGAACCCAACAGCCCGGCCGGTGGCCCAGCCACCAACCCGGGCATCGTCGTCGGGTACGACGGGTCCGACTTCGCCATGCAGGCGCTCGACTGGGCGATGGACGAGGCCGAGTTCCGGGACTCGCCCATCACCGTCTGCCACGCCTGGCAGTCGCCGTACGGCGCGGGCGAGGAGGAGGCGCGCAAGTCCCTGCACCACGCGGCCGAGCACGTGCTGTGGCACGGCGCCGAGTGCGCCCGGCAGTGCACCAGCGGCGTCCGGGTTCGGGAGGACCTGTTCGAGGGGCCGGCCTCCGACCGGCTCGTCGCGCTGTCGGAGACGGCCGACCTGGTCGTCGTGGGATCGCGCGGCCTGAGCGGGGCGGCCCGCCGGGTGATGGGTTCGGTCGCGGGGCACGTCGCGACGCACGCGCTCTGCCCGGTGATCGTGGTCCGCGGCACGGGGTCGCTGCCGCACCGCAGGCACCCCGGCCCCATCGTCGTGGGCGTCGGCGGCGGCGACGACCACGTCCTCGCCTTCGCCTTCCGCGAGGCCGCCCTGCGCGCGCTGCCGCTGATCGCGGTGCACGCCTGGCGCTACCCGGCCGCCGCCTGGAGCGCGGGCATGGCGCCCATGGTGATGTCCGACGTCCCCGGCAGGGAGGCCGTCGAGGCCCTGGAAGCCGCCGTGAGGCCCTGGCGTGCGCGATACCCCGACGTGCACACCCTGCTCCAGTCCGGCGAGGGGCCCGTGCTCGACGTCCTTGCCGACGCCTCTCCCGGTGCGACCATGCTGGTCGTCGGCGCGACCCGCGCCAGGGGGATGCTCGGCAGGCTCGGCTCTGTCACCCGGCCGCTGATCGACGCGGTCACCTGTCCGGTGGCAGTCGTCCACTGCTGACCGGGGGATCCGGAGAGGACCGTCCGGATGGGACCGATCCATCCCGAACCGCGACGCGCAAGGGCAGCACGCCTACGGATACGACGTCAGGCAATCGGCAAATCCATACAAGTTTGTGTTAAAGACACTTATTGGTCCTGGTGTCGCGGTGGTCTACCCCTAAAGTCCGGGACATGCGTGCTCTATCCCGGGCCTTTCCCGATGACCACCACGGTGGCCGCGACACGAGACGTGGCGCGAGACGCGGCGCCCGCGCGGTCGCCGCGCTCGCGGCCGCCGGTCTCCTGACCGCCGGCGTCACGGTCGCGTCGCCGGCGCCCGCCTCGGCCGAGCCGGGCGCCGTGGTGATCAGCCAGGTGTACGGAGGCGGCGGCAACTCCGGCGCCCCCTACACCAACGACTACGTCGAGCTGTTCAACCGCGGCACCGCCGCGATCTCGCTGGACGGCTGGTCCCTCCAGTACACCAGTGCCACCGGGACCGGCCAGTTCGGCTCCCAGAAGCAGAACCTGTCGGGCTCGCTCGCCCCCGGCCAGTATCACCTCGTCCAGCTTTCCGCCGGATCGACGCCGAGCGGTACGCTGCCGCCCGCCGACACCGTCGGCAACCTCAGCCTGAGCGCCACGGCCGGCAAGGTCGTCCTGGTCCGCTCGACCGAGGGCCTTGCCTGCAACGGCGGCTCCTCGCCCTGCACGCCCGAGCAGACCGCGCAGATCGCCGACCTCGTCGGGTACGGCACGGCCAACTACTTCGAGGGCTCGGCGGCGGCCCCGGGCCTGAGCAACTCCACCGCCGCGGTGCGCGCGGGCGGCGGCTGCGCGGACACCGACGACAACGCCGCGGACTTCGCCGCGGGGACGCCCGCGCCGCGCAACACCGCGACGCCCCCGGCTCCCTGCGGCGTCGCCTCGCCGTCGCCGTCGCCGTCCGCCTCGCCGAGCGCCTCACCGTCCGCGTCGCCCTCGGTGTCGCCCTCCGCCTCGCCGTCGCCGTCGCCCACGCCCAGCACGGTCCCGTGCGACGTGCCGCCGAACCGGCAGATCGCCGAGGTCCAGGGCAGCGGCGCCGCCTCCCCGCTCGTGGGGCAGACCGTCCGGGTCGAGGGAATCGTGACCGGCGACTTCCAGGAGACCGGCCAGCAGAGCGGCTTCTACTTCCAGGACCCGACGCCCGACGCCGACCCGGCCACCTCCGACGGCCTGTTCGCGTTCGCCCGGGCGTCGTTCAAGGACGTCAAGGTCGGTGACCGAGTGCTCGTCACCGGCCGGGTCACCGAGTTCAACGGGCTCACCGAGCTGTCCCCGGTCACGGCCGTGGACGTCTGCGGCACCGGGACGGTCACGCCCAAGGCCTACGACCTGCCGCGGGCCGACGGCGCCACCTTCGAGCCGTACGAGAACGTGCTCGTGACCTTCCCCGAGCCGCTGACCGTGACCGACCACTACAACCTCGGCCGGTTCGGCGAGGTGACGGTCGCCGCCGGCGGCCGGCTGTTCCAGCCGACCGACCGGCAGGGTGTGAACCCCGCGCTGGACGCCCGCAGGTCGCTGCTCGTCGACGACGGCTCCAACACCGAGAACCCCGCCACCATCCCGTACACGACGCCGCAGGTCGTCCGGCTCGGCGACACCGCCGTGGGCGTCACCGGCGTGCTGAGCTACGGCTTCGGTGCCTACCGGCTGGAGCCGACCAAGCAGATCACCTTCCTGCGGACCAACCCCCGGCTGCCGGCGCCTCTGCCGGTCGGCGGGAACGTCCGCGTCGCGAGCCTCAACACGCTCAACTGGTTCACGACGCTCGACTCGCGCGGCGCCGACACCGCGGAGGAGCAGCAGCGGCAGCTCAAGAAGATCGTCGCCACGCTCAAGGGCCTCGACGCCGACGTCGTCGGGCTCATGGAGGTCGAGAACAACGGCCAGACGGCCGTCAACGCGCTGGTCGACGCCCTGAACGCGGAGGTGGGCGCGGGCACGTACGCCGCCCTGACCCACCCCTACCCGGGCAGCGACGCCATCCACGTCGCCGCGATCTACAAGCCGGCGAAGCTGACCCCCGTCGGGGAGACGCGGTCCTCGACCGATCCCGTCTTCCGGCGGCCGCCGCTGATCCAGACCTTCCGCCGGGTGGGCGGCGGCCAGCCGTTCACGCTGCTCGTCAACCACTTCAAGTCGAAGGGCTGTGACGAGGAGGCCACCGGCGGCGACGCCGACCAGGGCGACGGGCAGAGCTGCTACAACGCCGAGCGCGTACGGCAGGCCAAGGCCGTGCTGGGCCTCATCGACTCGATGGACCTGCCGAACCCGCTGGTGATCGGCGACCTCAACGCGTACGGCGAGGAGGACCCGATCCACACCCTGGAGGCCGGCGGCCTGACCAGCCTGTCCAAGCGGTTCGTCCCCGCGGCGCAGCGCTACAGCTACCTGTTCAACGGGCTGTCGGGCGAGCTCGACCACGCGATGGCCGGCAAGCAGCTCGTCAAGCGGGTGACCGGGGCGACCATCTGGCACGTCAACGCCGACGAGCCGCGCATCCTCGACTACAACCTGGAGTTCAACCCGCCGAGCCTGTACCGGCCCGACGCGTTCCGCTCCTCCGACCACGACCCGCTGCTGATCGGGCTGAACCTGCCCGGCGGCAAGGGCTGACGATCCGCACGCGAAGGGGCCCCCGGCGACGGGGGCCCCTATCGCAGGTCAGGCGTTGGGATCGACGAAGTCCCGCTTGGTCTCCGGCGGCTCACCCGGCTTACCGCCGAGACGCGGGTAACGCAGGTCGAAGGCGGGCCGCTCGGACCGGATCGGCGGGATCGACACGAAGTTGTGGCGCGGTGGCGGGCAGGACGTCGCCCACTCCAGCGAGTTGGAGTGCCCCCACGGGTCGTTCACCGTCACCTTCTCCCCGTGCCGTACCGTCCACCAGATGTTGTAGAGGAACGGCAGGGTGGACAGCCCGAGCAGGAACGCGCCGATGCTCGACACCTGGTGCATCCAGGTGAAGCCGTCGCTGGCCGCGTAGTCGCCGTACCGCCGCGGCATGCCCTGCGCGCCGAGCCAGTGCTGGATGAGGAACGTCATGTGGAACCCGATGAACAGCATCCAGAAGTGGATCTTTCCGAGCGGCTCGTTCAGCATCCTCCCGGTCAGCTTGGGCCACCAGAAGTAGAAGCCCGCGAACATGGCGAAGACCACCGTGCCGAACACCACGTAGTGGAAGTGGGCGACCACGAAGTAGGTGTCGGTCACGTGGAAGTCCAGCGGCGGCGACGCCAGGATCACCCCCGTCAGGCCGCCGAGCAGGAACGTCACGAGGAATCCCACCGACCACAGCATCGGCGTCTCGAACGTGAGATGGCCCCGCCACATCGTGCCGGTCCAGTTGAAGAACTTCACCCCCGTGGGCACGGCGATCAGGAACGTCATCAGCGAGAAGAACGGCAGCAGCACGTTCCCTGTGGCGAACATGTGGTGCGCCCACACGGTGACCGACAGCGCGGTGATCGCGATCGTCGCGCCGACCATCCCGACGTACCCGAACAGCGGCTTGCGGCTGAAGACCGGGATCACCTCGGTGACGATGCCGAAGAACGGCAGCGCGATGATGTAGACCTCCGGATGGCCGAAGAACCAGAACAGGTGCTGCCACAGAAGCGGGCCGCCGGTCTGGGGGTCGTAGATGTGGGCGCCCAGCTTGCGGTCGATCTCCAGTGCCAGCAGCGCGGCGGCGAGCACCGGGAAGGCGATCAGCACGAGGATCGAGGTGAAGAACACGTTCCACGTGAAGATCGGCATCCGGAACATCGTCATGCCCGGGGCGCGCATGCACATGATCGTCGTGATGAAGTTGACCGAGCCGAGGATGGTCCCGAGGCCGGACAGGGCCAGGCCCATGATCCACAGATCCCCGCCGAGCTGCGGGGTGAACGGCGCGGCCGACAGCGGAGTGTAGCCCGTCCAGCCGAACGTCGGCGCCCCGCCCGCGAAGTACGACCCGACGACCATCAGGCCGCCGAAGAGGAACAGCCAGTAGCTCGCCATGTTCAGCCTCGGGAACGCCACGTCCGGAGCGCCGATCTGCAGCGGCATGATCGCGTTGGCGAACCCGGCGAACAACGGCGTCGCGAAGAACAGCAGCATGATGGTGCCGTGCAGCGTGAACAGCTGGTTGTACTGCTGCAACGTGACGAACTGCATGCCGGGCTCGAAGAGCTCCGCCCGGATGACCATCGCCTGCAGGCCGCCGACCAGGAAGAAGAAGAACGTGGCGATGAAGTAGAGGTTGCCGATCACCTTGTGGTCCGTGCTCGACAACCATGAGGCGATCCGGGCGCCCGGGCCCTTCGGGGCCGCCAAGTCGGTCGGCCGTACGGCATGAGTCGTCATCCGGGGCTCCTTCTAGGTCAAGGAGGTCTCCTGCCCAATCACACGAGGCTCATCACGAAATGGAATGCTGGGATTGTCCGGCTGGTTATGCCCGCTGAAGACCGAGCGAAAGGAGTCGCCCGTGGCGACCATCGAGGTAACCGAGAAGAACTTCAACGACATCGCCGACAACGGCATCGTACTGCTCGATTTCTGGGCCTCCTGGTGCGGCCCCTGCCGGTCCTTCGCGCCGATTTTCGAAAAGGCGTCCGAGGAGCACAAGGACATCACCTTCGGCAAGATCGACACTGAGGCGCAGCCCGCCCTGTCGGAGGGCTTCGAGATCACCGCGATCCCGACGATCATGGCGATCCGCGACGGCATCGTGGTGTTCGCCCAGCCGGGCGCCCTTCCCGCGCCGGCACTCGAGGACCTGATCCGGCAGTTGCGCGCGCTCGACATGGACGCCATCCGCGCCCAGATCGAGGCGGAGGCCAAGAACAGCTGAGGCGTCGGGCTGTGCCCGCAAACGGAAACCGCCGTCACCCCGTCCGATTGATCGGAGGGCGACGGCGGATTCAGACGACCCGATCAGGCGATGCAGGTCAGCTCGACCGGTACAGCTCCGCGACGCGGAAGGCGAGGTCGAGCGACTGACCGCGGTTGAGGCGGGGGTCGCACGCGGTCTCGTACCGCAGCGCCAGGTCCTCCTCCACGATCGCGTG
The DNA here is from genome assembly GCF_016863095.1 of Microbispora siamensis. GTDB lineage: Bacteria > Actinomycetota > Actinomycetes > Streptosporangiales > Streptosporangiaceae > Microbispora > Microbispora siamensis. Next base: position 147,100 of record NZ_BOOF01000027.1, on the reverse strand, counting down.
CCCGCCGCCCACGCACTCGGTCACGTCGTCGCCGGTGAACTCGATGTGGATGCCGCCGGGGTGGGTGCCGAGCGCGTGGTGCACCTCGAAGAAGCCCGCGACCTCGTCCAGCACGTCGTCGAGGCGGCGGGTCTTGTGGCCGCTCGGCGCCTCGAAGGTGTTGCCGTGCATCGGATCGCACACCCAGGCCACCGTGGCGCCGCTCGCGTTGACCTTGTCCACCAGCGTCGGCAGCGCGTCGCGGACCTTGCCCGCGCCCATCCGGGTGATGAAGGTGAGCCGGCCGGGCTCGTTGTCCGGGTTGAGCTTGTCGATCAGCGCGATGGCCTCTTCCGGCGTGGTCGTCGGGCCGAGCTTCACGCCGATCGGGTTGCGGATGCGGCTGAAGAACTCGACGTGCGCCCCGTCGAGCTGCCGGGTGCGCTCGCCGATCCACACCATGTGCGCCGACACGTCGTACGGCAGGCCCGTGCGCGAGTCGATCCGGGTGAGCGCCCGGTCGTAGTCGAGGATCAGGGCCTCGTGGGAGGAGTAGAACTCCACGGTGTGGAACTCCTCGGGCTCGGCGCCGCAGGCCCGCATGAACGAGAGTGCCTGGTCGATCTCCCGCGCGAGCTGCTCGTAGCGCCGGCCCGCCGGGGACTCCGCGACGAAGTCCTGGTTCCAGGCGTGGACCTGACGCAGGTCGGCGTAGCCGCCCTTGGTGAAGGCCCGCGTGAGGTTCAGCGTGACCGCCGCCGAGTGGTAGGCGCGCAGCAGCCGGTTCGGGTCGGGGCGGCGGGACTCGGCGGTGAAGTCGAAGCCGTTGACCATGTCGCCCCGGTAGGCCGGAAGCTCGACGCCGTCGCGGATCTCCATGGGCTTGGACCGCGGCTTGGCGAACTGCCCGGCGAGCCGCCCGATCTTCACGACCGGGACGCGGCCGGCGTAGGTCAGCACGATCGCCATCTGCAGCAGAGTCTTGAGCTTGTTGCGCACGTTCTCGGCCGTCGCGCCCGCGAAGGTCTCGGCGCAGTCGCCGCCCTGCAGGACGAACGCCTCCCCGCGCGCCACGGCGGCCATGCTGTCCTTGAGCTGGTCGCACTCGCCGGCGAACACCAGCGGGGGCAGGGACGCCAGCTCCGCGACGACCTTGTCCAGCTCGCCGCGGTCGGGCCAGTCCGGCTGCTGGGCCGCGGGGAGATCACGCCAGGTGTCCAGGGCGCTCGAGGTGTCCAGGGCACTCAAGGTGTCGGGGTTCGTTGCGCTCACGGGAACCAAGGTTATTGCAACACGTCCCGTGTGGGCCCCTTCCTGTCCATTTGCTGAGATCTTTTTTCTCGCGGCGGAAGACGTACGTGCTCGGGCAGCACGCCGAGCCCGATGAATCGGGGCAGCAGCGAGCGCACCACCGGCACGCGGGTGAGGTCGGGGATCGGCCCCACGGGACCGGCGAGCGCGGGCCGGATGAGGCGTTCCTGCACCACCCGCTGCGCGGTCTGCACGACGACCGTGGGCACCTTCCTGCGGCGCTCCACCCGGGCGAGCAGCGCGTCGGGGGCCCGGCCGCGCAGCAGGGCCGGGCCGACGATGTTGGCGGCCGCGACCGCGTCCTGCACCGCGAGGTTGATCCCGACGCCGAACACCGGCGACATCGCGTGGGCCGCGTCGCCGATCAGCAGCAGCCCGGGCAGGTGCCAGCGCGTGAGCCGGTTCAGTTCGACGCTGAGCACGCCGGCCTCGTCGAAGCCGTGCAGCTCGGAGGTCCTGCCGCCGAGGAAGGGCAGCAGCCGTTCCACCTCGCGGCGCAGCCCGTCGACGCCCTTCGCCTCGAGTGCGGCGAAGCCGCCCTTCGGGATGACGTAGGCGAGCTGCCAGTACGTCTCCCTGTTGATGGCGACCATGAGCCGTCCGGCCGACGCCCGCAGGAACGGCTGCTCGGGGTCGTCCTCCGCCCGCGGCAGCCGGAACCAGACGACGTCCATCGGGGCGCCGAACCGTCTCGGCGCCAGGCCCGCCGCCCGCCGTACGTCGGAGTGCCGGCCGTCGGCGGCGACCGTGAGCACGGCCCGTATCTCGTGCTCCTCGCCCCGCTCGTCGCGATAGCGCACCCCGCGGATCGCGCCGTCGTGCCGTACGAGATCGACGACCTTGGCGTTCATCAGGAGGTGGAAGTGGGGATACGCGGCCGCCTCGCGGGTGAGGAGGTCGAGGAAGTCCCACTGCGGGACGAAGGCGATGTACTGGTACTTGCCCGGCAGGCGCCGCAGGTCGGCGACGGGCACCTGGCCGTCGTCGGTCCGCAGGGACATCTCGTACGCCTTGCGGTGCGGCAGCCGGTGGAACGCCTCGGCCAGGCCGATCTCGTCCAGGACCTGGAGGGTCGAGGGATGGATGGTGTCACCGCGGAAGTCACGCAGGAAGTCCGCGTGCTTCTCCAGCAAAGTGACGTCGACGCCCGCGCGGGCCAGGAGCAGCGCGAGCATGGCCCCCGCGGGCCCGCCGCCCGCGATCACACATGTCGTCTCCATAATTCATCACCCGCTGAAATTATCTCATGCGGGGGACCGGCCCGCCAGATGTGGGCCTACCGGAGCGCGTGCGGGACCGCTATTTTGTGATCAATGGAGTCGGCCGTCTGGAGTCCGTTGTGAGTGCTCGTGTCAGTCACCTGCCCCGCGTCGCGGCCGGGGCGATGGTCCTGTCCCTGGTGGCGTCGCTGACCGTCGGAGCGCCCGCGGCCCTCGCCGCGACCGGCGACTCCGAGCCGCACACCGGCAACGGGTGCGGCTCGCAGTCCCTCACGCTGGAGGCGTGACTCCCGTTCTCTTTCCCGGTCCCGGACGCTCAGACGCGGGCGTGGGGGGCGGCCTGACGCTGCCCGCCCTCCCGGTGTCCCGCGCGCAGCACGTCCAGGCAGGCGACCAGTGACCGCGTGGTGATGTCCCTGGTGGGGGCGTAGGACTCCTCCGGATACTGCCTCGGGCCGTCCTCCACCAGCATGATCAGATAGAGGTAGACCCGGTAGAGGGCGATCCGGAGGCGGGCGGCGTGGTCCAGCGTCAGCGGGCCGCCCTCCTGCCGGTAGCCGGCGAGCATCGGATCGTCCTCGCGCAGCTCGCCGAAGATGGTGGGGGTGACGAAGTCGGCCAGCGGATCGCCCCAGAACGCCCTCTCGTGGTCGATGAGCGCCTGGACGCGCTTGTCGCCGTTCAGGAACACGTTGCCCGGCCACATGTCGAAGTGCACCAGCGACGGGTTGGTGACCTGGTCGAGGACGTGCGCGTTCATGTGGACGAGCCCGACGATCTCCACGATCGTCGCGGGGAGCGGGGTGCTGTAGTAGACCGCGTCGTCGAGCAGCGCGCCGATCATGACGAGGAACGCCTCCCGCCAGGTCCGGCCGGTCAGCCCCGCGTACGGGTAGCCGAAGACGCCCGTGCCCGGGATGGCGTGGAGGCGGGCGAGGTGGCGGCCCAGCTCGAACCGCAGCGCGCCCTCCTCCGCGGGGCTGAGCGACGTCCGGTTCCACGGCACCCCGTCGAGCGCGGACAGGATGAGGTAGTCGCCGCCGAGCAGCGGGTCGTCGAACGACGCCTTGAGCAGGTCGGGCATCGGCAGCCCCACGGGCTGGGCGAGGTGGTAGACCATCGCCTCGGTGCGCAGCAGGTGCCGCTCGTAGGCCAGCAACCTCAGGTCGGGCGGCGGCCCGAGCTTCAGCACCACCTGACGTCCGTCGTCGAGGCCGAGCCGCCAGACGGCGTTGGCGAAGCCGTCGGTGAGCTCCTCCGACGAGGTCACCCCGCAGCCCAGCGCGTCACGGGTGATCTCGTCGAGCTGCGCGGGGGACAACCGCCTTTTCGTCCTGCTGTCCATTCAGCCTTCCAATGACGGAGTGGTGACCGCGATGGTCCACGTGGCCTCGTGCTTGTCCCCCGGCTGCAAAACGATCAGATCCGTGCCCGAGTTGAACGCGTCGGGCGGGCAGGTCATCGGCTCCACGGCCAGCCCCCGGTGGCCGAGCCCCGTGCCGGTGCAGATCTGGACCCACGGCAGCACCGCCGGGTCCCAGGTGAGCTCCACCCCGCCCTCGGGCCCGAGCACACGTACGCGCCCCTCCGTCACGCCGGTGAAGGCGTGGTCGACGGCGGTGTCCCCGATCACGCGCGGCGTCCTGAAGTCGTACGGCGTGCCCGCGACCTCCACCAGGTCGGTGGGGGCGAGCAGGTCGTCGGTGAGCAGCACCCGCCCGGCCGGCAGGCCGAGCTCGTAGGCGGTGACGTCGGGCCCGGCCAGCAGCCACGGGTGCGGCCCGCAGCCGTACGGCGCCGCCGTCTCGCCCACGTTCTGCGCCGTCAGCGTGGTCGACAGGCCCTCCTCGGACACCGAGTGCCGCACCTCCAGCGCGATCCTGTGCGGGTAGCCCTCGGTGGGCTCCACTACGTGCGTCAGCCGTACGTGGCCGTGGTGGTCCTCGACCGACAGCAGCTCCGCGCACTTCCAGTCGAGCTCGGCCACGAGGCCGTGCAGGGCATGGCCGCGGTCGGGCTCGTTCACCGGCAGGTGGCGGCGCTGCCCCTCGAAGACGTACGTGCCGCCGACCACGCGGTTCGGCCACGGAGCCAGGATGGTGCCGCTGTAGTAGGGGACCGGCCCGCCTTCCGGCCAGCTCGTCACCAGTTCGCGGCCCTCGTGGAGCAGCGCCCGGAGCGCGCCGCCCCGCTCGCTGATCGTGGCCTGGTATCCGCCGCCGGCAATCGTGTAATCGGGCACGGGGGAGTCCTCTCGCTGACGCGACGTCAAGAAGCGGGTCATCTGACGGTATGCAGGGACTTTATCCCAGCTCATCGCCCTTGATCCAAGCGGGGTGGGAGAGTTATGGGAGCGCTCCCATAGCGGGTAAAGCTAAGTCTTTTCGGCGGGCGCGTCAACTTATTCTCGGGATTATCGCTTAGATCGGTATAACGGCACCGATTTGCCGTAGACCGGTTCTCATATGCACGTGCATGGGCGATCGCCCACCACTCCGTGCTGAAAGTTTCAGCTGCTCCGGACGGCCGTCATCGCGCCGCCGTACAAGATGTCCCGGGCGCGCGAATACGCGCGGCCGCGTGTGGGCCATGCCGCGGAAAATGGCCCGGGGAATCGGTGGAATCGCGCCGCGACGCCCCGGCGCGGACCGGCCACCGCACCGGACGGGACCGGATTTCCGCACGGCGGGTCGCCGTCGCTGCGCGCCGGGAGAAGACCGGGACGGCGGCGGGAAGTCCGCCGGCCCGATAACAGGCATGGCGCGTCGCGCACCCAGCCTGTCACCGGGCCTGTCACCGGGCCGCGCGGGCCCGGACGGGTCTCAGCGCAGCTCGCCGCTCTTCACGACGTCGCGGTACCAGAGCGCGCTGTCCTTCGGGGTGCGCTTCTGCGTCGTGTAGTCCACGTACACGATGCCGAACCGCTGGCTGTATCCCTCGGCCCACTCGAAGTTGTCCAGCAGCGACCACACGTGGTAGCCCTCGACCTGGGCCCCGGCCTCCATCGCGCGGTGCATCGCGCTCAGGTGGTCGCGCAGGTACGCGATCCGCCGCTCGTCGCGGACGCGGCCGTCGGCGTCGACCCCGTCCACGACGGCCAGGCCGTTCTCGGTGATGACCATCGGCACGCCCGGGTAGTCGCGCTGCACCCGGACGAGAATGTCGTGCAGGCCCTCGGGGTAGATCTCCAGCCACTCGGCCTGGGCCCGCTCGTGCAGGAAGACCCGCTCGCCCTTGCCGTCCACGAAGACCGGCGTGTAGTACTGCACGCCGAGCACGTCGATGGGCTCGCTGATGACACCGAGGTCCCCGTCGAGGATGTGGTCGGCCATCGGGCCGCGCTCGGAGATCCAGCGCAGCGTGTCCTCTGGGTAGCGGCCCTTGAAGATGGGGTCGAGGTAGAGCCGGTTCTCCAGCCCATCCTGGTGGTGGGCCGCCTCGCGCGCCTCCGGTGTGTCGTCGGCCGGGTAGGTGGGGTGCAGGTTGAGCGCCGGCCCGATGCGGCGTCCGGGGTGCCGCTCGTGCAGCACTCGCGAGGCGAGGCCGTGGGCGAGCAGCAGGTGGTGGCAGGCGACGAACGCGCGCGCGTCGTCCTTGAAGCCCGGCGCGTGGGTGCCGAAGCGGTATCCGCAGTCGACCACGGTCTTGGGCTCGTTGATCGTCAGCCAGTCCCTGATCTCCAGGGCGTCGAAGCAGATCTCGGCGTACTCCGCGAAGCGTTCGGCCGTGTCCCGGTTCTCCCAGCCCCCTCGGTCCTGCAGCTCCTGCGGCAGGTCCCAGTGGAAGAGCGTGGCCATCGGCCGGACGCCGCGTTCTGCCAGCCCGTCCACGAGCCGGCGGTAGAAGTCGAGGCCCTTCTGGTTGGGCTTGCCCGAGCCGGTCGGCTGGATCCGCGGCCAGGCGATGGAGAAGCGGTAGCTGCCCAGGCCCAGATCGGCGATGAGGTCCAGGTCCTCGTTGTAGCGGTGGTAGTGGTCGGCGGCGTGCTCCCCGCTGTCACCGTCGCGTACGTTGCCGGGGACCGCGCAGAACGTGTCCCACACCGAGGGCCCGCGGCCGTCCTCCGTGGTCGCGCCCTCGATCTGGTACGCCGCGGTGGACGCGCCCCAGACGAAGTCGGCCGGAAACCGTGCGGGTGATTTCATCAGAAACCTCCGAGGAAACCCCCGCCTTGGGGCGGGGGACGAAGCGGACTCCCTGCGGAGTAGGGCAGGGGCAGGCGGTTCGCCATAAGGCGAACCGCCGTAGGAACACACGTACGATCCTGGACCGATCGAGTGGCACGATGTGAGGCGTGGCGCGGATCGTGAAGCGGGCGTACAAGTACCGCTTCTACCCGACCCCCGGGCAAGCCGAAGAGCTTGCCCGGACGTTCGGATGCGTGCGCCTGGTCTACAACAAGGCCCTGGAGGAGCGCACCCGCGCCTACACCGCGCAGGGTCGCCGGGTGTCCTATGCGGAGTCCTCGGCGATGCTCACCCAGTGGAAGCGCAGCGGAGACTACGACTTCCTGTCGGAGGTCTCCTCCGTCCCCCTGCAGCAGGCGCTGCGGCATCTGCAGGCCGCGTTCGCGAACTTCTTCGCGCGCCGGGCCAAGTACCCGGCGTTCAAGTCCCGCAAGAAGTCCCGCGCCAGCGCGGAGTACACCCGGTCGGCGTTCCGGTGGCGGGACGGCCGGTTGTGGCTGGCGAAGATGGACGCCCCGCTGGACATCGTGTGGTCGCGTCCGCTTCCGCAAGGTGCGCAGCCGTCCACCGTGACCGTGAGCAAGGACGCGGCGGGGCGGTGGTTCGTGTCCCTCCTCGTGGAGGAGACGATCACACCGTTGCCTCCCGTGGACGCCCAGGTCGGCGTGGACGCGGGGCTCACGAGCCTCCTCACGTTGTCCCGCCCGGTCGACGGCCTGACCGACGAGGACGGCAAGGTCGCCAACCCCCGACATGAACGAGCCGCCCGCAAGCGCCTGGCCAAGGCGCAGCGGACGCTCGCCCGGAAAGCCAAGGGCAGCGCGAACCGGGCCAAGGCCCGGCGTAGGCTCGCCCGCGTGTACGCCCGGATCACCGACCGCCGCCGGGACTTCCTGCACAAGCTTTCGACTCGGCTCGTCCGTGAGAACCAAACGGTCGTGATCGAGGACCTCACCGTCCGCAACATGCTCAAGAACGGCTCGCTGGCCCGCGCCATCTCCGACGCCTCGTGGCGGGAACTGCGGTCGATGCTGGAGTACAAAGCGCGGTGGTACGGGCGGGAGGTGCTGGTCGTGGACCGGTGGTTTCCCTCCTCCAAGCTGTGCTCTGCGTGCGGGGCGCTGCACGAGTCGATGCGGTTGAACGTTCGGACCTGGGAATGCGCCTGCGGCGTGGTCCACGACCGGGACGTCAACGCCGCGAAGAACATCCTCGCCGCCGGGCCGGCGGAGAGGTGAAACGCCTGTGGAGCTGGTGTAAGACCTCAACGAGAGACCTCTCGGACGGGGCGACCGGCGGTGAAGCAGGAAGCCCGACCGGCGACGGTTGGAAACCCCTCCCGTCAGGGAGGGGAGGATGTCAACCATTCTCGGTGAGGAATCGCGCGGGTGATTCGAGCGCCGTGCGGAGTTCGCCGAGGAACTCCGCGGCATCGCGACCGTTGATGAAACGGTGGTCGTATGCGAGGCCTATTGTGGCGGTCTTGCGTACGGCGAAGCCCGATCCGTCCGGGACGACCTCCGAGCGCGGCGCGGTCAGCGCCAGCGCGCACGTCTGGCCGGGGAAGACGATCGGGACGGCGAACACGATGCCGTCGTGCGTGTGCAGGGTGAGCGTGATGGCGCCGCCTTGGAGGTCGCGTTCCCGGAACGACCCGGTGAGCGCCGTCTTGCGGAAGCCGACCAGGTCGCCGGCGATCTCCGCGAGCGGCCGGTTGCCCGCGTCGCGGACGACCGGGATGAACAGCCCCCGGCCCACGTCGACGGTGACGCCCACGTCGGCGGTGGCGGCCCTTCTCGCCCGTGGGCCGGGGCCGGGCTCGGCGAAGAACATCGGGAAGCGGTCGAGCAGCCCGCCGACCGCCTTCACCACCATCTCGGGCAGGCCGACCAGGGTGCGCAGCCGGCGGGTGAGGTCGCGGGCGAGCGACAGGACCTCGGTCACGTCGGCGTTCATCGCCGTGAAGGCCGCGGGGATCTCGCGCCGGGACCGCTCGACGACCTCGGCCGTCCGCTGCTGTGCCCGCGACAGCGTGATCCACTGTGCGTCGTCGTCCCCGCCCGCGTCGTTCGCGGCCGGGGCGGCGTCCGCGACGGCGGCGGGGGAGGACGCCTGGCCGCCGAGAAGTTCCTCGACGTCGGTCCGCCTGATCACCTTCCGGCCGAGGGCGTACACCCGCTCCATGGCGATGCCGTGCGCCTCGATCAGTTCGCGCGCGGGCGCCGTGACGACGACGCCGGAGGCGTCGCCGGACGGCGCCGGGGTCTGCGGCCCGCCCGGGTGCTCGTCCGCGGCCTTCCCCGCGGCCTCCTGAGCAGGCCCGCCCGCGCTCTCCCCGGAGGCCTCGTCCGCGGACCCGAGCAGGCGGGCGATCACCTGCCCGGGCTCGCATTCGGCCCCCTCGGCGAGCAGCCGCCGCAGGACGCCGTCCGCCGGCGCCTCGACCTCCTCGGTCGCCTTGGACGTCTCAAGCAGCACGATCGGATCGCCGTCCCGCACCGCCTGCCCGTCCTCGGCCAGCCACTCGACCAGGACGTACGCCGTGTCGTTGTTGTTGAGCTTGGGCACCCGGAAGTCGGTCACGACAGGCCCTCCTTGACCGCGGCCCTGATGCTGTCGGCCTGCACGAGCACCTCGCGTTCCAGATGGGGGGCGGCGGGGATCACCCCGTCCGCCGAGTTGACCAGTGTGATCGGGCGGCGCAGGCGGCCCCACAGGCGCGGGTAGAGCGCCGTGGCCACCTCGGCCGCCCAGCTGCCGCCCTCGGTCCCGTCGTCGACGACGCAAACGTGCCGCGCGTCCTCCAGCCCCGGCAGACGGGGCACGGGGTAGAGCTGGGCGGGCACCAGCAGCTCGCAGACCAGGTCGTCCTCGAGGAGCAGCGTCCGCATGGCGTCGAGCGCCCGGTGGACGAGCCCGCCATGGGTGATCAGCGTGCAGTCGGGCCGGCCCGCGCCGTCGAGGTACACCCGCGCCACGTCGTCGACCAGCTCGAACCGGAACAGGTCGTCCGTGCGGTACATCTGCCGCGTGTACAGGACCTTGTCCTCGAAGAACAGGCAGGGCCGCGCAAGCCGGAACATCCGGGCGAACAGCTCGCCCGCGTCGTGGAACGGCGTCATCTCGAACAGGGACAGCCCCGGCACGCCGATGAAGTGCTTCTGCGGGTTCTGGCTGTGGGTCGGGCCGTAACCGCGGTTTCCGCCCGTGGGGCAGCGCACCACGAGCGGCACCGGCACGGGCCTGCCGTACATGGAGGTGGACTTGGCGGCGAAGTTCGTGATCTGGTCGAACGCCAGCGCCACGAAGTCGGAGAACATGATCTCGACGATGGCCTTGTCGCCGGCCAGGGCCAGCCCGGCCCCGACCCCGGCGATCGCGCCCTCGCTCAGCGGCGTGGACCTCACCCGGGAGCCGAAGCGGTCGGACAGTCCCCGGGTGACCTTGAACGCGCCGCCGTAGGGGTCGCTGACGTCCTCGCCGAGCAGGTGGACCGAGGGGTCGGACTCCATGAGATCGTGCAGCGCCTGGTTGATGTGCTCGGAGACCCTGGTCACGCCGATCCTCCCGGCCGGGAGTGGGGGCGGGCGGAGACCTCGGCGACCACCCGCTCGACGAGCTCTCGCTGCTCCCGGTCGATCCGGGCGAACCGCTCGGGATCGGCCTCGGCGTACCGGTCGTACCAGTCGGACTCCCGGGCCCGGCGGATCTCCTCGGGCGGGCGGGTGTCGTCGCCCTTGCTGTGCGGTCCTAGGCGGTGCGTGGCGAACTCGACGACCAGCGGGGACGGCTCGGCCCGCACGGTGTCGACCAGCGGGGCGAGGGCCTCCCTGATCTCGCCCACGTCGGTGGACGTGACGTGGTGGTGGCGGACGCCGAAGGCCGCGGCCCGGGCGGCGATGGTGCCGGCCATCTGCGCGGACGTGGGGGTCGACTGGGCGATGCCGTTGTGCTCGACCACGACCAGCAGCGGCACCCGCCACAGGGACGCCATGTTCAGCGCTTCGTAGACGGCGCCCTCACCCCAGGTGCCGTCTCCGATGTACGCGCAGGCCAGCGCTCCCGAGCCGGCCAGCTTCAGGGCCACCCCGGTCGCCACGGGCAGGCTCTCGCCCTGCACCCCGGTGGACAGGAAACGCCGGTGGTAGATGTGCTGGCTGCCGCCGACGCCCCCGCACAGCGCGCCCTCCCGCCCCATGATCTCGGCGAGCAGTCCGTGCGGGTCGGGATGGCGGGCGAGGAAGTGGCCGTGCCCCCGGTGGTTGCTGAACACGAAGTCGTCGTCGCGGAGCAGGGCCGACAGCGCGACCGGGACGTACTCCTGCCCGAGGCAGGTGTGGGTGGTGCCGCTCAGCACGCCCTGCTCGAACAGGCGGAGCAGGGCGCGTTCGAAGTGCCTGATGAGGAGGAGTGAGCGGAGATCCCCGTCGTAGAGGGCATGCCGCGGGCTCCGGGCCGGTGCAGCGGTGACGATCACAGGTGGTCCGCTCCTGGTGCGTCTCTGGTCGAGGGCGCGCTCGACGCCGGGCCCCGCTGCCAGGGACAGGAGCACCACAGCATCCATTGACAGGAGCGCCAGCGTCCATTCACAGGAGCGCCGGCATCATTGAAGGAGCACCTGGTCTGGGAGCGCTCCCACGGAGCGTAGGTGGGGTAAGGGGCGCTGTCAATCCCTGGTCATGCGGCGAATTTGGGAGATTACGACCACATTGTCCGTGATCTGCGCTAATAACCTCACATTCCCCGCCTTGGGGCTAATAACGGACAGAAACTTCCATGACACTTGACGAACGAAAGCCGTGATCCCTAGCCTCCACTGCCGTGGGAGCGTTCCCACTACCGCGTCCGAAATGGGGGTTACCGGCGCGAGCGGCGGTGGATCCCGCGCCGTGCCAGGCACCAGGCAGGAAGCTCACCGGCGGTGATTCAACCACCGCCGGATCGTTTGGCCGCCCGCGACTTCGTATCAATCGCCGGCGTACCGGGGCGCAGAGCGCACAGAGGAATGCCATGTTCTTAATGCAAATTTCAACCGAGGTGCCGGCGTCGTGACCCGGACCGGCCTCTCACCGGCCAAGCAGGCGTTGCTGGCGCAGCGGCTCAAAGCCGGGAAAGCCGCGAGGGTCACCGTGCCGCCGCGGCCGGCCGGCACCCACCCGCCGCTTTCGCACGCCCAGGAGCGCCTGTGGTTCCTGGAGCAGTACGCCCCGGGCACCACCGCCTACACCGTCGCCTTCGCCGTCCGGCTGGACGGCGGTGAGATCGACGGCGCGGCCCTGGAACGCGCCCTCACCGAGGTGGCCCGGCGCCACGAGAGCCTGCGCACCCGGTTCGTCACCACCGACGACGGCACGCCGGAGATCGTGCTGGACGACGAGCCCGTCGTCGAGCTGCGGCTGTCGGACGACCCCGCCACCGTGCGGGAGGCCGTGCAGGAGGAGCTGAGCCGGCCGTTCGACCTGGCGAGCGGCCCGCTGCTGCGGCTGCTCCTGGTCCGGCTCGGCGCCCGCGAGCACGTGCTGCTCCTGACGATGCACCACGCCGTCACCGACGGCTGGTCCTGCGACATCGTGATGGAGGAGCTGCTCGCCCTGCACGAGGCGTACCGGACCGGGACCGACGCCGGTCTCGCCGCCCCGCCCGTGCAGTACGGCGACTACGCGCTGTGGGAGCGCGGCCGGACCCACGAGGACGACATCCGTTACTGGAGGGAGCGGCTGGCCGGGCTGCCGCCGCTGGAGCTGCCGACCGACCTGCCGCGCCCGCCGGAGCAGGGGTCGGCGGGCGCCGCCCACGGCGTCGCGCTGGACCGCGAGCTGGTGGACGCGCTGACCGCACTGGGCGGGGAGAACGGCGCGACGCTGTACATGACGCTGCTCGCCGCCTTCCAGGTGCTCCTCGCGCGCTACTCCGGTCAGGACGACTTCGCGGTGGGGTCGCCCGTGTCGGGACGCGACCTGCCGGAGCTGGAGCGGGTGGTCGGGCTCTTCATCAACTCGCTGCCGATGCGGGCCGACCTGTCCGGCGACCCGACCTTCACCGAGCTGCTCGGCCGCGTGCGCGAGACGGCGCTGGACGCCTACACCCACCAGGAACTGCCCTTCGACCGGCTGGTCGGCGAGCTCGGCGTCGAGCGCGACGTGAGCAGGTCGCCGGTGTTCCAGGTGATGTTCGCGCTGCAGAACTACCGGTCGGCCCCGCTGGCCACCCAGGGCCTGACCATGTCGGCGTACCCGTTCGAGGTGACCGCCAGCCGGTTCGACCTCGCGCTCTACCTGATGGACCAGGGCGACGGCCTGCGCGGCAACTTCACCTACCGCACCGAGCTGTTCCGGCCGGCCACGATCGAGCGCCTGGCGGAGTGCTTCGAGAACCTGCTCAGGTCGATCGTCGCCGACCCGCACGCGCGGGTGTCCGACCTGGAGCTGCTCCCGGCGGCGGAGCGCGACCGCGTGCTCGGGTTCGCGGGCGCCGCCCCCGAGGCCGAGACGCCCCCGGCGGACGCGTTCGGCGGGGCGTCGAGGCTGCATGCGGTGATCGCGGCGCAGGCGGCCCGCACCCCGTCCGCGACCGCCGTCGTCTGCGGCGGCGACGCCCTCACGTACGCGGAGCTGGACGCCGCGGCCGACCGGCTCGCCCGGCGGCTGCGCGGGCTCGGCGTGCGGCGCGACGACCGTGTGGCGATCTGCCTGGAGCAGTCCACCGGGCTCGCGGTCGCGGTGCTCGGCGTGCTCAAGGCGGGCGCGGCCTATCTGCCGCTCGACCCGGAGCACCCGCGCGGACGGCTCGAGTACGTCCTGGCCGACGCCGCGGCGTCGATCGTCGTGACCAGCCCGGACCTGCGCGACCGGCTCCCCGATGGCATCACCGCCGTGCACCTCGGCGACCAGGCGGACGACCAGACGGAGCTCCCCGCCGAGGCGGAGCCGGCGGCGCCGGGCGACCTCGCGTACGTGATCTACACCTCCGGCACCACCGGGCGGCCCAAGGGCGTCGCGGTGCAGCACCACGAGGTCATGGTCTACCTCGCCGGGGTGCGCGAGCGGCTGGGCGTGGAGCCCGGCTCGTCCTTCGCCCTGCTCCAGTCCCTCGCCTTCGACTTCGGCGTCACGGTCTTCTACCTGTGCCTGATGACCGGCGGCACCCTGCACCTGGTGCCCTCGCGCACCGCCGGTCCCGAGCTGGCGGGGATCTTCCGGCGGACCGGGATCGACTACCTCAAGATCACTCCTTCGCACCTCGCCGCGCTGCTCGCCGACGCCGGGCCGGACGACCTGCTGCCCAGGAAGCTGCTGCTGCTGGGCGGAGAGGCGGCCCCGCGCGGCTGGGCGGCCGAGCTCGCGGCGATGGGCCGCTGCCGGGTCGTCAACCACTACGGGCCGACCGAGGCCACCGTCGGCGTGACCACCTACGACGTCGCCCGGCTGCCCGCTCCCGACGGCCCGGCCGAGGCGAGCGTGAGCCTGCCGATCGGCTCGCCGCTGCCCGGGGCGCGGGCGTACGTGCTGGACGAGCGGTTGCGGCCGGTGCCGGCCGGAGTGCCGGGGGAGATCTACCTCGGCGGCGACCGGCTGGCCCGCGGCTACCTGAACCGTCCCGGCCTGACCGCCGACCGGTTCCTCCCCGACCCGTACGGCCCGCCCGGGTCGCGCATGTACCGCACCGGGGACCTCGGCCGGTGGTCCGACTCGGGCGACCTGGAGTTCCTGGGCCGCCGCGACCTGCAGGTGAAGATCCGCGGCTACCGGGTCGAGCTCGGCGAGGTCGAGTCGGTGCTCGCCGACCATCCGGACGTCGCCCAGGCCGTGGTCGAGCCGCGCGGTGAGCAGCTCGTCGCCTACCTCGTCCCCTCCGCCGAACACGCCGTGGACGACGCACGACCGGACACCGCGGCGGTGCGCGCGTGGCTGGCCGACCGGCTGCCCGCGTACATGATCCCCTCGCGGTACGCCTGGCTGGACGAGCTGCCGCTCAAGTCGCACGGCAAGGTGGACCGCTCACGGCTGCCCGAGCCGGAGGCCGACGTGGCGGCGGCCGAATACGTCGCCCCGGAGGCCGGCGCCGAGGAGGACGTGGCACGCGTCTGGGCGGAGGTGCTGGACGTCGAGCGCGTGGGGGCGCTCGACGACTTCTTCGCGCTGGGCGGCCACTCGCTGCTGGCGATGCGGGTCATCGCCCGGCTGCGCAAGGCACACCCGGACCGGCCGGTCACGGTGCTCGACGTGTTCAAGCACCGCACCGTCCGGGAGCTGGCCCGGCTGCTCACGGCCGAGGGGGACGTGCCGCGCTCCCTGCTGCACCGGCTCACCCCCGCCCGGGCCGTCACCACCACCCTGGTGTGCGTGCCGTACGGCGGGGGCAGCGCGGCGGTCTACCAGCCGCTCGCGGACGCGCTGCCGGCCGACTGGGCGCTCTACTCGGTCGCCGTGCCCGGCAACGAACTGGGCGAGGAGGCGCGGCCGTTCGACGAGGTGGTCCGCGACTGCGTGACCGAGATCACCGAGATCATGGACGGCTCGCCGGGCCGGCTGGTGATCTACGGGCACTGCGGGCCGGGCGGGGTGCTCGCCACCGCCGTCGCCCGGGAGCTGGAGGCGGCCGGGCAGGAGCTGACCGCGCTCTACCTCGGCGGCGTCTTCCCGTTCGCCCGGCCGGGCCGCGGGATGAACTGGCTCGGCACGTTCTTCGACAGGCTGACCAGCGATCAGGCCAGGATCAACGCCCTGACCGCCGCCGGGCTGGACGTCGAGGAGCTGGGCCGGGACCAGGTCAGGCTGATCGTCACCAACCAGCGGCTCGGCGCCCGGCACGCGGAGCGCTACTACACCCGCCTGTTCGAGGAGGCGGACGGTGGTCGGCTGCGCGCCCCGGTCATCTCCGTCGTCGGCGAGCGCGACCCGGCGACCGAGTTCTATCAGGAACGTTACAAAGAGTGGCATGCCCTGTCAGACGAGGCCGCGTGCGTCGTGCTCGACGAGGCCGGGCACTTCTTCACCCGCTACCGCGCGGCCGAACTGGCCGACATCGTCACCGGCACCCACGACGCGCTCGCCTCCGGGCGTACGGAGGGGATGGAACGGGACGAGGGGCGGACCTGGTGGCTGCAGGGCGTCTCGCGCCGGTCCGCCGAAGCCGGAACCGAGGGCGGAATCGAGGCCGGGACCGAGGCCGGGACCGCCGCGAAGCGGGACGAGCCGTCCGGCGCGGCGGGCACGCGGGCGCTCGGCGGCCCGCCGCCCAGCATGCGGCGCTTCCTCGTGGTCGCGGCAGGCCAGCTGGTCTCGATCACCGGCTCCGCGCTGACCGAGTTCGCCATCCCGCTGTGGATCTACCTCACCACCGGCTCGCTCGCCCGGTTCGCGCTGTTCTCCGTGCTCGGCCTGCTGCCCGGCATGCTCGTCGCCCCGCTGGCCGGCACGATCGTCGACCGGTTCGACCGGCGGAAGGTCATGATCGCCGGGGACGCGGCCGCGGGCGGCACCCAGCTCATGCTCGGCCTGCTGCTGTGGACCGGCAACCTGCAGGTCTGGCACATCTACCCGCTGCTGGTCTGCCTGTCCGTCGCCCTCACCTTCCAACGGCTCGCGTACGGCTCGGCGATCCCGCAGCTCGTGCCGAAACGGTTCCTCGGGCACGCCAACGGCGTGGTCCAGATGGCCACCGGCACCGCGCAGCTCATCGTGCCGCTGATCGCGGTCGGGCTGATGGCGGCGATCGGGCTGGAGGGCATCCTCGTCATCGACGTGGTCAGCTACGTCGTCGCCACGCTCACCGTTGCGCTGATCCGCTTCCCCGCGACGATGGCCTGGAAGCGGCGGGAGAGCGTGCTCGCCGAGATGATGGGCGGCATCCGCCACTCCTGGGGCCACCGGGGCTTCCGCGCGATGCTGTTCTACTTCGCGGTGCTGAACGTCTTCCTGTCTCCGCTGTTCCTGATGATCTCGCCGCTCGTGCTGTCGTTCGCGTCGCTGGCCGAGGTCGGCCGGGTGTCGTTCGCGGGCGGGCTCGGCGCCTTCCTCGGCGGCCTGGCCATGGCCGCCTGGGGCGGCCCGCGCCGCCGGCGGTTGCACGGCGTGCTGCTGTCAACGCTCGCCCTGTCGGTGTTCTGCCTGCTGACCGGGCTGCGCGCGGACCTGTTCCTGATCGCGGTCGGCGCGTTCGGCATGTCGCTGTGCCTCACCCTGCTGAACGGCGTCTACGCCACGATCATCCAGGTCAAGGTGCCGCAGCGGTTCCACGGCCGGGTCATCGCGCTGAACACGCTGATCGCCTGGTCCACCCTGCCGATCGGGTTCGGCCTGGTCGCGCCGTACGGCGCGCAGGTCTTCGAGCCGCTGCTCGCCCCGGACGGGCCGCTCGCCGGCACGGCGGGCGCGGTGCTCGGCACCGGTCCCGGCCGGGGGATCGGCTTCATGTACGCCTGCTTCGCGGTGGCGATCGCCGTCATCGCGCTGGTCGCGCTGCGGGTCCGGGTGCTGCGCCGGTTCGACACCGACGTGCCCGACGCCCTGCCGGACGACGTCGTCGGCTACCAGGCCCTGACCGAACGCATCGCGGCCGCCCGGACGGCGGACGCCGGCCCCGGCGACCGTACGGACGCACCCGCGGACACACGGACGGCCCGCGAACCCGAGAAGGAGCTCGCATGACAGGGACGAGGACGCGGGGGACGCCCGCGCTCACCGTGCCGGAGCTGCTGCGGCTGCGCGCGGGGCAGGAGCCGGACGGCGTCGCGATGATCGTGGAAGGGCAGGGGGAGCTCACCTTCGCCGAGTGGGACCGCAGGTCGGCGGCGCTCGCCGCCGCACTGGCGGACCGGGGCGTGGCGCCGGGCGACCGGGTGGCGCTGCACTTCGGCAGCCGCGACTGGATCGACTTCGCCGTGGCGTTCTTCGGCGTGCTCAGGACGGGCGCGGTGGCCGTGCCGATGTCGGACCGGCTGGCGCCGGCCGAGCTGCGCTACATGATCGGGCACTGCGCCGCGTCGGCGGTGCTGCTCGGCCGGGACCTCGCGGCGCCGACGGGGCCGGGATCGGCGTCCATGCCCGGGGAGAGGGCCGTGGAGCCGTGGACCGCGACCCCGGCGGAGCTGGAGGCCGGCTTCGCGGCGGAGACGGCGTGGGAAGGGCCGCAGGTGCGGCCCGGCGACCTGGCGCAGATCCTCTACACCTCCGGCACGACAGGGCGGCCCAAGGGGGTCGGCGCGAGCCACGCCAACCTGGCCTACGGTTGCGTCACGCAGCCCAAGCACCGCAGGTTCGCCCACTCACGGCACCTGCTGCACGCCTTCCCGATCGGCACCAACGCCGGCCAGACCATGCTGATCAACGCGCTGGACGCCCGGCCGACCGTGCTGACCCCGGCGAGGTTCACCCCCGGCCGGTTCGCCCGGCTCATCGAGACCTACCGCCCCGGCACCGTGTTCCTGGTGCCGTCCATGGCGATCGAGCTGCTCGACGCCGGGCTGCACGAGCGGCACGACATGTCCAGCGTGGTGCTGCTGGGGTCGGCGGCGGCCGCGCTTCCCCCCGCCCTGTCGGAGCGCCTGGCGACGGCCTTCCCGAACGCGACCGTGACGAACTACTACACGTCCACCGAGGCCGCCCCCGCCCAGACGATCATGATCTACGACCGGACGCGGCCCGCCGCGCTGGGGCGGCCCGCGTTCGGCGGCTCGCTGCGCATCACCGACGAGGAGGGCAACCCGCTCCCGCCCGGGGAGACCGGCGAGGTGTGGATGCGGTCGCCCACCGCCACCCGCTCCTACTACGGCGACGCGGAGGCCAGCGCCCGGTCGTTCCGCGACGGCTGGGTGCGCATGGGAGACGTCGGATACGTGGACGCCGACGGCTACCTCTACCTCGTCGACCGCGAGAGCGACGTGGTCAAGACCGGCGCGTTCAAGGTGTCCACGCTCCAGGTGGAGGCCGCGCTTCACGAGCACCCGGGGGTCGCCGAGGCGGCCGTGTTCGGGCTCCCGCATCCGGTGCTCGGCTCCGTGCTGGGCGCCGCGATCGTGCCCAGGTCACCCGGGCTGCCGGAAGGCCCCGGGCTGTCCGAGAGCGAGGTGCGCGCCTTCCTGATGGACCGGCTGGCCTGGCACGAGCTGCCCGAACGGGTCCTCGTGGTCGACAGCCTGCCCAGGAACCAGTCAGGCAAGGTCATCAAGAAGGAGCTGCCCGCGCTGCTGGGCGACTCCGTGATCAGCACGACGGAAGGCAAGTGAGATGTCACCGACACTCATCGGCGAGGGGGAGCAGGCGTCCCTCGCACAGCACGGCATGTGGATAACGGAGCAGATGGGCTGCGGTGGCCGGGTGTACCACATGCCGCTGGCCATCCGGTTCGACGGCCCCCTCGACGTGGACCGGCTGCTGGCCGCCTGCCACGACGTGGTCCGCGCGCATCCCCAGCTGGCCGCGGCCCTGGCGGAGCGGGACGGCGTGGTGCGCCTGGTGCCTGCCGCCGTGCCGCCGCCGATCGTATTCGAGGACGCCACCGGGTTCGAGGACGCAGGGCGTGAGCCCGGCGAGCTGGTCGACCGCGAGGCGTCACTCGCCCTGGACCTGGGGACCGGGCCGACGGCCCGGTTCACGGTGTTCCGGCTCGCGCCGGAGCGGCACCTGCTCGTCTTCGTCGCCCACCACGCCGTCTTCGACGGAATGTCGAAGGACATCCTGGTGCGCGGCCTGGCCGACGCCTACGCCGGGCTGCCGTCGCCGGCCCTCCCCCTGACGTACGGCGAGGCCGTGGAGCGGGAGAACGCCCGGGTGGCCGAGCTGCTCGGTGACGCCGCCGAGTTCTGGCGCGACCGCTGGCGGGACCGGCAGGACCTGCGGCTCCCCGGACTCTCCGGGGTCTCGACCCGCGCCGCGGCCGGCGACGCCGTCGACTTCGCGCTTCCCGCCGATCTCGCCGTCGCCGCGGACAAGCTGGGCGTCACCCGGTTCGAGCTGGTGCTCGCCGCCGTGCACACCCTGCTCGCGGCGTACGGCAACGAGGACGCGGCGGTGGCCGTCGACCTGTCGACCAGGACCGAGGAGACGCGGGGCCACATCGGCCTGTTCGTGAACGAGCTGCCGGTGCCTGCCCCCGCCCCGGCCGGGAGGTTCGCCGAGTTCGCCCACGCCGTACGCGAGGAGCTGCGGGCCGCCTACCGGTTCCGGCAGGTGCCGCTCGCGCGCGCGGTCGGCGGAGTGAGCCCGCGCACCGCGCTGACGCCGGTCTCGGTCAGCTACCGCAGGCGTGACGCGAGCGCGCCGGAGTTCCCCGGCGTGGAGGCGTCGGTGGACTGGATGTCGTTCAACCAGGCGGTGCGCGGCACGCTGCACCTGCAGGTGGTGGACGCGCCGGACGGCATCGCGGCCCGGCTGCAGTTCAACCCGCTCGTCCTGAGCCGCTCCGGCTGCGAGACCGTCGCCGAGCACCTGCTCGCCCTGCTGCGCGCGGTGGCCGCGGCCCCGGACGCCGACGTGGCCGACCTGCCGCTGCCGTCCCCGGTGGCCGGCGGCGCGGCCGAGCCGTCCTTCGCCCGGGCCGGGGAGCCGGCCCCGGTCAGGGCGGGCGTCGAGGCGGACGCCGTGCCGTACCTCGCGGAGGTGGGCGAGATCTGGCGCGAGGTGCTCGGCATGCCGGAGATCGGCCCGGACGAGGACCTGTTCGACCTCGGCGGGCACTCGCTGTCGATCACCCAGATCATCGCGAAGGTGCGCGAGCGGATGGACGTGGAGCTGTCCTTCGACGTGTTCTTCGACGACCCGACGATCACCGGGATCGCGGCGGAGGTCGCCCGCCTGCGGGAGGAGGCGTGATGAGGGAGCGCGTGGCCGAGCTGGTGTCGAAGGCGAGCGGCGGCGACCTGGCCGTCGCCGACATCCTGGCGGCGGACTGCAGCCTGCCCGCGCTCGGCCTCACCTCGATCGCCTACCTCCGGCTGATCGACCTGCTGGAGACCGAGTTCGACTGCGACGTCGACCTGGACGGCGGCCACCTCGACACGCTCGACGGCCTGGTCGAGCACATCGCGGGGCAGCGGACGTGACCGCGAGCGCGCCGGCGCAGGTCACCGGTCTCACGGCGCTGCCGCCGCGCACCGTGGAGTTCCGCGGCGCGCGGGGCGGGCAGGCCGCGCTGACCTGGGGGCAGCAGGGGATCTGGCGCTCGACGCAGTGGCTGGACGACGGCGACCCCTACTTCAACCTGGCCTGGACCCTGCCGGTGACCGGCGCGGCCGGTCTGGACGCCGTGCTGCGCGCCGTGGGCCGTCTCGTCGAGCGGCACGAGACGCTGCGCACGGCGTTCGTCCGGGACGGGGAGGGCAGTGGGGAGAACGGGGAGGGCACCGAGGGCAGCACGGTCCAGCGGGTGAGCCGCGAGGGCCGGCTCACGGTCGGCGTGTACGAGGCGGCGGCCAAGCCGATGAGCGCGGCCAAGGCGCTGGCCGCCGAGCTGGCCGCGACCGGGTTCGACTACGCGGCCGAGCTGCCGATCCGGTGCGCGGTGGTCTGCCAGAGGGGCCGGCCGCGCGCGCTGGCGCTCGCGTTGTCGCACCTCGCGCTCGACGGCTGGTCGCTGAACATGGTGGCTGCGGAGTGGCCGCGGCTGGTGGCCGGGGATGACCTGCCCGGCCCGGACTGGCAGCCGCTCGACCAGGCGGCCTTCGAGCGGTCGGATCCGCCGCCCGGCGGACAGGCGCTGCGGCACTGGCGGACCGGTCTGGCGTCCGCTCCGCGTTCGATGTTCGACTTCCCGGCGAGGGAACCCGAGGAGCCGCGCTTCGTCCGCCACGGGATGGACTCCCCGGCGGCGGCCGTCGCCGCAGAGGCGCTCGCCGCCCGGCACGGCGTGACGACCTCCAGCGTGCTCACGGTGGCGAGCGCCGCGCTGCTGGCCGCCGTCACCGGGCACCCCACGGCGGCGCTGCAGCTCATCGTGTCGAACCGGCACCACCCGGGCATGGAGGCGATGGCCGGCCCCGCCGCCCAGGACGGGCTGTGCGTCATCGACCTGGAGGCCGGCACGTTCGCCGACGCGCTGCGGCGCGGACACCGCAGGACGATGGCGACGTACCGGAACGGGCACTACGACCCCGGGCTCGTGCTGGCCGCCTGGGAGGCGGAGGCGTGGGACCGCGGCGCCGACATCGACCTGGACGCGTTCTTCAACGACGTCAGGCAGGCGGGCCGCTGGCAGGGCCTGCCGCAGGTCGATACCGGGGACGCCGCGGCGCTCGCCGCGCTGCGGGGCAAGACCAGGACGTTCTTCGTCGGCGCCTACTCGAAGGTCAAGGCGAGGATCTTCTTCGCCACCGGCCCGGCCCCGTCCACCTGCGAGTTCTACGTCCTGGTGGACACGGCCTTCCTGCCCGGGGACGTCGCCGAGCGGATGCTCACCGGCCTGGAGGAGCTGCTGGTCCGGGCGCTCTCGGAGGAGGTGCCGCTGGACCAGGTCGCGAAGGTCGCGGGGCTGGACCCGGTGCGGCGCCCCGCCGGGTGGACCGTGATCGGCCACGACTGGGTGGACCTGCCGGAGAGCGAGGCCCTGCTACGCCGGGTGTGCGGGACCGACCTGGCCGTGGTCGTGGTGGAGGGCACCGGAGACGACCTGGGAGACGGGGCGGCCCCCCGGCTGACCGGGTATCTCGTCGCGCGTCCCGGGCTGGACACGCCCGAGGCCGTCCACGCCGCCGTGATGCGCGCCGCGGCCGGCCGGACCGACGTGCTCGCCCCCCACCACTACGTCCTGTGCGCGGCGCCGCCGGCCGACCCCACCGGCTGGCCCGCCTGTCCCCGGCTGATCGAGGGCGGCGGGCGGGCCCCGTCTACCGCAATGACCGTTTTGGGAAGGTGACATGACCGACTCCCCGATGCTCGTGGTCGTCAACGACGAGGAGCAGTACTCCGTATGGTGGAGTGACCGCGAGCCGCCCGCCGGGTGGCGGGCCACCGGCTTCGCGGGCACGCGGCAGGAATGCCTGGACCACATCGAGACGGTGTGGACCGACATGCGCCCGCTGAGCGCACGCGACCCGGCGACGCTGAGCTCCCGGGACAGATGACCACCGCGGAGCGCCGCGCCGCGCTGATCGAGAAGCTGGCCGGGCTGCCCCCCGAGCGCCGGGCGGCGCTGCTGCGCTCCCTCGGGGGCGCGCCGCGGGACCCCGGCGGCGAGGAGTGGCCGCTGTCGCCGGGGCAGGAGCGCCTGTGGTTCCTCAGCCGCTTCGACCCCGGCGACACCAGTTACAACACGCCCTGGTGCATGCGGCTGCGGGGGCCGCTCGACGTGGACGCGCTGACCGCGGCGTTCACCCGGATCGTGGCGCGGCACGAGGTGCTGCGGACCCGCTTCCGGCTACGCGGGGACGCCCCCGTGCAGGTCGTGCTGCCGCCCGGGCCGGTGCCGCTGGAGAGGATCGCGCTCTCGGGGGAGGCGGACCTCGACCGGGCGCTGAAGGAGTTCGTCGAGCGGCCGTTCGACCTGGAGAACGAGCCTCCCCTGCGGACCGGCCTGGCCGAGCCGGGCAGGGACGACGCGGTCGTGTGCATCGTCCTGCACCACATCGTGATGGACGGCTGGTCGCTCGACGTGCTCATGCGTGAGCTCACGGAGTGCTACGCCGCCGGGCGCGAGGGGCGTGAGCCCGAGCTGCCGGAGCTGCCCACGCAGTATCCCCGCTTCGCCGTGCAGGAGAGGCAGCGGGACCACACGGAGGGCCTGGAGTACTGGACGCGCCGCCTGGCCGGCGCCCCCGCGCTGGACCTTCCGGCCGACCACCCCCGGCCGCCCCGGTGGTCCGGGCGTGGCGGACGCGAGCACCTGCTGTTGCCGCCGGAGGAGATCACGCCGCTGGAGAAGGTGGCCAGGAAGCGGCGCTGCACGTCCTTCATGGCCCTGGCCGCCGCCTACCAGGCGACCCTCGCCCTGGCGTCGGGCCAGTCCGACTTCTGCGTCGGCGTGCCGGTGGCCGGCCGGTCCCGCAGCGAGCTGGCGCCGCTGATCGGCTACTTCGGCAACACGATGGTGCTGCGCGCCGACCTGTCCGGCGACCCGTCGTTCCACGAGCTGCTGGACCGCGTGCGGGAGACGACCCTGGCCGGGATGCGGCACGCGGAGGTGCCGTTCGAGCACGTCCTGGCCGCGCTGCGCGTCCCCCGCGACATCAGCAGGCCGCCGCTGTGCCAGGCCATGTTCAACCTGCACAACCTGCCCAAGGACGACCTGCTGGGGACCCGGATGGCCGACCTCGGCCGGGAGGTCTACACGGTCCCGCCCAGTCACACCAAGTCGGAGGTCTCGATGGACCTGTGGCGGGGGCCGGAGGGGCTGGGCGGCGTCCTCGACTACAGCAGCGATCTGTTCGCGCCCGCGACCGCGCGCCGCCTCGTCGGCGGCTTCGCCGAGATCGTACGGCGGGCCGGGGCCGACCCGGACATCCCGCTGTCCGCGCTGAGCGGCGTGTTCTCGAGCGCGTTCTCGAGCGTGTTCTCGGAAGTGAAAGGTGCGTGAAAGTGAGTGACGCGGTGAGCGGCGTGACCACCCCTGATACGGCGCTCGCGCTGATCCGCCGGTGGCGTGACGCGAGCCCCGACGCGGTCGCGGTGAGCGGCGCCGGTGGCGTGCTGACATACCGGGAGCTGCACGACAGGGTCGACCGGCTGGCGGCGCTGCTGCGCGCCCGCGGAGTCGGCCCGGAGGTCCCGGTGGGCCTGTGCCTGGAGCGCTGCCCCGGCATGGTCGTCGCCCTGCTCGCCGTGTGGCGGGCCGGCGGCGCCTACGTGCCGCTCGACCCGGGCTTCCCCGAGGACCGGCTCCGGTACATGCGGGAGGACGCGGGCATCCGGCTGGTGCTGGCCGGCCAGGGGATCGAATCCCGGCTGCTCGACGGCGTCCCCGACGTCGTCGAGCTTTCGCAGGACGGCGTTCCCGTCGCGGGCGGGGCCCCCGGCGACGGCGACGTGCCGACCGGCGGCGAGGTGTTGGTCGACGGCGAGGTGTTGGTCGACGGCACCGTGGGCGACCTGGCCTACCTCATGTACACCTCCGGTTCCACCGGCAGGCCCAAGGGGGTCGCCGTGCCGCACGGCGCGGTGGTCAACCTGCTGGAGTCCTTCGCCTCCCTGCTGGAGCTCACCCCGCGCGACGCCTGGCTGGCGGTCACCACCTTGTCGTTCGACATCTCGGTGCTCGAGCTCCTCCTGCCGCTGGCCTGCGGCGCCCGGGTGGTGGTCGCGTCCGGGCACGAGACGGCGGACGGCCGGGCCCTGCGGTCGCGTGCCGTGAGCGAGGCCGTCACGATCATGCAGGCGACCCCGGCGAGCTGGCGCATCCTGCTCGAATCCGGCGGGGTCCCCGAGAACGTCGCGACCCGGCTGTGCGGGGGCGAGGCGCTGCCCCGCGACCTCGCCGACGCCCTCCTCGACGGCGGGGCCCGGCTCTGGAACGTGTACGGCCCGACGGAGACGACGGTATGGTCGACGGCCGGGCGGGTGGCCCCGTCCCCGGCCCCCGTCGACCTGGGGGAGCCCATCGGCAACACGACGGTGCACATCCTCGGCCCCGACGGACGTCCCGTGCCGCCCGGCGAGGCCGGTGAGCTGCACATCGGCGGCGCCGGCCTGGCGAGGGGATACCGCGGCATGCCGGGCCAGACGGCGGCCAGGTTCCTGCCCGACCCGTTCTCCGGAGTGCCGGGGGCCCGCCTGTACGCCACGGGCGACCTCGCCAGGATCGAGGACGGCAGGCTTCACTACCTGGGCCGGGCCGACCAGCAGGTGAAGGTGCGCGGGTTCCGGATCGAGCTCGGCGAGATCGAGAGCGTGCTGCGGGCCGCGCCCGAGGTGGCCGACGCCGCCGTCGGCGTCTGCGACGGTCCCGACGGGCTGCCGCGTCTGGTCGCCTACATCGTGCGCGCGGCCGGGGAGCCCGAAGGGGCCGACCTGTGGCCGTCCCTGCGTGACCGGCTGCGCCGCGACGTGCCCGAGTACATGGTGCCCGCGCACCTGGTGGTGCTGGACGCCCTGCCGCTCACCCCCAACGGCAAGCTCGACCGCAAGGCCCTGCCCGTGCCCGAGTGGACCCGGGCGCGCAGCCGGCCGTACCGGCCCGCGTCCACGCAGTTGGAGGAGGACCTCGCGGCGATGTGGGGGGAGGTGCTGGGCATCGCGGAGCCGGTCGGCGTGGACGACGACTTCTTCGAGCTGGGCGGGCACTCGCTGACCGCCACCCAGATCATCGCCAGGATCCAGGCGCGCTTCGCGATCAACGTGCCGATCGTGGTGCTGTTCGAGAACCCCACGGTGGCCGACCTGGCGGCGGCGATGGACCGGCTCGACGACGACGACCTGGACCTCGCCGAGATCGCCGCGCTCCGCGACGAACTCGACGGCCTCAGCGCCGAGGACCTGGCGGCCGTGCTCGACGAGATGGCGTCGGACGCATGAGGGCGCCCCTGTCGCCGGGCCAGGAACGGCTCTGGCTCCTGCAGAGGCTGAATCCCCGCGACGCCTCGTACACCATGTACACCGTCCGCCGGCTGCGCGGGCCCCTCGACACCGGCACCCTCGAACAGGCCCTCGCCGACGTCGTGGCCCGGCACGAGGGCCTGCGCACCCGGTTCGACGAGGAGGACGGCGTCCCCTGGGCGATCGCCGAGCCGCCGGGGGCGGCGGAGTCACTCCCGCCGGTCGAGCGGATCCAGGCCGCCGACGAGGAGCACGCCCGGCGGCTTGTCGCCGAGCGGGTGAACGCCCCGTTCGACCTCGCCGAGGGCGTGCCGCTGCGCGTCGCGGTCATCGCGATCGGCGCGCTGGACCACGTCCTGTGCGTCACGATGCACCACATCATCGGCGACGGCTGGTCGCTGGGGATCCTCTTCGACGACCTGGCGGAGTGCTACACCGCGCGCCTGCACGGGCGCGCCCCGAGTCTGCCGCCGCTGCCGGTCCAGCCGTCCGACTACGCCCGCTGGCAGCGCCGCCGCGCCGAGCGCGCGGTGCCGTACTGGCAGGAGCGGCTCGCCGATCCGCCGCCGCCCGACCTGCCCTGCGGCATCGGGGCCGGGGACGTCCGCGACGAGGATCGCGCGGGCTTCCAGATCGTCCGGATGGGCCGGGAGGTCGCGGGCGAGCTCGACCGGCTCGCCCGCGAGCACAGGACCACGCCGTTCACCGTGCTCATGACGGCCTACCAGGTGCTGCTGCACCGGCACACCGGCCACACCGACGTCCTCGTCGGCACGGCCGTGGCCGGCCGCGACCGGGTCGAGCTGGAACCGATGATCGGCTACCTCTCGCAGACCGTCGTGCTGCGCGGCGACCTCGGCGGCGATCCGTCGTTCACCGAGCTGCTGGGGCGCATGAGGCAGGAGGCGCTGACGGCGCTGAGCCGGCCTTCGGTCCCGTTCGAGCGGATCGGGCACCCCGCCGAGGCGCTGATGCCGACCATGTTCATCCTGCACAGCCAGGACCTGGGACCCACCCGGCCGTTCGGCGACCTGTCCGTCGGCTTCTTCCCGGACGGCTACCGGCAGGTCAAGCTCGGCCTGTACACCGAGGCGTGGTTCGAGGACGGCGAGATCGTCCTGTCGTTCGGCCACGACGGGTTCAGCGGGTCTCCGCACGAGGCGGAGGCCGTCCGCCGGCTCGCCGAGCGTTTCCTGCTCCTGCTCGAGTCGGCCGTGGCGGAACCGCATCGCCGGATCTCCGAGCTGCGCGTCTGGACCGGCGACGACGAGGCCGACATCCGTGCCATGGCCGGCGAGGGCGCCGACACCCCCGGACCGGCGGTCCCCGAGATGATCGCGGAGACCGTCCGGCGCGCGCCCGGCGCCGTCGCGGTGGTCTGCGGGGAGACCGAGGTCACCTACGGCGAACTGGACCGGCGGGCGGCACGGCTGGCCGCCGCGCTGCGGGCCCGGGGCGTGCGCCCCGGCGACGTGGTCGGCGTCTGCCTGCCCCGTTCGGTCGAGGCGATCACCGCGCTGCTCGCCGTCTGGCGGGCCGGCGCGGCCTACCTGCCGTTCGAGCCGGACGAGCCGGAGGAGCGGCTGGCCTTCTCGCTCGCGGACGCCGGAGCGACGCACGTGATCACGAACCGGGCGCTGCCCGCCGGGCTCACCGCCGTCGATCCGCTGGCCGGCGAGGACGACGCGGCCGCCGGCGACCCCGACGATCAGGGCGAACCGGCCGGGACGCGCCCGGGTGACGTGGCCTACGTGATCTCCACCTCCGGCTCCACCGGCAGGCCCAAGGGCGTCGCCGTCGAGCACCGGGCCATCGCGGCCCGGATCCGGTGGATGCGCGGCGAGTACGGCCTGGCGCCCGGCGACCGCGTCGTCCAGTTCGCGTCGCTGAGCTTCGACACCCACCTCGAAGAGGTCTTCCCCACGCTCGCCGCGGGAGCGACCCTGGTGCTGCTGCCCGGCGGGGCGGCGACGCTGCCCGACCTGCTGGCCGCCCCGGGCGGGGAGCGGATCACGATGCTCGACCTGCCCACCGCCTACTGGCATCACCTGGTCGAGGAGATCGACCAGATCGCCTGGCCGCCCGCGCTCCGGCTGGTCGTCATCGGCGGCGAGCAGGCGTCCGGCGGCGCGGTGACGCGCTGGCGCGGCCGGTTCGGCGACGGCGTCCGCCTGGTGAACACCTACGGGCCGACCGAGGCCGCGGTCATCGCGACCGCGACCGACCTCGGCGCGACGTACGGCAGGCCGCCGATCGGCCGGCCCGTCGGCGCGACGACGGTCCACCTGCTCGACGCCGCCGGGGCGCCGGTCCCGAAGGGCGTGATCGGCGAGCTGGTCATCGGCGGTGCCGGGGTGGCACGCGGCTACCTGCGCCGCCCGGCGCTCACGGCCGCCGCCTTCGTCCCCGACCCGTTCGGACCGCCGGGATCACGGAGGTACCGCACCGGCGACCGGGCGCGCTGGCACCAGGACGGCACGCTGGAGTTCCTCGGACGGCTCGACGGGCAGCTCAAGGTCCGCGGCTTCCGGATCGAGCCGGGCGAGGTCGAGGCACGGCTGCTCGACCATCCGGGCGTCGGTCAGGCGTTCGTGACGGTCCACGCCGAGGAATTGGTGGCGTACGTGACCGGGACCGCGACGGGGGAGGAGCTCGCCGCGCACCTCGCGCGGACCCTGCCCCGCCATCTCGTCCCGACCGCCTGGGTCGTTCTCGACGCGCTGCCGCTCACCAGCCGCGGCAAGGTGGACCGGGCGGCGCTGCCCGCGCCGGTCCGGGCGCCGTCGGCCGGGCACGTCCCCCCGGGCACGGACGCCGAGCTGCTGGTGGCCGAGATCTGGGCGGAACTGCTGGGCGTCGGCTCCATCGGCGTGAACGACGATTTCTTCACCCTGGGCGGGCACTCGCTGCTCGCGACGAGGATCGCGGCCAGGCTGCGCCGGGCGACCGGGGTGGAGGTCCCGGTCCGGACGATCTTCGAGCGGCGCACCGTGGCCGAGCTGGCGGTCGCGCTGGAGGATCTGCTGGTCGCGGAGCTGGAGGACATGTCGGAGGAGGAGGCCGAGCGCCTGCTCTCGTCCGCCGGCGGCTGACCGCGAGGCGGGCGCCCTGTGTCTTCTGGGCGTCCGCCTCATGTTTTCTGGGCGTCCGCCTCATGTCGTCAGGAGGCCGGCGTGACCAAGTAGTCGCCGTGCTCCAGGTCCTCGAGCAGCGTCGGGTGGGTGGGCGACCAGCCGAGCAGTTCCTGCGTGTACGAGCTGGAGACGGGCCCGTCGAAGCCGTAGACGGTGGCCATGAACGGGCTGACGAAGTGCGTGGCAGCCTTGTCGGGGGTCAGCGAGACCGTGGGCACATCCAGGCCCCGGGCGATCGTCTCCGCGATGCTCTTCAGGGTGACGCCGCTTTCGGCCACTCCGTGCAGCACGCTGCCCGCAGGTGCCTTCTCCAGCGCCAGACGGAACAGGACCGCAGCGTCGAGCCGGTGCACCGCGGGCCACCGGTTGGTGCCGTCTCCGACGTACGCCGAGACGCCGGTCTTTCGCGCGGTGGCGATGAGCATGGGGATGAAACCGTGGTCTTCGGGACCGTGGACGGTGGGAGCGAGGCGGACCACGCTCGCGCGCACTCCCCGGGCGGCGAAGCCCAGACACGCCCGCTCACCCGCGATGCGGAAGGCGGCGATCCCGGCCGCGTCGGGCTCGTCCTTCTCGGTGGCCTCCCGGCCGGCGGGCATGACCAGGGTGCCCGAGGTGACGACGAGCGGCTTGCCCGAGTGTTCCAACGGCCGGCCGAGCGTCTCGATCGCGGTCCGGTCGCGTCTCATCATGTCGTCGAGGTCGGAGAAGTCGCCGCCGTAGGCCATGTGCAGGACTGCGTCGGCGGCTTCGGCGCCCCTGCGCAGACTGTCGAGATCGTCCAGGGATCCGCGGTGTGGTGTGGCCCCCAGCGACTCCAGCCGGGCGGCGGCGGCATCCGAGCGCGCGAGACCGGTGACGGTGTGACCGGCCGCGATGAGTTCGGCGACGACCGCGGGGCCGGTCTGGCCGGAACCACCGGTGACAAAGACATGCATGGGACACTCTCCCGCGTTACGTCAGTGACTGGCACTAAGTAGTGCCAGTCACTGACTTTATGTAGCGCCAGTCGCTGGCGTCAAGTAGCGCCAGTGACTGACATATGCGGTATCCTCGGAGGGTGCCACGAAGCGGAGCGGAAGCGCGCCGCCGCCTTCAGCAGGCGGCCCTGGAGCTGTATCGGGAACGCGGGTTCGACCAGACCACCACGGCCGAGATCGCCGCCCGGGCCGGCGTCAACGAACGCACGTTCTTCCGGCACTTCCCGGACAAGCGCGAGGTGCTCTTCGACGGCGAAGCCGACCTGCGCGCGGCGCTGGCGCGGGCGGTGGCCGAAGCACCTGCTGATCTCCAGCCGCTCGAGATACTGCTCTTCGCCTTCCGGAAGGTCGAACGGATCCTCGAGGACAATCGCCCGTTCGCCGAACCACGACTGCACGTCATCGCGGTGACACCGGCACTCCGTGAACGCGACCTGGCCAAGACCGCCTCGATCACCGAAGCCGTAGCGGAGGCACTGCGGCGGCGCGGTGTCACCGACCGGCTGGCCGGCCTGGCTGCTCACACCGGCTGGGCCGCCTTTCACCAAGCGATCCAATCCTGGATCGACGATTCCTCGCAGAGCTTGGACGCACATCTCCTCCAAGCCTTCGACGACCTGCGCGCCCTTTCCGCGACTGCCCCACCGGCACAGGCACGGCCCGGAGACTGACACCACGGATGTTCCCGGCCCTCCCCGGCATGCCGACGAGACCGCCGCACACCCTCGGGTGCGCGGCGGTCTCGTCGTTCGTGCGGCCGTGTCAGGCGGAGGCGCGGATCACCAGGTGGGTGTCGAGGATGACGACCGGCTGCTCCAGCGGCTCGCCGTTGATCCGGGCGATCAGAAGCTGGACCATCTGCCGGCCCATCGCCTCGGTCGGCTGGTGCACGCTCGTGAGCTGCGGGTCGGTGTGCAGCGCCACCTTGGAGTCCTCGAAACCGATCAGCGCGACGTCGTTGGGCACGACCAGGCCCTGCTCCTTCAGCACCCGCAGGGCGCCGACCGCCATCGGGTCGGAGGCCGTGAACACGGCGTCCAGGTCGGGGTGACGGGCGAGCAGGTCGCGCATGCCCGCCTCCCCGCTCTCCTCGGAGAAGTCGCCGTACGCGACGCGCTCGGTCATACCGGTGGCCAGCAGCGCGTCGCGGTATCCGGCGAGACGGTCGACGCCCACGCCCATGTCCTGCGGACCGGCGATGGTGGCGATCTTGGTCCGGCCCTTGGAGAGCAGGTACTTGACCGCCTGCCGGGCGCCGGCCCGGTTGTCCATGTCGACGAAGCTGTACGGGTTGAGCCCGACCGGGCGGCCACCGAGCACGGTCGGCACGCCCATCTCCTCCAGCCGTCCCGGCAGCGGGTCGGCGCCGTGCACCGAGGTGAGCAGCACGCCGTCGACGTGCTGCCCGGTCAGGTAGTGCTCCAGCCGGTCGTGCTCGGCACGGTTCTGCGCCATCGTGAGGATGAGCTGGAGGCCGGTCTCCGACAGCGCGGAACCGATGCCGCGGATCAGCCCGGCGAAGTACGGCTCGTCGAAGACGCGCTGCTCCGACTCCGACACCACCAGCGCGATGGTGTCGGTCCGATTGGTCACGAGGGTGCGCGCCGCCCGGTTGGGCACGTAGCCGAGCTCTTGGATCGCCAGTAACACCGCGTCGCGGGCCCGGTCGCTCACCTTGGGCGAGCCGTTGATGACCCGCGACACGGTGCCGCGGCCGACCCCGGCGCGTGCGGCGACCGCTTCCAGAGTCGGCCGGCCTCCGGAACGGCGGTCCCCGTTCATCTATACTGCCCCCTTATCGTGTCTGCGCTTATTGTGCCCGACCCAGCAGGCCGCCGTGTCTGATGGTGTCGGCATACCACAAAGCGCTCGATTTCATGGTCCTCGCCTGGGTCTCGTAGTCCACGTACACGAGACCGAAGCGCTTGCCGTAGCCCCAGGCCCACTCGAAGTTGTCCATCAGGGACCAGGCGAAGTAGCCCTGGAGCGGGATGCCCGACTCGATGGCCGCGTGGCAGATCCGCAGGTGGGCCTCGATGTAGGCGACCCGGTCGGGGTCGTGCACGGCGCCGTCCTCGCCGATCACGTCGTCGTAGGCCGCGCCGTTCTCCGAGATGTAGAGCGGGATCCGCGGGTACTCGTC
Organism: Microbispora siamensis; assembly: GCF_016863095.1. GTDB lineage: Bacteria > Actinomycetota > Actinomycetes > Streptosporangiales > Streptosporangiaceae > Microbispora > Microbispora siamensis. The sequence goes on along the minus strand of NZ_BOOF01000027.1, from coordinate 114,686 downwards.
GGCGATCCGCCGCAGCATCTCGTACAGGCCGCTGTCGTCGACCTCCCAGCCCATGGAGGTGACCGGGCGGCCGCCGTTGACGAAGCCCACGTGCTCGCTGCCGATCCACGGCGAGCCGGAGTCCGTCGGCGCGGCGGCCGCGGACGCGGCGCCGCCGGGCGCGCCGGAGACGGTGAAGCGGCTGTAGTAGTTGATCAGCAGCATGTCGAGCGGGGCGGCGATCGTGGCCAGGTCGCCGTCCTGGATGAACTCCATGTCGGACAGGTGGCTCAGGTCGGCCAGCACGTCCTCGGGGTAGGAGCCCTTGAGCAGCGCGTCCAGGAAGAACCGGTTCTGCAGCCCGTCGATGCGGCGCGCGGCGTCCTGGTCGGCCTCGCTGCCGGTGGCGGGCGTGACCGGGTACACGTTGACGCACCCGCCGATCAGCGAGTCGGGGTTCTGCGCCCGCATCGCCTGGACGGCCAGGCCGTGCGCGAGGTTGAGGTGGTGCGCGGCGCGCAGCGCGGCGGCCGGCTCGCGCCGACCGGGGGCGTGCTCGCCGGAGGCGTAGCCGAGGAACGCGGCGCACCAGGGCTCGTTGACCGTGCTCCAGTTCCTGACCCGGTCGCCGAGCTCGGCGTGCACGGTCGCGGCGAAGTCGGCGAAGCGCTTCGACGTGTCGCGCGACGGCCACCCGCCGGCGTCTTCGAGCGCCTGGGGGAGGTCCCAGTGGTAAAGCGTCAGCCACGGGTCGATGCCGTAGCTGAGCAGCTCGTCGACGAGCCTCTTGTAGAAGTCGAGGCCCTTGGCGCTGTACGCGCCGGAGCCGTCGGGCTGGATCCGCGGCCAGGAGACGGAGAACCGGTAGGCGGTGAGGCCGAGGTCCGCCATGAGCTTGACGTCCTCGCGATACCGGTTGTAGTGGTCGATCGCGATCTCGGCGGTGTCACCGCCCACGATCCGCCCGTCCTGGCTGCAGAAGGTGTCCCAGATGGAGCGGCCCCGCCCGTCCGCGGTGAGCGCGCCCTCGATCTGGTAGGCGGAGGTGGCGGCGCCCCAGACGAACCCGGTGGGGAACATCAGGCCGGCCGTCTCCGCTTCGGTTCGTGTGTCTTGCGTTGTCACGCCTTGACCGCACCTTCCATGAGTCCGCCGATGATCTGTCGGCCGAACGCGATGAAAACGACGATGAGCGGGAGAATCGACATGAGCGTGCCGCTGAAGATCAGCACGTAGTCCGTCCCGTACTTCGCGTTGAGCGAGTTGATGGCGACCTGGACCGTCGGATTGTCCGGCGTCAGCACGATCAGCGGCCACATGAAGTCGTTCCAGATCAGCATGAACGTGTTGATGCCCAGCACCGCCATGCCCGGCCGTACGGCGGGCAGGACGACGTTCCACCAGATCCGCAGGGTGGAGGCGCCGTCGACGCGGGCGGCCTCGACCAGCTCGTTCGGCACGGCCTGCTGGGTGTACTGCGTCATGAGGAAGACGCCGAAGCCGTTGAGCAGGTACGGCAGGATCACCGCCTTGATCGAGCCGACCCACTCGAGGCTGACCATGAGGCGGTAGAGGGGGACGATGCCCATCTGCTGCAGCGGGACCATCATGGTCAGCAGCACCAGCAGCAGCAGGACCTTGCCGCCCCTGAAGTTCAGCCGGGCGAACGCGAAGCCGGCGAACGTCGAGATCAGCACCACCGATACCGTCACCGTGGCGGCGATGATCAGCGAGTTGGTGAGACCGGTCAGGTAGTGCGCGTCGGGGTTGGACAGCACCCGCTGGATGTTCTCCCCGAGCTTGCCGCCCGGCAGGAACGGCGGCGGCATGTCGGTCGCCTCGGTGTTGGTGCGCGAGGCGATAACGATCATGTAGTACAGCGGGAACGCCGAGATGATGATCGTGACCGCGAGGACGAGCCTCGTCATCGGCGTGGCGGTCCAGAGACCGGCGGCACCTCCCGGCGCCTTGGCGCGGCGCCGCCGCGTGGTGGCGGGCGCGGAGAGCGTGGTCACTTGTTGCCCCCGATCCGGCGGATGAGCAGGAAGTTGATGGCCGATCCGATGAGGATGAGCAGGAACAGCAGCCAGGCGGCCGCGGAGGCGTAGCCGTAGTCGAACTCGCGGAAGCCCTGCTCGAAGATGAACATCGAGACGGTCTGGAACTGGCTGTTGGTGCCGCCGTGGACGTTGCCGTTGTAGAACGTGGTCGGCTCGGAGAACAGCGTGAGACCGCCGATGGTGGAGTTCAGCACCACGAAGATCATCGTGGGCCGGAGCATCGGGATCGTGATCTGCCAGAACTGGCGCCGCCGGGACGCGCCGTCGATCGAGGCCGCCTCGTAGAGGTCCTTGGGGATCGTCTGCATGCCGGCCAGGAAGATGATCGCGTTGTAGCCGGTCCAGCGCCAGTCGATCATCGTCGCGATGGCGAGCCAGGAGGGGAGACGCTCCGCCTTCCAGTCGATGGGGTCGGCGCCGAACCAGCCGAGCACCCAGTTGACGACGCCCCAGTCGCGGCCGTACAGCTGGGTGAAGACGACCGCCACCGCGACGACCGAGGTGACGAGGGGGAGCAGGACGCCCAGCCGGACGAACAGCTGTGCCTTCATCCGCTTGTTCAGCGCGTTGGCCAGCAGCAGGGCCAGCAGCATCTGCGGGACCGTCGCGATGACGAACATCGCGAGGGTGTTGACGACCGCCTTCCAGAATGCGGCGTCGCCGAGCATGGCGGTGTAGTTGCCGAGGCCCGTCCACTCGACCGTGCCGGTGAGGTCGTAGTCGAAGAACGAGTAGTAGAGGGTGAAGCCGAGCGGGAAGAGTCCGAAGACCAGGAAGAGCAGGTAGTAGGGAGAGACCAGGAGGTACGGCGCGGCCTTGAGGTCCAGCCAGGTCATGAAGGACCGGCCCGGTCTCGGCCGGACGTGCCTCCGGCTGGGCGGCATCGGTGCCCGGGTGGGTTGCCCGGCGTCGACGTGCAGGCTCATAAGTTACCTTTCGGGTGAAAGCAGGCGACCGGCCCGCCGGCGGGGTGCCGCTGCGGCGGGCCGGTGCTCACCTGGCGGGCGTGATCAGCCCGCGGCCTTCACGGCGTCGTCGACGAGCTTCTTCCAGCCGTTCGCGTACGGCACGGAGCCGTCGTCGATGGCGGAGACGACCGACTCGATGGCGTTCTTGACCTGGGCGTGCTTGACGCCGAGGAAGATCGGCTGGAGCGAGGCGGCCGACTTGGCGAAGATCTCACCGACGGGGGCGTCGTTGAAGTACTCGTTCTTCGCGCCCTGGACGGCCGGGTCCTGCTGCGCCTGGACGTTGCTCGGCATGTTGCCGGCGTAGTTGAAGACGCTGACCTCGGCGTCCTTACCGGTCAGGTAGTCGAGGACCTGCGCCGCCTCCTTGGGGTGCTTCGACTGCTTCGGCACGGCGAGCCAGGAGCCGCCCCAGTTGCCGCCGCCGCCGGGCACCGCCGCGACGTCCCACTTGCCCTTGAAGTCCGGTCCGGCGCCGCCGTCGCCGCTCACCGCGCCGAGCATCCACGACGGGCAGCCGAGGGTGGCGAACTGCGACTTCTTCATGCCGGTGTTCCACTCGGGCGTGAAGTTGCGCAGCTTGGCCGTGAGGCCCTCCTGGCTGATCTTCTGGGCGAAGTCGTACGCCGTCTTGACCGCCGGGTTCTTGTCGACGATCAGGTTGTTGTCCTTGTCGAAGTAGGTGACGTTGCCGTTCTTGGCACCCTCCTGCACCAGGACCACGTTGTAGAGCGTGTTGGTGCCGTCGACGAACTTGGTGTCCTTGATCTTGTCCTGGAACTTGTGGGCGACCTTGATGAAGTCGTCCCAGGTCGGCCAGAGCTTGCTGACCTCATCGCGGTCGGAGGGCAGACCGGCCTTCTCGAACAGGTCACGGCGGTAGCACAGGCTCATGCCGCCGACGTCGGTGCCGAGGCCGAACAGCTTGCCGTCGGCGGTGACGCCGTTCTCCCACTTCCAGGCGGCGAAGTCGTTCTTGCGGTTCTGCAGGCCGAACTCGCCGAGGTCGGCCCACCACTCGGGGTGCGCCTTGGCGAGGCCCATGCCGCCCTCGTCGATGCCGACGACGTCGCCGGCGCCCGCGCCGGACTGCAGCCACTGGATCATCTGCGGCCAGTAGACCTGCTCGAACTGGTCGGTCAGGTTGTCATACTTGATCTGGATGTCCTTGTGCTCCGCGTTCCACTTGTCGACGGCCTCCTTGTAGCCGAAGTTCTTGCCGCCGCCGAACGTCTGGAGCGTGATGGTGACGGGGCCGGCCGCCGCCGAGGACCCGCCGCCCGACGCGGTGTCGGAGCCCTTGTCGTCGGACTGGCAGGCGGTGGCGCCGAGAGCCAGCGCCGCCACCGCGGCGACCGCGAGCAGCCTGCCGCGGCGCGAGTTTGCAATCATTCCGGACCCCTCTCAGGTGGTATCCCGAATCGTTCGTGGGAGGTGCATCCCAGGCCGGTCCCCGATCTCACGGCCCGCGATCGAAGGTTGTGCTCGGTACTCCCGCACCGTGTGCTTCGCACGGGTTCGCACCGTGTGCTTCGCGCGGTTTCGCACCGTGTGCTTCGCACTGTTTGGGAGCGCTCCCACGAAGGGTCCTCTATGAGCAACGCGGGCGTCAATATGCCGAAACCTAACTGTTACTCCCTGGGTGGTTAGAGCCGGTCAATGGGACATAGTAGGACATACCACGCTTGGGAGCGCTCCCATATCCATATGGGCAGAAATGAATAGCGGACGCCCCCAACCTGCCGGGGCGCCCGCCCTTATCCGCTCCGTCGCCTCACCCGTCAGCCGCCGGGGGCCGTCCCGACGGACACTCCGCCCTCCAGCGAGACCCCCGTGCCTGGGATCACTGTGCCTGGGATCACCGTGCCGGCGGCGTCCGCCAGCCGGCAGGCCGGTCCGGAGCAGGCCCGCAGCAGCGCCAGCCGGGCCGAGAGCGCGGCCCTCAGGCCCGGGTCGGCCGTCGCCGCGATGTTGTGCAGTTCCGCCGGGTCGTCCCGCAGGTCGTAGAGCTGCCGCTCCCCGGTCTCGTACTCCACGTACGCGTACCGCCCGGTCCGCACCATCGCGTACGTGGGCGGCGAGGACGGGGAGTAAGAGGGGTGGTAGAACTCCGCGAGGACGGCGTCGCGCCACGGGACGTCGCGCCCGCGCAGGAGCGGGACGAGCGAGCGGCCCTCGGCCGTGGGCGGCACCGTGGCCCCGCCCAGCTCGGCGAACGTGGGCGCGAGGTCGACCGTCGACGTGAGCGCGTCGATCACGCCCCCGGCCGGCACGCCCGGCCCGCGCACCACCATCGGCACCCGGATGTCCTCCTCGAAGGGCGTCGTCTTGCCCGGCCGAAGCCGATGCTGGCCGAGGTGGAAGCCGTTGTCGGAGGTGAAGAAGATGTAGGTGTCGTCGAGCCGGCCCGCCCGGCTCAGCGCGTCCACCAGGGCGCCCACCATGTCGTCCACCCCGAGCATGGCGCGCAGCCGGTCGCGGTGGACGCGGTCGATCCGGCGCGTGTCCGCGGCCGACAGCGGCGTGCGCTCGCTGAGCCAGCGGGGCTCGGCGGACAGGTCGGCCTGGTCGAACGACGCGGTCCGCGGCGCCCGCTCGCCGGCGAAGGCGGCCGCGTGGCGTGGCGCGTAGTGCGCGGGCAGGTGCGGCGCGACCGGGGCGAGGTAGAGGAAGAACGGAGCGTCTCCTCCGGTGGAATCCGTCGCGAACCTGGCGGCCTTGGCGCTCAGCACGTCCTCCAGGTAGTCCTCGGGGGCGTCGCCGTACCGCCGGATCACGCCGTTCTCGTTGAGCGCGTAGCCGTACTCCTGGTAGAGGCGGGTGACGGGGACGTCCCACTCGTCCCAGCCGGGCGGCACGTACGTGCGCGGCGCGCCCTCGGGGTAGTTGTTGAGATATTTGCCCATGAGCGCGGTGCGGTAGCCCGCGTCGTGCATCCACGTCCCGAGGGTGGAGGCCTCCAGCGGCCGGAACTTCGGAAACCCGCCGGTCGGCGACCGGTTGCTCTCCACCTGGTGGCTGTGCATGTACTGCGAGCGGAGGATGGACGAGCGGGACGGGCAGCACCAGGGATTGGTGACGAAGAAGCGGGACAGCGTGGTGCCCTGGCGCGCCAGGAGGTTGGTGATGTTGGGGAACCGGCTCAGATCCGCCGCGTCCAGGTCGTCGGTGAGGATCAGCACGATATTGGGCCGTTGGGCCGCGAGCGTGGGGGCGGGCTCGGCGCGGGAGGCGCCGGTGAGCCCGAGGCACAGCAGGAGCGCCGCGGCGAGCCCGGCCCACAGGTTTCTCGATCGTCGTGGTTGGGGCACGGCAGCAATCATTGCCATGCGTTCGCCAGGGGAAACGTACGCAGCGTGACCGCATGACCGCACCGTGTCCGTTATGCGGGAGGCTCTGATGAATCCTCCGCCGGGGGCCGTCAGCCGAAGGTGGCGGGGTCGGGGCCGAGACGGCGGCCCTCGTCGAGACCGTTGATCGTGGCCATGTCCTCCGGGCTCAGCGCGAAGTCGAAGACCTCGATGTTCTCCTTGATGCGCGACGGCGTCACCGACTTCGGGATCACCACGTTGCCGAGCTGGATGTGCCAGCGCAGCACCACCTGCGCGGCCGTCTTGCCGTACTTCGCGCCGATCTCGGCCAGGACGGGCAGGTCGAGCAGGCCCTTGCCCTGCCCGAGCGGGCTCCACGCCTCGGTGGCGATGCCGCGCTCCGCGTGGAAGCCGCGCAGCTCCCGCTGGGCGAGCTGCGGGTGCAGCTCGATCTGGTTCAGCGCGGGGATCACGCCGGCCTCGGCGAGCAGGCGCTCCAACGTGCTCACGGTGAAGTTGGACACGCCGATCGCCCGCACCCGCCCGTCGGCGTACAGCTTCTCCAGGGCCTTCCACGTCTCGACATACCTGTCCTGCTTGGGAGCCGGCCAGTGGATCAGGTACAGGTCGAGGGTCTCCAGGCCGAGCCGCCGCATGCTGGCGTCGAAGGCGCGCAGCGCCTCGTCGTAGCCGTGCTGGTCGTTCCAGAGCTTGGTGGTGACGAACAGCTCCTCGCGGGGGATGCCCGAGGCGCGCAGGGCGCGGCCGACGCCCTCCTCGTTGTGGTAGAGCCTCGCGGTGTCGATGCTGCGGTAGCCGTACTCCAGGGCCGTCGCCACGGCCTTCTCGGCCTCGTCGTCGGCCACCTGCCACACACCGAAGCCGAGCTGGGGCATCCGGACGTTGTTGTTCAAAGTGATGACGTTCATGCCTCCCATGCTGCCGTAATGCCCCGAGAAGATCCCTTCGGGGTCTGTTCACCGCGTGTTCCCGTCGTCGTCGTGTCGGGCGGCTAGGGTGAGCGCGTCGTGAACGTTTCTTTACGGCGCGTGGAGAACGAGGGACGGCGCCACGCCGCCGAGCAGGGGCAGGCCGTCGCGTGGGTGGAGTCCCCTCTGCAGCTGCTGTGCGTCGTCGAGGCGCACCACGCGGGGCTCCTCGGGGCCGGCACCACAGTGGTGCCGAGGGCCGGGTTGCCCGCGCTGCGGCTGACCCGCCGCGAGCTCGAGCGGCTCGGGCTGCCCGAGGGGCTGGAGTTCGCCGAGCCGGCCGAGCGGGTTCCCCGGCCGGGCCGCGTGTGGGCGGTGGGCGACGCCTTCTCCGGGCGCGTCCAGCTCGCCCTCGTCACGGCCCTCCCCGGCCGTACGGTGCTGGTGGACGACGGGCTGGCCACGATCCGCCTGCTCGAACTGCTGGTCGCGCGGCGCCCGCTGCTGCGCGCTCGCGGGACCCCGGGCCTCGGCCGCAAGGTGCTCGCCGCGGCCGCCGGGTTCCGCCTTCGCACTCGCAGGCCCACGGTGTTCACCGCGCTTCCGGTGCCCGCCGGCCTCGCCGAGGCCGTGGGGGGCACGGGCGCGCGGCTCGTCCGGCACGACTTCGCCTGGCTGCGCGCCCAGCCCGCCGACCGGCCGCCGCCGGAGCGCACGGTCGTGCTCGGCACCTCGCTCGTACGCAACGGGCTCATCCACCGCGACCGCTACCTGCGCTGGCTGGAGCGGATCGACGAGCCCGTCGCGTACTTCCCCCACCGGCGGGAGGACCCCGGGGACCTCGACCGGGTGCGCAGGATCGCCGGGCTGACCGTCTACGACGCGGGAGCGCCCGCCGAGATGACGCTGCGCGACCTGCGGCCGGACCAGCGGGTGCTGAGCCTGCCGTCCACCGCGGTGACCTCGCTGCGCGTCCTGCTGTCGGCCCGGGGCGTGCCGGTGGAGACCGTGGACGTGCCGGAGGACTGGTGGACGGCCTCGGCCGCCCCGTCGCTGCGCTCCCACCTCCAGCTCTTCGCGCACGAACCCCATCAGCCCCAAACGCACGATCCCGGAAAGGTCGCTCCTTGACCCGTCTGCTCGCCGTGGCCGACTCCGACTCGTATCTCAAGTGGGCCGCGGGCCTGCTCGACGCGACTCCGGAGGACTGGGTCACGGATCTGGCCGTCGTCCGCACTCCCATCGCCCCCTCTGCGGCGCAGATCGCCGCCGCGGTGAGCGGCACCCGCGCGCACGGCGACGCTCTTCCCCCGGTGCTGCCGGCCCGGCAGCTGCGCCGGGCCGCCGAGAGGTTCCGGCCCGACGTCGTGCTGCTGGCCTGCACCGGGCCGGTGGTGGACGCGCTGGCGGCGGAGACGCTGGCCGGGCTGCGGCCCCGGCCGGTGCTGGTGTCGGGGCTGCCCGGCATCTCGGTGCCCGCGACGGAGAAGGCCTGGCTGTTCCGCAGCGGCTGCGACCTGTTCGTGGTGCACAGCGGCCGGGAGGTCGCGGAGTTCTCCGAGATCGGCGCGCGGCTCGGCGGAGGCGGGATGGTGGCGCTGGCCCGTCTGCCCTACCTGGACCTGCTGCCCCGCGAACCGGGCGCGCACGACGCCGGGGGCGTACGCGACCGCGTCGTGTTCGCCACCCAGGCCAAGGTGCCGCGCCGCAGGGAGGAGCGGGAGCGGATCCTGCTCGCCCTGGCCGAGCTCGGGCGGGCCCGGCCCGACCTTGACGTGGTGGTCAAGCTGCGGGCCCGCGACGACGAGCGGCAGACGCACAATGAACGTCACCACTACGAGCGACTGTGGACCGAGATGGAGTCCGAGGGCCGGGTGCCCGGGGGCGCCGTGCGCTTCGCCGCCGGCCCGATGCACGAGCACCTGAGCCGCGCCGCCGGGTTCGTCACGGTCAGCTCGACGGCCGCGCTCGAGGCGATCGCCGGGGACGTGCCGCTGCTCGTGCTGTCCGACTTCGGGGTCAGCGCGGAGATGATCAACCTGGTGTTCGAGGGCAGCGGTTGCCTGGGCACGCTCGACGACCTCGCCAAGGCGGACTTCCGGGTGCCGGCGGAGGAGTGGTGCCGGGCCAACTACTTCCACGACTCCGCGGCCAGCGACTGGACCGACCGCGTCGCCGCGCTGGTCGCCGCGGCCCGCGCGGGGACGCTGGAGCCGGCGCGCTCGCTCCTCGACGGCCCCGAGCACGCCGCCGCCCGCCGTCGCGCCCGGCTGCGCCTGGACGTGCCGCCCAAGGTCCTGCGGTACGGCTACCGCGCCAAGCGCCGGATGCGCCGCTACCTCAAGGCGTTCTGACGCGCCGGTCGCGTCGCCGCCCCGCAAGCGCGGCTCAGCGGGACAGCAGGCGGCGCAGGCGCGACTCGGGGCGGGCCGGCGCGGCGGCCGGGCGTTCGATCAGGCCGAGCGTCTCCAGCCTGCGCTTCTTGAAGTAGCGCGCCGGTCCGTGGGCGCTCACGTAGGCCGCCGCGGTCTCGCGCAGCCCCGGGTGGGCCGGGCTCTGCATGCAGTAGCCCACGGCCCCCACCAGGGCGGCGAGGTCGGCGGCGGGCGGCTCCGTGATCGTGCCGTCGGCCTCGAGCCGGGGCAGCGTGGCGTCCGCGATCGTCGCCGGGATCCGGTTGCTGTTCTCGTACGGCGTGAGCCGTTCGAGCACGAGATCGGTGCCGACGGCCGCGACCGGCAGGCCGAACAGCCGCCGCGCGGTCACCAGCGCGGTGGAAAAGCACCCGGCGACCAGTTCGGGGCGGTGCGCGGCGAAGCACGCCTCGGCGGGCGTCGTCTCGGGGGCCACGAGGAGGTCGACGCCCAGCTCCGCGGCGACCGGCCGCAGCTCGCGTGCGTGCCGCCGCCCGGCGGCGGGGTGCGGCTTGAACAGCACGGTCCGGTGGCCGCGCGCCGCCAGGCCGCGCAGCATGCGCTCGTGCAGCGCGGCCTCCTCGGCGGTCGTGACCAGGCCGAGCGCGGACAGGTACTGGCCGAGGACGACCGCCTCGGCGCGGGGAGCCGCCTCGGCCGCCTCCGCCACCCGGCCCACCACGCGCGTGAACGACGCGTCCGCCAGGGCCTCGGCCGGCACCCCGTGCTCGGCCAGGAGCAGGGGCGCCAGGCCCGGGACGAGGTCGAGGTGGAGCAGCCGGGTGATCCGCCCGGCGATCTCCTGCGGGAGCGGGTCGCGGGTCGGCCCGTAGCTCATGAGGCCGTCGGAGTAGACGGTGATCGGGCAGTCCTTGATCAGGCCCGCGAGCGTACGCGACGGAGGCACCGCGATCGACTCCAGGACCAGCTCGCCCGGCTCGCCGGTCAGGTCGCGCAGCAGGCGGCCGAGCATGGGCGTCTCGATCGATCGGGGCTTCCAGTCCGACGGGTGCAACGGCGCGATGATCTCGTTCCAGGACAGGACGCGGTCGAACCTGTCGCGCAGCGCGACGAACCCCGGCGCCTCGTCCAGCGCCGGGGTGACCTCCGGGATCGCCGCGTTGTTCGACACGAGGAGGATCCGGCCGCCGTCGCGGAACCGCCCCTCGTCGATCGCCGCCGCGAGCGTCATCGCGCCGAACAGCGTGGAGGCGTAGAACAGCGTGGAGTCAGGCACGCGGCCCTCCCGGTAGGTAGGAGCTGAGCAGGGCGGCCCGCTCGGGCTCCAGGCCGCCGACGGCCTCGGCGAGCGTCTCGCGGGGCAGCCGGGCGAGCGCCGCCCGCGCCCGCTCGTCGAACCGGGCGCGTACGGCCGGGGTGAACCGGCCGGCCAGCTCCACGTGGTGGGCGAGCAGCGCGCACAGGTTGCGGGCCGCCTTGGGCAGGTAGCGCGGCTCGGTCTCGTCCAGCACGATGTCGTAGGCGTCGAAGAAGTGGAGCTGACGCTCGTCGCCGATCTGGGTGAGGGAGGCCGCCAGCCCCCGCCGGTAGAACAGCCCGGCGAGGGAGACCACGGCGTACGACCGGGCCAGGCGGTGCAGCCGCCAGATCCACGGGCGGTCCTCGGCGGTGTGCAGCCCGGTGGGGAAGGTCAGCAGGTCGTCCAGCTCGCGCCGGTAGATCCCGGCCCAGGCATAGGGGTAGTCGACCATCGTCTTGAAGTCGGCCGGCAGGATGCCGTCGCGCGGGTCGAGCACGACGCCGCGGCGCGGCTGCGGCGCCCGGTGCGTCTCCCGCCTGCGGCCCTCGACCTGGACGTGGTCCACGCGCACGAAGTCGCACCCGAGCCCGTCGATGGCGGCGACGAGACGGGGCAGGTAGCCGGGCGCGAGCCAGTCGTCGGCGTCGAGGAAGGTGACGTAGCGGCCGGCGGCCAGCTTCAGCCCGGCGTTGCGGGCGCCGGCCAGCCCCAGCGGCACCGGGTTGCGGACCACCGTGAGCCCCGGCAGGTCCCGCCGGAAGTCCTCGACGACCTCCGGCGTCGCGTCCGCCGAGCCGTCGTCCACGACGACGACCTCGGTCTCGAACTCGCGCGTCCGGTTGCGCACCAGCGACGTGAGCGCGTCCCCGAGGTACGCCTCGCCGTCCCGGACCGGCACGATCACGGAGAGAGTGATCATGCGGTGACCCGGCGCAGGCGGGCCCGGGGGGCCTCCTCGCCCGGGTAGACGCGCTTCACGCCGTCGCCGAGTGCGGTCTCGATGATGCGGATGTCGCGGACCAGGTGCTCCAGGCCGGTGGGCTCCAGCGAGGCGGCGTGGTCGGAGCCCCACATCGCACGGTCGAGGGTGATGTGCCGCTCGACGGTCACCGCGCCCAGCGTCACGGCGGCGAGCGAGATCTGCAGCCCGCGCTCGTGCCCCGAGTAGCCGACCGGCACGCCGTACCGCTGCTGGAGCGTGGTGATCATGCGGAGGTTGGCCTCCTCCGGCGGGAGCGGGTAGGTCGAGGTGGCGTGCATCATCACCAGGCGCTCGGTGCCGAGGATCTCCACCGCCGCGTCGATCTCCTCGATCGTGGACATGCCGGTGGACAGGATGACCGGCTTGCGGGTGGCGGCCAGCGCGCGCAGCAGCTCGTGGTCGGTCACCGAGGCCGAGGCCACCTTGTGCGCGACGACGTCCATGTCCTCGAGGAACTCCACCGACGGCACGTCCCAGGGCGAGGCGAACCAGTCGACGCCGCGCTCCTCGCAGTACTTGGCGATGTGGGCGTACTCGTCCGCGCCGAACTCGGTCCGGATCTTGTACTCCATGTAGGTCATCTCGCCCCACGGCGTCTGCCGGATCTGGTCGCGCTGCTCGAGCGGCACACAGATCTCCGGCGTACGCTTCTGGAACTTGACGGCCTGGCACCCGGCGTCGGCGGCCACGTCGATCAGCTTGCGGGCGATGTCGACGTCGCCGTTGTGGTTGATGCCGATCTCGCCGATCACGTACACGGGCTGGCCCGGGCCGACCAGCGACCTGCCGATCCGCACCGGCCGCGGCTGCCCGAGGTGGCGGGGCGCGGCGACGGGGGCGGGGACGGTCTCCAGCGCGGTGGCCGGGCGGGCCGCGAGCACCCGGTCGGACAGCTCGCGCACGGCTCCGGCGCCTCCGGGGGCCGACAGCACGACGCGGGCGGCGGCGCGCACCCGGGGGTGGGCGTCGGGCACCGCGACCGGCCAGCCGACGATCGCCATGCAGGACAGGTCGTTGACGTCGTTGCCCACGTACGCCACCCGCTCGGGGGCCAGGCCCTCGGCGGCCAGCCACTCGCGCAGCGCGACGTCCTTGGCGCCGAGGCCCTGCACCACCGGCACGCCGAGCTTGGCGGCGCGGGCGGCGACGACCGGGTTGCGCTCGGTGGACAGCACGAGCACCTTCACACCGGCCCGGCGCAGCAGCGCGATCCCCATCCCGTCGGAGCGGCTGACCGCGACCATCTCCCGGCCGTCGGAGTCGACGAACGCGCGGTCGTCGGTGTGCACGCCGTCGAAGTCGGTGACGACCGCGTCCACGTCGATCGGCAGCGGCTCGTCCACGAACGGCGCGAGCGCCCGGGCGATCTCCAGGTCCTCGGGGGTGTCGATCTCGACCGCGTGCCGGACGGGCACCGGCTGGACCGCGACCCTGCCGAAGAAGCGGTGGCCGCGCTCGCGCAGGCCCTCCGTACGCATGACGTAGAACGCGCCGGTCTCGCGGAAGTGGGGCTCGCGGTCCTGGCGGCGCGGGCGTACGGCCGGGTCGTGGTTCACCCCGTGGCCGGCGCCGGTCCAGACGAACTCGTAGGTCTCGGTGCCGGAGAAGACCGAGTCGGCCTCGCCGTCCAGGACCTTCGCGACGGCGGCGTCGAGGTCGCGGGGATCGAGGAACGCGCTGGTGCACTGGACGAGCACGACGACCTCGGGCGCCTCGCCGGTGATCTCGGACAGGGCGTGCAGCACGGCCGACTCGCTGGAGGCGGTCGAGCCGCTGAGCTCGGCGGGGCGGCGCACGACCCGGGCGCCCGCGCCCTCCGCCACTTCGGCGATGCGGTCGTGGTCGGTGCTGACGACCACCTCGTCCACCAGTTCGGCGCGCAGACAGGCGTCCACCGCCCGGGCGACGAGCGGGACGCCGCCCACCTTCTCGAGGTTCTTCAGCGGGACGCCCACCGACCCTCCACGGGCGGGGACGACGGCCAGCACTCGCACGAGTGACTCCTCTACCTGCGACATCGGGAACCCCAGGGGGCCGGGGTGTCCCGAAAACTAGCCAGCAGGTTCTCCAGTTGGGGGTTACTGGGCTGAACGACCAGGGGCGCGGTCCTTAACTTTGGGTGTCGCCGCACGGGTCGCCGTACGGGCCGGCGCCGTCGGCGGCGGGACCGTCCGCGGCGCTCGGGGCCAGCGGCAGCGAGATCACGAACCGCACGCCGGGTTCGCCGTCCGTGACGTCCTCGACCCGGATGGAGCCGCCGTGGGCCTCCACGACCTCCCGGGCGATGGCCAGGCCGAGGCCCGTGCCGCCCCGGTCGCGGCTGCGCGCCGCGTCGGTGCGGTAGAACCGCTCGAAGATCCGCTCGCGGTCCGCCTCGGGGATCGGCCTGCCGTCGTTGCGTACGCACAGGACGGCCGCGTCCTCGGTGCGCGCGACCCGTACGCAGACCACCGTCAGCGCGTGCCGCTCGGCGTTGTCGAGCAGGTTCGCCACCACCCGGGCGAGGTGGCGGCGCAGGCCCCTGACCGTCACCCCCGGGGTGTTGTGGAGGTGGGTCGGCAGCCGTTCCGACCGCCGCTCGACTTCGGTGACGACCAGGTGGGACAGGTCGACCTCCTCCCGGGCGGTCTCGGGAACCGTGGGGATCCGCGCCAGCAGGAGCAGGTCGGCGACGATCGCCTCCAGGCGCTCGGTGTCGCGCAGCGCGGCGCAGACGGCCTCGGGGGTGTCCTCGGGATGCAGCCGCGCGCTCTCCAGCTGGGCCCGGATCCCGGCGATGGGGGTGAGCAGTTCGTGCGAGGCGTCTGCGGCGAACTGCCGCTGCCGCTGGATCGACGTGTCCAGCCGGGACAGCGCGTCGTTGGCGGCCTGGGCCAGCCGGGAGAACTCGTCGTCGCCGGGCGGCTCGGGCACCCGGCCGCCGGGGTTCCTCTCGGTGATCTCGGCGAGCTCCGACCTGATCGCCTCGACCGGCCGCAGCGCGCGGCCCGTCACCTTGTACGCCGTCCAGCCCGCGAGCGCGGTGAGCAGCAGGGCCGCCAGGAGCAGCGCCGGCAGCGTGAACGGGGTGTTGAGGATCGCCGGGGCAGCCCGGCCCGCGTAGACGAGGTCGGAGCCGGGCCCCGGGGAGACCCGCAGCACGGTCACGTACAGGCAGTCGTGCCCGGCGGGCGAGCAGGCCGTCGTCTGGGTGACCTCGCGGTCGGGGGCCGGGCGTAACGGGCTGAGGCGCGGCAGGGTCCTGGCCGCCGCGCTCTCGGCGACGACCCGGCCGTCCGGCCCCGTCACCTCGATCAGGTCGATGCCGTTCCCGCCGGTCGGGATGGGGTTGCGCAGGCGCCCGTCCCGGATCTGCGCGGCGACGTGCGTGGCGGTGTCCAGGCTGCGGTCCCAGATGCGGTCCGCGACCAGGTCGCGGACGAGCACGTGCACCACGACCGCGAGCGGGATCAGCAGGATCGCCGCTGTCCCGGTGGCGAGGAGTGCCAGCCGGGCTCGCAGTGACGGGGAGCGCCTGGGGAGGAGCATTACCCGAGGCTACTCATGGTCATCTTTTGGGAAACTCGCGACAGCGAAAAGCTCACCCCAAAGTTGCTCAAAGTCTCTCATCGAGTGCAACCGGGCGCGGGTGCCCGCCGCCCGGTTGCACTCCAATGGCGTCCCTACGCGTCCCTACGCGTCCCTAAGGTGTCTCGGTGAACACCGCGACCGTGCGGGCGGGCACGGTCAGCGTGCCGGTCGCCGGATCCGCCGACGCCTGCCGGACCACCGGGTCGTCCGACGCCGCCTGAACGGGGTGCAGCGCGACCCGGGCGCCCTTGAGCGCGGGCACGGTGGGTGCGGCGGTCTTCCCGGTGGCGTTGAACACCACGTAGATCGCCTTGTTCGCGGGATCGACGCCGGTGGCGTCGATGCGCATGACGATCACTCCGGGGGCGCCGGACGGCGGGAAGGAGACCCGCCTGCCGATCTCCGCGGCGGAGCCCAGCGAGAAGGCGGGGGAGGAGTACCGGATCCGCAGGAACTCGCCGAACCTCGCCCGGGCCGACCCGATCGCGGCGCAGTCGGGCCGCAGCGCGGGGTCGGCCAGCAGGGGCCGCGCGTACGGCCAGCGCGCCTCGTTGTCCTTCGCGGGCGGCAGGCCGCCGCCGAAGCCGTTGCCCTGGCGGCAGTCCCACAGGAGGCGGTTGAACCAGTCGCCCGAGTCGTAGGAGTTGCGGTCGAGCGACTTCGACCGCAGCCGCTCGCTGCCGGCGTGGACGAACGCGGTGCCCTGGCCGAGCAGGACCGTCGCCAGCGACAGCGACTGCATCCTGACCCGGTCGGCCATCGGGGTGTCCTTGGGCAGCTTGTAGGCGAGCGCGTCGAACAGCGTCTCGTTGTCGTGGGCGTCCACGTAGGTCACCGTGTCGCCGGGCGTGGCGGCGTACCCGGCGGGGCTGCCGTTGTAGTCCACCTCGGACCCCTTGACGGGCTTTCCGGACGACCCGGTGAACGTGAAGTCGCGCAGGTTGCCCGCGAGCCCGAGCTTGACCAGGTCCTCGTAGTGCGCGAGGCGGTCGCCGGGCTCATCGCCCAGGCCGGAGCCGAAGCCCCGGACGCCGGGGTCCGCGTCGAACGGCGTGCCGCCGCGCACGGCGTCGCGCAGCCGGTCGCTGAACGTGCCGATCCCGGTGCCCGCCATGTTGGCCTGGGTGGCCTGCTCGAACCGGGCGCCGTCGGCCACCTCGCCGAAGTTCCAGCCCTCGCCGTACAGCATGATCGACTTGCCGTCCACGCCGTCCTTCTCGGGCGTGAGCGTGTCGAGGGCCTTGCGCACGGCCAGGATGTTCGCCTTCGGGTGGTGGCCCATCAGGTCGAACCGGAAGCCGTCGACCTTGTACTCCTTCGCCCAGGTGACGATCGAGTCGACGACGAGCCGGCCCATCATCGCGTGCTCGGGTGCGGTGTTCGCGCAGCAGGTGGAGGTGGCCACCGTGCCGTCGTCCATGAGCCGGTGGTAGTAGCCGGGGACGACGCGGTCGAGCACGCTCGTGGGGTCCTGCCCTGCGGCGTGGGTGTGGTTGTAGACGACGTCCATGACCACCCGCAGGCCCGCGCCGTTGAGCCCCGCGACCATCTCGCGGAACTCCTTGATCCTCCGGTCCGGGTCGGTCGCGTACGAGCCCTCCGGCACGGTGTAGTGCAGCGGGTCGTAGCCCCAGTTGAACGAGTCCTTCGCGGCCGTCTCCGCGACGCACGCCTGCTGCCGGTCGGAGTCGGGCGGCAGCGCGGCCAGGTCGCAGCCGGGCTCGGTGCGGTCGGCCTTCCGGTCGGGCACGGTGGCGAAGTCGAAGGCCGGCAGCAGGTGGACGTGGGTCAGCCCGTCCTTCGCCAGGCTCCGCAGCTCGGTCATCCCGGCGCTGCCGGTCTCGGTGAACGCCTTGTACGTGCCGCGTTCGGCGGCCGGCACGGTGGCGTCGGAGGCCGAGAAGTCGCGCACGTGCAGCTCGTAGATCGACGCCCGGTCCTGGCGCACCGCCGGGGGCTTCTTCAGGCCCGTCCACCCCTCGGGCCGCAGCGACCGGTCGTCCAGGTCGACGATCTGGCTGCGCCCCGAGCCCGCCGAGACCGACAGGCTGTAGGGATCGGTCACCTCGTTGGTCACGATCTTCCCGGCGGCCGGGGCGTAGACGGTGACGAGGTAGGTGTAGTACCTGCCCCGCCACGACGCCGGGCCGTCGATCGACCACACGCCCGTCGCGTCGTCCCTGCGCATGCGGTGGACCGTCCTGCGGTCGGCGGACGGGCCGTCGTAGAGGGCCAGCTCGACCTTCTGCGCGGTCGGCGCCCACACCGCGAGCCCGCCGCGGCCGGTGGGGCCGAGCGGGACCTCGGCGGCCCCGGCGTAGAGGTCGTCGAGGACGCCGGGGATCTGCACGCCGGTGGCGGTCAGCAGCGCGCCGGAGGGCCCGCGCTCGATCGCCACGACCTGGCCGCGCAGCGCGTCGCGGACGAGGCCGGCGTCGCGGGGATCCACCTTCAGCGCGCCGTACGCCGCCAGATGCGGCCACGCGGCCTTCTGCGCGTCGCTGAGCGCCCCGGACATCAGCCGGATGAGATGGACGTCCCCGGTCAGGTCGCCCTTCTCGTACGCGATGTCGCCCTTGGGGGAGTAGGCCAGCGCGTAGTGGTTCGCCGCGGCGACCTTGCCCTTCCACGCGACCGTGTCCCGGTCGATCCACTGGGCCGTGGCCTTGGCCAGGTCGGCGTCCGCCCCGGTGGCCGCGGGCTGCGGCAGCAGGTATCCGTCCACACCTGACAGTTTCCACACCTCGTGGCCGGTCACGCCGAGATCCAGGGCCTGGTCGGCCTGCTGGTCCTTCTGATCACCCTTGTGGATGATCCAGCCGAGCGTCTTCGCGTCCTGTTTCAGCGGCACCTCGAAGTACACGCCGAAGGCGTCGGTCCCGGCCGGCTTCAGCGGGTCGCCCCACTCGACCGAGCCGGACGCGTCGCCCCAGAAGTGCAGGCCCCAGCCGTCGTAGTCGCCGTCGGCGCGGTGGTAGTGCAGCACCGCGACGTTCCGCGCCGCCGCCGCGCTGCCGTGGATCGCCGTCCCGCCCGAGTTCACGTAAGCCTCGGGCTGCCCGGCCGGCACGAACGACTGGTCGGGCCCGGGATCCTTCGTGTCGCCCTTGTGGATGATGTAGTTCAGCGGGGCGTCGGCGTTCTTCAGCGGCACCCGCCAGAAGGGCCCGAACGCGTCGGTCCCGTCGGGCGGACGCGGCGCGCCCCACTCGGTGCCCGCGCCGTCGGCGAGCGCGTCGCCCCACAGGTGCAGGCCCCAGCCGGCGTACGCGCCGTCCGGGCGGCGGTAGTGGATCGTGGCGTACCCCTCGGCGGCGGCCCGGGAGGCGTACACGTCCGGCCTGCCCTCCACGAGCCACACCTCCCCCGTACGGGCCGGGTCGACCATCCGGTCGCCCTGGTCCTTGGTGTCGCCCCTGTGGGTGATCAGCCCGACCTCGGTGGCCCCCGGCTTCAGCTTGAGCCAGGCGAAGCGGCCGAACGCGTCCTCGCCCTCGAAGGCGACGGGGGACCCCCACTCGACCGTCTGGTCGATGTCGCCCCAGGCGTGCAGGCCCCAGCCGTCGTAGTCGCCGCTCTCGCGCTTGTAGTGGACCACGAGGTGGTCGCGCTTGACCGCGCCCGGCTCCTCCTCCGCGGGCTCCGGCCCGGCCGTCGCCGTCGCCGTGGCGCCCGCGTACCGGCCCGCCGCGTCCTTGACGACGGCCTTGTACGTGAGCGGTGTGCCCTCGGGCACACCGGTCAGATCATGAAATATCCGGTAAATGTGGCCGTTGGGGGCGTCGTCGGTGCCGAGCACCCGCCACGGCGCGTCCCCGGCCTTGACGGCGAAGGTGACCTGTGCGAACCCGTCACCGGGCACCTCGGCGGAGATCGCCACTCTGCCGTCGGCGGCCGTGCCGCGCAGCGCCTCGCCGGGCAGCGTGAGGGAGATCTCCGGCGCACCGGCCGGAGCGGCCAGGGCCTTGTCCGCGCGGTAGACGACGGCCGACAGCGGCGGCACGGTCACGGCCAGCGTCCCGTCGGCCGCGCCGGTCAGCCGTTGCACCCTGCCATCCACCTGAGGACCGTAGACCTGGGTGAACGAGGCGCCGGGGGAGTACGTCGGGATCTGGACGGTCTTCGCCGCCGCGCCGTTGTTGAGCGCCACGACGAACTCGACCCGTTCCTTGGCGGCGATCCGGGAGAACGCGAACACGTTGCCGCTCGCCAGCCGCACGATCTGGGCGCCGTCGGCCAGTGCCGGATAGCGGTCGCGCAGCCGGGCCAGCTCGGCGATCGAGGTGTAGAGGGGATGGGTGGTGACGAAGTTGGCGGTCGCGTGGGTGGCGGTGGTGCCGATGAGGTCGTCGTCGAGGTAGTCGGCCGTCTTCGAGGCGAACATCGGCTGCCGGGCGTCCTTGTCGCCCCCGCCGCCGGTGAAGCCCTGCTCGTCGCCGTAGTACACGACCGGCTGGCCGCGGGTCAGGTACATGAGCTGGTGGGCCAGGCGGTCGCGGGCGAGCAGGGTGGCGTCGTCCGCCGAGGGGTCGTCCTGTTCGAGGAAGTAGCCGATCCGGCCCATGTCGTGGTTGCCGAGGAACGTCGGCAGCGAGGAGGCGTTGGAGTCGGCGTCGGTGAAGTAGTCGTCGGCGGCGTACAGCCTGCCGAGGCTCGCGGCGTCGCCGCCGCTCGCGTACGAGCGCGCCGCCTCCTGGAAGCCGAAGTCCAGCGTGGCGTCGAGCGTGCCGGTGGTGGTGTAGCGGCTCTCGAACGCCGGGTCGGAGCTGTAGACCTCGCCGAACATGAAGAACCTGTCGTTGCCGAGCTTGGCGGCGTAGCCGTGCAGGGCGGGCGCGAAGCGCTGCCAGAACTCCATGTTGACGTGCTTGGCGGTGTCGATCCGGAAGCCGTCGATGCCGGTCTCCCTGACCCACGTCCTGTAGATGTCGGTCATGCCCTTCACGACCTCGGGCCGCTCGGTCCACAGGTCGTCGAGTCCGGAGAAGTCGCCGTACTCGGAGCTTTCGCCGGAGAAGGTCGAGTCGCCCCGGTTGTGGTACATCGTCGGGTCGTTCAGCCAGGACGGCACCTTCGAGGGGGCCGTCACCACCGGCGTGTAGGGGAACGACTCGGCGGTGACCTTCGGGAAGTCGTCGCGCAGGGCGTAGTCGCGGTCGTCGAAGGCCCGGCCGGAGGCGTCCACGTAGGGGTAGGCCGCCTTGCCGCGATAGCCGTACGTCTTCTCGGCGTAGTCGATGAGGTCGGCGGTGTGGTTGGTGATGATGTCGAAGAACACCTTCATGCCGCGCTTGTGGGCCTCCTTGACGAGGCTCTTCATCTGCGCGTTGGTGCCGAGGTGCGGGTCGATCCTGGTGAAGTCGGTGATCCAGTAGCCGTGGTAGCCGGCGCTGGCGTTCGCACCCGTGCCCTGCACGGGCCGGTTCTTGAACGACGGCGTGAGCCAGATGGCCGTGCTGCCCAGGCCCTTGATGTAGTCGAGCTTCCCGATCAGGCCCGCGAGGTCGCCGCCCTGGTAGAAGCCCTTGTCCGCAGGGTCGAAGCCGGTCGTCAGGCGGTCGCCGGACAGCCCGCCCCGGTTGTTGGAGGGGTCGCCGTCGGCGAACCTGTCGGTCATCGCGAAGTACAGCCGCTCGCGGGACAGGTCCGTGCGGAGGGCGTCGCGGGCGAGCTCGGCGTCGGACGGCGCGCCGGCCGCGACGGCGCCCGCGGCCGCGCTCGCCGCGACCGTGCCTGCCGAAACCAGGGCCGACGCCGCCGGGGGAGAGGTCAGGGGGAAGGCGATGAGCGCGGCGGCGAGTGCCGCGACGGTGGACAGCGCTATGGGCACGCGCGTACGCCGGTGCTGGGGGGTCACCATGGCCCGGAAGCTACTGTCGGGCCCCGGCTCCCGCAAGACTTTGCTGCAAGTTCCAGAAACATTGCAGCCATTCCGTGACCCACCCGCGTAACAGCCGTGAAACCTGTGTCCGACACTGTTGGTGTCGCACGAGAAGGAGGTGGTGGGGATGCTGCTGCGGCTGCGGGTCTCGCTCCCCGACCGGCCTGGGGTGCTCGGCCAGGTGGCGCGCGCGTTCGGGGTCATGGGCGCGGACATCCTGCAGGTCACCGTGCTGGAACGGCAGGCGGGCCGCGCGGTGGACGACTTCACCGTCTCCTGGTCGGGCGTGTTCGAGCCCGGCGAGCTGCGCGAGCGGATCGGCGTGGTCCCCGGCGCGCGGGTGGAGGCCGTGTGGCCGACCCGTGAGGTGCCCGGATCGACCCCCGACTACGACCTGCTCGGCCACGTCGCCGCGGACCCAGACCGGGCGTACGTCACCCTCGTCGACGCCGTGCCCGACTTGGTCAGCGCCGAGTGGGCGGTGGCGGTCGACTCGGCCGACGGCACGATCGTCCACGGGAGCTGGCAGGCCCCGGAGAAGGTGCCCGCGGCCGAGCTCACCCCGCTGCGCGCCTCGGCGTTCGAGGAGGGCGGGCTGCACCTGGCGAGCGTGCCGATGGACGGCGTCCACCTGGTGGTGGCCCGCTCGCAGGGGCCCGCGTTCCATCGGGCGGAGCTGGACAAGATCGTCCGCCTGGTGGCGATCGTCTCCGTGCTGGCCGGCGGCGTCAGCCGGCCGGTCTGAGGGGTGTCAGCGGCGCGGCGGGTCGATGCGGGTGCCGTCCATCGTGAACAGCATGAGCCGGGAGACGTCCACGGCGACCCGGCCGGCGTCGCCCGCGCGCCACACGGGCCGGTTGCCGAGCCTGACGATCAGGTCCGCGCGGCGGTGCGTGCCCGACTGCGAGAGCGGCGGCGGCTGCTCCTCCTCCACCGCGGCCGCGCCGTTCAGCAGGCGGCGCATCATCGACCGCGCCTTGCCGCCGCCTCCCGCGCCGTTCATCTGGCGGCGGTCCGGCGGCTCCGGCACGTTGACGGCAGGGATCCCGGCCTCCAGGTAGGCCAGCCACTCGTGGCCGTGATACTCCAGCGTCCTGACCCGGCCGAAGAAGGTCGGGCCCTCCGTCCGCTCCGGCACCGGCACCAGCCCGTCCGGCCGGATCCCCACGATGATCTGCATGCCGGTGTGCTGCGACACCGCGTACGCCCGTGGATCGGTCCAGGGCATCGTGATCTGGTGAGGGCCGAAGTCGAGCATGATGAACTGGTTCTGCGGGGTACGCACGGTCGCCGCGAGCAGGTTGAGCTGCTGGGAGTTGAGGAACGCGGCGGTGAACGCGGTCGCGGGGTCGTTGTAGACCTGCGCCGGGGTGCCGAGGTCCTGCAGCACGCCCCGGTTCATGATGGCGATGCGGTCGGCCAGCGTGAGGGCCTCGACCTGGTCGTGCGTCACGTAGATGGTGGTGACGCCGAGGGCGCGCACCAGCGACGAGATCTCCATGCGCAACTCGGTGCGCATGCCGGCGTCCAGGTTGGACAGCGGCTCGTCCATCAGGAACAGCGAGGGCTGGCGCACGATCGCGCGGCCCATCGCCACGCGCTGGCGCTGGCCGCCCGACAGCGTGCCCGGCCGCCGGTCGAGCGTCTCGTCGATGTGCAGCGCGCGCGACAGCTCGACGACCCGCTGCTTGACCATCGTGGGGTCGGCCTTGGCGATCTCCAGCGGGAACGACAGGTTGCCGCGCACCGTCCGGTGGGGATACAGCGCGCCGTTCTGGAAGACCATCGCGACGTCCCGGTCACGGGGCGCGAGGTGGTTGGCGAGCTGCCCGCCCAGCCACAGGTCGCCGGAGGTGATCTCCTCCAGGCCCGCGATCATGCGCAGCAGTGTGGACTTCCCGCAGCCCGACGGCCCCAGCAGGACGAGGAGCTCACCCTCGTCCGCGCGCAGGTTCATGCGGTCGACCGCGAGGTACCCCCCCGGGTAGATCTTCGTCACGTTGTCGAGGACGACGGTGCTCATGCGCGCTCGTTCCTCCCGGGCAGGCACGCCCGGATCCCCAGCCTTCGGTGTGAATGATGAGGTAGTACATCGCGTCGCGGGCACTCGTGTCCATACGTGTCGTGAAAGATCCGGCATCTACATGCAACATCTCGTTACTCCTAACTTTCCCCTTGCTAAAGACGGTTGTCAGGGTCGCGCCGTGACCTCCCCGCGCCCCTCTGGGAGGCGTCAAATGTAACGAAATTGCTGAAAGTTTCTGTAAGACCTTTCATCCCGTTCGCACCCCTGTTACGTTCCGCTCAAATCCCCCTGAGCAAGGAGTGCGACGCAGATGAGGCGAGTCCTCACGTCCGCGGCGGTGGCCGCGGCGCTCGCTTTGGCGGTCACCGCCTGTGGCGACGGTTCCGGCGACGCCGGATCGTCCCCGGCCAAGAGCGCCGCCCCCGCCGAGGTGTCCGGCACGGTCACCTGGTGGGACACCTCGGACGCCACGACCGAGGGCCCGGTCTTCCAGGAGATCATCAAGGACTTCGAGGCCAAATATCCGAAGATCAAGGTCAACTACGTCAACGTGCCGTTCGCGGACGCGCGGGACAAGTTCAAGACCGCCGCGCAGTCCGGTTCCGGCGCGCCCGACGTCCTGCGCACCGACGTGGGCTGGGTCGCGGAGTTCGCCTCGCTCGGCTACCTCGCGCCGCTCGACGGCACCCCCGCGGTCGACAAGCCCGAGGAGTTCCTGCCCGTCCCGGCCGCCAGCGGTAAGTACAACGGCAAGACGTACGGCGTGCCGCAGGTGACGGACACCCTCGGCCTCCTGTACAACAAGGAACTACTGAAGAAGGCGGGCTACGACGAGCCTCCGGCGACGATGGCCGACCTCAAGAAGGTGGCGCTCGACGTCAAGTCGAAGACCGGAGCGGGCGGCCTCGCCCTGAACGTGGACGCCTACTTCCTGCTTCCGTTCATCTATGGCGAGGGCGGCGACTTCGTCGACGTCCAGAACAAGAAGATCACGATCTCGTCCCCGCAGAGCGTGGCGGGGGTGAAGATCGTCGAGGACCTGATCACGTCCGGCGCCGCCGTCAAGCCCGCGCTGCAGGACAGCTACACGAACGCCGAGACCGCGTTCAAGGACGGCAAGGTCGCGATGATCTTCAACGGCCCGTGGTCGAACGCCGACAACCTCGGTGGCAAGGTGTTCAAGGACAACCCGGACAACTTCGGTGTCGCCCCGGTCCCGGCCGGCTCGGCGAAGGCGGGCTCGCCGCTGGGCGGCCACGACTACACCGTGTACGCGGGCTCGAAGAACCTGGACGCGTCCTACCTGTTCGTCCAGTTCATGGACAGCGCGGAGAGCCAGGCGAAGATCGCCGGCAAGCTCGGCCTGCTGCCGACCCGCCAGCCCGCCTACAGCGCCTCCGAGGCCACGGCCAACCCGAAGATCGCCCAGTGGGCGAAGCCGATGGAGACGGCCGTCGAGCGTCCGTGGATCCCCGAGGCCGCCTCGCTGTTCCAGCCGCTGGTCGAGGGCTACCAGAAGCTCGCCGGCGGGCAGACGACGACCGAGCCCATGCTCAAGGACGTCGCCACCGCCTACCAGGGCATCCTCAAGGGCTGGAGCCTGTAGGACATGACGGCTGACGTCGTCGCGACGAGAAGGGCCGCGCCCCGTTCCGGGGCGCGGCGCCTCCTGTCGCGTCACTGGTACGCCTGGGCGATGATCGCGCCGGTCGTCATCGTGATGCTGGTGCTGGTCGGCTACCCGCTCGTGCGAGGCGTGTACCTGTCGCTCACCGACGCGACCGAGGGCAACATGGGCCGCACGATCGGGATGAACGTCATCCCGTCCACCTACGAGTTCGTGGGCCTGAAGAACTACGCCGACATCCTCACGTCCTCGGAGTTCCTCGGCCGGCTGACCTGGACGGTCGTGTGGACCGTGGTGTGCGTCGCCCTGCACGTGAGCATCGGCCTCGGCCTGGCGATGCTGCTGAACCGGCCCATGCGGCTGCGGTCGCTCTATCGCATCCTGCTCGTCCTGCCCTGGGCCGTGCCGGCCTTCGTGTCCGCCTTCATCTGGCGCTACCTGCTGAACGGCGAGTTCGGCGTGGTCAACGCCATGCTGCGGGCCGCCGGGTTCGCCGGGATCAGCTGGCTGGACGACCCGTTCTGGGCCAAGGTCTCGGTGATCGCCTGCAACGTGTGGCTGGGCGTGCCGTTCATGATGCTCGCGCTGCTCGGCGGCCTGCAGGCCATCCCGCGCGAGTTGCACGAGGCCGCCGAGGTGGACGGCGCCACGCCCTGGCAGCGCTTCCGTCACATCACGCTGCCGGGCCTGCGCCCGGTGTCGAGCACGGTCGTCCTGCTCGGCACGATCTGGACGTTCAACCAGTTCCCGGTCATCTTCCTGCTGACCAAGGGAGGACCGGGCGGAGCCACGGAGATCCTCGTGACGTACGCCTACCGCCAGGCGTTCGAGGGCATCAGGAACTACTCGGGCTCCGCCGCCTGGGGCATGGTGATCCTCGCGCTGCTCGTCGTCATGGCCACGGTCTACCGGCGCGCGCTCAGGCAGCAGGGGGAGGCATGGTGAGCCGGGCCGCTCCCGCCCCCGCCGGCGCGTGGAGCCGTGACAGGCGCAGCCCCGGCAAGTCGATCGCCCTGCACCTCACGCTGATCGCGGCGAGCATCGTGTCGGTGTTCCCGGTCGCGTGGCTGGTGCTGACCTCGCTCAAGCCGCGGACGGTCATCGAGACCGCCTCGGTCGCGCCGATCGACCACCCCACGTTCGCCAACTACACGCAGGTCCTGGGGGAGACCAGGTTCCTGACGTGGGCCGCCAACTCCGTCGTCGTCTCGCTCATCACGGCCGTGCTCGGCGTGCTGCTGTCGGCCACCACCGGCTACGCGGTCAGCCGCTTCCGCTTCCCCGGCTTCCGCTCGGTGATGTGGATGCTGCTGATCACGCAGATGTTCCCCGTGGCGATCCTGATCGTGCCGATCTACAACCTGATGGCCGGGCTCGGGCTGATCAACCAGTTCCCGTCCCTCGTCATCGCCTACCTCACCTCCACCGTGCCGTTCTGCGCGTGGATGATGAAGGGCTACTTCGACACCGTCCCCACCTCGATCGACGAGGCGGGCCGGGTGGACGGCCTGACCCCCTTCGGCACGTTCTGGCGGCTCATCCTGCCGCTGGCCAAGCCCGGCCTGGCCGTGGCCGCGTTCTACTCGTTCATCACCGCCTGGGCGGAGGTCGCGTACGCGACCGCGTTCATGACGGGCGACGACAAGTACACGCTCGCGGTCGGCCTGAGCCAGTTCGTCGGCCAGCACAAGGCGGAGTGGGGCCTGCTGACGGCCTCGTCGGTGCTGATCGCCATCCCGGCGGCCGTCGTCTTCCTGCTCGTCCAGCGCCACCTCGTCACCGGCCTGACGGCCGGCGCGACGAAGGCGTGACCCTATATGAGAATCGGGGGATCCCAATGACCGAACTCGCCGTCCAGCCGTCCGCGGTCGCGACCCGGTGGTGGCGCGACGCGGTGATCTACCAGGTGTACGTCCGCAGCTTCGCGGACGGCAACGGCGACGGGATCGGCGACCTGCTCGGCGTGCGCAGCCGCCTGCGCTACCTGTCCGACCTCGGCGTGGACGCGATCTGGCTGACGCCGTTCTACCCCTCGCCGATGGCCGACTTCGGGTACGACGTGGCCGACTACCGCGACGTCGATCCGATCTTCGGCTCGCTCGCGGACGCCCAGGCGCTGATCGCGGACGCCCACCGGCTGGGCCTGCGGATCATCGTGGACGTGGTGCCCAACCACACCTCCGATCGCCATCCCTGGTTCGAGGCGGCGCTGCGGGCCGGGCCGGGCAGCCCGGAGCGGGAGCGCTACATCTTCCGCGAGGGCAAGGGCGCGGCGGGCGAGCTTCCGCCCAACGACTGGGAGTCGATCTTCGGCGGGCCCGCCTGGACCCGTGTCGCGGACGGCCAGTGGTACCTGCACCTGTTCGCGCCCGAGCAGCCGGACCTCAACTGGGAGCACCCGGAGGTGCACCAGGAGTTCGCCGACGTGCTGCGGTTCTGGCTGGACCTCGGCGTGGACGGCTTCCGCATCGACGTGGCGCACGGCATGGTCAAGGCGCCCGGCCTGCCCGACGTGGGCGCCCGGGGCCAGGCCGAGATGATCGGCGCGCAGGTCGTGCCGTTCTTCGACCAGGACGGCGTGCACGAGATCCACCGGGCCTGGCGCCGCATCCTCGACTCCTACGAGGGCGAGCGGATCGGCGTGGCCGAGGCGTGGGCGCCCTCGCCCGAGCGGCTGGCCAACTACGTCCGGCCGGACGAGCTGCACCAGGCGTTCAACTTCCACTTCCTCAAGACGCCCTGGGACGCGACGCGCTTCCGCGAGGTCATCGACGAGTCGGTGCGGACGTCGGCGCTCGTGGGGGCGCCCCCGACCTGGGTGCTGTCCAACCACGACGTCAAGCGGCACGTCACCCGCTACGGCGGCGGCGAGCGCGGCCTGCGCAGGGCGCGGGCGGCGGCGCTGCTCATGCTGGCGCTGCCCGGCTCGGCCTACGTCTACCAGGGCGAGGAGCTGGGGCTGCCCGAGGTGCTCGACCTGCCCGAGCAGTACCTGCAGGATCCGCAGCGGCTGCGCGACCCCGACAGCGGGCGCGACGGCTGCCGCGTGCCGCTCCCGTGGACCGCCGCGGGCGAGCCGCCGTACGGCTTCACACCGCCGGGCATCTACGAGAGCTGGCTGCCGATGCCGGCCGACTGGCGCGACCTGTCGGTGGAGGCGCAACTGCGGGACGGCGCGTCGATGCTCAGCCTCTACCGGACCGCCCTCGCCCTCAGGCGGGAGCACCCGGATCTGGGCGACGGCACGCTGACCTGGCTCGACAGTCCGGCCGGCACGCTGGCGTTCCGGCGCGGGGACTCGTTCGCCTGCGTGCTCAACATGACGCCGGAGTGGGTGGAGATCGAGCCGGGTCAGGGGTACGGCGACCTGCTGCTGGCCAGCGGAGGACCGGAGACCGCCGGTGACGTCGTCCGGCTCGCTCCCGACTCCGCCACCTGGTGGACCGCGAGAGATGTCTAAAGTAATGCTCATGAACAACACACGGCTCGCCGACATCGCCGCCCAGGCCGGAGTCAGCGAGGCGACGGTGAGCCGTGTGCTCAACGGCAAGGCGGGGGTCTCCCCGGCCACCCGCCAGGCCGTGCTCACCGCCCTCGACCTGATGGGCTACGAGCGGCCGCAGCGGCTGCGCCAGCGCAGCAACGGCCTGATCGGCCTGGTGATCCCGGAGCTCGGCAACCCGATCTTCCCGGCGTTCGCGCAGGCGATGGAGAAGTCGCTGATCCAGCACGGCTACACGCCGATCCTGTGCACGCAGGAGCCCGGCGGCGCCCCCGAGGACGAGTTCACCGAGATGCTCCTCGACCGGGGCGTGTCCGGCATCGTCTTCGTCTCCGGCCTGCACGCCGACACCACCGCGCGGATGGACCGCTACACCCGGCTCACCGACCGGGGGCTGCCGATCGTGCTCGTGGACGGCTACAACGAGGGCATTCCCGCGCCGTTCATCTCGCCCGACGACCGGCTCGCCGCGCGCCTGGCCGTGCAGCATCTGGTGGACCTCGGGCACGAGCGCATCGGCCTCGCGCTGGGGCAGCGGCGCTTCGTCCCGGTCATCCGCAAGATCGAGGGCTTCCGCCAGGCGATGGCGCAGCTGCTCGGCCCGGCCGACGTCGACGACCTCATCCAACACTCGCTGTTCTCCGTCGAGGGCGGGCAGGCCGCCGCCGCGGCCTTGCTCGACCGCGGCTGCACCGGGATCTTCTGCGCGAGCGACCTCATGGCGCTCGGCGCGATCCGCGCCGCCCGCGAGCGCGGGCTGTCGGTGCCGGGGGACGTGTCGGTCGTCGGGTTCGACGACTCGCCGCTGATGGCGTTCACCGACCCGCCGCTGACGACCGTGCGCAAGCCTATCGGCGCGATGGCGGCCGCCGCCGTCGAGACCTTGCTGGAGGAGATCGGCGGCACCCCGGCCAAGCACGTCGAGCTGGTCTACCAGCCCGAGCTCGTGGTGCGCGGCTCCACCAGCTCGGGCCCGCGCGTCAACCGCTGAGCCCTGCCGTCAGCCCCGCCGCCCGCCGCCCGCCGCCGCGGGAAGCGCGGGCGCGGTCGCGCGTACCCGCGAGGCCGGTCCCGGCATGCCCGCACCGGCCTGATCGCCCTGAGCCCCGTTCCGGCGGATGCGCGAGGTCACCGCGCCGGATTCCCCTGACGTCCTCTGGAGCGTTGCGAATGACCGATCACCCCCTTGACGTCCTGGTCGTCGGCGGCGCCGGCGTCGACACGACCGTCTACGTGCCCGAACTGCCCCTGCCGTACGCCGACACGTACGCCGTGCCGCCCGTCGTGGACCGGATCGGGAACACCGGCGCGGGGGTCGCGCTCGGCTGCCACGCCCTCGGCCTGCGCGTGAAGTTCGTCGACCTGATCGGCGACGACCCGCAGGGCGCGCTGATCCGCGACCACCTCGCCGCCCGCGGCGTGGACTTCGCCCACGCCCTGTCGGAGGCGGGCACCCGCCGCAGCGTCCTGCTCGTGGACCCGGACGGCAGGCGTCTTTCGCTCTTCGACCCCAGGGTCGTCCCCGGCCAGCGGATGCCCCGCGACCTCTACCTGCCGGCCCTGCGGTCGGCCCGGCACGTCCACGTCTCGATCGTGGATTTCGCCCGGCACGTGTACGCCGACATCCCGGACGGCACGACGGTCTCGACCGACCTGCACGACTGGGACGGCGAGAACCCGCACCACGAGGACTTCGCCTACTCCTCCGACGTGGTCTTCCTGTCCGCGGCCAAGCTCGGCGGGCGGCGCGAGGAGGTCATGCGGGCGATCGCGGAGCGGGGCCGCGCGTCGGTGGTCGTGTGCACGGCCGGGGCCGAGGGCTGCCACGTGCTGGCCGAAGGAAAGGTCCGCGGCTTCCCGGCCGAGCCGCTGCCCGGCCCTGTGGCCGACAGCAACGGCGCAGGCGACGCGTTCGTGTCCGGTTTCCTGTACGGCCGCCTGGCCGGCCGGTCCCTGGAGGAGTGCGTACGGCTGGGCGCCGTGGCCGGAGCGCACGCGTGCACCTCGGAGGGCACGCACGAAAACCCGATCGCCCTGGACGCCCTGCTGGGCGCTGTCTCGTGAGACGACGCCGGGCCCGCCACCGCAGGTGAGCGGTCGCGGGCCCGGCACCCATGGACGTGCCCGGGTCGCGGACACGAGCATGGCCACCGGCTCCGCCGAGGGAGGAAGGACGGACCGGCGAGCTGGAAAACTCAGGAGGTGCTCAGGGGCACTTGCGGGGCGGGAGCGCTCATGGGCACAGCCCGGGCGCAGCGCTCATGGACACAGCGCTGCGGCCTCGGACGCGAGCTTCTCGATCCTGGCGAAATCGCCCGCCGCCACCAGGCTGCGCGGCGTGAGCCAGCTTCCGCCGACGCAGCCGACGTTCGGCAGGGCGAGATAGGCCGGCGCGTTCGACGGGGTGATCCCGCCCGTGGGGCAGAACCGCACGTCGGGCAGCGGGCCGTTCAGCGACTTGAGGTAGGCGACGCCGCCGGCCGGCTCGGCCGGGAAGAACTTCAGCTCGCGCACGCCGCGCTCGGCCAGCGTCATCGCCTCGGTGGCCGTGGCGACGCCCGGCAGGAACGGCACGCCCGCGGCGAGCATGGCCGCGAGCAGGCCGGGCGTGGTGCCGGGGGAGACGAGGAAGCGGGCGCCGGCCCCGGTCGCGGCCTCCACGTCCTCGGGCGAGCGCACGGTGCCCGCGCCGATCACGGCCTCCGGCACCTCGGCGGCGATCCGCCGGATCGCGTCGAGGGCGGCCGGGGTGCGCAGCGTGACCTCGATGACCGGCAGCCCGCCCGCCACCAGAGCCCGGGCGAGGGGGACGGCGCTCTCGGCGTCGTCGAGGACGACCACCGGGACGACCGGCGCGAGGTCGAGAAGGTTGCTCATACAAACTCCACATCGGGGTTTCGTTGGGCGAGCCAGGCGGCCGCACCCGTCAGCGCGGGTTGCTCGGCGATGATCAGTGAGGTGGCGATCGCGGCGGCGTACTCCGTCAGCGCCGGCGCGGTCGTCTCGAACCGGGCCCGGAACGCGCTGCCGGGGATCCGCGAGACCAGGCGGGGCAGCACGCCGCCGCCCAGGTAGACCCCGCCCCGCGCGCCCAGGGTGAGCGCCACGCCGCCGGCGAAGCCGCCGAGCAGGGCGAGGAAGACCTCCACGGTCTCGGCGCACAGCGGGTCGTCCGAGGAGGTGATCTGCGCCGCCGTGCGGGCCTCTGGCACGACGCCGCGCACGAGCGCGAGCCCGCGGTGCAGGCGCGGCAGCCCGGTGCCCGACAGCAGGTGCTCGGCGTCCACGTACGGCAGGCCGTCCGCGCGCAGCGCCCTGACGATCTCCATCTCCAGGTCCGTGACGGCGGGGACCGCCACGTGCCCGCCCTCGCCGGGCACCGGCTGCCAGCCCTCCCGTACGGGGACAAGACCGGCCACGCCGAGCCCGGTGCCGGGTCCGAGCACGGCCTTCGTCAGGCCGGCGGTCGGCGGCGGGCCGCCGAGCGGCACGAGGTCGTCCCCCGCCAGATGCGGCAGCGAGATCGCCAGCGCCTCGAAGTCGTTGAGCAGCACCGTACGCGGGATGCCGAGCTCCTCCACGGATCCCGACCATCCCGCGTTCGTCAGCCGGTACCGGTCTCTGTCGACCGGACCGGCGATCGCCAGGCACGCGGCCCCCGGCCGAACTCCGCCCGCATGGTCTGCGAGATAGGCGGCTACGGCATCGGCAAGGCCGAGATGCTGGGAAACGTCGAGTACGGCTACCGCCTCCGGCTGCCCTCCGGGCCGGGTCACCAAACCGAACCTGGCGTTGGTTCCGCCGATGTCCGCGACCAGCCAGGGAAGGCTCACGCGGCACCTCCGAAGACGCTCGCCCCGCGCTCGGCCGGGCCGACCGAGCGGCGGAAGGAGGCGAACAGCTCGCGGCCGGTGCCGGCCCACTGCTCGTCGGTCAGCGGTGCGCCCTGCGGCGTGCGCCCGGTGAGGTCGGCGAGCACGGTGAGGGTCCCGGCGGCCGAGTCGAGGCGGATCACGTCGCCGTCCCGCAGCAGCGCGATCGGCCCGCCGTCGGCGGCCTCGGGAGACAGGTGGATCGCCGCGGGGACCTTCCCCGAGGCGCCGGACATGCGGCCGTCGGTGACGATGGCCACCTTCTGGCCGCGGTCGAGCAGGACGGCCAGCGGCGGCGTGAGCTTGTGCAGCTCCGGCATGCCGTTGGCCCGGGGGCCCTGGTAGCGGACCACCGCGACGAAGTCCTGCCCGTCGAGCTCGCCCCGCTCGAACGCGGCGAGCAGGTCGAGCTGGTCGTCGAACACCTTGGCGGGGGCCTCGATCACCAGGTGCTCGGGCTTGACGGCGGAGACCTTGCTCACCGCCCGGCCCAGGTTGCCCGACAGCATGTGGATGCCACCGTCGGGGGAGAACGGCTCGGCGACCGGCCGCAGGACCTCGGTGTCGGCGCTGGGCTCGGTCCGCTCCTCCCAGGCCAGCCCGCCCTCCTTGAGAGCGGGGGCGGACCGGTAGAGGCCGAGGCCGCGCCCGGCGACCGTGAGCACGTCCTCGTGGAGCAGCCCGGCGTCCAGCAGGTCGCCGATGAACACCGCCATGCCGCCCGCGGCCTGGAAGTGGTTCACGTCCGCCTGGCCGTTGGGGTACATGCGGGTGATCAGCGGCACGACCTTGGACAGGGCCGCCATGTCGTCCCAGGTCAGCTCGATGCCGGCGGCCGCCGCCATGGCGACCAGGTGCATCGTGTGGTTGGTGGAGCCGCCGGAGGCGAGCAGCGCGACGACCGCGTTGACGATCGCCTTCTCGTCCACGACCTCGGCGACGGGGGTGTACTCCTCGCCGTGCGGGGTGATCTCGACCGCCCGCCGCGCCGCCGCCGCGGTCAGCGCGTGCCGCAGCTCGGTGTGCGGGTTGACGAACGTCGCCCCCGGCAGGTGGAGGCCCATGACCTCCATGAGGAGCTGGTTGGAGTTGGCGGTGCCGTAGAACGTGCAGGTGCCGGGGGAGTGGTAGGACGCCGCCTCGGCGTCGAGCATCTCCAGGCGGCCGATCTTGCCCTCGGCGAAGGCCTGCCGCGCCCTGGCCTTGACCTTGTTCGGCAGGCCGGAGGCCATCGGCCCGGCGGGGACGAATATCGCCGGTAGGTGCCCGAAGCATAAGGCGCCGATGAGCAGTCCCGGAACGATCTTGTCGCAGACCCCGAGCAGCAGGGCCGCGTCGAACATGTCGTGCGACAGCGCGATCGCGGTCGCCATCGCGATCACGTCGCGGCTGTAGAGCGACAGCTCCATGCCCGCCCGGCCCTGGGTGATGCCGTCGCACATCGCGGGCACGCCGCCCGCGACCTGCGCCACGCCGCCCGCCTCCCGGACCGCCCGCTTCAGCTCCGGCGGGTAGGTCTCGTACGGCTGGTGCGCCGACAGCATGTCGTTGTACGACGTCACGATGGCCACGCCGGGCTTCGCCGTACCGCGCAGGTCGAGCTTGTCCTCGGCGGGCGCGGCGGCGAAGCCGTGGGCCAGGTTGGCGCAGCCGAGCCGCCCCCGGGCCGGCCCCCGCTCACGCAGCTCGGCCCCGGCACGGCGCACCCGCTCCAGGTAGGCCCTGCGGCTTTCCCGGCTGCGCACGACCACGCGCTCGGTGACCTCGGTGATAACGGGGTTCGTCACGGAAGGTCCTCCTCCTGCCGGGGCCGCCGCGAGGCGGGGTCCAACTCGCCCCGGGACCTTCGTCCCGGAACGTGCGCCCGGCGGCACGTCCGGCCCCCGATCCGTTGATCGGGCACCAGGTGTCGATCAGGCACGGATGGGACAGTATCGGGAAGTTATGCGACTTTTCAAGCCCACTTATGTAACTCGAAATGAATAAGTCATTGAACTTCGGTGAGCTTCTGTGCTTCACTTACGCTCGATGTCACGTTTAGCCACCACCGGCGAGGTCCTCCAGCTCATCCGGAGCGGGGAGGCGGTGACGCGCGCCGACATCGGCCGCGTGACGGGCCTGTCCCGCCCGGCCGTCGCGCACCGCGTCGCCGACCTGCTCCAGCGCGGGCTGATCGTGGAGGACGCCGAGGGGCCGTCCACCGGGGGCCGCCCGCCCGTACGGCTGCGTTTCGCCGCCTCCGGGGGAGTCGTCCCGGTGGCCTCGCTCGGCGCCCGCCGCACCCAGATCGCGCTGTGCGACCTCGCGGGCGAGGTGCTGCAGCGCACCGACCTGGACATCGACGTCGAGGAGGGGCCGGGCGTCGTCCTGCCCCTGCTCATGGACACGTGGGAGAAGCTGCTCGACGGGCGGGACGACGTCGTCGGCATCGGGCTGGGCGTGCCGGCGACCGTGGAGTTCGCCGCAGGACGGGTCGAGAGCGCCCGCGTGATGGCGAGCTGGACCGGCGTGGTGATCCCGCCGATCATCGCCGAGCGGTTCCGCGTGCCGGTGCTCGTGGACAACGACGTGAACGTCATCGCGATGGGCGAGCACCGGGTCGTCTACGCCTCCGAACTCGACGACCTGCTGTTCGTGAAGGTCTCCACCCGCATCGGCGCTGGCGTGATCTCCGGCGGCGGCATCCTGCGCGGCGCGCTCGGCGCGGCCGGGGAGATCGGGCACATTCCCGTGCGGGACGGCGGGGGCGTGCTGTGCCGCTGCGGCAACCTCGACTGCGTCGACTCGGTCGCCAGCGGCACCGCGATCCTGCGCGACCTGAGGGCCAAGGGCCGCGACGTGATGTCGCTCGCCGACGTGACCGCCCTGGTCCGGGCCGGCGACGCGGAGACCATGGCCGTGGTGCGGCAGGCCGGCCGCTGGCTCGGCGAGGTCATCTCGGGCGCGGTCAACCTGCTCAACCCCGCCGTCGTGGTCCTCGGCGGCGACGTCGCCGAGATGTTCCAGCCGCTCGTGTCCGGCGTGCGCGAGGTCGTCTACCGCCGCTCCACCCAGCTCGCCACCCGCAGCCTGCGCATCGAGCGCAGCCGCCTCGGGCCCGGCGCGGGCATCACCGGCTGCGCCCTCATGGTCCTGGACCACGTCCTGTCGGCCCAGGCCATCGACGCCGCCGCCCGCTGAAGTCCGCCCCCGCGGTCAAGAGCGGAGAGGCGCCAGGTCGACGTGCCCTAGGCGTCCGGGATCGTTGATCAGCTCGATCACGGCGATCTTGCCGTGGTCGAAGGTGAAACCGAGTGCCCCGATGAGGCGTCCTTGCGGGACGATCGCGAGACCCACGGTCCCGTCCACCAGCGCGGGCCGTACGAACCTGGCGGCGCGCGAGTAGGTGAGCGCGTGGGCGCCCACGGCCCGCGCACCCCGCACCAGCTCTGCGCCGCCGTCCCGGAGGAGGACATCGGGATCGAGCACGGCGAGGAGCCCGTCGAAGTCACCGTGCCGCAGCGCTGAGAGGAAGGCCTGGACGACCTGCCGCTGGCGGATGATGTCCACCTGCCGGGGTGGGGTCGCGCCCACGACCCGTCTGCGGGCGCGGCTGGTGAGCTGACGGGTGGCGGCCGGGGACCTTTCGAGGATGGCGGCGATCTCGTCGAAGGGCACGGCGAAGACGTCGTGCAGGACGAAGGCGAGCCGCTCGGCGGGGGCGAGGCTGTCGAGCACGACCATCAGCGCGGGACCGATCGAGTCGGCCAGCAGGGCTTCGGCTTCGGGATCGCCGGCGTCGTGGCCTCCGGCGGAGAGCTCGGCAGTGGTGTCAATGAGGGGCTCCTCGCGGCGGTTCCGGCGGGCGCGCAGCATCTTGAGGCACTCCCGGGCGACGACGGTGGTCAGCCATCCGGCGAGGTTGGCCACCTCGGCGGTGTCGGCGCCGCTGAGACGCAGCCATGCGTTCTGCACCGCGTCGTCCGCTTCCGTGTGCGTGCCCAGCATCCGGTAGGCGACCGCCCGCAGATGGGGCCGCTGCTCCTCGAAGAGCACTGCCAGCCCGGCCTCGTCCATCGGTCACATCCTTCCGCCGTCGGGGTTCATGGCGATGAACCCGGAGCCCGCTCGGATGTGACAAGGAGCATCTCATGGAACCGACCTCGGGCAGCACCAGGCGCAGCGCGTACGTGCGAGCGGCCGGCTACTGGATGGCCACCGCAGCGGTAACGGCCGAACTGGCGGTCGGCGGCATCTGGGACATCGCGCGGATTCCGCAGGTCCGCGACCTGGTGACACACCTGGGCTATCCGCCCTACTTCCTGGTGCTGCTGGGGACCTGGAAGGTGCTGGGCGCGATCGCCCTGCTCGTCCCGCGTCGCGCGCTGGTCAAGGAATGGGCCTACGCGGGCGCCTTCTACACCTACACCGGGGCTGTCTTCTCCCATCTGACCACCGGGTACGCCCTGGGCGAGGTGTGGGTGCTCGCCATCCTGACCGCACTGACCGCGCTGTCCTGGGTGCTGAGGCCCCCCAGCCGCCGTACGCGCCGCCTCGCCGTGCGGTGACGGCCGGCGCGACGTGAGCGGATCGAACACCGAGCACCGGAGCGCTCCAGGCCGACGGGGAACGGATATGTCGGGCGGTGGCACTAGGCTCTTGCCGATCTTTCATGGCCCCCCAGGAGTCCTTCGTGCGTGAACGTGTCCGCCGCCTGATCGAGTCGCGGCGGTTCCAGCAGGCGATCACCGTGGTGATCCTCTTCAATGCGGCCACGCTGGGCGTCGAGACCTCCGCCGAGGCGGTCGCCCGTTACGGCACGGAACTGCACGTCGCCGACCACGTCGCCCTGTACGTCTTCGTGGCGGAGATCCTCGCCAAGATCTACGTCTACGGGTGGCGGTTCCTCCGCGACGCCTGGAACGTCTTCGACCTGCTGATCATCGGCTTCTCGTTCCTGCCCACCGCGGGCGGCCTGTCGGTGCTGCGAGCCCTGCGCGTCCTGCGGGCGCTGCGGCTGATCTCGGTGGTGCCGTCGCTGCGCCGGGTGGTCTCCGCGCTGCTCACCGCCATTCCCGGGATGACCTCGATCGTCGTCCTGCTCGGCCTCGTCCTGTACGTCGCCGCCGTCATGGGCACCAAGCTGTACGGCGCCGCCGCGCCCGAGTACTTCGGCGACCTGCCCACGTCGCTGTACACGCTGTTCCAGGTCATGACGGGGGACGGCTGGTCGGATATCAACCGCGAGTTGATGGAGAGCCATCCCTCGTCGTGGATCTACTTCGTCGTGTTCGTGCTGGTCTGCACGTTCGTCGTGCTGAACCTCTTCATCGCGGTCGTGGTGAGCGCTATGGAGGAGGAGGCGAGGGACGACCGCTCGACACTCGCCGAGCTGTCGGCCCTGCGCGAGGAGATCAGGGGGCTGCGCGAGAGCCTGGGCGAACGGGTGCCCTCCTGACGTCGGGGAACCTGATCGCCCATGATCGTCGCTTGCTAGACTCCGCCGCATGCGGCTTCCGACGGACGCTGAGATCCGCGCACTGCACGCGAGACACGCGCCCACGGAGGAGGCGTTCGAGCTCGTGCACACCCACTGCGAGATCGTCTGCGCGATCGCCCTGCGACTGGCCGACCGCGCCGGACTCGACGTCGACGCCGAGTTGGTGCGGGCCGGAAGCCTGCTGCACGACATCGGGGTCTACCGGCTCTACGACGAGGACGGACGGCTCGACCACGCCGGATACGTGCGCCACGGAATCCTCGGCCACGAACTGCTCCGCGGGGAGGGCTTACCCGAGATCCTGTGCCGGTTCTGCTCTCACCACACGGGTGTGGGGATCAGCCGGGAGGACGTGCTGCGACAGGGCCTGCCGCTGCCTCCCCGCGACTATCTCGCGGAGTCGGCCGAGGAAGAGCTCGTGATGTTCGCGGACAAGTTCCACAGCAAGACCGACCCGCCGAGATTCGTCACCGCCGGCGCGTACGCGGCACACGTCCGCCGGTACGGCGAGGACAAGGCCGAGACGTTCGCGTCGATGTGCGCCGCCTTCGGCGTCCCCGACCTGCGGCCGCTCGCCACCGCGTACGGCCACGAGATCATGTGACCGGCGAGCGGCGTGAGCGGCGAGGGCTACGGCGTGAGCACGATCCTGCCGAACACCTCGCCGGCGTCCATCTTCCGGTGCGCCGACACGGCCTGCTCCAACGGCAGCACCTCGTGCACCACCGTGTGCAGCGCGCCGCGACCCGCGGCGGCGAACTGCTCGATCCGCACGGCACGCCGAGCGGGTCCGGCCACCGTGTCGGCGCTGAAGGTGGCGAACGACATCGACTTCCGGAACGCCGCCATCATCGTCGTGCCGAAGTCCGCCGGCGGCTGGCCTCCGACCGCGCCGACGGCCACCAGGCGGCCGTTGGGGTTGAGCTTGTCGAAGAAGGACGGCATGTCCGGGCCGGCGACGACGTCGATGATGACGTCGTAGCCCGCGGGAGCCGCCTCGCCTCCCTCGCCGGAGCGGTCCAGCACGTGGGTCGCGCCGAGCGTGCGCAGGCGCTCGCCGCGCTCGGCCGACGACGTCGTGACCGCCACCGCTCCGGCACCGCCACGAGCCGCGAGCTGAACCGTCATGATCCCGATGCTGCCGGCCGCACCGCGCACCAGCACCGACTCGCCGGGAGCGAAGTGGGCATGGGAAAGGCCGAAGTGGGCCACCACACCGGAGCTCCCGAGCGTCACCGCGTGGACGGCGGACAGGTTCGCGGGGAGGGGAAGGATCTCCTCGACCGGAGCGATCGCCTGTTCGACGTAGCCGCCGCCCACACCGGTGAACGCCCACACCCGCTGCCCGATCCATGAGGTGTCGACGTCGTCGCCGACGGCGGTCACGGTGCCCGCCACCTCGCTGCCGGGGATGTGCCCTTCCGCGAAACCGTAGGCGGCCAGAGCACCGCTCCGGATCACGGCGTCCACGCCGCCGACGCCGATCGCCTCGGTGGCGATCAGCACCTGTCCGGCGGCGGGAGCCGGGGCGGGGAGGTCGATGACCGCCAAACCTTCGGGACTTCCGAACGCCTGGATCACCACTGCTTTCAAGGTCGTCTCCACATTCCTGGATCGATCGGTACTGCCTCGGGACCGTAACGGACACCACCGTCCGTTTGGCTAAAGTGAGAGCGGTGACCGGTCGTTTGCCTCACAACCTGCGGTCCGACGCCCTGGACAACCGTGAGCGCATCCTCTACGCGGCCCGCGCGCTGTTCGCCGCCGAGGGTCTGGACGTCTCGATGCGGGAGATCGCCCGGCACGCCGGAGTCGGTCCCGCCACCCTGTATCGCCGTTTCCCGACCAAACAGGTGCTGGTCACCGAGGCCTTCACGGACGAGATGCGCGCGTGCCACGCCATCGTCGACGAGGGGCGTGCCGACCCGGATCCGTGGCGCGGTTTCTGCCTCGTGATAGAGAAGATCTGCGAACTGCACGCCCGCAACCGAGGCTTCACCGAAGCCTTCATGTCGGCCCACCCCAAGGAGGTGGATCTCGCGGCGAGCCGTGAGCAGACGCTGAACGCGCTCGCCGAACTCGCCCGCCGGGCCAAGAAGACGGGTCACCTACGCGCCGACTTCGTCCTCGACGACCTGATCCTCATGCTCACGGCCCACAGGGGCATCCGCGCCACATCGGCGGCCGCCCGGGTCGCGGCGTCCCGGCGCTTCGCCGCGCTCGTGATCCAGGCGTTCCACGCCTTCCCGGAGCGCTCACCGCTACCGGAGGGGGCGCGGCCGGCATCCTGAAGGCGGCCCCTGGCTAGGTCCTCGCCAGCAGCCGGTCGATCTGGGCCTCCAGCGGGGGCGCGCCGAGGCGGTTGTCGACCTCGTCGTACGGCACGGCGGGCGGTTCGTCGACGCGGATGGCGCGCAGGTATTCGGCGAACCTCTCCAGCTTCTGCCCGTCCCTGGCGAGGCCCCGGCGGATCAGCCGCTCACGCAGTGTCGGGCCGTCGGAGCGGATCCAGACCAGACGCACCTCGGGCCCGCCCAGCGCGTCCACCCACGCGTGCCAGAGCGCCGCGTCGTGCACCTGGGAGGTGAAGGGCCCGCCGAGCATCACCGGGCAGCCGTGGGAGCGGATCTCCCTGGCCGTCGCCGTCATGCCGGCATACTCGTGCCGCTTGACGTGCTCGTCGTACCACGGCCCCTCACGCTCGCCCGGCGGCCTGCCGTACGCGGCGAGCGTGGCCTCGACGAAGCCGCCGTACATCGTGTCCTTGTCCAGCAGGGCGGGCACGGGGTCGAGGCGGGCCAGCAGCAGGTCGCAGACGGTCGACTTGCCCGCGCCCGGCGGACCGGACACCACCCAGAGGGGAGCGGTCATCGCGGCGGGCCGTAGGGCTCGATGGGCGGATCGGAGTACGGCCCGCCGTCCGCCGTCCCGGTGCCCGAGTCGCCGACGCGCCGCCCGGCTTCCTCCGCCACCCGCAGGACGTACAGGTTCCTGCCGGGATCGACCGGCACCAGGCCGTACGCGGTGTCGACCTCGTCCTCGGCGAGGCCGAGCCGCCGCATCGCCTCCTCCAGCGTCGCGGGCGCGGCGAGCCGCACGGTGATGAGCACCTCGGCCACCGGCCCCGCCTCCCCCTGCTGGACGTCTGCGGCGCTGTGCTTTCAGGCCGCCTTCGCGGCGCTGTGGTTTCAGCCGCTTTCGCGGCGCTGTGGTTTCAGGCCGCTTTCGCGGCTCGGCGGCGCAGCGCGGCGATGATGCCGGCGGCGTCCACCACGCCGTACCCGTAGTCGTGGTCATACCCTACGGCACTGCGATCATCGGCCGTCCGGCGGAGCAGGGTCCGGAGCTGGGCGGGCGGCAGCACCGTCGAGGGCCAGCGGGAGCGGACAGCGGCGACCAGCCCGGCCGCGACGGGACAGGCCGCCGAGGTGCCCGAGTCGGGCTCGCCGTCACCGAGCGCGCCCGAGCCGGCGAAGTGCGTGTAGGCGCAGACGTCCGGCTTGCGCGCGGCCAGCCGCCCGGGGCCCTGCGAGGAGTAGCCCACCCGCGTGCCCGTCGTGTCGATCCCGCCGATCGACAGCGCGCGGGGATGGGAGTTGGCCCCGACGATGGGCCGGTCGGGGTAGGCGCACCTGCTGTCGCGGCACTGCGTCCCGCAGTTGCCCGCGGCGAACAGGATGTCCGCCCCTGCCTCGGCCAGGCTGCCGACGATCAGGTTGAACGGATGGGCCGGGTTGTCGGAGTAGTTGCCGGGGTGCCCGGGCGGGAAGTCCCAGCGCGGGGAGAACGACCCCCAGCTGTTGGTCACCACGAGCGCCCGCGACTCGGCCGGCTGCGCGTCGAGGACCTCGCGCAGGTGGGCGTACGCGGCGATCGCGTCGGACAGCAGGCCGTCGAGCGTCGAGCCGCCCTGCCGCCGCGACAGCAGCACGGGCACGTCCACGAGCGAGGCCTTGGGCGCGGCGATCAGCGCGTCGAAGGCGCACATCGTGCCGTGGTCCACCGGGAAGTCCCCCGGGGTTCCGGAGACGCTCTGGGGGTTCCAGCTCCGTTCGTGATCCACTGTCACGTCGTGGCCGCGGGCGGACTTGACGTACGCCGCGTTGATGCCGGTGTCGATGACCGCGAGGGGGACGCCGGACCCGTCCAGCCCCTCGGCCGTCAGGTCGGGCACGCGCAGCAGGCGTTCGACGTCGTGCCAGTCGCCGACGGCGGGATCGCCCCCGCAGGTCAGCGTGGTCTCGATCGCCGGGTCGGCGTACACCGCGACCACGTCGCGGCGGGCCGCGGGCAGGAGGGCGACCCTGCTGGTGACCTCGTCGTCGGCGATCTCCCCGCGGACCACGACCGAGGCGTCCTGAGGCGCCATGGAGAAGACCAGCGGCTGGTTGAGCGACAGCGGGTCCCCGCCGGGGGACGCGGGCATCGGCCGGGGCACGGCCACGGGGGCGTACGAGTGGTCGAGGACGACCCCGGGCAGGCCGTCGGCCACGTCCGACGCCATCGACGGGACCGACGGGTCGGCGACGGCGGCGACCAGGTCGGGGGACGGACGCAACTGGATGAGTACGCGCACGACGAGTCCACTCCGTTACTAGGCGGATCGTGACTGGGTGGATACGTTACGTGACAACCTTGCTGCATCCGGATGGCGGCGTCCACGCCTTCGCGGAAAAACGCTCCGGTGTCGCCAGGTCAGAAGCCAGTCCTCGCGCAGAAGTCCGGGCTCAGAAGCCGCACAGCTCCGACAGGCTCTTGGCCGCCTTGTCGTTGGTCGTGGGCGTCCTGCGGGGGCTCGCCCCGGCGACGACCGGCGTACGGGAGACGGACGGGCTCGGCGACGCGGACGGGGACGGGCCGGAGGGGGTGGCGGACGCCGCCGATCCGGCGGACGTCATCGGCGAGGCGGTGGCCGCGACGATGTTCCGGTCGGACATCGACTCCCGGATCGCGTCCTTGGTCAGCTGCCTGATCTTGGCCCAGTCAGGGTTGCCCGTGTAGATGAGCGGCGGCACGAACTGGAGGCTCGTGATCTTGGCGCTCCGCACCTTCATGCCGAGCGGGACGAGGTGCTCGAGCAGGTCGCGGGGGATGTCCGTGCGGAACATGTGCCGGGCCGCCGCGGCGATCTTGGTGAAGTTTGCGAGCACCGTGGCCGGGGTGACCTGCTGCGCGAGCGCGCCGATGACGCAGCGCTGGCGGGCCATGCGGGAGAAGTCGTCGCTGTCCACCCGGGAGCGGCCGTACCAGAGCACCTCCTCGCCGTTGAGCGTCCGGTAACCGGCCTTGATGGTCCCGGCGGTGCCGAACTTCCCGCCCCACTTGACGTCCTGCTCGACCCGGATCTTGAGCCCGCCGACCGCGTCGATCAGGGCCGCGAAGCCGTACATGTCGACCATCGCGTAGTAGTCGATGTGCAGGCCAAGGGTGTAGCCGATGGCGTCCTTCAACGCCTGCGCGCCCCTGTTCTTGCCGCCCATGACCTGCGGGTTGTTGTCCGCGTAGTACCAGACGGAGTTGAGCAGGCCCTGCCCCTCGGCGTTGAAGCCGTTGGGGAACACCTTGTGCAGGGGGCTGGTCGGGGGGAAGCGGACGTACTGGAGGTTGCGCGGCAGACTGAACAGGACGGTGTTGCCGGTGGCGATGTTCACGCTGGCCACGGTCATCGAGTCGGTGCGCACCCCGACCCGGTTGCCCGCCGCGTCCCCGCCGATCAGCAGGAAGTTCACCCGCGTACGGCCGTTCCACGGGTCCTCCGCGTGCACGGGCACGGGGGTCGAGCCCTCCACCGGAGCCGTGACGTCGTCGAGTAACTGGCTGGCCGTCCTGATCGTGTTCGCGGTGAAGGCGAACGGGGCCATGACGGCCACGCACAGCACGCCCGCCACGATGCCGGACACCACCTGCCCGGTCTGCGGCAGGCGCTGCGGGCGCAGGGCGACGAACGACAGGAGCACGAGCGCGAACCAGGCGAGCGCGCACGCGGCGGCACCGGCCATGACGGCGGTCATCGTGCTGCCGCGCAGCACGACCCCCGCGTTGTCCTTCAGGCGCAGGACCAGGACCACCAGGGTGACCAGCACGACGCCGAACGTCGCCAGCAACGCGATCCCGGTGCGGCGGTTGCCCGCCCGCAGGTGGGCCGCCCCGGGCAGGACGGCCGACAGCGCCGTCCAGCCGATCAGGGAGGCGGTGGTCAGCGGAGGACCGAAACGCGGCCCTTTGGGACGCGCGGCCGATGTGGGCGGCGGGCTCGTCGTGGGTTCCCTGTCGTTCCCACTCCCACCACGCTGACCTGCGACTCCGCCGCGCTGAGCCGCGTCCCCGCTGCGCTGAGCCGCGTCCCCGCTGCGCTGACCAGTGCCGCCCCTGGGCCGGCTTGTGTCCCCGCCGCGCTGACCGGTGTTCCCGCTGGGCTGACCTGCGTCTCCACTGGTCTGGCCTGCGTCTCCGCTGCGCTGATCTGGCCGCCGGCCTTCCCCGGGCCCCCCGGCCTCGTCAGCGGGACCCCCGCCTCGCATGGTTCACCGCTCTCTCCTCCGAAGCTGTGGCTAGGGATTCTAACCCCCATATCCGGACAAGGTAGACGTAAATCAGAGGGCCGATCACGACACGGAACTGGAGCCGACGACCCAGGTGTTGCACTGGTAGGCCATCGGGCGGGTGTACCCCTGACGGAACCAGGCGGCGTTGCTGCGCGTGTTCCCGTGGTCGCGCGGCCCTCCCGGCTGGTCGCCCAGGTGGCTGTACGCCCACAGGAGCGTGTTGCGCCGGGTGGCGTCGATCGGATACGAGGCGGCGACCGACCGCATGAACATGCCGCCGAAGCACGTCGCCTGCAGTTCGTGCCGGCGGCTGAGGGCCATCTTGCCGCTGCGTGAGCCGGAGTCGAGCGTCTGCCGCCACCAGG
Source organism: Microbispora siamensis (assembly GCF_016863095.1). Taxonomy (GTDB): domain Bacteria; phylum Actinomycetota; class Actinomycetes; order Streptosporangiales; family Streptosporangiaceae; genus Microbispora; species Microbispora siamensis. The sequence continues at coordinate 69,915 of NZ_BOOF01000027.1, read as the reverse complement.
AGTCGGAGATGCCCGACAGGTTCTGGATGTGGTGGCCGTACTCGTGGGCCATCATGCTGATGATGATCCCGTTCCACGACCCGAGCGAGCCGTACTCCCTCGCCATGGCCGAGGTGGAGGCGTAGATCGTGGCGTTGCTCGGGCAGTAGTAGGGCACGTTGCTGCCGGGGGAGGGATAGTCGCCGCACGCGCCCCTGCCCTTGCGGGCCGCGATCATGTACTTCGGCGGGCTCCAGTCGATCCCGACCCGCTCCAGCGCCGGCGCCCACGCCTTGCCCATGCAGGCGCCGGTCTTGAGGATCAGTGCCTTGAACTGGGCGTGGTTGTAGATGCTGGCGTTCCCGGCCCGGCAGTTCGTCTTCGCCAGCGACCCGGCCCGATAGACGGTGTTGTTCTTCGTCGTGCGGTTGAGCACCGGAGTCGGCCGCGTCGTGGGCTGCGACGTCGGCTTCGAGGTGGGCTTCCGGGTCGGTTCGGTGTCCCTGGTGGCTTCGTCGGAGGGGAACGGCGAGAAGGTGAAGGTCGGAATCGCGACCGGCGAGACCGATTCGTCGCGGTGCGACAGGCCGGCCAGCGCGCTCACGACCACGACGAGCACGAAGACCAGCGCCAGCACGCCCATGAGCGCGCCGACGACCGCCCCCGCGCCGGACTTGCGGCGGGGCGGGCGCCAGGCGGGCGGCGGATAGGGGGCGGCAGGCCCGCGCGGGGGAGGCGGAGGCTGCGGCGCCCACCCCGTCCCCTGCGGCGGCGTCTGAGGCGGTGCCTGCGGCGGCGGCACCTGGAACGGCGTCCCCTGGGCCGGTGCCGGCTGGGGTGGTGCCTGCGGCGGCGAGTGTGGCGGTGCCTGGGGTGGCGCCGCCTGGAACGGCATGCCCTGCGATGGGGCCGCCGTGTTCCCCGGCGATGCCGGGACGCCCTGCGGGTACGCGAGCCCGCCCGGCGCGTACGCCTGGCCTCCCGGGTGGCCCGCCGCCCCGTTCGGCGGCCCGTACGCAGTGCCGGGAGGCGGGCCCGCCGGAGCGGCGGGGGACGGCGGGGGCGCGTAGGACTGCGCGTAGGGCTCCGCGTGAGAGGGGGGCTGCGCGTTCGGCCACGCCGGGGCCTGCGGCTGCGGCTGTGGCCCGGCACCGCCCTGGAACTGCGTACCGCCCTGGAACTGCGCACCGCCCTGGAACCGCGCATCCTGGAATTGGCCACCGGGCGGATAGGGCGTCCCGCCCGGGTATGGGCCGTTCGGCGGGTAGGCGGCGCCGCCCTGCGGCACGCCGGGAACCGCGCCGTACGGCGCGCCGGAAGGATGGGGACCGCCCTGCGGCGAGACGTTCGCCGGCTGGGCCGGGCCGTGGGACGGGGCGTTCTGCGGGTACGCGGCCGGGCCCTGGGGGTGTCCACCTGGCGGATAGGGGCCGCCGTAATACCGGCCTCCCGGCGCCTGGGGACCGTTGGAACCGTTCTGCGGCTGTGGCGGCGGGTAGGGAGCCCCGCCGGGCCCCGGCTGCCACGCGCCGCCCTCAGGTCCGCCCCACCCCGGCTGACCGTACGGTCCAGGCGCCGCGCCAGGAGACCGCGGTGCGTCCGGTGAGCCGGGCGCAGCCTCCGGTTGCGGCGAATACGGCGGCCCGGAATAGGGAGAACTCTCCCCCGGTGGCTCCTGGGGAGGGTACTGCTGCGCCACGACATTGCCCCCTTTGTGGATTTGGGGCAAAAGAATACTGTTTTCTCATCCATCACGGATGTAGCAGATGCCGGGCACGATGTGTAATCGACCGACGTGATCTCTGCGATGTTCCGGAATCGCCGGGCTCGTCTGCCCTAGCGTTTTTCGCATGAATCTGCAGCAGCTCCGTTACGTGGTCGCCACTGCGGAGCACCGCACCATGACCGATGCCGCCAGATCGCTCTATATCGCGCAGCCCGCTCTGTCCCGCGCGATACGCGATCTGGAACGTGAACTCGGAATGACGCTTTTCGCGCGCTCGGGCCGCGGGGTCGTCGTGACGGCCCAGGGACGCCGGGTCGTGAAGCTGGCCCGTGAGGCCCTCGACGCGGTGGCCGAGATCGAGGCCCTCGCGACGCAGGGCAACTCCTCCGGCGCCGAACTGCGGATCGCGTCCACGCCGAGCCTGGAGCCCGGTCTCGCCGGGCGCCTGCTGCCCGCCTACGCCGCCGAGCATCCGGGGATCCGGGTGCACATCGTGCGGTGCGAGGGCCGGGAGGGGGTGGTCAGCGCGGTCCGCGAGCAGCGCGCCGATCTCGGGCTGACCGACCTCCCGGTGCCCACCGACCTGGTGAGCCACCCGCTCGAACGCCAGGAGATCGTGCTGATCTCCCCGCCCGGCCTCGACCTGCCCGACCCCGTCCCCGTGGCCCGGCTCGACCGCATGCGGCTGGTGCTGCCCGCCCCCGGCAGCCCCCGCCGCAGGGAGTTCGACCAGATCTTCGCCACGCACGGCGTCCGCCCGATCCCGGCCGTCGAGTCCGACGAGCGCCGGGGCTGGCTGCGGACCGTACGGGAGGGGCGGGCCTCGCTGCTGTGGTATCGGGGCATGGCCGAGCAGGCGGCCAGGGCCGGCCTGGTGGTCCGCTCGCTCGATCCCTCGCTCCGGAAGATCATCGCGGTCGTGCACGCCCGGCGGCGGCTGCCCGCGATGGCGCAGGATTTCGTGGCCCTGGCCGAGGGCGGCTCCGCGGCGTGATCGCATGCCGTGCGATTGGACCGTTCCACGGCTCTGCTTCCGGCGGGCACGCGAGGGGACGACGTCGACCTAGTACGCTGGCGGCGATGTCCACTCTGCCGATGCCCGCCGAGGCGCCCGGCCTGCCGGCCGTCCTGCGCCTGCGCGGCCGCGCCTTCGGCCCCGGCGACTTCGCGGTCATGGCCGTGGTCAACCGGACCCCCGACTCCTTCTACGACAGGGGATCGACCTACGCCTTCTCCGCCGCGGTCGACGCCGCCTCCCGCCAGATCGAGCAGGGGGCGGACATCGTGGACATCGGAGGCGTGAAGGCAGGTCCCGGCACGGAGGTCGATCCGGCCGAGGAGATACGCCGCGTGGCGGAGGTCGTCGCCGCGGTGCGCGACCGGCACCCCGACGTGATCATCAGCGTCGACACCTGGCGGTCGGAGGTCGCCGAGGTCGTCGCCGAAGCCGGAGCCGACCTGCTCAACGACACCTGGGGCGGCGTGGACCCCAAGCTCGCCGAGGTCGCCGCGGCGTACGGCATCGGCCTGGTGTGCGCGCACGCCGGGCGGGTGGAGCCGCGCACCCGGCCGCACCGCATCGCCTACGACGACGTGGTGGCCGACGTGGTCGCGTACACGACAGACCTCGCCGAGCGCGCGGTCGCCGCGGGAGTCCGCCGCGACGCGATCCTGATCGATCCGGCTCACGACTTCGGCAAGAACACCTGGCACTCGCTGGAGGTCAGCAGGCGGCTCGGCGAGCTGACCGCCACCGGCTGGCCGGTGCTGGTGGCCGTCTCCAACAAGGACTTCGTCGGCGAGACGCTGGGCGGCCTGCCCGTGGAGGAGCGCCACGCGGGCACGCTCGCCACGCTCGCCGTGTCGGCGCTGCAGGGCGCCCGGGTGTTCCGCGTCCACGACGCGGCGAGCGCCCGTACGGCTCTCGCGGTCGTCGCCCGCCTCGGCGGCGCGCCGTCCTGACCCGCTCCCAGCAGAGTCCTGGCAGGTTTCCGGCAGGGCCCGGTGTCCTCGCCCTTCCGCCGGGACGACCGCCCGTGCGGCGGGCCGTGATCAAAACGGTGGACAGGGCGCTCGCGCCGTGACTAACGTGTCGGCCATGTCGAGCCCCGAGGCGTCGAGACGCTAGCCACCGGTCATTCGGTGGCTGATTCCTCGCACCGCTGAGCCGCCGCGCCCGTTGCAGCGCGGCCGTGCGGCGCCTGTCACCGAATCACCGTCGTACGGGCCGTTTCCCCGGGCCTCGCGCACGGTCGGCGTCGTCATGCGGCGCTTCCGCCGCCGGGCCCCGGGTTCTCTCGCGCGGTGGTCCCGTGTGCCCGGCTGGGCGCTCCTGGTCGTCCGGCTGTGTCCGCCGTGGCTCGCCGCGTCCTCATCGACCTTTCGCGATCCTTCGCGACCTCTTACGACGCGGTGTGGAGTGTCATGCCAATCGCCATCTACATGCTCGGACTGGCGGTCTTCGCCCAGGGGACGTCCGAGTTCATGCTGTCGGGCCTGGTGCCCGACATCGCCCATGACCTGCAGGTGTCCGTCCCGGCCGCCGGGGCGCTGACGTCGGCCTTCGCCGTGGGAATGATCGTGGGCGCGCCGCTCACGGCCGTCCTCAGCCTGCGGTGGCCGAGACGGCGGGCGCTGCTGGTCTTCCTGACCGTCTTCATGCTCGTGCACGTGGCCGGCGCGGTCACCACCAGCTTCGGCGTTCTGCTGGCCGCCCGCGTCGCCGGAGCGCTGGCCAACGCCGGGTTCCTGGCCGTGGGTCTCGCGACGGCGACCGCCATGGCCGGGCCCGGCGCCAAGGGCCGGGCCGCCTCCGTACTGCTCGGCGGGATCACGCTCGCGTGCGTCGCCGGGGTGCCGGCCGGGGCCGTGCTCGGCCAGGTGTGGGGCTGGCGCTCGGCGTTCTGGGCGGTGGCGCTGGTCTCGATGCCGGCCGTCGTCGCGGTCGCGTGCGCCGTTCCGGCCACGCCGCCGGACGCGGCCGTGCCCGGCGCGCGGCGGGAGCTCCGGGCGTTGCGCCGGCCCCGGCTGCTCGTGACCCTGCTGCTCGGCGCGCTGGTGAACGGCGCCACCTTCTGCACCTTCACCTATCTCGCTCCGGTGGTCACCGACGTCGGCGGGTACGGCCGGCAGTGGGTGCCGGTGCTGCTGGCGCTCTTCGGCCTGGGGTCGTTCGTGGGGGTGTCGATCGGCGGCCGGATGGCGGACAGGCGGCCGATGTGGCTGCTGGTGCCCGGCGGCCTGGCCCTGCTGGCCGGCTGGGTCGTGTTCGGCGTCGCCGCGGGCGACGCGGCGGCCGTGTTCGTGCTCGTCTTCGTGCAGGGCACGCTGTCGTTCGCCGTCGGTTCCACCCTGATCACGCGGGCGCTCTACGCGGCGTCCGACGCGCCGTCCCTCGGCGGCTCGTTCGCGACCGCCGCCTTCAACGTGGGCGCGACCGCGGGGCCCCTGCTGGGTGGGCTCGCCATCGGCGCGGGGCTGGGCTACCGGTCCGCGCCGTGGGTCAGCGCGCTGCTGGTGGCGCTGGCGTTCGCGGTGGCGGGCCCGGCCCTGGTGGCGCAAAGGGCCGGGAGGACCGGCGCGAGGACGTCGTCGCCGCGCAGTTCGCTCTGATACCGAAGTTCTTCGAGGAGGCGCGTTCCCGCGCCGGGAGGACGTGCCCAAGGCTGGGGGCGACTACGTGGCTGGGCAGGTCAAGGTGGATGCCCCCTGGCGTAGCGGCGCCGGCTCGGGCAGCTTGGGCTGCTTGCCCTTGAGCTTGCCGTTCTTCTGCCACAGCCTCGGGGTTCCAGCGGGGGTGGGCGCAGGTGCGAAGGTGGGGTTTGCCTCACCTTGCTTTGGGATGCCTCGGTCATGTCACCGGGCCGATCGTGATCTCTACGGTGAGCGCATGACAAACCGAACGAAACAGCCGGTCAGACCGACGCCGGTCCGCTCCGCACGCCGGGTGAAGACCTTGCCGATCGCCCTGCCGGCCCTGTCCGCGCTCCTGGGCCTGGCCGTACTGCCGGCAGCGGCTCAGACCGCGCCGACCCTCACCTGGAGGGCGTGCCCTGGGGGCCAGGGGCCGGCGGAGATGGAATGCACCACGATCGAGGTGCCGGTGGACTGGTCCGCGCCGGGTAGAACCACGATCAAGCTGGAGCTCGCCCGGCTGCCCGCCGCCGATCCGTCGCTCCGCCTCGGCAGCGTTCTCGTCGTGTCCGACGGCGGTCCGGGGATCCAGGGCGTCCTTTCCTCGACTCCGGAGTCCTTCACGAAGTTGCGCAAGCACTTCGATGTCGTCGGCTACAACCCGCGCACCAGCACGGCGGGGCGCTATCTGCCGCCCTCCTGCGCAGTTCCCGGGCTGCCACTCAACGACCCGCGTGACCGCGCCGCATACGAGGCCCAGGCCGCCGCCCTCGAACGCCTGGTCGATCGATGCCGCCAGGACGACATGACCGGTCTGGCCGACCATCTGGACTCGGACTCGGTGGCCAGGGACATGGAGGCGATCCGCATCGCCCTCGGCCAGGACAGACTCACCATGCTGGCCTTCTCCTACGGTGGGGTTCCGGCCGCCGCCTACGCGCGGCTCTACCCGGGGCGCGTCCGTGCCATGGTCTTCGACAGCACGCCCGACGCGACGGTGGGCTGGCGCGGTATGGAACGCGCGCAACTGCGCGCCACTGAGACGGCGTTCAAGCGCTTCACCACCTGGTGCGCCGGTGACGACGCGTGCGCCCTGCGAGGGCGGAACGTGCGCAAGCTCTGGCGCGAACTGATCACGAGCACCGGCCGCAGGCCCGTCACGTACGCCTCCGCCCGGCTGGGCGAGATCAGACTGACCGATCTGCACCTCAAGGCCCTGGCCCGGATGGTCCTCCCCATTCCGGAGAAGGCACCGGAGTTCGCCGACGCGCTGCTCAAGGCGAGCAAGGGCGACTTCGCCTGGTTCGGCGAGCAGATCCTGGGCATCTCCGCCAGCTGGAGCTCGCCGGGCGCGGCGGCGACCAGGTGCCCGGATGGCCTGGTCAGGCTGGGGTACGAGGCGCTCGTCAGCGACCGCCGTTACAGCGAGCGGATCTCCCACGACTTCGGCGGCGGGGTCGGCATCGGGCTGGAGGCCCTGGCCTGCTCCGGCTGGCAGGATCGGCCGGTGAACCCGCCTCGCCCCCTGCCGGCCGGCCTGCCCCCTGCACTGGGACTCGGCGGCGACCGCGACTTTCCGGTCACCGAGCTCCTGGTGAGCAGGATCCCGGGCTCGGTCACCGTCCGCTATGACGGCTCCGTCCACGTCGTCTACCTGCGGGCGAAGGACCCGTGCGTGACGGGGTACGCCGACCGGTATCTGACAAAGCTGACGTTGCCTCCCGCAGGCACCCTCTGCTCGCCCCGGTAGTGATGAGACGCCAGAAAAGCGGCCCATACGCTGCTCCTGCTCAGGCCGCGACGCGGGAAGAGGTGGGGTTTACCTCACCTTTTTCCGTGATATCCGGGTCATTTCGTCGAGCCGTGCCGCTCTCTAGGGTTGACGCATGATCACCCCCTGGGACCGGATTCGCGGCCACTGGTCGTCGCCGACCTGGCTCCGTACCATCCACCTGACGACGGGCGTCCCGATCGCGCTCATCTCGATGGCAGCGATCTTGGGGCTGGGCGCGCTGTCGATAGCACTGGCGTGGACAGTCGTCGTCCCCCTGGTCGCGCTGCTGATCCTCACCTGGACGGTGCCGCTGCTCACCTCGCTGCAGCGCTCCCGGTTCGCCGCCTTTCTCGACCTGGACATCCCCCCGCCGCCGCGTCTCCCCCGGGACGGGAGCCCGGCCAGACGGCTTCTCCTGCAGGCGCGATCGGGCAGCCTGTGGCGGCAGATCGCCTATCACCTGGCGATCGGGCCCCTGATCGGTGCGGTGGGCTTCCTGAGCGGGGCCGTGGCGTGGTCGGCGTGCCTGGTCGCGGTCATCGTCGCGGTGCAACTCCTGATGGCCGGAGGCGGCTGGACCGCCTCCCTGCCCGCGGCGGCCGCGCTCGCGTTGTTCGTGGTGGTGCCGTGGCTGCTTCGGGGGATCACCGCGCTCGACGCGGTCGCGGCGCGTGCGCTGCTCGGTCCCAGCGTGAAAGACGAGCTGGCCCGGCGGGTGAAGACGCTGCGGGAGAGCCGGGCCGAGGTGATCGAGGCCGCCGACGCGGAACGCCGCCGGATCGAACGCGACCTGCACGACGGCACGCAGCAGCGGCTCGTGTCGCTCGCCCTGAACCTCGGCATGGCGCGCACCGCCTTCACCGACCTGCCCGAGCCCGTCCGCCAGGTGATCGTGCGCTCGCATGAGGAGGCCAAGCAGGCGTTGAAGGAACTGCGCGACGTCGTTCGGGGGCTGCACCCGGCCGTGCTCAACGACCAGGGCCTGGACGCGGCGCTGTCCGGTCTCGCCGCCCGCGTCCCCTTTCCCGTACGGCTCAGCGTCGATGTGCCGGAACGGGCCGCTCCCGTGATCGAGGCGGTCGCGTTCTTCGTCGTCTCCGAAGCGCTGACCAACGTCGCCAAGCACGCACGAGCCTCCGAGGCCGAAGTCACCGTGCGCCGCGACGGCGACGTGCTCCGCCTCGCCGTACGCGACAACGGCCAAGGCGGCGCCGAGCCCGCCAAGGGGTCGGGCCTGCGCGGCCTCGCCCAGCGGGCGGGATCGGTGGACGGCACCCTGCGCATCGACAGCCCGAGCGGCGGCCCGACGACGATCGAGGTGGAGTTGCCGTGCGCGTAGTGCTCGCCGAGGACTCAGTCCTTCTCAGGGAGGGCCTCGTCTGGGTCCTCGGATCCGCCGGCGTCGAGGTCGTGGCTGCGGTGTCAGACGCCGAGGGGCTGCTACGGGCGGTGGACGACCACGAGCCCGATCTCGTCGTCACGGACGTGCGGATGCCGCCGACCCACACTGACGAGGGCCTGCGCGCGGCGCTGCTGCTGCGGCACCGGCGGCCGAAGCTGCCCATCCTCGTGCTCTCGCAGTACGTCGAGGAACGCTACGCGACCCGGTTGCTGTCCACCGTCACGACCGGCATCGGATATCTGCTCAAGGACCGGGTGGCCGACGTCGCCGAGTTCCTGGACTCGCTGCGGCGGGTCGCCGCGGGCGGCACGGCCCTGGACCCCGAGGTGGTCGCCCAGCTGCTGGTGCGCCGGCACAGCGATCCGCTGGACCTGCTGACCCGCAGGGAGCACGAGGTGCTCGCGCTGATCGCGGAGGGACGGTCCAACGCCGGCATCGCCGAGGCCCTCGTGGTCTCCGAAAGCGCGGTCGGCAAGCACATCAACAACATCTTCGCCAAGCTCGGGCTCTCCGGCGCCGAGAAGGATCACCGGCGGGTGCTGGCCGTACTGCGATTCCTGAAGATTTGAGAGGCGACGTGATGCGAAGAGCGGTGCGGACCAGATGGATCGCCGCCGGCGCGGCGCTGACCGTGTCCGCGGTGGTGGCGATGGCGTTGGCGGCGTGGACGGAGATCCGCGTTCCCCACAGCTACGACTTCTCCTTCCCTGGCTCCTTCGAGTCGTCGGTCCTCGATGAGAGGTCGACCGAGACGAGAACTGTGACGTACGCCGTCACCACGCCCCAGATCATCGTGGACGTGCGGGGCAGGGTCGATGTGCGGGTCGCCCCGGGCGTTCCCGGACGCCTCTCTGTCAAGCGGGAGACGACCTGGCATGGCGGGTCACCCTCGATGAGCGAGACCTGGGAGTCGGGGAAGACGCTGCGGGTGGAGGTGAGCTGCTCCCGGGACCTGGGGCGGGTGGATCCCGGCTGCCGCACCGTCTACACCGTGAGCGCACCCCGCGGCGTCGGCGTGCTGGTGACGACACCCGACTGGACCATGCCGTGCCCGCCGGCCGCGGCTGAGGTGACCTGCGGCCCCGCGTCACGCGATCCATCACAAGGGAGCAGGCGATGAGATCCCCGGTCACGTGGGGGTAGGGCCGGTCGGGTCGCCCCGGGCGTCTCAGCCTGGGGCGACCCGACCAGTGACCCACAACAGAGGCACTACATACGGGCCTACAGGCGAGCGTCCGGCGGTGTGGTGTAGCCCCCCAGCCCGCCTCCTTGCGGGACCGCGACGGTGCGTTCCGCATCACCGCCGCGCTGCGCGGGGCGTTCTCCACGATCACCCTGGTGTGGGCGGACGTCGGGTACGCAGGCCGATTCGTCCGTGGCGCGTGCAAGATCTGGGACTTGGCGATGGCAATCCCGCCGCCACTTGAGCGCCCGCCGGTGGAGCGGACCGCGTGTCGCGACAGGGCCGCCTCCCGGTGGGGGAGGCGGCCCTGCCGGCGCCGTACGCGGGCCGGATCTCAGAGCGCGGTCACCCGGTCGAGCGCGGGCGGAGCGACCGTCTCGTTCGCCTGGAAGTAGGCGCGGAAGGCGTCGTAGTCACGCGAGTTGCGCACCGGGTCGGTGAAGGAGGCGAGCGCGTCGAAGCCGTCCGCCCCGATCAGGGTGTACGCGAGGGCGGCCACCCGGTAGGTCCGGCCGAGGTCCAGCGGGGCGCCGCCGATCAGCACCTGGGAGGGGTCGATCCGGTCGCCCACCGGCCGGGAGGCGTCATAGGAGTACCGGACGTTGTCCGAGACCGCCAGCGGGCCGAACCGCACCGTGCCGTCGGCCTGCTTCTGCCACTGCTGCTCGAGCGCCTGCTCGATCTGCCGCCCGGTGAGCGAGACGGTGAGCACCGGGTTCGCGTAGCCGAACGCGGCCCACGCCTCGCCGAACAGGACGGTCCCGTCGCCGTCCGCCGGGTTGGTCCCCTTGGCGAAGCGCAGGTCGCCGCGCAGACTGGCGGAGCCCTTCAGCGGCGCCGTGGCGACCAGCGCCAGATCGACCGGCCCGCCGTGCCGCGCGTCGGCGTACTCCACGTCGGCGACGAGGTTGCCCAGCGTGCTCTCGCCGTCGGCGGCGCGGGTCCGCGTGATGTCGCCGCTGATCCTGCCGACCGGGCGGGCGGCCGTCTGCGCGGACCGGGCGTTCCAGTAGTCGACGAGCCGCGCCGCCGCGGGGTCGGGGGCCACGTCCCGGGTGACCGGGTGGTTCACAGCGGTGGTGGCGGAGCGGATGACCTCACCGGTCTTCGGGTCGATCTTGAGGTTGATCTCGCTGATCAGGCGTCCGTGGTTGGCCGCCTCCACCACCGGACGGGGGTTGCCGGCCGGGTCGGGGATCGTGCAGTTGAACAGCGCGTGCCAGTGCCCGGTGACGATCGCGTCGATGTCGGGGGAGACCTGCTTGGCGAAGTCGACGACCGGGCCGGACGGGTTCGTGCATCCGTCGTAGAAGCCGCCGGCCGAGCCGCCCTCGTGCACGTTGGCCACGATGGCCTCGACGCCCTGGCGCTTGAGTTCGGCCGCGTACCGGTTGGCCGTCTCCACCAGCGGCAGGTTGTCCAGTTCAGGCTGGTATGACGTCGAGCCGGCGACCGTCGTCGTGGTGGTCAGGTTGATGAAGCCGATCCGGACCTCCCGGCCGCCGTGGACCTTCACGTGCTTGATCACGTACGGCTTGAAGATCGGCGTGGTGGAGCCCTTGCGGGTGATGTTCGCCGAGGAGATCGTGTAGTCCGCGCCGTGGAACCTGCGGCCGGTCGAGTCGGTGAAGCAGCTGTCCACGTCGACGACACCGAAGCACTGACCCTTGCCCATGTGGCCGCGGAGGAACTCCAGCGTCCGGTCGAGCTCGTGGTTGCCCACCGCGGCGAACTCCACGCCGATCGAGTTGAGGAACTCGACGGTCGGCTCGTCCTGGTGATAGGCCACCTCGACGGGCCAGCCGCTGAAGTCGTCGCCGGTGGTGAAGGTGATGGAGTTCTGGTGGCCCTGCCTCAGGTTCTTCAGGTGGGCGGCGATGTACGGTGCGCCTCCCACCACGATCGTCCGGCCCTGGGCGTCCTTCACCGTGCCGTTCGCCGCGTCGTTCTGCGGCGTCAGGTAGCCGTGCAGGTCGGTGACGGACAGGAGCTGAACGTCCACGGGCTGCGGCGCGGCCTCGGCGGCGCCGACCGGCAGGACGGTCAGCGCCGATGCGGCGGTCGCGGCCAGGGCCGCAGAGAGCGTAGCCCAGCGCCGGAAGCTGTTGTGGTGCACGTCGTTACCCTCGCTTGCTCGTGGCTGTGACGGCAGGAATTGGATCAACGCCAGGTGACGTCCGGCGGGCGGGCGCCCGCCGGACAGGTGAAGATCCGAGAGACGGGCGGGGTCGAAAACAGCTTTCCGGATCTCCGGAAACTGTCGCCTTCAGTCGTCGCCCTCGTGCCTCCCGGCCTGGTCGCCGGGCTCGGATCCGCGCAGCGCGTGCCTGGGCGCGGGCATGACCGACGTGTCACCCCTGACGCTCTTCCAGATGGCCTGGTTGAAGACCTGCTCGTCGATCTGGTCCTCCTTGCCCAGACTCTGCTCGGCGGACTGCGCGGCCATGGGGGCGTTCGCGCCGTTCACCTCGGCCATGGTGCCGGGCCGGATCGCGCTGTACGGCGTGAAGGCGGGCTTGTCGGTGAAGGATCCGGTCATCGGGGTGGCGTACGCGTCGAACTGGGTCAGCGGGCGCAACCCGGCGAACAACTCGATCGTGCGGAGCATCGACGCGGTGCTGTAGAAGGTGGAGTCCACCCGTCCGGTCCGGGTGTAGGGGCTGATCACCAGGGCGACCGTGCGGTGCGCGTCGACGTGGTCGGGGCCGTTCTGGGAGTCGTCCTCCGTGACGAAGACGGCGGTCGACTTCCAGTATTTCGAGTGCGACACGGCCTCCACGAGCTTGCCGAGCGCCCAGTCGTTGTCGCCGACGTACGCCCGAGGGGTGGGCGAGCCGGCCCTGGTGCCGGCGGTGTGGTCGTTGGGCAGGCGCACGAACTGCACGGCCGGCAGACCGCCGTCGGCCACGTACCGGTCGAACTCGCGCTTCCACTCCGTGAACCTGTCGGTGGGGCCGCACGTGGCGGCCCGAGGCTCGAAGGAGCCGGGGCCGTCGGGGCAGCCCAGGGCGAACCCGGTGAAGGCGTGGTCGGTGTTCGCGTCGAGCACCGGGTCACCCGCGACGAACCTCCCCTTGGAGTCGCGGGTCACGTAGAAGCCGTAGTTCCGGAACGAGACACCGGCCGTGGCGAGCCGCTGCCAGATGTAGGCGTCGTCGGGCCTCTGGGGGGCGATGGCCGGGTCGTCGCTCTCCGAGGGATAGGAATGGTTGCGGCCCGAGTAGTTCGCGGGCCATCCCTGCTCGGAGTAGGGGTTGGAGTTGGCGGCCACCACCCAGTTCCAGCCCTGCGCGCTGACCTCGGCGTCGGCGTAGAAATTGTCGATCGTGACGAAGCGCCTGGCCAGGGCGCGGGCGTTCGGCGCCGACTCGTCGCCGAAGAGGTTCAGCGAGGGGTCGCCGTCGCCCTTGCCGATGCTGCCGAGCTCCTGGTCGAACGTACGGTTCTCGCGCACCACGTAGATCACGTGCTTGATGGGCGAGGGCTGCTTGGGCCAGCGGGGCACCACGCTGGCCCCCGGCGTCATGCCGCCGCCCGCGCCGTGGAAGCCGTTGTCGGCGGCGACCTGGCGGGTCCAACCGGCGAGCCGGTCCTGCCGGATCGGCAGCGATATCCGGGACAGCGTGCCGACGATCACGGAGCCGGAGTACCGGCCGGGGGAGGCGGAGGGGGCGTAGGGGTCGGGACGGCCGGGACCGTCGTCGGGCCCGGCTCCCAGGCCCTTGGCGTTCGTCACCAGCAACCGCCCGCCGAGGGACACCACAGCCGTGGGATACCAGCCCGTCGGGATCAGGCCCCTGACCCCGCCCCCGGCGGTGTCGACGACGGCGACGTCGTTGTTGCCGGAGTTGGCGACGTAGAGCGTTTTCCCGTCCGGGGACAGCGCGAGCGCGTCGGGGTTGCTCCCGACCTGCGCCCCGCGGTAGGGCGCCAGGCCGATGGTGCGGATCGTCCTGCCGGCCGTCGTGTCGACGACGCTCACGTCGTCGCTGTCGCCGTCGGCGACGTACAGGAGGTTCCGCGCCGGGTCCAGGACCGACTGGTTCGGGTGGGTTCCCACGGTGATCGTGGACAGGACCGCGGGCTCGGCCGCCGTCAGGTCGAGCACGGAGACGGTCTCGGCGCCCTGGTCGGTGACGTACGCCCTGGTGCCGTCCCGGCTGATCGTGACGCCGTACGGCGCGTGGCCGACGGCCACGGTCCTGCTCGTCCCGTCGGCGAGCGTGATCACGGTGGCCGCGTCGGCGAGCTGATCGGCCACGACCAGTCTCTCGCCGTCGGGGGTGACGGCGATCTGAGCCGGACAGGGGTTGATCGTCTGCCCGTCCGGGTTCGTGACGGGCAGCGGGATCGACGTGGTCTCGGTCAGCCGGTCTCCGGCGACGCTGTACACACGGATCTTGTTGTTGCCGCCGGCGCTGACGTACGCCTTCGTCCCGTCCGGGCTGAAGGCCGCCCCCGCGAACACCGCCTGGGGCGAGGCGTACCGGATGGTCTGCGACACGCCGCCGTCCCGTGGGGAGACCACCTGGACGGACTGGACGCCCTGGCCCGCGTTGACCACGAGCACCGCCCGCCCGTCCGGGAAGGGCGTGGCGACGAGCGGAAGCTCCCCGAGCGCGCTCTGCGACCCGGCCGGGGTGACCCGGTATCCGACGGGGACGACGGCGGTGCCGTCGTTTTCTCCGACGCGGGACCGCGGCCCCGCGTCGAACACGCCGGCACCGGCCGTCGCGACGCCGATGCCCAGCAGCGTGACCCCGGCCCCGGCGACGAGGGCGCGGATCACCGCTCCGCGACTCCACATACCGACTCCCTTCCCGATGACGCGCACGGGACGGCAGGGAGCACCGATGAGTACAACGAGCGGCCGGCTCGACAGCCGGGCATGACCCGCTAACGGTTCGGCGAAAAGTCGGTCGAATCCTCAGGAGTACAGGACCGACAGGAAGCGGACGAGGATGGCCTCGCGAGTCGCGGCAGGCAGCGCGTCGAGCACGGCGTTCACGACCGCCATCTCGGGCTGTCCCGTCGCGGTGAGGTCGATCCCCACCGACGCGGCGAGCTCGGCGAACGTCGCGTCGTCCAGCGCGTCGAGGTCGAGGGACGCGATGAGCTCGGGCAGGCCCTCGGGCACGTCGGCGGGCCCCCGCAGCCGGGCGGCCTCGGCCGCCTCCGCGATCACCTCCAGCATCGCGTCCACCCCCGCCAGCGTCACGCCGGTCACCGTGACGTGGATGTTGGCCGGGATCCCGGCGTACGACAGCTGCGGCTGGAGGAACCAGCCGAGCCTGCGCGCCTCGTCGGCGAGCACGAAGACGTCCACCTCGGCGGAGCCGGCGATGGCGACCAGCGCGGCCTCGGGCTCCCCGAGCACCCGCAGCCCGGGGATCTTCCGCACGCCCTCCACCAGCCGCCGGGTCGCCTCCAGCGTCCTGCGGCCGAGCTCCAGGTAGCCCTCCCGGCCGAGGGCCTGCAGGGTGGCCCAGGCGCCGCCGAGCGGCCCGGCCGACCGCGAGCTCTGCACGGTCGCGTTGATGATCGTGTAGCCGGGCCAGGCCGCCGAGGCGAAGTAGGCCCGGCGGCGCAGGTCCGCGTCGCGGAACAGCAGCACCGACGCCCCCTTCGGCGCGTACCCGAACTTGTGCAGGTCGCACGAGATCGAGGTGACGCCGGGCACGCCCAGGTCGAAGGGCGGGATCGCGGCGCCCGCCTCACGCAGCCACGGCAGCAGCCACCCGCCGACGCAGGCGTCCACGTGGCACGGCACGCCCCGCGCGGCGGCGAGCGCGGCCACCTCCTCGACCGGATCGACGACGCCCTGCGGGTAGGAGGGGGCCGACACCACCGCCAGCGCCGTACGGTCGTCCAGGGCGGCCTCGAACGCCGGGACGGAGGCGCGGTAGGTGACCGGGTCCACCGGGACCGGCACGATCTCCATGCCGAGGTAGTGCGCCGCCTTGTGGAACGCCGGGTGCGCGGTGACCGGCAGCACGACCCGGGTGGCGCCGGGACGGGCGTCGCGGGCGGCCTTCACCGCCAGCAGGATCGACTCGGTGCCGCCGCTGGTGAAGACGCCCGGCGCGCCGGGCCGTCCGAGCAGCTCGGCGACCGCCCCGACCACCTGCCGCTCCAGCGCGACCATGCTGGGGAAGGCCGTCGGGTCGAGCATGTTGACTTCGAGCATCTCCGCGTACGCCCGGTGGGCGGCCTCGTGCACCTCCGGCAGGCCGGTGTCGTAGACGTAGGCCGTCACCTTGCCGCCGCGCACCGGCAGGTCGGCCTCCTTCAGGGCGGTCAGCTCGGCGAGCAGTTCGGTGACGGGCCTGCCGTATTCGGGAAGCATGGAACTCCTCAACATGCCAGGGGGAGCCGGACGACGGCACGCAGTCCGGGGGAGGCGTCCTCCAGGTGGACCGTACCGCCGTGGGCCTCGACCGTGGTGCGCACGATCGCGAGACCGAGCCCCGCGCCGCCGTCGTCGCGGCTGCGCGCGTCGTCGAGCCGGGTGAACCGGTCGAAGACCCGCTCGCGGTCCTCGGGCGGGATGCCCGGCCCGTCGTCGGTGACGGTGAGCTCGGCGGCGCTTCCCTCGGCGCGTACGCCGATCCGGACCGCCGACGCCGCGTGCCGCAGGGCGTTGTCGACCAGGTTGGCGAGCACCCGCCGCAGATCCAGCGCGTCGCCCAGCACGACGGGAGACGAGCCGGGCGCGAGGTCGAGGCCGAGCCCGTACCGCTCGGCCGTACGGCGGGCCAGCTCCGCCAGGTCGACCGGCTCCCGCCGGCCCAGGCGGCCCTCGTCGAGCCGGGCGAGCGCGAGCAGGTCCTCGGCGAGGCGGGACAGCCGGAGCGTGTCCTCCAGCACCCCCTCGGCCGTCTCCTTCCAGTCCTGCCCCTCGGGGTGGCTGAGCGCGACCTCCAGCTGGAGCCGGATGCTCGCGAGCGGGCTGCGCAACTCGTGCGCCGCGTCGGAGACCAGCGCCCGCTGCCGCGCGTCGGCCTCCTCCAGCCGCCCGAGCATGTCGTTCAGCGTCGTGGCGAGCGCGTGGACCTCGTCGCGTGCCTCGGGCACCGGCAGCCGCCGCGACCGCGCCGTGGCGCCCACCTCGGCCGCGCCCCGCCGCAGCAGCGCGATGGGCCGCAGTGTGCGCCCGACGACCAGCCACGAGACCGCCGCCAGCAGCGCGAGCAGGAGCGGCATGCCGGCGATCAGCACGTGCCCGGTGGTCACCAGGCTGCTCTCCACCTCGGCGAACGACCGCGCCACGATCACCGTCACGCCGCGGTCCGCGCTGAGCGCCCGCACCCGCAGCGGCCCCGGCAGCGCGTACGGCCGGCCGTCCAGGAACCGGGCCGCGCCGGTGCGCACGGCGTCATCCCGCGCCTCCGCCGGCAGCAGGGGGACCAGGCGGTCGGTGTTCGGGGTGGCGTCGACGATCCGCCCGTCCCGGTCGAGCACCTGCACGATCGTGTTGTCCACCGAGACGACCGGGTCGGACAGCCGGTCCGCGTCGGACAGCGCGACGATCTCACGTCCCCGCTGGTAGATCCGGTCGTCGATGCCGCGGACGAGCGCCTCGCCGAGCACCGCGACGAACATGTACGCCGACACGGCGAGGGCGAGCGCCAGCACGGCCGTCGCCGCGGCGGTGACCCGGAACCGCAGGCTCTGCCGCCGCCACCACGTCACCGGGCGCGCGAGCACGGCCAGACCGGATGCGGCTGTACCCGGCACGACTCAGCCTCCGTCGCTCGCGAGCCGGTATCCGGCCCCGCGCACGGTCTGCAGGGCGGCGCGGCCGAAGGGGGTGTCGATCTTCCTGCGGAGATACCCGACGTACACCTCGACCACGTTCGGATCGGTGTCGTAGGTGTCCCACACGTGCTCAAGGATCTCCGGCTTCGACACCACCTCGCCCGGCCGGCGCATCAGGTATTCGAGCAGGGCGAACTCCCTGGGCGTCAGCTCGATCGGCGTCTCGCCCCGCGTGACCAGCCGCGCCGCGGGATCGAGCGACAGGTCGCCCGCGCACAGCACGGCGGGCCTGCGGCCGCCGCCCCGGCGCAGCAGCGCCCGCAGCCGGGCCACCAGCACCACGTACGAGAACGGCTTGGTGAGGTAGTCGTCGGCGCCGAGGTCGAGCCCGTCGGCCATGTCGTACTCGCCGTCCTTGGCCGACAGCATGAGGATCGGCACCCAGTTCTCCTCCGCGCGCAACTGCTTGCAGACGTTGTAGCCGGACAAGCCGGGCAACATGATGTCGAGCACGACCACGTCGTAGTCGCCGACGCGGGCCAGGTGCAGGCCCTCGTTGCCGTCGTGCGCCAGGTCGACGGCGAAGCCCTCCGCCTGCAGCCCGCGGCGCAGCGCCGCCGCCATCCGCCGCTCGTCCTCCACCACCAGAACCCGCATTGCCCCAGTGTGGACCCTTTTCGCGGATGCGGGAGAGGCGAGGCTGAGAGCCCTCTCAGCCTCTCAGCGTCGGCACAGGAACGTCCCGGCAGTCTCGGGTCGTCAGGTTTTCCGCCCATAGTGGGAGATGTGAGATGGCGAAGAGAGCCCGCGCCGTGAGGTGGGGAGTGCCGGTGGCGGCGGTGGCCGTGGTCGCGGCGGCCGTGGGGACAGGACCGGTGATCGCGGCGGTGCGCAGCGACCCGTCCCTGCCGGACCGTACGGCCGAGCAGTTGCTGGCCGACGTCGCGCGCACCTGGCAGAGCGGCCGGATGCCGCAGATGTCCGGCACGATCGTCGAGACGGCGTCGCTCGGCCTGCCCGCGCTGCCCGGCCTGTCCGGGGCGCCGGGGCCGTCCGGGGCCTCGGCGGCGTCGCTGCTGTCGGGGTCGCACCAGCTCAAGATCTGGTACGCGGGGGAGGACCGGTTCCGCCTCATGCTGCCGGGGGAGATGAGCGAGACCGACGTCGTCGCCGACGGCGGCACGGTGTGGCTGTGGGACAGCGCCGCCAACAAGGCGACTCGTCTCACCGCCCCGGCGGCCTCCGGCGGCGGACCGGACCACGCGTTCCCGCTGCCCTCCGGATCCACGTCGCCGTTCGCGACTCCGGAGCAGGCCGCGCGGCAGGCACTGCAGACGGCCGGGACCGACACCGCGATCAGCGTCGGCGACGTTGTCACGGTCGCGGGCCGCGCGGCCTACCAGATCGTGCTGACGCCGAAGTCGCCCGACTCGCTGATCAAGGACGTCCGGGTGGCGCTCGACGGCGAGAAGCTGATGCCGCTGCGCGTTCAGGTGTACGCCAAGGGGGCGGCCGAGCCGGCCTTCGAGGTCGGCTTCGAGTCGCTGTCGTTCACGGCCCCCGCGCCGGAGAACTTCTCCTTCACTCCGCCCCCCGGCGCGAAGGTCGAGCAGGGGACGGTCACGCCGCCGACCGGCCACCGGCCGGAGGCGGCCGCCGAGGCGCACGACCGGGGCCGCGTCGTCGGCGCCGGCTGGGACAGCGTGCTCGTCACCTCCCTGCCCGACGTTCCCGCCCAGAAGCAGGAGGGGAAGGGGCGTGACGGCGTGGACCTCGGCGCGCTGCTCGACGGCGTGAAGTCGTCGGCCACCCCCGTCAGCGGGGAGTGGGGCAGCGGCCGGCTGCTGCGCACGAAGGTGGTGTCGATCCTGATCACCGACGACGGCCGCCTGCTCGCCGGCGCCGTGACCCCGGAGGCCCTCTACCGGGCGGCGGGTGTGAAGGAATGACCGAGCCCACGCACCGCGGACGAGCGGGGGTCGCGGTGGACGCGGTGGCGGTGGGCACGCGCGCGGGGGCGTCACGGGAGGACACCGGGGCGCCCCCGCCCTCCCCCGAGGGGGCGGGCGCGCACGCCATCGTCACGTCCGGTCTCACCAAGCGCTTCCGCGGCGGCCAGGTGGCGGTCGACGACGTCGGCCTGGCCGTGC
This sequence comes from Microbispora siamensis, assembly GCF_016863095.1. Taxonomy (GTDB): domain Bacteria; phylum Actinomycetota; class Actinomycetes; order Streptosporangiales; family Streptosporangiaceae; genus Microbispora; species Microbispora siamensis. Next base: position 50,310 of record NZ_BOOF01000027.1, on the reverse strand, counting down.
CGCGCGGATCGGTCTTCGGCTTCCTCGGCCCCAACGGCTCGGGCAAGACCACGACGATCCGCATGCTGCTCGGCCTGGTCGCCCCGACCTCCGGCACGTGGTCGCTGCTCGGGACGTCCATGCCCGCCGGGCTGGCCGGGGCGCTGCCGCGCGTCGGCGCGGTGGTCGAGGGGCCTGCCTTCTATCCGTACCTGTCGGGCGAGGCCAACCTGCGCCGCTTCGACGCGGCCGACCCGGGGGCCGACGCGCGTACGGCGCGGGCCAGGATCGGCGCGGCGCTGGAGCGGGTGGGGCTGACGGCGGCGGCGGGAAAGCGCTACCGCGCCTACTCGCTCGGCATGCGCCAGCGCCTGGCCATCGCGGCCGCGCTGCTGGTCCCGAGGGAGTTGCTCGTGCTGGACGAGCCGACCAACGGCCTCGACCCGCAGGGCACGCGGGAGGTCCGCACGCTGATCAGGAGGATCGCCGAGGACGGCACGACCGTCTTCGTCTCCTCCCACCTGCTGAGCGAGGTCGAGCAGATGTGCACCCACGTGGGCGTCATGCGCACCGGCAGGCTGGTCGCCCAGGGCCCGATCGCCGCGCTGCGCGCCTCGGGCGAGGAGCCGCGCCTGCGGGTGGAGACGCCGGACGCCGGCGCGGCGGCCGCCGTGCTGGCCCGGGCCGGGCTCGGTGACGTGCGCGTCGAGGACGACGAGGTCACGGCGGTCGTCGGCGCCCGGGCGCCGGAAGAGATCTGCGCTCTGCTCGTCGGCGAGGGCGTGGCCGTGCGCGGGTTCGGCGTGGTCCGGCCCACGCTCGAGGAGATCTTCGTCGGCCTGACCGGGGAGGGGTTCGATGTCGGTGCATGAGAACGGGACGGCGGTGTCGGAGGTCCCGTCGCCGGCGCCGGAGGAGATCGGGCCGTCGCGGCAGGCGGAGACTCGGGAGGAGCGGTCGTCCGTCCGCGCCGGCGGGCCCGCGCCCGGCCACGTGCGGCACCTGACGCGGCTGCTGGCCTCCGAGATCGGGCTGACGTTCCGCCGCCCGCGCAACCTCGCGATGCTCGGGGTGCTCGCGGTCGTGCCCGTGCTGGTCGGCGTCGCGGTGCGGGTCGCGTCGGACGGCGACGCGGGCGGCTCGATCATCGGCCTGATCGCGGGCAACGGCCTGATGCTGACCTTCGCCGCGTTCACCGTCATGATGCCGATCGTGCTGCCGCTGACCGTGGCGGTCGTGGCAGGTGACGCGATCGCCGGCGAGGCGGCGCAGGGCACGCTGCGCTACCTGCTCGTCGCCCCGGCGGGCCGGACCAGGCTGCTGCTGGTGAAATATGCCAACGTCGTGGTCTTCTGCCTCGCGGCGTGCGCGCTGGTGGCGCTGTCGGCGCTGGCGGTCGGGCTGGTGCTGTTCCCGGTCGGGCCGGTGACGCTGCTGTCCGGCACGACGATCCCGGCGGCCGACGCCCTGCTGCGCGTCGGGGTGGTCGTGCTGTACACCACCGCAGGGATGGCCGCGCTCGGCGCGGTCGCTCTCGCCGTCTCCACGCTGACCGAGGCGCCGATCGGGGCGGTGGCCACGAGCGTCGTGCTGGTGGTGGTCAGCCAGGTCCTGACCGCGATCCCGCAGGTGGCGGCCGTACGGCCGTTCCTGCTGACCTCGTGGTGGACCTCGTTCGACGGGGCGTTGCGGGCGCCGGTGGCGTTCGACCAGATGGGGCAGGGGCTGCTGGCCTTCGCCGCGTACGTCCTGGTTTTCGGCTCCCTCGCCTGGTCGCGCTTCACGAGCAAGGACATCACGGCGTAAGTGCTGCCCTTTACCGTTCTTTGTCGCTAGTGTTGCCGCGGACCTCTCACCCAAGGCGGTGTTCATGCGGCACTTCTTCGGGCTGCTCCTGGGCGTTGTCGTCGCGGCGGCTCTTCTCCTCGGTGGCGGATGGGCGTCCCAGGAGGCGGTCCGGGGAGCGGCACAGAGCATCGATCCGGCAAAGGACACGCGGATGCTGATCGCCCTGGGCGTGATGGCCGTCGTGGGCCTGCTGCTCGGGCTGGTGCTGGTCGGCCGGGTGTCCCCGCTGGCGACGTTCGTCCCGTCGATGGCGCTGCTGGCCTGGACCGTGGTCTACGTCCTCGACGTGTCGCGCGCCGCGAGCCTCGTGCCCACCGGGCCTTCGGTGCAGGCCGAGCTGCTGCAGGCCGGCCGGGGCATGCTCACGCTGCTGTCCACCGGCGTGTACGGCCTGCTCGGCGTCGCACTGTTCCTCCCGGTGCTCATGCCGTCCCGCTGGGCTCGTCCGCAGCCGGACGAGGAGCAGGAGGAGTACGAGGAGTCGTACGGCTTCTGAGATAGAGGTCGGCCACGACGTCCTCGATCGACGCGCGCCCCGGCGCCGTCGCCCGCAGGCCCTCCACCGTGCCGTCGAAGGCCAGCCGGCCGTGGTCGATCAGCAGCACTCTCCGGCACAGCCGCTCCACGTCGCCCAGGTCGTGGGTGGTCAGCAGCACCGTCGTCCCGCGTTCGGAGTTCAGCCGCCGCAGGAAGGCGCGCACCTCCGCCTTGCTGACGACGTCGAGTCCGATCGTCGGCTCGTCGAGCACCAGCACGGCGGGGTCGTGCAGCAGCGCGGCGGTGATGTCGCCCCGCATCCGCTGGCCCAGGCTGAGCTGGCGCACCGGCGTCCCGAGGAAGCCGCCCAGGTCGAGCAGGTCGCACATCTCGTCCAGCCGTTCGCGGAACATCTTGCGATCTACTTTGTAAAGGAGCCGGACCAGTTCCAGGCTGTCCCGCAGCGGCAGGTCCCACCACAGTGTCGTCCGCTGGCCGAAGACGACGCCGATCCTGCGGGCGAGAGCCGTACGCCGCCGGGAGGGATCGAGACCGGCCACCCTGACCCGCCCCGACGTGGGCGTGAGGATCCCGGTCAGCATCTTGATCGTGGTGGACTTGCCCGCGCCGTTCGGGCCGAGGCAGGCGACGAACTCCCCGGCCGCGACGCGGAAGGTCAGGTCCCGTACGGCGTGCACGACCCGGCGGCGGACCGTGAAGGTCCTGCCGAGCCCGTCTGCCTCGATCACCGGTCTCAGCTCCCCGTCGATCGGTAGCGGCGGATCCCTGCCCGCCAGGCGAGCGCGGCGACGGCGGCCAGCGCGAGCGCGGCGGCGGGGGACAGCAGGCCCGTCCAGGATGGCAGCCCGAGCGGGTCGGGGCGGCCGAGCACGTAGAGGCCCGGCTGCCAGTTGACGAACGCCAGCGGGAGCACGAAGGTCAGCCCCCGGACGATGCGGGCGTCGTAGACGCTCAGCGGATACTGGTTGAGCATCGCCCCGCCGTAGGTGAACGCGCTCGCCACCTCGGTGGCGTCGGTGAGCAGGAACTGCAGAGCCCCGCCGAGCGTGAAGAGCGCCGCGAAGATCACGATGCCCGAGACGACCATGACGGGCACCATCCAGGCCCGGGTGAGCGGAATGTCCAGCCGCGCCAGCCCGATGCCCAGCACGGTTCCGGCCTGCACCGCGCGGCCGATCCGGTGCGGCGTGAACCGGTCGGTCGCCATCTGCACCCAGGGGGAGGCGGGCCGGATCAGCATCACGTCGAGCGTCCCGGCCCTGATCTGCTGGCTGATCCGGTCGACGCTGCCGAACAGCAGGTCGGCGAGCGCGAAGGCCAGTTCCGACGCGCCGTACAGGAACATGACCTCGGTCAGGCCGAAGCCGGCCAGCGAGCCGGTGTTGGCGAAGATGATCCAGATCACGGCGATGTCGAGGCCGCCGATCACGAACGCGCCCGCCGTCATGAGCGCGAACGAGACCCGGTACTGCGCCGCGGCTCGCGTCCATGCCCAGGCGAGCAGCGCGTACGTCCTGATCACCGGCGCTCAACCACCCTGGATCACGACCTTCCTGCGGGCGGCGCCGGTCATGAGCGCGCCCAGTGCCAGCAGGACCGCCGCCCACATGGCCTGGAAGGCGAGGGCGCGGGCGGGGCCGGCCGTGCCCAGGTAGACGTCGGCGGGCACCTGCGCCATCGCCGACCACGGCAGCGCCCGGGCCAGCGAGCCGAACCATCCTGGGAAGATCGCCAGGGGCAGCATCAGCCCGCTGAAGAACGTGGTGACGACCAGGGAGAACACCGCGAGGCCCCGGTCGTCCATCACCCAGCAGGTGGCCAGGGCGACGATGTAGCGCCACCCGAAGCTCACCACCACGCCCAGGGCGACACTCGCGAGGAACGCGGCCGGGGCGTGCGGGGCGACGATGCCGAACAGCAGCGCGCCCAAGAGGGTCGGCGGGGCGCCGCGGGCGACGAAGAGGTACGCCGCCCGGCCCAGGTCCTCCGACAGGCACCACAGCTGGAGGGACGCCGGGCGGACCAGGTCGAGCGCGACGTCGCCGGTGCGGATGCGCTGCGGCAGGTCCAGGCCGCCGCCGAACAACTGCATCGGGCCGATGCACGCCTGTGTGAGGAACGTGTAGGTGACCACGCCCGCCACGTCGTACCCGCCGAGGCCGGGGCGGGCCTGCCACAGCGCGATCAGCACGTACGCGCGGAGCACCCCGAAGACGGTGTTGGTGAACGCCCCGGCCAGCGCGGCGGCCCAGTAGGTCGCGTGCCTGCGGAAGCCGTACCAGGCCAGCCGCGGATAGAGGGAGACGGCGGCGCCGTGACCGAGGATCACCGGTCGGCGAGGCGGTAGACGAAGCGCAGCCCCGACCACACCTCGTCCACGGCGCACACCTTGTTGTCCACCAGGCCCTCGCCGAGCCCGAAGGCGCGGACGACCTCGCCCGACAGGTCGGTGGCGACGCCGCTCGACTTCTTGGGCCAGCCCACCCACAGGCCGCCGTCCCGCGCCAGGCGCTCGCGCGCCCGGGGGAACCCGGCCCGCAGGGCGGCCTCGTCGGGGCAGAACATCACGATCACGTCGTACGGCTCGGGGCTTCCGTCGTCCTTCTCATGGCCGTCGATGGGCAGATTTTGCGGAGCGTTTACCAGCAACACGCGGTGGCCTGGCTTGACACCGAGCTTCCGGGGCAGCGGAGCCCCGGAATATCCATTCATGGGTGCCTCATGTCCTGCGGCCGTTACCTTCTCGTAACACCGCTGTAAGGGGAGTGAAACATACCTACCGGTAGAACGGATGACCAAATGGGGAATGTCCCTTTTGGGAGGCTTGCATGGGGCATGAGCTGAATGTAGACATCCGTCCGGAATATCCGGTCAGCTGGCAGGCCGCCGCGATCAACGGGGTCCTGCGGGGCACCATGAAGCCGATCTCCACCATCCTCGTGCGCAACACCGCGGGCATGGCCGTGGCCAGCCGCATCATCTGCCTGGGCGAGCGGGTCCCCGGCATCCTCCCCAAGCACGTGTCCATCGTTCCAGACGAGTTCGGCTCGTGCACGGGGGAATGGGTGCACGGGGGGCCCGGCCTGGACGAGGACAAGGTGGTGCTCTACTTCCACGGCGGGGCGTACTTCGTCTGCTCCCCGGCCACCCACCGGCCCATCACGTGGCGGCTGTCGGCCGCCGCCGGCCGCCCGGTGTTCTCCCTCGACTACCGCCAGGGGCCGGTCCACTCCCTCGCCGAGTCGCTGTCGGACGCGCTCCAGGCGTACGAGTGCCTGCTCGACCTCGGGTACGCCGCCCACGACATCGTGCTGGCCGGGGACTCCGCCGGAGGCCACCTCACCCTCGCCACGCTGCTGTCCCTCCGCGACCGGGGCATGCCCCTCCCCGCCGCCGGAATCTGCCTGTCCCCCTGGGCCGACCTCAGCTCCAGCCGCCGCCGCGCCAACGTCTGGTCCGACCCCATGCTCCCCGCCGGTCGCGTCGACTGGCTCGCCCGCCGCTGGACCGACGGCCTCGACTGCTTCGACCCCCTCGTGTCCCCCGTGTACGGCGACTACACCGGCATCCCCCCGCTGATGATCGTCACCGGCTCCACCGAGGTCCTGCGCGACGAGGCCCGCCGGGTCGCCGTCAGCGCCCGCGAGAACGGCGTGCAGGTCACCTACGAGGAGTGGAACCGAATGCCGCACATCTTCCCCCTCCTCGCCGACGTCCTCCCCGAAGGCCGCCTGTTCTTCGAGCACGTCTCCCGCTTCCTCGACGCCGTCCAGGCCAACCACCCCACCTCCGGCATCGAGGCCGCCTGACCCGGGGGTCTCCCCGCCGAGGGGAGGGCATGCGGCGGGGCCGGTAGAGTCGGGCCTCATGCCGGAAATGCCGCGAGTGCTTGCCGTACAGAACGGAGCGAACGGGGGTCCTGGGCGGTTCGGGGAATGGCTGGCCGCCGCAGGGGTCGCCGTCGACGTGATCACCGCTTTCGACGGGTCCGCCCTTCCGTCACGGCTGGAGCACGACGGCCTGATCGTGCTCGGCGGCGGTTACCTGCCGGACGACGACGACAAGGCCCCCTGGCTGCCGGCCGCCCGCGCCCTCGTCGACCAGGCCCTCGCCCGGTCGGTGCCGTTCTTCGGCATCTGCCTGGGCGGGCAGATGCTGGCCTCGGTCGCCGGCGGGAAGGTCCAGGGCGACGCCGGGGCCCCCGAGCACGGCAGCACGTCCATCACCATCAGGGCCGAGGCGGCGGACGACGCGGTCTTCGGCGGGCTGCCCGCCGACGTGCCGGCGGTCGAGAACCACATCGACGCCATCACGGCCCTGCCGCCGGGCGCGGTCTGGCTCGCCGAGACCGACCGCTGCCCCTACCAGGCCTTCCGGCTGGGCGACCGCGCCTGGGGCGTGCAGTTCCACCCCGAGGTGGGGCCCGAACGCATCCTGCAGTGGGACGCCGAGCACACCCGCCGGCGGGGTCTCGACCTCGACGAGCTGTACGCCGCCGCCGTGGCCGACGACCCTCTCGCGCGGACGGCCTGGGGTGAGGTGGCGTTCCGGTTCGCCGCCGTGGTCGGGCAGGGCGCCTGAAAGCCTCGCGCCTGCACGATACGGACGCAACCGTACGACCCACGTCGGACACCCATGTGATCCACGAATCCGGCCGAACTCGGCATCCCTCGAGGAGGTCCTTTTGTGGCATATGAGACCTATGTGACCTGCGGTTTCGCCGTCCGGCCTAACCGCAAGGTGCCATTGGCCTTACCTCTCATGCCGCTTGGCGCTACTTGAGCGCGTGGCGCGTTCCAAGCGGCCACAGTGGCTGTGCGGCACTTCGAGAGAGGTAGCTTCCGTATGGCACGTGGCGGAACGGCTTCCCACAACGGCATGCCTCCCGGTGTGCGCCCGCTGACCGTGGGCGACCCGGTCGTCATCGGGCACTACCTGCTGCTCGGCCGGTTGGGCAGCGGCGGAATGGGCGTGGTCTACCTGGCCGAGCACCCGGGCGGGGGATACGTCGCGCTGAAGACGCCGCATCCGGTGCACCTGGGGGACCCGACGCTGCGGGCCCGCTTCGCCGAGGAGGTCGCGTTCTCCCGGCGCGTGGTGCCGTTCTGCACGGCCGCCGTCATCGAGGACGGTCTCGACGGCGAGCGGCCCTACCTCGTCACCGAGTACGTCCCCGGTCCCGCGCTCTCCCAGGTCGTCGCCGCCGGGGGGCCGCTCACCCCCGACCTCGCGTACGGCGTGGCCCTCGGCACGGCCGCCGCGCTCGTGGCCACGCACGAGGCCGGGCTGGTCCACCGGGACCTCAAGCCCGGCAACGTGCTGCTGTCGCCGCGCGGGCCGTTCGTCATCGACTTCGGGATCGCCCGCGACCTCGACGTCGCGATGGCGCACACGCAGGCCGGCCAGATCATGGGCAGTCCGGGCTGGGTCGCGCCCGAGCGGCTTCGCGGCCACCACGCCATCCCCGCCTCGGACGTCTTCTCCTGGGGCTGCCTGGTCGCGTTCGCGGCGACCGGGCTGCATCCGTTCGGCGCCGGCGACCTCGACGTGCTCACCCGGCGCATCCTGGTCGAGGAGCCTCGGATCGACGCCGTGCCCAAGCTGCTGCGGGGCGGCGTGGCGGCGGCACTGCGGCGCGACCCGGCCGACCGCCCGGACGCCGCCTGGCTGCTGGCCTCCCTGCTCGCGGCGGGCGGGGTCCACGTGACCGCCGACCCCCGGCGGGCGGTCGCCGCCGTGCTCGACGAGATCTGGCAGCCCGTGCCCTACCCGGCGGGGACCATTCCCGGCCGGGCCGCACGTGGTCAGCGCACGCGGGGCAGGGCCGCCCAGGAAGCGGCGCAGGGATCGGCGCAGGGGCTGACACAGGGCAGGGCGGCGCGGCGCCGGGCGGCGCGCTCGCGGGCCCAGATGTCCCACGCGGGCTTCGCGGCGCTCGCCACCGTGACGATCGCCGCGATGACGGTGATCGCGGCGGGCACCGGATCGGCCCACATGGAGAGCACGGCGGACCCGCCGCCCGCGTTGCCGGTGGTCATCCCCGGTGAGGACAGCGCGCTGCCGCCGGAGGACGTGCTGGCCACCACCCGGCCGCCGGTGGTGCCCATCGCGGACAACGCCCGGCCCAGGGTGACGGTGACGGCCACACGGACCATGCCGCCGCCCGGCTCGGTGCCAGGGCCGGCGACCGCGGACGGCGGGTGGACCACCCCGGTGCCCTCGCCGCCGGCCGCCGGGGTGACCCTTCGCCCAGGGGAGGGGCGCTGCGGCACCGGACGGCCGAGGGACTGCCGTTCCACCCGGCCCTCCTCACCGGGACAGCAGGGACAGCCGGGACACCCCGGCCAGTCTGGGCAACCGGGCCAGACCCACTCCCCGGTCCCGTCCTCGGGGATCAGCCAGGAGCCGCAGTGGGGCGACGGGGAGTCGCCACCGCCGAGTCCGAGCCCGCCGCCGGAGAGCCGGCCGCCCAGCGTGGTGGCCACCCCCGCGCCGTCCATACCCTGAAACGCTGTCGTGGGCAGGCGCGTCCATGCAGCATGCTGAGTGTTCATGAACGCAGCTCTCGAACTCGACGACGTGACCGTCCGCGTGGTCGGCCGGACCCTGGTGACCGGGGCCGACTGGCGGGTCGAGCACGGCCAGCACTGGGTGATCCTCGGCCCCAACGGCGCGGGGAAGACGACGATGCTCTCGGTCGCCGCGGCCGTACGGCATCCGAGCTCGGGGACGGCCACGGTGCTCGGGCGGCGGCTCGGCCGGGTCGACCTGCGGGAGCTGCGCCGGAGCATCGGCCTGGTCGCGGCCAGTCAGCGGCTCGTGGACGAGTCGCTGCTGGAGGAGGAGGGCGCCACCGCGCTGACCGTCGTGCTCACCGGGCACACCGGGACGAGCGCGCCGTTGTGGGACCGGTACGGCGACGAGGAGCGGGAACGGGCGCACCGGCTGCTGGCCGACCTCGGCTGCAAGGACCTGGCCGACCGCAGGTTCCAGGTGTGCTCGCAGGGGGAGCGGGCCCGGATCCGGGTGGCCAGGGCGCTGATGGCCGATCCGGCGATCCTGCTGCTCGACGAGCCGTTCGCGGGCCTCGACCTGCCGGCGCGGGAGGACCTGATCGAGGCGCTGGAGGACCTGGCGCGCACCCGGCAGGGGCTCACGACCGTGATGGTCACGCACCACCTGGAGGAGGTGCCGGCCACCACCACGCACGCCCTGCTGATGCGGGACACCCGCATCCTGACCGCGGGTCCCGTGGGGGAGGTGCTCACCGGGCCGAAGCTGTCCGAGTGCTTCGGCCGGAGGCTGCGCATCGACTCGCTGGACGGCCGCTGGTACGCCCGCGCGCTGCGCGTCTGACCGGCCCCGCGTACGGCGAGGCCCCGCCGCCGATCCGTCAGATCCCCGGGGGTGACCTGCGGATGGGCGGCGGGGCCCGCCACCGACCTGTGTCCGAGATGTCCGCTGTGGTTAGTGAGCCCCGGCGAACTGCGCCTCCTCCGTCGAGCCCTTCAGGGCCGTCGTGGAGGAGTCCGGCGCGACGGCCGTGCTGACCAGGTCGAAGTATCCGGTGCCGACCTCGCGCTGGTGGCGGGTGGCGGTGTAGCCGCGCCGCTCGGCGGCGAACTCGGCCTCCTGGAGCCCGACGTACGCCGTCATGCCCTCCTGCGCGTAGCCGCGGGCCAGGTCGAACATCGAGTAGTTCAGCGAGTGGAAGCCGGCCAGGGTGATGAACTGGAACTTGTACCCCATGTGGCCCAGCTCGCGCTGGAACTTGGCGATCGTCGCGTCGTCCAGGTGCTTCTTCCAGTTGAAGGACGGCGAGCAGTTGTAGGCCAGCATCTGGTCGGGGTACTCCCGCTTGATCGCCTCGGCGAACTCCCGGGCCACGTCGAGGTCGGGCGTGGAGGTCTCCATCCACAGCAGGTCGGCGTACGGCGCGTAGGCGAGGCCCCTGGCGATGCAGGCGTCGACGCCGTTGCGGACCCGGTAGAAGCCCTCGGCGGTGCGGTCGCCGGTGCAGAAGACGCGGTCGCGGGGGTCCACGTCGCTGGTCAGGAGGGTCGCGGCCTGGGCGTCGGTCCGCGCGATGACCAGTGAGGGGACGCCCGCCACGTCGGCCGCGAGGCGGGCCGCGTTCAGGGTCTTGATGTGCTGGCCGGTGGGGATCAGCACCTTGCCGCCGAGGTGGCCGCACTTCTTCTCCGAGGCGAGCTGGTCCTCCCAGTGCACGCCCGCCGCGCCGGCCGCGATCATGGCCTTCATCAGCTCGAACGCGTTGAGCACGCCGCCGAAGCCGGCCTCGGCGTCGGCCACGATGGGCGCCAGCCAGTGCGGGGCGTCCTCGTCGCCCTCCGCCCAGCTGATCTGGTCGGCCCGCAGCAGCGCGTTGTTGATCCGGCGGACCACGGCGGGGACCGAGTTGGCCGGATAGAGGCTCTGGTCGGGGTAGGTGTGACCACTGAGGTTGGCGTCGGCGGCCACCTGCCAGCCGGACAGGTAGATGGCCTTGAGGCCCGCCTTCACCTGCTGGACCGCCTGGTTGCCGGTCAGCGCGCCCAGGGCGTGGACGTAGTCCTCGTGATGCAGCAGGTCCCACAGGCGCTCCGCGCCGAGCCGGGCCAGCGTGTGCTCCTCCTGCACCGAGCCGCGCAGGCGGACCACGTCCTCGGCCGTGTAGGTCCGCTCGACGTTCGTCCACCGCGGATTGGTGTCCCAGTCCTGCTGCAGCCGCTGGGCGGCTGCGGTGAGGCGATCCGACATCTCCGGTCACTCCCTTGTTGCGTACGTTGTCGTCACCTGGGGCTTGCTTCCGAGTTTGTGTCGATATCAAGACACTCACAAGGAGGCGCCAGTGGAAAGAATGCCAAATCTTCCGCTTTCTGCAAGACTGGCGGGTATTCGACAGTGAAGAAACGCAGAGTTTTCGCTATGGACTAGACCAATCTGTGTGGTGTGGATCACGCATCGCTGGAAGAAACGCGGATTTTCCGCATAAGATCGGGTCATGACCTCCGTCCTGGGCGAAGAACCGCTGTCTTTGACGCACGAGCTCGATCTCCTGGCCTTCGGCCAGCGGCTCAAGCACCTGCGCAAGCAGCGCGGTCTCACGCTCTCCGAGCTCGGCGAGCGCGTCGGGAGAGCGCCCAGCCAGCTGTCGCTGCTGGAGAACGGCAAGCGCGAGCCCAAGCTCTCGCTGCTGAAGTCGCTGGCCGCCGCGCTGAACGTGCCGGTGGAGGAACTGCTGCGCAGGCAGGCGCCGAACCGGCGGGCCCAGCTCGAGATCGCGCTGGAGGAGGCCCAGCGCGACCCGCTCTACGCGGGGCTCGGGCTGAACCGGTTGAAGGTCTCCTCACGGGTGCCGAACGACGTGCTCGAGCACATCCTGGGCCTGTTCGAGGAGCTCAAGGCCAGGGAGGCGAAGGGCACGGCCACGCCGGAGGAGGCGCGGGCGGCCAACGCCGAGCTGCGGCGCAAGCAACGCGAGCTGGGCAACTACTTCGAGGAGATCGAGAAGGCCGCCGCCGAGGCCCTGACCGCCGTCGGCTACCGGACCGGCGCGCTGTCGGAGAGCACCGTCCAGGCGCTGGTGTCGCACTTCGGGTTCGCCGTGCACACCGCCCCCGACCTGCCGCGGTCGGCGCGGTCGGTGACCGACCTGCGCAACCGGCGCATCTACGTCAAACGCCAGCAACTGGGCATGCACACGCCGCGCACCGTGCTGCTGCAGACGCTCGGGCACATCGCGCTCCAGCACCACAAGCCGCGCGACTTCGCCGACTTCCTGCGCCAGCGGGTGGAGGCCAACTACTTCGCCGCGGCCGTCCTCGTGCCCGAGGCGGCGGCCGTGCCGTACCTGCGGGAGGCCAAGCAGGACAAGGCGCTGTCGGTGGAGGACCTGCGCGACGTGTTCGCGGTGTCCTACGAGATGGCGGCGCACCGCTTCACCAACCTCGCCACCCGCCACCTCGACATCGTCTGCCACTTCGTGCGCAACGACGCCGGAGGGATCATCTACAAGGCGTACGAGAACGACGGGATCGTCTTCCCGGCCGACGAGCAGGGGGCGATCGAGGGCCAGCGGATGTGCCAGCAGTGGTCGGGCCGCCAGGTGTTCCTCTCGCCCGACCGGTTCTCGCTGTACTACCAGTACTCCGACTCGCCCACCGGCACGTACTTCTGCGTCGCCCACGTGGACCCGTCGCAGGAGAAGGACTTCGCGATCACGCTGGGCGTGCCGTACCGGGAGTCGCGGTGGTTCCGCGGGCGCGAGACCACCCACCGCACGAAGTCGAACTGCCCGAACGGCGAGTGCTGCCGCCGCCCGCCGGCCGAACTCGCCCAGCGCTGGGAGGGCTACGCCTGGCCGTCGGCGCGCGCCAACTCCCACGTGCTCGCCGCGCTGCCGCCCGGGTCGTTCCCCGGTGTCGACGAGGCCGACGTGTACGCGTTCCTGGAGCGCCACGCCGCCCACGGCTGAGAGGCCCTGCCACGCCTGCAACCCCGACCAGGCCCTCGCCATCCGGGAGACAGCCGCGGTTCCCTCCGGGTGACAGAGGCAGAAAAAAGTGCCTTCTGCCGCCGGCCGCGGCACTCGTGCAAGATCGAGGCCGTGAGATTCCTTGCCGCCACCCTGCTGTCCGACGATCCGAGCCTGCCCGGGCACGTCCCGGGCGGCGAGCGTGAGCGGTTCCGGGAGGTCGTCGACCTGGCGGTGTGGGCCGAGCGGATCGGCTACGACGCCTTCGGGGTCGGGGAGCGTCACAACCCGGTGTTCCTGTCGTCCGCGCCGGCGGTGGTGCTGTCGCACATCGCTGCGAAGACGACCCGCATCCGGCTGGTCACGACCGTGGCGGTGCTGTCGCTCGCGGATCCCGTACGGACCGCCGAGGAGTACGCGACGCTCGACCATCTCAGCGACGGACGCCTGGATCTGATCATCGGTAAGGGGAACGATCCCGTCTCGCCCGGAATGTTCGGCGTGGCGGAGGACGAGCTGTGGGACCGTCTGGAGGAGAGCTACGAGCTGGTACGGCGGCTGTGGCGCGAGGAGCGGGTGACCTGGTCCGGACGGTACCGGCCCGAGCTGAAGGACGCGACGACCCGGCCGCGCCCGTTCCAGCGGCCGGCCCCGCGGGTGTGGCACGGCTCGGCGACGAGTGAGCGCTCGATCGACCTGGCCGCGAAGTGGGGGGACCCGCTCTACTCGGCCAACGGGTTCCGGCGCACCGAGCACTACCTCGGCCTGGTGCGCCGTTATCGGGAGCGGCTCGCCCGGTACGGGCACGACCCGGATTCCGCGCTGGTGGGCGTGGGGGCGCACTCGCCGGTCATCACCGATCGGTCCCAGGACGCCCTCGCCCTGGCCCGGCCCGCCTTCGAGTCCTTCCGGCGCATGCCCGTCGCCAGCCGCAACCACTTCCCGTTCGACTCGCTCGAGGACTTCCTGGCGAACGGGTCGGCGCTGGTGGGCACGGCCGAGCAGGTCACCGCCAAGCTGCTGGACCTGCACGCCTCCTTCGGCAACCAGGTCTTCGGGATCGGCCTGGAGGGGTTTTTCTTCGCCGACCCCGCCGTCACCCGGGCCCACCTGGAGCGTTTCTTCGCCGAGGTCGTTCCCGTCCTGCGCAGGGAGATCCCCACACCCGCCTGGGAGGCGGCGGCGGCCGATTCCCCACTGGACCTACCGGGAGGGTGAAGTAATATCGCCGTGGGGGTGGGGTGACCATGGCCGCGAGATCCTCCGACGGCGACACGCGACGGGAGTGGGTGCCCGCGGTCCTGGCCGCACGCGACGACACGACCTGCCGGGTACGCGAGGTGCTGGACCGGGTGGGCGAGAAGTGGGCGGTGACCGTCATCGCCGAGCTCGGCAGGAAACCGCGGCGCTACAACGAGCTGCGGCGTGCCATCCCGGGCGTCAGCCAGCGCATGCTGACCGCGACCCTGCGCGGTCTCGAACGCGACGGACTGGTGCGGCGCACCGTGCATCCGGTGGTCCCGCCGCGTGTCGACTACGAGCTGACCCCGCTCGGCGGGACCCTGCTGAACACCGTGTCGGCGCTGCTCGACTGGGCCGTGGAGCACATCGACGACGTCGACGGGGCCCGCGCCGAGTACGACGGCCGACAGGAGGTCGCGGCTCCGGGATGACGACGCCCGAGCGGGTCGGGACGGCTCAGGCGCCGACCTCGATCACGATCTTGCCGCGGGCGTGACCGTCCTCCACCGCCCGCAGCGCCGCGGGCGCCTGCTCGAAGGGGAACGCCTGCGTGACGAACGGCCGGAGCGCGCCGGTCGCGGCGAGGTCTGCCACCGCCTCCAGCACCGCTCGGTTACGCACCCGCTGGACCGGCGAGCCGCCGAGACGGGCGACCGTCTCCCAGTCGGCCGCCGTGATCAGCTTCGACCGGTCCTCGAGCAGGCCGGCCACCTCCTCCAGCGCGGTGCCGCCGACCAGGTCGTAGATCGCGTCGACGCCGTCCGGCGCCGCGGCCCGCACGCGGTCGGCCGCGCCCGGTCCCGGCTCGACGTGAACCACGCCCAGCGACTCGAGGAAGTCCTTCTTCCCGGCGCTGGCAGTGCCGATCACCGTCACACCGGTGTGCTTGGCGATCTGCGCCGCCGCCACCCCGACGCCCCCTCCGACGCCGGTGATCAGCAGGGTGGTGCCGGGCGGCAGACCCAGTTGCCGCACGCCGTCGTACGCGGTGGCGGCCGCGATGGGCAGCGTCGCCGCGTCGGCGAACGACAGGCCGGCGGGCTTGGGCGCGGTCAGTTCGAGCGGAAGCAGCGCGTACTCGGCGTACCCGCCGGCGACGGTGTTGCCGAAGACCTCGTCGCCGGGCGCGAACTCGCCGGCGCCGTTCCCCACCTCCTCGACCACTCCGGAGACCTCGCCGCCGAACACGGCCGGGAAGTCGACCGGAGCGATCTGCGCGAGGTAGCCGCTGCGCCGCTTCCAATCGACGGGGTTGACCCCCGCCGCCCGTACCGCGACCAGCACCTGCCCGGGACCGGGGACCGGCCGCTCCACCTCCGCGAACGTCTCCACCTCCGGACCGCCGTACTGCGTGAACACGTATGCCTTCGGCATGGGAACCTCCTGTCTCGGACATGTGCGACAGGAAATAACCTACTCAACATGTAGGGCTTATAGGAATAGGGGTTCGCGGTGAACATGAGGACATGCCCGGCGAGCGGTCGTCCAGGCGTTATGCCCGGCTCAACTCGTCGGCGGGCGCCGGTCAGGCCTCGACGGCGGCGCGGACGAACGCCATGAGGTGCTCGCGCAGCGCCTCGCGTCCCTCGGGGGTCGCCGCCTCCTCCCCGACCGTGATCCGGGCGAGCTGCGGCATGACGGTCGGCCACATCGCCATGCCCACCAGCGTGAACACCATCCGGGCGACCGAGGCGTCCGGCTCCCGGCCGAGGCCCTCGGCGAGCGATTCGGTCTTCGACCGGCACTTGTCCACCCGGAGCTCCTGGCCGGGCAGCAGGTCGTCCTCGCCCCGGTAGTGCAGGGCCTCCCACATCAGCAGGCGTACCAGGTCGGGGTGGGTGGAGTAGAAGTCGAAGAGGTTGCCGACGTACTCCTCGGGGTCCTTGCCCGGCATCGCCACCGCCGCGGCGACCTCGTCGAGGGCCGTCTTGATCACGGTGTCGAACAGCTTCTCCTTGCTGCCGAAGTGCCCGTAGATCCGCTCCTTGTTGACGCCCGCCCGCTCGGCGATGCGGTCCACCCGGGCGCCCGCCACGCCGTAGGCCGCGAACTCCGTCCGCGCGGCCTCGAGCAGGGCGGCCTTGGTGGCGGCGGTGGGGTCCTTGGCGTCTTTGCGGGGCGACATCGGCTTCCTCCGTGTTCATGAGCGGCAGGGGGCTCAGGGGTGGTCTCAGCATACCCGTCGCGGCCACCAACTAGTTGGTTGACAGCCAACTGGTTGGTTGGCTACCGTCCTCGGCCATGAGCACATCGACGTCCGTCCTCCTCCCGCCCGCCACGGGCGAGAGCCATGCCTCCGCGCGGCGTACTGTGGCCGCGTTCGTGCCGGCCGGGCTCCTCGCCACCGGGCACCTCTACGTCGTGATCCCCCTGCTGACCCGGATGTCGGCCGACTGGGGCGCCCCCGCCGCCGTCCTGACCTGGCTCGTCAGCGCCTTCGGCCTCGGCTACGCCGGCGGCTTCCTGTTGTTCGGCCCGCTGTCCGACCTGTACGGCAGGCGCCGCGTGATGACCTGGGGCATGGCGGCCACGGCGGTGACGACCGCGCTGGTCGCGCTGAGCCCCGGGACCGGGGCGGCAGTCGCACTGCGGGTGGTGGAGGGCGTCACCACCGCCGTCTTCGCCCCCACCGCCTTCGCCTACATCGCCGAGCGCGTCGAACCCCGCCATCGGGCGGTCACGATGACCTCCGTGGTGAGCGCGCTGTTCGCCTCGGCCGTGGTCGCCCAGCTCGCCGGCAAGGCCCTCGTCGACCTGCTCGGGTGGCGGCCGGTCTTCCTGCTCGGCGGCGCCGCGTTCGCCGTCGTGACCGTGGTGCTGCGCCGGGCGATGCTGCCCGACACCGCCCGCCGTGCCGGAGCGAACCCCTATGCCGTCGTCCCCGCGCTGCTGCGCGACCCGCGCCTGGTCCTGGTGTACGCCGCCACGCTGACGGTCCTCGGCGCGTTCGTCGCCCTCTACACCGCGTTGCAGCTCGAAGGTCCCGCGGGCATCGCCGGCGACCCCTCCGCGCTGCTGGCGCTGCGGGCCACCGCACTGCCGGCGATCATCGCCATCCCGTTCGCCACGCCGTACCTGGCCCGGATCTCCCCGGCCCGCAGGGCGGCGCTGGCGATCGGTCTCGCCGCGCTGCTCGCGCTGGTGGTCGGGCTGGCCGCCCCCGGCGTCGCCGCGCTGGCGGTGCTGCTGGCCGTCTTCGCCTTCGCGATCGGCGTCGCCGCCCCCGCCGTGATCGAGACCGTGGGCCTGCTGGCCGGTCCCGCGCGGGCCACGGCCGTCTCCCTGTTCACCTTCTTCCTGTTCACCGGGGCCAGCATCGGTCCGGTCGTGGCCTCGGCCGCCGCGCCGTACGGCTTCGCCGCCCTCATGTACGGCGTGGCGGGGGTGCTCGTGCTGGGAGGGGGACTCGTGCTGATCGCCTCCTCCGGCCGCCGCATAAGGTGATGCCAGTGAACGTGGCGGACAGGGGGAGGACGGGCGTGCTGCCTGAGGTGGAGGCCTGGCTGAGTCGGCGTACCTCGTCGGCGGCCGACTGGCCGGCCCGCGCCCTGCTGTCCGCCAAGGGGGGCGCCACCGTCTCGGTGGTGCTGCCCGCGAGGAACGAGGAGGAGACGGTCGGGGAGATCGTCTCCGCCGTGCGCCGCGACCTCGTCGAGGCCGTGCCGCTCGTGGACGAGCTGGTCGTGATCGACTCCCGGTCGTCGGACGACACGGCGGCCCGGGCCTTACGCGCCGGGGCGAAGGTCTTCGCGCAGGACGAGATCCTGCCCGAACTGCACGACCCGAGCTACGACGGCAAGGGCGAGGCGCTGTGGAAGTCCCTCGCGGTGACGACCGGCGACCTGGTGGTGTTCGTCGACGCCGACCTGCGCGAGTTCCGGACCTCGTTCGTGACCGGCCTGCTCGGGCCTCTGCTGGCCGACCCCGCCGTCGGATACGTGAAGGCGTGCTACGACCGGCCGCTGCTCGGCGCGACGGAACCGAACGCCGGGGGCCGGGTCACCGAGCTGGTCGCCCGGCCGCTGCTCAACCTGCACTGGCCGCTGCTCGCCGGGTTCGTGCAGCCGCTCGCGGGCGAGTACGCCGGCCGCCGCGCGGTCCTGGAACGGGTGCCGTTCGTCACCGGGTACGGCGTGGAGCTGGGACTCCTCATCGACCTCCTGGACATGGTGGGGCTCGACGCGCTCGCCCAGGTCGACCTGGGCCGCCGGGTCCACTCCCACCAGTCGACGGAGGCGCTCGGCGGGATGGCCGGGCAGATCATGCACACCGCCTGGGCGCGGCTGGAGCGCCAGGACAAGATCGTTCCGTTGCACGAGCCGTCCGCGCGGCTCGTCCAGTTCGAACGCGGCCCCGCCGGGCACCGCCCGCTGACGCGGGACGTCGGCGTGGCCGAACGCCCGCCGATGGCGACGATCCCGCAGTACGCGTCCCGGCTACGCTGAGCGGCTCCTTCCGCCGAGGTGTTACCGTTGGTAACACCAAGGAGAGGAGAGCCCCCGATGACCTTCTGCCCCGAGTTGAGCGACGACCTCCGCGAACTGCGCGACTGGGTCCATGAGTTCGCCCGGGACGTCGTCCGCCCGGCTGGGGCGGAGTGGGACGAGCGCGAGGAGACGCCCTGGCCGGTCATCCAGGAGGCCGCCAAGATCGGGCTGTACTCGCTGGACTTCTTCGCGCAGCAGTGGTTCGAGGAGTCGGGGCTCGGTCTGCCCGTGGCGTTCGAGGAGCTGTTCTGGGGGGACGCCGGGATCGGCCTGTCGATCGTGGGCACCGGCCTCGCCGCCGCCTCCATCGCCGCGAACGGCACCCCCGAGCAGATGGGGGAGTGGCTGCCCCAGATGTTCGGCACTCCCGACGACGTCAAGCTCGGCGCGTTCTGCTCCTCGGAGCCGGACGCCGGCAGCGACGTCGGCGCGATCAGGACGCGGGCCGTCTACGACGAGGCGAAGGACGAGTGGGTCCTCAACGGCGTAAAGACCTGGGCCACCAACGGCGGCATCGCCAACGTCCACGTCATCGTGGCCTCGGTCGACCCTTCCCTCGGCACCCGGGGCCAGGCGTCCTTCGTGGTCCCGCCCGGCACGCGCGGCCTGTCCCAGGGGCAGAAGTTCAAGAAGCACGGCATCCGCGCCTCGCACACCGCCGAGGTCGTCCTGGACGACGTACGGGTGCCCGGCCGGTGCCTGGTGGGCGGCAAGGAGAAGCTGGACGAGCGGCTCGCCCGGGTGCGCGCGGGCGCGCGGTCCGGCGAGCAGGCCGCGATGCGGACGTTCGAGACCACCCGCCCCCTCGTCGCCGCCATGGCCGTCGGCGTCGCCCGCGCGGCCTTCGAGTACGCCCGCGACTACGCCCGGGAGCGCGAGCAGTTCGGCCGCAGGATCGGGGAGAACCAGGCGGTCGCGTTCCTGCTCGCCGACATGGCCACCCGGGTGGACGTCGCCCGGCTGATGACGTGGCGGGCGGCGTGGATGGCCCGGCACGGACGGCGGTTCGAGCAGGCCGAAGGATCGATGAGCAAGCTGGTCGCGAGCGAGACGGCCGTCTGGACGACCGAGCAGGCCATCCAGATCCTCGGCGGGGCCGGCTACACCCGCGAGCACCCTGTCGAGCGCTTCCACCGCGACGCCAAGATTTTCACGATCTTCGAGGGCACCAGCGAGATCCAGCGCCTCATCATCGGCCGCGCCGTCACCAACCTGCCGGTTCGCTGAGTCGATCGCCAACCGCAACCTGACATTCAGGCCCCCTGTTCCGTACCTGTTCTGTCAGAGACGGAGCGCGGGCGGAACAGGCGGTCATCGATCGCCCGCCGCGCACGCTCGTGGGAGCCCGGCTGCATATGCGCGTAGACCCCGCAGAGTGTCGACGTGACCCGGTAGTGCCAAAGCCGGTGAAGCCCCTTCTTCGCGGCTGGCAGGCATCGCTGCCAACTCGTGCGTCTCGTTGGCCCCGCCCTCGGCGCACCACCCCGGAGATCGGGCGGCGCTCAGTCCGTGTCCGATCCGGTCTTCCACGCGAGACGGAGCTGCTCTTCGGCATCGGTGGCTTGGCGAAGACCCGCCTGGTAGGCCGGTCCCCAGGCCGTCCGGTCATTCAGGTCCGAGCCGAATGCGCGTGTTGATTCCGGACTGGGCTCGATGGTCACCACTGTTTGCGCCCCGGCGACCGCCAGCTCCTGGTGGAGCAACTCGCGAGGAAACAGATGCGCCTGCGGGTCGATCACGACGAGCGTGCGGGCTCCGGCCGCGAGTCCGGCGTTGGTCGCCGACCGCAGGGAGCCGTCCATGTAACGGCGGCCGTTGATGGTGATCGGTGGGTAGATGCCCGGGAAGGCGGTGCTTGCCGCCACGGCGGAGGGCAGTGGTGCGCCACTGGCACGGTCGAAGACCTCCTGCTCGCCGGTCTCGGCGTCCAGCGCGGTGATGAGCAGCTGGCGGTCCGGCCATTGGTCTGCGCCGGTCATGGCGCGCATCCGGGCGATATGTGCCTGCTCGGGGCCGGTCTCGGCGGCGAGCGCGATCTGGCCCACTCGGCGCCGGGCCTCGTCCGGGTTCGAGGCGGCACCGGCGAGCACCGCGAACGCCTCGCCCAGCCGGCGCCCGTCCACCTGGGGAGGAGTGCTGCCGGAGTCGGCAGGGCGCACTGGGGTGGCGAGCCGGTCGGGGTCCTGGCCGGTGGCCAGCAGTGCGGCGGTGATTGCGCCGGCCGAGGTGCCGACGATCAGATCGGCCTCGCCGAGATCCACCCCGGCGCGGCGCAGTCCAGAGGCAAGCCCAGCCATCCAGGCCATGCCGACGAGACCTCCGGCGCCCAGTACGAGTGCCCGGTCGAGTGAGTGCATGACTGTCTCCTCCCATTGTTGAAACAGTCGTACCATATACTGACGTAGGCTGAGATCGGTGCTGGCGAGAGGATGATCCACCGTGGGGCGACCCCCAGATCCCGCCCGACGGGAGGCCACGCTGGCGCGGGCGACCGATTACGTACTGGCGCACGGCCTGGCCGGGTTGAGTTTGCGGCCGCTGGCCGCGGCTCTCGGTACCAGCCCGCGAATGCTGCTCTACGACTTCGGCAGTAAGCAGGAGTTGGTGTCTTCCGTCCTTGCCGAGGCCCGCCGCCGCGGTGCGACACGGTTGGCTGAGAACCTCCCGTCGGAGGCGGGCTCTCCGGAGGAACGCCTTCGCGGCATCTGGGCCTGGATCAGCGCGCCCGAGCGCGCCCCGTACGTCCGGCTGATCTTCGAGGTGCACGCCGACGGCCTGGCTCACCCCGAGAACTACCCGGACCGAGCCGAGGCGATCACGAATTGGTTCGACACCCTCGGCGCCACGTTCCGCGACATCGCCACCACCCCTGACGACACCGTCACTCCCACGTTGGTCATGGCCGTCATCCGGGGCCTCCTGTTCGATCTGACGACCACCGGCGACCGCCACCGCACCGACCGCGCCCTGGACCGCTTCTGCGAACTCCTCCGGTATTGAACGAAAACAAATGATCACGCTGTTACCGCAGGTCACAGTGCAGACTCTGCCCGCTGGCAGGAGGCATTCGAGGCCTGATGGGCCGGATCGCGGGCCGGTTCACGCGGGTCGAACCCCGCCGGCGGATACGGCGAGCCCGGCCAGGCTCTTTCCGGACTGGAACGTCTCCTCCACTCGCCACCTTGTTCAAGCGACACGCACCAGGGGCGCCCCGTTTGGGGTGGCCTCCCCTGCCCACTCGGCGATGGTCCAGCAGTTCTTGCGGGGCAGATCCGCCGAGCACTGACTCGACGAGCACCAGGTCCGCCGCTAGAGGTCTCAGCAGAAAATGAGGGAGACGTCCTGCCGGACGCACACCTGCAGGACTTCGATCAGGTCTTGTCCCCGTTCCGCGTACGCCTGCCAGTGTTCCGAAGGCCTGGTACGCCATGACGAGACGATCTCCGAGAGGCGGGGTAGCACCTGGGCGCATTCAGCCGCCGTCAGATCGCCGCTGTCATCCGGATGATCCAGTAGGGAGGCAAGGCTTGTCTCCACCGTGTCCCATGAGCGGTCACCGCCAAATCCGACCATCGAATCGAGGTCGAATCCCTCTGCTGTCGCCAGTGCTCTTCGGAAGTGGCCGAACCAGGTGCACGACCAGCTTACGTTACTGGTGACATCGTCGTTGGCTGGAGTGAGTATCACGCCCACCCGAACACCCCCTACATCGTCCTGCCTCAGCCTGCCAGTAATACGACCTTGCCAATAAGAAACTGGATTGAAGCGGTCCTGTTCGGAATGGAAGCCGGCGTGTAGAGCCCCTCCATTGATCAGCCCTTCAGTAGCAGGCCCGTTCCGAAGACGACAATGACGACGGCTATTCGTATCACCCAGTGGAAGTGGCGCCGGTGACTGTCTTCGATCATCCCTGCTCGCTGGTAACTCTGCGCTACGGAGAGGGCTTGCATGGCGATTGTCAGGCCGATCCCGATCGAGACAACCGTCAGGGTCGCATCGGAGTTGATGATCGATTCGGCCAGCTTGTGTGATCCCGCTTTGCTGCCGGCGACCACCAGGGCCGCCATCTCGAGCACGGTGAGCACTGAAAGGAATATGGTTTGCACGGCCAGGATGACCAGGAATTGGTTGGCTAATCTCCGTCCCTGATCCGGGGACATCTTCTTCCGCGACTCCGTACCGACGATACGCCAGGCCTCGTAAGCGCCACGATATTCCACGATCACGGCAAGCAGAACCACCGGTATCACCTGTGCCAGCAGGCCTGCGTAAGCGGATGTGTCCATCTATGGTTTCTTCTCCCGATGTCCTGCCCGTGCGGGAACGGGAGCCTATCTTGCCAGAAAGGGGCGAGGCGGACGATCTTGCCCGGGATGGCTGATCGGTACGTTCGACCGCGGGCCCCTTTGCCGCCTCATCGCAATCGGGGTGCGAAGCCTTCGGCTTCGAGCAGCGATCTGGCGATGTGGTTCGTCAGGTTGCGGAACCCGAGAGCGGAGCCGCGGAGGTGCTCGAGCCGGTGGAACACGGCCAGGTCAGGGGCGCCGAAGGTAACGGGAGGTACGTTGCGGTCTTTCGCCGGACGGCGAGCGTGGGAACTCCTATCCTGGAAGATCTTGACCCCCGCCCCGCGAGCGCCGCGCGCACCCCGGCTCCACCCTTAACTGCGAAGAGCCGCTTCCGCGCCCATACTTCAGGAGCCGACGATGGATGACGAGATTCAGCTGATCAGTGACGGCGACGGACTGGCGGTCATCGGGAATCCGACGGCTGTCGAACGCTTCCTGGTCTCTGAGGGACTGCCGTCGAAGGACCTCGGACTGCAACGGCTCAGATCTGTTCTCAGCACCGGGGCCGGAGTCGCACAGGCAGGTTCCGAGATCGCCGCCAACTCAGGTCGCTGGGTGAAGCTGTCCAAGGAGTCCGCGCGGCTTGTCGACAAGTACGGGCTGAGGACAAGCTCGAAGTCGGGTCTCAGCTCCGGTGTGCTGAAGGGGAAAAACGGCCAGATCAAGGGATTCGTAGAATTCGCGAAGGGTCCCGGAACGCTTCTGACCAACCCGGCGCTTCTGGCCGGTGCCGCGGGGATCATGGCGCAGCTTGCGATGCAACAGACCATGGACGAGATCACCGACTATCTCGCCACGATCGACGAGAAGGTCGACGACGTGCTCCGCGCCCAGAAAGACGCCGTGCTGGCGGACATGATCGGAGTGGACCTCGTGATCGAGGAGGCCATGACCATCCGAGAGCAGGTGGGCCGGGTCTCCGAGGTCACGTGGTCGAAGGTGCAGGCCACGTCGGTGACGATCGCACGAACCCAGGCGTACGCGTTGCGTCAACTCGACGCGCTCGCGGAGAAGATGGAGCACAAGACCAAGATCGGCGATCTCGCGAAGACGTCCAAGGAGGCCGAGTCCAAGG
The DNA here is from genome assembly GCF_016863095.1 of Microbispora siamensis. Taxonomy (GTDB): domain Bacteria; phylum Actinomycetota; class Actinomycetes; order Streptosporangiales; family Streptosporangiaceae; genus Microbispora; species Microbispora siamensis. The sequence continues at coordinate 26,355 of NZ_BOOF01000027.1, read as the reverse complement.
TTCAGGAGTGGCTCGCCGTTCTGGCTCGTTGCTTCCAACTGCAGGACGCGATCGCCGTGCTCGAACTCGACCGGGTGCTGGACGCGTCTCCGGAGGAACTGGACCGGCATCGCCTCGGGCTTCGGGCCGCACGGCAGAACCGGCTGGAACTCATCTCCCGGAGCACCGAGCGTCTGATGGCCCGTATGGATGCGGCTGCCGGCGTGGCCAACACGAAGGTGCTGCTGCACCCGACCACGTCCCGGGCTGTGGTGCATTCGAGCGACCATGTCGCGATCGCCGTCGTCGACTTCCACGGGCGGCTCGGGATCGAGCGCGGTCGACAGGCATTGGAAGCGAGACGATGGGTGGACGCGGCCGCGGAGGTGAGGGACAAGGTGCTCGAGACGGGAGCAGAGGGCGTCGATGCCGCCAGGCACCTCGGCAACGAGACCCTCGACCGGGCCAGATCGGTGACGGGCAAGCTCTCCAGCGGGATTGCCGAGCGAGCGCTCCGCCGGCGCGGGAACGACGAGGAACGCGACAGGAAGGCTGAGTGAGACGCCGACCTGCAGCCACGGGTGCTCTCCGGTCGGACTCCGGCGACCATGCGCTGAATGCAGGTCTTCCGTGACTACCACCGCAAGGTGTCGGCGGCCCGGACCGCCCGCCGGGAGGTCCTCGCCGGTCTCCCGCCCGCCGCGCATCCCGACGACGTGAACCGCCTCGTATGGCGGCACGGCGAGACGGTCCGCGCGCGCCGCGGCCCCGCCGTCCGGGTCTGACGCCGGCCGCGGGAGGGCCGACACGGGTTGCGCCGACCTGCGAACCGCCCCCCGCCTGGGCAAGTACGATCGACCCGTGACCGAAATGACCGAAACGACGCCAGGCTGGCTCGCTCCCGACGAGATCGAGTCGATGCGGGGCCGGATGCCGATCCTGTACGTGGACGCTGTGCCGGTGCGCGTGGACGACACGGGCATCGTGACCCGCGTCGGCCTGCTGCTGCGGATCGGCGCCGACGGCACCGTGAGCCGGGCGCTGGTGTCCGGGCGGGTGTACTACCACGAGCGCATCCGCGACGCCCTCCTGCGCCACCTGGAGAAGGACCTCGGACCGGTGGCGCTGCCGAGCGTGCCGGTCTCGCCGACGCCGTTCACCGTGGCGGAGTACTTCCCGACCCCGGGGGTCACGCCGTTCCACGATCCCCGCCAGCACGCGGTCTCGCTGGCGTACATCGTCCCGGTACGCGGGGACTGCCGGCCCCGGCAGGACGCACTGGACCTGGAGTGGTTCACGCCCGAGGAGGCGGCCTCCCCGGTCGTGCAGCAGGAGATGACCGGCGGCCAGGGCGTGCTGCTCAAGCAGGCGCTCGCCCACGTCGGCCGCCTGACCTGATCGGTCACTCCTCGGCGAAGGCAGGGCCGAGCGCGTCGCCCAGGACCTGTGAAGAAGGTCGCGGGGCAGCGGGACGCGCTCGGCGTACCTCCCCGGCAGTCTCTAGGCCAGCTCGCGGTCCAGCACAGTGGGGGAAAGGGCGTGCTGGACGACCATCGCAGCGGCGCCGACGACGCCCGCGTTCTCGCCGGCCTGTGAGGTGACGATACGAAGGCGCTCCGTGGCCAGCGGCAGTGAGCGACGGTAGATCGACTCCCGCACGCCCGCCAGCAGCATCTCGCCGGCCTGTGCGAGCGCCCCGCCGACCACGATCAGCGATGGGTTGAACAGGCTGACGCCGGCGGCCAGCACCTCGCCGATCTCCCGGCCGGCCTGCCGCACCGCCTGGCCGGCGATCGGGTTGCCGGCCTGTAGGAGGGCCACGACGTCGGCGTTGGTCGTCGCGTCGAGGCCGGCGGCGCGGAGCTTGGCGGCGATGGCGGGCCCGCTGGCCACGGCCTCCAGGCAGCCGCTGTTGCCACAGCGGCAGCGCACGTCGCCGGCGTGCGGGGCCAGGATGTGCCCCAGGTCGCCGGCCGCGCCGACGTCGCCTCGATGCAACTGGCCGTTGCTGATCAGGCCGGAGCCGATGCCGGTCGCGACCTTGACAAAGATCATGTTCTCTTCGTCGGGGAAGCAGCGGACGTGCTCCCCGAGCGCCATCAGATTGACCTCGTTGTCCACCAGGACCGGCACGGCGAAGCCGGCGGCGATTCGCGCGGGCACGTCGTATCCGTTCCAGCCCGGCATGATGGGCGGGTGGGCCGGCTTGCCTGTTGAGTGCTCGACCGGGCCGGGCAGCCCGACGCCGACGCCGGCCACGGGAGCGGTGGGGGCGTGGTCGGCGCGCATCCGTCGCCAGGTGTCGATGAGCAGGCCCAGCACCGCGTCAGGGCCGTCGGCGATGTCCAGCGCGAGCCTCTCGACCGCCAGCGGCTCACTGGTCAGGTCGGCGATGGCGACGGTGGCGTGGGTGGCACCGACGTCGGCCGCCAGCACCACTCGCGCGCGGGCGTTGAACACGAACCTGCTCGCGGGCCGGCCGCCGGTGACCGCGCTGTTGCCCCACTCGGCGACCAGCCCGGCGTCCATGAGCGCGTCGAGACGCAGGCGGATGGTCGACCGGGCCAGTCCGGTCTCGGCTGCCAACTCGGTACGGGTGCGCGCCTGCCCGTCCCGCAGCAGCCGAAGCAGCTCGCCAGGCGACGTCGAGGTGGCGCTTTGCCCGTTCCGCACCCCCTAATTAAAGCGAAGCGACCATGATTCGTCGGCACCAGGGCCACTTGGCACACTGATCAAAAAGAGTTTTGGTGCCTGTGCGCGAACTTTCGTTGACCATCGACATAAGTCGACTTACGTTCATCGTATGTCTGTGACCGATCTATTACGGGCGTCCGGTGGGACCGGGTCCGAGCAACCGCCGCTGCGCGTGGCGGTCGTAGGCGCGGGGTTCATGGGACAGGTGCACGCGGAGGCGGCCCGGCGCGCCGGGGCGAGCGTCGTGGCAGCGGTGGCGTCCCGCCCCGAGGGGGCCGCCGGTGCGGCACGCGCGGTCGGCGCGGACGAGGGCTACCCGGACCTGACGACCCTGCTCGACGACGCCGAGGTCGACGTGCTGCATGTCTGTACGCCCAACGCATCGCATGCCCCCGTCGCCGCAGCCGCGCTCGCCGCCGGTGTGCACGTCATCTGCGAAAAGCCGCTCGCCACCGGGAGCGCGGAGGCCCTCGCGCTCGGTGAGGCGGCCGGCGATCGGGTGGCCACGGTGCCGTTCGTCTACCGCTTCCACCCCATGGTCCGTGAGTTGCGGGCGCGGCTGGCCGCGGGGGAGGCCGGCGTCGTCGCCAGCGTGACCGGCGGTTACCACCAGGACTGGCTGTCCCGCCCGTCGGACGACGACTGGCGGGTCGATGCCGCGCTCGGCGGGCCGTCGCGGGCGTTCGCCGACATCGGTTCGCATTGGTGCGACCTTTTCGAGTTCGTTACGGGCGACCGGATCGCGCGCCTGTCCGCGCGCACCGCGGTCGTGCACGAGCGCGCACGCGGGAACGGGAAGCCCACCGAGGACCTGGCCTCCGTGCACTTCACCACCGCCGCCGGCATGGTCGGCACTCTGGTGGTGTCGCAGGTCGCCGCGGGTCGCAAGAACCGGTTGCACCTGGAGCTCTCCGGCACCGAGGCGAGCTTCGGCTTCGACCAGGAGGACCCGGAGCGGCTGTGGGTCGGCCGGCGCGAGGGCGGCCAGACGCTGCTGCGCGACCCCGGAACGCTGCACCCCTCCGCGGCGCGCTACGTCCGGCTGCCGGCCGGGCACGCGCAGGGCTACCAGGACTGCTTCAACGCGTTCGTCGCCGACACCTACCGGGCGGTGCGCGGCGAGGACGTGCCGGACGGCCTGCCCACGTTCGCGGACGGCCTGCGCGCCGTCCGGATCACCGAGGCGGTGCTGGCCTCGGCGGCCGCGGACGGCGCGTGGAGAGAGGTGCCGGCATGACGTCGGGCATCGCGACGAACGTGCGGCTGAAGGGGATCTCCAAGTCCTTCCTCGGCGTGCCGGTGCTGCAGGGCGTGGACCTGGAGCTGCGCGGGGGCGAGGTGCACGCGCTGATGGGGGAGAACGGCGCGGGCAAGTCCACGCTGCTCAAGGTTCTGGCCGGGGTGCACCGCCCGGACGGCGGCACCATCGAAGTCGACGGCGCCGAGGTGTCCTTCGCCGGCCCGACCGACGCGCAGCGGGCCGGCATCGCGATCATCCACCAGGAGTTCACCCTGCTGCCGCATCGCAGTGTCGCCGAGAACGTCTACCTCGGACGCGAGCCCGTGCGGGGGGTGCAGGTCGACCGGCGGCGCATGGTGGCCGACACCCGCGAACTGCTGGACTGGCTCGGCGAGGATGGGATCGATCCAACCGACGCCGTGTCGTCGTTGTCGGTCGCTCAGCGGCAGGTCGTGGAGATCGTCAAGGCGCTGTCGACCGACGCTCGGGTGCTGGGGATGGACGAGCCGACCGCAGCGCTCGCCGATCACGAGGTCGAACTGCTCTACGACCTGGTGCGCCGGCTGCGCGAGCGGGGCATCGCGATCCTCTACGTCTCGCACCGCATGCGGGAGGTGTTCGACCTCTCCGACCGGATCACCGTGCTCAAGGACGGGCGGTTCGTCACCTGCGCCCCGACCGGAGAGCTGACCTCCGAGGACCTCGTCCGGCACATGGTGGGCCGCGACCTGGGCGAGTACTACCCGGACCGGGCCGCCCCCGACGACCTCGGGCCGGTCCGTCTCGCGTTGCGCGGCGCCGGCAACGACCGCGTTCGTGAGCTGGACATCGAGGTGCGCGCCGGAGAGATCGTCGGGCTGGCCGGGCTGCAGGGATCTGGCCGCTCGGCGGTCGCACGCGCGGTGTTCGGCGTCGAGCCGTTCACCCGGGGCGTGGTGGAGGTGGACGGGGTGGCACAGCGGGTCACCCGGCCCCGGACTGCGGTGCGCCTCGGGATCGCGCTGGTCACCGAGGACCGCAAGGGAGACGGGCTGGCACTCCGCCAGTCCGTGCGCGACAACACGCTGCTGGTACGCCGCGCCGCGCTGCGTGGCGCACGCTCCCGCGCGAAGTCGGACGTCAAGGCGTTGCTCGACATGGTGACCGTGGTGGCCCGCGGCGAGCACCAGGAGGTGCGCTTCCTGTCCGGCGGCAACCAGCAGAAGGTCGTGCTCGCCAAATGGCTGGCGGTCGAGCCGAAGGTGCTGGTCGTCGACGAGCCGACGCGCGGCATCGACGTCGGCGCGAAGCGGGCCGTACACGAGCTGCTGCGCGATCTCGCGAGGCGCGGCGTGGCGGTGCTGATGATCTCTTCGGAGCTCCCCGAGCTGATCGGGATGAGCGACCGGATCCTCGTCATGCACGACGGTGCGCCGGCCGGTGAGCTGCCCGCCGGCGCGAGCGAGGAGGCCGTGATGGCGCTGGCCACCGGGCACCGGGCCGGTGAGGCGGCGTGAGCGCTCTCGAGGAGAAATCCGTACCGGTCACGCTGAAGGTCACGCGGCCGGCGGTTCACCGACGACTCACCCCGGTCGCCATCGTCTACATCGCACTCGCCGCACTTCTGATCGTCGGCAGTGTGCTCGTCGGGCTCCGCGGCGAGGTCCTCCTCGACCAGGGCGGCATCCTCAACATCCTCACCCGGGCCACCGCGCTCGGCCTCGTCGCGATAGGACAGACGATGGCGATCCTCACCGGATCCCTCGACCTGTCCGTCGCCTACCTGGTCGGCCTCACCTCACTGATCGCCGCGGAGACGATGGCCGGGCGGGACGGCATGGTCGTGCCCGGCGTGCTGCTCGCGCTCGGCGTGGCCGCCGGCGTCGGTCTGGTCAACGGGCTGGTCATCACCGTCCTCAAGGCCAACGCGTTCATCGCGACGCTGGGCGTGGCGCTGATCCTGCGCGGCTACCTCGAGGACAACTACACCGGCCCGGCCGGCGACGTACCGCGTGGCTTCCAGCACCTCGGCTACGACCGGATCGGCCCGGTGCCGGTCGCGGCGCTGCTCATGCTGGCCGTCGCCGCCCTGTCCTGGTGGTACCTGTCGCGGACCCGCCCCGGCTACCACATGTACGCCGTCGGCGGCGACATCGAGGTGGCCCGGCTGTCGGGGGTGCCGACCCGCCGGGTCATCGTCACCGCGCACGTGCTGTGCTCGGTCGCTGCCGGCCTCACCGGGATCTACCTCGCCAGCCGGCTCGGATCGGGCGCCCCGTACGTCGGCACCGACGCCGGGTACGACCTGGAGTCGATCGCCGCCGTCGTGCTCGGCGGGACGCTGCTTGCCGGTGGCCGGGGTGGCGTCGTCGGCACCATCGGCGGCGTCTTCATCCTGGCCACCTTGGACACGATCTTCGACGACCTCGAGGTCGATCCGTTCTTCAAGGACGTGGTGCGCGGCGTCGTGCTCGTGACCGCGGTCGCGCTCTATGCCCGGCGCATGATGGCCAATCGCGCCCGCGGGAGGTTGACATGACCTGGCGTCCTCGCCTGGCCGAGGGCACCGCGCCGGTGCTCGTCGTGCTCCTTCTGCTGCTCGTCGGGCTGGCGATCGTCGGCCCCGCCTACGACGAGCCGTCCGGTTACCTGGCGCTACTCAAACGTGCCGCGCCGCTCGTGGTCCTCGCGATCGGGCAGTACTTCGTCATCGTCTCCGGCGGATTCGACCTGTCGGTCGGCGCGCTGGTGACCGCGGGCGTGGTCATCGCGGCCCGGCTCATCAACGGGAGTGAGTCGGCGACGGTGTGGGTGATCCTGCTCGTGCTCGGGTTCGGCGTGCTGGTCGGCCTGGTGAACGGTCTCGTCACGACGAAGCTCCTGGTGCCGTCGTTCATCGTCACGCTCGGCATGCTGCTCGTGCTCGACGGCGCGATCTTCCTGTGGACCGGTGGCGCGCCACGCGGCGCGCTGTCCGCCGGGTTCCGGATGTTCGGGCGCGGTGCCGTGGATGTCCCGGTGCTCGGCAAGGTCCCGTGGTCGGTGCTCATCCTGCTGGCGGTCCTGGCGGCGGCGGTGCTGTTCATGCGCGGCGGCACCGGCCGGGCGCTGGTCGCGGCCGGCGACAACGAGGCCGCCGTGCGCCTTTCCGGTGGCCGGGTCGACCGGCTCCGGCTGCTCGCGTTCGTCCTCTCCGGACTGCTCGCCGCGATCGCCGCGATCCTGCTCGGCGGGTTCGCCAGCGTCTCGGCGCAGGTCGGCGACGGCCTGGAATTCCGGGCGATCACCGCCGTCGTGCTGGGCGGCGTGCTCCTCGGCGGTGGGCGAGGGTCGGTCGTCGCGGCCGCCGCCGGCGCACTGTCCCTGGAGGCTCTGTTCACGCTGCTGAACCTGCTCGGCGTCAGCGGCGCCCTCGAGTCGGCCGTGCAGGGCGTAATCATCATCGCCGCCGTCGCCTACGCCTCCCTCGGCAGCGGCGTACGGCTGCGGTTGTGGCCGAAACAGCGGAACCCCGTGCGACCGGCGCAACCCGAGTCCTCCTGAAGTCCCCCCGGTAGTAAGGAGATCAACGATAATGACCAGAAAATGGGCCATAGTGGTCGTGGCGGGCGCGCTCGCGCTCGCCGGGTGCTCGAGCGACCTACCCGACGACAAGGCGGCCCCGAGCGGGGGATCGGCCAGTTCGAGCGGGGGATCACCCAGTTCGGACGCGAGCAAGTCCAAGTTCTTCGACCAGGCCGAGTACGACCGCCAGCTGGCGTTCCGCAACGCCACGCCGGAAGGCCCGGACGGCAAGCCGTGGGAGCAGATGCTCCAGCCGGAAATGGTCGACACCGCGAAGTTCGCAAAGCCCGGCGGGAACTACACCCTCTGCTTCTCCAATGCCTCAGTGGACAACCCATGGCGGCAGGTGGGTTACAAGACCATGCAGCAGGAGGTGAAGCTACACCCGGAGATCACCAAGTTCACCGTGCTGGACGCGGAGGCGAAGGACGACAAGCAGATCAGTGACATCCAGTCGCTGTCCGGCCAGAACTGTTCCGCGATCATCATCTCGCCGAACACCACCGCCACGCTGACGCCGGCCGTCGAGCAGGCGTGCAAGACCGGCGTGCCGGTGATCGTGTTCGACCGAGGCGTCAACACCGACTGCCAGGCCACCTTCATCCACCCCATCGGCGGCTTCGCCTTCGGGGCGGACGGCGCGGAGTTTCTGAAGGAGAAGGTCAAGCCGGGCGGCAAGGTCCTCGCTTTGCGCATCCTGCCGGGCGTGGACGTGCTCGAGCAGCGGTGGGCGGCCGCCAACGAGATCTTCGCCGGCAGTGGGCTCAAGGTGGTCGGCGTGGAGTTCACCGACGGCGACGCGGCCAAGACCAAGGGCATCGTGACGGACTACATCCAGCGCGAGGGTCAGATCGACGGTGTGTGGATGGACGCCGGTGCCACCGCCGTCGCCGCCGTGGAGGCGTTCCAGGACGCCGGGGTCGATGTGCCCGCCATCGTCGGCGAGGACCAGCAGGACTTCCTGCGGCTGTGGGCCGACGAAGGCCTGACCGCGGTCGCGCCGACCTATCCCACCTACCAGTGGCGGACTCCGATCATCGCGGCGCTGAAGGTCCTCAAGGGCGAGCAGGTGCCGAAGGAGTGGGTGCTGCCGCAGCCGCGGATCACCGGCGACAAGGTCAAGGAGTACGTCAAGCAGGACATGCCGCCATTGCACTACGCGATGTGCGGGTGCGAGGACATGCCGGGCTACCCGGGGCCGTGGAAGTGACCAGACATCCGCTCGGGGTCAACACCTGGGTGTGGACCTCGCCGCTGACCGACGCGACCCTGGGCGCCCTCGCGGCCAAGGTCGCGGGTTGGGGCTTCGATGTGCTCGAACTCCCGGTGGAGAACCTGGGCGACTGGGAGCCGGGACGGGCCGCCCAGGTGCTCGCCGATCACGGTCTCGGCGCCACCGTATGCCTTGTGATGCCGGCCGGTCGTGAGCTGGCCGCAGCCGACCCGGCCACCATCCGGTCCACCCAGGACTATTTGTTCGGCGTGGTGGACGCCGCCGCGACGGTCGGGTCGCCGGTGATCGGCGGGCCGGCGTACGCCTCGGTCGGCCGGACCTGGCGGATGTCACCGGCCGAGCGGGCCTCCGCGTACGCGCAACTGCGGGACAGCCTCGCCCCCGTGGTCGAGTACGCGGGCGCGGCCGGCGTGACGGTGGCCGTCGAACCGCTCAACCGCTACGAGACGAGCCTGCTCAACACCATCGGCCAGACCCTCGATGCGATCGGTGACCTACCGCACTGCGGCGTCGCGCTGGACCTCTACCACCAGAACATCGAGGAGACGGACATCCCGGCGGCGATCCGCGCGGCCGCCGGCCGGGTGGCGCACGTCCAGGTGTGCGGCAACGACCGCGGTACGCCCGGCGCCGGCCACCTGGACTGGCCGGCCATCCTCGCCGCGATCGACGACGCGGGCTACGCCGGCCCGCTGTGTATCGAGTCGTTCACGGCGGAGAACGCGACGATCGCGACAGCCGCCTCCATCTGGCGCCCACTCGCCGTGAGCCAGGACGCGATCGCCGTGGACGGACTCGAGTTCCTGCGAGGGGTGATGCCCCGGACCCGACGCTAGACCCGACGGCCAACTCGACACCAGCCCGACGGCGCCGGCACGCCGCACGGTCACGACCCCCCAGTAGTTCCTCGCGTCATGGAGGTACCGCATCTCATGAACGTGACCTGGCGTCCCCGGTGGGGACGGTGGTTCGCGATGCCCGTGGCCGGCGCGCTGGCGCTGACCATGATGGGCTCGACGCCGGCGACCGCACACGAGGGCACGCAGGATGAAGCCCACGTGCTGATCTTCACGAAGACCACTCAGTTCCGGCACACCGAGGCGATCGAGCAGGGCGTTCCCGTGCTGGAGGCCGCCTTCGCCGACGCCGGCATCACCTCGCAGCACACCGAGGACTCGTCCATCTTCAACGACGAGGACCTCGCGCGTTTCGACGCGCTCGTGATGTTCCAGGCCTCGGGCGACCCGTGGACCGCCGACCAGAAGGCGGCCATGGAGCGCTACATGCGGGCCGGCCACGGCATCGTCGCCATCCACAACGCCACCGACATGCGTGGCAACTACGCGTGGTGGGACAACATGATCGGCACGCTGATGCCCGGTCACGCCGCCACCGGCACCAGCCCCGGCCTGCCCGGCACCGTCCGGGTGGAGGATCAGGTCCACCCGTCCACCAAGCACCTGCCGCAGCGGTGGGGACGCGCGGACGAGTGGTACAACTACGCGCTCAACGTCCGCGGCAACGCGCACGTGCTCGCCACGATGGACGAGACGACGTACGCCCCGGGCGGCAACGCCATGGGCTACGACCACCCGATCTCCTGGTGCAAGCCGTACGACGGCGGCCGCGCCTGGATGACCGGCATGGGTCACTTCGGCGCCCACTACACGGGCGAGGCGGCGCTGGTGCAGCACATCGTGGGTGGCGTGAAGTGGGCCGCCGGGATGGAGAAGGGCGACTGCGGCGGCACCACCTGGGACAACTTCGAGCGGGTCCCGCTGGACCAGAACACCAGCGCCCCGTACGCCATGGACGTCGCGCCCGACGGCCGGGTGTTCTTCACCGAGCTGGTGCGCGGCCAGATCCGCGTCTACGACCCGCGGACCAGGACCACCTCCACGGCGATCACGATCCCGGTGTACTCCGGCGGTGAGGACGGGCTGCTCGGCATCGCGCTCGACCCGGACTTCGCCAAGAACGGCTACCTCTATATCTACTACTCACCGGCGAGTGCGAATGACAGCGACCCGGCGAACTTCGTCAACCGCCTGTCCCGCCTCACCGTCGGGCAGGGCTCGCAGATCGACCGGGCCACGGAGAAGGTCCTGCTCGAGGTGCCGGCGCGCCGGCTCCCCGACGAGCCCGGTCACACCGGCGGCGGCCTCGCGTTCGGCCCGGGCGGGAACCTCTACCTGGGCGTCGGCGACGACGTGAACCCGCACTCCGAGCCGTCCGGCGGCTACGCACCGCTGTCCGAGCGGGACGGAACCTTCCACGACGCGCGGGCGACCTCGGCCAACACCAACGACCTCCGGGGCAAGCTCCTGCGGATCCACCCGGAGCCGGACGGCACCTACTCCATCCCCGCGGGCAACATGTTCGCGCCGGGCACGCCGAAGACCCGGCCGGAGATCTATGCGATGGGCTTCCGCAACCCGTTCCGGTTCTCGATCGACCCCAAGACCGGGGACGTCGGGCTGGCGGACTACTCGCCGGACAACAGCAGCGACAACCCGGACAACCGGGGCCCCGCCGGTATCGCCGAGTGGAACCTGATCACCGAGCCCGGGTTCTACGGCTGGCCGCTGTGCATGGGCAACAACGAGCCGTTCCGCGACGTCGACTACCGGACGAACCCGGTGACCGTCGGCCCGTACTTCGACTGCGCCAAGCCGATCAACGACTCGATCCGCAACACCGGCCTGACCGAGCTGCCGCCGGCCAAGCCGGCCACGATGTGGTACGGCTACAAGCGGTCCTCGGTGCCGTCGGTCATCCCGCAGGGCGGCGGCCTGGCTCCGATGGGCGGCCCGTTCTACGACTACGACCCGGACCTGCAGTCGGACACCAAGTTCCCGGCGTACTACGAGGGGAAGCCGTTCTTCTACGAGTGGTCGCGGAACAAGATGTACTCGATCATCCCGAACGGGAAGGGCGGGGTCGAGAAGGTCAATCCGTTCCTGCCGCAGCAGCAGTTCCTCGCGCCGATCGACTCCAAGTTCGGTCCAGAGGGCTCGATGTACGTGCTGGACTGGGGTGGCGGGTTCGGCCGCGACAACCCGGACTCGGGGCTGTACCGGATCGACTACATCTCCGGCTCGCGTTCGCCCACGGCGAAGATCAGCGCCTCGCCGGACTCCGGCCAGGCGCCGCTGCCGGTCCGCTTCGACGGCTCGGGCAGCACCGACCCGGAGAAGGAGCAACTGCGGTACGAGTGGGACTTCACCGACGACGGCGTCGTCGACTCGACCGAGGTGAAACCGGCCTTCACCTACACCGCGAACGGCGTCTACAACGCCCGGCTCACGGTGACCGACCCGGCCGGCAAGACCGGGATGACGACGGTGCCGATCACGGTCGGCAACACCCGGCCGGAGGTGAAGTTCAACCTGCCGCCCAACGGCGCGTTCTTCGACTTCGGTGACGAGGTGAGCTGGGACCTGTCGGTCACCGACGCCGAGGACACCAAGATCGACGACGCCGACGTGGTGATCCAGCCGGCGATGGGCCACGACGAGCACGCGCACCCGGCCGAGCCGCTGCACGGGCGCACCGGCTCGGTGGTAACCGCCCTCGGCGGCGGGCACGGCGAGGACATGAACGTCTTCTACGCGCTCGACGGCCGGTACTCCGACTCCGGCGGCGCGGGAGGCACCCCGAGCCTGACCGGTTCGCAAACCACGCTGATCTTCCCGAAGCAGCGGGAGGCGGAGTTCTTCGACGACTCGTCGAACGTGACGGTCGGCCCGTCGCGGGACATCGAGGGCCACGCGAACTCCATCTCCGGCCAGAACGGCGCCTGGGCGTCGTACGACCCGGTCAACCTGCACAACGTCGACCGGCTGGTCCTGCGCGTGTCGGCGGCCGGCGCAAGCAAGATCGAGCTGCGGCGGGGCGCGCCGGACGGTGAACTGCTCGGCACCGCGCAGGTGCCGGCGACCACGAGCGGCGGCTACGTCGACGTCCCGGTCGACGTGTCCGACCCCGGCGAGACGTTCAGCCTGTACGCGGTGTTCCCGGGTGCGGGTGAGCGGCGGCTGAACTTCATCGAGGCCGACGGCAAGGGCGTCTCACCGACGAGCAAGCCGAAGGTCGCCGTGACCTCTCCGACGCCGGCCGACGAGCTGGAGCCGGGCGAGATCCAGGTGACCGCGGACGCGAGCGACGCCGAGAACAAGATCACCAAGGTCGAGTTCTTCGTGGACGGCACGTCGATCGGCACCGACACCACAGCGCCGTACTCGGTGACCTGGAACGCCGCCGCCGAGAAGCGCTACCAGTTGACCGCGGTCGCGACCAGCGACAAGGGGTACCGCACGAAGTCCCGCGTCGTGCAGGTCGAGGTCGGCGACATCCTCGGCGCCTGGCAGACCTACGCCAACACCACCGCCGGCTTCGATCGGCCGGACCAGGACACCTGGATCGTCAAGGCCGGCGGAGAGAACATGTGGCAGGGCACCGACCAGTACGGCTCGGTGTACCTGCCGGCAGCGGCCGGCGACACCTGGACCGCCACGGTGAAGATCGAGAGCCAGACGAACACCAACAACTCCGCCAAGGCCGGCCTGATCGTCCGCAACGACATCACCCGTCCCGGCGTATCGCCCGGCTACGCGGCGATGACGATGCGGGCGGGCCTCGGGTTCGAGTGGCTGCGCGACACCGACGGCAACGGCCAGCTCGACGCCAGCACCGGCGCCAGTACGACGAGCTATCCGTCCTGGGTGCGGATCGTGCGGGACGGAGGGAAGTACTACGGGTACTGGAGCAAGGACGGGACGTCGTTCACCCTGGTCGGCGACCCGGTGACGCTGCCCGGCGCGGCCGGCACGCAGGACGTCGGCCTCGCGGTCACCGCGCACAACGCGTCCGCCACCAGCGAGGTGAAGTTCAGCGGCTTCTCGCTGGTCGACCGGGCCATCCACCCGGCACCGCCGGAGACCTCGCCGATCTGCGCGATCCGCGGCTCGGACACCTTCGACGGTGACGCGCTGAACACCAGCCGGTGGAGCACGGTGCGGAACGCGCCGAACCTGCCCGTACGGGTCGCCGACGGCGGGCTGGTGCTGCCGGTCACCAACGGTGACATCAACGAGGGTGCCGCCGGGCCGATCAGCTACGTCGGCCAGCGTGCCAAGACCGGGCCGTGGACGATCACCACGAAGGTGACCATCCCGCACGACCGCGAGTGGCAGCACGCCGGTCTGCTCATGCACGGCACCGACAACGACTACGTCAAGCTGGCGTTCACCCGTAACTCGTCCGGCGGTCGGATCATGGAATTCCAGACCGAGGCCGGCGGCACGCGGACCTGGCACGCCAACGTGGGCGTGCCGGCGGACTTCCCGTCCACCGCGCACCTGCGGCTGGTCAGCGACGGTCAGAAGCTGACCGCGGCGTACTCCGCCGACGGCCGGACCTGGACGGCGCTCGCCGGCTCCGCGAACGTCATCCCGAACGCGACCGTCGGCCCCATGGCCGCCGGGGACACCGGGGCGGCGCGGGTCAACGCCGTGTTCGACCACTTCACCATCACACCGGACGGCACGGACGACGGTGTCCGCGCGCCCGGCGACGAGTTCGACGGCAGCGCTGTCGACGGCTGCCGGTGGAACTCGGTGGTGCGATACGACTCGTCCAAGGTCGCGGTGAGCGGCGGTGCGCTGCGCGTCGAGACCCAGCCGGGCGACATCAACGGCACCGACAACGCCTCACCGCGGAACTTCATCCTGCAGAAGATCCCCGCGGACGTCGCCGCCGGCAACTGGACGATCGAGACCAGGCTGACGCCGACGATGCTGCACAAGTGGCAGCTGGCCGGCTTCCTGGTCTACAACAACGACGACAACTACGTGAAGTTCGACGTCGTCGCCGGCAATGACGCCGGATCGCCGGCCAACCTGCGTGCCGAGCTGGTTTCGGAACGCAACGCGCAGTTCGGCAACGGCGGCAATCGGTCGATCGACATCGCGGACTCGTCCGAGAGCGGCTGGTACTACCTGCGGCTGAGCCGGAGTGGGAACACCTACTCGGCCCAGATCAGCGACGGGGGGGTCAACTGGACCTCGCTCGGCCAGCCGGTCACCAACGACGCCGCGATGACCTCGTTCGGCTTGATGGCGATTGGTCCGCAGCAGGCGCAGCCGGTCACGGTCGCGTTCGACTACTTCCGGGTCCTCGACACGACGGCGCCGAGCCTGACCGTGTCGGTCGATCCGGCGCAGCCGAACGGCCGGCGTGGCTGGTACACCTCGCCGGCGACGGTCACCGCGTCGGCGAGCGACGACCGCGACGGCCCGGTGCGCATCGAGTTCGCCCAGGGCGACGGCGCCTGGGCCCAGTACCGCGAGCCGGTCCGGGTGACCGAGGACGGCCTGCGGGAGCTGCGGTTCCGGGCGATCGACGAGGCCGGCAACGTCTCCGCGCCGGCAGCGGTGTCCCTGCGCGTCGACACCACGGCCCCCGTCGTGAGCGTGGACGGCGTGGCGAAGGACGGCAAGTACGACGTCGGCACCTCGCTGCCGATCGCCGCCACGGCGCGGGACGCCACGTCGGGCGTCGACTCGGTGGCCCTCCGCCTGGACGGGGTGGCGATCGAGAGCGGTGCGGGTGCCGAGCCCACGGCGGGGGGTCACAAGCTGACCGCCGTGGCGACCGACCTGGCCGGCAACGACACGGAGGTGAGGGTCGCCTTCGAGGTCGTCGCCACCTATGCCAAGACCCAGGCGCTGGTGCGGCGGTACCAGGCGGAGGGTCTGCTGAGCGACGAGCTCGCCGACCGCCTGTTCGGCCAGCTCCAAGCGGCCAAGGCCACGTCGGCGGCAGGCCGGACGGACCAGGCCAAGGCTGCCCTGGACCGGTTCACGGCGGCGGCTCGTACCGCCACCGACGAGTCGGTCCGCGCGCAACTGCTCGCGGCCGGTGCCTACCTGCGCGCCCGCCTGTGAGTAGATGATGGGGAGCCGGTGCCGGCCGGCTCCCGACCGGTGCCGGAGCACGCCCCGCGTGCTCCGGCACTTGGTCTTCTGGGGCGGCACCGCGCACGCGCCAGGAGGTGGCGGGCCAGGGCGAGCGCGGCCAGCAGCGCGACGAGCGCGCACACGCCCCACCAGCCGGCCACGCCCCAGACACGGATCCCGAGCCAGGATCCTGCGCTGCCGCCGAGGTAGGCACAGGTCATGTAGGCGGTGTTGAGCCTGCCGCGGGCGTCGGGCCGCAGGGCGTAGACCCGGGCCTGGTTGGCGACCATGCCGCACTGCATCGCGACGTCGAGCAGCAGCGTGCCGAGGGTCAGCGCGGCCAGGCCCGCCGTGCCGCCCAGCGACCCGGCGGCCAGGACCGCCGCCGAGAGGAGGACCCCGAGCATGCAGACGAGGTTCACCGGATCCGGGCCCACCCGATCGACCATGCGGCCGGCGACGGGAGTGCACAGCATGGTCGCCGCGCCGACCAGGGCGAGCATCCCGACGGCCTGCGCGCCCAGGCCGTACGCCGGGCCGGTGAGCAGGAGCGCCAGGCAGGTCCAGACGGCCGAGAACCCGGCGAAGACGGCCGCCTGGTAGACGCAGGAGCGGCGCAACTCGGGCTCGGCGCGCAGCAGGCGCAGCGGTTCGGCCAGGAGGGCCGGGTAACGCCGGCGGGTGGAGGCTGCCGTGTCCGGCACCGTGACGGCCAGGCCCGCCGCGAGGAGCAGCGTCAGCGCCGCGGCCACCAGGTACGGAGCCCGCCAGCCCAGCCATTCGCCGAGGGTCCCGCTGAAGGTGCGGGCCAGCAGCATGCCGCCGGTCGATCCGCTCAGCAGCGTGCCGAGCACCTCTCCCCGGCGATCGGCCGCCACCAGACCGGTCGCCAGAGGGCCGACGACCTGCGCGGCCACGGTGGTGAGCCCGACCAGCGCGGCGGCGGCGACGAGCGGCGGCAGGGCCGGCGCGCAGCCCGCGGCGAGCAGGCCGAGGCCGGTGAGGGCGAGCAGGACCACGAGGAACGGGCGGTGCGGGAAACGGTCGCCGAGCGGCACCAGCAGGACGATCCCGGCCGTGTAGCCGGCCTGGGTGGCGGTCACCACCAGGGCGCCCGCGTCGGAAGGCAGATGCAGCCCGGCGGCGACCAGCGGCCCGATCGCCTGCGGGAAGTAGATGTTGCCCACGGCCACCGCGCAGGTGAGGGCCAGGATCGCGAGCATCCGGCGGCTCATGCCCCGACCACCGACTCACCCCGGCGCTGTCCGGTCATGTCGCTCACGACGACGAATGCGTGGGTCATGGACCGAAGTCCACGCCACGGGCCTTCCGCCGCCAATCGATGTAGCGTATGGCTTAATGATCAGCTTTGAGCTCGGCGTCGAGGATCTCGCGGACACGAGGTTCGCCCTCTCGCCCCTGACCGAGACGGTGCTCAGCCTGCGGGTGCTGCGCGACCCGGGCCTGTCCGCCGTGCATCTCCCGTGGCGCAGATCCGTCATCGGCAGGCTCGGCACGCTCGACACGGACCTGCTGATGTCCTTGGTGGCGGAGAGGTTCACCCTTCCCGATTTCCTGACCCCGAGGCCCGAGGTCTTCGCCCCGGGCTTCGACGAGGAACTGGCGGTGGTGCGCCGGACCCCTCCCGACCTGGTCCGCCGCGACCTGGCGGTCACGCACGCGCCGGCTCCGCTCCCCGAGCCGCTGCGCGACGCCGCCGCGACCGACGACGCGCCGGTCGTACGGCTCCGGGACGCCGTCTGCGATCTCCTCGCGCGCTACTGGGAGATCGCGGTCAGGCCGATGTGGCCGCAGATGCGGCTGGTGCTGGAGGCCGACATGACCTACCGGGCCCGGCAACTGGCCGTGGGAGGCGCCCGCCTGCTGTTCGCGGGCATGCACCCGAACCTGCGCTGGGACGACGGCGTGCTGCACGTCGACAAGATGATCAGCAGCTTCCGGGTCGCGGCGGCCGGGCGTGGGCTGTTGCTCGTGCCCTCCGTGTTCGCGCACAAGCCCGCGCCTCCGGTCGTCCCGGAGGAGCCTCCCACGCTGGTCTATCCCAGTCGCGGCGTGGCGACGCTCTGGACCCCGGCGCCCGTCGCGGACGAGACCGCTCTCGTGTCGCTTCTCGGCGCGCCGAGGGCGAGGCTGCTCGGCCTCCTCGGCGAGCCGCTGCCCACCGTCGAGATCGCCCGCCGTCTCAGGGTCACCCCGAGCGCCGTGTCCCAGCACCTGCGCGTGCTGTACGCCACGGGCCTGGTCACCCGGGCCCGCGACGGGCGGCAGGTCCTCTACCGGCGCAGTTCCCTGGGCGACACGCTGACCGGCGCGGGCCATCCGCGCGCCGCCGCCTCGGCGGCGCGACCAGAACGAACATGACCAAATAGATCACGATGTCTGTTCACGCGGCATAAACCCTTCGTTGTCGCGATGCACACCCTGCCGCGTCCTTAGCGTGGCTAACTTTCTCCGCTGCCGCACCGATCGCCGAATCCGCGACCGGGCGCCGGCTGCCGAGGAAGGACAGGGATGCGAAAAGGCGACATGCACGGGAGCCCGGCCGTCCGGGCCCGCGGAATCACGAAGTCCTTCGGTGACGTGGTCGCGCTCGACGGCGTCGACCTCGACGTGGCACACGGGCAGGTCCACGGCCTGGTCGGCCCGAACGGCGCGGGCAAGACGACGCTCCTCGGCCTGCTGCTGGGCTTGGCGGTCGCGGACGGCGGACGCCTCGAGATCCTCGGTACGCCGGTCGGGCGCACGCTCGCCGTCCCCGACGGCGTCGCGGGCTTCGTGGACGGACCAGGGCTCTATCCCTCGCTCACCGCGCGCCAGAACCTCTCGGCCCTGGCCGCACTGGCCCGGTACGACACCGGTGGCGCCACCGGCGTCGACGACGCGCTGGAGCAGGTCGGGCTCACCGACGTCGCCGGCGACCGTGTGCGGGGGTTCTCGCTGGGGATGCGCCAGCGGCTCGGGCTGGCCGCCGCGCTGCTCACCAAGCCGCGCCTGCTCGTCCTCGACGAGCCGGCCAACGGCCTGGACCCCGCGGGCAAGAACCACGTGCACCGCGTCATCACCGGGCTCGCCGCGGACGGGACCGCGGTGGTCCTCTCCAGCCACCGGATGGACGACCTCGCCGCGCTGTGCTCCGAGGTGACCATCCTCGCCGCCGGACGGGTCGTCTTCTCCGGTCCGGTGAGCAAACTCGCCGCCGAGAGCGGCGAGCTCGACTACCGGCTGCTCACCTCCGACCCCGCAGCCGCCCGCCGGCTGGTGTCGCAGACGCCCGGGCTTCGCGTCGCGCCCGGCCGCGACCCCGCGGCGCGACCCGACGCCGACGTACTCGTGGTCCGCGGGCCCGTGCCGGCCATCGACGAGCTGGTCGTACGGCTGGTGCGAGCCGGTGTGGCGCTCCGGGAGCTGGCGCCCGTGGTGACGCCGCTCGAGGCCGCTTTCCTCGCCCTGACCGGGACCGGCACCGTACCCACGAAGGCCGATCGGGAGGACCTGTGATGACCGCGACCGCCACCCGGCCCCGGGCCGGCGCCCGGCCGGCGCCCGTGCTGCCCGGCTACCGGTTCGAGTTGGTCAAGCTGCTCTCCCAGTGGCGCATCCGCCTGTTGCTGCTCGCCTGCTGGATCGCCCCGGCGGCCTTCGTGGCCGCCGTCAGCCTGCAGAGCTCGCTCCCCGCCGACACGGTGTTCGGCCGCTGGATGAACGCGACCGGCTGGGCGGGGGCGCTGGTCGTGCTGGACTTCTCGTGCAACTGGGCGCTCCCGCTGCTGACGGCGCTGGTCGCCGGCGACGTCTTCGCGGCCGAGGACCGGCTGGGCACCTGGCGCCACCTCCTCGTGGCGGTGCGCTCGCCGAAGCGGATCTTCGTGGCGAAGGGCCTCGCCAGCCTGACCGTGCTCCTGCTGCTGGTGGCCGGGCTGGCCGCGTCGGGCATCATCGGCGGCCTGGCCGCGGCCGGAAACCGGCCGCTCGCCGGCCTGGACGGCCATCTCCTCGCCCCGGCGGACGCTGCCGCCACGGTTCTGCTCGCCTGGGTGTGCGTGCTGGCGCCGACGGTGGCGTTCGCCGCCGTCGGGCTCCTCGGCTCGGTGGCCCTGGGCCGCTCGCCGATGGGCCTGCTGATGCCCGCACTGCTCGCCCTGGTGCTGCAGCTCGCCCAGCTGCTCCCGCTGCCGGTGGCGGTGCGGATGGCCCTGCCGAACGGCGCCTTCCTCGCCTGGCGCGGGCTGTTCACCAGCCCGGCGCAGGCGGGCCCCCTCCTCATCGGTCTCGCGGTGAGCCTGGTGTGGGCGGTCACCGCCACCGCGCTGGCCTACCGGCTGTTCCTGCGCCGCGACTTCACCGACCTGGCGTACGACGGGTCGGGCCGGCGGGTCGTCGTGGCGGCGATCCTGCCGCTGGCCGCACTGGTCGTCCTCACCGTGGGCGTGATCGCCGTCGCGGCCCCGGCCACGGGCTCGGGGATCGAGAAGGGGAAGCTGCAGGACTCGCTCGCCACGGCGTACGCCCACCTCTACCGACTGCAGACGCGGGAGCTCCATCGCCCCGACGTCACCGAGGCCCAGCTGCAGGCCACCGCGTCCTGCGACAAGGGTGACTCCCGCGTCCTCGACCAGGGACCGGGCAACGACTGGCGGTGCGTCGTGTCCTGGCACCTCCCCGGCGCGACCGCCGTGGGCACCGCCATCTACCAGCTCGACGTCACCGCAGACGGGCGGTACGTCGCCGACGGAGACGGACCCAAGGAGGTCAACGGCTACTTCCAGGTGCGCACCCCGGCCGGGGACGCGCCCAACCCCCTGTGGCAGTTCGACGGGAACGTCGACCTGCTCGCAAGCACCCCTAAGGAATGATTCATGCACGTCACGCGCCAGCGCGTCACGAAGGTCCCTCTCCGACTCCTGAACGGACGCACCGGCCGGCGGACCCGCCTCCTCGCGGCCGCCACCGCCGCCCTCGTCGTCGCCGGCGGCGGCATCGCCTACGCGTCCACCGACGGCTTCGGCACCCAGCAGGTCGGCCAGACCACCGACAAGGGCCTGGTCGTGTCCGACGCCCAGTACATCAAGCCGATCGGCGAGCGCCTCGTCATCAACAACGGCAAGATCATGTCGTCCTCGGTCAGCCCGGACGGCACCCACCTCGCGGCCTCGGTCACCGACGGTGGGATGGCGCTCGTCATCGTCGACCTGAAGAACTGGAAGGTGCAGCAGCTCGTCGGCAACAACGCGGCGGCGAACCTGCGCATCAGCGGCAACGACGTGGGCCAGGAAGGCCCCACGTACTCGCCGGACGGTTCGCAGCTGTGGCTGGGCCAGGCCGACGGCTACCGCAAGTTCACCGTGAACCCGGACGGCACCCTCGCCAACCCGACGTTCATCACCATCCCC
Organism: Microbispora siamensis; assembly: GCF_016863095.1. Lineage (GTDB taxonomy): Bacteria > Actinomycetota > Actinomycetes > Streptosporangiales > Streptosporangiaceae > Microbispora > Microbispora siamensis. Next base: position 5,295 of record NZ_BOOF01000027.1, on the reverse strand, counting down.
GCGCAGGGCTCGAAGCGCGCGCTGGTGGGTGAGCCGGTGTTCTCCGCTGACGGCAAGACCGTCTACGTCGCCGTCAACGGCCAGAACCGTGTGGTCGCCATCGACTCGGCGACCGGGGCCATCCAGCAGAGCTGGGCCGTGGGCAACGCCCCGCGTGACATGGTCATGGTCGGGACCAAGCTCTACGTCAGCAACGAGGGCGGCCGCCCGGCGAAGCCCGGCGACACCACGATCAACTCCTACGGCACTCAGGTGGTGGCCGACCCGGTGACCGCTGCCACCACTACCGGCACGGTCAGCGTCATCGACCTGGCGAACCCGGCTGCCGCCGCCACGAGCATCGACGTCGGTCTGCACCCGACCGCCCTGTACGCCAAGAACGGGGCGCTGTTCGTCACCAACACCGCCACCAACGACGTGTCGGTCATCGACACCTCCAGCGACAAGGTCGTCCAGACCATCGCCACCCAGCCGTGGCCGCAGGCCTCGGTGGGCTACGAGCCCGACGCGGTGACGCTCACCGACGACGGTCACCTGCTGGTGACGCTCGGCCGCGCCAACGCGGTCGCCGTCTACCGGTACACGACGCCGCAGGAGCCGGTCGGCTACCTCGGCCTGCTCCCGACGGACTACTTCCCGGCGGAGATCACCACCGTCGGCGACCAGGTGCTGGTCTCCAACACCCGCGGCATCGACGCCCGCCGCCCCACCACCGCCGCCGGGCACGGCACCCACGACACGACGTCGAGCCTGCAGCGGTTCACGCTGCCGGACGACAAGGAGATCGCCAAGTCCACGGCCACGGTCTTCGCGCAGAACGGCTGGGGCAAGAACGACGTCAAGCAGGCCCAGGGCAACAAGCAGAAGGCCGAGGCGGTCCCGAAGCGCCTCGGCGACCCCTCGACGATCAAGCACGTCTTCCTGATCGTCAAGGAGAACCGGACCTACGACCAGCTCTTCGGTGACATGCCGCAGGGCAACGGCGACCCGTCGCTGGCCCAGTACGGCGAGAACGTGACGCCGAACCAGCACGCGTTGGCCAAGCAGTTCGGGCTGTACGACAACACGTATGCCATCGGCACCAACTCCGCCGAGGGTCACAGCTGGCTGATGCAGGCCAACAACCCGGAGTACACCGAGTCCTCGGCCGGCGAGTACCTGCGCAGCTACGACACCGAGGACGACGCTCTCGGCCACCAGCGGACCGGCTTCATCTGGACCGGTGCGCAGGCGGCCGGGAAGACCGTGCGGAACTTCGGCGAGTTCCAGCAGTTCCTGACCAAGCCGGCCGGCGCGAGCTGGCAGAACCTGTACTGCGACACCAAGAACATGGCGGCGACCGGGCAGGACACCGCCTACCGCATGAACTCGTCCTCGCCGATCCCGTCGCTCAACGACGTGTCGGTGCACGGCTACCCGAAGTACGACTTGAACGTCCCGGACATCTACCGGTACGAGATCTGGAAGCGTGACTTCGAGGCCAACGGGCCGGCGAACCTGAACATGTTCTGGCTCTCCAGCGACCACACCGGTGGTCCGCCGAACGCGGCCGCTCAGGTCGCCGACAACGACCTGGCCGTCGGCAAGATCGTGGACAAGATCTCGCACAGCGAGTACTGGAAGGACTCCGCGATCTTCGTCGTCGAGGACGACTCCCAGGCCGGCATCGACCACGTCGACGGCCACCGTGCCCCGATTCAGATCATCAGCCCCTGGGCCAAGCACGGCACCGTGGACAGCCACTACTACACGCAGATCAATATGATCCGCACCATCGAGCAGATCCTCGGGATCCAGCCGATGAACCAGAAGGACAGCGCCGCCACTCCGATGGCTGCGGCCTTCACCGACAAGCCCGACTACACGCCGTTCACCGCCCTGCCGAACCGCACATCGCTGACCTTGGGTCTGTCGACCCTGCCGGCCTGCGGCGCGGACACCCCGGCGCCGCAGAACCCGGCTGCTGCTGCGGCGCCGTCGGCGAAGGTGCCCGCGGACAAGCAGGAGATCGCGAAGAAGTGGGGCGCCTGGAAGTCGCACCAGGCGTTCAACGGCCCCAACGCCAGGGCCGACTCCGGCAACCCGGAGCAGATGAACCGCTTTTCGTGGTACGAGGCGCACGACTACAAGAAGCCCTACCCGGGTGACGACGAGATCTACGCGCCGGACCAGGTGCCGGGCGCCTACATCCCGTCGTCGGACAACGACGGCTGACGCGGGCTGATCAGACGGAAGGGCCCTTGACCGGCGTCACCGCCGGCCAGGGGCCTCTTCCGTCCCCCGCACGGGCGGCAGGCCGGCCGGGCGACACGTCCGCGCGAGCCGCGTCACCGCCGCGCCCGCGCGTCGCTGCCCGTCTTGGCCTGGAGAAGTTCGGTGAACAGGTTCTCCCACTGCGGCATGACGTTCTCCGGGGCGTACTCCCTGGCGGTGGCCGCCGCGGCGGCGCCCATGCGCAGCCGGAGGTCGCGGTCGGCGATGAGCCGGTTGAGCGCCGCGGCGAGGGCGTCCACGTCCTCACAGGGCACCAGGACGCCGTCGGTCCCGTCGGTGAGCACGTCACGGGGGCCGGTCGGGCAGTCGAAGGCCACGATCGGCAGCGCGTGGGTCATCGCCTCGATCATGACCATCGGCAGGCCTTCGAAGCGGCTGCTCAGCGCGTAGATCGAGGCCCGGGCGAGTTCGTCGTCGAGGCGGTTGGTGCGGCCCATCAACGTCACGTGGGCGGACAGGCCGTGCTCACGGATCAGCGCGCGCAGGGCGGCCTTCCTCGGGCCGGTGCCGAAGACGCGCAGGCGCCACTCCGGATGCTCCTTCACCACCTGGGCGAACGCCGGGAGCAGCAGGTCGAAGCCCTTCTGCCTGACCAGGCGGCCGGCGGCGACCACGACGGGGTGCTCCTGCCGGGACGGCACCTGGTTCACCGCGTGCACCGCGTTCGGGATCCGCACGATCCTCGTGCCGGGCAGCGCGCGCTCGTACTCGCGCCGGTCGCCGGCCGTCAGCACGGCGATCGCGTCGAACGCGCCGTAGTGCCGGACGATCTCCTCGCGCAGCGCGCCGGGATAGGTGCCGAGGTTCATGTGCTCCTGCGCCACCCGCACGACGTTCCCGGAGGCGCGGCGCGCGGAGATGAGGTTCAGCGCCGGGCGCGTGGTGACGAGGACCCCGTCGTCCACCGAGGCGACGTAGTCGATGACCGCCTTCTCGACCCGCTCGGTGAAGTAGCCCGCGGCGAACTCGCCGTACGGCACGATCTTGCCGCGCAGCCGCCGCCACACGCGCCGGCCGAGGGAGTCGGCCTGTACGCCGGTCCGCTGGTCCACGAGTGTGGTGAGCGCGACGTCGGGATGCAGGCGGAACTGCGGCTCGTCACGGCGGCGCACCACGCTGACGATGTCCACCTCGTGGCCGAGCGCGGCCATCGCGTTCGCCTGGTTGACCACGGTGCGGATCGTGCCGCCCATGCCGTAGGCGTGCAGGAGCAGGTAACGGATCCTCATCGGACCTCCTCCTTCGGGAGGTAGCCCCAGCTGCGGCAGATGGGTTTGAGCAGGTCGGGTATCTCGTCCGGCCCGGGCAGGTCGCGTCCCGGCTGCACGGTGCCCGACCGGATCTTGTCGCTCCAGTCGCCCAGGCCCTTCTGCACCACCTTCTGCTCGCCGTACGCCAGCATTCCGGGCTCCCACTCCACCTCGAGAAAGTCGCAGATGGCGCGGGTCGTCTTCTCCGGCTCGGCGGTCAGGTCCTCGTACCGCACGGTCAGGCCGGTGAGCGCCTTCCTGGCCCGCTGCACCGCCTTCATGTAGCGCAGCGCGTCGGCGGCGGCCTCCTCCCGGGTGCGCTTGACGGGGTCGGCCTCATACCACGAGGCGGCGATGGAGGCGGGGTGGCGCAGCAGGAAGACGTAGCGGGCGTCGGGCCAGCAGGCGGAGATCCGGGCGTACGCGAAGGCGTTGGCGGGGGTCTTGTCCACGATGGTCCGCTTGCCGCTCCGCACGAGTTCGCGGTGGAGCACCCGGTCCCACAGCATGTGCTCCAGGTCGGCCTGGTTGTGACCGAGCGCCTCCATTGCCTTGCGGGCCAGTGGCGTGCCGAACCCGACGGTCAGCCGCCTGACGTGCAGCTCGTGGGGGGCGTGCAGTTCGGGGTGGGCGTTCAGGACCGACCGCAGCAGAGTGGAGCCCGACCGCACCGGGGACATGATGAACACCGGAGCGACCAGAAGGCGGTCGGTGCGAGGGTCGGCGGGAGGACGCACCATTTCCTCCGGCGCCGGAGCCGGGGCGGGGCCGGCGGGCGAGGACTGGGCGGCGGGCCGGACGCGGGTGAGCTGGACTCCTGTGAACTTCACGAGTGCGCCGTTGATCCTCCGCTGCCATGTCATGGCCCGCGAGATTACCGGGGCTTCCGGGGAAATCCCTGAGAATCCACCCCCTGCTCACCTGTGACCCCGCCATGTCTCACCAGGCGGCTTGCGGCCGCCGCGCGATCAGCCACCGGCGGGCCGCGTCCAGGTGGGCGTCGCCCAGCCCGTCCCTGGGGTCGACGGCCACCACCAGGAACTCGCCGACGCCCGGATGGCCCCGCAGGAACTCCAGATCGGCCGGGCCGAGATCGTCGTCGAACCACACGAACGGCCGGCCCCGGACGTACTCGGCGACGTGCCAGGTCTTGATGTTCACGCCGGGCGGGCGGGGAGGGTCGCCGTCGATCGGGATCACCGGCAGCGGGGGCAGCCCGATCCTGGGGCCGATCTCCTCGTTCGCGCGCTCGCCCCAGGTCGTCGCCCAGGTCAGCGCCGCGCCGGTCTCCCGGCGCAGCGCGGTCAGCTTGGCGCCGTGCCGGGGATCGAGCAGCAGGCGGAACCACTCGCCCTCCGCCACGCACTCGAAGCGGCGGAAGCGCGGTGAGGAGCGCCGTGCGGGGTTGAGCACACCGTCGACGTCCAGCAGCAGCAGTGTCCCGTCCATCACGGCCATCATCCCGCCGTCCGGGTCCGCTCCTCCACCCCCGGACGCGCAGGTGCGACAACGCGAAACCGGACCCGGCCGGACATCGTCCGAACCGGATCCGGTTTCGTCAGGGGTTAGGGATCAACTGCAGGTGACGGACGGGGTGGCCGCGCTGCCGTTGGCGGTGAAGCCGAAGGTGGTGGACGAGCCGGCCGCGATGGAGCCGTTGTAGGGCGCGTTGCGGACGGTCACGCTGGAGCCGGACACGCTCTGCGTGCCGTTCCACAGGCTGCTGATGCTCTGCCCGCCGGGCCAGGTCCAGTTCACGGTCCAGCCGTTC
>NZ_BOOF01000026.1 GCF_016863095.1 Microbispora siamensis | reverse complement strand
CTCCACCAGCCAAAACGCCGCTTCTCCGATCATGGAAAGCGGCGTTCGTGCCATCAACGTGCCATTAGCTCTTGCCGGCATCGCGCTCCGCCTCGACTCGCGCGCTCAGCGCGTCGGCGATCTTCCGGTCGGCATCACGCGGGGCGTGCTGGTAGATCAGCGTGGCCCGGTCGCTGTCGTGCCTTGAGGTCGGCGAGGCTGGCGCCCGACTGCGCGGCGAGCGTGTTGCCGTTCGAATCCCCTAGGCTCCACGCACGCAAAAGCCCAGGCCAGGGACCGTGCTTCCCGCCCGGGCTTTGATCGTGTCCTTGTGAGCCTGTCAAGGGCGCTTCGCACCGTCGGCGCGCGGCCCTGCGCTCGCCGCACATGCATCGGCGAACGATCCTGAACCACCTTAGAGACCCTTGGGGGCCAGAGGATCAGAACGCGCGTGCCCGGTGATCCTGGAAGGTTTAGGATATTCTTGAGTTCGATCGATCGGGAACGAGGGGATGCAGTGGACGAGTGGGAGATCTTCTTCACCGACGAGGTGGGAGAGTTCCTTGACTCGCTCTATGAGACCGATCGTGACTCGCACAAGCTGGTCAATCAGGCGATCTTGATTCTGGAACGTAACCGCCCGGCCGAAGGCAGACCGTTGGTGGACACCATAACCGGCTCCAAGATCCCTAATATGAAGGAGCTGCGGCCCGCTTCGGCCGGCCGAAGCGAGATCCGTATCTTGTTTGTCTTCGACCCCTGGCGGGCGGCGATCTTGCTGGTTGCGGGAGATAAGGCGGGCAACTGGGAACGTTGGTATCGGCAGTCGATCCCACGAGCTGAACACCTGTATGAGACCTACCTGACAGAGCGGTACAAGGAGATGAACCAGTGAGCAGCTATCGCAAGTGGCGCGAGAGCGGTCACTTGGAGCGCGCGATTGAAACCGCTGGCGGCGTGGAAGCGTTCGAAGACGAGGTCCACCACCTGCGCCAGGAGGCGCAAGGGTGGCGCCTCGCGGAGATGCGCAAGCGACGTGGGCTTACTCAGACTCAGGTCGCGGACCGCATGGGCATATCCGTGGCTCGCGTGTCGCAGATCGAGAACGGCGATGTGTCCACTCGTGAGGTCCTGGACCGTTACGTTGCCGCGCTCGGTGGCACGCTCAAACTTGTCGCAGATTTCGGTGACGAGCAATTGAAGGTCAGCTGACGCGCTGAGCGCAGCCGGATCGGCCTCGGGCCGAAGCGAGCGACGCGTACGGCACTTCAGCCCTGGACACCCCGGCTGGACCCTCGTGCTTGCCGTGCTCGTTGGGCTCATGCGCGACAGTCAGCAGGAAGAACCCCTCACTCGGCCAGGTACCGAACTGGAACGAGGAGGTCTCCTCGTTGAACACCGCGTCGAACGCAGCCTGGTAGAAGGAGATCGACTTGGCGAGGTCCGTGACGTTGATGGTCACCTGGCACGATGCGGGGGCCTTCAGGTCAGGCATAGCCACTCCAAGTTCGATGTAGTGGTCCACAACGCGGACCATGCGCGAAATAATCTGGGCGCGATTCATCAGCCGTTCTCGGTGTGAATGAGCACGTCGCGCAGCGACTCGCCGTCCGGGTCGTCCAACACGACGCGAACGGCGCCGATCGGCACATCGACGCGCCGCAGCGGACAGATCAGCCTGGCCTGCCGGAACTGCTACGGGCGGTAGCGGCGATAACCAGTGACCGAATCGACGGCCGCCGGCCGCAGCAGGCCGAGTTCGTCGTAGTGCCGAAGGCATAAGTCGACAGGCCGCTGACCACGGCGAAAACGCCGATGCTCAAGAGATCGTGGCTGCTCACCCAGATAGCATTCGGTCTCGGGCTACCCGAGAGTCAAGCGCGCCCTGGCTCGCTTTCCCCTTCGAGCGGGTCGGCGGCGAACAGGATGATCAGGCGCGCTGTGTGAGCGTCGTATGGAAGTTCGCAGGTCGAGGGCTAGTACTACAGCCAGGTTTTGTGATCTATAGTCCTGGATCATGTCGGATGAGCTGACCGCGGGCGACCTTCAGAAGTGGGTGGCCGGGCTGGATGTGTTGTTCGCGCGGGTGGCGGGTCGGTTCGGGCGGGTGGAGCCGCGGCGTCAGGCGCGGGCGTATCTGACTGGCTTGCTGGCTCCGGTGGAGCGGAAGAACGGCTGGCAGTTGGCCGAGGCGGCTGGTGACGCGACGCCGGATCGAATGCAGCGGTTGCTGGTGAGCGCCCGCTGGGATGCTCGAGATGTGCGGGCGGATCTGCGGGGGTACGTGGTGGAACACCTCGGGCACCGGGATGCGGTGCTGATCGTGGACGAGACCGGCTTCATCAAGAAGGGCACAAAGTCGGCGGGGGTGCAGCGTCAGTACTCCGGTACTGCAGGCCGGATCGAAAACTGCCAGCTCGGTGTGTTCTTGGCCTATGCATCCCCGCTGGGCCGGGCCCTGATCGATGCGGAGTTGTACCTGCCCAAGTCCTGGCTGGCCGATCGCCGGCGGTGCGCGCAGGCCGGCATCCCTGACGAAGTGGAGTTCGCCACCAAGCCGATGCTCGCCCGGCAGATGCTGGGCCGGGCCTTGGAGGCGGGCCTGCCGGTGTCATGGGCGACGGCCGATGAGGCCTATGGCATGGACTACAAGTTCCGCTCCTTTTTGGAGCGGCGCGGTGTCAACTACGTGGTCGCCGTCCCCAAGAACCAGATCGTCGCGGGTGCCACCGTGCGCGCCGATACCCTGGTCGCGGACGCCCCGCCCAAGGCATGGAAGCGCCTGTCGTGCGGCGATGGCGCCAAAGGGCCCCGGCTGTATGACTGGGCGCTGGCCACCGTGCACTACGAGACCGAGCCCGGCTATCAGCGCTGGCTGCTGGCCCGACGCTCCCTGGTCCCCAATGCCAACGGCGAACGGGAGATCGCCTACTACCTGTGCTACGGCCCCGTGGGAACGACGATGGAGGACCTCATCCGCGTGGCCGGAGCCCGCTGGGCGATCGAGGAATGCTTCCAGACCGCCAAGAACGAGACCGGCCTGGACCACTACCAGGTCCGCCGGTTCGACGCCTGGCACCGCCACATCACCCTCGCGATGCTCGCCCACGCCTACCTCGCCGTCACCGCCGCACACGCCCCAAAAGCCCAGGCGGCCTGGTCCGCCTCACACCAGCAGAAATTCGCCGTCTCCTGGCACACGTGATCGTCCCCGCCGCACGCGCTCTTGATTCTGTATTGGCCTGGTCAACTCACCGACGTGACCATCAGACTCGCGCCCGTCACAGCCACTACTGGCGACGGTGGCTACAACATAACGAAGTCAGGCTGTAGTAC
>NZ_BOOF01000025.1 GCF_016863095.1 Microbispora siamensis | reverse complement strand
GCCGGCTCAGGGATGTGGCGGGCCTGCGGATGGCCGGACACCGGGTGGATGGGCCTGTTGCAGGCGCACGGGCCCTGGGCCCTGATTCCGCAGGGCGTCGTCGGGATTCAGCAGCAGGCACGCCTTCATGGACAGGCACCCGCAGCCGATGCATCCGGTGAGCTCGCGCTCGAGGTCCTCGATCGCGCGGCGGCGTTCCTCCAGCTGCTTCTTCCATTTGCGGGACACTCGTTGCCAGTCTTCGTGGCTCGGTGGGTGATCCGTGGGAAGCGTCGCGAACACGGCGGCGACATCGGTCAGGGGAATGCTCAGGCGCTTGGCGACGATGATCAGAGAGATTCTGCGGATCATGTGGCGCGGGTACAGCCGCTGGTTGCTCGCGTTCCGTTCCGTGACGATGAGCCCCTTGCGTTCGTAGAAGTACAGCGCGGAGGCGGGCACGCCAGTGCGACGCACCACTTCGCTGAGCGTGAGGCGGTCGTCAGGACTGGCGTCCATGCTGTCTCCACCGTCCGACGGCGTGCCCGTCATGACGCCGTTCCGCCACGGATACGGCGCACGCGGCCGCTGAAGACCAAGACGGCGACCCCGAGGGAAAGGACGAGGCAGAGCACTGCGACGCCGAGCTCGGTCATGTGCCAGGACCAGGTGAACGCCTCCGACTCCTCCGATGGGCCATTGATCGGCAGGCGACCGGAGCTGACCGCGGCCGCACGTCCCGGATCGCCGAGCCGGGCGGTGAGGAGCCCGATGAGAGACGCGCTGAACGCCGCGATCACGAGCGCTTCGGCCGCGCCACGAAGTGTGTTGAGGAATCCGGCCGCCATGCCGACGGCCCCGGCGGGGACGAGGCTCATGGCCTGTCCGTCGGTGATGCCGAACGACGCGCCCATGCCTGTCCCGATCATGAGCAGTGGCGCCGCCACCACGGCGACGACCTGATCGGCGCTCAGTGCCATGAGCCAGAAGTTCCCACCCGTGACGAGGGCAAGGGCGATCAGGATGAGTACGCGTGCGGAGACGCCGCGGTTGACCAACGTGACGGCGACCATCGGCATCACGAGAACGGGTGCGGTGAGCAGCAGCATCGCCAGCCCGGCGGCGGCCGGGGAAAGCCCGCCCACGGACTGAAGGTAGGTGGGCAGGAAGACCAGGGCGCCGAGGAACCCGATGGAGGTGGTCAGAGTCGCCAGGCTCCAGCCCATGAAACCGTGGTTGGCGACGAGGGACGGCGCCAGCACCGGAGACGCGCTGCGACGCTGCACCGCGCCGAAGACCACCAGCGCGACCAGCCCGGCAGCGGCGGTGACCAGGGTGACGGGATGGGTCCAGCCGAGCGCCGGGCTTTCGAGGATCACGAACATGAGCAGGGTCAAGGCGGCGACGAACAGAACACTGCCGGCCCAGTCGATCCCGCCGGTCTCGGCGGCGCGGGATTCGCGGGTCCGTGTGGCGCCGAGAGCGATGAGCAGGCCGACCATGGTGTAGACGGCGAAACTTCCGCGCCACCCGGTGGCCGCGATCAACAGCCCGGACAGGGTGGGACCGACGGCGATGCCGATCCCGGCCATGGTGCCCATCAGCGCGAACGCACGGTTACGGGCGGCGCCGTCATAACCGGCGGCGAGAATCGCGCCACCTGCCGCCATGATCCCGGCGCCTCCGGCGCCGGAGACGACGCGCGCGACGTCGGTCAGCACGATCGACGGGCTGAAGGCCGTGGCCGCGAACCCGGCGGCGAAGACGAGCGCGGCGGCGATGAACACGCGGCGTCGCCCGATCCGGTCGGCGGTAGAGCCGGCGACGAGTGTCATGGCGGCGAACGCGAGGTTGTAACCGGCCACGACCCAGTTCAGCGATGACCCGGACGCGTTCAGGTCGGCCCCGATGCTCGGCAGCGCGACAGCGGTGCCCGAGATCGACATCGCGACGAGCACGACTCCGGCGAGCACGACGGGAAGGGTGAAGGCGGAGGGACGGCCGGTCGAGGCCGCCCGGGCAGGTGCGGGAGGGACCGTGATATCCATGCGGCTCGCTTCCGAGGAACTGAGGAGGCTGGACCCACAGCCCACCACCTGAACCTGAGTTCAGGTCAAGCGCCCGCCGGCCCGGCGACCGCCGCCGCCACCGGCAGCCCGCTTGCAGCGCGCAGCGCAGGCGCGGCACCACCGGCACGGTCAGGCGGGGCCGGTCGTGGGCGTGGTCGCGGGCGACGGAAGCGGGGTGGGCTCCGGCGGCGGGCCGAGCGTGGCCGTCGCCGTCCACGCGGCGGCGTAGAGGATCACCCGGGCCGACAGGTTGATCCACAGCAGCAGCCCCACGACCACCGCGAACGTGCCGTACACCGGGTTGCGCAGAGTGCCGGACAGGATCAGCGCCGCGAGCTGCTTCAGCACCCCGAAGCCGACCGCGCCCAGCAGCGCGCCCCTGAGCACGACGAGGAACGGCTGCGACGGCTTGGCCAGCCAGCCGAGGATGACCAGGAAGAGCAGCAGGTCGGCGACGAGGCTCGCGGCGATGCCGGCGAGCCAGACCCCCAAACCGGCCAGCGGCGAGGAGCCCAGGCCGAGCCATCCGGCGACCGTGCTCGTGGCCCCGGTGGCGAATCCGCTCGCGATCACCGAGGCCAGCATGGCCAGGCCCATGAGCACGAGCGCGACGAGGTCGCGGAGCTTGCCGACGAAGTAGTTGAGCGGCGGCTCGCAGGTCATCCAGACGGTGCGCAGGGCCCCGCGCAGGGCGTCCATCGCGCCCAGCCCGGCGTACAGCAGGCCGAGCAGACCGATCAGCCCGGCCCGGCCCCGGGCCCCGGCGAGCTGGTCGATGTGGAGCTGCCCGGCGAGGCCGGGAAGCTGGCTGTTGATCGCCTCGGTGAGCGTGGCGAGCGCGTCCGGGCGGATCGTCACGACATACCCGAACAGGGCGAACGCCAGCGCGATCAGCGGGAAGAACGACAGGAAGGCGAAGTAGGTGATGGCGCCCGCCAGCCGGTCCCCCGCCTGCACCTGGTAGCGCTGCACGGTGCGGATGAGGTGGTCGAGCCAGGGGAAGCGGATCCGGTCACGCTCGATCCACATCCGGCCCCATGCCCTGACTTCGTCGACGCGCCGCGTGACCTGGTCGACCATCGCCATCCCCATCGGCATGGTGTACCCGGAGAAGGCGTCTCGATGCGCGCGGCGACCGCGGCCCGGAGCGGGGCCGCGGCCTCAGTCGCGGTTCACTCGAAGTGCGACGTGGGGAGCAGGCCGAGGCGCTCGCGGACCTGCTCCATCGTCTCGCGGGCCACCTTGCGGGCCCGGGCGGCGCCCGCGACCAGCATCCGGTCGAGCTCGGCCTCGTCGGCCAGCAGCTTCTCCGTACGCTCCCGGATCGGGGAGAACGTCTCGATGACGGCCTCGGCGACCTCCTTCTTGAAGGTGCCGTATCCCTGCCCGGCGAACCGCGTCTCCAGCTCGGGGATCGGGGTGCCGGTCAGCGCGGACAGGATCCGCAGCAGGTTGGTGACGCCCGGCTTGTTCTCCTCGTCGGCGACGACGTCGCTGCCGGTGTCGGTCACCGCGCGCATGATCTTCTTGCGCAGGACGTTCGGCTCCTCCAGCACGTCGAGGATGCCCTGCGGGCTCGACGACGACTTGGACATCTTGGCGGTCGGGTCCTGGAGGTCGGTGATCTTCTCGACCTCCTTGAGGATGTACGGGCTCGGCACCTTGAACGTCTGGCCGTAGCGGCTGTTGAAGCGCTGCGCGAGGTCGCGGCTGAGCTCCAGGTGCTGCTTCTGGTCCACCCCGACCGGCACCTGGTCGGCCTGGTAGATCAGGATGTCGGCCGCCTGGAGGATCGGGTAGGTGAACAGGCCCACGCTGGCCGAGCTCTCGCCGTACCGCGCGGACTTGTCCTTGAACTGCGTCATCCGCCCGGCCTCGCCCATGCCGGTCTGGCAGATCAGATACCAGGCGAGCTCGCTGTGCTCGCGCACATGGCTCTGCGCGAAGACCGCGGCGCGCTCCGGGTCGAGCCCCGCGCCGAACAGCTGGGCGGCGGCGATCCTGGTGCGCCGGCGCAGCTCGTCGGGCTTGGGCGCGACGGTCAGCGCGTGCAGGTCGGCGATGAAGAAGAAGGCCTCATGCGTGTCCTGCAGCGCGACGTACTGGCGGATCGCGCCGAGATAGTTGCCCAGGTGAAACGAGTCGGCGGTGGGCTGGATACCGGACAGGACGCGAGCAAGAGCCATACGGCAATTCTGTCAGGAGTCGCGGGCTGCCCGCGACAGACGCGGCCCGGGGGCGCGGGCTCGTCCCCGTCGACGGGGCGCCTTTCTCCGGGCACGGCGTGAGGCCCCGGAGTCGTCCCGCGCACGCCCGCCGCTCAGCCGGCCGCCGCGGGCGCCGCCGGCGCCGCGTCTTCGGGGGGATTGCGGGTGACGCGGACACGGGAGACGCGGCGGCCGTCCATCTCCGTCACCGTCAGCGTGACGCCCGGCGCCTCGACGACCTCGCCGCGCTGGGGCAGGTGGCCGAGGAAGGCCATGACGTATCCGCCCAGGGTCTCGTACGGCCCGCTGGGCAGCCGCACGCCCGTCTGCGCGTGGAACTCGTCCAGGTTGACCAGTCCCTCGACCTCCACGTCTCCGGCGATCACGCGTACGGCGTCGCCGCTCTCGTCGTACTCGTCGCGGATGTCGCCGACGAGCTCCTCGACCAGGTCCTCCAGCGTCACGATGCCGTCGGTGCCGCCGTACTCGTCCACCACGATGGCCAGGTGGTGGCCCTCGTCGCGCATCTCCGCGAGCGTGGCGAGGACCCGCTTGCTCGCCGGCACGAGCTTGACCGGACGGATCGGCACGACCTCGCTGATCGGCTCCAGCCGCCCGGTGCGTACGGGGTCGAGCAGGTCCCGCACGTGGACGAACCCGATGACGTCGTCATAGGTGTCGCGGTAGACGGGGAACCGGGAGTGCGGCATGGCCGCCGCGAGCACGGCGGCCTCGGCGAGCGGGGTGTCGGCCGCCATGAACTCGACCTCCGTGCGGGGCAGCATGACCTCCCTGAGCTGCCGCTTGCCCGCCGCGAACACCTCGGCGATCACGTCGCGCTCGTCCTGGGTGAGCTCACTGTGGCCCACCACCATGTCGCGCAGTTCCTCGGTGGTCATGGCCGCCCTGTCGGCGGACGGGTTGCCGCCGAGCAGCCGTACGACGCCGTTGGTCGACCTGGACAGCAGCCAGATCACCGGCCTCGACAGCGTCGCGATCCGGTCGAGCAGCGGGGCGGTCATGAGCGACAGGCTCTCCGCCCGCTGCCGGCCGAGCCGCTTGGGCGCCAGCTCGCCGAGCACCAGGGTCACGTACGAGATGGCCAGTGTGACGGCCACGAACGCGACGGGCGCGGCCACGCTCGGCCGCAGGCCCCACTGCACCAGGACCGGGGCGAACCGCGGGCCCAGCGCGTCGGCGCCGAGCGCGGCCGACAGCACGGTCGCCACGGTCACCCCGACCTGGATGGCCGACAGGAAGCGGTTGGGGTCGCGGGCGAGCTTCTGCACCCGCGCGCCGCGGCGTCCCTCGTCGCGGCTCAGGCGGCGGATCTGGCTCTCCCGCAGCGAGACCATCGCCATCTCGGCCGCGGCGAAGAAACCGCCGATCAGGATGAATATGAGGACCAGGGCGATGGTCACCGCGACGTTGCTCACGTCATCAGTCCGTTCGGGTGTCAGGCAGGCCAGGCCGGTCGTCGCAATCTCCTGTTACCCGCTGAGATTGCGGTACTGGTGGCATTTAACCCGCTCCTCATGGGAAGCGCGTAAGCTAGGCCCTGGACGTACATAATCCAACACTTTTGAACAGGAGCAAACAGTGAAGCTGCTGGTTACTGGTGGAGCCGGGTACATCGGCAGCGTCGTGGCGGCGCAACTCCTGGAGGAGGGGCACGAGGTCACGGTGCTCGACGACCTGTCGACCGGGCACGCCGACGCCGTGCCGCCCGGAGCCGCGTTCGTGCAGGCGTCGATCACCGAGGCGGGCGGCGTGCTGTCCGAAGGGTTCGACGCCGTGCTCCACTTCGCGGCCAAGTCGCTGGTGGGCGAGTCCGTGGAGAAGCCGGGGCTGTACTGGTCGCACAATCTCGGCGGCACGCTCGCGCTGCTCGACGCCATGCGGCAGGCCGGGGTGAACCGGATCGTGTTCTCCTCCACCGCCGCCACCTACGGCGAGCCGGAGCGCACGCCCATCCTGGAGACCGACCCGACCCGCCCCACCAACCCCTACGGCGCCTCCAAGCTCGCCGTGGACACCGCGCTCACCGCCTTCGCCGGGCTGTACGGCCTCGGTGCGGTCAGCCTGCGCTACTTCAACGTGGCCGGGGCGTACGGCGAGTTCCGCGAGCGGCACACGGTCGAGACCCATCTGATCCCCAACATCCTGAAGGTCGCCCTCGGCGAGCGCGAGTCGGTCAGCGTCTTCGGCACCGACTACCCCACTCCGGACGGCACGTGCATCCGCGACTACGTCCACGTCGCCGACCTCGCCCGCGCGCACCTGCTCGCCCTGGACGCCTGCACGCCCGGCGAGCACCGGATCTACAACCTCGGCAGCGGCACGGGCTTCTCGGTCAAGGAGGTCGTGGACGTCTGCCGCGAGGTGACCGGGCACCCCATCCCGATCACCGTCGCGCCGCGCCGTTCCGGCGATCCGGCCGTGCTGGTGGCGTCGTCGGAGAAGATCCAGCGCGAGCTGGGCTGGAAGCCGGCCCACGCGATGCTGCGGGACATGGTCGCCGACGCCTGGACCGCCTCCACGAAGCCGGCCTGAACCCCGATCCCCGGGTGAGCCGCCGGCCCGGCCGACGGCGCACCGCCGGTCAGGCGCGGCGCAGGGCCACCCGTACGCTGGCCTTGTTGTTGGCCGGGCGGCGGTCGCCGTAGCGGCGCGAGTAGACGGTGGCCATCGTCGCCACGGCGTGCGAGGCCCGGGACGGCACCCGGAACACGAGTTCGAGCAGCCCGCGCGACCCCGACCTGATCGGCGGCAGCGAGCACCCCACGAACTGGCGGTTCCCCCGGCAGCGCCCGCCCCTGGCGGACAGCAGCCGGGCCTCGCGCGGCTGGAAGAACACGTAGGCGTCCCGCACGACGCGCGGCCCCCGGTTGCGCACCTCCGCCCGTACGGAGAACCAGTGGCCCGGGCGGATGAACCTGGTCGAGGAGCGGAACCGCATCGCCAGGTCGGCCCCCTCGTCGACCCTGGTCACCGCCTCGGCCGTGTTGTCGGTCTCGTCCTGGTCGACCACCTCGGAGGTCAGGTCGGCCCGCGCCCGCAGCGGGCCGTGCGCGCCCGGCGCGATCACCCCTGTGATCGTCATGTCGCCCGAGCCGCCGGGCAGGACGTCGTCGGACGAATGGCAGACGACCCGGTTGCGGGCCTGGCCGGGCTCGCACTCCGCCACGCCCACGTTGACGATCTGGAAGTCCTTGGGCAGCGCGACCCGCAGCGTCGGCAGCACGGCGTCTCCCGGGCCCTTGTTGTGCACCGTGACGTGGTAGGTCAGCGGCTGCCCCGGCTGCGCCACCTTCGGCGAGGCGGTGATGCCGACCGCGAGGTCGGCCGTGCCCCATTGATGCTTCAACGGCTCTTTCACCGGCGCCGGCCGGGGCGCCTCCCCCGAGAAGGCGAGCGCCGGTTGCGGCGCTCCGGCGACGAACACACAGACCAAACCCGTGACGACCCTACGACCCACTGCCGCTCCCCCGAACGCTTGAGATCAATTCAACCGTGCCGGACGGGCCCCGCGCACCGTCCGACACGCCGCTCGGAGCGCCGCTGAGCTGGAGTCTCACGCCCGTCTCATGCGGCCACGAGGTCCTGCTGGGGTGCCGGCCTGTCGAGCCGCACGCCGCCCTGGGGATCGACACCGGGCAGCAGGGCGAGCGCGAGGAGGGCGACGACCGCGCCCACGACCCCCAGCCAGGGGATGACGGTCGCGGTCGCGGCGGCGTGGGCCGCGGGCAGGCCGTGCAGGGGCGCCTCCCGCGTCACCACCGACCCGTACGTCGTGCCCGCGACGGCCAGCGCGACCGAGCCGCCGATCTGCCGGAAGAACGTCAGGTTCGCGCTGGCCGTGCCGATGAACCGGGGCGGCACGGCCGTCTGGATCGCCACGGTGAGGCCGGACAGCATGGGCCCCATCCCGAGCCCGATCAGCGCCATCCAGGCGACGAGCAGCGGAGTCGAGGTGCCGACCTCGAGGTTCGCGCACAGCGCCGTGCCCGCGACGAGGAAGACCGGCGCGATCACCAGCCACGGCTTGTAGCGGCGCGTGCGCGAGATGAGGGCGCCGGTCACCGCGCTGCCCACGACCATCGCCAGCATCAGCGGGTAGATGTGCAGGCCCGAGGAGGTGGCGCTCAGGCCGTGCGCCTCCTGGAAGTAGCGCGGCAGGAAGACCACCCCGGCGTACATGCAGAACGCCGTGAAGAACGACGCGACGTTGACCAGCGAGTACGTGCCGTTCGCGAACAGGTGGAGCGGCACGATCGGCTCCGCGGCCCGCCGCTCGACGAGGACGAACACCACGAGCAGCACGGCCGCCGCGCCGATCGGGCCGGCGACCGGCCCGCTCGTCCAGGTATGGCCGTCGACCCCCTTCTCGGTCAGGCCGACGAGCAGTGCGCTGATCGCGGCGCTGAAAACGGCGATGCCCAGGTAGTCGGGCCGCGCCCCGCCGTGCCCCGGCCGGTGCGGGAGCCGCCACACGATGATGGCCACGAGGACGGCGCCGATCGGGACGTTCACGTAGAAGGCCCAGCGCCAGCTCGCGTGGTCGGTGAACAGGCCGCCGAGGAACGGCCCGGCGATGTAGCTCAGCGCCATGACGCCGCCGAGGGCGCCCTGCACCCGCCCGCTGCGCTCCGGCGGGAACAGGTCGATCACCAGCGCCAGCGACAGCGGCAGCAGCGCGCCCGCGCCGAGTCCCTGCAGGCCGCGGAAGGCGATGAGCTGCCCCATGCTCTGCGCCGCCCCGGACAGGATCGAGCCGAGCAGGAAAAGGACCACCCCGACCAGCAGGAGCGGCTTTCGCCCGTACGCGTCGGAGAGCCGGCCGTACAGCGGGACCGTGACGGTCGAGGTGAGGAGGTAGGCGGTCACCACCCAGGTGTAGAGGCCGGCGCCGCCCAGCTCGGTGGTGATCCTCGGCAGCGCGGTCCCGACGATCGTCTGGTCGAGCATCGCCAGGAACATGCCGCCGAGCACGGCGAACAGGAGGAGTCCGTTTCTGGATCGCATGTGTCGAAGGTGACATGTAAGAGCTGACATGTCAATCCGGAGGTATAGTGAGGGGCATGTCCCTGCGCATCGCTCTTCTCGGTCTGCTGACGGCCTACGGCTCGGCGAGCGGCTACGACCTGACCAAGAAGTTCGAGAGGTCGGTGGCCCACGTCTGGCAGGCGGGGCACAGCCAGATCTATCCCGAGCTGGCGAAGATGACCGCCGACGGGCTGGTGACGGTGGAGGCGGAGGGCGCGCGCGGGCGCAAGATCTACTCGATCACCCCGGAGGGCCGCGCGGAGCTGCGCGCCTGGCTGGTCGGGCACGACCCCACGGGTCCGGCGCGCAGCGAGGTCGCGCTGCAGGCGTTCCTGCTCCCGCTGCTCGACCCCGGCGAAGCGCTGGACGTGCTGGAGCGGCTGAAGGCGTACATGGAACAGAAGCAGGCCGAGCTGGAGGCCCTCTGGGCGGCCAAACACGCCTCCCCCGTCCCGGAGGGGACCTCCGGGGTCAAGTTCGGCAATCTCGCCCTGGACCTCGGCATCCGGCAGACCCGCACCACGCTGGAGTGGGCGAACGACGCCATGGCCCAGCTCGAACGCCAGGCCTGACCCCCGGCCCGGGGACGGGCGGCAGGGCCTACCGGCAGGCGAGCTTGGGCGGCGCGTCCTGTTCGGGATCGAAGTCGACGTTGCCGAAGTGCTTGCGCAGCAGGTCACGCATCGTGCCGTCGCCGTACATGCGGCCGATCGCGTCCTCCACGGCCCGGCAGGTGCGCACGTCCTTCCTGGGCAGGCCGACGGCGTAGCGCTGGTCGGTCAGCCGCAGGCCGAGCACCGACAGCTTCAGGCTCGCCACCCGGTTGGCGAAGCCGGCGATGATGAGGTCGTCCCCCGGTACGGCGTCGACCTCGCCTCGCGTCAGCAGCTTCATGCACTCGGCGTAGTCGCTCACCGGGACCTGCTCGACGTCCGCCTTTCCCGCGACGAGCCGGGCGGTGGTGCTGCCGGCGGGCGCGCACATCCGGCGTCCGGCCAGGTCCTCCAGCTTCTTGATCCGCGAACCGGCGAGCACCAGCAGGTCGGCGTGGGCCCTGTAGTACGGCCCGGCGAAGGTGACCGCGTCGTCACGGTTGTCGTCGTAGGAGTAGGTCGCGACGACCATGTCCACCGTGCGGTCGGTCAGCGCGCGGACCCGGTCGTTGACGCCGACCCTGCGGAAGGTGATCCCGCTCGCGGGGACCGCGAGGCTCCGGGCGATGGACGTCGCGACGTCCACGTCGAACCCGCTGAACCCGCTCGCCTGCTCCAGGCCGACCCCGGGCACGTCCCACCGCACACCGATCGTCAGCCGCTTGGTCCGCCGCGCCTTCTCGTACACCGAGGCGTACGTCGGGCTCGGCCGCGGCGAGAGCACGGCGTGGCCGGTGCCGCCGTCCTGGGGCGCGCCGCCGAACGCGAAGCCGGTCTTGGCGGCGATGACCGCGCCCCCGGCGGCCGCGAGGGCCAGCACGGCGGCGAGCCCACCGACGAGGCCCCTGCGGCGGCGCCGCGCCCGGCCGATCCCGGCCGACACGGTCCCGTCCGGGCCGATCCCAGCGGGCTCCATCCCATGCGGCCCCGTCCCATCCGGCGCCGGCTCCGCCAGGCCGGGCCGTGCGGCGCCGTAACCGCCGTGGTCCGCACCCTCGCGCGGGACGCCACCGGACGCGCCACCGGACCTTGGGTCGGTGGGGCCGGAGGACCGCAGGAGCGCGGGGGACGCCCCGGTCGGCACGTCGTTCCAGGCGTGGCCACCTACCCCGGTCCGCGCGCCGCCCGTCGGCGGGGAGCCCGCGCCCGTCGCCGCGGTGCGGCCAGGACCCATGGCGCCAGTCGGACTGCCAGCCGGACCCATGGTGCGTCCCGGACCGATCGGGCGGCCCGGGCCGGTGCGCGCGAGGCGCGTGGCGTCGGGGTCGGCCGCGTGCGCGGCCCCCTCGGACAGCACGACCGCCGACGCGTCGCCCGACACCGCGCGGCCCAGCAGGCGCAGCAGGATCTGGTCGGCCGTCGGCCGCTCGTCGGGCGACTTGCGCAGGCACGCCCGGACCACCCCGCCGAGCGGCTCAGGCAGCATCCCGGTGTCGATGTCGTGGTTGAGGATGCGGTTGAGCACGACCGCGATCGACTTCCCGCCGAACACGACGTCACCGGTCGCGGCGTACGCGATTGTGGAGGCCCAGGAGAACACGTCGGCCGGGGGCCCGACCTTGCCGCCGGAGATCTGCTCGGGCGCCATGTAGGCGGGCGTGCCGATCGCCCGGCTGGTGATCGTGGCGGTCGAGTCGAGGATGCGGGCGATGCCGAAGTCCACCACCCGGGGGCCGTCCACGGCCAGCAGCACGTTGTCGGGCTTGAAGTCGCGGTGGACGATGCCCGCCTGGTGGATCGCGGTGAGCGCGGTGGCGGTGCCGACCGCGAGCCGCTCCAGGCCCGAGCCGGTCAGCGGCCCGTCCGCCTCGACGGCGTCGCGCAGCGACCGGCCGTCGATGAACTCGCTCGCGATGTACGGCGTGTCGCCCTGCAGGTCGGCCGCGAGGACCCGCGCGGTGCAGAAGCTCGCCACGCGCTGGGCGGCGCGCAACTCCCGCGCGAAGCGGGACCTGGCGGTCGCGTCGCCGGAGAACTTGACGTGCAGCAGCTTGACCGCGGCCCGCTCGCCGGCCTGGTCCTGGCCGAAGTAGACCACGCCCTGCCCGCCCTCGCCGAGACGGCCGGACAGCACGAAGGGACCGAGCCTGGTCGGATCCCCCGGTTGCAACGGCGCGATCTGCGGCATCCCGTTCCCCACGATTCGGCAAAGTACCGGCCAGCAAGAACTTTACGGCCCCGGCGCGACGGTTCCGCGGCCCGATACCGCGCCGTGACGTCAGGAAACCGTGACAAAGCGGCGAGCGGTTCGTATCCGCGGGTAACGGGAAAGGGGCCGCCCGGAATTTCTCCGCGGCGGCCGGGTCAGGGGCCCGGGTGGGCGCAGACGTCCCGGTAGGGCACGCCCGGCAGATAGCGCGTCCACTCCTGTTCCGTGAGCGTCCGCCCCGCTCGCACGCACACCGCCTCCGCCACCCGCTCCGGGCCGATCGGCAGTTCGAAGATCTCGCCGCTGTAGTCCGCGACGTACAGCCGGGAACCGTCAGGGGCGAACGCCATGCTGCCCTCCAGGAACTCCGTGTCCTCGTACAGCGCGATCGCGCCGCCCAGGCGCCGTCGCGTCCGCACATCCCAGAACTCGACGGTTCCCGGTCCGGCGTCGGTGGCGAGGACGTCACCTCCCGGAGAGAAGGCCATGGAGGAGATGTCCTCCGCGCCGCCGCGGAGCACCGGCGGAAGGAGAGTCGGCCCATGTCCCGACGTCTGCCACAGGGCGATCCGCCCCGCGGCGCCGCCCACGGCGAGCAGCGCGCCCACCGGGCTCACCGCGACGACGTCGAGGCTGGAGTCGTGAGACGAGGTGCTGAACGACGAGCCGATCTGCCTGCCGGAGCGCGAGTCGATGAGGCGTCCCGCGCCGGCGACGAGCGTCCTGCCGTCGGGGCCGAAGGCGAGGGAGCCCGTGTACAACTCCTGGTGCGCCTCGATGCGCAGGGTGCTGATCACCCGCCCGGTCCGGGCGTCCCAGAGATGAAGGGACGGCGTGGTCGCCTCGCTGACACCCGTGAAGGACGCCGCGAAGATCTTGCCATCAGGAGTGAAGGCGGCGCCGTCCACGTTCTCGTCCGCGGGCATCCGGAAACGCCACAGCGGCCTGCGGGTGGCAAGGTCCCATGCCTGCAGCGCGTACGTCTCGCTGCCCACGTCGACTTGAGTGATCATGGTCCGGCCCGCCCGGTCGAACACGGCCGGAACGCCCGAATCGCCGGTGCCCGGAAGCGATCCGGCGAAGCGGCGTCGCCGCACGTCCCAGATCCGGATGGGGCCCTCCTTGCCCTGCACGGACATCCATCGGCCGTCGGGGCTCAGCCCCGTCGTGGAGATCCGGCCGGGCACGCGGACGGCGGCCACGCCCGGCCGGAAATCCAGCGTGATCACGGAATCGTCCAGCAGGTAGCGAAGAGCCCGCCCGTCCGGGCCGCCCCCGACGGCGGAGACCTCGCCACCCGCCTTGTATGTGAAGACCTCCTGCTGGTCGGAGACCCGCCAGACCCGGATCGTGCGGTCGCCGAACCCGACCAGGAGCCGACCGTCGCCGCTGAACCGCAACGTCCCGCTCGACGTCCCGCTGTTCTCCGGCCACGACCACGTCTCGTACTCATCCCGGAGAGGGAGCCGCTTGCCCGTGCTCGTCGAGACGAGGGCGATCTCTCTCCCTGCACACGCCAGGATCCTGCCGTCCGGGCTGAACGCGACCGCCCTCACGGTGCGGGGACAGGCCTTCCGAAATCTCGGATCCGGGGCGCCGCCGGGGATCCGCCGCACGTCGATCCGGTCGTACTGATCGTTCGTGACGGCGACGAGCCGTCCCGTGCGGGACACGGCGGGCTGCGGGAAGCCCCGCCACTCGCCGTGTCCTGTACGGCCGTAGGTCGTGCCGCTCGCGTAGTCCCAGACGAAGGCGTTGCTGTCCTCCGCGAGAGCGAGCTTCGACTCGTCATCGCCGAAACCGACGTCCCCGCCCATCCTCATGCCGGGTGCGTCGAGCCGCCCCAGCAACCTGCCTGAGTCGAGCGCCCACACCCTGACCCGTTCCGCGGTCACCACGGCGGCGAACCGGCCGCTCCGGCTGAGGGCCGCCCTCTCCAGGAACTCATCTTTCATCTCCGGCGTCGCGATGCGCCGGATCAACCGCTGTCGCGACACGTCGTAGAGCCGGATCTCGTCCGGGGAGACGCTGAGCAGCCGCGCGCCGTCGGCGCTCAACGCTCTCACCGGTTGTTCTCCCGTCGCCGGCTCACGGAAGACGGCGGTCTCCGGCCGGTAGAGCGAGGACATCAGGCTGGAGCGGGCCTCGGCTCCGCCGTCGAGCCGCCAGGCGGCGACACTGAGCAGCATGGCAGTGGTGGGATCGGTGGTGCCCAGGGTCCCGGCGAGGAGCGCCATCTCACGGCCCTGCGCCCGGTCGCGCTGCGCGGCGATCTGGTTGCCCTGATAGGCGGCCAGGCCGCCGCCCGCGAGCGCGAGTACGAGCAGCACGGCCAGCGTCAGCGTGAGCATCCGGCGGCGGCGAGCCCTGCGCCGGGTCAACGCGACGGAGGCGTCGAGGACCTCTCGTTCGAGAGCGTTGAGCGTGAGCCGACGCCGCCCGGTGGCGGCCCACCCCACCGCCGAATCCAACCGGCTGCCCTGGAGCAGATCGCCGTCGCGCCACCCATGTCCGGCCCACTGCCGCGCCTGCTCACGGATCCCCGCGTGTACGGCCAGGCCGTCCCACTCGTCGGCCACCCAGGAGCGCAACCTCGGCCAGGCCCGCAACAGCGCCGGACGAGCCAGGACGACCTCCCCGTCCCGCCGCGACAGCATGTAGGTGAACGCCCGTAGCACGTGCTCCGCGTCCGGCGGCAGTTCGTCCTCGGGAACCTTGCGGGTGGTCGGCTCCCCATCGGGGCCGATCGCCACCAGACGCAGGAACACCTCCGGCACCAGGTCGCGCTCGGCGACACCGAGCGCGCCGTAGGCCTCCTCGGCCAGCGTTCCCAGGGCAGGATCACGCTCATCCGCGTGCAACGCTCCTGCCGCCCGGCTGCCCCGCGCCAGCAACAGCGCCGTGTCCACCGCGCTGCCCCCGCTGATCAACGCCATCAGCAGTTCGCGGGCGGACGGCCGTTCAGCGGGCTCCTTGGCCAGCGCCGCCCCCACCAACGTACGCAGCGACCCCGGCAACGTGGACAGATCCGGGTCGACCGACAGCACCCGGTGCATCACCCCGCCCAGGCTCTCGGCCTTGAACGGATCCTCCCCCGTGGCGGCGAACAACACGATCCCGCCCCAGGCGAACACGTCGGCGGGCGGGCCCGCCCGCTGCCCGGTGAACACCTCCGGCGCCATGTACGTCGGCGTTCCCCGAACCAGACCCGTACTCGTCAGCGACATCTCCAACGTCCGCGCGACCCCGAAATCGATCACTCGCGGACCGTCCGGACCCAGCAACACGTTGTCCGGCTTGAGATCCCGGTGGATCACCCCCGCCTCGTGGATCGCGGTCAACGCGGTGGCGATGGCCGTGGCCAGCCGGTGCAGGTCGTCTCCGGAGAAGACCCGCCCGTCCTGCACCGCCCGGCGCAGGCTCGGGCCCGCCACGTACTCGCTGACGATGTACGGCTTCGGCCCGTCCAGCCGCGCCTCGATCACTCGCGCGGTGCAGAACGACGACACCCGCCGGGCCGCCGCGGCCTCCCGCCCGAACCGCTCCCTCAGCTCCGGATCCGCCGCGGCATCGCCGTGCAGCACCTTCACCGCCACCCGGGTGCCCTGTCCGTCATAGGCCTCGTACACCACTCCCTGGCCGCCCGCGCCCAGCCGCCCGGCCAGCCAGAACTCCCCCAACCGCTCCGGATCCTCCGGCAGCAGGCCTCCACCCGTCCCCGTCACCCTCCATTGGACGCCGACCCCCAGGGACAGGTTCGGCGCAGGCGCTTCACAGGCCCTGCGTAGAGGTGGCGGTGAACGGGACGAGGCCGTATCCGACACAAACGGCAACAAAGGGCGGATGGGTCAAAATCTCCGGGACCTCGGCCCAACTCGACGACACGGGTGGCCTGGCCCGACTGGAGTCGTACGTCCTCACGAAGGACGCGGACAACTCGAATATCGGCTACCTCCGGGTGGGGCACAGGTTCGTCAAGACCCCCTACCGGCAGACTCCGGTCGCGAAAGGCGGCCGATGGGCCGCCTCTACGATCTGCAGGGTCGGCGAACCCGCGTCTATCGCGGGGTCGGCCGTCTCGACGGGCACATCACCTCCCTTTTCTCGCCCTCTGGCCGGTGGTTCGTCAGTGTCGGCGAAGGTGACGAGGGCAAGGCACCGCTCCAGATCGTCGACACCGCGACCGGGCAAATCGTCCACCGGTTACGGGGCAGCTTCCAAGGCTGGTACGACGAAGACCACATCATCACGGAAAGCTGGAACATCGGGCACCGGAAAGGGCGGGTAGCCCGGACAGCAGCAGGGCCGCCCGGAGGACGGCCCTGCTGTTGCATTCGACGAAGAGACGGTCAGGACGCCATCTTCTTCTTGAGGTTCTCGTCGAGCGCCGCGAGGAAGTCCTGCGTGGTCAGCCACTCGGCGTCGCCGCCGACCAGGAGCGCGAGGTCCTTGGTCATCTGGCCGCCCTCGACGGTCTCGACGCAGACCTGCTCCAGCTTCTCGGCGAAGTCGATGACCTCGGGCTGGTTGTCGAGCTTGCCGCGGTGCTGCAGGCCGCGGGTCCACGCGAAGATCGAGGCGATCGGGTTGGTGGAGGTCGGCTTGCCCTGCTGGTGCTGGCGGTAGTGCCGGGTCACCGTGCCGTGCGCCGCCTCGGCCTCGACGGTGCGGCCGTCGGGGGTCATGAGCACGCTGGTCATGAGGCCGAGCGAGCCGAAGCCCTGCGCCACCGTGTCCGACTGGACGTCGCCGTCGTAGTTCTTGCAGGCCCAGACGTACCCGCCCTCCCACTTCAGGGAGGCGGCCACCATGTCGTCGATCAGGCGGTGCTCGTAGGTGATCCCGGCGGCCTCGAAGTCGGCCTTGAACTCGGTCTCGTAGACCTCGGCGAAGATGTCCTTGAACCGGCCGTCGTACGCCTTGAGGATCGTGTTCTTGGTCGACAGGTAGACCGGGTAGCCGCGGTTGAGGCCGTACCGCATGGAGGCGCGGGCGAAGTCGCGGATCGACTCGTCCAGGTTGTACATCGCCAGGGCGACGCCGGAGCCGGGGAAGTCGAAGACGTTGAGCTCGATCGGCTCGCTGCCGTCCTTGGGCGTGAACGTCAGCGTCAGCGTGCCCTCGCCGGGAATCTTCAGGTCGGTGGCGCGGTACTGGTCGCCGAAGGCGTGACGGCCGACGACGATCGGCTTGGTCCAGCCGGGCACGAGCCGCGGGATGTTCGACATAATGATCGGCTCGCGGAAGATGACACCGCCGAGGATGTTGCGGATCGTCCCGTTGGGGGACTTCCACATCTTCTTCAGGCCGAACTCCTCGACGCGGGCCTCGTCCGGCGTGATCGTCGCGCACTTCACGCCCACGCCGTACTGCTTGATGGCGTTGGCGGCGTCGATCGTGACCTGGTCGTCGGTGGCGTCGCGGTGCTCAATGCCGAGGTCGTAGTACTTCAGGTCGACGTCGAGGTAGGGAAGGATCAGCTGGTCCTTGATGAACTGCCAGATGATCCGGGTCATCTCGTCGCCGTCGAGCTCGACGACCGGGCCCGCTACCTTGATCTTGGGCATGCGTGGGGTTCCCCTTCTGAACTAACTGGCCAGCACGTCCTTTTTGAGGCTCACTGGCCGTTGAGGCTATCGGACGGGTGTGGTAAGTCCGCGACGAGGTCGTGTCCCTACGAGTCGTGCAGCCGCAGCAGCATGAGCAACGAGCCGATGACGAGCGCCGCACCGAACGCCGCCAGCGTGAGCGCGTCCATCCGTCTGCTGCGCACCGCGAGCGCGCCCGCCCGCCGTTCCGAGACCGTCACCCGGGCCAGGGATCCGGCGAGGAAGCCGCACCCCATGATCGCACCGCCCGCGGGCACCGGCACACCCAGGCCGATCGCGCACAGCCCGGCGGCCGCACCCGCCGCCACCAGCAGGTACGGCCCCCAGGCCGTGCTCTCGCTCGTTCTCACTTTTCTCCCATGCCTGCCACTGCGGTTCTCGGCGCGTTCCTCACTGTCACCGCTCGTCGATCGGCACCCACTTCTGGTCGCGCTCGCCGATGTACTCGCTGTCCGGCCGGATCAGCCGGTTGTCGGCGTGCTGCTCGATCACGTGGGCGGTCCATCCGGACATCCGGCTGACCGAGAACACGGGCGTGAACAGGTCCGTGGGGATGCCGAGGTAGTGGTAGACGGTCGCCGCGTAGAAGTCCACGTTCGGGTACAGGTGCTTGTCCGCGAAGACGACCTCCTCCATCTCCCGCGACATCCGGTAGTAGGTGTCGTCGCCCGAGGCCTCGGCCAGCTCCTGCGACATCCGCCGCAGGTGGGTCGCCCGGGGGTCCTCGGTCTTGTAGACGCGGTGCCCGAATCCCATGATCTTCTCGCCCGCCGCCAGCTTGTCCCGTACGGCCTGCGCGACGCCGCGCGGGTCCAGCGCTTCCAGCGTACGCATGACCTGCTCGTTCGCCCCACCGTGGAGGGGGCCCTTGAGCGTGCCGATGGCGGCGACGATCGCCGAGTGCATGTCGGACAGCGTCGCGGCGCACACGCGGGCGGCGAAGGTGGAGGCGTTCATCGTGTGGTCGGCGTGCAGCACCAGGCAGGTGTCGAAGATCTCGACCTCGCGCGGCTCGGGGCGGCGGCCGGTGATCTGCAGCAGGAAGTTCGCGGCGGTGCTCAGCTCGGGATCGGGCTCCGGGATGTCCGCTCCCGTCCTGGCCGCGTGGTAGCGGGCGACGAGGATGGGCTGCTGGGCCGTGAGCCTGGCGGCCTTGCGGCGGTTGGCGTCGGCGGCGTTGGAATCCTTGTCCGGGTCGTCGGCCCCCGCCAACGAGACCAGGGTGCGCAGCGCCTCCATGGGCGCCTGCCTTCCGGCGATCTCGGAGACGTTGCTCTCGACGAGCGCGCCCAGGGTGCGGCCCTCGGCCAGTTCCGCGCCGTAGTCCGCGAGCTGTCGGCGGGTTGGCAGCGTGCCGCGCTGGAGCAGGTGGGCCACCTCTTCGAAGGTGGCGTGGCCGGCCAGGTCGTGGATGTCGTATCCCCGATAGAAGAGACGGCCGGCCTTCCCGTCGATGTCGCTCAGCGCTGTGGACGCGGCGACGACATCGGCGAGGCCTTTGGTGGGCTTGTCCGCCATATGGGTTTCCTCCGCTTATCTCCGCCCGAAGTCTACCCGTGAGCAGGTAAACCGCCCCTCAAAGGTCCAGACCAATTCCAGGATTGATTCTGCTCCTGGCAAAGGCGATTCCCCCTCGCCACGGGTGGGTAAGCCGCAGCTATAGGGAAAGTAACGGCGGGCTACCTGGGGAGGAACTGCCGTGGAGGGGCCGTTCATACGGATCGAGGACAGCGGCGAGGTGGTGCCGCTGCGCCCCGACGTCACCACGATCGGCCGGGGCCGAGGCGTGGACGTCCGGCTGACGGATCCGAGCGTGTCACGGCTGCACGCCGAATTCGTCCGTCGCGGGCCCTACCTGTACGTCGTGGACCTGGGCCTGTCCCGCAACGGCACACGGGTGAACGGCAGGCCGATCGCCAGGAGGGTGCTGGACGACGGCGACGTCGTCTCCTTCGGGGCCGCCCGGGCCCGGGTCGGCGGGATCCCGCGGGAGGACCTCGCCCCCGAGGTCGAGTTGCGCCGCGCCGCCGCGCCGGAGCTCACCAGGCGGGAGGTCGACGTCCTCACCTCGCTGTGCCGTCCCGCGCTGTCCGACGAGGCGTTCGTGGCGCCCGCGACGGCCCGGGAGATCGCCGACGACCTCGTGGTGACCGAGGCGGCGGTCAAGCAGCATCTGCTGCGGCTTTACCAGAAATTCCGCATCCCGGAGGGCACCAACCGGCGCACCCGGCTCGCCAACGAGGTCGTCGCCCTCGGCCTGGTGCGGCCCACGCCGGTCGTGCCGCCGCAGCGGGCGACCGGACCGGCCGAGCCCGAACCGCAGCCGCAGCCACGCACCAGCGCGGGCCGCCGGGCGTCCTGACCCAGCGGCACACCCGCCGCCGGGGGCGGAAGCCGTCCCACCCCCGGCGGCCAGTGGAGCGTTCCGAACGGCCCATGGCCGGCGTACGGCTGCGGGCCCGCCCTCGTGCGCCCGGCTGTGTGGGCTCTCGTCCTTTCGTGCCGAACAAAATCCGCGAAGGCCCCGTCGAAAGAGATGACAACCGATCTCCATAGGGGGCACCGATGCGTAAGGTTCTGGTTTCTCTGGCGGCGGCCGCGGCGGTGACGGTCGTCGGGGCGGGTCAGGCGATGGCGGCGGCTCCGGCCACGCTCCCCAAGGGCTTCCTGCTGGACGAGGCCAAGGTGGACGGCCCGCACAGGCCGTGGGAGCACATGAAGCTCACCGACAGCCTGCGCAAGCCCCTTGAGGTGAACCCCTGCGACCGCAGGACCGCCCGCGACGGCCGCAGCGCGAGCCGTACGTTCACCTACGTGGCCGAGACCGTCTACCGGAGCGAGCAGGTCGTGCTCTACCCGTCGGAGCAGGCGGCGAAGGCGGCGATGAAGTCCGTACGCGCCGACCTGGCCGCGTGCGGCACGGGAGGCCGGGGCCCGAACCGTCACGTGTACAGGTGGAAGAGCGCCGATGCCGGTGACGAGGCCCTCCGGATCGGCGGCTTCTTCTTCGAGAACAGCTCCCGCTCCGTCATCGTCCGCAAGGGGAGCGCGGTGGCGGTCTACGTCAGGACCGGCCTGGTGACCAAGAGCCTTCCGGTCTCCCAGTTCCGCCCGCTGATCAAGGACGCCCGGACGATGGCCGCCAAGCTCTGCGACCTCCCCGGCGTCTGCGCGTAGGCCGGGAAGGCCGAGAGGCCGGGGAAGCCGGCGTTCACCCGCCGCTGACGAACTCCGTGGTGTAGGTGGCGCCGAGGTCGATCGTGTCCTTCCTGCCCTTCACGTTGGGCGAGAAGGAGCCGAGGACCTCCAGCACGTTCCTGGCGCCGTCGGCGGGCATGACCCCGTCCTTCGTGAAGATGGTCTTGGTGTCGCCGATGGCCTTGACGTACAGCTTCGGGTCGTCCCCGGCGTACTCGGCGGGCATCTTCGCCGCGATCTCCTCGGCCGAGTGCTCGTTGATGAACCGCAGCGTCTTGACGAAGGCGCCGGCCAGCTTCCGTACGACGGGCTTGTTCGCCTTGACCCAGGCGCAGTCCATGTAGAGCGAGCTGGCCGGGTAGAGGCCGCCCAGGGCGGCCTTCGTCCCCTCCTCCGTCCGCATGTCGACGATCACCTTGGCCTTGCCCGTGGTGGTCAGCCGGGCCGCCGTGGGGTCGGTGGTCATGCCGCCGTCGATGCCGCCGTTGTCCAGGGCGGAGATGAAGGTGGGGCCGGCTCCGGCCTTCACCCGGGTGAAGTCCTCGACCCGAACCCCGTTCCGTACGGCCAGGGCCTGGGTCAGGAAGTCCGTCGAGGAGCCCGGGCTGGTGATGCCCAGGCGCCTGCCCTTGAAGTCGGCGGGCGAGGTGATCTCACCGGCCTTGCCCGCGGCCACCAGTTCGACCTCGCCGGGCACATCGGCGAACTGGACCACGCTCTGGATGCACTTGCCCTTGGTCTGCAGGTCGATGGTGTGGTCGTAGAACCCGACGACGCCCTGCACGTCGCCCGCCACGAGCACGTTCTCGGCCTGGGCGCCGGACGGTTCCGACAGCAGTTGGACGTCGAGTCCCTCGGCCTTGAAGTATCCGAGCTGCTCGGTGAGCTTGGCGGGCAGATAGATGACCTTGTCGATGCCGCCGACCATGATCTTCACGGTCGGCGTTCCGCCCGGCTGCCCCGCGCCGGCGCGCGAGTCGCGGCAGCCGGTGAGACAGAGCGCCAGTGCGAGGCCGGTGGCGGTGACGGTGACGAGGCGGGGCAACGCGTTCATGGGGGGCTCCGATCAGATCTGCGCGTCGGCGGCGGCGGAGGACGACGGGGGGCGCCAGGCGAGCAGCCGGCGTTCGAGGAGGGTGAGCAGCCACTCGGCGAGCAGGGCGACGACCGTGATGATGATCATCCCGGCGTAGATGCCCGCGGCGTCGAACGTGCCCTGGGCGTGGTTGATCAGCAGGCCGAGGCCCTTGTCCGCGCCGGTGTACTCGCCGACGATCGCTCCGATCAGCGCGAAGCCGAAGGCGACGTGCAGGCTCGCGAGGATCCACGACGTGGCGCTCGGCAGCACGATCGAGGTGAGGATCTGCCGGGGCTTCGCGCCGAGGATGCGGGCGTTGTCGACCAGCGTCCTGTCCACCTCGCGGGCGCCCTGGAAGGCGTTGAAGAACACCGCGAAGAACACCAGCACGACGGCCGTGGCGACCTTGGACGACATGCCCAGGCCGAACCAGATCACGAACAGCGAGGCGAGGACGATGCGCGGGATCGCGTTCGCGGCCTTGATGAACGGGGCGCACACCTCGGCGATGAACCGGCCCCGGCCGAGGAGCACGCCCAGCACGATCCCGGCGAGCGATCCGGCCGCGAATCCGAGGACGGCCTCCTCCAGCGTGACCCCGATCTGCTCCCAGATCGAACCGAACGCCGTTCCCTTGGTGAACCAGTCGACGAGCCGGCCCCAGATCGCGCTGGGCCGGGAGTAGTAGAACGGGTCGAGCCAGCCGGCCGTGGCGGCCTCCCAGCTGCCCAGCCACAGCACCACGAGCAGGACCCGGGTGACCGTGATCTTCGGCGCCGGGAACCGGCGGCGGCGGGCGGGGGCGGACGCCTGCGCGTCCTCGACCGGGGGCGGGGCGGCGGCCACGGTCTCAGGCGGCACGGCGGGCTCCTCTCGCCCGGGTGATCTCGACCTCTTCGCGCAGCGAGTCCCAGACCCGCCGGTAGACGCCGAGGAAGGCGTCCTCCAGCCGGATCTCCTCCACCCGGCGCGGCCGGGCGAGGTCGACGCGGACGACGTCCTTGACCGTCGCGGGCGCCGCCGTCATGACGACCACGGTGTCGGCGAGGGCGATGGCCTCGGTCAGGTCGTGGGTGACGAAGACGACCGCCGCGCCGGTGCCGGACCACAGTTCGAGCAGCAGGTCCTGCATGTGCTCCCGGGTCTGCACGTCGAGCGCGCCGAACGGCTCGTCCATCAGCAGGATCGACGGCTCGTTGATCAGCGTCTGGGCGAGCGCGACCCGCTTGCGCATGCCCCCGGAGAGCTGGTGCGGGTAGTACCGCTCGAAGCCCGCGAGCCCGACCCGCGCGACCCAGTCCGCGGCCTGCTCACGCGCGGCCCGCTTGGGCGCGCCCCGGTACCGCGGGCCCGCGGCGACGTTGTCGAGGACCGTACGCCACGGGAGCACGGCGTCCTGCTGGAACATGTACCCGAGCCGGTCGGGTATGCCGGTCACCGGGCGACCGTGGACCAGGACCTCGCCCTCGCCGGCCTGGGCCAGCCCGGAGATCATCGACAGGCTGGTGGACTTGCCGCATCCCGTCGGCCCGACCACGCTGACGAACTCCCCTTGGCGTACGGTGAAGGACATGTCGCGGGTCGCGGTGTGGGCCGCGCCGTCGCGAGAACGGAAACGTTTCGTCACACCCCGCAACTCGATCGCGGGTGGTGATTCGGCCACGAGTTCACCCCTTCAGGAAAACCGTTGTGCGAAAGCTCTCCGGGACCGTAGGCCGGGGTGAAGAGGCCGACCAGGCTTGTGCCACTTGTTCGGGTAATGCGCATACTTCGCGTTCTGCGCTTTCTGCTCACCCTTGTGTGACGAGACCCGGCGGGTATCGTGCTGGGCATGCCCTGGGCCGACCCTCCTAGGCCGCGTCCGCACCCCCGTTTCGCGACCCAAGCGCTGCTCGTGCAGGTCGCGGTCCTCCTGCTGATCATCGGTCTCGGCTTCGCGCTGGTGGCGTACCTGCTGCACGCGGAGCTCGAGCGCCAGTACGAGCAGCGCGCGCTCGCCGTGGCGCGCGCCGTCGCCGCCGACGACGTCGTGATACGCGCGGTGGCCGCCCACTCCCCCGGCCCGCAGGTGCAGCGGCGGGCCGAGGAGGTACGCCGCCGCACCGGAGTGCTGTTCGTGGTGGTGGCCGACGACCAGGGCATCAGGTACTCCCACCCGGACCCCGCGAGGATCGGGCACCGGGTGAGCACCGAGCCGGAGGCGCTCGCCGGCCGGGACGTCGTCACCTTCGAGCGCGGCACGCTCGGCCTGTCGGCGCGTGGCAAGGTGCCCGTGCTGGACGGCGCCGGACGGGTGGCCGGCCAGGTCAGCGTGGGGATCGCGGCCGGCGAGGTGTCCAGGAGGGTCGGCGACCTGCTGCGGGGCGCGGCCGGGTTCACCGGTCTCGCGCTGCTGCTCGGCCTGGCCGCCTCCGCCGGCCTCGCGCGCCGCCTCAAGCGGCAGACGCTGGGGCTGGAGCCCTCCGATCTCGCCGACCTGCTGCGGGAGCGCGAAGCCGTACTGCACGGCATCGACGAGGGCGTGCTGGCGGTGGACGCGGCCGGGCGGATCACGATCTGCAACGACGCCGCTGCGCGGCTCCTCGGCGGCATGCCGGATCCGGGCACCGCGGTCGGCGACGCGGGCCTGCCGGCCGGCGTGCGCACGCTCCTGGCCGAGCGCCGCACGGTCCGCGGGGTGCTCCTCGCCACCGAGGACAGGATGCTGGTCGCCACGGCCGGGCCGGTGCGGCGCGGGCAGCACGACCTCGGCCACGTGGTCACGCTGCGGGACCGCACCGACCTGGACGAGATGACCCGCGAGCTCGACGTGGTGCGCGCGCTGTCGGACGCGCTGCGCGCGCAGGCCCACGAGTACACCAACCGGCTGCACACGTTGTCCGGCCTGCTCAGCCTGGGGCATCGCGACGAGGCCGCGGCCTACCTCCGCGAGCTCGCCGACGATCCCCTCGCGACGGAGTACGGCGACGGCGGGCGGCTGCGCGACCCGTACGTCCGCGGGCTGCTGGCCGCGAAGACGGCGGTGGCCTCCGAGTGCGCGGTCGACCTGCGGCTCAGCCAGGACTCGTTCCTGCCCGGTCCGCTCACCTGCCCGCTCGACATGGTCACGGTCCTGGGCAACCTGGTGGACAACGCGATCAGCGCGGCGCGCTCCGGCGCCCGCAGGCCCGCCTGGGTCGAGGTGTCGCTGCTGGCCGAAGCCGGCATCCTGCACCTCGTCGTCGTCGACAGCGGCGACGGCGTCCCGCCACAGGCCTGCGACCGGCTGTTCGACCAGGACTTCACCACCAGCGCCGACGACGCCCGCCCGCACGGCGTCGGACTCGCGCTCGCCCGGCGCGTCGCCCGCAGGCACGGCGGCGACCTCGCCCTGACCAGGCCCTCCGGCGCCGACTGCGGGGCGGTCTTCGTCGCGCGGATCCCCGGCGCGGTCGAGCCCGCGCGTCACCTGTCCGGAGCCCCGTCCACCGGGTGCGTGGGGGCGCCGTGATCCGGGTTCTCGTCGTCGACGACGACTTCCGCGTCGCCAACCTCCACGCGCGCTATGTCGGGCGGGTGCCGGGGTTCGAGGTGGCGGGCATCGCCCACACCGCCGCCGAGGCCGTCGCGCTCGCCGGGCGGCTGCGACCCCACCTCGTGCTGCTCGACCAGTACCTTCCGGACGCGCCAGGCACCTCGATCGTCCCGGACCTCGGCGGGCATGTGATCATGCTCACCGCCGCCGCCGAGGCGGGGGTCGTCCGCGAAGCGCTGGGCCGTGGGGTGGTCAACTACCTGGTGAAGCCCTTCACCGAGGGTGACCTCGCCGAGCGGCTCCGCGCGTACGAGCGGTTCCACCGGCGGCTGGGCGGCGCCGCGTCGCTGAGCCAGGCCGAGATCGACCGCGCGGTCCGGATGCTGCACGAGGGCGACCGGGTCGACGCCGCGGTCAGGAAGGGCCGGTCGAGCCACACCGCGCAGCTCGTCATCGACGCCCTGCGCGCCGCCGGAGGACCGGTGACCTCAGCGGACCTCGCCGCCCGGCTCGGGCTGTCCCGGGCCACCGCCCAGCGTTACCTGTCCGACCTCGCCGCCGACGGTCGGCTGACCGTCGGGCTCAGGTACGGAACCACCGGCCGGCCCGAACACCTTTACCGGCTTCCTGAGCCGCCGGCGCAGTAGCCTGCCCCAGTCCGACGGGCTGGGCAGCGTGAGGAACGCCTCCGCCTGGAGCGCGGAGACGCCGATGCGCGGCAGGTCGCGGGTGTTCGGGTAGACCAGGAACCGCGGCTCCCACAACGGCCTGAACTTGGCGTTGAAGCGGTACAACGACTCGATCTGGAACCAGCGGGACAGGAAGACGAGGATGCCGCGCCAGGCCCGCAGCACGGGCCCCGCGCCCAGCCGCTCCCCCCGCGCCAGCGCGGAGCGGAACATCGCGAAGTTCAGCGACACCCTGGTCACGCCGAAGTCCGGCGCCGCCTGCAGCGCCCGGACGATCAGCAGTTCGTTCAGCCCCGGATCGGCCTCCCGGTCCCGGCGCATGAGGTCGAGCGAGATGCCGTCGCGCCCCCAGGGCACGAAGTGCAGGACGGCCCGGATGTCCCCGCCCGACTGGTCGTCACCCTGCGGCGCCGCCGCCCGGTGCGCCGTCACCACGAGGCAGTCGGCGTCGGCGGGGTCGCCGAACCGGCCGAGCGCCATGGAGAAACCGCGCTCGGTCTCGGTGCCGCGCCAGTGGTCGGCCGCGGTGCGGATGCGCTCGCGCTCCGCCTCGCTGAGGTCGCCGGCCCGCCGCACCTGGCAGGTGTAGCCGAGCCGCTCCACCCGCTTGACCATCTGGCGCACGTTGCGCATGGCACGGCCCTCCAGCGTGAACCCGGCCACCTCGACGACGGCCTCGTCGCCGATCTCCAGGGCGTCCAGGTCGCCCTCCCTGGTCCACACCTCGCCGGCGGTCTCGCTGCACCCGATGACGGCCGGGACCCACGCGTGCCGCCTGGCCTCCTCCAGGAAGCGCCTGATCGCGCCGGGCCACGCCTCGGGGTCGCCGATCGGGTCGCCGCTGGCCAGCATCACCCCGGCCACGACACGGTAGGCCACGGCGGCTTTGCCGCTGGGCGAGAAGATCACGCTCTTGTCCCGCCGGAGCGCGAAGTATCCGAGCGAGTCCTGCCGGCCGTACCGGTCGAGCAACCCGCGCAGGCGCTCCTCGTCGTCCTCGGTGAGCGCGGCGGCCGGTCGTTCCGGCCGCAGGGCGAGGTAGATCGTGGTCACGGCGGTGAGCACGCCGAGCCCGGCGAGCGAGAAGGACACCAGGTCGGCGACCCGGTCGGAGGTGTACTCCACCGGGCCGTCCAGGCCGACCAGGCCGAGCAGGACGTGCTGCATCCGGTCGCCGAAGCCCGGGTCGCCGACGACGGTCCTCGGGTGCGAGTCGACGATGATCCAGCCGAGCACCACGTCGAACGCGCCGAGCGCCAGCAGGTTCCACAGCGCCCGCCAGCGCGAGCGCGGGTCGGACAGGGCGTAGAACTCCCGCTTGTTGACCAGCAGCACCACGAACAGGATTAGCGACACCGACGCGGCGATCGGGTGCCGCCAGCGCAGCCCCTCCAGCGCGGTGCCCACCGGCAGCAGCACCACGACGGCACGCCAGGCCCGGACCTTGCGCCTCCTGAGAGCGTGGGCCAGCATGATCAGCAGGATTCCCACCACCAGCGACGCCGACAGGGCGAGCGAGGTGACGCTACCCGGCAGGACGCTCGCGATCTCGCTGATCCGGCTTTCCCGGAAACGCGGGAACACGCCTTTGACGATGTCCAGAATCCCGATCAGCAGGGCGGAATACGCTGCCGCTGCCGGAATCCATGGACGCGCTATTCCCCTCCGGGAGGTGTCTGTCCGACGGCTCACGGAAGCAGACCTTAAATGGTGAAATCCACTTCGGGGGCCAAGATTCCTATCCTTAACCGCGGCCTTACGTCTGTCGAGTACTTTTACATGGGCCGACGCCACGGGGGACGCAGGAAGAGGCCGGGGTTGGAACTGACAGCGACAAAAGTGCAGGTCCTGTTCGTCGTGCTCGCCCTCGGCGGGCTGGTCGCGACGGTCTGGCTGTGGCCCCGGCTGAGCGGGCCGTCCTGGCGCTCGATCGCCGCGCGGGTGGGCGTGCTGGTCGCGGACCAGACCCTGCTGCTGCTCGCGGTGGCCGTCGTGATCAACGCGTACTTCGGGTTCTTCGGCTCGTGGGGAGACCTGCTGGGCACGAACGCGGCCGGCGCGCCGCCGATCACGGCGGGTACGGCGGGGATGGCCGGTACGGCGGCCGGCGGAGCGGGCCTCGTCCGGATGCTCGGCAGCAGGCCGGTCGAGGTCACCAAGCCTAAGGCCGGCGTGCCCGCGGGGCGTCTGGAGCAGGTGACGATCACCGGGGCCAGGACCGGGCTGAGCTCACCGGCGTACGTGTACCTGCCGCCGCAGTATTTCGACAAGAAGTACGCCGGGCGGCGCTTCCCCGTGATTCTCGGGCTGACCGGCTATCCGGGCGACGCGGAGAACCTGGTCACCCGGCTCGACCTGCCCACGCTCACGGCGACCTCGATCCTCGCCCACGAGATCGGCCCGACCGTCCTGGTCCTCATGCGCCCCACCGTCGCACCGCCCAGGGACACCGAGTGCGTGGACGTGCCGGGCGGCCCGCAGGTCGAGACGTACTTCACCTCGGACGTCCCGCACGCGATGGCCGCGGCGTTCCGGGTCGGCACCGAAGCCGCGAACTGGGGCATTCTCGGCGGATCGACGGGGGGCTACTGCGCGCTCAAGCTGACCATGCGGCACCCCGAGGCGTTCTCGGCCGCGGTGTCCCTGTCCGGGTACTTCCACGCTCTCATGGACATGACGACGGGCGACCTGTTCGGCGGAAACCGGCGGCTCCAGGACGAGAACGACCTGATGTGGCGGCTGGCCAACCTGCCGGCCCCTCCGGTGTCGGTGCTGGTGACCAGCAGCCGTCAGGGCGAGTCGAACTACCAGGCGACCGAGCAGTTCCTGGCGGCCGTGAAGCCGCCCATGCGGGCGTCCTCGCTGATCCTGCCGAGCGGGGGCCACAACTTCGCCACCTGGAACAGGGAGCTTCCCCAGGCCCTGCCCTGGCTCGCCCAGCAACTGCACGCGCCCGCGCAGCCGCCGTCCCCGCCCGCGAGCGCCCAGGGTCCCGGCCGCCTCGCCCGCGAAGCGCCCCTGCACCCCGCCCGGCGGCCTCACCCCGGCCATCACGCTCCCACGCACAAGGTCGCGAAGAAGAAGAAGAAGAAGAAGTAGGCCGGCGGGGACGGACGTGACGGCGCCGCGCCTGTTCCCGGCCGGCGGCCGAGTGAGGGCGGTGGATCAGCGCCGCTCGGCGGCCTCGACGACGTTGGCCAGCAGCATGGCCCGGGTCATCGGCCCCACCCCACCGGGGTTGGGGGCGACGAAGCCCGCGACCTCGCGTACGTCGGGGGCCACGTCGCCGGTGAGCTTCCCGTCGACGCGGGAGACGCCCACGTCGAGCACGGCCGCGCCGGGCTTGACCATGTCGGCGGTCACGAGGTGGGGCACCCCGGCCGCGGCGACCACGACGTCCGCCCGGCGCACGTGGGACGCCAGGTCCTGGGTGCCGGTGTGGCAGAGCGTGACGGTGGCGTTCTCCGCGCGGCGGGTGAGCAGCAGGCCCAGCGGACGGCCCACGGTGATGCCTCGGCCGACCACGACGACCTCGGCGCCCTTGAGCGGCACGCCGTACTCCTGGAGGAGGACCACGATGCCGCGCGGGGTGCACGGCAGCGGGGCGTCGACCATGTGGACGAGCCTGCCCAGGTTGACCGGGTGGAGGCCGTCGGCGTCCTTGGCCGGGTCCATGCGCTCGATGAGCGCCTGGGTGTCCAGGTGGCGCGGCAGCGGCAACTGGACGATGTAGCCCGTGCAGGCCGGGTCGGCGTTGAGTTCGTCGACCGCGGCCTCCACGTCCGCCTGGGTGGCGCTTTCCGGAAGGTCCTTGCGGATGGAGGTGATGCCGACCTCCGCGCAGTCGCGGTGCTTGCCCGCGACGTAGATCTGGCTGCCCGGGTCGTCGCCGACGAGGATCGTGCCCAGGCCGGGGGTGATGCCCCGGGCCGCCAGGGCCTTCACCCGCTCCGCCAGCTCACTCTTGATCTTGGCGGCGGTCGCCTTGCCGTCCAGAAGCCGCGCGGTCATGGCTCTTCCTGTCCTTCCGGGTGGTCCTGCCGGATGCTCTACTGTCCCCCCTCGCGACGCTCGATGATCCGCCGGGTGAAGGGGATGAACTCCACGATCCGCCAGCCGAAGTAGGCGGCCAGCGCGGCGATGGGGAGCAACGCGATGGGGCTGTTCCACACGCCGTTCATCGTCGCGAAGGAGCTCATGATCGTATCAAGGGGCATGGAGGGACTCCGGGGGAGGATGGGGTGGGCGCTTCAGGCTAACCGCCCCACAGGGGTGATCGTGCCGTTTTCCCCCCATCCATCCCAACAGGCGCCCCTCCGTGCCGGTACGTCGGCCTTCTCGATCAGTGGAAGAAGTGCCGGGTGCCGGTGAAGTAGAGCGTGATGCCCGCCTCCTTGGCGGCCTCGATGACCAGCTCGTCGCGGATCGAGCCGCCCGGCTCGACGATCGCCTTCACCCCGGCCTCCGCCAGCACCTGCAGGCCGTCGGGGAACGGGAAGTACGCGTCGGAGGCGCCGACCGATCCGGCCGCGCGCTCGCCGGCCCGGGAGACCGCCAGCCGGGCCGAGTCGACCCGGTTGACCTGGCCCATGCCGACGCCGACGGTCGCGCCGCCGGAGGCGAGCAGGATCGCGTTCGACTTCACCGAACGGCAGGCCCGCCACGCGAAGGCCAGGTCGGCCAGCACCTCGGGCGAGGCCGCCTGGCCGGCCTTGAGCTCCCACGTGGACGGGTCGTCGCCGGGCGCGTCCACCCGGTCCACCGTCTGCACGAGCAGGCCGCCGTCGATGCGGCGGAACTCCGCGGCGTTCGACGGCCCCTGCGGGCAGGCGAGCAGGCGGATGTTCTTCTTCTCCCTGAGCACCTCGAGCGCGTCCGCCGCGAACGACGGCGCGACCACGACCTCCGTGAAGATCGGCGCGATCTGCTCGGCCAGCTCGCGGGTCACCTCGCGGTTGACCGCGATCACCCCGCCGTACGCGGACACCGGGTCGCACTCGTGCGCCTTGCGGTGCGCCTCGACCACGTCGGCGCCGACCGCGATGCCGCAGGGGTTGGCGTGCTTGATGATCGCCACGCACGGCTCGGCGAAGTCCCAGGTGGCCCGCCAGGCGGCGTCGGCGTCCACGTAGTTGTTGTAGGACATCTCCTTGCCGTGAAGCTGCTCGGCGTTGGCCAGGCCGTCCTTGCTTCCGGTGTAGAGGGCGGCTCCCTGGTGCGGGTTCTCGCCGTACCGCAGGGCGGCCTTGCGCTTCCACGCGGCGCCCATGAAGGACGGCCAGTCGCCCTCCGGCGCGTACACGTCGGCGAACCAGGACGCGACCGCGACGTCGTAGGCGGCGGTGTGCGCGTACGCCGTGGCGGCCAGCCTCCTGCGCTCGGTCAGCGTGAAGCCGCCCTCGGCGACCGCGGCGAGCACCTCGCCGTACGCCGCGGGGTCGACGACCACGGCCACCGTGCCGTGGTTCTTGGCGGCGGCGCGGATCATCGCGGGGCCGCCGATGTCGATCTGCTCGACGCACTCGGCGTCGGAGGCGCCGGAGGCGACCGTGGCGGCGAACGGATACAGGTTCACCACCGCGAGCTGGAACGGCTCGATCTCCAGCTCCTCCAGCTGCTTGACGTGGGAGGGGTTGGCGCCGTCGGCGAGCAGCCCGGCGTGGACCCGCGGGTGGAGGGTCTTGACCCGTCCGTCCAGGCACTCGGGGAATCCGGTGAGCGACTCCACCTTGGTGACCGGCACGCCGTAGGAGGCGATCGCGGCGGCGGTGCCACCGGTCGACACGATCTCCACGCCCGCGGCCTCGAGCCCCCGCGCCAGGTCTTCGAGACCCGTCTTGTCGTAAACGGTGATCAGCGCACGGCGGATGGCGATGCGGGTCACTTCGTGTTCCTTCCTGGTGTCGGGCCTTCTGCGGCCTGTCCTGCGACTCGTCCCGTCCCCAGGCGCACGGTCCGCCCGGTCAGGGTCCAGCCCTCGCGGGCCATGCGGCCCACCGTCTCGACGAGGAGGCGTCGCTCGACGGTCTTGATGCGCTCGTGCAGCGACTCCTCGTCGTCCCCCTCCCGTACGGGCACCGCCTCCTGGGCGATCACCGGGCCCGTGTCCACGCCGGCGTCCACGAGGTGGACCGTGCAGCCGGTGACGCGGACGCCGTAGGCGAGGGCGTCGCGCACGGCGTGCGCGCCGGGGAAGGCGGGCAGCAGCGCCGGATGGGTGTTGACGACGGGAAACGCGCCCAGCACCCGGGGGCCGAGGATCTTCATGAACCCGGCGGAGACCACCAGGTCGGGCTTGTGCTCGGCGATGCGCCCGGCCAGCCTCTCGTCCCACTCCTCCCGGGTGGGGTGGTCGCCCACCCTCTCGACGAACGTGGGGACGCCGGCG
The DNA here is from genome assembly GCF_016863095.1 of Microbispora siamensis. GTDB lineage: Bacteria > Actinomycetota > Actinomycetes > Streptosporangiales > Streptosporangiaceae > Microbispora > Microbispora siamensis. The sequence goes on along the minus strand of NZ_BOOF01000025.1, from coordinate 153,888 downwards.
CGCTCGGCCCGGGCCAGGCCCTCGATGCCGGTGCGGTCGGCCCCGACGGCGGCGACGGTCGCGCCGAACGCGTCGTCTGCCGCCGCGTCCAGCAGTGCTTGCAGGTTGGTCCCCGATCCCGAGACGAGGACGACGAGCCGGAAGGACAGGGTGGAACTCCTTCGTGAGCTGCCTTCGTTTTGCAGGTGATTGCCGGGAGATGGTTCCTTAGAGAGTGGTCGAGCGTGGAGGGCCGTCCCTCGACGCAGCTAAAGCGTATCGGGCGCCGGCCATCACGACTGACGACGGGCTATGCGGAACGCGAGGCGAGGAGACCGTGACAACACCCCTACAGACGCCGACCCCTGCCACCGGAGGGCGCAGGGCTCTCGTGCTCGCCATCATGGCGCTGGTCTTCACGCTGTTGTTCCCGGCCGCCGGGCTGGCGCTGTCGATTTTCGCGATCGTCATCGCGATCCGCGACCTGCGCCTGCTCAACCGCGAACGGCGCGGGATCGGGATGGCCACCGGGGCCGTCGTGCTCTCGTCGCTCGCGTTCGTCCTGGGGATCGTGACCACGGGATTCCAGCTCTACTTCTCGGACGAGCTCAACGCGTACAACGAGTGCCGCAAGGGCGCGGGCACGGTGGCGGCCCAGCAGGAGTGCTCCGACCAGCTGATGCGGGCGTTCGAGCGCAAGATGGGCGTGGCCTGGCCGACCGGCGTCCCGGCCCCCGCCTGACCTACTGAGCGTCGCCGAGCTGGAGCGCCTGGAGCGCGAGCCAGGCGATGACGCGGTCCTCGGTGACGGAGACGGACAGGCCGGTCAGCTCCTCCACCCGCGCCATGCGCTGGCGCAGCGTGTGGCGGTGGATGCCGAGCTGCGAGGACGCCGCCTCCCAGCTGCTGTTCTCGCTCAGGAAGACCCGCAGCGAGCGGAGCAGGACCAGGGTGGCATCGTTGTCCAGCAGCGGCAGGAGCGGCGAGGTGAGCGCCGCGCGCGCGGCCGGGTCGAGGTGCTGAAGGATCAGTCGCTGGGTCGGCAGCCCGGCGAACTCGACCACGGGACGGGCGTCGGCCACGGCGACCGCGAGCGCCTGCTCGGCCTGCCTCCGGCTGAGCAGGCCGGAGACCGGCGGCTGCGGGCTGCCGATGCCACACCGCGCCGGAACGCCCTCCCGCTCGACCGCGTCGGACACCCGCGCGGTCCACCGGCCCAGCTCGTCCTCCGGCAGCAGCACGGTGACCAGCGACGACTCCGAGCTGACCAGTGGAGGCAGATCCAGCTCCGCGCACCACTCCAGCACGTTGTCCTCCAGCGGGACGGCGCGACCGCGAGCGCAGCAGCGCGACGGCGACGTTCCCGGCGAGCAGGTTCCACCGGGCCGACACCCGGGCGACGAGCGCCGGGTCGCCCGACATCAGCGCGTCCACCGCGTCGGCCCGGGCCAGGCCCCAGGTGTCGCCACCGCTCAACGGATTGAGGGCGAGGTCGAGCAGGAGTGCGGCGTGCTGCGCCAGCTCCCGGGTCAGCGTGATCCGGTCCGGGCGGGGCGCGACCACGAGGTGGGCCCGGGGCCGGACCGGGTCGCCCACGCCGTACACGGTCAGGGCGGGATGCCGGATGCGGGAACGCTGGCCGAGCGCCGCGGCCCGGGCGTCGTCGATGTGCACCCGTGCGGCGCCCACGGCCGCGTGGATCTTCCCGTGCCGGTCCATCAGCACGGCCCAGCTCTCGATGCGCGCGGCGAGCGTGGCCACGACCCCCTGCGCCCCGGCGCTCCGCGCCACCATCGTCATGCTGGACACGCCCTCGGCGATCAGCCGCGCCTCCGCGGCGCCGGTGCGCAGCAGGTCGGCGTTGACGTGGTAGGTGATGTCCTGGAACGCCACGGCGCTGGGGATCTCCAGCACGGCCAGGCCGTGTTCCCCTGCGCCTTCGACCAGCGCCGGCGGGACGGACGGGTGGCGCACCCCGATTCCGAAGCCGAGCGCGGCGACGCCCGCCTCGCTCAGCCTCGCGGCGTACGCCGCCAGATCGTCGGGCGTGTCCAGTTCCAGGCCGAGGGTGAGGAGCATCTCGCCGCCGCGCAGCCAGGGGGTCGGATCCGCCAGCTCGGATATGTGCGTCCAGCGGATGGGGCGGTCCAGACCCGTCGTCCCGGTCGGCACGCGCAGCCGGAACCGCTGCGCGACGTCGCCCGCCGTCTCCAGCATCCGGCGTCTCCCCTCTCGGATCGCGCGACATCCCGTCGCCGAACTGACGCAGTGTCACCGTGACACGACCGCGCCGGGGGCGCGAAGTATCGGATCGGCGCACCGAGCGCAGGTGAATGGACATTTGGCCAGCTGCCGCGGCATGGCCCGCGTTCCTAGCCTGGACCTGTTTCAGTAACACCGGGTGACGGCAGGGCTGTTCCCGGGCCGAGGAAGGGAGCAGTATGCGCGCCGCGGTATTCGAATCCGCCGACCGGCCCGTCCGGGTCGAGCAGGTGGAGCTCGCCCCTCCGGGGCCGGGCGAGGTCCGTGTGAGGATCGCCGCCGCCGGGGTCTGCGGCTCGGACCTGCACGTACGCCGTGGTGAATGGGACGTCCCGCTCCCCCTGGTGATGGGGCACGAGGGCTCCGGCGTGGTGACCGAGCTCGGCCCGGGGGTGACCAGCCTCGCGGAGGGCGACCACGTGGTCCTGTCCTGGGTCGCCCCGTGCGGGCGGTGCCGGTACTGCCGGTCCGGGCACGAGGCGCGCTGCCAGCTCGCGGCGACCGTGGTCGCCCCCGGAGGGGTCCTCCAGGACGGCACCAGCAGGCTGAGCCGGAACGGGGAGACCGTCTACCACTACCTCGGGGTCTCCTCCTTCGCCGAGGAGGCCGTGGTCCCGGCCTCGGGAGCCGTCAAGATCCGCGAGGACGCCCCGCTGGACACCGTGGCCCTGGTCGGTTGCGCGGTGGCCACCGGTGTCGGCGCGGTGACCAACACGGCCGCCGTCCTGCCCGGCAGCACGGTCGCGGTCATCGGCTGCGGCGGGGTCGGCCTCTCCGTCGTCCAGGGCGCCAAGCTCGCCGGAGCCGAACGGATCGTCGCGATCGACACCCGCGCCGAGAAGACGGCGCTCGCGATGACGCTCGGGGCCACCGATCAGCTCTCCGGCGCCGAGGCGACCGTTCCGGAGGCGCTGCGCGACCTCCTGCCGGACGGCGTCGACTACGCCTTCGACGCGGTCGGCCACCAGGCCACGCTGGAGTCGGCCATCCAGATGCTCGGCCTGGGCGGTGCGGCGGTGGCCGTGGGCCTGCCGCCCAAGGGCACGCTCGCGCGCTTCGACCCGCTCGTCCTGGCGGAGGCCGACCAGCGCATCCTCGGGTCCAACTACGGAAGCGTCCGCCCGGCGATCGACATCCCGGCGCTGGTCGACCGCTACATGGACGGCCACCTGCAGCTCGACCAGCTCGTCAGCAGGCGCACGACGCTCGACGAGGCCGGCCACGCCCTGGACGCCCTGGCCAGCGGCGAGGCGCTGCGCACCCTGCTCGTCCCCTGACCGGGCCCCCCTCCCCGAGACGCGTCTCCCCGTCGTCCCTGCCCGGGTCCGCCGCCGCGGATCCGGGCCCCCGCCACCCGTCCTCCCGCCTCTGGCCTCGGACCGCCAAGGCCCCGTTCGTACAAGGAAAACCCCGCATGACACAGACCACCGCCCCCCACCCGCAACACGGGCACGGGCTGCGGCGCGGGGCGATGTCGGGCGGCGAGGTCGTCGCCCAGGCCATCGCCAACATCGCCCCGAGCGCCGTCATCGCCTTCTCCGTGGCCGGAATCTTCGCCAGTGCCGGCAACGCGTCCTGGCTGTCGTTCACCCTCGCCACCGTGGTCATCCTCGCCGTCGGCTACTGCATCTCCCAGTTCGCCAAGCGCCGGGCCTCGGCCGGCTCGCTGTACAACTACGCCGCCCAGGGGCTCGGCCCGCTCGGCGCGTACGTCACCGGCATCACACTGATCATCGGCTGTTTCGGCATCGCGTCCGGCTCCCTCGCCGGCGCCGTCTACCACTTCAACGCCTTCCTGGCCGGGATCGGGCTGACGATCCACAACACGCTGTGGAACGTCGTGCTCGCGGTGGTGATCGGCGGCCTCGCCACGCTGTTCACCGTGTGGGGCATCCGGATGTCGGCGCGCATCTCGCTCATCCTGGAGATCATCTCCATCACGATCATCACGGCGATGCTGGTCATCGTGCTGTTCGCCGGGGACGGGCCGGTCTTCGACAGCAACCAGCTCACCCTCGACGGCGCCACGCCGCACGGCATCGCGGTGGGCATGGTGCTGGCGATCCTCGGGTTCGTCGGCTTCTCCAGCTCCGACGCACTCGGCCGCGAGGCGCGCAACCCGTTCAAGGCGATCCCCCGGGCCATCATGTGGAGCGCCGCGGGCGTCGGCCTCCTTTACATCTTCGCCTCCTACACGCAGGTCGCGGGCTACCGCGCGCTGGGCGACCTGGGCACCAGCGGCAACCCGCTGGACGAGCTCGCGGTGGCCGTCGGCATGCCAGGCTGGTTCCGCCCGGTGCTCAGCCTCGGCGTCACGGCGTCGTTCTTCGCCGTCGTGGTCGCCCCGATCAACGTGATCGGCCGCATCGTCTTCGTCATGGGCAAGGAGGGCGTGCTGCCCGCCTCCCTCGGCCGGACCCACCGGACCCAGCAGACCCCGCATCGGGCGATCCTCACGGTCGCGCCGATCGCCGTCGCGCTGACCGCGCTGCTCTTCGCGCTCGGCATGGACGGCATGGAGATCGTGGTCAACGTCGACACCTACGGCACGTACGGCTACATGGTGGCCTACGCCGTCGTCGCGCTCGCCGCGCCGATCTTCCTGCGCCGGGAGCGTGTGCGGATCCCGCTCATCTGGCCGTGCGTGATCGTCTCGGTGGTGGGCATGGCGTACGTCTTCTACGTCAACGTCGTGCCGTGGCCGGCCTGGCCGCTGAACTTCGTGGTCCTCGCCTTCCTCGTCACCGTCGCCGTGGCCCTCGTCTGGTACGGCTACCTCCGCACGGCCCGGCCGTCGGTCGTCCAGACCATCGGCACGACCGAGACCGACTTCGCCGAGATGGCCTGACGACCACGCCATGCCCGCTTGCCCCTGACGCGCGGGTCAGGGGTTAGCGTCGCGGGGCCGTGCGGGCTGTGCCGCACGAGCGGTCCCTTTCCGACACCGTGGGAGTTCCCCATGCCCCAAACCCCGCCCCGCGCCGCACGGGAGATCCGGCTCGCCGAGGTTCCGTCCGGTCTTCCCGGCCCCGAGCACCTGACCGTCGCCGAGGTCCCGCTGCCCGTGCCGGGGGCCGGTGAGGTCCTGGTGCGCAACCGCTGGTTCCAGGTCTTCCCCTCGCTGCGCACGCTGATCGCCGGAGGCGTGCCGGGCACGCCCTTCCCTCCGCTGCGGCCCGGGGACACGCTGTTCGGCCCGGCCGTCGGCGAGGTCGTCACGGCCCCCTTCGGCAAGGGCACGGACGACAGCGGTCTGCGGCCGGGCGACCTGGTCGCGCACTTCCGGGGCTGGCGTGAGTACGCCGTGGTCCCCATGTCCGCGCCGCTGGGCGACGCCCTGCCGGACCCGGCCGCGCACCTCGCGTCGGGCGCCACCGCGTACGCCGCCCTGACCCGGATCGCCCGCCTGTGCGCGGGCGAGACGGTGCTCGTCACCGGGGGCGCGGGAGGCGTCGGGTCGCTCGCCGGCCAGATCGCCCGGCTGCTGCGCGCGGGCCGCGTGATCGGCACCACCGGCTCGCCGGCGAAGGCCGAGCGCATGATCGCCGAGCTCGGCTACGACGCGGTGGTGCTCCGCGACGGGAGCCCGATCGGCGGGCGGTTGGCCGAGGCGGCGCCCGACGGCGTGGACGTGGTCGTGGACACCGTCGGCGGCGAGCAGCTTCAGGCCGCGGCCGCCGCGGCGCGGCCCGGCGCCCGCCTCGTCGTGGTCGGCACCCTGGCCACGCAGCTGTCGGCCGCGTCCGGCGGCACGACGGCTCCCGTGGAGCTGGACGCCTTCCAGCTCATCGCCAAGAACATCACTCTGCGCGGCTTCACCGGCGTCGACGACGAGATCCACGCGGAGTGGACGGAGCGCTTCGGCGCCTGGCTCCGCTCGGGCGCCATCGCCTTCCCGCACACGCGGATCGCGGGCATCGAAAACGCGCCGCGGGCGTTGCGTGAGTTGTTCGAGGGACGGCACGTGGGAACGGTCGTCATAGAGCTGTGTAGTTCGTGAAGCTGTGAGCACGGCCGGGAGGTCTCATGCGGATCGGCGACGCCGCGGCGGCGGCCGGGACCACGCCACGCGCGTTGCGCCTGTACGAGCAGCGCGGGTTGCTCCTGCCGCCGCCGCGCACGTCGTCGGGCCAACGGGAGTACGGCCCGCGGGACATCGCCCGCATCCGCCTGGTGCGCCAGTTGCTCGCTCTCGGCCTGACCATCGAGGACGTCGCCCGCTGCGCCGACCGCCTGGACCTTCTCGAGGGCGACACGCTGCCGCCGTACGGCAGCCCCGGCTGCTCCGGCGGCAGCGGGGTCGTGCAACGCCGGATCGCCACGCTGGACGCCGAGATCGCCCGCCTGACGGACCTGCGGGACCGCCTCGCGTCGGCCGTCGCCGAGCCGCCCGGGACGGATCAGTCGCGGTCCCAGGCGTAGGGGTCGACGTAGATGACATGGCCCCCGCGGTCATCGGTCTCGTCCACGATGTCCGTGCGCGGCTTCGGCGGGGGGCTCGGGGCGCGGCGCTTCGCGGCCGGTTTGCGCGGGACATCGGGGATCTGGGGGGTGGCCCCGGCCCGCCGCGCGCCCATGTCGTCGAAGGTCTCCGCCGCCGCCGCGGCGTGCTCGTCGGTCCAGTCGTCCCTGATGACCGGGATCGGCTGGGTGTCCGCCTCGGTGGCGTCCAGCCAGTGGCCCGGCAGGTGGGCGCCGCGGGCGGGCCGCACCCGTCCGGCCGCCTTGGCGATCACGGCGCCGGCCTTCCGCACCGGCTCGGGCGGGGTGGCCGGCCGCCGGGAGATCAGCCACCAGTTGGCGATGCCGGCCGAGATGCCGGCGGCCACGCCGACCTCGAGTGTGACCGACAGCGCCACCTCCCAGGGCGACGGCCCCACCGCGGCCAGGCCCGCACCGCCCAGCGGGCCGCCCGACAGCGCCGCGAGCGTTCCCGCGACGAGGCCGGAGGTGATCCCGCAGACGAACCCCCACAGCGGCGCGGCCTCGATCGACGGGGTCGGCGCGACGCGGGCCGTCACCACGCCGGCGACCGCCCCCGCCGCGAACGGCACCGCGATCACGCCCATGACCCAGGTGGGCGCGGCGCCTGACGACGGCAGGGCGCCAAGCAGCGGCAGCATGGGCACCGCGCTCAGCTTGACCCCGGTGGGCGCGACCAGCGTCCCGGCGCCCACCGCGAAACCGGGCCCCGAGATGTACGCCATGCCCCAGACGACGGCGTTGAAGAAGTAGAGGACCTCCAGGAGCAGGAGCAGCAGGCCGCCGACCACCCCGGGGCTGAGGACCTCCGACATCTGCTGGATCCTGGCGAAGTTGACCACCACGGCCCCGAGGACCAGCACGGCCCCGGCCACGAGCATCAGCGAGGTCGCGACGGCTGTGCCGGCCACGAGCGACCGCGGCCGCTCGGGCAGCAGGCGCAGCATCGACCGCCAGGGCCCGATCGTGCGGGCGGTGGCGACCGACCCGGTGACGAAGGCCAGCAGCAGGTGGCTGACCAGCGCCTCCCCCAGGAACGGCTGCATGATCTCGTTGCCGGAGACCAGGGCGATCACCCCGGCGAGCAGCGCGTACGGCGCGGCCAGCGAGATGCCGGCCTGGGCGATGAGCGCGAGCTGGGCACGGCGCCGGGCGTTCTCGAGGTCGCGCGGGGTGCCCTTGGGCAGCCGGGCCGGCATCCGCACCCGCAGGTCGGCGTCCCGCGCCATCCACAGGCCGGCCCGGTAGAGCAGCGCCCCCGGCAGGATCATCAGCCCGATGGGCAGCAGGCCCACCCGGCCGCCGGGGATCGCGAAACCGGCGTGGTGGGCGGCGAGCCAGAGCTGGCAGGCCGTACGGAAGACACCGGGCAGGCCCTCGCCGAACGGCCCGCGGGGCGCGGCCATCCAGCCGATGAGCGTGAGCGTGGTGAGCACGGCGAGGCCGACGCCGAGCGTCCCGACCGCGGCCAGCATGCCGGAGACGGGCAGCGGACGGCGGGTCTCCTCGTCGTCGCCGCCGCCCATGCGGCCGAGCACGGCGCGGGGAGCGGTCCTGAACTGATCGAGAAGGCCCGTCACGCTACCGCATCATCCCAGCCCCGCGGCCTCCCTCCACGTCGCCACGCCGAGGAGTACGCAATCCGGACGCATCGGCACGCGTACCGGCCGGGCCGGAAACGACCACGACCTTGCGCTCGCACCACCGCGGCGGTGGGAGGGCAAGGTCGCGGACGACAGTCGACGCGTGCGCGATCAGCGGCTGGACATGATCTCGCGCATCAGGCGGGCGGTCTCGCTGGGGGTGCGGCCGACGCGGACGCCGACCTTCTCCAGGGCCTCCTTCTTGGCCTGGGCGGTGCCGGCGGAGCCGGACACGATCGCGCCGGCGTGACCCATGGTCTTGCCCTCGGGCGCGGTGAACCCGGCGACGTAGGCGACGACCGGCTTGGTCACGTGCTCGTCGATGTAGGCCGCGGCGCGCTCCTCGGCGTCGCCGCCGATCTCGCCGATCATCACGATCGCGTCGGTCTCCGGGTCCTCCTGGAACGCCTGGAGGGCGTCGATGTGCGTCGTGCCGATGACCGGGTCGCCGCCGATGCCGACGCAGGTGGAGAAGCCGATGTCGCGCAGCTCGTACATGAGCTGGTAGGTCAGCGTGCCGGACTTCGACACCAGGCCGACGCGGCCCTTGGTGGTGATGTCGGCCGGGATGATGCCCGCGTTGGAGGCGCCGGGCGAGGCGATGCCGGGGCAGTTCGGGCCGATGATGCGAGTCTTGTTGCCCTTGGAGACGGCGTACGCCCAGAACTCGGTCGTGTCGTGGACCGGCACGCCCTCGGTGATGACCACGCACAGCGGGATCTCGGCGTCGATGGCCTCGCGGACGGCGGCCTTGGTGGCGGCCGGGGGCACGAAGACGACGGACACGTCGGCGCCCGTCTGCTCCATGGCCTCCTTGACCGTGCCGAAGACCGGCAGGCCCTCGTGGGTGATGCCGGCCTTGCGGGCGTTTACGCCGCCCACGACCTTGACGCCGGCGGCGAGCATGCGGCGGGTGTGCTTGGTGCCCTCACCACCGGTCATGCCCTGAACGATGATCTTGCTGTTCTCGGTGAGCCAGATAGCCATTACGCACCTACCGCGGCGAGCTCTGCGGCGCGCTTGGCCGCTTCGTCCATGGTGTCGACCAGCTCGACCCGCGGCAGCGCGGCGTCGGCCAGGATCTGCCGCCCCAGGGCGGCGTTGTTGCCGTCCAGGCGGACGACCAGCGGGTGGGTCACTTCCTCGCCCCGGCTCTCCAGGAGCTTGAAGGCCGAGACGATGCCGTTGGCGACCGCGTCACAGGCGGTGATGCCGCCGAAGACGTTCACGAAGACCGACTTCACCGACGGGTCGGACAGGATGATCTCCAGGCCGTTCGCCATGACCTCGGCCGACGCGCCGCCGCCGATGTCGAGGAAGTTGGCCGGCTTGGGCTGGCCGGGGAACTCCTCGCCCGCGTACGCCACGACGTCGAGCGTGGACATGACCAGGCCCGCGCCGTTGCCGATGATGCCGACGTTGCCGTCCAGCTTGACGTAGTTGAGGTGCTTCTCCTTGGCCCGGGCCTCCAGCGGGTCCTCCGCGGCCTTGTCGACGTACGCCGAGTGCTCCGCCTGGCGGAAGTTCGCGTTGTCGTCGAGGGTCACCTTGCCGTCGAGCGCCTTCACCTGGCCGTCCGCCGACAGGATCATCGGGTTGACCTCGACCAACGAGGCGTCCTCGTCGACGAAGACGGCCCAGAGCTTCTCGATCAGCTCGGCGGCGCCGTCCAGCGCCTGCTGCGGCAGGCCGCCGGCCACCGCGATCTCGCGGGCCTTGGCGCGGTCGACGCCCGTCAGCGGGCTGACCGGCACCTTCGCCACCTTCTCCGGCGCGGTGTGCGCGACCTCCTCGATGTCCATGCCGCCGGAGGCCGAGCAGATGGCGAGGAACGTGCGGTTGGCACGGTCGAGAAGGAAGGAGAAGTAGTACTCCTCCGCGATCTGGCTGGCCTCCTCGATCAGGACCTTGTGGACCGTGTGGCCCTTGATGTCCATGCCGAGGATCTGCGTCGCCTTCGCGTGCGCGTCGGCGGCGTCGTCGGCCACCTTCACGCCGCCGGCCTTGCCGCGCCCGCCGGTCTTGACCTGGGCCTTGACGACAACGCGTCCGGTGAGCTGCTCGGCAGCCGCCCGCGCCTCCTCCGCGGTGTGCGCGACGATTCCGCGCGGCACCGGGATGCCGTACTCCGCGAAGAGCTCCTTCGCCTGATGTTCGAACAGGTCCACGAGGGTCCGTCCCTTTTGATGTCCGAGGCCGGGCGCCGTCGTCCCGCCCGGCGTTTCCGCGCATGAAGCCTAGTCCCCGTACGAGCGTGGCCGCGTCGTCGGGTCCCACTGGAGCCTTGCCAACAACCCTTGGGTACGGCAAGGTTGGGCAAAATGCCTAAACGGTGGCTGGGACCGCCGAACGGACCCATTCCACGATCTCCTGCGTCGTGGATCCCGGCGTGAATATCCTCGCGACCCCCATCTTCGCCAGTTCGGGGATGTCGGCCTCGGGGATGATGCCCCCGCCGAACACGACGATGTCCTCGGCGCCCTCCTCGCGCAGGACCTCGAAGAGCCGGGCGAACAAGGTCATGTGGGCGCCGGACAGGATGGACAGCCCGATCGCCGCCGCGTCCTCCTGGATGGCCGTACGGACGATCTGCTCCGGCGTCTGGTGCAGCCCCGTGTAGATGACCTCCATGCCCGCGTCGCGCAGCGCCCGCGCCACCACCTTGACCCCGCGGTCGTGCCCGTCGAGCCCCGGCTTCGCGACGACGACCCGAATCCTGCCTGCCATGAAGACCTCCCTACGGTGCCCGCTGCCCGAAGCGTAACCGCCGCCCGTGGACCTTCCGTGGAACGGCCCCGCGTCAGCCGCCCGCCGGCCGTCCCCGCAGCAGCGCGCGCAGGCCGTCCACGAGCCCCTGCCTCTCCTGCGGGGTCATCGTGCGCACGGCCGCCGCCAGCGGGTCGTCGTCGCGCTCGGCATCGTCGCGGCCCGCGTTCACGGTCGCGGTGCGGCCCCTCTCGGTGATCCGGACGTACACACGCCGCCGGTCGCGCTGGTCGCGCATCCGCGCGACCAGCCCACGACTCTCGACGCGGTCGAGGAGTTCGGTGGTCGCGGCCCGCGACAGCCGCAGGCGTCCGGCCAGGTCGCCCACCGTGAGCGGCCCGTACGCCGCCAGATGACGCAGGACCGACAGCATGCGGGCGGTCACGTCACCCCCCGGCAGGAGGCGGCCGGACGTGCGCAGGCGCCGGTGGACGGCGGGGTAGAGCCGTGTGATCTCCTCGACCGCCGCCTTCTCCTCCATGACGTCCTTTCGCATCCGAACTTTTCGCGGCGAAATAATAATCAGCCCGCATACCGAGCCACTAGCTGAATACTCACAGGAAATCCTTATTTTCGTTACTTCTCTGTGATCATGAACCGCAAGGATTCCCAAGCTGCCCTCCTGATCTTGAGGGCACTTACGGGAGGAATCACCTTGAAGCGAGCACTCATGGCGCTGGCGTGCGCCGCGACGGCCGCGCTCGTGGCGCCCGCCATCGCCGCCCCCGCGCAGGCTCAGACCTCTACTCAGGCGCAGGCCCCCGCCGCCGACCCGGTGGCGGCGCTGCGCAAGCAGTACGTCGCCGGCCACGGCGTGCGGTTCGTCTCCTCGGGCACGCTGAGCGTGGCCGGCGTCACGGCCATCAAATTCACCGCGAACGGCGCAATGGCCTTCGGCCGGTCCGGCGTCGTCGCTTCGGACAGCACGCAGAAGCTCAAGTACAACGACCTGCTGAAGGAGGAGAACGAGGACCTGAAGGACGCGGAGAAGCCCCTCCACGCGATCGTCATCGGTAGCACGGGCTACCTCTCGGGCGGGGTCTTCGCGAGCGTGCTGCCCGAGGGCAAGACCTGGCTGCGGCTCCCCGCCCAGCGGCCGGGCTCCTCATCGAGCTTGGGCGAGTTCCTGAACCCCGCCGACTGGCGCAACCTCAAGGCGGTCCTCGCGACCACCAAGGCCAAGGGTCCGGGCGGCAGCGTCAACGGCGCGAAGACCACGCTCTACCGCGGCAGCATCTCGCTGGCGCAGCTCATGAAGGTCAGCCCGGGCATCAAGGAAAGCTTCGGCGGCCTGGGGGCCGACCCCGCCAAGACCGTCGTGTCCTGGAAGCTGTGGATCGGCTCCGACCAGCTCGTCCGCCGCTCCTCGGCCAGCGCGGACCTGAAGATGAAGGCCAAGGGCGACTCCGTCACCTTCACCCTGAGCGACGTCACCACGTTCGCCGGTTGGGGCGGGAAGGTCACGGTCAAGGCGCCGCCGAAGAGCCAGGTCGCGAACCTGTCCGACCTCGACGGCGACGTGCCGGAGACGCCGGGCACGGTCATCCTGCCCAACAACTGAACCGGGCGGGCGATCAGGCACTGAACCGCGCGGCCGAGCCCCCCGCGCGGCGCTGAACAGAGGCGGCCGGCCCCTGGGTGATCACACCCGGGGGCCGGCCGCTCCGTTTCAGTCCGTTTCCGGGCGTCCGGCGCGCCTGCTTCGCGGGCGCCGACGGCCCGGGGTCGTATGCCGTTTCGGGCGCACCGAAATTGTCATCGTTCCAAGTCGGGCGACTTCGGCGAAGATCGTGCATGCTGATCGATCTTGTCCCAATCTGGGCTGATGACTACGCAGTCCCAACGCTCGCCCCTGAGAACCGGGGCGCATCGCGGACTCCTGCCGGCGCTGGCGATGTTCGCCACCCTGCTGGCGGCCGTGCTCGCTCCCACGCCCGCGTCCGCGACCGGCACCGCCCTCACCACCACAGGCACCTCGGCGGCCATCTCCACGGCCGGGGCCGTCTCCACGAGCGTCGCCGCCACCGACGACGTCTTCGTGAGCGAGGCGGAGCCCACCAAGAACTTCGGCACCGCGACCTGGATGAGCGTGTGCGGCAGCGCCTGCGGCGGCACGGCCGCCGGGCAGCGCGTCGCCCTCGTCCGGTTCACGGTCGCCGGCATCCCCGCAGGCGCCGCAGGCGTCACCGTGACCCTCGCCGTGACCTCGGCGAGAACGACCGACACCACCATCGCGGTCCGTCCGGTGACCGGCGCCTGGACGGAGACCGGCACCACCTGGAACACCCGGCCGGCCATGGGCGAGGTGATCGACTCGCACAGCGGGTTCACCGCCGGCGGGACCGCCACGCTCGACGTCTCCTCGGTGGTCAAGGGCAACGGAACCTACGCCTTCGCGCTGACCGGCACCTCGGCGACCACGACCGTCCTGCACTCCTCTCGGGCGGGCGAGGCCCTGACCCCCACACTGAAGATCAGCTATACCGAGGGCACGGCGGGGCCGCTGCCGTTCACCATGCCCACGACGGCTCAGCTCCGGGCGTCGGCCCAAAAGGTGTTCGCCCACTACTTCACGCCCTACCCGGTCTCGCTCGACAACAAGGCCCCGGCGGACGACTACTACACCAGGAACTACCTCAATCCCGACGGCGAAAGCGGCAAGCACTCCGCCTACGGCGGGCTGCTGCGCGACCGGCCCCTCGGACGTGACCCGCTCACCGGCGACTGGGCGCTGGCCGACTTCACGACCGAGGTGCGGCAGGCCATCGCGGCCGGGCTGGACGGCTTCACCGTCGACATCCTGTCGTTGACGGGCACCCACTGGACCCGGGTTCAGAAGCTCATCCAGGCCGCCGAGGCCGTCGATCCCGCCTTCAAGATCGTGCTCATGCCCGACATGAACGGCCTCGCCTCGGCCGACAGCGCGGCCTTGGCCGACGCCGTGGCCACGCTGGCGGCCTCGAAGTCGGTCTACCGGCTCGGCGACAACCGGCTGGTCGTCGCGCCCTTCAAGGCGGAGGGACGCACCGCCGCCTGGTGGGCGGACTGGATGACGACCATGGAGACCGAGCACGGCATCAAGGTCGCCCTCGTCCCCTGCTTCCTCGACTTCAACAAGTATCGCGACGCCTTCAGCTCGATCAGCTACGGCTTCGCCAACTGGGGCGGCCGCAGCCCCGCCGCCAACAGCGGCCTGACGGCCAACATCGACCGCGCGCACGACATGGGCAAGATCTGGATGCAGCCGGTGTCCGTCCAGGACGAGCGGCCCAACCAGGGCATCTACGACGAGGCCGCCAACACGGAGAACCTCCGGGCCACCTGGAAAGGCGCGATCGACGGCGAGGCCGACTGGGTCCAGCTCGTCACCTGGAACGACTACTCGGAGAACACCCAGTTCGCCCCGTCGAGGAACGCCGGGTGGACCTACCTCGACATCAGCGCCTACTACCTGACCTGCTACAAGCTCGGCTGCCCCGCGATCACCAAGGACGTGGCATACCTGACGCACCGGGTGCACCCGGTCGCGGCCACCCCCTCCTACGGCGAGACGAAGCTGATGAAGCTCCGTACGGGCAGCACGCAGCCGCGGGACACGGTCGAGGTGCTGACCATGCTGACCGCGGCGGCCCAGGTCAGTGTGGACGTCGGCGGCACCGGGCAGACCTACGACGCGCCCGCCGGGGTCTACGCCAAGACGTTCGCCCTGCGGCCGGGCTCCGCCTCGGCCTCGGTCTCCCGCAATTCCACGAACGTGGCCACGGTGGTGTCGCCCTTCGCCATCACCGCGACGCCGTACGTGCAGGATCTGCACTACCGCGCGGCGTCGAGCGGCCGGCCCTGACGGCAGGACACCCGGAGTCCATGACGCGCCCTCGGCCCCCGGTGGTCTGCACGACCACCGGGGCCGGGGCCTTTAGGAAATCTGAATTTCGTGATTCCCGTAATTACCGGCCGCGAGAATCCCCGGGCTGCCCTCCTGAACCCGGAGGGCACGTACTCCCTTCTCGGGCACAGGCCCCCGCCGCCGACCCGGTGGCGGCGCCGGCCACGTCGTTCAGGATGGCGGGTCACCCGGTGGCCGGCCGCTCCGGACGCCCAGCCGGGACTAACTGTGGCCGGGTGTGGGCGATCCGGCCCCTCGTGACAGCGGGAGGACGGGGATGCGAAGGGTGATCGTGCCCGCAGTGGGGAAGCGGAACGTGACGTCGATGGGGGTCGCACCGAGCGGGCGGTGGATGTCGACGAGCTCCAGGTGCGGGCGGTCGTGGCCTTGCTGGAGGGAGACGGTCCCGTGAGCGGGAATCGTCACATTGACGGCCTGCCGGGGGGAGGACGGCCCTTGCCGGTAAACGACCCGCTCGGCGTGGACGGTGCTGACGCCGTCGAGCGTCTGCGGTCTGTCGCTGTTGTTGACCAGGGTCAGGTACAGCCCCAGGTCGTCGCCGGCCTTCTGCTCGTCCATGGGCGGGGCGAGGATGTGCACGTGCAGCAGCCGCACCGGGCCGATCTGCCCGTCGACCAGTCCGCCCCTGCTCCAGGTGCCGTGGGGCCTGGCCCGCTGCCGCGGGGAGTCGCACGCCTGTAGCGCCAACGCCAGGCAGGTCGCGAGCAGGATGCACAGCGCCACTACTCGCCGGTGATCCGTACGACGACGGTGAGATGACGTGATCATGCGGCGCTCCCTGGTCAGGCAGCTCAGAATGTGGCGCTTCGGGTCGGTCCTCCCGTCAGGCGGTCCGATGATCTGAACATGAGCCGACCGGAATCGCCGGCGCTCCGCGCCGCCGACGGTGATCCCGCCGAGTTCGCCGCTGAGCGCCCCCGCTTCGCGGGTCTCGCCCGGGCTCGGAGAAGGCCATCGCTCCACGCCAGTATGCGACCGGTCCGGCGGCGGTCACAAGACGGCAGAAATGCCGACGACCTGGGCTTTTACCTACTCTCCAACGCTTACTTGCTCTCCAACGCCCTTGCGACGGCATGGCGCCGCGTTTCCCGCCGCCTCGTACGCCCCAAGAGCATGGGCACCGGGAAGGACGGGCTTCAGAGCCTGCCGGTCAGAGCTTGTCGATCGGCGCGTAGGCGAGAAGAAGGGTCTTCTCGCCCTCGCTCCCGAAGTCGATCTTCACTCGCGTCTTCTCGGCCTGACCGTCCACCGCCACCACGGTGCCGAGCCCGAACGTGTCGTGGGTGACCCGGTCGCCCGGCGACAGGTTCGGGATCTGCCGGCCGCCGGGCTTCTGCGCGGGAGCCGTACGGGCGGCCGGGCGGGAGGTCGCGGCGGACCAGGCGGTCTTGCCCGGGTCGCCGCGCCACTCGACCAGGTCGCCCGGCACCTCGGACAGGAAGCGCGAGGCGGGGTTGAACGACGGCGCGCCCCAGGCCGAGCGGACCGCCGACCTGGACAGGTAGAGCCGCTCCTTGGCGCGGGTGATGCCGACGTACGCCAGCCTGCGCTCCTCCTCCAGTTCCTTCGGGTCGCTCAGCGAGCGCATGTGCGGGAAGACGCCGTCCTCCATGCCCGTGAGGAACACCACGGGGAACTCCAGGCCCTTGGCGGTGTGCAGGGTCATCAGCGTGACCACCCCGCCGTGGTCGTCCCCCTCCGGGATCTGGTCGGCGTCGGCGACCAGCGAGACCTGTTCGAGGAAGTCGACGAGCGTGCCCTCCGGGTTCGCCTCCTCGAACTCGGCGGCCACCGAGATCAGCTCGTTGAGGTTCTCCAGCCGACTCTCGTCCTGCGGGTCGCCCGAGGTCTCCAGCTCCGTCCGGTAGCCGGTGGCGCTCAGCACCTCCTCGGCCAGGTCGGACAGCGGAAGCTCCTTGGCGCGCAACTCGTCCAGTAACGTGACGAAGTCGCGGATCGCGTTCAGCGAGCGGGTGGCCACGCCCGGCGCCTCGTCGGCCCGGCGCAGCGCCTCCCAGAAGCCGATGCGCTCCCGGTTGGCGAACGCCTCGATCATCGCCTCGGCGCGGTCGCCGATGCCGCGCTTGGGCACGTTGAGGATGCGCCGCAGCGACACCGTGTCGTTCGGGTTGGCCAGGACCCGCAGGTAGGCGAGCAGGTCCTTGACCTCCTTGCGCTCGTAGAACCGCACCCCGCCCACGACCTTGTACGGCAGGCCGGTGCGGATGAAGATCTCCTCGAACACGCGGGAGGCGGCGTTCGTGCGGTAGAAGACCGCCACGTCGCCGGGGGTCACCCCGTGGTCGTCGCCGAGCCGGTCGACCTCCTGCGCGACGAACATGGCCTCGTCGTGCTCGTTGTCGGCCGCATAACCGATGATCTTCGGCCCCGCGCCCTGGTCGGACCACAGGTTCTTCGGCTTGCGGCCCTCATTGCGGGAGATGACCGCGTTGGCGGCGTTCAGGATCGTCTGCGTGGAGCGGTAGTTCTGCTCCAGCAGGATCGTCCGCGCGTCCGGATAGTCGCGCTCGAACTCCAGGATGTTGCGGATCGTCGCACCGC
This sequence comes from Microbispora siamensis, assembly GCF_016863095.1. GTDB lineage: Bacteria > Actinomycetota > Actinomycetes > Streptosporangiales > Streptosporangiaceae > Microbispora > Microbispora siamensis. The sequence goes on along the minus strand of NZ_BOOF01000025.1, from coordinate 136,287 downwards.
GGAAGGCGTAGATCGACTGGTCGGCGTCGCCGACGACCACGAGTTCGGAGGGCTCGACGCCCTCCCGCACCACGTCGCCGTCGGCGGTGCGCACCTCGGGCCGCCCGACCAGCTCGCGAATCAGCATGTACTGCGCGTGGTTGGTGTCCTGGTACTCGTCGACCATCACGTGCCGGAACCGCCGCCGGTAGTGCTCGGCCACGTCGGGGAAGAGCTGGAACAGCGTGACCGTCAGCATGATCAGGTCGTCGAAGTCCATCGCGCCGGCCTCGGTGAGCCGCCGCTGGTAGGTGCGGTACGCCTCGGCGAGCGTGCGTTCCAGATGGGTCGAGGCCCGGTCGGCCGCCGTCTCGTAGTCGATCAGCTCGTTCTTGAAGTTGCTGACCTGGGCCGAGAAGGAGCGCGGCGGGTAGCGCTTGGGGTCGAGGTCGAGCTCACGGCACACCATCGCCATGAGCCGCTGGGAGTCGGCCTGGTCGTAGATCGAGAAGCTGGAGGTGAAGCCCAGCCGCTTCGCCTCGCGCCGCAGGATCCGCACGCAGGCGCTGTGGAACGTCATGACCCACATGGCCCTGGACCGCGGCCCGATGAGCTTGTCGACCCGCTCCTTCATCTCGCGGGCGGCCTTGTTGGTGAAGGTGATCGCGAGGATCTCCCCCGGCTGGACGTCACGCTCCGCCAGCAGGTACGCGATGCGGTGCGTCAGCACCCTGGTCTTCCCGGAGCCGGCCCCGGCGACGATCAGCAGCGGACTGCCCTGGTGGGTGACGGCGTCCCGCTGCTGCGGGTTGAGGCCGTCGAGCAACGGATGAGTGGCGGCTCGGGTGGACACCTCCTTAGGTTATGACCGCGCGCCGACATCCGGAGCCCACTCGCCCGGCAAGTCCCGTTTAAGGTGATGTGCCGGACCATGAGGAGGCTGCTCGTGCTGGACGAGGCGGAAATCAAGAAGGTGCTGGTGGTCGTCGCGCACCCCGACGACATCGACTTCGGCGGCGCGGGCACGGTCGCCAGACTGACCGAGGCGGGCGCCGAGGTGGTGTACTGCCTGGTCACCGATGGTGACGCGGGCGGGTTCGACCGGGCGGTGGACAACGGCGGCATGGCCGCGCTGCGCCGGGCGGAGCAGACGGCGGCGGCCAAGTGCGTCGGGGTGACCGACCTGCGCTTCCTGGGCTACCAGGACGGCGTGGTCGAGCAGACGCTCGGCCTGCGGCGGGACATCACGCGGGTGATCCGCCAGGTGCGGCCCGACCTGGTCATCACCTCGACCCCGGAGCGCAACTACGAGCGGCTGGGCCCCAGCCACCCCGACCACCGCGCGGTCGGCGGCGCCACCCTCGACGCGGTCTACCCCGACGCGCGCAACCCGTACACCTTCCCCGAACTGCTCGCCGACGAGGGCCTGGAGGCCTGGACCGTCCGCGAGGTGTGGCTCACGGGCGGGATGACCGTCAACCACTACGTCGACGTCACCTCCACCGTCGATCGCAAGATCGCCGCGCTGCGCGCGCACGAGAGCCAGACCGCGCACGTCCCCGACCTGGACGCCATGGTCAAGGGCTGGCTCTCCGGTCACGCCGCCGCCGCGGGCCTCCCCGAGGGCTCGTACGCGGAGGCGTTCCAGCGGGTCGACACCGCCTGAACCGGACGCGCCCGGCCCTCCACCCCCGGGTGGAGATCGCCTGATCTCCACCCCGGTTTCCACCCGCGCTCCGATCCGGTGCGCGCCCGGTCTTCCTACCGTCGTGCGCATGGAAACCGCACAGATCGTCGTCGTCGCCCTGGCCGTACTCGCCCTCCTGATCTACCGGCAGATGAAGCCGAGGCCGGTCGCCAGGCCCGTGGGTCTGATCATCGCCGCCGTGATGGTCGTGGGCGGCCTCGGCGGCGGCGCGCTCGTCGATCCCCGCCACACGGCGCTGAGCCTCGCCGTGCTCGTCGCGGAACTCCTCGTGGCCGCCGGCCTCGGCGTGCTGCGGGCCATGACGACACGTGTGTGGCGCGACCAGCACGGCGTGGCGTGGTCGCAGGGCACCGTCACGACCCTGGTCGCCTGGGTGGGCTCCATCGCCGTCCGGATCGCGATGATCGCCCTGACCTCCCTCCTCGGCCTCGCCTCGTCGCAGACCTCCGTGCTCCTGTTCGTCGGCGTGACCCTCGGCGTCCAGTTCCTGGTCGTCGCCCGGCGGGCGAACGCCCTGCCCACCGTCCCCGTATCGGGTGTCCAGACGGCCCGCTAGCGCCGGGAGTGGCGCTAACGTCGGGACGTGCCCAGTCGTGACGGACATGTCCAGGCCGGCCCGGAGTCCCGCCGCAGGAACGCGATCGCCGCTGCGTGCCTGCGCCTGGCAGTGATCGCCATGCTGGTCGGCGGGCAGGCGACCAGCCCGCCGGGGTTCGGCCTGACCGGCGACCGGCTCGCCGTCACCGCGCTGACCGCCGCGATCGCCGTCGCACTGACCCTCATGGTCGCCGTCCGGCTCTGGCCGATCCTGCCGCGGCGCTGGAACGACGGGCCCGCGGAGGCCGTCCTCATCGGGCTCGCCCTCGTGGCGACCATCGCCCTCGACATGGTCTCGGACAGCGGCCCGGCCGTCGCCGTACTCATGTTCTGCGTCGGAGCCGCGGCCGTACGGCACCCGCTCAGCCGGTCGCTGCCGCTCCTGCTGCTGGCCCTGGCGGGCCTGGGGTCGAGCGTCACGGGCCTGCTGCCGCCGGTCGCCCCCGACGCGCAGGAGCGCGACGTCAGCCTGTGCGTCTCCGTCTGCGTCGTCTTCGCGGTCGCCTACGCCATCAGGCAGCGCAGGGCCGCCACGGCCGCCCAGGCGGGCGAGGCCGTGCTGGCCGAGCGCGCCAGGATCGCCAGGGAGATCCACGACATCCTGGCGCACTCCCTGTCCGCGCAGATCGTGCACCTCGAAGGCGCCCGGCTGCTGCTGCGCGCCGACCGGTCGCCGGAGGCGCTCGACCGGGTGGAACGCGCCCGCGAGCTGGCCAAGAAGGGCCTCGAAGAGGCGCGCAGGGCCGTGGCCGCGCTCCGCGACGACGCCCAGCCGCTGCCCGCCGCGCTGGACGCGCTCGCCGGGGAGTTCCGCGACGCGACCGGCAAGGAGTGCGCCGTCGTCGTCTCCGGGTTCGAACGCCGCCTGCCGCCCGAGACCGAGCTGGCGATGATCCGCACCGCCCAGGAGGCCGTCACCAACGTGCGGCGGCACGCCCCCGGCTCTCCCGCCACCGTACGGCTGAGCTTCGGCGACCGGGAGTGCGAGCTGGAGGTCGTCAACCCCCCGAGTGACGAGCCCGGGACGCCGGGGGGAGGATACGGTCTCGTGGGCATGCGCGAACGCGCCGAACTCCTGGGCGGCACCCTGGAGGCCGGCGAGACCGAGGACGGTTTCCGGGTCCGGCTGCGGGTGCCGGCATGACCGCCCGCGTGCTCGTGGTCGACGACCAGGCCGTGGTGCGCGACGGGCTCGTCCTGCTGCTCGGCCTGCTGCCGGACATCGAGGTGGTGGGGTCGGCGTCCGACGGCGAGGCCGCGCTCCGCCTGGTCGCGGGCGAACGGCCCGACGTCGTGCTCATGGACCTGCGCATGCCCCGGATGGACGGCGTGGAGGCCACCCGCAGGATCCGCGCCGAGTTCCCGGACACCCAGGTCGTCGTGCTCACGACGTACACCGACGACGAGTCGGTCTTCGCCGCGCTGCGGGCCGGGGCGCGCGGCTTCCTCACCAAGAGCGCCGACGCCGAGGAGATCGCCCGCGCCGTCACCACGGTGATGAACGGCGACGCCCAGCTCGACCCCGGCGTGCAGCGCCGCCTCCTGAACACCGTGACCGGCACGGGCGGCGGCACCGGCACCGCACCGCCCGGCGAAACGCCCGGCCCGGCCGCCGCGCCTGCTCACCGGTCGCGTTTCTCGCCGCGCCACGCCCGCGAGGCGGCCCGAGCACGCCGGACGCCGGGAGCGGGGACGCCGGATGCCGGGACATCGGCCGGCGCCGGGACGCCGCCCGGCGGGCTGACTCCGCGCGAGGCCGAGGTGCTGCGGCTCATCGCGCGCGGCCTGTCGAACGCCGAGATCGCCGCCGCCCTGTTCATCGGCGAGGCCACGGTCAAGACGCACATCAACAACCTCTTCGCCAAGGCCGGGGTGCGCGATCGGGCCCAGGCGGTCGCGTACGCCTACCGGACCGGTCTGGCCGACCCCCGCGAGGGCTGATCCAGGCCGCGGGCCACCCGGGCGGCGGCGTAGCCGAGGGAGTTCGTCGCCAGGTGGAGCAGCGCGGGTGCGAGCAGCCCGGCGCGGTGGCGCAGCCCGTGGAACACGAGCCCGGCGACCGCGGTGGACGCCACCGTTCCCGCCACCAGCCGTCCCGTCTCCAGCCGTCCCGTCTCCATCAGGCCGGTGCCCTCGTCCGGGTTCTCCCCGGCGGTCAGGCGGCCGAGTGCGGGGTTGGCCCTGGCCATGTCCAGGGCGGGCAGCACGTGCCACAGCCCGAACAGGGCGGCCGAGGCGGCGACCGCCGTACGGGCCGGAAGCGAGCGGCCGAGCAGGGCGGGCAGCACCCCGCGGAAGCCCGCCTCCTCCAGCAGCACGGTCCCGAACGGCACCTGCACCAGGGCCTCCTCCAGCACCCGGCGACGCGACAGCGCGAGTGCGCGCTCGTCGTGGAAGAGCGCGCGGGTGCGCGGGTGGGCCACTCCGGCGGCGTACACGGCCACGACGCCGGCGGCGAGCGCGCCGCCGGTCACGGCGCCGGCGCGGGCGCGGCGGAAGCCCAGCTCCTGCCAGGTCAGTCCCTCGCGCCGGGCGAGCGCCAGCAGCGCGCCGGTCGCGACCGCCGAGGTCAGCGGCGCCCATCGCCTGGCGACGCGGTTGTTGAGCACGTTCGCCGCCGCGAGCACCCCGAGAGCGCCCCCGAGCACGCCCGCCCGCCTCGTCCGGTTCGTCGTCACGCCCGCCATGCTCCCATCGCCGCCCGGCGAGCCCGGCCTCAGCAGGCCCCCACGCCCTCGGTGTAGCCGTGGGTAAAGTACTGCTGGCGCTGTCGCGGGGTGCCGTGGGCGTCCGGCGCCCACCAGGCGTCGGTGGGGTCGCCCGCCGCCTGGAGGTTGGTGAGCAGCTCCTCCTCGTCGCCCTGCTCGGCGCCCAGCACACCCACCCGGATCAGGCCGCTCAGCGCGGCCCCCGCGTAGCAGTCGGCCTGGAGCTCCCGCTGCACGTTGAAGCGGAAGTCCTCGACGAGCTGGGCCTGCACGGCGTGCCCCAGTTCGTGGGGGATCACGACGTAGACCGCCCCGTCGCCCATCTGGTCGTACATCGCCTTGAGCCAGGTCGCGTCGTAGGCGATGAAATGGCCGTACGGACAGTAGAAGGCGTTCTCGGGCACGGCCGACTGCCCGCCGCAGTCGGGGCCGTTGTTCCCCTGGTAGGCGACGAAGCGGGTGATCGGGCGGTAGGTGCCGCCGCTCTCCCGGAAGCGTTGCGACCAGAACCACTCGGTGAGGCACCGGGCCAGCTTGACGTCGCCGGGGAAGTCGTCGCCCGTGCCCTCGCACGGCGTTCCCCGGGACGCCGCGTCCCCCGGCTGCGCCCGGTCGGGCGGGGAGCCGGTGAGCGTGCCGCAGGAGGCGACCAGGAGCGCCAGGATCAGGAGCGCGGCCAGTGTACGGCGGGTCATTTCCATGTGGATACCCATTTGGACGGCAAAGATTTGCGCCGTCGCCGAACGCGAGGGCCTCACATCCCCCAGGTGTGGACGGGCTCGTTGGTGTGCATGTGCTGCAGGTAGCGGAGGGTCATGCGGCGCAGCGCCTCGTGGTCGCCGCCGAACGCGCGGGCCGTCCTGACCTGCCAGTCCGCCCCCGTACGGCCGGTCACGCAGCGCCGCTCGATGATGCCGAGCAGCCGGTCGCGCTGGACCGGGTCGACCTCCCACAGGTCGAGCCCGTGGTAGGCCATGGGCAGCAGCCTGCGCAGGATCAGCTCGGCGGCGGGCACCTCCCCCAGGCCCGGCCAGTAGAGGCGGGCGTCGAGGCCGTGCCGCGCGGCGTTGCGGAGGTTGTCCTCGGCCGCGGCGAAGGACATGCGCGTCCACACGGGCCGCTCGGCCGCCGGGAGTACGCGCATGAGCCCGTAGTAGAACGCGGCGTTGGCGGCGATGTCGGCCACCGTCGGCCCGGCGGGCAGCACCCGGTTCTCCACCCGCAGGTGGGGGACGCCGTCGGAGACGTCGTAGACGGGCCGGTTCCAGCGGTAGACGGTGCCGTTGTGCAGGCGCAGCTCGTGCAGCTCGGGCACGCCGCCCTCGTCGAGGATCCGCCTCGGGTCTTCCTCGTCGCACAGCGGCAGCAGCGCGGGGAAGTAGCGGACGTTCTCCTCGAACAGGTCGAAGACCGAGGTGATCCACCGCTCCCCGAACCAGACGCGCGGCCGCACGCCCTGGGCCTTCAGCTCCTCGGGCCTGGTGTCGGTGGCCTGCTCGAACAGGCTGATCCTGGTCTCGCGCCACAGCTCCTTGCCGAACAGGAACGGCGAGTTGGCCGCGACCGCGACCTGCGGACCGGCGATGACCTGGGCCGCGTTCCAGTGGTCGGCGAACGTCTCGGGGCTGACCTGCAGGTGGAGCTGCACGCTCGTGCACGCCGCCTCGGGGGTGATGCTGTCGGCGTAGGTGTCGAGCCGGTCCACCCCCTCGATCACGAGGTGCAGGTCCTCGCCCCTGGCGGCGAAAATCTGCTCGTTCAGCAGCTTGTAGCGGGGGTTGGCCGACAGCGTTCCCTCGCTGACGTCGCTCTCGCGCAGCGTCGGCAGGATGCCGACCAGCATGAGCTGCCCGCCGACGCGCGCCGCCCGCTCCTGCGCCCGGTTGAGGCGCAGCCGTACGGACTCCTCGAGCAGGCGGCTGCCCTCTCCGGACAGCACCTGCGGCGGGATGTTGATCTCGACGTTGAACTGGCCCAGCTCCGTCGCCCAGTCGGGCTCCGCGATGGCGGCCAGGACCTCGGCGTTCTTCATCGCCGGCTCGCCCCGGGAGTCGACCAGGTTCAGCTCGATCTCCAGGCCCATCTGGGGCCGGTCGAACCCGAACCGCGACTCCCGCAGCATCTCGGCCAGGACGTCCAGCGACAGCTTCACCTTGTCCCGGTAGCGACGGCGGTCCTCCCGGCTGAAGGAGACGGAGGGTACGTCACGGCCCATTAACTGAGCGTCGCACGCCGAGGGGCGATCGCACCAGACGGGTCCGCGCAGACGGGTTCAGACCAGACGTCTGGCGGTGGCCCAGCGCGACAGCTCGTGCCGGTTGGACAGCTGCAGCTTGCGCAGCACGCTCGACACGTGCGTCTCGACCGTCTTCACCGAGATGAACAGCTCCTTGGCGATCTCCTTGTAGGCGTAGCCCCGGGCGATCAGCCGCAGCACCTCGCGCTCCCGCTGGGTGAGCGAGTCGAGCTCCGGGTCGATGGGCGGGGCCTCCGTCGAGGCGAACGCGTCGAGCACGAACCCGGCCAGCCGCGGCGAGAACACCGCGTCGCCCTCGGACACCCTGATGATCGCGTCGGTCAGCTCGGCACCGCTGATCGTCTTGGTCACGTAGCCCCGGGCGCCGCCCCGGATGACCCCGATCACGTCCTCTGCCGCGTCCGACACCGACAGCGCGAGGAAGCGCACCTGGGAGCCCGAGCCGAGCACGCGCCGCAGCACCTCCTGGCCGCCGCCGCCCGGCATGTGCACGTCGAGCAGCACCACGTCGGGCTGCAGCTCGCCGATCGCCGTCACCGCCGACTCCACGTCCTCGGCCTCGCCGATCACCTGGATCGACGGCCCCAGCTCGGCCCGTACGCCGGACCGGAACAGCCGGTGGTCATCGACGATCAGCACGCGTACGGTCTTCATTGCTCCCTCTTCATGGTCAGCATGACCTCGGTTCCGTCGCCCGGCTCGGTCCTGACCCGGGCGCTTCCCCCGTTGCGCTCCATCCTGCCGATGATCGACTGGCGGATGCCCATCCGGTCCCCGGGGACGTCGTCGAGCACGAAGCCCTTGCCCCGGTCCCGGACGAACACCGTCACCTCGTCGGGCTCGACCTCGGCGTAGACGGAGACGACCGGAGCCCCACTGTATTTGCACGCGTTGACCATCGCCTGCCGGGCGGCCTGCAGCAGGGCCACCAGGCCCTCGTTCAGCTCGCAGTCGCCCACGCAGACCACCTCGATCTGCACGCCGTGGGCGTCCTCCTCCTCGGCCGCGACCCGCCGTACGGCCGCGGCGAGGGTGGCGTCGGCGTCCTGCTTGGGCTGGTAGAGCCAGTTGCGCAGCTCCCGCTCCTGCGACCGGGCGAGCCGGGCGACCTCCCGCGCGTCGTGGGCGTTGCGCTGGATGAGGGTCAGCGTGTGCAGCACCGAGTCGTGGACGTGGGCGGCCACCTCGGCCCGCTCCTCCTGCCTGATGCGCTCGGTGCGCTCCCGCTGGAGCTCCTTCACGAGCGAGGCCAGCCAGGGCGCGGCGATCATCAGCATGCCGCCGACGACGACCGCGGTGAACACGAGCCCGGTCCTGGCCTTGGCCAGCTCGCCGCTCGCGGCCAGGAAGCCGATCGCGCCCACGACGACGAGCAGCGCCCCGATGCCGGTGCGCACCCAGGTCGTGCTGACCTGCTTGACCGCGCCGGACATCCACCGCTGCCGCCGGCCCGGATCGGCCTGCTGCCACAGGATCAGCGCGCCGATGCCGCCGACCGCGATCGGCCACGTGCCGAACCCGCCGCTGGAGGCGCCCGTCATCCACGCGAAGCCCGCCAGCGCCAGCCACAGCACGCCGTACGCGGCGAGCTGGCCCCACTCGCGGGCCGGCTCGCGGCCCTTCACCTCCTCCTTGGGGGTGAACATCCACAGCGCGGCGTACGCCACGACGCCCAGCCCGTCGACGACGGTGAGCAGCACGAACGCGAGGCGCAGCACGACGGGGTCGAGCCGCAGCTGGGCGGCGGCACCCTGCGCGACGCCCGCGACCACCCGGCCAGAGGCGGGCCGGACCATCCGGGGATACGCCGCGGGGGCGTTAGGCATCTCAGACATCTCGGGAAGCATCGTCACACGTCACGAGCCATGAGCGCATCAGGGCATGCCCTGACGCCACCCCTGAGGGGTCGGGGACGAGTCAGGGGTTCCCCCGATGGCAGGGGTACGGCGGGCGAGGCCAGGATGGGACCATGACCGAGGCACCACCGACCCCCGCTCCCGACTCCGCCGGCATGCCCGAGCCCGAGAAGGCACTGAGCCGCTCCCGGGACGGGCGCATGATCACGGGCGTCTGCGCGGGCCTCGGCAGGTTCACGGGCATGGACCCCGTGCTCTTCCGGGTCGGCTTCGCCGTGCTGGTCCTCGCCTCCGGCATCGGCGTCATGCTGTACGTCGCGGCGTTCCTGCTGATGCGCCAGCCGGGCGGCGGCCCCGGTCACCTGGAGCAGTGGACCAGGCGGCTGTTCGACGCCGAGACCGTGCTCGCGCTGCTGGCCGCGGTCTTCGCGTTCGGACTGATCATCAACGTCGCCTCCGGGGGGATCAACCGCGGCACGATCGTGGTCGGCACGTTGCTGGCCATCGTGCTGATGGCCGCCCACGCGCGCGGCGTCGATCTGCTGACGATGGCCAAGTCGATGCCCGAGCGGGCGACCGGACGGCGCGGCATGACCCGGGCCACCCCGAATTTCGCGCCGTTCGCGCCCTTCACCGCGCCGCCCGCGAGGGAGCCGTACGGGGCGGATGCGCCGATGGCGGAGACACCGCTGCGGGAGACACCGGCGCCGCAGGCACCGGCGCCGGCGCCGCAGGGGGCCGCAGCGCAGGGGGCCGCAGTGCAGGGGGCCGCAGCGCAGGGGGCCGCGACGGACACGGCGGTCCCCGGCCCGGACGCCCCCGGCGCCCCCGCGGGCAGAGCCCCGGACGACACCGCGATCCAGGACACGATGGTCCAGGACGCGGCCGTGGACGAGACCGCGATCCACGACACGATCGTCCAGGACCCGGTGGCGACGACCCCGAAGGCCGTGGACGACACGCTCGTCCAGGAGGCCGTCGCCGGGGACGCGGCGGCCCCGGCGGGGCGGCCCGACGGCGACCCGCCGACCCGGCCCTTCGAGCCCGTCGGCCGGCTGGCCGCGGAGCCCGCCCCAGACCCGAACACCCTTGGCCCCAGCAACCCGGGGCCGGACGTCTACGGGGCGCCGGCCGGCTGGGCTCCCGGTGCGCCGGGGCCCTCCGGCTCCGCCGCTCCGGCCGGCGACGGCTACCGGCGGCTGTCCGACCTTGCCCGCGAGGCGCGGGCGGGCACGTACGGCCACGGCGGCGCCCAGGAGCACCGGCACGGCATGGGACACGGAGCCGGAGGGCACGGGTACGGGGCCGGAGAGCCCTTCGCCCCCCACGGCCCCTACACGAGGCGTGAGCCGTACCAGCCGTACGCCGCGCCCTACCCGCCGAGCCCCTACGCCCCGCCCACGCCGCCGCCCCCACGGCCGGCGAAGCCCAAGCGCCCCAGGTCGTTCATCGGCGGCCTCACCATCTGCCTCGCCCTGATCGTTGGAGGGATCATGGTCACCATGCAGCGGACCGGCTCCGGGTCGGTCGGCCTGCCGGTCGTCGGCGGGGCGGTCCTCGTCACGATCGGGGCGGGCCTGCTGGTCGCGGCCTGGTTCGGCCGGGGCGCCGCGCTGGTCGCCGCCGGGACGATCGTGGCCCTCGTGCTGGTGGGAAGCTCGACGGTGAACGGCATCCCCCGCAAGGTCGGCAGCTTCGTCTGGCACCCCGTCGGCTTCGTCCAGTCGCCCGGCGCCTACGAACTGGGCATCGGCGAAGGCAAGCTCGACCTGAGCGACGTGACGCTCAAGCCGGGCGGCCGGGTCAGGTTCGACGCCTCGGTGTCGATGGGACAGCTCACGGTGATCGTCCCGTCGACCGCCCGCGTGGAGGTGCACGGTTCCTCCAAACTGGGCGAGGTGAAGATCGACCAGAAGGTCGAGGACGGTACCGACGTCAGCTTCGACCGGGTCCTGGAGCCGGAGACGCCCGTCGAAGGCGACGCGCCGACGATCGAGCTGCACGTCAAGGCCGGTATCGGAGACGTGGAGGTGCGCCGTGCGGCCTGAGTCGCGACCCGAGCGCCCGCGCCGGGTGCACCGTACGGACTGGATGGCCCTGCTGTGCGGCCTGCTGTTCATCGGAATGGGGATCCGCTACCTGACCGGGCCCGATCCCGACGCCGTCATCATGGCGCCCATCCTCGTCGGGGGGCTGGGCTTCGCGGCCTTCGTCGCCATCCTCGCCAAGGCCATCCGCCGCTGATCCGCTGATCTGCTTCCGGCCGGTGCCGCGTCCGCGCGGCGCCGGCCGTTCGTCTTTTCCGGCTTTTTCGGGCCGAACCACCGCCAGGAGCATACTCAGTATGCATACTGAGTATTCATGTCAGTACGACACGGCCTGCTCGCCCTGCTGAGCCGGGGCCCGCGCTACGGCTACCAGCTCAGGGCCGAATTCGAGACGTCCACGGCGACGACCTGGCCACTGAACATCGGGCAGGTCTACACGACGCTGTCCCGCCTCGAACGCGACGGCCTGGTGTCCCGCGACGGCCAGGGCGACCAGGACGAGCAGGGCCGGGTCCGGCACGCCATCACCCAGGAAGGCCGCGACGAGCTCGACCGGTGGTTCGCCAAACCCGTCTCCCGAACCGACCGGCCCCGCGACGAGCTCGTCATCAAGCTCGCGATGGCCGTCACCACCCCGGGTGTGGACGCGGCGGCGGTCATCGCGGCCCAGCGATCCGCGACGATGCGCGGCCTGCAGGAGCTCACCCGTGCCAAGCGGAGCCTCGACGCGTCCGCGGAGGCCGCGCAGCGCCTCGTCCTCGACTCGATGATCTTCCATGCGGAAGCGGAGCAGCGCTGGCTCGAGCACTGCGAAGCCCTGCTCATCCGCCCGACCAAGGAGAATCCGTGACTGAACACCACCCCCCGGACCGGTTACCCGTTCCGGACGGCGAGCCGGTCGTGCGCTTGACCGATGTCGTACGCGTCCACGGCGAGGGGACGCGAGCCGTCCAGGCTCTGCGGGGCGTCAGTCTGGACGTCCACACGGGCGAACTGGTCGCGGTCATGGGCCCGTCCGGGTCCGGCAAGTCCACCCTGCTCAACCTCGCGGGCGGGCTCGACCGCCCGACGGAGGGGTCGGTGACGCTCGAAGGCCGCGAGCTGCGGGGTCTGTCACCGAAGCAACTGGCGGAGCTGCGCCGCAGGAGCGCCGGCTACGTCTTCCAGGACCTCAACCTCATCCCGTCGCTGACCGTCGCGGAGAACGTCGCGCTGCCGCGCGAGCTGGACGGCGTCCGTACGGCGAAGGCCAGGCGGGACGCCTTGGCGGTGCTGGAGGAGGTCGGGCTCGCCGACCTCGGCGACCGGTTCCCCGACGACCTGTCGGGCGGCCAGCGCCAGCGGGCCGCCATCGCCCGCGCGCTGGTCGGGGAACGGCGGCTGCTCCTGGCGGACGAGCCGACCGGCGCCCTCGACACCCGGGCGGGCGACGAGATCATCCAGGTGCTCCGGCAGCGGGCCGACGCGGGGGCCGCCGTGCTGCTGGTCACGCACGAGCCCCGCTACGCCGCCTGGGCCGACCGCGTCGTCTTCCTCAAGGACGGGCAGATCGTCGACTCGGCGGCCGCCGGGATGGAGACCGCCCGATGAAAGGTGTCAGGGCCGCGTTGCGGATCTCCCGCCGCAACGCCCGGCGGTCGAAGTGGCGCAGCGCACTGATCCTCGCGATGATCGGCCTTCCGGTCGCCCTCGTCTCCTTCGTGCTGAGCGCCGTCTTCGGCCCGGGGCCGATGCCCGACCATCAGCGCTACCCCCTCGGGCAGGCCGACGCACTGGTGACCGGTGCCCATGAGTGGGCGAGCCTCACCCAGGACGCGTGGGGACAGCAGATCTCCTGGGACGGGGCGCGGAAGCAGACGCCCTTCACGCAGGCGGAGATCACGGCGCTCCTCGACCCCGGCAGCCGGGTCATCCCGGTCGCCCAGGCGGATTTCCGATACCTCACTCCGGAGGGGTACTGGATGGGACAGATCCGTCAGGTCGATCTCCGTGATCCGATGTCCAGGGGCACCTTCCGGCTCACCGAGGGCAGGCTTCCCGCCGCCCCCGGCGAGGCCGTCGTGTCCGCCACGATGCTGGGCTCGGACACGGCTCCCGGCGTCACGCTCTTCGCCGGGGAGGAACGCCGGCCGCTCCGGGTCGTCGGCGTCGCCCTGTTCGACCTGACGGGGATCCCGCCCGACCTCACGGTTTTCCCCGGCAGCCTGCCCGACAGCGCGTTCGGGCGGTTGGATCCCACGCTGATGTCGCACGCCTGGCTCGTGGAGTCTCCGCGTCCGGTGACGTGGGCGGACGTGCGGCGGCTCAACGAACACGGCCTCGTGGTCGTCAGCCGGGCGGTGATCGACGGCATTCCGCCGGACGAGCCGTCGTGGGCCGGGCCCTCCCTCCCGCAGATCGCGCCGTGGGTCGGGATCATGCTGCTCGAGGTCGTCCTGCTGGCCGGGCCGGCCTTCGCCATGGGGCGGCTGCGCAGATCGCGCGAGTTCGCGCTCGTCGCCGTCCAGGGCGGCTCGCCCGCGCACCTGCGGACGATCGCGCTCGCCGACGGCCTGCTGTTCGGCGTCGCCGCCTCCGTCCTCGGTGCCGCCCTGGGCGTGGGCGCGGCCTGGCTCGCGCGGCCGCTGCTGGAGCAGCGGGCGGGCTACCTGCTCGGCCCGTTCGCCGCCCCCTGGGCGGCGGTCGCGACGGCCGCGGCGCTGGGCGTCGTCGCCGGATTGCTGGCCGCCCTCGCCCCGGCCGTCGCGGCGAGCCGTACGGACCCCGTCGCCGTGCTGTCGGGCAGGCGCGAGCGAGGCAGAGACCGTGCGGGCCGGCCGCTGCCCGGGATCGTGCTCGTCGTCGCGGGCACGGCGGCGACCATCGTGAGCGCCGGTCACGAGCTCGGTTGGATCGCGACCTCGGCCCTGGTCACCCAGCTCGGTCTGGTGGCCCTGACACCGGCGCTCATCGCGGCGGTCGCCAGGCTCGCCGCCCGGCTCCCCCTGCCGCTCCGGTTCGCCGCCAGGGACGCCGCACGCAACAGGGGCCGTACGGCGCCCGCCGTCGCCGCGGTGATGACCGCGGTCGTGGCGCTCACGGCCGTCGGCGTCACCTGGCAGACCCGGCTGGCCGAGGGGCCGGACTACGTGCCCGACCATCCACAGGCACCGGCCGGGACCCTGTCGATCAGCGGACAGGACCTCACTCCCGAGCTGTGGGATCGCGTCCGCTCCGCCGTACGCGGAGAGCTGCCCGCCCGCGTGCCGCTCGTCGAGGCGCGGATGCTCGCGACCAAGTCCGGAGTACCGGCGTACGCCTCGATGTCGATCGACGCACCGGCCAATGAGATGGAGTTGCCGGACGTGAGCATGTCCGGAGACCTCCTGGTGGGGAACGAGGACCTGCTCCGCTACGTGCTGAGGCGCGAGGACCCGCGGGCGGTGGCGGCGCTCCACGAGGGGAAGGCCGTCGTGCTCAACCCCGCCGTTATCCGGCAGGGGCAGGTGAGACTCGATCTGGCGGCCGGGCCCGGGCCGGACGACTCACAGTCGCTCACGCTGCCCGCCGTCGGGGTACGGGCCACCGGGGAGGGCTGGGCCCGCGCGGTCATCGCGCCCGAGGTGGCCGCCAAGAACGGGTACGGCACCGTCATCACCATGCTCGTGGTGGATCCCGCGGACTTCCGCGTCCCGAGGGCGACGGCAGACCGGATCGCCGCGGCGGTGGAGCGGATCAGCGGCAAGGCCACTGTGCGACTCGAAGTGCCGGTGGCTCCCGGCAACACGATGCTCCTGGTCGTCCTGGGCATCGCCGCGGCCGTGCTCGTGCTGGGGATGACGTTCGTCGCCACCATGCTGGCCGCCGCCGAGTCGCGTCCTGACCTGGAGACCATGTCGGCCGTGGGGGCGGCCCCACGGGTGAAACGCGCGGTCGTCGCCGGGCAGGCCCTGGTGATCGCGCTACTGGGCTCGGTCACGGGCGTGCTCGCCGGTCTCGCACCGGGCATCGCCACGGCCCGGCACCCCGCGGTTCACCAGGTGGTGATCCTGCGAAAGGACGGCGTGTCGGCGATCGTACAGGCGGGCTCCGGACCGGCGTTCGCGATTCCCTGGGCGCTCGTCGGCCTGCTCGTCGTGGTGCTTCCCCTGCTGGCCGCGCTCGGCGGCGCCGTGTTCACGCGGTCGCGCCTGCCGCTTCCCCGAAGGAGGGCGACCTGACGAGGGGGCTACGGAGCCGCCGTGACGGCGGCCTGCACGGCGGACAGGCAGCGTTCGACGACGGGCCGGGGGGCGAAGGCGTAGGTGCCGTCGCCGAACAACTCGAACGTCGTGAACCCGGCATAACCGCGGCGGGAGAAGGCGGCGAGGTAGTCGGGCAGCGGCAGCTCCCCGTCGCCCCACGCCAGGTGCCCGGCCGGGCGGCCGTCGATGAGGTGCACGTGGCGGACCCGGTCGCCGAGCGCGTCGAAGTAGTCGTCCACGCTCTCCCCGGCGACCGCCATGCCCACGGTGTCGAGCACGGCGGCGAGGTTCGGCGCGCCGACCTCGTCCAGCATCCGGGCCAGCGCCCGCGAGTCGTTGAGCAGGTTCGACTCCACCCGCTGGAGGGGTTCGAGCACGCAGGTCACCCCGAACCCCTCGGCGTACGAGGCGATCTCGGCGAGGGCGTCGGCGGACCTGCGCCAGGCCGCCTCCACCGGCTCGTCCTCGTATCCCCGGCCCGGCGTGAGCAGGAGCAACTCGGCGCCGAGCTCCGCGCACAGCTCGGCCGCCCGGCGGAACATCGCGATGCTGGAGGCGCGCAGCCGCGTGTCGGCCGAGGCGATGTTGACCGGGTAGGCCACCTGCTCGGGCGTGAGGCAGCGCACCCGCAGACCGCGGGAGGCGGCCCGGCGGCGTACGGCACGGGCCTCGGCGTCGCTCACCTGCGGCACGTGGAAGTGCGGGGCGATCCCCCACAGCTCCAGTTCCTCGCGGCCGAGGTCGGCGGCGTCGTCGAGGAACCGCTCGAACGGCAGGTGCTGGTAGGAGAAGTTCGATCCGGTGATGAGGGGCATGGGGCTCATTTTCCGACTCCGTCCGCGAGTCCTTTGACGATGTAACGCTGCCCGGCGAAGAACAGCAGCACGACCGGGAAGGCCGCGATCGCCATGCCGGCGAAGACGACGGGAAACTCGGTGCCGTGCTTGCTCATGAGGCTCATCAGGCCGACGGGGAGGGTCTGCACGCCCGCGCCGCTGGTGAAGACCATCGCGAACAGGTACTCGTTCCAGGCGAACAGGATGTGCAGCAGCACGGTCGAGGTGATGATCGGCTTGCACATGGGCAGGATGATCCGCCAGAAGGCGGTCCACCGGCCGCAGCCGTCCATCTCGGCCGCCTCGTCCACCTCACGCGGCAGGTCGAGCATGTACGCCCGGATGAGAAAGGTGGTGAACGGCACCCGGAAGGCCGTGTAGAGGATGAGCAGCGCCCAGAAGCTGTTGTACAGGCCCATGGCCTGGAACATCTTGACCAGCGGCACGAGCGCCACGCTCGGGGCGAGCATCAGCCCGCCGAGGATGACCCCGGTGGTCAGCTTGGAGAACGGGATGTTCACCCGGGTGAGGCCGTACGCCGCCCACGCGCTGACGAACACGGTCGCGATCGTCGAGGTCACGGTGACCAGCACGCTCGTGGTGAGGTAGTTGCTCACCCCGCGGTTCCAGGCCTTCTGGTAGCTGTCGAAGCTCCAGTGCGAGGGCAGTGAGAAGGGGTTCCCGAAGATCTCGCCGTTGGTCTTGAAGCCGTTGAGCACCATCCACAGCAGCGGATAGACCACCACGACCGCGAGGCAGAGCAGGAACGCCCACAGGAACACCCGGGTGATCACCCCCAGGAAGCCGATGCGATTCACCACGCCACCCTTCTCCTGCGCGCGACCCACAGTTGCGCCACGGCGATGCCGAGCGTGATCACGAAGATGACGGTCGCGATCGCGGCGGCGTAGCCGAAGTCGTTGCGGACGAAGCCGCTGCGGTAGAGCCAGGTCCCCAGCACCTGGGTCGAGTTGTCCGGCCCGCCGCTGGTCATCACCATGACCTCGTTGAACACCTGGAACGCCCCCGAGATCGTGACCATCGACATCACGCCGGTCATCTCTCGCACCAGGGGAACGGTCACGTGGAAGAAGCGGCGGACCGGGCCGGTGCCGTCGAGGGCCGCGGCCTGGTAGATCTCGCGGGGGATCCGCTGGATGGCGACGGCGAACAGCAGCGTGGAGTAGCCGAAGCCCTGCCACTGGCTCATCGCGACGATCGCCGGCATGGCCGTGCTCTCCTCGCCCAGCCACGAGTGGCTGAGACCGCCGAGGCCGACCGCCTGCAGCAGGTGGTTGAGCAGGCCGAGGTCGGGCTCGTAGATGAAGTAGAAGAGCAGGCCGGCGACGGTCAGCGAGATCGCGGAGGGAATGAAGTAGATGGCCCGCAGGACGCGCTGCCACCGCTCGCTGCGCACGCCTTCGATGAGCGCGGCCAGCACGAGCGCACCGAACACCTGGAACACGATCGACACCGCGGCGTACAGCACGTTGTTGCCGAGCGACCGCCAGAAGACCGGGTCCTCGACGAGCTTGGTGTAGTTGGCGAAGCCGACGTACTCCTGGCTGCCGCTGTAGATGTCCCACTTGAGCGTGCTGAACCCGAGGTTCTCGGCCAGCGGGAAGTAGACGAACACCCCGACCAGCACGAGGGCGGGAACGACCCACGCGAGCCCGAGCGCCCGTTTGCCGATGGTGCGCACCTGCTCTCCTCCGGCTACTTCGCCGACGCCGAGGCCTGGCGGACGCTCTCGAGCACCTGCTCGGGGGTCTTGCCGCCGGTGATCAGCGCCTCGCCGCCGGACAGCCAGGCGTCGGCGACGTCGGGCACGGTGACGGTGTCGAGCCAGGCGGCCAGCTTCGGCGCCTTGTTGACCAGGCCGACGCCCTCGTACACCGCCTTGCTGGAGGTCTCGGGCGTGACGGCCCCGATGACCGTGCTCGGCTGGCCGTACGGCGGGGACGACAGCGTCTTGGCGTTCTTCACGCTCGTCACGAACTTCATGAAGTCGACGGCGAGCGGGATGCGCGGGGAGGCCGCGTTGACCAGGTATCCCTCGGGCGCGCCCTCGATCACCGTGGGGTCGCCCTTCGCCCCCTGCGGCGCGGGCAGCGGGAAGATGCCGAAGTCGTCCGTGGGGAGCTTGCCCTTGGCGGTCTCGTTGTCGAACTCCAGGATCTCCTGGTAGTACATGGCCGCGTTGCCGTCGGCGAACTTCTCCTGCGCCGAGCTGTACAGCACGCCGTTGGTGCCGCTCTTGGTGTCGGTGCAGGTGTCGACGAGGGTCTTGAACCGGGTCAGCGCGGTGATGTAGCCCGGGTCGTCCAGCTTCGCCGTCGCGGGCTTGAGGTCGGCCTGCAGCGTGTCCCAGGGCACGTCGTAGGCGAACATCTGCTGCAGGTAGTGGAGTGCCGGCCAGCCGTCCTTGTTGCCGAACGCGATCGGCTCGTACCCCGCCTTGCGCAGCGGGCCGCAGGCGGCGATCAGGTCCTCGAACGTGGCGGGCACCTTGACCCCCGCCTTGGCGAACGCGGCCTTGTTGTAGCCCATGAACTTGCCGTTGCCGTACAGCGGGATCCCGTAGTACTTGCCGTCGTAGGCGAAGGCCGACAGCGCCCCCTCGCTGAAGGTCTTCCCCCACTCCGTGCCGGGCCCGATGACCTTGGTCAGGTCGGCCGCGCGGCCGCCGCGGACGAAGTTCTCCGCCCAGTTGCCGGTCCAGGTGAAGTAGACGTCCGGCAGGGCGTTCGACGCGGTCAGCGTCTTGGTCTTGTCCTTGATGCTCTGGTCGGTCTCCTGGATGAGCTGGATCTTCACCCCGGGGTGCTGCTTCTCGTACTCGGCGGCCAGGTCCTGGAAGTACGGCTCCAGCGGCTCTCCGGCGAACTTGGTGAGGATGCTCAGGGTGCCCGAGTAGTCGGGGGCGGCGGTCACGTCGGCCGCGGGAGCCTTGTCCGCCTGCCCGCCGCCGGTGCACCCGGCGAGGGCGAGCACCGACGTCCCGGCGAGTGCCGCGAACGTCGTCAGTGCGCGAGGGCGCATGGGCTTCCTTTCTCTCTGGTCTCTCTGGGGGAGGGAGGACCGCCGGTGCCCGAGGCACCTCGGATCCGCCGGGACGCGCCGCCGGCACGACCCGCTGGTGTGGGGTGACTGTACAGACCATCTGATACCGGTACCAGTCCTAGTTCCAAGAATTTTTTCCCGCAGGACGCGTACGGGACCGACGGCGGCCAGAAACAGCAGCTAGAGGCCGCACAAGTAGCGGAAAGAGGGGCGTGGTGTTGACGCCGCACGTTCACCTGTGCCAGCGTGACCCTCGCGTGATACCGGTATCAGGCAGCAGGGGCGCCGCCGGTCCGCAGGTGATCCCGAAAGGACGCGACAATGCTCGGATTCAACGAGCCGGAATTCCTCTCCCAGTTGGCGAGCGCGGTGGCGCTGCGCCCGCAGATCGAGGAACTGGTCGATCGGCTCGTGGACGGGGGATTCGACAACCTCTACCTCGTCGGCGCCGGCGGCACCTATGCCCAGATGTGGCCGTACGAGCGCCTGGCGCGCCAGCGGTCCACCCTCGACGTGCGCGCGGTGATCGCGGCAGAACTGGTCGCCGCCGACGAGAAGGCGCTCGGCGAGCGCTCGGTGGCGATCTTCACGTCGGTCTCGGGCACGACCGACGACGTCGTCCGGGCCATCGAGTTCTGCAAGTCGAAGGGCGCCCACACCATCGGCTTCACCGGCTACCCCGACTCGCCGATCGCCCAAAACGTCGACCTCGCGCTGCTGACCGAGCCCAAGACGTGGCCGTTCGACATGCAGATGCTGCTCTTCATGGGCCGGCTGCTGTCGCGGCGAGGCGAGTTCGACGGCTACGAGAAGTTCGCCGCCGAGTTCGACGACATCCCGCGGATCCTCCTGGAGGTCTCCAAGCAGGCCGAGCCGGTCGCCGAGGCGTTCGCCGACGCCCACAAGGACAGCGACTACTACTTCCTCATCGGCGGCGGGAACCTGTGGGGGTTCACCTACCTCTACTCCATGTGCATCCTCGAGGAGATGCAGTGGCTGCGCACCACGCGGGTGCACAGCGCCGAGTTCTTCCACGGCTCGCTCGAACTGGTCGAGGAGAACACCAGCGTGATCGTCTTCCAGGGAGAGGACGAGGCGCGGGCGCTCACGGACCGCGCCGAGGCCTTCGCCAAGCGGATCTCCAAGGACGTCACCGTCTTCGACACGAAGGACTACCCGCTCGACGGCATCAGCCCGGAGTTCCGCGGCCTGCTCGCGCCGCTGGTCCTCGACACCGTCATGAGCCGCGTCAGCAAGCACCTGGAGCGCGTGCGCGACCACTCGCTCGACCTGCGCCGCTACTACCGCGTCATGGACTACTGATCCGCCGTTCCCCCCTTCCGGGCCCCAGGTCGTGTCCCGTGATCTTTTTCGCCTACTGCGGTCGCCCAGATGGCGCCTCGCTGCGTTCTCGCCCCACCCACGAAAATTCCTCGCAGGCTCGGAATTTCCGCGGGGCCCGGGAAAGACGCCCATAGCTCCGCTATGGGCTCCTCCTCGGCCTTGCGACGCATCCATCTGGCCGATCCTCGCTACGGCAAAAGATCACGGGACACTCCCTCGCGCGTGACTGCGCGGGGGCTCGTCCACAGGAGAGTCCTTTGAGAGTCCTCGGCTTCGGCGACAACATCGTCGACCGGTTCGTCGACCGCGGCGTGGAGTACCCGGGCGGCAACAGCGTCAACGTGGCCGTCTACGCCCGCCGCCTCGGCCTGGACGCGGCCTACCTGGGCGTGTTCGGCGACGACGAGCTCGGCGACTTCCTGCGCGCCTCGATCGCCGCCCAGGGAGTCGCGATCGACCACTGCGTCGTGCGGACCGGCGAGAGCGGCGTCTCCACCCTGCGCGTGGACGACGGCGACCGCGTCTTCCTCGGCTGGAACGGCGGCGGCGTCACGCTGCGGGAGCCGCTCGTCCTCGGTGACGACCTGCTGCGGTACGCCGCCTCCTTCGACCTGGTGCACTCCAGCGTGTACTCCCGAAGCGAGAGCGAGCTGCCCAAGCTGGCCGGGCTCGGCCCGCTGGTGAGCTTCGACCTGTCCAGCGAGGACGAGTTCCGCGCTCCCGGCTACCTCGACCGGGTCTGCCCGCACGCCGACCTGGTGCTGCTGTCGTGCTCACACCTCGACGAGGCCGCCACGCGGGACCTGCTGGCCGAGGCCGTACGGCGCGGCGCGCGGCTCGCGCTTGCCACGCGCGGCGTGGAGGGGGCGATCGCGCACGACGGCAGGGTCACGGTCGCGACCGCCGCGCGCCGGGTGGAGGACCCCGGACTGATGGTCGACACGATGGGCTGCGGCGACGCCTTCCTCGCCGGGTTCGCCGTCTCCCTGCTGCGCGGCGGCTGGACCACCGGCACGTCCCCGGACCGCGACGCCGTCGAGCGCGCGCTCCACGACGGCGCGCGGTCGGCCTACGAGCAATGCCTGGTGGAGGGCGCGTTCGGCCACGGACGGCCCGTTCTCACTAAGCTTCCGTAGGATCGAGAGGGAGGAACGCCAGCCATGCCAGCTGAGCCGAGCCAGGCCGCCGGGCGGGTGACGATCTCCGAGGTGGCGGCCGAGGCGGGCGTCGGAAGGGCGACCGCCGCCCGCACGCTCGGCGGGTATGGACACGTCAGCCCGGAGCTGCGCCAACGCGTGCTCGCGGCGGCCGAGAAGCTCGGCTACCGTGCCAACGCGCTCGCCCGCAGCATGTCGACGGGCGTGAGCCACACCATCGGGGTGATCGTCGCCGACATCGGCAACCCCTTCTTCGCCGGACTGGTCGGCGGCGTCTGCGACGCCTCCCGGGCCCGCGGCTTCGACACGATCGTGCTGAGCACCTACGAGGACCTCGACGAGGAGGTCGCCGCCACCAACGTGCTGATCGACAAGCGCGTCGACGGCATGATCATCGCGTCCGCCGCGGTCAGCGGCCGGGAGGTCGGCCACGTCAAGGAGGCGCTGAAGCGCGGCGTCCCCGTCGTCCTGGTCGACCGGGCCATCCCGGCGCTCGACCTCGACGCGGTCGTCATCGACAACCGCGACGCGGCGCGTGAGGCGGTCGAGCGGCTGATCGCGGCGGGGCACCGGCGGATCGGCTTCGTGTGGGGCCCGTCCATGACGCAGCCGCCGGCGACCCGCCGCGAGCTGCTGGCGGCGGCGGCCCGCAACCTGTGGACCGACGGCGAGCGCCTGCGCGGCTACCTCGACGCGCTCGACGACGCGCGGATCCCCTTCGATCCCGAGCTGGTGATGGTCGGGCGCAAGGTCGAGGAGCGGGCGACCGAGGAGGTCGCGCGCATGCTCGCCCTGCCGAACCGCATCACCGCGCTGTTCTGCACCGAGACCGAGGCGATGACGGGGGCCCTGCGCGCCCTGCGGGCGGCCCGGCTGTCCTACCCGCGCGACGTCTCCCTGATCGGGTTCGACGACAGCGCCTGGGCCGCGGTCATGGACCCGCCGCTGACGATGATCGAGCAGCCCGTGCACGGGCTCGGCGCGAAGGCGGCCGAGGTGCTTCTCGACATCGTGCAGGGGGCCGAGGCCGGCCGGGAGACGCACACGCTCCGCTCGCGCCTCATCGTGCGGTCGTCGGTCGGCCCCCCGCCGGGCGCCTGAGATGGCCGAGAGGGGATGTCAGCGGGGAAGCAGTTCGTAGGAGCGCTGCTGAGGCAGGCCGGCGAGCCGCCGCTGGCCCTCCGTCAGCAGCGCGGCGATCGGACCGGGCTCGCGCAGCCGGGTGAGCCGGTCGCGGTTGTACTTGCGCAGCCGCGCCGCGCGGCGCTTGGCCGCCGCCGCCTTGAACGCGGCGACGTGCTCGCGGTCGGCCTTGCGCGCGCCGCTCAGCTCGTAGCCGTACGCGGTGAGCCGCTCGCCGAGCACCTCCTCGCACAGCGAGATCTCCCAGGGCTCCAGCCGGGAGGCCCACTTGCCCGAGTGGGCGGTGGTCACCTCCTCGTGCGTGTTGCTGTGCCACACCTTGTGCTTGGGCACGGCCAGCTCGGCCATGTGGCGCGGCTCGCACATCGCCGGGTCGTACTCCTCGCCGAGGAACACGCACAGCTTCTTCAGCTCGGTCTCCGGGTCGGCGGTGAGGTCCTCGTACCGCAGCTCGTAGAAGCTGTCGGCCGGCAGCTTGCGCGCGTGCCGGCGGCCGAAGTCGACGGCCTCGGCCCAGTTGGCCATGGCGTGCACGGCGTCCGCCTTGTACCAGGGCATCTGCTTGAGCGAGGCCACGCAGTCGCGGCCGTCCCTGACGAGGTGGACGAACTGCGCGTCGGGGAACATCCGCATGAGCATCTCGACGTGCCGGTAGTAGCTGGGCCGCTTGTCGCCCCAGCGCGGCTTGCCGAAGCGCTCGGCGTAGCACTTGAAGACCATGCCGATGACCGAGCCGAAGCTGCCCGGGCCGAGCATCGCCGCCTGGACGAAGTCGGGGCGGCTCAGCCCGAGCTCGTGGAACTTCGTGGTCCGGCCCTCGGCGATCCAGGTCGCCAGCCTGCGCCTGTTGTCGGCCAGCCGCATGTCGCCGTACGCCCGGCGGGAGAAGTAGGCCGGGACGAGGAACCGCGTCTCGGGCGGGACCGCGATGCGCGGGTGCGAGTGCAGCATGAGCTGCAGCATGGTGGTGCCGGAGCGCGGGCAGCCGACGACGAAGACAGGCCTGTCCGAATGCATAGTTCTATCCCCCGTGGTGAAATTGCCAGACGCCAGGCCGCCGCCCTCCCCCGGGCGCGGCTCGTGACGCGGGTCCTACGGCGTCACGCCGTACGAGCGTGCGGATCCGGCCGGGACGGCCGGTCAGACAAGGATCTTCTGTTTCTCGGCGGCGGTGCGGGGCACCTGGCGCGCCGCCAGCCAGACGCGGTAGACGAGGCTCATCTCGAACGCCAGCAGCAGTGCGCCGGCCACGACCGAGACCGGCACCAGGGCCTTGGGTCCGAACAGCGGGCCCACGACGAAGATCGCGGCGTGGAACTCGATGCCGCTCACCACGTGGGTGCGCACCCGGTGCCGCACCAGGAAGACGCGGAACCGGTCGTACCAGGGGAAGCGGGCGTGGAACGCCTTCTGCAGGTCGACCACCGCGGCGCCGTCCTCGGCGGCGACCTGGCCGAACTCCGCGGCGACCTGCCCCAGTTCGGTCCGCGGCCTGGAGCGCAGGACGCTCTCGGCGAGGACGTACTGCCCCTCCAGCCGCGCCTCGAGCAGCGCGCGCGTGGCGTCCTTGACCCGCTTCAGCTGCGGGCCGTTGATGTAGCGGAACAGGTCGAGCACCACGACGCCGACGGCGGCGAGCACCACGTCGGTGTCGCCCGTGCGGGTGTACTCCCCGAACCCCCACCCGAAGGCGCAGCAGACCACCCGCACCCGGTCGCCGACGTAGTCGAGCCACAGGCCGAAGGGCGTCCCCGTGCCCTTGAGCCTGGCGATCTTCCCGTCCATGCAGTCGACCGTGAAGCTCAGATAGAACAGAGCCGCCCCGGCGACGAGCATGCCCTCCGCGAAGGCCGCCGCCGACGCGAAGCCGATCAGCATGGACAGCCTGGTCAGCCCGTTCGGCGTGATCGAGGTGTGATTGGCCACGAGCAGCGCGAGCCGGCAGGCGAGCGGATCGACCATGAAGACGGTCCACCACGAGTCTCTCGGCTTGCGCGTCGCGAGTATGTCGTCCAGCGTGAAGCCCCCCATGCAGGCAAGAATGACTACAAGCGGTAGCCGCGGCCTGCTCTTCTGTAACAGGCAGGGCATCTCGTTGCCGGTTCTTGACCATCTCCCCCATCTACGTAAACCATCCGCCAATCCGGTCGCCGATCGGTTACAGTCCGTGTTCGAGGGGGAGACCATGCCCGTTGTCACGTTGTACCGGCGGCTGCAGGGGCGGCTGCCGTCGTGGGAGCCCGCGCCGCGGGCCGCACTCATCCGGGCGGACGCGGGTCCGCTCCAGGCCCAGCGCGAGACGCTGGACGTGGTGTGCGCCCTGCTGACCGAGGCGCGCGTGCCGTACTTCTGCGTGCGCCCGCTGCCCAACCGGCCACCGGTGATCGCCGTGCCCGAGGACGACCGCACGCGCGCGCTCGCCGCGCTCGCGGCCGGCGGTCATCCGCTGTTCGCGGCGCGGCAGCCGTACGGCAGGCAGGGGGCGCGGGCACGCCAGGCGGACGCGGGCCGGATGCGCCCGGTGCGGCGGGCGGCGGCTCTGCTCGGCGACGCCAAGGTCGTGCGGCTGGCCATGTACTTCGCCAGCCCCTCGCGCACGCTGACGCTCGGCCCGGAGAACGGATGCGACCTGGAGTTCTGGGCCCGCGAGGGCGACGAACTGGTCGCCCCGAGGCCGAACCCCGCCTGCGACCGCGTCCCCGCCGACGGCCCCGCCGTGGACGGCGGCGAGGAGCTGTTCACGCCGCTGGCCTGCGCCGCCCGCCGGGCCCGCGCCTACCGCACCCGGCCCGAGTTCGTCCGGCGGCTGCTGGACGACATCGACTTCCCGATCGACGCCGTCTACACGTGGGTGGACGGCGCCGACCCGGCCTGGCGGGCGCGGCGCGACCAGGCCGAGCGCGACGAGGCGCTGCGCACCGGCACTCCGCCGAGCGAGATGGCGACCACGGAGGCACGGTTCACCAGCAGGGACGAGTTGCGTTACTCGCTGCGCTCCCTGCTGATGTACGCCCCCTGGATCAACCGGATATGGATCGTCACCGACGGCCAGACGCCTCCGTGGCTCGACACCACCCACCCCATGGTCTCGGTGGTCGACCACAAGGAGATCTTCACCGACCCGTCGGTGCTGCCGGTGTTCAACTCCCACGCCATCGAGACGCAGCTTCACCACATCGACGGGCTCAGCGAGCACTTCCTGTACTTCAACGACGACTTCTTCCTGGGCCGGCCGCTGCCTCCCCGGACGTTCTTCGAGGGCAACGGGATCACCCGCTTCTTCCCCAGCACCGTCCACGTGCCGTTCGGCATGCCGGAGACCGAGGAGTCCCCGGTGCACGCCGCGGGCATGAACAACCGGCGCATCCTGGAGAACCTGACCGGCCGCACGATCACGCAGAAGCTCAAGCACGTGCCGTACGCGCTGCGCCGGTCGCTCATGTACGAGCTGGAGGGGCGTTTCGCGGCGGAGTTCACGGCGACCGCCCGCAGCAGGTTCCGCACGTCGCGGGACATCTCGGTGGTGTCCTCGCTGGCGCACTACTACGGCTACCTCAGCGGGCGGGCGGTGCCCGGCACGGTCGACTACACCTACGTGGACCTGTCGCTGCCGAAGACGCCCGCCAAGCTGCGCCGCATGCTGGCCCGGCGCAGGCACGACGTGTTCTGCCTCAACGACACCGCCCCCACCACCCCCGACCAGGACGCGCTGCTTGCGCGGTTCCTGGAGGCCTACTTCCCCACCCCGGCGCCGTTCGAGCGGTGAGCGTGCCGCAGGTCGTACCTGTCCACGAACAGGCCGCGGAAGGTCCAGCGGCCGGCGGGGGCGAACGAACGGGCGACCAGGGCGCGGCGGCGGGCGGGCATCGCGTTCTTGCCCGTGTGGCCGACGACCCAGAGCGTACGCAGCCCGTCGAGCCGGGCGGCGAGCACCCGGGTGCCCACCTCGCGGCCGGGGAAGCTGCCGTCCTGCTCGGGTGACCTGGCCAGCGCCACGTCCCGGAGCCTGCCGAAGACCGACGGGTAGACCGCTTCGTACTTCCTGACCTTGGCGGGGACGAACAGCACCCCGTCCCCCGGTTTCGCCTCGGCCGCGAGCAGCGCCATGACCGGCCGCGGATCGTCCTGCCTGCCGTCCGGCCCCCGCGTGGCGAACTGCCCGGGAACCGACAGGCCGAGCCAGGCGGCCAGCATGGCGGCGGCGAGGCCGGGAGGCAGCGCGGCCAGGCCCGCCCCGGCCAGCAGCGCCGCCGCCGGGACGCAGCAGAAGACGTAGCGGAACACGTACACGGGATGGAGGGCCCAGGAGGCCGCGAGCAGCACCAGCGCGGGCACGAGCAGCCACGGCAGCGTCAGCCGCACGAGCGCCGCATGGCCGAAGGGGGCCGGACCCGCCTCACCGGCGGGCGGCTTCCCGGCCGAGGCGGCGGCCCAGGGCGCTGCGGCGCGGCGCGCGACGGATCCTTCGGCGGGCATTCCGTCGAACTCCTCGATGGGCTTTCCGGCGCGGCGGGCGGCGCGGGCCCGGCGGACGCCCGCGACCGCGGCGTACGCGAGGCCGAAGAGCGCGAGCGCCCAGGTCAGCGGGGCCACCCCGGGTCCCGTCGCCCCGCCGAGGTCGCCGAACAACTGGACGGCCAGCCTGCCCACGTCCCCCGCATCCGGCCGGGGGATCCACCCCACCTGCGCGCTCTGCCGGGAGCCGAGCCAGGCCAGCGGCGCCACGGCCGCCAGTGCCGGCGTCGCCGCGCACGCCCACCGGAGCAGCGGTCCCCTCGACAGGATCAGCGCGACGCCGTGCGCCCCCACGACCAGGAACGCGAACAGGTTGAGGTAGGCCAGCACGGTCAGCGCCGCCGCGTACGCCGCCAGGACGCCCGAAGTGGGCGATCGCAGCACGCGCAGGAACAGCAGGGTCACGCCGACGGCCGCCGCCGCCGTCAGCGCGTACGGCCGGGCCTCCTGGACATACCTGGAGAAGATGGGCATGAGGGCCAGCAGCACGCCGCCGTACAGGCCCGCCCGGGGGGCGCCGAGGGCGCGGCCGAGGGCGCCGGTCCCGGCCGCGGCCAGCGCGCCCGCGACGACCGACGGGATCCGCAGCGCCACCTCGGCCGTGCCGGACAGGCCCGCGACGACGTGCATCAGCGCGTAGTAGAGGCCGTGCACCGCGTCGACCGACTGCAGCAGGTGCGCCAGCTGGGGGAAAGTGCGGACGGCCGCGCTGACCGTGGCCGCCTCGTCCCGCCACGGCGGCGGCCCGCCGAGGTCCCACAGCCCGGCGGCCAGCGCGAGAACGGCCGGCACGAGGGTCACGACGGCGGGCCGGTCCAGCCGGGCGGCCCGCCCGGTCGCCTCGGCAGGGCACGCCGAGGGAGCCTCGGCCGCGATGGGCTGCGACGGCGTTCCGGCGACACGGCGGGGCGGGCGACCGGCGACATGCCGGGAGGCGCGGGTCATGGCCGCATGCGCGCGACCACGCGCGCCGAGGCGTGCCCGTCGTCCCAGGGGCAGTATCTGCGGGCGAACCGCTCGTAGCGCGCCGCGAACGGCCCGAGGTCGCCGTGCCGCAGCACGTCGAGCACGTCGTCGCCGGTCCTGAGGACGGGCCCGGGGGCCTCGGCCTCGAAGTCGAAGTAGAAGCCGCGCACCTGGTCGCGGTAGCGCTCCAGGTCGTGCGCGAAGAACACCATGGGCCTGCCGGTGCACGCGAAGTCGAACATCGCCGACGAGTAGTCGGTGACCAGCACGTCCGCGGCGGCCAACAGATCCGCCATGTCCGGAAATCTGGAGACATCGCGGATGCGGTCGCCGTTCGGGATCGCCATGTCCCGCGCCACCAGGTAGTGCGCCCGCACGAGCAGCACGTCGTCGTCGCGCAGCGCCCCGGCCGCCCTGACCGGGTCCAGCGCGAGCCGCCCGGTGGTCTCGTCGTCCCGCCACGTCGGCGCGTACAGGATGACCCGCCGGTCGTCCGGCAGGCCCAGCCGCCGCCGGGCCGCGCGGGCGCGCCCGGGATCGAACAGCACGTCGTTGCGCGGATAGCCCGACTCCAGGATCTCCCCTTCGTAGCCGAACGCCCCGCGCAGCGCGGAGGTGGCGAACGGGCTCGGCGACAGCAGCAGATCCCAGGTCGCCACCTGCCGCGCCAGTTCGTCGCGCGGCACCCGCTGCGCGTACGGCATGCCCTCCAGGTCGAGCCCCAGCCGCTTGAGCGGCGTGCCGTGCCAGGTCTGCACGACCGTCTGCCCGCGCGGCTTGCGGTACCACCCCGGCTGGGTGCGCCGGTTGGCCACGACGAAACGGCTGGTACGCAGCGCCTCCTCGTGCTCGCGCGAGCCGTACAGGACCAGGCGCACACCCGGCGGGACCGCGAACTGCCCGTCCCGGGTGACCCAGACGATCTCCACGTCGGGGTGGCGGCGCGCCAGTTCCTCGGAGACGGCGCGGGGATTGCACGAGTACTGCCCGCCGCCGTAGCTGTCGAAGACCGCGGCGTTGCGCAGGGTCACCCTGCGTGGAGCCGACGCCCGCCGCCTGCGCGTCGCGTACGGCCCGCGTTCGTGCGGGCCGAGCGCGGGGCGCACCGCGAGGCTCAGTTCGCCGTCCCGCGAGGTGCGGACGGAGATCTCGTGAAATCCGGTGACCCGCGGCCTCGGCGGGTCGGCGATCAGGGCCGGGCTCAGGCGTACGCGCTCGTC
Source organism: Microbispora siamensis (assembly GCF_016863095.1). Classification (GTDB taxonomy): domain Bacteria; phylum Actinomycetota; class Actinomycetes; order Streptosporangiales; family Streptosporangiaceae; genus Microbispora; species Microbispora siamensis. The sequence goes on along the minus strand of NZ_BOOF01000025.1, from coordinate 106,667 downwards.
CCCGCCCGCCGGTGACAGAGCCAGCACCCGCCAGGTCCCGCTGCGGAGCGGAAGCCCCTCGGCCGTCCTGCCGATGGCGGCCGTCCACGTGGCCTCGTCCTGGCGAACCGGCCAGGAGTGCCGCTCCGCGCCGCGCTCCAGGACGATCCGGCCGGCCGGGCACCGGCCCGTCCCCTCCAGGACCAGCTCGCCGGACTCCGTCCACCGCGCCGCACCGACCTGGCCCTCGGACTCCGTCCTCCGATCCGTGTCCACGCGGTCGTCGGGATCGGGAGACGGGCCGGCGGCGGCGCGGGGGCCGAGCGTCAGCCCGCGGTCGCGGGTGAGGGAGACCCGCACGTTCCCGGCGTCGAAGACGCGGTCGCCCGGGGCTCCGATCGCCCGGCCCACCCGGGTCACGCCCCGCGCGCGCACCCGCGTGTGCAACGCCCACCGGCCGGCGGGCAGGGCGTCGAGGGCGATCACGGTCTCGAAGCCGGAGTCGTCGTGGCAGGCGACCGACTGCCGGGAGTCGGCGGTCACGTCGGGCCTGCGGGTTCGATGCACCGGCAGGATGATCCGCTCCTCTCCCCGCTGGAGCCACAGCTCGATCCGGCTGCGCCCGCTGTCCAGATGGGCGATGTACGCGTGGCCGGTCAGGGCGAGCCTGCCGTCCGCGTGGCGTACGTCGTCCACGCAGGCGACGAGCCGCAGGTCGCGGGTGGCGTCGAACAGCGAGCGCGGCAGCCGGGGGTCGCGGCGGAAGGGATAGTCGAGATACCAGCGGCGGCGCCTCAGCCCCCGCCGCAGCACGCCCCGGTGCCTGATCTCCGACGCGGCGAACGTCCGCAGCTCCGCCAGTTCGCCGGTCATGCCGTGCGCGGCGAAGTGGATCTGGAGCCGCCTGAGCACCGGCAGCCGTTCCACCGCGTTCGGGTCCAGGCGGCCCAGGGCCTCGGCGAGCTCGTCGGGAACCCGGTCGCGTACGGCCTCAAGCACGGCTTCGAGGTCCGGCCCCTCCGCCAGGCGCAGGTCGTAGGCCGTGCGCAGTTGCGGCGCGTGCCGTCCGAGCAGGTCCGACACCTCCAGCATGGCCCGCAGGCGGCGCAGCGGGTCGGCCTGCGACCGGGACCCGCGCGTGAGGCAGACCACGTCGCCGAGCACGTCGGCCGAGGTGGACAGCACGTGCGCGGGGATCGTCACCGGAAAGTCCTCGCCCAGGCCCGCCGGGAAGGCGAACCCGTGCCGGTTCCAGAACTCCCGGCGGAACACCGTGCCACCCGCCCGCGGGTCGTCCAGCAGCTTCTGGTGCCGGGTGATGTGCGTGCGCAGCCTGGCCTTCGCCGCCGGGACGGGCGCCTGGCCCGGCGCGTACGGCGTCCAGGTGCGGATCCGGCCGCAGGCGAGGTCGGAGCCGGTGTGGTCGAGGGCGCCGACCAGCGCGCGGTAGGCGCCCGCGGGGACGACCGAGCCGGGGTCGGCGAAAGCGAGGTAGCGCCCGGTGGCGAAGGCCGCGCCCGCGTTGCGCGCCGTGCCGGGGTCGTCGCCGCCGTCGCCGAGCGTGAGGAGCGTGAACCTGTGGTCGGGCGGGCGAAGACCACGCGGGCGGCCGACAAGGATCACCTCCATGTCGTCCAGGGTCTGGTCGCGCAGGGATTCGAGGCACTCCTCGGCGTGTTCCTCCCCGCCGTGCAGGGGGACGACCACCGAGAGCCTGGCAGGCACCGTCACGCCGTCAGGATGCCGACGCGCGGCCGCACGCCACCCGGCTCATCCCCATTGCCTTACGGTCGCTTGGGCACCTCTTGACCTACCCCGACCAGGCGGTCAGGCGAACAGGGCGTCCACCAGGCGGCGCGCGGCCTGCCCGTCGGCCATCGGGCGATACCTCGTCAGGAACGCGGCGTACGCGTCCCCGTGCTTGTCCGCCACCTCGTCAAGGTGCGCGAGCGCGTCGAGCACCTCGGCCTCCCGCCGGAGCACCGGCCCCGGCGCCTCGGGCAGGAGCCACAGGTCCTGCGGCCGGCCGGCGTGCAGGAGCACCGGGCGTCCCGTCACGACGAAGTCGAACACCGCCGCCACGTCCCCCGCGAGCAGGACGTCGGCGGCGAGGTACAACTCGTGCGGGTCCGGATGGCCGCCGACGTCCCACACCGCCCCGTTTCCTGAGGGATGGGTTCCCGAGGGGTGGCGGACCAGCAGGACCTGGTCGCCGGTCAGGCCCGCCGCCAGGCGCCCGGCGTCGAGCGTGTCGTGCTCCCCCGCGACGTACAGCAGGACGTGGGCGCGTTCCGGCAGACCGAGGCGGCGCCGCACCTCGGCGGCGCGCTCCCGGGCGCCGGGACCGGTCAGCAGGTCGTCGCAGGGCAGACCTGTCTGCAGCACCTCTCCCTCGAAGCCGGACGTCCGCCGCAGGGACGCCGTCGATCCCGGGCCCGCGGACACGAGATGGGTCCACTGACCCGCCCCGCGACCGCCGGCGGCGTCCGTCCCGGTGTACACGACCACCTGGCCGGGCCTGCGCTCGAACCACGGCGGCAGCGGCGCGTCGGTGACGACGTAGCGGCACCGGGCGAGGGCCTCGTAGTGCTCCCGTCCGAGCATGCGCACCGGTTCGACGTCGCCGGGCAGGGCGACCTGGCCGTCCCGCACGTTCCACAGCAGCGGCAGGTCGGTCCCCCGGCGGCGCAGTTCCTCGCAGACCGCCCTCGGGCTGCCGCCGAAGCGGGTGCCCGCGCCGCCGTCGAACAGGACGGCGTCCCGCAGCGGCCTGTCCCTCATCTGGGGGTAGGTCCTCGTGCGCAGCACCCGCTGGGCCTTCTTGCCGCGCTCGTCGGCGGTCAGGTCGCCGCTCACGGTCAGCACCGCCCGGCCCGGACCCGACGTGACGATCCCGAACGTACGGCGGGCCGTCTGGTGGGCCGCCGGCAGGTCCGTGTCGAACTCCAGCGGCAGGTCCGTCCACTCTCCCCCGGCGGCGCGTGCCCGGATCGCCAGGGCGTACCGGCCGCGCGGCAGCGGCAGCCGCCCGGCGGTCGAGCCGACCTGCTCGGGCGTCAGCCGCGCCCGGAAACGGGTTCCCGCTCCCTCGATCGGCAGCAGCCACTCCCCGGGCCGGGGGGTCACCCGGGTGACGGGGCCGAGTGCGGCCACCACCAGCGCCGACATCTCGTGCGGCACCGCGAGGCCGCCCTCGACGAGCAACTCGCCGCCAGGCAGCCACTCGGCGAGGTCGGCGTACGCCGCGACGGGCTGGTCCCGCAGCACCAGGCCGCCGGTGCGGTCGCGGAACACGACGATCTCCCGGCCGGCCAGGCCGTACCGGCCGGTGGGCACGTCCTCGGCGAGGGTCACGGGCGTCACCGTGCCGTCGGCGGCCCGCACCTCGACCTCCCACCACGTCTCGGGCGCGGCGACCTCCGCCGGCACGGCGATCTGTGCGGTCCGGGACACGGGCAGCAGGTCGCGCAGGTCGACGGCCGCCTCGAACGTACGACGGTCGACGTTCACCGGATAGGTGCGGGGGACGCCTCCGGGGCGCCGGGCGACCTGGAGCACCGGGGTCGGGCCGAGGTCGTTGACGACGTGGCCCACCAGGCGCAGGCGGCCGTCCCGCACCTCCCGCGTGACGACCCGGGCGGTCTCCCGCTCGGCCCGCAGCACGAAGACGCCGGTCTCCCCGAGCAGCGGCGCGACGTAGTGGTCGGGGCCGACGGCGCGATACCCCGCCTGCTCGACGATCGAGGCGGCGGCGCGCGGGTCGGTCAGCCGTCCGCGCCGCAGGACGCCCCGGTGCAGCACGCGCAGTTCGACGTGCCACCGTCCGAGCCGGCCCGGCCTGGCCAGCGATGCGGGGTCGATGGTGAGCCGGAAGCCGCCCCAGTCGCGCTCCTTCGACTTCGTGGACACGCGGGCCCTGGTGACCGAGGCCGGCACCCGGACGCGCCGCCCGGTCCGCTCCTGCACGAGGGCGGCGAAGACCTGCTGGTGGACCCGCCGGGTGGGGCGCAGGAACGGCGGTGCCGCGCGTCCCTCCACCACGAGCAGGCCGTCCTCCCAGCGGACGGCGTCGATGCGGTGACGCGGGACGAGTTCCTCCCTGGCCCTGGTGACAGCGGCGGGGATCTCCCGGTCGGCGGAGCGGGCGAGGGGCACGTTCAGGTGGTGGCCGCCCATCCTGCGGACGAGCCGCCGGTCGGGTTTCACCTCCCGGTCCCAGGCCAGGACCTCGAGCAGCTCGGCCGGGCGGCGCAGGCGCACCAGATGCCACTGGAGGCGCCGCAGCGCGGGCAGCCCGTCGAGCACGGGCGGCGCCACGTCCTCCAGGTAGCGGCCGGCGAGGTCGAGGAAGCGCTCCCGGAACGCCGGGGAGGCCTGGTCGAGCACGTCGAGGAAGTTCGTGAGGTCGCCGTCGAGCACGGCGTGGTCCCAGGCGTGGATGTGGGCGGTGAAGTTGTGCTCGCTGAGGAAGCGGCGGACCTCGGTGACGGCGGCGAACCGGTCCTCCAGATGCGCGGCCCGCGTCTTGTCCTGCGTGATCGAACGGCCGCCGCCCTCGCGCCGCCGCCACAGGTAGACCGGCGCGGGCAGCACGTCCACGGCCCGCGCCAGGAAGTGGGCGCGCAGGGCCACCGCGATGTCCTCGTACAGCACGCCTTCGGGGAAGGCGAACCCGTGGGCGTCCCAGAACGAGCGGCGCCACAGCTTGTTGGTGACCAGGCGGTCGCACAGGAGCGCGCGCGTCCGGGTGATGTGGGTGGCCGCGGCGGCGTCGGAGAAGACGGCCCGGTGCATGGCCGACTGGTGGGCGCCGCGCCCGTCGAGGCGCAGCACGTTGCCCGTGGCGAGGTCCGACCCCGACCGCTGCAGGGACGCCAGGAGGTATTCGAGGGCGTGCGCCGGCAGCAGGTCGTCGCTGTCGAGGAACATCAGGTGCTCCCCGGTCGCGTGCCGCACGCCCGTGTTGCGCGCCGCCCCGAGCCCCGCGTTGGCCTGGCGGACCAGCCGGAACCGGCCGTCGCGCGCCGCGAAGGCGGCGGCGATGTCGGCGCTGCCGTCGGGCGAGCCGTCGTCGACCATGACGACCTCGATGTCCTGCCAGGTCTGCGCGGCGACCGAGGCCAGGCAGCCGGCGAGGTACGGTTCCACGTCGTAGATCGGGATGATCACGCTGAGGCGGGGCACGGGCGGTCCTTAGGGTCGGCGAAGCGGCGGGCGGCGGGTGTGAGCGCCCCGATGGTGCGCGGGAAACACGCGCGGCTCAGGCCGGGCGCACGAGCGCGCGCAGGCGCCTGCGGAGCAGCCGGGCGGTGCGGCGCAGCGGCCGGGCACCCGGGCGCCGGAGCGCCCTCGCGGCGCCCGCCTCGCCGGAAGCGGCCGTCCAGGCGCGGCCGGGCACCGGCGGGGCGGTCGTCGCGGCGAGCGCCGCGGGAAGGAACCCCCATTTGTCGCCCGCGTCCCACACCGTGCCGTACATCTCGTGGACCAGGTCGTCGAGGTCGTCCCCCGGCCCGGCGCACCGGCGGGCCCGGCTCATCGCGGCGGTGCGCTCCAGCCGGGCGTGCACGACGCGGCCGTCCTCGCGCTCGTCCAGCGCGAGCGAGACGATCCCGAGCCGCTGCCGGTCGGCGTGCTTGATCACCGAGCCGATGGTGCCGCGCGACGGCACCCACCCCGGCGGGCAGTGGAAGCGGAACGGCACGGGGAAGCAGTCGTCCGGCACGGCCTCGCGGAACCGCACGCGCGGCTCGCCCTGATAGCAGGCGAGCACCAGGCGCAGGTCGAGCGCGGGGTCGCCGAGCGGGTCGCGCCGCCCGCCGCCGAGCCGTCCCCAGGGCCCGACGACCGTCACTCGCACGTCGGGCAGCCGCCCGGCGAGCACGGCGTCGACGGTCGCCCTGACCTCCTCGAACGACGCGTCCCCCACCTCGACCACGACATCGACGTACGGCACGAGGTAGGTGCGGTGGGGGTGCCTGCGCAGCCAGCGGAAGCTCGGCACACGCTCGGCGAGGTGGGGCCAGTTGTGCCGCTTCACGTCGGGCTCGCGGCGCATGACGGTGGACCGGCCGAGGTGCCAGCACCGGCTGCGGCGGTCGGGCACGAACACCGCTCCCGCCTGGGCCAGCCGGTAGCCGAGCTCGGTGTCCTCGCCGAGGACCAGCGAGGCGTCCAGCCCCCCGGCGGCGCGCAGCAGGCGGGCCGGCAGCGACGCGGTGGCCCCGACCATGACGGAGAACGCGCTGAAACCGGCCGTCCGCAGGTCGTCGGTCTGGTCCCAGCGCCGCTCGGTCCACTGCGGCGTGGCGTCCTCCTCGGCGAAGAGCTTGTGTACCGCGCCCGCCTCGACGGCCGCGAGCACCTCGCTCGCCGGCACCTCGTCGAGGCCGGGCACGAACCGCAGGTGCCCGAGCACGACCAGGTAGTCGGCCAGGTGGTGCCAGCGCATCTGGGCCTCCACGTGCTCGGGGAACACCACGAGGTCGGCGTCCAGGTAGAGGATCACCTCGCCCTCGGCCGCCTCGGCCCCCGCCGCGCAGGCGCTCGCCCTCCCCCACGCACCGCCGCGCGGGCGGACCACTCGCAGCCGCTCCGGGAGCGGCCCCGCCGACGACTCGGGCGGCTCCATGGGCCGCTCGCCGTCGTCCACCACCACGACCTCCATGAGGTGGGCCGGGTAGGTCTGCCGGGCCAGACCGGCCAGCGTCAGCGGCAGCGTGCGCTCCGCCCGGTAGGCGGGGATCACCACGCTCACCGTGAGCGTGGGGGTCCACTCCCCCGGCGCGGGCGGCTCTCCGAGCACCCCGTAGTCGTTGAGCGGGATGCGCGCAGCCCCCGTCACGTCCTCACCTCCGCCCGCCATCGGGCACCGTCCTCCATCAGTTCGTTGAAGACCAGCCCGCGCCACTGCTCCTGATAGGACGCGAGGAACGACTGCACGGGCTGGCGCCAGGTGTGGCCGTACGCGCTGCGGCGGCGCAGCACGTAGCCGAGGCCGTGGGTGCGGTAGATCCGGCCGCCGACGGCTTCCACCGCCTGCAGCAGCTGGCCGTCCACGGTCCGCGCCAGGGGCCGGAAGCCGCCGGCCGCCTCGAACGCCGCCCGGGTGACCAGCATCGTGCCGCCGGCCACCAGCGGCGCGAACCGCTCGGTGCCGATGCACCTCCTGATCGTCACGTCGAGCGGCTCCAGGTAGACGAACTCCGCGGCCGACCCGACGAGGTCGGCGCCGCTGTAGCGCCGGGCGAGCAGGAGGTCGGCGAGGTGGTCGGGCCCATACCAGTCGTCGTCGTCCACCTTGGCGAGGTACGACCCGGAGGCGACGGCCGCCATGCGGTTCAGGACCTCCCCGAACGGCGTCGCGGCGGGGGCCTCGATCACGGTGACCGGCAGCCGCGTGCGGGGGATGGCCGCCTCCCGCGCGGTGAAGCCGTGGAGGCCCACGATCAGCTCGGCGGTCACGCCGCGCTGGCGCTCCATCTGCTCGACCGCGAACGGCACCATCTCCGGGCGGCGCGTGCACAGCAGGATCGAGACCCTCGGGTGCGGCGGCACCGGCAGGCCGGTGGCCAGGGCCAGGCCCCGCCAGCGGGCGGCGGCCCCGTGCTCGCGCAGCGCGGCCCTGCGCAGCCGGATGCTCAGCTCCTCACGGCGCAGGTCGGACGCGAGCGCCTCGCCGGTCACGGCGGCCAGCGCGGCGGCGAGGCCAGGACCCAGCGCCCGGTCGCGGGCGGGATCGGGCGCGGCGAGCACCGGGATCCCGGCGGCCGAGAAGGCGGCCACGACGCGGGCGACCTCACTCGCCCGCCCCCGCTCTGCCTGCGGGTCGAGCGTGGGCACCTCGATCCCGCGCACGTCCCGCAGCCGGGCGACGTCCACGTCCGTGACCCGCCCGCAGGCCGGGAGCCGTACGAGCCTGTCGCCGCCGAGGGTGACGACGAACCCGTCCCGGTGCGCGGCGAGCGCCGCCAGCCCCTCCGCGGGATGCTGGCGGAATCCGATGGGGTTGACCACGGCCTCGTCGAGCGGCGGCGGCAGGCCGTCCGCACCCGCGCCGTCCACCTCCACTCGCCGCAGTGGCAGGTCGCAGCCCGGGGCGTCGCGGCGGTCCGGCACGGGCCCGCCGGGCGGCGACAGCGTCACGTTTGGGTCGCCGGGCCGCCAGTCGGCCGTGCCGCCGCCCTCGATCCCCGCGACGGGAGTGGTCGCCGCGCATCCGCCGAACAGGCCGTTCGCGACGTGGGCCACGACGTCGCCGGCCGGCACCGGCTCGGTGAAGGCGGCGTCCAGGTGCCAGCCGCGGCCCCGGCGTACGATCCGCATCTCGGTCAGGTGCCGCCAGCAGGCGCCGGGTGCGGCGACCGGCAGCGGCTGGGCCGCCCAGGACGGCGCGTCGGCGAGGGCGATCCGCACCCGCGTCGCGATGGGCAGCAGGCCGCGCAGCGGTACCGCCCTGCGCAGGTCGGCCGGGGACCGCGCGGCGAGCACGACGCATCCGATCGCGCCGGCCGGGTCTCGCGCCGGGTCCCGTGTCGTGTCCCGGCTCGCGTCCGCGTCGCCCACCGGAGCCGTGGCGGGACCGGGGACGGGAACGTCCTGCAGCGGGGTCCAGGGACCGGCGAAGCCCTCGACGAGGCGGCCGAGCAGCGTGGGGCAGGACTCGAACCCGATCCACGTCCCCCACGCCGACCGGGTGGCGGTTCGCGTCACCCGCCCTCCTCATGCTGCCCGGTTCCTCTTCCGACGGGCCCAGCATCGCGAACCCCACTCGTGAGGGGGCAGCCTTAGTCCCTTCCTTGGCCGAAGGTTTAATCGCTCCCGTCCCAGGTGGACGGAGGTTTCCGGTCGGTACCAAAACGGACTGACGAGGAGGAAGTTACGCGAAGCACGTTACGATGCCGCGTTATAGATCCCCCCGAGGAGTACCCCATGGCTGTACGTCGTCTGATCCCTCTGGCCGTCGCGTGCGCCCTCGCCGCGGCCGCCGCCACCCCTGCGCAGGCTCGCGGGACCGATGAACCGTACTGCGCGACTCACAAATGCATCGCCCTGACCTTCGACGACGGTCCGGGGCCGTACGCCCAGACGTTGCTGAAGACCCTCTCCGAATACAAGGCGAAGGCGACGTTCTTCGTCATCGGGACGGAGGTGAAGAAGCATCCGAAGCTCACCGCCCAGATCGCGAAGGCGGGCCACGAGATCGGCAACCACTCGTGGGACGCCAGCTACCTGACCGAGCTCACCTACGCCCAGATCAACAAGAAGATCGGCGACACCCAGCGGCTGATCCAGAAGACGACCGGGAAGGCGCCGAAGCTCTTCCGCGCGCCCGGCGGGCTGCGCAACGGCGGCGTGGAGGAGATCACCGCCAAGTTCGGGCTCATCCAGGTGCCCGGCACGACCGCCACGAAGGACTACATCAAGAGCTACCGGCACGTGGACCTTCTCACCACCCGGGCCCTCGACGTGGCCGGGGAGGGCGAGGTCGTCCTGATGCACGAGACCGTCAAGGAGACCGTGGAGTCGATGCCCGAGGTGCTCCAGACGCTGACCGCGGAGGGCTACAGCTTCGTGACGGTGTCCACCCTGCTGGAGGGCCAGCAGCTCACCCCGGGACAGGTATATCCCGACCGGTCGGGGACGGAGACGACGACCGACGTCTACTGATCCTGCGGCCCAGCGCCTGGGCCGGCGCCTCCACGAAGCGGTAGGTGAGCCAGCTCAGCGTGAGCAGCGCCACGAGGTAGCCGAGCGCGACGGCCACCTGGCCGGTCGGCGTGAGCGACCGCAGGTCGCCGGCGAGCGCGTTCAGATACTTGAGCAGCGGGTGGTGCACCAGGTAGACCGAGTAGCTGATCAGGCCGAGCCAGGTCAGCACGCCGGGGACGCGCCGCCCGCGCAGCGCCATGCCGAGCGCGAACGTCCCGCCGGCGAGGACGATCGTGACGATCCACACGTCGGGCTGCACCCACCACCAGCCCGCCTGGATCGACCACACCGGCGCGGCGGCCACCAGGGCCGCCGCGGCCACGACCGGGCCGAGCCCGGCCGTGCCCCGCTCCCAGCGGTACAGGGCCGTCCCCGTGAACATCACCGCGAGGATCGCCGCACCGAACCACGGCACGAAGCTGCCGAACACGAGCAGCACGAGCGCCATCAGGCCCAGCGCGTACGCCGCGACCGCGCGGAACCGGCCGGTGATCAGGCAGGCCAGGCCCGCGACGAACAGCACGCAGGCGGCGATGGCGGGCCACGGCCCCGGCAGCAGCGGCGCCGACAGCACCAGCCCGGCGGCGACCGCCACGACGCCGAAGGCGATCGCCAGCGTCCCGCTGCGCCGGTGCACCCCGCCCACGAACAGCGCGGTCACCAGCAGGTAGAACACCATCTCGTACGACAGCGTCCACATCGGGTCGGCGAGGGCGCCGGTGTGGACGACGTCGAGCAGCATGCTCACGTGCGCGGCCACGGCCGACGGGTGCCGGGGCACCTCCTGGCGCACCGGAACCCAGAACGCCATGACGAGCACGACGGCGATCACCAGCAGGTAGAGCGGGTACAGCCGGAAGACCCGGCTGACCCAGAACGCTCCGACGTCACCCCTGTTCTCCAGGGACGCGGGGATGATGTACCCGCTGACCAGGAAGAAGACCAGCACGCCGTACATGCCGAGGCTGAACCAGTAGGGACGCAGCGACGGCATGAGCCAGGGCAGCGCGTGCTCGGCGACCACCGCCATCGCGCCGATCCCCCGCAGGGCGTCGAGCCACGCGAGGCGGCTGACTTTCGCACCTGACCGATCGGCGACGGGGTGAGTGGCAATCACACCGCGCCACTCTATCCGGCACGGCCGGGATCATTCCGATTGATCCCCACTCATTGATCCCCACTCATTGATCCCCACTCACCGATCCCGGGTCACTCCCACTCGATGGTGCCCGGCGGCTTGCTCGTCACGTCGAGGACCACCCGGTTGACCTCCCGGACCTCGTTGGTGATCCGGGTGGAGATGCGCGACAGCACGTCGTACGGCACCCGCGCCCAGTCGGCGGTCATGGCGTCCTCGGAGGTCACCGGCCGCAGGACGACGGGGTGGCCGTAGGTGCGGCCGTCGCCCTGCACGCCGACGGAGCGGACGTCGGCGAGCAGCACGACCGGGCACTGCCAGATGTCGCGGTCGAGACCGGCGCGGGTGAGCTCCTCGCGGGCGATGGCGTCGGCCTCGCGCAGCAGGTCGAGGCGCTCGCGGGTGACCTCGCCGATGATCCGGATGCCGAGGCCGGGCCCGGGGAACGGCTGGCGCCACACCATCGCCGCGGGCAGGCCCAGCTCCTCGCCGGCCCGCCGCACCTCGTCCTTGAACAGCGTGCGCAGCGGCTCGACCAGTTCGAACTTGAGGTCCTCGGGCAGCCCGCCCACGTTGTGGTGCGACTTGATGTTGGCGGTGCCGGTGCCGCCGCCGGACTCGACCACGTCGGGGTAGAGCGTGCCCTGCACGAGGAAGTCCACCGGCCCGTCGGCGAGGATCGCGCGCTGCTCGTCCTCGAAGACCCGGATGAACTCGCGGCCGATGATCTTGCGCTTCTCCTCGGGGTCGGTGACGCCCGACAGCGCCTTGAGGAAGCGCTCCGAGGCGTCCACGACGCGCAGCTTGACGCCGGTCACCTCGACGAAGTCGCGCTCGACCTGCTCGGCCTCGCCCTTGCGCAGCAGCCCGTGGTCGACGAAGACGCAGGTCAGCCGGTCGCCGATGGCCCGCTGCACGATCGCGGCGGCGACCGCGGAGTCGACGCCGCCCGACAGCGCGCAGATCGCCCGGCCGTCGCCCACCTGGGCGCGCACGGCCTCCACGGCGTCCTCGACGATGTTGAGCATGGTCCACGAGGGGCGGCAGCCGGCCGCCTCCAGGAAGTGCTTGAGCACCTGCTGCCCGTGCTCGGAGTGGAGCACCTCGGGGTGGAACTGCACGCCGTACAGGCCACGCGAGGGGTCCTCCATCGCGGCGACCGGGGTGGCGTCGGTGGCCGCGGTGACGGCGAACCCGGCGGGGGCGCCGACCACGGAGTCGCCGTGGGACATCCAGACGGTCTGCGCGACGGGCAGGCCGGCGAACAGCAGGCCCTCCTGGAGGACCTTGAGCGCGGTCCCGCCGAACTCGGCGGAGTCGGTCCTGGCGACCTCGCCCCCGAGCGCCCGGGCCATGGCCTGGAAGCCGTAGCAGATGCCGAAGGTCGGCACCCCGGTCTCGAACAGGCCCTCGGGAACCGGCGGCGCGCCCTCGGCGTACACGGACGAGGGGCCGCCGGACAGGATGATCGCCTTGGGCTTCCTGGCCAGCATCTCCGACACCGGCATCGATGACGGGACGATCTCGGAGTAGACGTGGCACTCACGCACCCGTCGCGCGATCAGCTGCGCGTACTGCGCGCCGAAGTCCACGACGAGGACCGTGTCGAACTCAGACACTGGAAAGGACCCCCAAGAAGGCAGCGAGGCGGTAACGCCAGTCTATCGGCGCGGTGATGCTGCCCGCCCGGACCTGCCGCAGCAGCCGGCGCTCGAAACTTGGCCGACCAATATACAGCGGGTACGATGACCGGGTAAGGAGGTCCCCATGGTGGAGAGGGTGGAGTCGCCGGCCCAGGACGCCCCGGCGTGCCCCGCGGACGCCCCGGCATGTCCCACGCTGCCCGCGGACGTCGAGGACTCGCTGGGCTGCCTGATGGCCAGGGCCTCGCTGGGGCACCGGAGCCTGCTGGGCGCTCTGCTGGCGGAGATCGATCTCTATCCGGGACAGGACCGCGTGCTCAACGTGTTGTGGACGCACGGCCCGCAGTATCAGAACAAGCTCGCGGCGAAGCTGGGCATCGACATGTCCACGATGACCAAGAGCCTCCAGCGCCTGGAGCGCAGCGGCCTGGTGAGCCGTTCGCCCTGCCCCACCAACCGGCGCCTCAGCATCGTGAGCACGACACCGAAGGGCGACGCCCTGCGCCCGCGGCTGCGCGGCATCGAGGAGGAGGTCCACCGGAGACTGGCGCGCGGCCTGACGCCGGAACAGGTGGAGACGCTCTGCTCGCTGCTCGCCGTGGTCCGGGACAACACCTGCCGTGAGGACCTGCGCTCACCCGGCGCCAGAGGCTGACCCCGTCAAGCCCTCCGGCGGGCGTGGGTGATCACCGAGATCCCGCTCCCGGCCAGGGCGTCCGCACGCTCCCGGAGGGCGGGGCCGGCGGCGTCGCACTCCGGCACCTGCTCGACCACCTCGAAGCCGTGCTCCTCCAGCAGGTCCGCCGCCTCTCGCGGGCCGAGGAACGTCAGCCACGGCTCACCGCCCTCCGCCACCAGCGGCATCAGGGTCTCGGCGTACGCCCGGGCACGCGGGCCGCGCAGGGCCTCGGGCAGCAGGTGGTCCACGACGATCTCGCTGCCGGGGGCGAGGCGGCCGAGCCCGGCCAGTGTGCGCGCGACGGCCTCGCGGGTGAGGTAGACGGTCACGCCGAGCCAGCTCACGAACGCGGGCCGGGCGAGGTCGAACCCGTGCGCGGCCAGCCGGTCGACGGGGCACTCCCCCGTCTCCATGTCCGCGGGGACGTACGTGAGGCGGGGCGGCGCCGGGAGGCCCGCGCGCGCCATCGCCCGCCGCTTCCAGCGCTGGGTGCCCGGATGGTCCACCTCGAAGACCTCCACGGGCCCGGAGGCCGACCGCCAGGCATAGGTGTCGAGACCCGCGCCGAGGATCACGTACTGGCGGACGCCCCGCCGTACGGCGCCGGCCAGGCGGTCCTCGGTGTAGCGGCCTCGGGTGACGACGGCCGCGCGCAGCCCGGCGAGTACGGGGTGGTCCGCCATCTCGCGGTGCGGGCGCACGTATTCCTCGGCGCACTCGCCCAGCAGGGCGTACGCGAACGGGTCGAGGAAGACGACCGGCTCCCCGTCGACGATCAGGTGGGCGGCACGCGCCGCCGCCGTGTGGAGCGCGGTCCCGCTGGGCCCCTCGGTCTGCACCCGTCGAGCGTAAACCGCCTCGGCGATCTTGACGATGGGTCAGAGGCCGTGCGCCCGCGCGCCCTGCCGTAGCAGGTCGAAGGCGATGCCGGCGGCGGCGACGGCCTCGCCGTACACCTCGCCTGCCGTCCGGCCGGACGCCAGCGCCGCGTAGTTGTCCCTGGCCAGGATCTGCCGGACGGCGACGTACTGCGCGGCCACCAGGCGCGACGTCAGGCGCGGCATGGGCCGGGAGGCGGAGTTCGCCGCCTCGCTCATCGCCTCCGCCAGGGCCTCCGTCTCCGCCGCGGCGTACTCGGCCACCCGGGACGCCAGGCTCGGGGTGCCGAAGACGAGGCGGTGGTAGGCCATCACCGCCGGATGGTCGCACAGGCCGGTGGTCGGCTCGCGGGCGTCCAGTCCCGCCATGAAGGCGTCGTGCAGCGCGTCCAGCGGCGTGCGCCCGGCCGGGCGGGCGCGCACCACGGCCGCCGCCTCTCCCCTGTGGTCGGCGATCCGATCCAGGACCAGATCCTCCTTGGAGGGGAAATACCGGAACAGCGTGGGCTTGGAAACCTCCGCCGCGGCCGCGATCTCGGCCACGCTCACCCGGTCGAAGCCGTGCTCCAGGAACATCGCGATCGCGACCTCGGATATGGCCCGGCGGGTCCGCTCCTTCTTCCGCGTCCGCAGCCCATCGACCATGCGCACAGGCTAGCAGCATCGCCGAGAAGAGTTAACCCGGTTGCATTTTTAACCGAGTTGCTGTTCCATGCTCCTACGGAACCCGGGGGAAGGAGACGGCGGATGACCCCGCTGGAGGAGGAGCAGGCGTACGTCGAACGCTGCAGGGAGGGCCTGCGCCGGATGCTGGACGGCGCCCGGCACAACGTGGTCGTCGGGGAGACCGTGGCGGGCGACCGCTACAGCGCCGAGCGGCTGGGCCGCCACCTGAAGAGCCTGGCGAAGGAGCTGAGCGAGGACGACGGAGGGCCGCCGTTCTTCGGGCTCCTCGACTTCGGTCAGGACGTGAGCGAGCACGCCGGGCGGCGCTATCACATCGGCCGCCGCCACATCTCCGCCGACGGCGGCGCGCAGCCTCTGGTGATCGACTGGAGGGCGCCGGTCTCACGGACGTTCTACCAGGCGTCGGCGCGCGACCCGCGGGGCGTGTCCGTACGGCGGCGCTTCGGCTGGGCCGGCGGGGAACTGACCGGCTTCGAGGACGAGCGCCTCGACCTCGGCGTGGATCTGGGCGGCGCGGGCCGGATCCTGACGGCCGAGATCGAACGCCCCCGGGTCGGGCCGATGCGCGACATCGTCGCCACCATCCAGCCGGAGCAGGACGACCTGGTCCGCGCCGACCTGGAGGACTCCCTGTGCGTGCAGGGCGGGCCGGGCACCGGCAAGACCGCCGTCGGCCTGCACCGCGCCGCCTACCTGCTCTTCACCCACCGCAAGCGGCTGTCGCGCGGCGGTGTGCTCGTGCTCGGCCCGAACCGGGCCTTCCTCGGCTACATCTCCGCGGTGCTGCCGGTCCTGGGCGAGGTCGACGTCGAGCAGACCACGCTGGACGCGCTCCTCGCCCGGGTGCCGGTCAAGGGGACCGACGGCACGGACGCCGCCGTGGTCAAGCACGACCTGCGCATGGCCGAGGTGCTGCGCAGGGCGCTCCACGGGCGCGTCCGCGAGCCCGCCGAGCCGCTCGCCATGGCCGACGGCTCCTCCCGCTGGCGCGTCTCGGAGAACGAACTGCGCCGCGTGGTCGAGGAGACCCGCCGCGAGGCGATGCCGTACGGCGTGGGCCGTGAGCGCGTCATCGCCCGCGTGGTGTCACTCGTGCGGAGCCGGGCGGAGGCCCGCGGCCGGACGATCGACACGGCGTGGACGCGCCGGGCCACCCGGGCCGTCACCTCCGCCGTGGACGCCTTCTGGCCGGCCGTACGCCCCGAGGAGGTGCTGTTCGAGGTGCTCCGCGACCCCTCGGAGGCCGCCGGGGGCGTGCTCACGGCGGCCGAGCGGGCGGCGATCACCTGGGCGAGACCGCCGCGCACCTACCGGAGCGCCGCCTGGACGGCCGCCGACCTGATCCTGCTCGACGAGCTCGCCGGTCTGATCGAGCGCCCGCAGGGATACGGCCACGTGATCGTCGACGAGGCGCAGGACCTGTCGCCGATGCAGTGCAGGGCCGTCGCCCGGCGCAGCGAACACGGCTCGCTGACCGTGCTCGGCGACCTGGCGCAGGGCACGACCCCGTGGGCCGCCCGCGACTGGGGCGAGCAGATGGCGCACCTGGGCAAGCCGGACGCCAAGGTCATGGCGCTCACCACCGGCTTCCGCACGCCCGCCGCCGTCGTGGAACTCGCCAACCGCCTGCTGGCGGAGCTCTCGGTGGACGTGCCGCCCTCCCGCTCCTTCCGGCGCGACGGCCGGCTGCGCATGCTGCGCGGGGACGACCCGGTGGTCGTGACGGCGGTGCGCGAGGCGCTGGATCACGAGGGCTCGATCGGCGTCATCGCCGCCGACGCGTCGGCCGGCCGCCTGCGCGCCGCGCTCGTGGACGCCGGGCTTGCCGTCGCCGGCGGCCCCACGCCCGACCCGTCCGTACGGATCTCCGTGGTGCCCGCCACCCTGTGCAAGGGCCTGGAGTACGACCACGTCGTGCTGGCCGAGCCCGCCGAGATCGTCGAGGCCGAGGAGCGCGGGCGCCACCGGCTCTACGTGGCGCTCACCCGCGCGGTGTCCCGTCTCGACGTGGTGCACCGCCGTCCGCTGCCGTCCCCCCTGACGTGATGCCCCACGACCAGGCCGAGGTCAGCCGGGCGCGCAGCGCGGCGACGCCCGTGAACCCCGCCCGCGTGAGGTACGACTCCGGCCCGCCGTACCGGGCGTCGAGGTAGGCGAGGGTGCGCAGCATGGTGGCGGGGGTGACCTCGGCGAACAGGCGGCGTGACCGCAGCCGCGCCGCCTCGTCGGGAAGAGCGGCGAGGTGGTCGTCGAGGCTCAGGCAGCGGGCCGTCTCGGCGTAGTCGGCGGCGATATGGCGGGCAGGAACACCGGCCAGTGCGAGCGCGAGGGCGGCCACCACGCCGGTGCGGTCCTTTCCCGAGTGACAGTGCAGCAGCACGGGACCGGGAGGCGCGGCGGCGACGGCGGTCAGGACGGCGGAGATCCGGGCCGTCCCCCGGTCGAGCATGGCGCTGTAGATGCCCGTCAGTGTGTCAGCCATGCGCTCCAGCACCGAGTCGCCGGGCCCGAGAACGGAGATGTTGCGGTAGGCGGGATGGGCGGAAAGCGGGCTGGGCAGCGTCTCGCACTCCGCGGGGAGCCGGAGATCGACGATCAGACCCGGCCGGAGCGCCGAGATCGCCTCCGCCGCCGAGGCCGGGGGAAGCTCCGAGCGCAGCAGGGCGCCCGGGCGGATCCGGCGGCCCCCGGCGGCCGGAAGCCCGCCCAGGTCGCGTGCGTTGACGCAGCCAGGCCAGGACGGGCCGGGGATCGCCCGGCTCACACCCGCCCCCTCAGGTTTCTGGTCCAGCCGGCCACCGTGGCCCGCCATTCGTCGGGATCCTCGGGCCGTCCGGGTACGCCGGGCCGGGTCTGCCACGGCCGCGGACCGTCCTCACGGCGGTACTCCACCCCGATGGCGTCGAGACGGGGCAGGTGGGCCTGCAACCTGTCGCGGAACTCCGCGAAGTCCCGCTCGGGCGGGCTCCAGACGGTCTCCGCGAAGGCACACAGCCGAGGGAACGTCATGTAGTCCACCTGGCGGTTCGAGTCGATCAGCTCGGTCCACACGGCGCACTGGGATCCGATGACATGCGCCTCCGCCGGATCGCCGCGCAGGCCGGCGGGGACGGGCTCGAAGGCGTACACGTCCGCCAGCGTGAGGACGGTGCCGAACGGGACGGGCTCGCGCGGGCCCTCGTCCTGCCGGTAGTCGAAGTAGACCGAGGTGTTCGGGCAGGTGACAACCTCGTGCCCGGCCCTGGCGGCGATCACGGCGGCGAGGTCGCCTCGCCAGGAGGCGACGATCGCGCCGGAGACGTGGCCGCCCTCGAGGATCTCGTCCCAGCCGACCAGACGGCGTCCGCGCGCCGTGAGGTAGTCGTCGAACTGTTTGATGAACCAGCTCTGCAGTTCGTCCTCATCGCGCAGGCCCAGCGCGGCGATCCTGGCCTGTGCGGCGGAGCTGGTCTTCCACTGGTCCTTGCGGCACTCGTCCCCGCCCACGCAGACGTAGGGACCGGGGAACAGTTCGAGCACCTCGTCGAAGACGTCCTTGAAGAACGCGATCGTGGCGTCCTCCACGTTGAGCACGTTGTCGCCGATCCCCCAGGTGGTGCGGACCTCCAGCCGTGTGCCGACGTTGCCGAGCTCGGGATAGGCGGCGATGGCGGCCTGAGTGTGGCCGGGCAGGTCGATCTCGGGGACGACGGTGATGTACCGCCGCGCCGCGTATGCGACGATCTCGCGAATGTCGTCGTGGGTGTAGTAGCCGCCGTGCGGGCGGCCGTCCATGGCGCCGTTCCAACCGGTCTGGCTCTCCCGGCGCCAGGCTCCGACCTCGGTGAGGCGCGGGTGGCGCTTGATCTCGATCCGCCATCCCTGATCGTCGGTGAGGTGGAGGTGCAGGACGTTCAGCTTGTGCATCGCCAGAAGGTCGATGAAACGCAGCACGTCGGCCTTGGTCATGAAGTGCCGTGCGACGTCGAGCAGGCAGCCGCGCCAGGCGAAGCGCGGCCGGTCCTCGACCCGTACGGCGGGCAGCGACAAGGGGACGCCGGTCGCCGCCCGCCGGAACGCCGCGGCGGGAAGGAGCTGCCGGAGGGTCTGTGCGGCATAGAAGGCCCCGGCCGCTCCGCCCGCTTCGACGCGCACTCCGTCGGCGCCGACGGTGAGCAGGTAGCCCTCGGGATGCATGCCGTCGCGCAGGGCAAGAGTGATCGTTCCCGGGCCGGTCCGGCCTGGCAGCAGAGCGCCGCCGGTGACCGGGCTCAGCTCCCCCCGTAGCCAGGCGGCCACCTCGCCGAGCTCGGGATCGGCGGCGAGCGCGGTGTTCCGGTCGAGGACGAAGCGGCCCTGTCGGGTCTCAACCCGGACAGGCCTCGGGATGATCATGGGGATTCCTCCTGGTTAGGGTGGTCTAGTCGCAGGTGATCGTCGCGTCCGCGAGGTCGGCGTGGTCGAAGTAGGCGTTGTCACCGGCGTTCGTGACGACCAGGCGGACATAGCGGGCGTCCCGTACCGCGGCGCTGACCCTGACGGCCGGCTGGGAGCCGGTGATCACGCCGGAGCGGGCCACCCGCTCGCCGTCGGCCCAGACCTCGAACTGAACCGAGCCGTTCGCCCCGACCTCGTCGTCGACACCGCCGAGGAACCGCACCTCGGAACAGCGCCGTGCCACGTAGAACTCGATGTCTGCCGGCGCGTGCGCGCCGAGGCCCTGGGCGTAACGGACGCCCTCGATCGTGATCGGGCGGCCGTCGCCCGCCGCCGCGTCGCCGTTGCTGGTGTCCCGCTCGACCGGGCCGAGATGGCTGGTCGCCCGGGTCCAGCCGAGGTCGCTGAGCGCGGTGGTGCCGCGAGCGGGCGCCTCCGCCACCTGGACCACCGCGTGGCCGCTCACCTGTGCCGTACGCCCGCGCCAGCCGAAGGAGGCCCTGCCGCCGATCTCGAACGCGGTGCGCGGGGCGCCGGCGGGCGGGGTGACCGCCCAGCGCACGGTGAAGATCTCACCCGCGCCGAGGCGGCCGGACGACCGGGCGGGAGTGAGCGCCCTGGCCTGCCATCCCTCGGGCACGTCGAGCGTCACCTCGACGTCGTCGAGCCGGTCGGTGCCGCCGGTGTCGGTCACCCGGGTGACCAGCTCGTTCTCCCGCCCGGGCTCCAGGGCCGAGGGCCGGTCGTCGCCGAGGAACGTCGCGGGGTCCACCTCGAACGTCACAGCGGGCGGCGCCTGTTCACGCCCGGCGCCGATCCGGTACATCACCACCCCGTGCGCGGGCACGGCCGCGGCCAGCCGGCCCTCGGTGAGGGTGACCTCGCCCGTCCACAGATCCTCGACCCGATAGGCCGACGCGTGGGGCAGCTTCAGCCGGGAGGCCGTCGTGGAGATCGTCGTCTGCCGGTCGCTCTCGTTGAACAGCGCGACGGCGCGGTCGCCGTTCTCCAGCGGTTTGACCAGCACGTGGTACCAGCCGTCCGTGGCGGCGAAGTGGGCCTGCACCCCCAGCGGGTCCTGGTCGACCGCGATCACCTTGGGGTTGGCGACGATCGCGGCGGGCGCCTTGACCGGGTCGGCCATGAGGACCAGCGGCGCGGCGCCCATCGCCCACAGGCTGAACTGGCTGCGGTATTCGGTCTCGGTCATCCCGCCCCCACCGGTCAGGATCAGGTCGGGGTCGGCCCAACTGCGCGGACCGGGGTAGTCGGCGCGCAGCATGTCGGTCTCCCAGATGCCGACCATCGCCGCGTAGTTGTCGGTGATGGGCCGGTTGTAGACGTTGGTCCGCCACGTGGTGGCGACCTGGGCCCCCCAGAGCCAGGGGACGCTGTTGCCGTCCTCGTTGTTCATGGCGAACGCGATCGTGTCGCCGAGGGCCTGCCGCATGCGGGGGTAGAGCGTCTGGGCGATGGCCTGGGAGTTCTTGCCGGGGAAGTCGGCCGTGGGGATGGAGCACCAGTCGTACTTGAGATAGTCGACGCCCCAGGACCGGATCAGCGCGCCGTCGGCCGCCTCGTTGTCGTAGGAGCCGGGGCCGCCGCCAGCGCAGGCCTTGGTGCCGGCCGACAGGGCGAGGCCCAGCTTGAGCCCCTTGTCGTGGACGTAGTCGGCCAGTGCCGTGATCCCGGAGGGGAAACGGGTGCGGTCGGCGACGAGGGCCCCACCATCGCGCTGCGGCGCCAGCCAGCAGCCATCGATGATCACGTAGCGGTAGCCGACCGCGGCCAGCGCGGCGAGGCCGTCGGCGGCCTGCCGCACCGAGGTCTCGGAGACCGAGCAGCCCAGGCTGCGGCTGCTCCAGCCCATGGGCGGGGCGTCGATCGCGGGGGGCGACGTGGCGCGGGCCGCGGCGCCCGCGGCGGGTATGGCGAGCATGCCGAGGAGGACCGCCGTGAGGGCGGCCGAGCGTATGCGCATGGGTGGTCCCGTCAGGCTGAGTGGAGGCGCGGGTCTCCGCGCTCGATGGCGAACGAGCCCGAGGTGTAGGCGGGGGCGTAGGGCTCGGTGACCCGGCTGAGCGAGCGGAAGTCGACCTGCATCTCGTCCTGCGTCAGCCGCGCCCGCACGTAGCCACGGCGTCCGTTGAAGAACTTGACGTGCGGGTTCTCGGCCAGCAGCTGCTTGGTGTTCGGGTATTCGTCCATGCCGTCACCGGCGGAGGTGACCGACGTCGTGACGAGCTCGACCGCGACAGACGGCGACTCGGGGTCCTGGTAGTCGCGCTTGATCTCGCCGGCCCAGTGGGAGTGCACGTCGCCGGTGAGCACGACCCCGTTGCGCCGGTTGTCGGCGATCGCGGCGGCCAGCCGATTCCGGGACGCGACGTACCCGTCCCAGCCCTCGTTGCTGTAGCCCTTGCCCTCGCCGGTCGTCCAGTCCATCTCCATGAGGAAGACCTGCTGGCCGATCAGGTCCCAGGTGGCCTCGGACGTGCGCAGCCGGTCGGTCAGCCAGGCCTCCTGTTCGTCGCCGAGGATGGTGCGGTTGGGCGCGAACCGCTCGGCGCAGTCGGGTCCCACGGTGCCCGACTTGCCGGTGCAGGGGTAGAGGTCCCGGTATTGGCGGGTGTCGAGCAGGTGCAGGTTGGCCACCCGGCCCCAGCGCAGCGAGCGGTACAGGTGCAGCGCGGCGCCCTGCGGCCGCTGTGCCCGGCGCAGCGGCATGTTCTCGTAGTACGCCTGGAAGGCGGCGGCGCGGCGCTGGAGGAACGGCGGGTCCGGCTGCTCGGGGACGTCGCCCGCCCAGGCGTTCTCGATGTCGTGGTCGTCGAAGACCACCGTCCAGGGGGCGACGGCGTGCGCCATTTGCAGGTCGGGGTCGGCCTTGTGCTGGGCATGCCGCAGCCGGTAGCCCGCCAGGTCGAAGCACTCCCCGCCCGCCTGGTCGCGCACCGGGTACTTGTAGTCGCCGTACTCGTAGATGTAGTCGCCGAGGAAGGCGACGAGGTCCGGCTCGTCCTCGGCCATCCGGCGATACGGGGTGAACCAGCCGACCTGGTAGTCCGCGCACGAGGTGAAGGACAGGTTGAGGGGGCGGCCGAGGGTTCCGGGGGCGGGCGCGGTCAGGGTACGCCCGGCCGGCGATGTCTCCGTGCCCACCCGGAAGCGGTAGAAGTACTCGGCGCCCGCGTCGAGGCCGTCGACCTCCACATGGACGCTGTGCGCCGCCTCGGGCCGGGCGATCTCGGTGCCGTGCCGTACGACCTTGGTGAAGCGGTCGTCCTCGGCGACCTGCCACTGGACCGGGACGGGCCGGTTCGGCATGCCGCCGAGACCGTCCGGGGCGACGGGGTCGACGGCGAGGCGGGTCCACAGCACGAAACCGCCGGGGTCGGGCTCGCCGGAGGCGACACCCAGTTGGAAGACGTCGGACAGGGGGGACTGGCGGGCGGCCGCGCGCACGGGCGGGACGCCCAGCGCCGCCGCGGCGGCCACGCCGGCACCCCCGGCGAGGAAGCTACGCCGGTTGATCATCATGCTCCTACTTGATGCTCGCGTTGCCTTCGGCGACGGCCTGGTCGGCTGCCTGCTTCGGAGTGATCTTGCCGAGGTACATCTCGTTGAAGATCTGGTTGAGCTTGGGCTCGAAGCCGGTGAACCCGGTCGTGACGGGCAGGCTGAAGGTGTCGCCCTTCGACTCCTCAAGGAACGGCGAGACGTCGATGCCCTCGGTCTTCTGCCAGTAGTCGAGGTAGCCCTGGGCCAGGCCGTTCAGCGCCGGGAACACGTATCCGCCGTCCGCCATGACCTTCTGGGCCTGCTCGGAGGCCAGGAAGGTCGCCAGCTTCATGGCCTCCTTCTCGTGCTTGCTCTTGGCGTAGACGGTCTCGGACAGCCCGTTGATGTTCACCGATCGCCCGGTGGGCCCCTGCGGCATCGGCGCCACGCCGACCTTGAACTTCGCCTCCGGCACCACGAACGGCAGCAGCGCGTTGTTGGCCGGGAACATCGCCACCTCGCCCCGGGTGAACATGTCGGTGACCTTGCCGGTGGGCGGGTTGGTCCGGGTCGCGGGCGGCGAGACATCGTACTTGTTGACCAGGTCGACGCCGAACTGGAGCGCCTGCACCGACGCCTCGTCGTTGAAGGTGTATCGGCCGAACGGCTTGTCCAGCAGTCTGCCGCCGTTGGAGTTCACCCAGTTCATCCACTGGGTCTGGTAGTGGTTCCAGGACGCGAAGCCGTACGTCTTGACCTTGTCCTTGTCGAATCCGGGATCGCCGGGGTGGCGGCCCTCCTCGTCGGCGGTGAGCTTGCGCGCGGTCTCCAGCAGCGTGCCCGAGCCGTCCGGCGCCCAGGTCAGCGTCTCCGGCATCTCGACGCCGGCCTTCTTGAAGAGGTCCACGTTGTACAGCAGGCCGACGATGCCCCAGTCCTTGGGCACGCCGTACAGCTTGCCGTTGTAGGTGTAGGCCTCGACCACCTTGTTGTTGTACTTGGACGTGTCCAGCTTGAGCGGGGTCAGGTCCGCGAGCACTCCCTTGGTGACGAACTCGGGGAACTGACTGGTCTGCATCCAGAAGACGTCCGGCGCCGAGCCGGCCACGGCGTCGGCGGTCAGCTTGGTCCAGTACTGGTCGTACGGCAGGACCTCGATGGTCACATCGATGTCCGGGTTGGCCTTCTCGAAGGCGGCCATCACCTTCTCGTAGCCGGCCTTCTGCTGTTCGTCCCAGAGCCGGTAGGTGAGGGTGACCGGGTCACCCGGAGAACCGGAACCGGAACCGGAACCGCCGCAGGCGGTGACGGTGGCGGCCGCGGCGAGCAGTGCGACGCCGGCGAGCGGCTTGGCCCAGCGAACTCGGGGGGCTTGCATATTCGCTGACCTTTCTCATTTGAGGCCGGTGAGAACCACCGACCGGATGATGTACCTCTGGAAGAACACGAAGATCGCCACCATCGGGACCAGGGCGATCAGACCGCCGGCCATCATGAGGTTGTAGTCGACGCCGATGCCGCCCTTCAGCCCGGCGATGGCCACCGTGATGACCTTGGTGTCGTCACCGCTGGTGATGATCAGCGGCCACAGGAAGTTGTTCCAGGACGAGATCACCGTGATGATCGCGAGGGTGCCGAGCGCGGGGCGGGACAGCGGCAGCAGGATGCGCAGCAGGATCTTCAGCGGCCCGGCGCCGTCGATGCGCGCCGCCTCCTCCAGGCTCGCCGGCAGCCCGCGGAAGAACTGCCGCATGAGGAAGATCCCGTACGGCGTTCCGAGGAGGTACGGCAGCAGCAGGCCCCACCAGGTGTTGACCAGGCCCAGCTGCCGCATGATGAGGAAGAGCGGGATGACGGTGACCGCGCCGGGCACCATCATGGTCGCCACGTAGAGCCAGAAGAGACCCTCTCGCCCCCGGAAGCGCAGCCGGGCGAAGGCGTAGGCGGCGAATGTGGTGAACACGAGCTGGCCCGCGGTGAGCGCGGCGGTCATCAGCAGCGTGTTGGCGATGTAGTGGGGGAAGTCGCCGCCGAGCAGCTCGGCGAGGTTGGCCGTGGTGGGCGGCATCGCGGGCAGCCACGGCGGCGTGGAGTTGAGCTGGGTCCGCGTCTTGAACGCGGTCAGGACGACCAGCAGGTAGGGGAAGACGGAGAGGAAGGCGCCGACGGCGAGGGCGGCGTACAGCAGGGTCCGCTTGGTCATCGTGGCTCTCAGCTGAGGTCGTAGGTCGTGCGCTTGCCGAAGAACCGCACCTGGGCCAGCGTCACCACGAGGATGATCACGAAGAGCAGCATGGAAAGCGTGGAGGCGTAGCCGAAGTCGAAGTCCTTGAAGGCCGTGTTGTAGATCCGGAAGTTGATTACGTCGGTGCTGCCGCTGGGACCACCGTCGGTCATCACGAAGATGGTGTCGAAGATCTGGAAGGCGCCGATCAGGTTCGTCACCGTGACGAAGAACATGGTGGGATTGAGCAGCGGCAGCGTCACCCGGAAGAACCGCTGCACGGGCGTCGCCCCGTCCGTGGCCGCGGCGTCGTGGAGTTCGCTCGGGATGCCCTGCAGGCCGGCCAGGAAGAACAGCATGTTGTACCCGGTGTGCTGCCAGACGTTCACCAGCGCGACCGCCGGCAGCGCCCAGGCGGGATCGGACAGCCAGTCGGGACCGGTGACACCGATCAGGGAGAGGGCGCCGTTGAGCGCGCCACCCCGCGGATCGAAGATCCAGTTCCAGGTGAGGCCCATGACGATCGGCGTCGCCATCCACGGCACGACGAACAGCGCGCGGTAGTAACGCATGCCCCTGACCCGCTGGTTCAGCAGGAGGGCGAGGATCATGGCGAGTACCGTCTGCAGCGGGACGCACAGCAGGACGTAGAGGACCGTGACCCAGACCGAGTGCCAGGCGGCGCCGTCATCGGCGAGGCGCCGGTAGTTCTCCAGCCCGGCGAACATCGGGTCGGACAGCAGCTTCCAGTCGAAGAAGCTCAACCCGAGCACGATCAGGACCGGCAGCAGCAGGAACGCGGCCACGCCGAGGAGGCTGGGGGTGACGAACAGGTAGCCGTACCAGGCGCCGGATCGCCCGGTGCGGCCGGTGCGGCCGGCCGGGTCCGCTGTCACGACGGGTTCGGGCGGGTGGGGACCATCAACCGCCGGGTCGTGTCCAGGCCCCACTCGTCGAGAGCGGCGATCGGGTCGCTCGACCCGCGCAGGCCGCCCGTGCGGTGGACGTGCTCCGCCCACTCCTCGCGCGCCTCCATCTCCGGCCGGGCGATGAGGCAGTCGGGGTCGTTCACCCACCACCGGGCGTGGAGGAACTCGCGGGCCGCGCCGGTGAGCCGGGCGCCGAGCTGGGAGGGCTGGCTGATGTCGCCCGACCTGGGCAGCACCCGCAGCGCCACGTCCGGGCTGACCCGCATGATGTCGACCAGGCCGATGCTGGGCAGCATGGGCGCCCCGCAGCCGTGCAGGACGGCGTCGTCCCCCGCGCCCTCGCGGATCAGTTCCAGCCCGCGGCGGTAGGCGGCGATCGGATCGACGTCCTCGCTCCGCCGGCCCGGAAGGGCGCCGGCGTAGAGGTAGTCGAGCTTGAAATGCGTGATGCCCTTGGCCCGCAGGGTGCGGAAGACGTCGACCAGGTGGGCGGCGGCCTCCGGGTGCGTGACGTCGAGGACGGCGAGGTCCTGGTCCCACATCGTCCCGGCGTGGGCGCCGCCGACCAGCCAGTCGGGGTGCTCGCGGAAGACGCGGCTGCGGTGCCCGGCCAGGAAGGGCGCCACCCAGATGCCGGCCCGTCTGCCCGCCTGCGTGACCTCGCCGACGACCCGGTCGAGCGAGCCGAACCCGGGGCGCGGCTCCAGCCAGTCGCCGATCTCGGCCTCGTAGCCGTCGTCCAGCAGGAACATGTCGGCCTCGATTCCGTGGCGGGGCGCGAGGCGGAGGTTTTCCAGGATGTCGTCGTCGGTGACCTTGTCCCAGTAGCCGTACCAGGAGCACCACATCGGCGGCACCGCGGGAAACCGGTCCGGGGCGAACCCCGCGGCCATCGCCGTGGCCCAGCCGCGGAGCGCGGCGTCGAGTCCGCCCTCGATCCGCTCGTGCCGTACCGGCCCGTCGGCGGAGACGACGAGGCGGCCGCCCTCGGCGCGCAGGCGGATGGACGGGACCCGCAGCGGGTCGGGCGCCGACCAGAGGAAGATCGGTGCGCCCTCGCCAGGGTCCACCGCCAGGAGGCCCTCCCCCTGGTAGGTGTCAGCGGGGACGGGCGTCTCCGGGCGGTAGCAGAGGACCTGGATGTTGGCGTCCGCGGCCCGGGGAGGAGTCTGCCCGAAACGATAGGTGCCGGTGGGACTCCAGGACTGCCACCCATGCTCGAAGACCAGGGCCTTCGCGGGGTCGCACACGATCTCGCCGATGTCAGTGAACGACATCAGACTTCATTCCTCTCGCTCACTTGTGATGGAGTCCTTCATTAGTAACAGTGGGGTGTTGACGGGTCAATAGCCGCTTGCGGCGAACTCCGAGGACCTGACGGGCCGCAAGATCCTCCACCGTCTGTCATAATCGGTACTTCTGGAGGTTTCCTACGTTAGGGACGGTTCATGGGGAACCCGCCGCTCGGCGGTGACCTGTCGCGGCTGCGACAGCTCAACGCGCTTTCCACGATCAGGGCGCTGCGCGGAAGCGCACCCGCCACGCTGTCGGCGCTCTCCGCGCGGACCGGCCTGTCACGCCCCTCCTTGAAGGAGGTCGTCGGCGAGCTGACCAGTCTCGGCTGGGTGGAGGAGGTTCCCCCCACCTCGGGCGGAATGGGGCGGCCGGCCCGCCGCTACCGCTTCCGGGCCGACCGCGGTCACCTGGTCGGGATCGACATCGGGGCGCACAATGTCCGCGCCGCCCTGTCCAACCTCGACGGGACCGTCCTGGCCGAGACCAGGCAGGCCGTCGTCCCGGAAACGCCGGTACGGGAACGGATGGAGGCGATCGGACGCGCGGTCGGCGGTTGCCTCGCCCTCACCGGCCTGACCATGGCGGACGTGTGGACCGTGGCCGTCGGAACCACCGGCATCGTCACACCGGAGGGCGTCGTCACCTACTCCGCGGGAATCCCGGCGTGGACCGGTCTCGACCTGGCCGGTCTGCTCGGCGCCATGTTCCCGTGCGAGGTGCTCATCGAGAACGACAGTCGGCTCGCGGCCCTGGCCGAGGCCAGGCGAGGGGTGGCCCGCGGCGCGCGCGACGTGGTGTTCCTGCACGTCGGGCGGCGCATGGGCACCGGACTGATCATCGATGGGAAGCTTCATCGTGGGTTCGGGGCGGCGGCGGGAGAGATCGTCATGCTTCCGCAGGCCCGCTGGTTCGACGCGCCCGACCATCTCAACAACTGCCCGGTGGTCCCGGAGGGCACCCCTGTGGAGGACGCCGCCAGCCACACGCTGGCCGCCGCCAGAGACGGCGACCCGGCGGCGCTGGCCGCCGTCGAGCGTTACGTCGACGATCTCGCCGTCGGAGTCGCCGCGATCGTCCTGGTGCTCGATCCCGAGATCGCCGTGCTCGGTGGCGGCTTCTCCCGCTCGGCCGACGTGCTGCTCCCGCCGCTGCGCCGCCGCCTGGAGGCGGTCTGCCTGCGCATGCCCGAACTGCGCGCCTCCACGCTCGGCGACGAGTGCGTGGTGTTCGGCGCCATCGACCACGCGGTCGACCACCTCGACCGGCAGTTGTTCACGGCGGACTCCGGCACGTCGCTGCCCGTCCCCCTCACCCGGGACGCCGTCTCGCGATCCTAACCGGCGCGCCCTTCCGCATCCGGTGTGGTGGCGGCGCCGTGGGTGATGCCCACGATCGGCAGGCGCAGCGCGCCCGGCGCCGACGCGGGGACGACCGGCCGCACGGGCGCGACCGGCCCGAGCCGCACGTACACGGAGCCGAGGGCGGGGCGCGGGTCCGGCTCGCCCTTGTTCGGCCACAGCGCCATCGCGCGCTCGGCCTGGGCAGTGATCGTGAGCGAGGGGTTCACGCCGAGGTTGGCCGACACGGCCGAGCCGTCCACGATGTGCAGGCCCTCGTAGCCGTAGACGCGGTGGTAGGGGTCGATCACGCCGGTCTCGGGCGAGTCGCCGATCGCGCAGCCGCCGAGGAAGTGCGCGGTCGCCGGGATGTCGAACAGGTCGAGCCAGGAGCCGCCGGGCAGGCCGCCGATCTCCTCGGCCGCCAGGCGGACGGCCTCGTGCCCGGCGGGGATCCAGGTGGGGTTCGGCTCGCCGTGGCCCGGGCCCGCCCGCAGCTTCCCGCCCTTCAGCGAGAGCGTGATCGAGTTGTCCTTCGCCTGCATGACCAGGGCGATGACCGTGCGCTCCGACCACCTGCGGTGGTTGAACAGCCGGGGCAGCAGGTGCGGCCGCCGCAGGGCCGCCCCGAGGAACTTGAGCCAGCGCGGCGCCCGCCCGCCGCCGTCCACGAGCAGCGTGCGCAGCAGTCCCATGGCGTTGGAGCCGTCGCCGTACCGGACCGGCTCGATGTGCGTCTCCGGGTCGGGATGGATCGAGGAGGTGATCGCCACGCCGTGGTTGAGTTTGGCGCCCTTGGCGGTGAGGCGTTCGAAGCCGAGCAGGGCCTCGGAGTTCGTCCTGGTCAGCGCGCCGAGCCGAGGCGAGATCCGGGGCAGCGTGGTCGCCCTGAGCCGGTGGAGCAGGTGCTGCGTGCCGTACGTCCCGGCGGCGAAGACCACCTGCCCGGCGGTCAGCGTGCGGGTGGGGCCGAACGGGCCGGTGCGCCTCACCGTGATCTCGAAGCCGCCCTCGATCGGCCGCACGCCGGTGACGGTGGTCTCCGGGTGGACCTTCGCCCCGGCCTTCTCGGCCAGGTAGAGGTAGTTCTTGATCAGCATGTTCTTGGCGCCGTGGCGGCAGCCGGTCATGCACTCGCCGCACTCGGTGCAGCCGCGGCGGCGCGGCCCAGCCCCGCCGAAGTAGGGGTCGTCCACCTCGACGCCGGGCTCGCCGAAGAAGACCCCGACGGGGGCGAGATGGAAGGTGTGGCCGACGCCCATCCGCTCGGCGACCTTCTTCATCACCTCGTCGGCGGCGGTGACCGTGGGGTTGTCCACCACGCCCAGCATGCGCCTGGCCTGGTCGTAGTAGGGCGCGAGCTCGGCCTTCCAGTCGGTGATGTGCGCCCACTGGGGATCGCGGAAGAACGGGTCGAGCGGCTCGTAGAGGGTGTTGGCGTAGACGAGCGAGCCGCCGCCCACCCCCGCACCGGCCAGCACCATCACGCCGTTGGCGCCGCGCAGGACGTGGATGCGCTGGATGCCCTTCAGGCCCAGGGCGGGCGCGAACAGGAAGTCCCTGGCCCGCCAGGAGGTCTTCGGCAGGGTCTTCTCGTCGAACCGCCGACCGGCCTCCAGGACGCCGACCGAATAGCCCTTCTCGGTGAGCCGCAGCGCGGTCACGCTCCCGCCGAACCCCGACCCGATCACCGCGACGTCGTAGTCCAACGCCCCGCCTTCCTTACTTGAGGTGCAGCCGCTTCATCGTCTTGAGCAGCCCCGCGAGCGTGTCGGCGTACTTGTCGTAGGTCATGCCGAGGATCGGCTCGAAGCCCAGCCACGTGGCCTGGCTGGCCACCGTCTGGACCTCCGTGTACTTCAGCAGGCCCTCGGTCCCGTGGCGGCGGCCGAGCCCGGACGACTTCATCCCGCCCATCGGCGCGTCGTAGGAGGCGTACGCCGAGCCGTACCCCTCGTTGATGTTGACCGTGCCGGCCTTGATCCGGGCCGCGAGGCGGCGGCCCCGCGCGACGTCCCTGGTCCAGATCGAGGCGTTCAGCCCGTACGCGGTGTCGTTGGCCGCGTGCACCGCCTCGTCCTCGTTCCTGAAGCGGTAGAGCGACACGACCGGCCCGAACGTCTCGTCCCTGCAGACGGCCATGTCCTCGCCGACGCCGTCGAGGATGGTCGGCTCGTAGAAGAACGGGCCGAGGTCGGGGCGCGGCCTGCCGCCCGTCAGCACCGTGGCGCCCTTGGCGACGGCGTCCTCGACGTGCGCCGACACCCCGTCGAGCTGCCGCTGGGAGGTGAGCGAGCCCATCTGCACGTCCCAGTCGAGACCGGGGCCGATCCTCATGTTCTCCACCGCCCGGACGAACTTGTCGCGGAAGGCGTCGGCGATCGCCTCGTGCACGTAGAGGCGCTCGATCGAGATGCACAGCTGGCCCGCGTTGGTGAAGCAGGCCCGGATCGCGCCCTGGGCGGCCACGTCGAGGTCGGCGTCGTCGAGCACGATCATCGGGTTCTTGCCGCCGAGCTCCAGCGAGCAGCCGATGAGCCGCTTGGCCGCCTCCTCGGCGATCTTCCGCCCGCCGCGCGTCGAGCCGGTGAACGCGACGTAGTCGGCGCCGTCGATCAGCGGGTCGCCGACGTCCTCCGGATCGCCGAGCACGACCTGCCAGATGTCGCGCGGCATGCCCAGCTCGGCCAGCAGGTCGATCGTCCAGAGCGTGGACAGCGGGGTCTGGGTGTCGGGCTTGTGCACGACCGCGTTGCCCGCGATCAGGGCGGGGACCACGTCGGTCACGCCGAGGGCCAGCGGGTAGTTCCACGGGCTGATCACCGCGACCACGCCCTTGGGGTGGCGCAGCTCGGCGGCCCGGGTGGCGATCGGGAAGATGCCCTGCCTGCGCTGCGGCTCGAGCAGCCCGGGCGCCCGCCGCGCGTAGTAGAGCGTGCAGCCCGCCACGTCCGCCACTTCCTCGTACGCGTGCCGCCGTGCCTTGCCGGTCTCCCACTGCACGATGTCGAGCAGCTCCCGGCGGCGGTCGAGCAGCGCGTCGTGGAGCCGCAGGAAGGGCCTGATCCGCTCCCGGACCGGCAGCGCCACCCAGGCCTCCTGCGCCGCCCTCGCCCTGGCGTACGCCGCGCGGACGTCCTCGGGGGTGGAGATCGGGACCTCGGCCAGGACCTCGCCTGTGAACGGCGCGAGGATCTCCCTCGTCTTGCCCTCGGAGGAGACGTGCGTGAGGATCCGGTCGACCACGGCCGCGTCGAGCGTCCGATTCATGGCACCCATGGCGGAAGAATATTCCGGAGCCCCGCTCATGGCTACCGGTAAGTAATGCCTGGAGCCCCGACCGGCCGCGGCCGTCGAACCGGGACGGGACGTGATCCGTCTTGGGGGCATGAGGACATCGATTCGTACGGCGGGCATTCTCGCCGCGCTGCTGGCCACGGGAGCCACGGGCTGCGCGGGTGGCCGTACGACACAGGACTTCCCGCCCCCTCCCACGGACCTGACCGGCAAGGTGCGGCTCGTCGCGTATGCCGACTGCGACGAGATGACGGAGGGGCTGCGGCAGGCGGCCGCGCGGAACGTGACCCCCTGGGGCTTCGGGGACGCCATGCTCTACGCGGCCCGCTCCGACGTCGCCGCCGCCAAGCAGGCGACGCCCGAGCAGTCGTACTCGACCACGAACACGCACGAAGCGGGCGTGGACGAGCCCGACCTGGTCAAGACCGACGGCGACCGGGTGATCACGGTCACCCGGGGCGTGCTGCGCGTCGTGGACGCGAAGACCCGGAAGGTCACCGGGACGCTGCGGCTCGTCGCCGAGGACCAGTCGTGGGCCCAGGCCGACCTGCTGGTGCACGGCGACCGCGCGCTCGTGCTGTTCCAGGGCGGCGGGATCGTCCCGTTCGGGGCGACGGCCAAGATCCGGGCCGGCTCCGGTGGCCCGAGGTACGTCCTCGTGGACCTGTCCGGCGAGCCGCGCGTCCTCGGCGCGATGACCGTGCACGGGCAGCACATCGACGCCCGCCAGGTCGGCTCCACGGTGCGGCTCGTCGTCCGGTCCCAGCCGGAGATCGCCTTCCCCGCGCCGGAGCAGGACGAATCGGAGAAGGAACTGCTCGAAGGCAACCGCAAGGCCGTGCTGTCCGCCCCCGCCGACGCGTGGCTGCCGTCGTACGACGTCGAGTCGGGCGGCGCGAGCCACACCGAGCGGGTCGGCTGCGGCCAGGTCAGCCACCCCGACCAGTTCACCGGCACCTCGATGCTGACCATCCACACGATCGACCTGGCCGCCGCCACGCCGTTCGGCTCGCTCACGCCGATCGCGGTCGCGGCCGACGGCGACACCGTGTACGGAACGGCGGGCAGCCTCTACGTCACCAGCAATCCCCGCTGGTGGGCGGCGCGCCCGATCGACGTGGTGCCGCTGCCCGATTCACCGGCCGCGCCCACGGCCACGCCGGAAGCGCCGCCCGAGCGCACGGAGGTGCACCGCTTCGACGTCTCCGCCCCCGGCGCCCCGCGCTACGTCACGTCGGGATCGGTGCCGGGACGGCTGCTGAACCAGTACTCCCTGTCGGAGTACGACGGCCATCTGCGGGTGGCGACGACCAGCGGCGCCGAGGTGTTCGGCGCGAGCCCGGGCACGAGCGAGAGCGGCGTGTACGTGCTCGACGCCGGCACGCTCGCGCAGACGGGCTCGGTCACGGGCCTCGGCAAGGGCGAGCGGATCTACTCGGTGCGGTTCATGGACGGCCTCGGCTACGTGGTGACGTTCCGCCAGACCGACCCCCTGTACACACTGGATTTGCGGGACCCGGCCGCGCCGAAGGTCACCGGCGAGCTGAAGATCACCGGTTTCTCCGCCTATCTCCACCCGGCGGGTCAGGGGCGGCTCATCGGCATCGGCCAGGAGGCGAGCGAGAAGGGCCGGGTGCTCGGCACGCAGATCTCGCTGTTCGACGTCTCCGACCCGGCCGCGCCCGCGGTGCTGTCGCGGTTCCACCAGAAGGAGTCCGGCTCGGAGGCCGAGTGGGACCCGCACGCCTTCCTCTACTGGCCCGCCACCGGGCTGGCCGTGCTCCCGCTCCAGAACTGGTCCGAGGGCGGGATCGCGGGCAGCGCGGCCCTCGCGCTGCGCATCGGCGACCGCGAGATCACCAAGCTGGGCGTCGTGACCCACCCGCGGCCGCCCGCGAAGAGCGACTTCGCCCCCGCCGACCAGGGCATCCGCCGTTCCCTCGTCATCGGCGACGACCTGTGGACCGTGTCCGACACCGGCCTCAAGGTCAGCGACGCCGCCACGCTGGCCGACCGGGCGTGGATCCCCTTCGCCTGACGATCAGTTGCCGTTTCCCCCCGCCTTGGCGAGATCACGCGGGGGCGCGACGGGGACGATCTCCGGCGCGCCGAGGCGGATCGCGTCGGCCTCCTGATCGGTGTCCTGCTCCTGGGAGGCCCGCTCCGCCTCGACTCGCTTGGTGTAGTACTCGACCTCGCGCTTGACCTGATCGGCGTCCCAGCCGAGCGGGCCGGCCATGAGCTCGGCGGCCTCCTGGGCGACCGCGGTCCCCCGGTGGAAGGTCTCGATCGAGATGCGGGTGCGCCGCGTCAGCGCGTCGTTGAGGTGCCCGGCGCCCTCGTGCGTCGCCGCGTACACGATCTCCGCGCGCAGGTAGTCGTCCGCGCCGTCGAGGGGCCGGCCCAGCGAGGGATCCTTCTCGATGAGCGCCAGCACCTCGTCGATGAGCGAGCCGTACCGCTCCAGCAGGTGCTCGATCCTGGCCACGTGCAGCCCGGAGGAGCGCGCCATGCGGTGGCGGGAGTTCCACAGGGCCTGGTAGCCCTCCGCGCCCGCGAGCGGCACCTGGTCGGTGCAGGACGACGGCACGCGCTGGTCGAGGCCGTGCGCGACCGCGTCGACGGCGTCGGCCGCCATGACCCGGTACGTCGTGAACTTGCCGCCGGCCACCATGACCAGCCCGGGCACGGGGTGGGTGACGACGTGCTCGCGCGAGAGCTTGGAGGTCTCCTCGGACTCGCCGGCCAGCAGCGGCCGCAGCCCGGCGTACACGCCTTCGACGTCGTCCCTGGTCAGCGGCACCGAGAGCACCGAGTTGACCCGGTCGAGCAGGTAGTCGATGTCCGCCCGCGAGGCCGCGGGGTGCGCCTTGTCGAGGTTCCAGCGGGTGTCGGTGGTCCCGATGATCCAGTGCCGGCCCCAGGGGATGACGAACAGCACCGACTTCTCGGTGCGCATGATGAGGCCGGTGAGGGAGTGGATGCGGTCGCGCGGCACCACGAGGTGGATGCCCTTGGACGCGCGCACGTGGATCTGCCCCCGGCCGCCGACGAGTTGCTGGATGTCGTCGGTCCACACGCCGGTCGCGTTGACGACCTGGCGGGCCCGCACGTCCAGCTCGGCGCCGGTCTCCAGGTCGCACACGCGCACCCCGGTGACCCGCTCCCCCTCACGCAGGAAGCCGACCGCCTGCACCCGGGAGGCGACGTGCGCGCCGTACGTCGCGGCGGTGCGCAGCGTGGTCATCACGAAACGAGCGTCGTCGACCTGGGCGTCCCAGTACTGCACGGCGCCGGTGAACGCCGACCTGCGCAGCGAGGGGACGACCCGCAGCGCCTGGCGGCGGGTCAGGTGGCGGTGCCCCGGCACACCCCGGGTGAGGCCGAAGGACAGCCCGAGCGTGTCGTAGAGCGCGAGTCCCGCTCCGATGTACGGCCGCTCCCAGCCCGCGTGCGTGAGCGGGAACAGGAACGGCACCGGCCTGACCAGGTGCGGCGCGATCCGCTTGAGCAGCAGCGACCGCTCCCGCAGGGCCTCCCTGACGAGGTCGAAGTTGAGCTGCTCCAGATAGCGCAGCCCGCCGTGGATCAGCTTGGACGACCGGGACGACGTGCCCGAGGCGAAGTCGCGCGCCTCCACCAGGCCCACCGAGAGTCCGCGGGTTGCGGCGTCGAGCGCGACGCCGGCGCCGACCACGCCGCCGCCGATCACGACCACGTCGAGTTCCTGCGCCTCCATCCGCGCCAGGGCGGCGGTACGTTCTGCCGGGCCGAGCCGTGCCGTCCCCATCCTCGCCGTCATAAGGCTCCTTCTGTACCGCTTTCGCCATTGCCGAGTAAATCTACCCGCGAGTAGCTACCCGGGAATCCATCGTTTCCGCCGCCTTTCCCAAGGATCTCCGGAAATGTCGGTGAACAATCCTGAGGAGCCGCGCCCCGGTCCGTCATCCCGCCCCGGGGCGGCGGTCGGGCGCCGTACGCGGAAGGATGGCGGCATGAGCGTGACTCTCTCCGATGCCCGCGTCGTCACTCCCGACGGCGTCCACGACGGCTGGCTCACCATCGAGGACGGCAGGATCACCCACATCGGGCGCGGGCAGGCCCCGCGCGACGGGCTCGGCCTGGGCGGGCGCACCGTCGTCCCCGGCTTCGTCGACATCCACAGCCACGGCGGCGCCGGCGGAAGCTTCCCCGACGGCGACCCGGAGACCGCCGCCGCGGTCGCGGCCTTCCACCTGAGCCGCGGCTCGACCACCCTCATGGCGAGCCTCGTCACCGCCGCGCCCGACACGCTCGCGCGGGCCGCCGCGACGCTCGCCGACCTGTGCGAGCAGGGCCTGATCGCCGGCATCCACTTCGAGGGGCCGTACATCGCCAGGTCGCGTTGCGGCGCGCATGAGCCGACGCTGCTGCGCGAGCCCGACGTGGCGGAGTTCCGGGCGCTGGTGAAGGCCGGGCGGGGCCACGTCCGCATGCTGACGATCGCGCCCGAACTGCCGAACGCGCTCGACGTGATCAGGGACGCCGCCGCCGAGGGCGTGGTCGCCGCGCTGGGTCACAGCGACGCGAGCTACGAGCAGACGATCGAGGGGATCGACGCCGGGGCGACCGTGGCCACCCACCTCTACAACGCGATGCCGCCGCTCGGCCACCGCGCGCCGGGACCGATCGCCGCCCTGCTCCAGGACGAGCGGGTGACCGTCGAACTGATCAACGACGGCGTCCACGTCCACCCGGCGATGCTGCGCCTGGCCATGCACGCCGCGGGCGCCGGCCGTACGGCGCTGATCACGGACGCGATGGCGGCGGCGGGCATGGGCGACGGGCGCTACCCGCTCGGCCCGATGACCGTCGACGTCGTGGACGGGGTGGCCCGGCTCGCCTCCGACACTCCCGGAGGCGGGTCGATCGCCGGCAGCACGCTCACGATGGACGTGGCCTTCCGCCGCACCGTGCGGGAGGCCGGGCGCTCCCTGGTGGACGCCGCGCTGATGGCCTCGCTCACCCCCGCCCGCGTGCTCGGCCTGGACGGCGAGATCGGGTCGATCACGGTCGGCAAGTACGCCGATCTCGTGGTGCTCGACGACGACCTGGGCGTCGGCGGCGTGATGAAGCGCGGCGCGTGGGTGCGCCACCCCTGACCGATCCCCGGAAAGCCGAAGGCCGGGCCCGGCGGGCCCGGCCTTCCCGGCGGCGGCTCAGCGCTGCGGCGGGGCGACGACCACCTCGACGCGCTGGAACTCCTTGAGGTCGGAGTAGCCGGCGGTGGCCATCGTGCGGCGCAGCGCGCCGAGCAGGTTCATCGAGCCGTCGGCCAGCGACGACGGGCCGTGCAGGATCTCCCGCAGCGTGCCGATCGTGCCGAACTCGACCCGCTTGCCGCGCGGCAGCTCGGGGTGGTGGGCCTCAGAGCCCCAGTGGAACCCGCGGCCGGGGGCCTCGCTGGCCCGCGCGAGCGGCGAGCCCACCATGACGGCGTCGGCGCCGCAGGCGATCGCCTTGGCGATGTCGCCGGAGCCGCCCATGCCGCCGTCGGCGATGACGTGGACGTAGCGGCCGCCCGACTCGTCCATGTAGTCGCGGCGGGCCGCGGCCACGTCGGAGATCGCGGTGGCCATCGGCACGACCACGCCCAGCACGTTGCGGGTGGTGTGCGAGGCGCCGCCGCCGAAGCCGACCAGCACGCCGGCCGCGCCGGTGCGCATGAGGTGCAGCGCCGCCGTGTACGTCGCGCAGCCGCCCACGATCACCGGGACGTCGAGCTCGTAGATGAACTGCTTGAGGTTGAGCGGCTCGGCCCGGCCGGAGACGTGCTCGGCGGAGACCGTCGTGCCGCGGATCACGAAGATGTCCACGCCCGCGTCGATCACGGCCTTGTGGTGCTGCACGGTGCGCTGCGGCGACAGCCGTACGGCGGTCGTGACGCCGGCGGCGCGGATCTCCTCGATGCGCCGGCCGATCAGCTCGTCCTTGATCGGCGCGGTGTAGATCTCCTGCAGCCGCCTGGTCGCGGCCTCCCGGTCGAGGGTGGCGACCTCCTCCAGGAGCGGCGCCGGGTCCTCGTAGCGGGTCCACAGCCCTTCGAGGTCGAGCACCCCGAGGCCGCCCAGGCGGCCGATCTCGATGGCCGTCTGCGGCGACACGACGCTGTCCATCGGGCTCGCCACGAGCGGAGAGTCGAACCGGTAGGCGTCGATCTGCCAGGAGATCGACACCTCCTCCGGGTCGCGGGTGCGCCGGGAGGGCACGATGCCGATCTCGTCCAGCGCGTAGGCACGCCGCCCGCTCTTGCCGCGCCCGATCTCCACCTGTGTCATATCGCCTGTTCTTTCCGTTTCTTCCGCTACGAGCTAGCGCCCGTGGTAGTTCGGGGCCTCGACCGTCATCTGGATGTCATGCGGGTGGCTCTCCTTGAGCCCGGCCGCGGTGATCGGCATGAGCTGCGCCTTCTCGTGCAGCTCCTGGATCGTCCGGGAGCCGGTGTACCACATGCCCTGCCGCAGACCGCCGACGAGCTGGTGGGCCACCGCCGCGACCGGTCCGCGGTAGGGCACCTGGCCCTCGATGCCCTCGGGGATGTACTTGTCCTCCCCGGACACCTCGGCCTGCGCGTACCTGTCCTTGCTGAACGACGCGCCGCCGCGCTCGCGGTTGCGCACCGCGCCCAGCGACCCCATGCCCCGGTACGACTTGAACTGCTTGCCGTTGATGAAGATCAGCTCGCCGGGCGACTCCTCGCAGCCGGCCAGCAGCGAGCCGAGCATGACCGTGTCCGCACCGGCGGCCAGCGCCTTGGCGATGTCGCCCGAGTACTGCAGGCCGCCGTCGCCGATGACCGGGATGCCGGCCGGGCCGCACGCCAGCGCGGCCTCGTAGATGGCGGTGAGCTGCGGGGCGCCCACACCCGCGACGACCCGGGTGGTGCAGATCGAGCCGGGCCCGACGCCCACCTTGACCGCGTCTGCGCCCGCGTCGACCAGCGCCTGCGCGCCCGCGCGGGTGGCGACGTTGCCGCCGATGACGTCCACCCGGCCGTTGGCCTTGATCTTCGCGACCATGTCGCACACGCCGCGCGAGTGGCCATGGGCGGTGTCGACGATGATGACGTCCGCGCCCGCCTCGATCAGCGTCATGGCGCGTTCCTCGGCGTCGCCCGCGACGCCCACGGCCGCGCCGACCATCAGGCGGCCGTCGGCGTCCTTGGTCGCGATCGGGTACTGCTCGCTCTTGGTGAAGTCCTTGACGGTGATGAGGCCCTGCAGGCGGCCGGCCTCGTCCACGAGCGGCAGCTTCTCGACCTTGTTCTGCCGCAGCAGCCGGAACGCCTCGTCGCGGTCGACCCCCACCGGCGCCGTCACCAGCGGCATCGGGGTCATGACGTCGCGTACGGCCCTGCTCTGGTCGCTCTCGAACCGCATGTCGCGGTTGGTGACGATGCCCACGAGCACGCCGTCCGCGTCGGTGACCGGGACGCCGGAGATCCGGTAGGTCGCGCACAGCCGCTCGACGTCGGCGAGGGTGTCCTCGGGAGAGCAGGTGACGGGGTTGGTCACCATCCCCGCCTCCGACCGCTTGACCAGGTCGACCTGCTGCGCCTGCTCCTCGATCGAGAGGTTGCGGTGCAGGATGCCGATGCCGCCCTGCCGGGCCATGGCGACCGCCATGCGCGCCTCGGTGACCGTGTCCATCGCGGCAGACACCAGCGGGATGCGCAGCGTGATGGTGCGGGACAGCCGGGTCGACGTGTCGGCCTCCCCCGGCTGCAGGTCCGAATAGGCGGGAACGAGGAGCACGTCGTCGAACGTGAGTCCCGGTTCGGTGAACTTGGCCATCTGCTGCACCCTCCTGCGCTGTGGGTCCCTCGCGCGTGGGTCCCTCGCCAGACCCGAGGTCAGTCTAGTGGGCGCCCCAAACCGCATCCGGCAGACCTGTCAAGGGGGAGGGCACAAAAAGTGGGGGGACCGGCTTCCGGTCCCCCCACTTCCCCGCGTCGCGCCCGCCACGCCCGTCGAGCCCCCCTCCGCGCCCGGCAGACGCGGCGTTCCCGGCTAACGCTGGGTCAAGAATGCGTCACGGAGCGTCCACGCGCAATGGCGTAACGTGCAACTGCACAAAGATGCATTTCCTGGCTCTCGAAACTCCGCCCGAAACAAATGCGAAACCTCACTTCGATACAAAAGCCGCCACGGCTCAACCCTGCCGAATGTGTGAACGGGACGGACAGCGCGGAAAATCCGAGCTATTCTCGCGACCCGAAGCGAGTCGGGGATGGGGCGCACGTCGGCGCGCCGGATGCCGGGAAACGTTTTCTCCCAGGGACCAGTGAGCCAGTGGACAGTGAGCCAGTGGGACCGGTGCGCCCAATGCGCCGCGGCGCGACCAGTGTGACCACCGACGGAGCGAGCATGAGTACGACGCGCAACGCCGCCTCCCGGGCCGACCCCTTCGAAAGCCTCGGCCTCTCCCCCGACCAGGCGGCCCTCTACACGGCCATGCTGCGGCTGCACCGCGCCACGTTGACCGAACTGGCCGAGGCGGTCGACCGGCCCGCCGAGGACGTGCTCGACGCCCTGGACGGACTCGTACGGCTCGGCGCGGTGAACCGGCGGCGGGAGGAGTTCCTCGCCCGCCATCCCGCCGCTGCGATCGGGCGGCTGGTGGCCGAGAGGCTGGACCGCATGGCCAGGGAGACCCGCCAGATCGACGAGGTGCTCGCGGCGGCCGGCCGTCTGGCCCATCACTACGACGCGGGCCGTGACTGGCGCAGCGGGCGGTTCTCGGTCGAGCCGGTGAGCGGCGCGGACGAGCTCTGCGAGAGCGTGATCGGCCTCGCCCTGCAGGCGCCCCCCGCCGAGCTGGTCATGGCCGTGCCGGACCGCCGCACCATGGCCAGGTTCGCGGACGGGTACGGCGGCCAGTGGATCCAGGCCGCCGAGGACGGCATCCTGCGCCCGCGCATGGTCGTCGCGCTCGACGCCGTGTCCGAGCCCGCCCTGCGAGAGGTGTGCGCGCGGTTCTCCGCGGCGGGCGCGGGGCTGCGCGCCCTCGACACGGTGCCGAGCTGGTTCTTCGCGCTCGGCGACGGCACCGCCGGGCTGCCCGCGGAGTGGGGCGTCCCGCTGCCCGAGCACTCCTACAACTGCTACCTGGTCCACGCCCCGGTGGCGGTGGGGGCGCTGCGGGCGCTGTTCGAGGAGCTGTGGGCCCGGGCCGCGCCGATCTCCCCGCACACCAACGCGCTGCAGGTGCTCCGGCTGGCCGCACACGGCCTGTCCGACGACGCCATCGCCCGCCACCTCGGAGTCTCCGTACGCACGGTGCGGGCCAGGTTCGCCGAGGCGATGTCGGAGCTGGGGGCCCAGTCCCGCTTCCACGCCGGGGTGGAGGCCGCCCGCCGCGGCTGGCTGTGACGCCCGCGTCCCGGGGCGCGGCCCGACGAGCAGATGAGGCGCACTTATCCTCGTGGAGGGGGCCGTGGTCATAAGGTGGGATGCGTGCTGGAAGACGTCCCCCGCGACCCGTTCGCGGATGACCCCAACGACCCCGCGGCGGAGCTTGGAGCGCCCGACGACGTGGAGCCGCTGACGCTCGCGGAACGCGACGAGGCGCTGACCGATCTCGCCGACGTGGAGGTCTTCCGTTCCCTGCTCGAACCCCAGGGCGTGCTCGGGCTCGTCCTCGACTGCCCGGAGTGCGGCGAACAACACTACTTCGACTGGGACCTGCTGCGCGGCAACCTGCGCCAGATGATCGACAACGGCCGGCCGCAGGTGCACGAGCCGGCCTACCAGCCCGATCCGGCCGACTACGTGAGCTGGGAGTACGCCCGGGGCTACGTGGACGGCGTGATCGACACGGAGGAGAGCCGCTGACTGTCCACGTCGGCCACGAGCGCGCCGAGCAACCGGATGGCGGCGTCCGTACCGCCGACCGGCTCGCGGCGGGCGAGCGCGTCGAGGACGGCGTCCGTCCGCATTACGTCGCCCTCCACGTCGGCATCGCCGTACGACCCGAGGTGGCGAGCCGTACGACGACGTTTCGTGGTCACGCAATCGACTCCAGCTCGGCCAGCTGCCGGAGCCTGGCGAGCGCACGATGCTGCGCGACCCGGACGGCACCTGGTGACATGCCGAGTACATTACCCGTCTCCTCGGCGGACAGGCCCGAGACCACCCGCAGAATGAGAAGCTCGCGCTGCGTGTCCGGGAGCCGGGCGAGCAGGTCGCGGGCGTGCTGCGCCTCGATGTAGCGCACCACCGTCTCCTCCGGCCCGGGGCCCT
The DNA here is from genome assembly GCF_016863095.1 of Microbispora siamensis. Classification (GTDB taxonomy): domain Bacteria; phylum Actinomycetota; class Actinomycetes; order Streptosporangiales; family Streptosporangiaceae; genus Microbispora; species Microbispora siamensis. The sequence continues at coordinate 64,675 of NZ_BOOF01000025.1, read as the reverse complement.
CGTCGGGCCCGTCCGGCAGGTCCTGCGTCGGCACGGCCGAGCGGACCGAACTGCGCAGCGCGTCGGCCACCTTGTGGGAGGCGATGCCGAAGACGAACGAGGCGAACGGGCGGCCCATGTCGCGGTAGCGCGGCAGCGCCGACAGCACCGCGATGCACACCTCCTGGGCCACGTCGTCGGCGATGTGATACTGACCGGACACCCTGCCCAGTCGAGCCCTGCAGTAGCGGACCACCATCGGGCGCAGGTGTCCCAGCAGTGATTCGATCGCGGTGCGATCTCCCTGTACGGCAAGGCTGGTCAGTTCCCTGAGGTCGGGCTCATCCGATCTCGTCGCAAGCCTTACCCCAGTTGCGGCGTCGGCGACGCATCCCTCGGTCACGTTAGGCATGATGCCCGTCGCGATCGTTCATGTCGTCATGGTTAACGGCTACGGATTGGTCACATTGACGCGGCGATAACGTTCGGTAATCACCTGATCACTCTTCCGTTGGAACATTCCAACCGGAATGCCCAAAAAGAGAGATATACGCCGGACGGCTTGACAGGGAAAAAGAAGCGTGCCGGTCGTTCGCATTGCCTTCGGCCCGGCTTCGCCCGCGACGGCCCGTCCGCGCGCGGAACGGGCAAAGGGCGGAAAAGCAGTGCGCCCCGCGGTCCACCCTTGCGGGCGGGCGCGGGGCGCGATGCGCGGAAGGCGCGGGATCAGTGGCCGTGACCGTGGCCGTGGCCGTGACCGCCGTTGGCGGCCGGAGCCTCCTCCTCGGGCTTGTCCACGACGAGGGCCTCGGTGGTGAGCAGCATGCCGGCGATGGACGCGGCATTCTGCACGGCCGAGCGGGTCACCTTGACGGGGTCGATGACGCCCTGGCCCACCAGGTCGCCGTACTCGCCGGTGGCGGCGTTGAGGCCCTCACCGACGTTCATCGCGGCGATCTTGGTGGTGACGACGTAGCCTTCCATGCCCGCGTTCTCGGCGATCCAGCGGGCGGGCTCGATCAGCGCCTTGCGGACGATCGAGACACCGGTGGCCTCGTCGCCGGTCAGGCCCAGGTCGTCGAGCTCCTTGGACACGTGCACGAGCGCGGAGCCACCGCCGGAGACGATGCCCTCCTCGATCGCGGCGCGGGTCGCGGAGATCGCGTCCTCGAGGCGGTGCTTCTTCTCCTTCAGCTCCACCTCGGTGGCGGCGCCGACGCGCAGCACGCACACACCGCCGGCCAGCTTCGCGAGACGCTCCTGCAGCTTCTCGCGGTCCCAGTCGGAGTCGGACTGCTCGATCGCGACCTTGATCTCCCGGACGCGGTCCTCGATCGCCTGGGCGTCGCCGGCGCCGTCCACGATCGTGGTGGTGTCCTTGTTGACCACGACGCGGCGGGCCGTGCCGAGCACCTCGAGGCCGACGTGCTCCAGCTTGAGGCCGACCTCCTCGCTGACGACCTGGCCGCCGGTGAGGATGGCGATGTCCTGCAGCATGGCCTTGCGGCGGTCGCCGAAGCCGGGGGCCTTGACGGCGACGGAGGTGAAGGTGCCGCGGATCTTGTTGGTCACCAGGACGGCCAGGGCCTCGCCCTCGACGTCCTCGGCGATGACCAGCAGCTGGCGCTTGCTCTGGGCGACCTTCTCCAGCAGCGGCAGGAAGTCCGCGATGGAGGAGATCTTGCCCTGGGTGATGAGGATGTAGGGGTCCTCGAGCACCGCCTCCATGCGCTCGGAGTCGGTCACCATGTAGTGCGACAGGTAGCCCTTGTCGAACTGGAGGCCCTCGGTGAACTCCAGCTCCAGGCCCATCGCGTTGGACTCCTCGACGGTGATGACACCGTCCTTGCCCACCTTGTCGAACGCCTCGGCGATCAGGCCGCCGATCTTCGCGTCCTGCGCGGAGATCGTCGCGACGTTGGCGATCTCCTTCTTGTCCTCGACGTGGCGGGCGCTGGCGAGCAGCCGCTCGCTGACGGCCTGGGCGGCCTTGTCGATGCCGCGCTTGAGCCCCAGCGGCTGCGCGCCGGCGGCCACGTTGCGCAGGCCCTCGCGGACCATGGCCTGGGCCAGGACGGTCGCGGTGGTGGTGCCGTCGCCCGCGATGTCGTTGGTCTTGGTCGCCACTTCCTTGGCGAGCTGGGCGCCCAGGTTCTCGTACGGCTTGTCCAGCTCGACCTCGCGAGCGATGGTCACACCGTCGTTCGTGATCGTCGGGGCACCGAACTTCTTATCGATGACGACGTTGCGGCCGCGGGGGCCGAGCGTCACCTTGACGGCGTCGGCGAGAGCGTTCACACCACGCTCGAGAGCGCGCCGCGCGTCCTCTTCGAACTCCAGGATCTTCGGCATTCAGGTCTCCTTGTGAGCGCGCGGAGCCCCGGGCGCATGGTCCCGGGGCTCCACAAGCCGGCGCGGCCTACTTCTCGATGATGGCGAGCACGTCGCGGGCCGAGAGCACCAGGTACTCCTCGCCGCCGTACTTGACCTCGGTGCCGCCGTACTTGCTGTAGAGGACGACGTCGCCCTCCTTGACGTCGAGCGGGATGCGCTTCTCGCCGTCCTCGTCCCAGTTGCCCGGGCCCACAGCGAGGACACGGCCCTCCTGCGGCTTCTCCTTGGCGGTGTCCGGGATGACCAGGCCGGAGGCGGTGGTCTGCTCGGCCTCAAGCGGCTGGACCACGATGCGGTCGCCAAGCGGCTTAACGGGAACCTTGGTGGCGGTCGTCACGATCGGACCTCCCCTTCAGATTGCGATGAATGAGCTGAAGAGGCGACCAGCGGCCTGCCGTCGCGGGTGTCAGACCTGTCTCGTCGCTGTTGGCACTCTCGATGGGAGAGTGCCAACACGAAACAGTATGCAAGTGGCGCGTGACAGTCAACACGAACCGGCATCGCAGGTCAGACGCATCCGGCGGCAACGCGCCCGAGATCGCCCGTTCAGCCGTCCGCCGCGCCGGCGTCACCATGGCGCCCTCCGGAGGGAGCGAGGGGGCGACTACGCGGAACAGGTGACATAGAGGGTGGCCGAGGCGGTGTGCAGGAAGTCGGTGTTCTGGTAGCCGACGAAGTACGTCGGCCCGTTCTGCTGGACGTCGACGACGTCGACCCCGGTGGAACCCCGCCCCGGCGGGATCCGGACTTCGACGTCATGGGCCGGTCCGGCGGCCCTCAGTCTCGGGAGGCGTACGAGCCGGAGCGGACGTCGTCGACGATGCCGGGGCGGCTCGGCTCCCAGCCGAGGACCTTCCTGGCGAGGTCGCCGCTCACCACCTGGCTCAGGGCCAGGCCCTCGGCGAACGGGCGGCCGAGCACCTCGCTCGCCTCGTCGATCGGCCACGGCACGGCCTTCCCCGTACGGCCCGCGGCCGCCGCCACGTCGGCGACGCTCACCGACTCCTCGGCGACGGCGTGGAAGAGGCTCCCCGGCGCCGCGTTCTCGATCGCGAGCACGAGCAGGTCCGCCAGGTCGTCGACGTGCACGGTCGCCCAGGTCGGCACCGGGCCGCCCGCGTGGACGTACCGGCCGTCCTCCTGCCCGGGGGCGGTGAGCACCGTGGGAATGCCGGCGCCCCGGCCGTACACGATGCCGGGCCTGACGACGACGCCGCCCGCCTCCAGCACGAGCCTCTCCACGCGCGGCCGGTAGCGGGAGACGGTGATGGGGTTCACCGGCGCGTCCTCGCCCGCCGCCTCGGTCGTGGTGCCGAGAACCCAGACGCCGCTGGTGTAGACGAGCCGCGCGCCCCCTCCGGCCAGCGCCTCGATCGCCGCGACATCCACCTCCTCGTCCCCGACGGGGTTGGCGGCGTGCACGACGACGTCGATGTCCGGCGTCACGGCCTTCCTGAGCGTCTCGGGTTCGTGGAGGTCGCCGTGGCGCACCTCACCCGGTACGGCGGTGTCGCGGGCCCTCGGCCGGACGAGCGCGACCACCTCGTGGCCGCGTTCGGCGAGACGCTCCGCCAGCGCGGAACCGATGTACCCCGTCGCGCCGAGCACCAGGACCTTCATCTCTTTCACCTCGAATACTTCGATGCCTTACTGTTCGATGGAGAAGGTACCCCACGCCCGGCTCACATTTCAACGTCGAAGTGTCGGTTACGATGACGGATGGAGGAGGAGCGGCGTGGAGGACCCAGGCCGCGCGCGCTATGAACGACACCCTCACGAACGACGACCTCACGAACGCCACCTGCGCGAACGACACCGCCGGCAACGACGCCGTCGACCAGATCCTCCGCCAGTGGGCGCGGGCGCGTCCGGACGTGGACTGCTCGGCGATGGGAGTGGCCGGGCGGATCTCCCGCGCGTCCCGGCTGCTGGAGAAGGGCATCAAGGAGTACTTCGCCGGGCACGACCTGGAACCGTGGGAGTTCGACGTGCTCGCGACTCTCTTCCGGTCCAACCCCGACCACCGGCTCTGCATGAGCGACCTCGCCACGGCCGCGATGGTCAGCTCCGCGGCGCTCACCAACCGGGTGGACCGCCTCGTCGCCAGGGGCCTGGTGCACCGGGAGGTCGCGCCCACCAACCGCCGCATGGTCCTGATCACCCTCACCGACGAGGGCCGGGAGGTCGTCGACGCGCTGCTGGAGGGCCACGTGGCCAACGAGGAGCGGCTGCTGTCCGGCCTCACCGACGAGGACCGGGAGCGGCTGTCCGGACTGCTCAGCAAGCTGCTCACCTCGCTCGGCGACGTCGGCTCCTGCTGACCGCCCGCCGACGTGCGCGCCGGGCAGGCGGTAGCGTCGCGGGCGTGGACCTGGACGCCTTCCGCATGCTGCTCACGCCCGCAGGGCGCGAGGCCCTGGACGAGGCCGTGAAGATACTCGCCGACGGCGCCGACCCGGTGGCCGCCGCGAGCGCGTTGCGCAAGAGCCACCCGGCGGACCTCGCGGCGGCGGCGCTCACCCAGGCGTCGCTGCGGCGGCGGGCCGAGGTCAAGTTCGGCCCCGACGCCGCGGTCATGTACTTCACCCCGCACGGGCTGGAGCAGGCCACGCGCCCCGAGGTCGCCGCACACCGCGCCACCAGGATCCGGGCCGCCGGGATCCGGGCCGCCGGAGGGCCGGAGGGCGGCCCTGCCGTGCTGGACGTCTGCTGCGGCATCGGCGGGGACCTCCTCGCGCTGGCGAGGGCGGGCTGCCCGGTGGACGCCGTGGACCTCGACCCGCTGACCGTGGAGATCGCCCGGGCCAACGCGGCGGCGCTCGGCCTGTCCTCCCTGGTCGGCGTACGGACGGGCGACGCCGCGCTGGCCGACCCCGGCGGATACGGCCTGCTGTTCGCCGACCCCGCCAGAAGGGGGGCGAGGGGACGGACCTTCGACCCGATGGCGTACTCCCCCACGTGGCCGGTCGTGCTCGACCTGGTGGCCCGCGCCCCGGCGGCCTGCCTGAAGGTGGCCCCCGGCATCCCGTACGAGTTCATCCCCGAGGGCGCCGAGGCTGAGTGGGTGTCGTACCGCGGCGAGGTCAAGGAGGCGGCGATCTGGACCGGAATGGGAGCGGGCGGCCGGCGCGCCACCCTGCTGCCGTCCGGGGCCACGCTCACGGCGTCCGGCGCGGAGGCGGAGACCGGGCCGGTGAGCCGCTATCTCTACGAACCCGACGGCGCCGCGGTGCGGGCCCACCTGGTCGCCGAGGTCGCCGCCCTCGTGTCGGGGCACCTCCTCGATCCCCGGATCGCCTACGTCACGAGTGACCGTCTCGTACGCACGGATTGGGCGCCCTGCTACGAGGTGACCGACGTCATGCCGTTCTCGCTCAAACGGCTGAGAGCGGCGCTGCGCGAACGGCGCGTCGGCGCGGTCACCATCAAGAAGCGCGGTTCCGCCGTCGACGTCGAACGGCTGCGCAAGGATCTGCGGCTTTCCGGCGACGATTCCGCCGTGATCGTGCTCACCCGCATCGAGGAACGGCCGTTCGCCCTGCTCTGCCGGCCCGTGACCAGTGCGAACGGGTGAAACAGGAACAATTCACCGGCAATTACCGCCTTTCTCATTCCACGCCTGATGGCCGCGGGTCAGGGCCTAAAGTTGGCCGTCGGGCGTGCCGCCTGTTCGTTCATCTGCGCGAGACCGGGCCGAACCGACGTTTCGGCGAGTGAAGGAGCATTCTCGGTGGAGCATTCCAGCCACAACCTCCTCCAGGCGGGCAGCCAGACCGCCATCTCCGACCGGATGCGTGAACTGCTCGCCCGGGCGGCCCAGGACCACGTCTACGAGCAGCGGACGCAGGGCGCCGTGCTCGACGAGATCCGCCAGCGGCTGGAGGGCATGGAGTGGCTCCTGCGCGAGGTGCGCGAGCGCGAGCTGGGCGGCCTCGGCGTGGCACTCGAGGCGATCAGCCAGCGGCTCGACGACATGGCGGTCAGGCCGCCCGCCTGGGCGGAGGGGCTGGCCCAGCACATGGAACTGCTGCGCGACCACGTGGACGAGGTCGGCGGCCGGACCCAGGGCATCGCCGACCGGATGACGGACTTCGCGCACCGGCTCGGCAAGTTCCAGGGGAGCATGGAGGCCGCAGCCGGGCGGTTCACCCGGATCGACAAGGCCCTCGCCGCGCTCACCGAGCGCACCGAACGGCTGGAGGCCGTCGTCGTCGAACGGCTGGACTCGGTCGGGGGCCGGATCGAGGCCGTGGAGAGCGGCGTGGGAGCCGCCGTGGACGGCATGAACGCGACCGTCGCCGGGCTGAGCGCCGGCATCGGGGACGTCGCCGCCGGGGTGGACGAGATGAGCACCACCATCGCGGGCATGAACGCCGACCTCACCCTGGCGGCGGGGGCCGTCGTGCCCCTCGCGGACGCGGTGCGCAGCAGGCCCGACCGTGAGCAGATCGCCGAGACCGTCTCGGACGCGGTCACCCGCGCCATGGAACCGGCCAGGGGCGACGTGGCCCGGCGGCTCGCCGCGCTGGAGGAGACCATGCTGGCGCTCGCCGAGGTCCTCCTGCGCCCCGCCCGCGGCCACGCCGACTGAGGAATCCCCTGTCGCCGGCGAGGGCGAGCGGGGCGGCGATCAGACGTTGACGACGGTGATCGGGAGCGACGAGTCGGCCGGGATCTCCAGGGTGGAGGGCTTCGCGCCCGCCGACACCAGGTCCGCGCCGAGCGCCGCCACCATCGCGCCGTTGTCGGTGCACAGGCCGGGCCGCGGCACCCGCAGGCGCACCCCGGCCGCGTCGCAGCGCTCCTGGGCCAGGGCCCGCAGCCGGGAGTTGGCGGCCACGCCGCCCCCGATCAGCAGGTCCTTCACGTCGTAACGGGCGCACGCCTGCAGGGCCTTGCGGGTGAGCACGTCCACGACCGCCTCCTGGAACGACGCGGCGACGTCGGCCACGGGCACCGCCTCGCCCGCCGCCTCACGGGCCTCCACCCACCGCGCCACGGCAGTCTTCAGCCCCGAGAAGGAGAAGTCGAGGGTGCCGTCGTCGTACTTGCCACGAGGGAAGGCCACCGCCGCGCCCGAGCCGTCGCGGGCGGCCCGGTCGATGTGGGGCCCGCCGGGGAACGGCAGCCCGAGCACCCGGGCCACCTTGTCGAACGCCTCCCCGGCCGCGTCGTCCACGGTGGACCCGAGCGAGATCACGTCCTGCGCCACGTCGGGCACCAGGAGCAGCGAGGAGTGTCCTCCCGACACCAGCAGCGCGATCGAGGGCTTGGGCAGCGGGCCGTGCTCCAACTGGTCCACGGCGACGTGCGCGGCGAGGTGGTTGACCCCGTAGAGCGGGACACCGAGCCCCAGCGCGTACGCCTTGGCGGCGGCCACGCCGACGAGCAGCGCGCCCGCGAGACCGGGGCCGGCGGTGACGGCGACCGCGTCGATGTCGGAGAAGCGCAGCCCGGCGGCGGCCAGCGCGCTCTCGACCGTGGGCGTCATCGCCTCCAGGTGGGCCCGCGAGGCCACCTCCGGCACCACGCCGCCGAAGCGGGCGTGCTCGTCCATGCTGGAGGCGATGGTGTTGGCCAGCAGCGTGTGGCCGCGGACGATGCCCACGCCCGTCTCGTCGCAGGACGTCTCGATTCCCAGCACGATCGGCTCGTCACGCCTGCTCATGCCACCTCCTCGCCTTGCGGCTCGGAGTCCCGTCGTGCCGGAGGCGCGCAGGTGACCCAGCCGCGAATTGCGCTGCGTTTACTGATTCGCTCGCTACGCTCGCTCATGCTCCGCCCCCCAAATCTTCGTGTCCTGGACCGAGGTCCTTCACCATGGTGATGGCGTCGGTGCCGTCCTCGTAGTAGCGCCGCCGCAGGCCCAGCCGCCGGAAGCCGAACCGCTCGTACATCGCCTGTGCGGGCGGGTTGTCGGCGCGCACCTCCAGGAACACCGAGGCCGCGCCGCGCCGTGCGGCCTCGGCGAGCAGTGCGTCCATCAGCGCGGTCCCGACGCCGGCGCGCCGGTGATCGGCGAGGACCGCGATCGTCTGGACGTCGGCCTGGTCACCCGCCGCCGCCAGGCCGGCGTACCCCACCACGCGGTCGCCCACCTCGGCGACGACGTAGTGCCGGGTGCGCGGCTGGTCGGCCAGCTCGCCACGCATCATGGCCTCGCTCCAGGCGTCCGCGGGGAACGTGGTCCTTTCGATGTCCATCACGACCGGCAGATCGTCGTGGGTCATCTGGCGCAGCACGACCTCGGCCTGCCTCATGGGGTGCCCCCGCGGCGGGTCACGCCGTCACCCGCTTCGGCGCCCCGGGCACCTGCGCGTCGGGACGCCGCAGGTAGATGGGCCGCGGCGGGCCGAGCACGGCCAGCTCCCGCGCCTTCTCGACCGAATCCACGCGTCCCTCGGGCACCCGGGCGATCTCGGCCACCTCCTCCTCGCTCAGCGTCGCGAGGTGCTCGGCCGCCAGGGCCGCGAGCGCTCCCGCCGAGGGAAGTTCCGGACCGCGCACCCGGTCGGCGCCGATCACGTCGGCGTACATGGCGCCGCCCGCGCCGATCACGGGCAGTTCCCCGGGCAGGTCGTGCGGCCGGTCCACGCGCGGCCCGTCGAGCCGCGTGCGCGGATCGCCGTACCGCGCCCAGAAGACCTCCCTGCGGCGCGCGTCGGTCGCGACGAGGAACGGCCCGCTCTCCCGCGCGGAGTAGGCGAGGGCGTCGAGCGTGCAGACCCCGAACGCGGGCACACCGGCGGTCATGGCCAGCGCCGTCGCCGTCATCAGGCCGACCCGCAGTCCGGTGTACGGCCCGGGGCCGGTCCCGGCGACGATGGCGGTGACGTCCTTGAGCGTCGCGCCGGACTCGCGCAGGACCTGCTCGACGGCGGGCGCGAGGAGCTCACCATGCCGCCGCGCGTCGATCGTCGTCGACTCCGCCACCACGCGCTCGCCGTCGTACAGCGCGGCGGTGACGGCGGGAGTGGCGGTGTCGAAGGCCAAGACAAGCACGAAGGTCAAGCGTAGTCGCTGTGCGGAGGCGGACGACCACACCCGGGGTCCGTCCCCGGACCCGTTCGTCCTCGTCGCCGCGACGTGCGCGGCCCGCGCGCCCGCCGGACGGCCTTGCGGCAGGCGGCCCGGATCAGGCGGCCCGGATCAGGGAGGCGTAGACGATGATGTTGTCGCGGTACTCGTGCCGCGCCCAGTCGAAGTTCCCGCCGCAGGTGATCAGGCGCAGGCCGTCCTCGGTGTAGACGCGCTCGGCCGGGAACTCGTCCTTCGGCACGCGCTCCACCGAGTCGACCCGGTAGGAGGCGGTCTTGCCGTCGCTGCGCACCACCTTCACGACCGCTCCCTCACGCAGGTCGCGCAGCCGGTAGAAGACGGCGGGAGCGGTCTTGGTGTCCACGTGGCCGATGATCACGGAGGCGCCGGGGTCGCCCGGCACGGCGCTTCCGGTGTACCAGCCCGCGGTGGACGGCTTGTCGAACGGCGGCAGTTCGACGTCGCCCTCGTAGGACAGGCCGAGCTTCATGAGGGGGGCCTTGAGGTGCAGCGCCGGGATGTCGATCCGCTTGGGGACGACGGAGGACCTGGCGGCGGGCTGGTCCGTCATCCCCTTGCCGCCGGCGACGGCGGCGAACGCGAGCCCGGTGACCACCCCGGCGATGATCACCCCCCGGGTGGACAGCGCCAAGGTCAGGCTCCGGAGCGCCTGCGGGCCACGCCGATGCCGACGCCGAGCGCGGCCAGCAGCACGACGACGGTGACGCCCGTCGGCAGGCCCGAGTCGTCTTCGGGGCCCCCGGCCGCCGTGCCGCCGCCGCCCGCGTGCGGCGCCCGGGTGGGAATCCTCGTGTGGTCCTCGGTGTGGTCGGGCTCCGGCGCGACGATCCTGAACGACGCGCTGCCGATGTCGTTGGTGGCCTCGCAACGCACCTGCACGCGGTAGCCGCCCGCCTTGGCCCCGGCCCTGATGGTCGCGCTGCCGCGCACCATCGGCACGGTCGCGGTCGGGGAGGCCGACGACGGCGCCGGGGCGACCAGCGTGACGAGCCCCGTGAAGGCGTCGGAGCGGGCGGTCGCCCGATACTCGGTGCCGCCCTGGGGCAGCGGGCACCTGGCGGTGATATGGATGCTCTTGGTCGACCCGCCGACGATCCGCTTCGGATCGACCTCCACCCGCACGTCCTGCCGCGAGACCGAGACGAGCGGCGTCGGCAGGGCCGGTGTCAGCGTCATCGTGGGGTCGGTGGAGACCGTCTCGGCCGACGCGGTGCAGCCCAGCGCGCCGAACAGTAAGGCTCCTCCGACGGCGACCTGCGTGATCCTGCTCAACGGCACACCTCTTCCACGCCGGTCCCTTACCCAGAAAATCCTTACCGACTCATGGCCGAGGATCTTCCTTGGTCTCGATGATCCACAGGAACGCGGACAGGCGTCAAGGACTGTGCGGCGGACCGGTCTGGATCGCGTACGAACGACGCCCGGCTTGTCCCCGCAGGTCCTTGTCGCACGTCAGAGTCCGTGTTGCGGCCCTTTATGTGGCTCCGTGCCTCAGGGGGAGGGTGCTCAGGTGAGGGAGAGCTCCGACCAGCGCGGGCCCACGCCCGTCACCCGTACGCGGCGCTCCTCGCCCTCGGCGTCCCGCTCGAGGTGGACCTCCAGGCGGTCCTCGGACAGGCCCTCGACCAGGCCCTCGCCCCACTCGACCACGGTCACCGACTCCTCCAGCGAGGCGTCGAGGTCGAGGTCGTCTACCTCCAGCGTGCCGCCCAGCCGGTAGGCGTCCACGTGCACGAGCGCCGGCCCGCCGGACAGGGACGGGTGGACCCGGGCGATCACGAACGTGGGGGACGTGATCGGCCCGCGCACCTTCAGGCCCTCCGCGACGCCCTGCACCAGCGTCGTCTTCCCCGCGCCCAGCGGCCCGCTCAGCACGACCAGGTCTCCGGGGGCGAGCAGCGTGGCCAGCCGCGCGCCCAGCGCCCGCGTCTCCTCGGCGGTCGCGGCCCGGAACTCGGCCGTGGTCACGCGTTTCCCCTCTCCGCCCGCTTCAGCAGCTCGCGCAGCGCCTCGTTCACCGCGTCGGGCCGTTCGAGCTGCACGAGATGCGACGTCTCAGGCACGATGGTGAGCTGCGCGGTCGGCACGGCCGCCGCGATCGCCCTGCTGTGGTCGAGCGGCGTCAGCCAGTCGCGCTCCCCCACGATGATCGCGGTCGGCACCTTGTTGAGCACGTCGAGCGCGGTGAGCTTGTCGTGCGACATCAGCGCCGGGTAGAAGTCGGCGATCACCTCCGAGGGGGTGGCCCTGATCATCGACTCGACGAAGTCCACGACGGTCGGGCTGACGTTCTTGGAATCGCCGAACCCGAGGTGACGCAGCGCCAGGAACGACAGGTCGGTGCCGGCCTCACGGCCCCGGTCGACCAGCGCGCCGCTCCTGCGCATGATCGAGACGGCGGGCGGCACCGCGAGGTTGACGAGCTTGGAGACCAGGGCGGGCAGGCCCAGGGTGAGCTCGGCGAGCTTGCCCGCCGAGGTCGCGATCAGCGACACCCCGCGGATCTTGTCGCCGAACAGCTCGGGCCGCCGCTCCGCCAGCGCCATGATCGTCATGCCGCCCATGGAGTGGCCCACCACCACGCACGGCCCGGGGACGAGCTCGTCCAGCACGAGCGCGAGGTCCTCGCCGAGGCGCTCGATCGTGCAGTCGCTGGACATCGCGCGGGCGGACTGGCCGTGGCAGCGCTGGTCCCACAGCACCAGCCGGTAGGAGTCGCGCAGGTCGCGCCGCTGGTAGTGCCAGGAGTCCGAGCACAGGCAGTAGCCGTGGCAGAGCACCACGGTCAGCGGGGCGTCCTCCACGCCGTCGATCTCGGCATGGATCTTCACGCCGTCCGAGGTCGTGAGCGTCACCGAACGTCCGTGCAGCTCGCCGAAGGGCTCACTCGCCTCCAGGTCCGGCCGCAGGCGGATGCGGCCGACGGCGTACCTCTTGGCGAGCGTGGCCGCCGCCACTCCCGCCGACGCCGCACCGAAGACCGCTCCGGCGATCCCGACCTTGCGACGTGTGCTCATGCCTGCCCTCCTCGCAGCCGCGGCTCAGCGTCCGTCCGTATGGACGCGAGGCACGCGGGATCCGATCCTCGTCACGATCTCATGGGTAATCGTGCCGAGGGAATCCGCCCATTCCTGACAGGTGGGCTCGCCATTGTCCCCCGGGCCGAAAAGGATCACCTCGTCCCCCGCTTCCGCCGGATCGTCACCGAGGTCGATGACGAACTGGTCCATGCACACCCGCCCGGCGATCCGCCGCCGCCGGCCCGCTGCCAGCACCTCCGCCCGGTTGGTCCCGTTTCGCAGGATGCCGTCCGCATACCCGAGAGGGACGAGACCAAGCGTGGTCTCACGCTCCGTGACGTACAGGTGCCCGTACGACACGCCCGAGCCCGGGGCGGCCCGCTTGACCTGCGCGAGCCTGGCCGTCAGCGTCATGGCGGGGCGCAGGCCGAAGTCGCCCAGCTCGGGGATCGGGCTCAGGCCGTAGACCGCGATGCCCGTGCGGACCATGTCGTACCTCGCCCGCGGCAGCGTGACGGTCGCGGCCGAGTTGGCGAAGTGACGGATCGCGTCGCTCGGCACGCCCGCCTTGTCGGCGACGGCGAGCGCCTCCTCGAACGTCGCGAGCTGGCTCTCGATGGAGGGATGGCCCGGGATGTCCGCGCAGGCGAAGTGCGACCACAGGCCCACGATCTCGATGGCCCCGCTCGCCCGCGCGGCGAGCGCGTGCTCGACCAGAGACGGCCAGTCCGCCGCCGTCGCGCCGCCGCGGGAGTTGCCGGTGTCGGCCTTCAGGTGCACGCGGGCGGTGCGCCCGGTGCGCCGGGCGGCCTCGACGATGTCGTCCACGACCCACGTCGCGCCGGCCGACAGCTCGACGTCCGCGAGCAGCGCGGCGTCCAGCGGCTCTCCGGGCGTGATGAGCCACGACATGACCGGCGCGGTGACCCCCGCCTCGCGCAGCGCCAGCGCCTCGCGGACGAACGCGGTGCCGAGCCGGGTCGCGCCCGCCTCCAGGCACGCCTTCGCCACCGGCACCGCGCCGTGGCCGTACGCGTCGGCCTTGACGACGGCCATCATCTCGGCGCCGGCGGCCGACTCGGCGAGCAGCCGTACGTTGTGCGTGATGGCGGACAGGTCCACGCGTGCCTCGGCCGGGGTCGCGGAGCGCACCGTTGAGAAGCTCATTTTTCCAGTGTGTCAGGTGGACCCGGGTGGATGCGCCCAACCTGACACCGCACGTCAGAGCGTGCGCAGGGCTTCGGGCAGCGCCTGGGCGACGTCGAGGGCGGCGATCGGCGCCTGTCCGCGTGCCGCGTCGCCGCCTCCGGCGGCCGTCCGCGCCGCGAGCCCGTGGACGTACGCCGCGCACGAGGCCGCGTCGTAGCCCGTCAGCCCGGCGGCGAGCAGGGCACCCGCGATGCCCGACAGGACGTCGCCCGTGCCGCCCGTGGCCAGCCAGGGCGTGCCCGTGGTGTTGACCCGCACCGGCCTGTCCTCCTCCGCCACGAGCGTGGTCGAGCCCTTGAGCAGCACCGTCGCCCCCAGCTCGGCGGCGGCCCTGCGCACGTGTTCGAGCCGCCCGGCCTCGATGCGCTCGCGCGGCACGCCGAGCAGCCGCGACAGCTCCCCCGCGTGCGGCGTGAGCACGGTGGGGGCGGCCCGGCGCAGCAGCGTGCGGTCCTTGGCGACCAGCGTCAGCCCGTCGGCGTCCACCAGCACGGGCACCCCGGTGGACAGCACGGCGCGGGCCACCGCGTGCGCCTCCGGGCCCGTCCCGAGCCCGGGGCCGAGCACCCACGCCTGCACCCGCCCGACCTCGTCCAGCGAGCTCTTCAGCACCAGCGACGGATCGAGCACGGTCGTGATGGCCTCCGGCCAGCGGGCCCTGACCAGCCGCACCGGCTCGGCGGAGCTCGCGAAGCGGACCAGCCCCGCGCCGGCGCGCACCGCGCCGCCGACCGAGAGCACGGCGGCCCCGGTGTACCTGTCGCTGCCCGCGGCGATCCCGACCACGCCCCGCCGGTACTTGTCGCTCTCCGCGCCCGGCCGGGGCAGCAGGTCGGCCACGTCGTCGCCGGTCAGCGCGGCCACCTCGGGGTCCGGCAGGAAGGGCCCCAGGCCGATGTCCACCAGCTCGACCGACCCCGCGCGGGCGGCGCCGGGATCGACCAGCAGGCCGGCCTTGTACGCGCCGAACGTCACCGTCAGGTGCGCGCGGACCGCCGGTCCCTCGACCCGTCCGCTGCTCGCGTCCACCCCGCTCGGCACATCGACCGCGACGACCAGGCCGCCGGTCTCGGCGGTCAGCTCCGCCAGCGTCGCGTACGGCTCCCGCAGGGCCCCGCTGCCCCCGATGCCGACGAGGCCGTCCATGACGAGGTCGGCGCCGGCCAGCACTTCGCGCGCCCGTGCGGCGTCGTATGGATGCGCCCGGCCGCCCGCCTGCCGCAGCGCGGCCAGGCCGCCCTCGTGAGTGCGCGAGCCGGCGAGGACCGCCTCCACCCGCGCTCCCCTGCGGGCCAGGCGGGCCCCGGCGTACAGGGCGTCACCGCCGTTGTCGCCGCTGCCGATGAGCAGCGCGACGCGCGAGCCGTACACCCGGCCGCAGGAGCCGGCGAGCAGCTGCGCGCAGACCGCGGCGAGCCCTGCGGCGGCCCTGTCCATCAGCGTCCCCTCGGGGAGCCTCGCCATCAGCGCCAGCTCGGCCGAGCGGATCTGGTCGGAGGTGTAGGCGGTCCGCATGCGTCCGACGGTAGCCTGCCGCGTCGGCGATGGCGATCACCGGCCCGCTGAGGGCTCCCGCTCAGGACTCGGCGACAACGTAGGCGATCGCCATGCCGCCGTCGTGCGACAGGGAGACGTGCCATCGGCGTACGCCGAGGTCGCGGGCCACCTCGGCGGCCCGGCCCGTGATCGTCAGCTCGGGCCGGCCGTGTTCGCCGCGCACGACCTCCGCGTCGAGGTGCCGCAGGCCCGGTGGAGCCCCGAGGGCCTTGGCCACGGCCTCCTTCGCGGCGAACCGCGTGGCCAGCGACTCCAGCGACAGCGCGCACTCGGCATCGGTGAACAGGCGCCTGCGCAGCGCGGGCGTGCGCTCCAGGGCCGCGCCCAGGCGCGCCACCTCGACCACGTCCACCCCGATGCCCACGATCACACCGCCAGCGTACGGCGCGTGCCAGTCGCATGAAGCAAGCGTTCTTCCCCGTCGCGCGCCGAAGTAATCCATCGATTTTTGTCCACAGGCTGTGCACGACCCCGGGTGGGGGCGCGGAAACCCCATGGCTACGCTTGCCGTCGTGGCAGATGGGGACGCGTATGTCGAGCTGAGCCGGGAGCAGTGGCGTGACCTGCGCAAGAACACACCGCTCACGCTCACCGAGGCGGAGCTGGAGGAACTGCGCGGCGTCCACGATCCGATCGACCTGTCCGAGGTCACCGACATCTACCTGCCGCTCACCCGGCTGCTGAACCTGCACTTCACCGGCTCGCGGCAGCGCGGCGCGGCCGTCGGCGCGTTCCTCGGGGAGCAGGACGCGCCCCCGCCGTACGTGCTGGGCATCGCGGGCAGCGTCGCGGTCGGCAAGTCGACCACGGCGCGGCTGCTGCACACGCTGCTCGCCCGCTGGCCCGAGCACCCCCGGGTCGACCTGATCACCACCGACAGCTTCCTGTACCCCAACAAGGTGCTGGAAGAGCGCGGGATCATGCATCGCAAGGGCTTCCCCGAGAGCTACGACCGGCGGGCGCTGGTGAGCTTCGTGGCCGACGTGAAAGCGGGCCGCCACTCGGTGGAGGCACCGGTCTACAGCCATCTGGAGTACGACATCGTGCCCGGCGCGGCGCAGACGGTGGACCGGCCGGACATCCTCATCGTCGAGGGGCTCAACGTCCTGCAGCCCGCGCCGCCGGACGCCCTGGCGGTCTACGACTACTTCGACTTCTCCATCTACGTGGACGCCCGGATGGAGGACATCCGCACCTGGTACGTGGAGCGCTTCCACAAGCTGCGCCGTACGGCCTTCTCCGACCCGAAGTCCTACTTCCGGCACATCGCGGCGCTGTCGCAGGAGGAGGCGACCACGTTCGCCGAGAACGTGTGGCGGGAGATCAACGAACGCAACCTGGTCGAGAACATCGCCCCAACCCGCCGCCGGGCCGGCCTGATCCTGCACAAGGGTCCCGACCACTCCGTCAGACGGGTGCGGCTGCGCAGAACCTAGGATTCAGCCGTGCTGCATCTGCGGGTCATCGCCCCGTTCCAGCGGACCGACCAGGTCATCGAGGTGCTCGACCGTACGCCGGGGGTCACGAACGTCGTGCTCCTGGCCAAGGCGGCCAGGCGACCTGAGGGCGACGTGGTACTCGCCGACGTCGCCAGGGAGGCGGCCAACACGGTCACCGGTCAACTCAAGGCGCTCGGCCTGGAGCGGGACGGCTCGATCACGGCCGAGGAGATCGAGCTGTCGATCTCCCGAGGCGCCGCCGAGGCGGAGGAGCGGGCACCGGGCGAGGGCGACGACGCGGTCGTGTGGGACCACTTCGAGCAGCGTGTGGCCCTCGACAGCCGCATCACGTGGGCGTTCCTGGCGTTCCTCGCCATCGCCACGCAGATCGCCGCGATCGGCGTGCTCATCCCCTCGCAGATCCTGATCGTCGGCGCGATGGTCCTCGGGCCGGAGTTCGGCGCGGTGGCGGCCGTCTCGTTCGGCCTGCTCCGCCGCCGGTGGCCGCTCGTCGGCACCGCGGCCCGCACGCTCGCCGTGGGCTTCGCGTCCGCGATCGCCGTCACCCTGGCCTGCGCCCTCGTCTCGCGCGGCCTCGGCTGGATCACGCCCGACAGCCTGCGGCACCACGACGAGGTGCGCTTCATCGTGACGCCCGACCGGTGGTCGTTCATCGTGGCGCTGCTGGCCGGCGCGGCCGGGGTGCTGTCGATCACGGCGGGCAAGTCCTCCGCGCTGGTGGGCGTCTTCATCTCCGTCACCACCGTCCCCGCGGCCGGCTACATGGCCGTGGCCCTGGCGCTGTGGCGCTGGGACGAGGTCGGCGGCTCGGCGCTGCAACTCCTCGTCAACATCGCCGGGATGGTCGTCGCCGGCGCCCTGACGCTGTTCCTCCAGCGCTCGCTGTGGTCCCGGTACGGCGGCGGTCGGCAACGGGCGTGAGAGGCATACCTGAGGCGTAGGCGGGTTCCTCCATCAGACGGAGGCCCGGCGGACGTCCCGCCCAGTAGGGTCGGATCATGACAGCGAGCGCGACCCCATGCTTCGCGACCGAGGGGCTGACCAAGCGCTTCCCCCGCGTCACGGCGCTCGACGACCTCACGGTCGCGGCCGGAACCGGCGTGACCGGCCTGGTGGGCGCCAACGGCGCGGGCAAGTCGACGCTTATCAAGATCCTGCTCGGCCTGCTCCCGACGACCTCCGGACGCGCCTCGGTGCTCGGCCTCGACACGGCCACCCAGGGCCCGGAGATCCGGCGCGTCGTCGGTTACATGCCCGAGCACGACTGCCTGCCCCCGGACATGTCCGCGACCGAGTTCGTGGTGCACATGGCCCAGATGTCCGGGCTGCCGCGTACGGCCGCCCGCGAGCGCGCCGCCGACACCCTGCGCCACGTCGGGCTGGACGAGGAGCGCTACCGCCCGATGGGCGGCTACTCCACCGGCATGCGGCAGCGCGTCAAGCTCGCCCAGGCCCTCGTCCACGACCCGAAGCTGGTCTTCCTCGACGAGCCCACCAACGGACTCGACCCGCAGGGCCGCGACGACATGCTCGCGCTGATCCGGCGCGTCGGCACCGAGTTCGGCATCAACGTGCTGGTCACCTCCCACCTGCTCGGTGAGCTTGAGCGGGTGTGCGACCACGTCATCGTCATCGACGGCGGGCGGCTGCTGCGTTCCTCGGCGATCCGGGAGTTCACCCGGGCCGAGCAGACCATCGCGGTGGAGGTCGAGGAGGGGCAGCAGCGGCTGGCCGAGCGCCTCACCGCCGGCGGCGAGACGGTCGCGGCGCAGGGCAGGCTGCTGACGGTCCAGGTGTCCGCGGACGACCCCGGCCGCACCTACGACGCCGTACGCGACGCCGTCTGCGACCTCGGCCTCAGCCTCCTGCGGCTGGAGCAGCGCCGGGGCCGCATCGAGGACGTGTTCAAGGAGCCGGTGGCATGACGACAGAGCCGACCGCGGTCATCCACGACATCGGATACCGCCACTACGACGGCGTACGGCTGGGGCGCGGGCGGGCGACGCTCGCCCTCGGCGTGCAGAGCCTGCGCGGCGTGTTCGGGCTCGGCCGCACGGTCCGCGCCAAGATCATGCCACTGGCGCTGGCCGCGATCATGCTGATGCCGACGGTCGTGTCGATCGGCGTGATGGCCCTGGCCAAGCAGTTCATCATGCCCTATCCGAACTACGCGGTCTTCATGCAGGCGGTGATCGCGATCTTCCTGGCCGCCCAGTCGCCGTACCTGGTCGCGCCGGACCTGCGCTTCCGCGTGCTGCCGCTGTACCTGTCCCGCCCGCTGACCGTGACCGACTACGTCCTGGCGAAGCTGACCGCGCTCGCGATCGCGCTGTTCGGCCTGCTGGCGGTGCCGCTCACGATCCAGTTCGTCGGCGAACTGCTCGTGGACCTGCCCGGGCCGCCGCACACCGCCGACTACCTCGGCGCGCTGGGCGGCGCGGTCCTCTACGCGGTGCTGCTGTCCTCCGTGGGCATCGCGCTGGCGTCGTTCACCCCGCGCCGCGGTCTCGGCGTCGCGTCGGTGATCGCCTTCTACATGTTCACCGCCGCCGTCTCCGGGATCTTCGCGGGCGTGCTGATCTCGTCGGGACGCGACAGCCTCGCCGGGTGGGCCCTGCTCCTCAACCCGTTCTTCCTCGTCGACTACGCCCAGTCGGCCCTGTTCGGCACCACGCCCGTCAACACGGAGTCGGCTCCGCCGGGCATCGCGTCCTGCCTGATCCTGCTGGCCGTGGTCGCCCTGGCCGTGACGGGCGTTCTCCTGCGCTACCGGAAGGCGGCGTCGTGACCACCACAAGCTCTCCCGTGACCACCCGCCAGGGCGTGCTCGAACTCGCCCAGGTGTCCCGCTGGTACGGCAACGTCGTGGCGGTCAACGACGTCACGATGACGATCGGCCCCGGCGTCACCGGCCTGCTCGGGCCGAACGGCGCGGGCAAGTCGACGCTGCTGCACATGATGGCCGGGTTCCTCGCGCCGTCCAGCGGCACGGCGACCCTCGACGGCCGCCGCATCTGGCACACCCACGAGATCTACCGGCAGATCGGCCTGGTCCCCGAGAAGGAGGCCGTCTACGGCTTCCTCACCGGATGGCAGTTCGTGCTGTCGTCGGCCCGGCTGCACGGCCTGCCCTCGCCCGCCGACGCGGCCCGGCGGGCCCTCGACCTGGTGGAGATGACGGACGCCTCCGGCCGCCGCATCGAGACGTACTCCAAGGGCATGCGGCAGCGCGTCAAGGTCGCCGCCGCCCTCGTCCACGACCCCCAGGTGCTGCTGCTGGACGAGCCGTTCAACGGCATGGACCCCCGGCAGCGGCTCCACCTCATGGACCTCGTGCGCCGCATGGGCGAGGAGGGCCGGACGATCCTGTTCAGCTCGCACATCCTCGAAGAGGTCGAGCGGGTGGCCCACCACATCGAGGTCCTGGTCGCGGGGCGGCACGCCGCGTCGGGCGACTACCGCGAGATCCGGCGCCGCATGGCCGACCGGCCGCACATGTTCCGGGTCAGGTCGAGCGACGACCGGCGACTGGCCGCCGCGCTCATCGGCGACCCCTCCTCCTCCGCGGTCTCGCTGACCGAGCAGGGGGTCGAGGTCCAGGTGACCGACTACGCGCGCTTCACCGCGCTGCTGCCACGGATGGCGCGCGACCTCGCCGTACACCTGTGGCAGGTCTCCCCCACCGACGAGGACCTGGAAAGCGTCTTCTCCTACCTCATCTCCGGGAGCACGCGATGAACACGGTGGTGGCGGACATCACCTACCGGGCCATGCTCGGGCGCAAGCGGATCTGGCTGCTGGTTCTGCTGCCCGTGGCGCTGGTCGCGCTCGCCGCGCTGCTCAGGCTGGTCAACGGCCAGGACGAGCAGACGGCCGTGCTGCTGATGAAGAGCTTCGCGATCGGCACGATGCTGCCGCTGCTCGGGCTGATCGCCGGGACGGGCGTGATCGCGCCGGAGATCGAGGACGGCACGATCATCCACCTGCTGGCCAAGCCGATCTCGCGCCCGGTGATCGCCGTGACGAAGTTCGTGGTCGCGGCCTCCCTCGTCGCGGTGCTCGCGGCCGTCTCGACCTACGTCGCCGCCTACCTCCTGGCCGGCTCGGAGTCGGGCATCGCGACCGGTTTCACCCTCGGGGCGCTGTTCGGCGGCGTCGCGTACGCCGCAGTGTTCCTGCTGCTGGGCGTGCTCACCCGCCACGCGGTCGCGGTCGGCGTGATCTACGCCCTCGTGTGGGAGGGTGTGGTCGGCGGCTACGTGCCCGGCGCGCGGAAGTTCTCCATCCAGCAGTGGGCCCAGTCGCTCGCCGACCAGGTCTCCTCCTCACCCTTCTTCTCCACCGAGGTGACGCTCGGCTTCGCCGTGCCGGCGATGGTCATCGTCACGATCGGCGCCGTCGTCTGGACCGGCCAGCGCCTGCGCTCCCTGTCCCTGACCGGCGACGACTAGCTAGAGGTTGAAGCCGCCCGACACCTCGACGTTCTGGGCGGTGACCCAACGGCTCTCGTCGGAGACCAGTGTGGCGATCACCGCGCCGACGTCGCCGGGTTCGCCGACCCGGCCGAGCGCGGTCCTCGCGGCGAGGGCCGGGACGACCTCGGGGAACCGGGTGAAGGCGTCGTCGCCGAGGCGGGTGCGGGTCGGACCCGGTGAGACGGCGTTGACGCGGATCCCGCGCGTGCTGAACTCCTTGGCCATGTAGCGGGTCAGCACGACCAGGCCGCCCTTCATCGACGCGTAGGCCGAGTAGCCGGGCTCCAGGCCGGCCTTCGCCACCGAGCTGCTGCTCGTGTTGACGATGGCCCCGCCGTCCGCCATCAGGGGCACCAGCCTCTGCGTGAGGAAGTACGGTCCCTTGAGCAGGACCCGCATGAGCCTGTCGAACGTCTCCTCGCTGGTGTCCTCGATCAACGACGCCTCCGAGGCGCCGGCGTTGTTCACCAGGTAGTCGAAGGTGTCGCGCTGCCACGTGTCGCGCAGCACGTCTGCGACGGTGTCGCGGAAGGCCGCGAAGGTGCCGGTCTCGCCGACGTCCAGCGGCAGTGCGACGGCCCTGCCGCCCTCCTTCTCGATGGCGGCGACCGTCTCCAGTCCTCCTTGCCGGTTGTTGCCGTAGGTCAGGATGACTCCGGTTCCGCGTTTGGCGATCTCGACGGCGGCGCTCTGTCCGATGCCGGAGCTGGCGCCCGTGACGATGGCGACTTTCATTGTCCTTCTCCTGTGGGATGGTCGTAGGTGTCAGCGAGTGAACTCGGCGGCGGGCTCCGGGGACAGGACTCGGGCGAGCCAGTCGGTGCGCGTACGGCGGGCCGTGGCCGAGATCCGCGCCTGGGGATACAGGGCGTCGAATCCGTGGAAGCCGCCCGCCCAGACGTGTAGCTCCGCCTGGCCGCCGGCCGCCCAGATGCGGGTGGCGTAGTCGGCGTCCTCGTCCCGGAAGACCTCGGCTGAACCGGTGTCGACGTAGGTGGCCGGCAGGGCCGACAGGTCGTCCGCCAGCGCGGGCGAGACGTACGCGGGCACCTCGCCGCCGGTGAGGTCGCCGAGCACGGAGCGCCATCCGAACTCGTTCATCTCGCGGGTCCAGACGCCGGGCTCGCCGGAGAACTGGCGGCTCGACGTGCTGGTGTTGCGGTGGTCGAGCATGGGGCAGATCAGCATCTGCGCGGCGATCGGCGGGGTGCCGCGGTCGCGGGCCAGCAGGGTGACGCCGGCGGCGAGGCCGCCGCCCGCGCTGGCGCCCGCGACGACGATCCGGGCGGGGTCGATGCCGAGTTCGGCGGAGTGCTCGGCGATCCAGAGCAGGCCCTGGTAGCAGTCGTCGACCAGGGCGGTGCCGGTGGCCTCCGGTGCGAGCCGATACTCCACGGAGACCACGACCGCGCCGAACCGGTCGAGCCACTCAAGCGGGATGTCGATCTGCGAGAAGCGGTCGCCCATGACCATTCCGCCGCCGTGAATCCAGTAGACGCAGGGCGCGGCGGTGGCGTGGGCGTTCGCCGGGCTGAAGACCGACAGAGGGATCGAGGCCCCGTCCGTGGCGGACGCGGCGACCTCGCGCCGGTCGACCTGCCGGTGCGCGAGGAGGGAGTCGACGGGTGCCGACGGGAGCCGGCGCAGTTGCGCGAGCACTTCCGGGGTGAGCTGGGACATGAGGGGCATGTCGGCCAGCAACTCACGCAGCTCGGGGTCCAGGCCGGGTCGTGCCGGGGTCATGGTCACTGCCTTTCGCGGGGGAGGGGTGGGCCGCTGAATGATCGGCGAGGTCAGAAGGCGGCCTTGCCGCGCACCGGGACGAAGTCGGCGTACTCGGACTCCTTGGCGACCAGCTCGCCGAGCCGCGCGACGATGGCCTGGGCGGCCTCGCCGGCGAAGATCCGCTGGTGGTCCTCCTCGCTGGTCCAGCCCTCGATGACGTGGACGACGTCGGGGTCGGACGCGGAACGGGAGACCAGATAGACGACGCAGTGCTCGCTCGCGCCGGGGCCGCCCTCGTCCAGTCCGGTCAGCAGCAGGTCGACCAGCCGGTCGCCCATTCCGGGCTTGGCGGTCAGGGTGGCGGCGAAGCCGTGGTTGGCGGTCATGCACGCCCTCTCTTTCGGTGGGGGGTTGAGGTGATTCCATTGAATCGGCATGACCTGCGGAAACGTTAGAACGATGCTCCTTCGTGCTTGCACGATCCTCTCGCGTACGGGAACGCCGGCAGGGAACCGTGCTGCAATGGCCGCATGTGCCTCGAAGAGCTCCGCACCCTGCTGGCCCGGCATGCCCGGCCCGACGGGACCACCGCCATCGACGGCGTCCTCGTCTCGAAGGTCGACCGGTCGGACCCGCCGGCGCCCTCGATGTCCGGCACCGTGCTGGCGGTCATCGCCCAGGGCGCCAAACGCCTCGCACTGGGCGACCGGATCTTCGAGTACGGCGCCGGGCAGTACCTGGTGGCGTCGGTCGACCTCCCGGTCACCGGGCAGTTCACCCGGGCGGACCCCGAGCGGCCGGCGCTGGGCTTCGGTCTCGTCCTGGAGCCGTCCGCCGTCGCCGAGTTGCTGCTGCGGGCCGGGCCCGGAGACACTCCCCCCGCCGGTGGAGGCGCGGCGCCGGGGATCGCCGTCAGCGACGCTCCGGCTCCGCTGCTCGACGCGGTGGTCCGGCTGCTGCGCCTGCTCGACGAGCCCCGCGACCGGGCCGTGCTGGCCCCGCTGGTCAAGCGCGAGATCCTCTGGCGCGTGATCACCGGCGAGCAGGGCGCGACGGTTCGCCAGCTCGGCCTCGCCGACAGCGGCCTCAGCCACATCTCCCGGGCCGTGCGCTGGATCCGCGAGCACTACGCGCAAGCCTTCCGGGTCGAGGACCTGGCACGGCTGTCCGGCATGAGCGTCTCCGCCTTCTACCGCAACTTCCACGCGGTGACCGCGATGAGCCCCATCCAGTTCCAGAAGCAGATCCGGCTGCAGGAGGCCCGGCTGCTGCTCGCCACCCACCCGGGCGACGTCACCGGAGTCGGCCACCGCGTCGGCTATGACAACCCGTCACAGTTCAGCCGGGAGTACCGCCGCCAGTTCGGAGCGCCTCCCAGCCAGGACGCCGCCCGTCTGCGCCACGGCGTCCACGGCCCCGCGGCCGTCCTCCCCTGACCTGACCCCGTCGCAGCACAACGACGTACGGACGGCCGCCGCGATCGTGGGGCCGTCCGTACGCCGACGAGACGTCAGAAGGGGCAGGTGCTGCGGTACTCCTCGACGAGCAGGCCGCTGCTCGGGCCGGGGCAGAGGAACCTGCCGTAGCGGGTGTCGTCGTCGACGAACCGCTTCATCCAGGCCACGGCGTACTTGCCGATGGTGGTGTTGGTCGTGTTCGGCGCGAAGTGGGTGGCGTTGTTCAGCTCCAGGTACGCCTTGTCGAGCGACGAGGGCAGGCTGGTGTAGAAGGGCACCGCGTGCGAGGCGACCGGCGCGACCGTGTCGTTGTCCGCACCGATGATCAGCGTGGGGGTCTGCACGCCCGACCAGGTCTTGTCGAGGTTCCACGGCGTCAGCGGGACCGCGGCCCGCAGGGAGGGCCGGTCGGCCACGGCCTCCAGCGTGCCGCCGCCACCCATCGAGTGGCCCATGACGCCGAGCCTGGTCGCGTCCACCCGGCCGCGGACCGAGCTGCGCTGGGTCAGGTAGTCGAGCGCGGCCAGCAGTTGCCGGCCCCGGCTGTCGGGCTGGTCGAGCCGCGTCAGCGTGTCGATGTTGAACACCACGAAGCCGTGCGAGGCGAGCCGGGCCGCCAGCCAGGCGAGGCTCGACTTGTCGGCCGTGTAGCCGGGGGCGATGGCCACGCCGCCGAAGGTCCCCTCGGACGTGGTGGTCGGGTAGTAGATGGTCCCGCCGCCGAAGCCGCTCACCGACAGCGACGACACGTCGATCTGCGCGGTCGCGTACGGCCCGCGCGACGCCTCGAGCAGGGCGTCGGTGGGGTCGGGGCCGTGTACGGCGGCGTGGGCGGCGGGAGCGGCGAGGCCGCCGGCCAGTGCGAGGAGCACGACGAGCAGCAGCGTCGTGACCGCGGAGGACATGCGTCGCAGCAGTGGGGTTGGGGGGTGTGTCGGCACGTCGGTGCACTCCCTGGGGGTAGGAGTGGGACCGGCCACGCGGGCCGGTTCCCGCGAACGGTTTGACCGCCGTCACTGTCGCGCCGTCGACCCCGGACGCGCATCGGTGAAATCACCGGTCCCCGCGGCTCACCGGCCTCACGACAGAAGGCGGGTCAGCTCGACCCGGGAGCGCACGCCGAGCCTGGCGAAGATGTTCCTCAGGTGGTGCTCCACCGTGCGCGGGCTGATGAACAGCCGGGCCGCCACCTCGCGGTTCGTCGCGCCCTCCGCCACGAGGGCGGCGATCTGGAACTGCTGCGCCGTGAGCAGGCGGCCGGCCTCGGAGCGGGAGCCCGAGGGCCGCACCGACTCCCCGGCCGCGCGCAACTCCGCGCGGGCGTGCTCGCTCCACAGGCGGGCGCCGTACCGCTCGAACGTCTCCAGCGCGCCGTGCAGGTGCTCGCGAGCCGCGCCGGGGCGGCGCGACCGCCGGAGCATGCCGCCGTACAGCAACCGCGTACGGGCGGTCTCGAACGCGCACGCCCCCTGACGGTGCAGTTCCAGCGCCTGCGTGAAGCGCTCTCCGGCCTCGGCCGGTGGCGCGAGCAGCGCGTGGCACCGGGCGGCCAGCGCCAGCCGGTCGGGGTCACGGGTGCTGTCGGCCCAGCGGTCCAGCATGACCAGCGCGTCCCGCGCCTGCGCGATGTCCCCGGTGCGCACGGCGCTCTCGACGAGCAGCGGCGTCGCCATCACCCGTACGACGAGGGGGTCGCCGGTGCGGGCCACGGCGCGCAGGCGGTTCACGGCGTCGGCGTGGCGGTTCGCCGCGACGTCCAGATGGGCCAGGGCCAGCGTGCCGAGCGCCTCGGCCACGCTGACGCCGTGGGCGGCGGCCAGCTCGACGGCCCGCGCCGCCCGCAGGACGCAGGTCTCCTCGTCGCCCGCGACGGCGGCGGTGAACGCAAGCCAGGCGAGGTGCTGCGCGCCGCTGGTGGCCCGGCCCGTCTCCTGCGCCAGGCGCAGGCCGTCCATGGCGTTGGCCGCCACCGCGTCGTAACGGCCGCTCCACAGCTGGGCCTGGATCAGGATCTCCAGCATCTGCGGCATGCTGGCGACCGCGCCGTGGGCCCGCGCCACCTCGACCGCCCGCGACGCCAGCGTGAGCGCGTCGGCGCCGTTGCCGAGCAGGAGGTTCGCGACGCCGCCCCACACGAGCACCGAGGGGCTGCCGACCGAGGGCGTCACCTGGGCCACGCGGCGCAGCGACGCGGTCGCCTCGCGGTGCCGGCCCCGGAACGTCGCGGCCATGCCCGCCAGATACTCCAGCGCCAGGCGCGTGACGTGGTCGTCGTCGGGCCGCCGCAACGTCTCGGCGCGCCGCGCGATCGCCAGGAACCGGCGGTTGTCCCCCGCCAGGTAGCTCGCCTCGCCCGCCCGGACCAGCGCGCGTACGGCCTGCTCGCGGTCGGTGCGCAGCAGCCGCTCTGCGGCGGCGAGCAGCGTGTCGCAGGCGCTGTCGGTCTTGCCCGCACGCAACTCCAGGCTGCCCCTGACCAGTTCGGCCCGGGCGCGCACCTCGGCGCCGGCCGCGAGCGTGTCGATCCGGGACAGCAGCGACCTCGCCCGCTGCGGCTGTCCCGCCTGCCAGGCGTAACGTGCGGCGGCGGCCAGCCGTGCGGCCCTGGCCTCGCCCAGCCCGGTGAGCTCGGCCGCCCGTTCGAGGACGCGGAACGGTTCCGGGAAGGCCGCCGCCTTCGGCGCCGCCGCGAGCGCGCGTACGAGGTCGTCGGCGAGCCTGCCGGGGGGACCGTCGAGGGCGGCGGCGCGGTGCCAGGCCCGCCGCAGCCGCTGGTGCTCCCCGCCGGAAACGCCGTCGAGAAGGCTCGCCAGCAGGCGATGGGCGGCCCGCCGCCGGGCGAGGGACGCCTCGGCGTACGCCACGTGCCGCAGGATCGGGTCGGCGAGGTCGAAGCCGCCGTCCGGCGATTCGACGACGACACCCGCGGTCTCCGCCGCCTCCAGGGCCGCCAGCCCGGACCGCGACTCCGCCGCGCGCACCAGCGTGACCGCGTCGATGCCGGGATCGGCCGCGATCAGCAGGACGAGGTCGGCGGTGTCGGCGGGCAGGCCGCGGAGCCGGTCGGCGTACGCCCGCCACAGCCGTCCGCCGCGCGGTGGCGTCTCGGGCGGCGGCGCCGAGCCGTTGCGGTGCGCGTCGGTCAGCGAACCGGCGAGTTCGGCCAGCGCGAGCGGGTTGCCCCGGGCCGCCCGGACCAGCGCCGCGCGCAGGTCCCCCGGCAGACCGTCGGGGACGAGGTCGTCGAGCACCTGCCGGGACGCCCGCTCGTCGAGCGGGGCGAGCGGCAGCGGCGGCAGGTCGCCGGGGGCGGTGCCGGGCTCCGCGGAGGCGAGCAGCACGGCGACGGGGACCGCGAGGGTTCGGCGGGCCACGAAACAGATCGCCTCCCGGCTGGGGGCGTCGAGCCACTGGAGGTCGTCGGCGCACACCAGCACCGGGCGCCCGGCGGTCTGCAGGAGCCGCAGCAGCGCGGCGGGCAGCGCCAGGCTGCCCGTGCCGGCTCCGGTTCGCAGCGCCTCGGCGAGCATCCGTGCGTCGGCCGCCGGCGCATGCAGCGTCGCATCGGCCGTCGTCGCCGAGTCGGCCGCGTCGAGCCGGTCCGCTATCGGGCGGAGCAGGGCGTGCAGCCCGGCGTACGGCAGGTGGGTCTCGCCTCTGACACCCCGGGTGCGGAGCACGAGGAACCCCTGCTCCTCCGGAGCGCCGGTGGCCGCGTGCGCGGCGGCGAGGTCGAGCAGCGCGGTCTTGCCCGCGCCCGGTCCGCCGAGGAGGAGCAGACATCCGCCCGCACCGGCCCGGGCCCGGTCCACGAGCGCGCGCAGCGCCTCCGACTCCTTGTCACGACCCCTTAACGCCCCCGACCGAACACCGGTCAAATAAGACATGCATCAGTGTTACGCGCACATTACGCAAATGAGAAGGGCTTCCAATAAGGAACCCCGCCGGGCACGCACCCGGCGGGGTCCTCAGGAGTGGTGACGCGGGAGCGTCAGACGCAGACCGTGCGGACGACCTCCGCGAGGCGGTCCGCCACGGCTTTGGCCTGGTCGTGCGACTCGGCCTCGACCATGACCCGGATCATGGGCTCGGTGCCGCTCGGGCGGATCAGCACGCGGCCGGTCTCCCCGAGCTCGGCCTCCGCCTCGGCCACCGCCGCCCGCAGTTCGGGGGCGGACGCCTTCGCCTTCGCCACGTCCCTGACGTTGACGAGCACCTGCGGCAGCTTCGTCATCACCGACGCGAGGTCGGCGAGGGAGCGGCCCTGCCGGGCCACCTCGGCCATCAGGTGGAGCGAGGTGAGCAGGCCGTCCCCGGTCGTGGCGTGATCCAGCATGATCACGTGACCGGACTGCTCGCCGCCGAGCGTGTAGCCGCCGTCCTGCATCGCCTCCAGGACGTACCGGTCGCCGACCGCGGTCTCCACCACGGACAGGCCGGCCTCCCGCAGGGCAAGCTTGAACCCCAGGTTGGACATGACCGTCGCGACGACCGTGTCCTTGGCGAGGCGGCCGTCGGCGTGCATCGACAGGGCCAGGATCGCCATGATCTGGTCGCCGTCGACCTCCTCGCCCGCGCCGGTCACGGCGAGGCAGCGGTCGGCGTCGCCGTCGTAGGCGATGCCCAGGTCGGCGCCGCTTTCGACGACGGCCTTACGCAGGGCGGCCAGATGGGTCGAGCCCACGCCGTCGTTGATGTTCAACCCGTCCGGGGCGGCGCCGATCGTCTCCACGGCCGCGCCGGCGCGCAGCAGCGCCTCGGGGGCGACCATGTGCGCCGCGCCGTGTGCGCAGTCGACGACGACCCGCAGCCCGTCGAGGCGGTGGGGCAGGGTGGTCAGCAGGTGGGAGACGTATCGGTCGGCCTCGCCGTACGCCTCGCGCACCCGGCCGACGGACGGGCCGATCGGACGGTCCCACTTCTCCCCGAGCCGTTGCTCGATCTCGTTCTCCACCGCGTCGGGCAGCTTGTAGCCGCCGCGGGTGAAGAACTTGATGCCGTTGTCCGGCGCGGGGTTGTGCGACGCGGAGAGCATGACGCCGAGGTCGGCCCCCAGCGCGTTCGTCAGGTACGCGACCGCCGGGGTGGGCAGCACGCCGAGCCGCAGGACGTCCACGCCCGACGACGCGAGGCCGGCGACCACGGCGGCCTCCAGGAACTCTCCTGAAGCCCGCGGGTCCCGGCCTACGACGGCGATCGGGCGGCCGCGCCGCCCGACACTGGCGTGGAACGCCCCGGCGTCGCCGAGCACGTGCGCGGCGGCCACGGACAGGTCCATGGCCAGTTCCGCGGTGAGGTCGCGCCCGGCGACCCCACGTACCCCGTCGGTGCCGAAGAGGCGCCCCCGTGAGGGGGCGCCTACGGGCTCCCGCGACATTAACGCTTGCTGTACTGCGGAGCCTTGCGGGCCTTCTTGAGGCCGTACTTCTTCCGCTCCGTGGCGCGGGCGTCACGGGTGAGGAAGCCGGCCTTCTTCAGCGGCGGGCGGTTGACCTCGGCGTCCAGAGCGGCGAGCGCGCGGGACAGGCCCATGCGCAGCGCGCCGGCCTGGCCGGTCACGCCACCGCCGTCGATGCGGGCGATGACGTCGAACGCGTCCTCGGCGCCGAGCACGACGAACGGCTCGTTGATCAGCTGCTGGTGGACCTTGTTCGGGAAGTAGCTCTCCAGCGAGCGGCCGTTGATCGTCCACTTGCCGGTGCCCGGCACGATGCGGACACGGGCGATGGCCTCCTTGCGGCGGCCGGTGCCGTACGAGTTGCCCGTGGTGACGGGCTTGCGAACGGCGCCCTCGCCGGCGGGGGCCGACTCGGTGGTGTACTCGGAGGGGAACTCCTCCGCGGAGTAGTCTTCCGGCTCGCCCTCGACGAGCGTCTCGATACCGGTGGGCTCGGCCACGGTTCTCCTCTTAACTTTCCTGGCTCGCGATTACTGGGCGATCTGGGTGATCTGGAAGGGCACCGGCTGCTGGGCCTGGTGCGGGTGCTCGGCGCCGGCGTAGACCTTGAGCTTCTTGGCCATCTTCCGGCCCAGGGCGTTCTTGGGAAGCATGCCACGGACGGCCTTCTCGACGGCCCGGTCCGGACGCTTCTCCATGAGCTCGCCGTAGCTGACGGAGCGCAGACCACCGGGGTACCCCGAGTGGCGGTACGCCTTCTTCTGCTCGAGCTTGTTGCCGCTCAGGGCGATCTTGTCGGCGTTGATGACGATGACGAAGTCACCCGTGTCGACATGCGGAGCGAAGATCGGCTTGTGCTTCCCGCGGAGCAGGGTCGCCACCTGGCTGGCCAGCCGGCCGAGTACGACGTCGGTCGCGTCGATGACGTACCACTGACGTTCGACGTCGTTGGGCTTCGGTGAGAACGTGCGCACGGCAGTGCCTTCTGTCGGAATGTGAACTCTCGGTAGGTTGCGCAGGCACGGCGACAACCTCCGTCTCCACGTGTACGGGAGAAGACGCCGGACGCGCCGTGCACCGGTCTGCGGACAGACCGATCCACACACAACGAACTAGCAGACTACCGACCCGATGCCGCCTGGTCAAAACAGCGAAGGCGGCGGGTCATTGGAACGACTCATTTGAACGTTCATCAAATCCATACCCAATCGCCTCTTCTTCCCCATGGCGCGGATCCCTATATTTGACTGCGGTATGTGGCAGACCCCTCACAAAAATCACACCTTCCGTGGCCCCCTACGGGGGACTCAGATGGGTCTGCTGGCGTGCGCCGTGGCCATCCTGCTCACCGGCGTCGTGATCGGCAGGATGAGCGCCAGGTCGGGCGAGGTCGACGACGTCTACCTGCGCAAGTCGGAGCCGTCCCCGTCGCCGAGCGCGAGCGCGGCGGGCGCGGTGCCGCGTGACCGGCCCACGCTCGACCACGTGCTGCGCACCGTGGCTCCGGTCGTCCCCCGGGAGGTGCCGCAGCGCCGGCCCCGGAAGGAAAGGCCGCCCTCCAACCTGATCGACGGCTCCGACGGCGGCTCGCGGCACACCGTTCTCACGCCCGGGACGGACGGCGGCGACGACACATACGACGCCGACTCGATGCGGTCCGCCTCGATGGAGGCCGAGGTCGTGCGCCTGGTCAACGCCGAGCGCCGCAGGCACGGCTGCCGGCCCCTGCGCGTGGACCCCCGCCTGGTGGAGTCCGCCCGCGCGCACTCGGACGAGATGGCGTCGAGCAGGCTGTTCCGGCACAGCTCCCCCGGGGGCGCCTCTCCCTGGGACCGGATGGGCGCGGCGGGCTACTCCGACGGCGGGGCCGAGACGATCGCCAGGGGCTACCAGACCGCCGAGGCGGTCGTACGCGGCTGGATGGCCGGGCGGAGCGACCGCGCCACGCTGCTCGACTGCCGCCTGGTCGCGACCGGGGTCGGCGTGAGCACGGGCGAGGGCGGCCCGTGGTGGACCGAGGACTTCGGGTATTCCTGACCCTTCCTCATCTGTCCAATTAGCCGACTAATCTCAGCGCCATGGGTTATCCCGGCGACCAGCAACCACCTCCGCCGCATCATCCCCCGGATCCACGCAGGCGGGACCTGCCGCCGTACTCCGGTGGGGACGACTCACCCCTCGCCGGCCGTCGTGACGCGCCCCCGTACGGCGGGGGCCAGCCGCCATACCCGCGCGAGCAGTCGCCGTATGAACGCGAGCAGGCGCCCTACCAGCGTGAACCATCGCCGTACGCCCGCGAGCAATCGCCCTATGAACGCGAGCAGGCGCCTTATCAGCCCTACCAACAGCAGCCCTACCAACAGCAGCAACAGCCCGAGCAGCCGCCGTACGCCGGGCGCGGGCCGTACGAGCAGGACGGCCCCCACCGGGTGGAGCAGCTCGCGTCGGGCCCGTACGCGTCCCCGGCCGGCGGTCAGGCGGGTGGCGACTGGGACGCGCGGCGGCAGCCGACGGCGCCGCGGGAGCCTGCGCCGCCGGAGCCCGTGTGGGATCCGGACGCGAAGGGCCCCTGGTGGCGTCGCCCCTGGGCCCTCGGCCTCGCCCTGCTGGCCCTGATCGGGGCGCTGTTCACCGGCCTGTGGTACGCCGCGCGCAACGAGAAGCCGCCGGTCGCCGCCCCGACGCCCACCAGCCGCCCCTCACCACCGCTCGTCTCCGAAGGCCCTCCCGGCAAATTCGGCTACACCGCCTCACGGGCGACCGACAAAACGCCGCTGTCGCTCCGGGAGCTGTTCGCGAAGAGCAAATTCGTCAAGAACAAGCGTTCGTACGTCCGCACGGCGTTCCGCAAGGAGAAGAAATGCGCGGACGGCGTCACCGGCGACAAAATCACCAAGGCGCTCAAGGCGGGCGGGTGCACACAGTTGCTGCGGGCGAGCTTCGCGGACTCCAAGGGCACGGTCATCGGCACCGTGGGCGTCGCCAACCTGAAGACCTCCGCCACGGCGAAGAAGGTCGCCTCCGCCGGGGGCGGCGGTGAGCGCAAGGACTACCTCAAGCCGCTGCCGGGCAAGGACGAGGCCACCAAGCACCTCGGCACCGGCGAGGCGTACGCGGGCGGCTGGACCCACGGCCACTACGCGGTGCTGCTCTGGTTCCAGTTCAAGGACGGCCACAAACCAGCCAAGAACGAGTTGAAACGGCTCTACCAGACCGCGGTGGACGTCACCGACGCGACTGTTTTCCCTGCCCTCGACACCCGCTCGCTGAACGGTGGCCCCAGCTGAGGCCAGGCGTTCACTGAGGTGGGAGCCGGTGGGCGACCCGGGGCGGCACGGACCGAAACGCCCATAGGGGCACGCCGATCGCGCCCGCGACGTTACGCTTCCGGCTATGCGTGGCAAGGATTCCGGTTCCGAGCACGAACACGAAACGGCGTCGGCCCGCCGCGAGGCGGACGCCGAGGGCTCGGCGACACCTCCGACGCCACCTCCGAGCTTCGGCCAGACCCCGCCGCCCGGATTCGGCCGGCCCCCGGCGGACGACGGCACGGCCTGGGCCCCGGACGTCGCCGGTGCGGCGGACCGGCCTCCGGTCGTGCCCTACCCGACCAGGTATGGGCCACCCGGCGGTCTCGGGGCACCCGAATCGCCCGACGACCCGGAGAGCACGAACAGGTTCAGGGCCGTTCCGGCGTACGGCCCGCCGCCCGCCGCCCCCGGCGTACCGGGAAACGCCGGTGTGCCGGGGAACGCTGGAGTATCGGGGGAACCCGGGGGCCTTCCCGCGCCGCGCCGCCCCGGCGACGAGGCCCTTGCCCTGCCCGCGCCCGATGAGCCGCATCCCGGCCCCGGGGCCGGCCACGGAGCCGGGCCCGCAGTCGGCCACGGCGCGGTGCCACCGCAGCCCGCGTACGGCGCGGGGACGCCCTCCTGGCAGCAACCGGAGGGCCAGGGCATCCACTCGTGGCAGCAGCCCGGCCACGGCGACCAGCAGCCGACCGGCCACGGCGACCAGCGGCATCCCGGGTACGGCCCGCCCGCCTGGCAGCCCCCGGCTCCGGCCACGCCCCCATGGCAGCCTCCGCCCGAGAACGCCGATGCGCGACCGCCCGCGCCGGGCCCGGCGCCTTGGCAGCCCGCGGGCCAGGGCGTCCAGGCCTGGCAGCCCCCGGCCGACCCGAACGCCGTGCGCTGGGAGCAGCCGCCGGGCCCGGACGCCCCGTCCTGGCAGCCCACGCAGCCGCCCTGGCAGCCCGCCCAGAGCGCGGGCGGCCCCGGCTACCCGCAGACGCCCCCGCCTCCCGGCCCACAGCAGCCCGCGTACGGCCACGGCGCGCCCGGAGCGGGCACCGGGCCTCAGCCGCCCGCGTACGGCCCCGGGACGCAGCCCTGGCAGCCGCCCATGGAGGGGCCCAACCCGGCGTGGCAGCAGCCCGTGGAGGGGGCGAACCCGGCGGCGTGGCAGCCTCCGGCCGACACGGGAGCGCAGCCGTGGCCCTCGCAGGGCCCCGGAGCGCCGACCTGGGAACCGCCGCCCCCACCCGGCTCACCTGGCTCGGCCCCGCAGCCGTGGCAGCAGGAGCCCCCCTCAGCGGGCTCGGGAGCCCCGCAGATGTGGCCGGCCCCCGTCAATGATCCCGCTGCCCAGCCCGGCCCCAACCCCGGTCCACAGCCCGGCGGCGTCACCTCCTGGCCCTACTCCGGAAACGAGCCACAGTGGCCGCAGGGCCCCGCACAGGCGGGGACGGGTGACACCGGCCCCACCTCCTGGCCGCCCCCGGCAGGCGGCGAACCGGCCCCGCCCGGCGCCTTCGGCACGTCCCCCTCGCCGTACGACGAGGGGGGTCAGGGTGGGGCATGGCAGGGCCCTGCCGGGCCCGCCGCCTGGTCGCAGCCCGGCGGCCCTCCCGCCGCACCGCCCGCGTACGGGCCGGACCAGCAGCACGCCGGTGGTCCCTGGGCCGCCCAGCCCGGCGAGGCGGCGCCCGGCGTGCCGTCATTCCACGAGTGGGGGTCCGCCCCCGCCGGGGGGCAGCCGTCCGGCGGGGAGGCCTGGCCACAGGCGCCGGTCCCCCACCAGGGGCATCCACCCGCCGCCCCGCCGCAGTACGGACCGCAGTACGGCTCTCAGCACGTGCCGCAGGGCGGGCCGCAGGACGGGCCGCAGGACGGGCCGCAGCATGGGCCGCGCTATGGGCCGCCTCCGGTCGCGCTACCGGGGCAGGAGCACGCCTCCGGCGGCCACCAGCCCGGGGCGTACCCGGGCGCACCGCCCCAGCCCGGTCCGGGATTCCCGGCCGGGCAGCCGGAGGCGTACGCGGAGGAAGCCACGTCCCCGGAGGCGGTCCGGCCCGGAGAGCCCGGCGACGTGCCTGTGTGGCCGCCACGGCTGCCGGGCGAGCCGTACCCGCAGGGGGAGATGCCCGCGGGCACCTCCTGGCCCCCGACGAACGCCTATCAGGACGAGCCCGGCACGGCGCAGGCGTCCGAGGGCCCGGCCGGCGACCGGGCGGGCACGAGCGAGTCAGGCGGCACGCCCGGCGACGCTATCCCGCTCACCGGCACGCCCAACCACAGCGCTGCGCCGGACCACACCGGCGCGCCGGACCACAGCACCGCGCCGGACCACACCGGCACGCCCGCGGACACGGCGCATCACGCCGATGTGCCTGCCGATGAGCGAATCGACGAGCGAACGCTGCCCGCCGAAGGACCGGGACAGGCGGGCGAGTCCGCAGGGGCGGGTGTGCCCGCGCAGGACGCTCCCGCGGGGAGCGTCCCGCCGCCCGGCGCGCCGGCGTCGTATCCTCCCGCGCCGGGTCACGCCGGGCCGCCCGAGGGCTTCGGGGCCGAGATCGCCCATGCGGCGACCCCGGTCGAGGGGTTCCCGATGCCCGGCACACCGTACGAACCCGGCCAGGCTCTCGCCCACTCCGAGCAGACCACTCCGCACAGCGAACCGCAGTACGCGTCCTTCGACAGGACGACACAGCCACTGCCTCCGCCACAGCGGGAGGAGCCGTTCCCGGCGCCCACGCAGACATGGAGCGCGCCTGGTCAGGCGCCCGACAGCGCACCGTCCGGTACACCGCTGGGGAGACAGGACGACACGCAGGATCAGTCGCCGTCCCAGTCGCCGTCCGCGACGTCCCCCTCGGATGTCCCGCCATCCGCCGTACCCCCGGGTGCGGCGTCATCCGACACGCCGCCCACGGGCCCGTCCGCGAGCGACGGCGCCACCGGGGCGGACTCCCCCGACCCCAATTCAGGACATATGGCACCAAAATCTCCCACGACCGGTTCGCCCTCGCAGCCGAGCCGTGAGACCCCGTTCGCGTTCACGCCGGTGACACCGGCCAAGGCGGGCAAGCCGGCGCCTCCACCCGGATTCGGGCCGACTCCCTCCGCCCCCGGCGGCCTCTCCCCTGAGGGCAACCTCCCGGCGAC
The DNA here is from genome assembly GCF_016863095.1 of Microbispora siamensis. GTDB lineage: Bacteria > Actinomycetota > Actinomycetes > Streptosporangiales > Streptosporangiaceae > Microbispora > Microbispora siamensis. The sequence continues at coordinate 28,493 of NZ_BOOF01000025.1, read as the reverse complement.
GCTCGGCCCCGCCGGCCCTCCGCCCTCCGGCGGGAAGGTCAAAAGGATCGTGATGGCCGCCGGTGCGGTGATCGTCGTGGGGGCGATCGGCACCGCGGCCTACTTCGCCTACTCCGGCGAGCCGGACGGCGAGCAGGCCGCCAGTACGCCGGCGGCCACCACCGCGGCGCCCCCCTCCGAGGAGCCGACGCCGAGTTCCACGGTCGCCTCCGCCATCCTCGACTCGGAGCAGACCGACCCGAAGACCCTCAAGCCGGGAGAGGCGTTCCCGGACGAGAAGGTGACGCTGGCGGGGCGGACGTACCGCCGGGTCAAGGTCGACGTGACCGACGACTGCGGGAAGGCGGCGGCGGGCGCGTTCGCGCAGGCCCTCACCGAGCAGCAGTGCCGCAGGGTGCTCAGGGCCACCTACGTGGACGGCAAGCGCCAGTACGCCGTGACCACGGGCATCGCCGTGCTGCCCGGCAAGACCGAGGCCCTCGCCGTGGACCAGGCCAAGGATCTCAAAGCGAACGTCTGGTTCCGCGGCCTCGACGGTGACAAGGCGAGCCGGGCGGACAAGGTGTCGATCTCCGGCGGCTACGCGGCCGGCATGGTGTGGGGACGCTACATCGTGTTCAGCTACGCCACCTACGCCGACGGGCACACGCCGGACGCGAACGACAAGAACCTCGCGCCGATCAGCGGCGCCTTCCGGGACAACATGGCGAAGGTGATCGAGAAGCGCGCCTCACGCTGACGCTCCCGGCGCGTGGTCTCCACACGGGGACCACGCGCCGCCACGGCCGCGCCGTCAGGAGCATCGGAGTCAAGGACTCAGCGTGCGCACGCGGCGGGTGGCGGCGGCCCGCCGCGCCAGTTCCTCCGGCTCGGGGTAGCGCACCTCCTCGAGCGTGAGACCGTGCGCGGGCGCGACGTGGACACCCGAGTCCCGTACGGCTCTCGCCAGCACCTCGCCGGGCCACTCGACGGGCCGCCTGCCCTCCCCCACGGTCAGCAGCGAGCCGACCAGCGCCCGGACCATCGAATGGCAGAAGGCGTCGGCGACCACGGTCGCGAGGAGGATCCCGTCCTCGCCCCTGACCCACTCGAGCCGCTGCAGCTCGCGGATCGTGGTCGCGCCCTCGCGCCTGCGGCAGAAGGCGGCGAAGTCATGCTCGCCCAGGAGACGGGCGGCCGCCGCGTTCAGCAGGTCCACGTCCAGCGGCCGGGCGTACCACAGCACCTCGCGCCGCCGCAGCGGGTCCACCCCGCCGGGGGCGTCGCCGACGCGGTAGCCGTACCGGCGCGACAGCGCGGAGAACCGGGCGTCGAAGCCCTCGGGCGCCACGCTGACGGCGTGCACCCGTACGTCGGGGGGCAGCACCCCGGCCAGCCGCCTCGTCAGCGCAGCGAGCCACTCAGCGCCGCGCTCCTCCCACGCCTCATCCGGGTCCACGGGAACGGGGGCACGCACGGACGAGGCGGCGGCCAGCGCCGCGACCGGAAGGTCGACGTGCGCCACCTGTCCCCTCGCGTGGACGCCGGCGTCGGTGCGGCCCGCGACGGTGAGCGACGGCGGGGCGTCCAGGCGCAGGATCCGGCCCAGCGCGTCCTCGATCTCCCCCTGCACGGTCCGCCGTCCGGGCTGGCGCGCCCAGCCGGAGAAGTCCGTGCCGTCGTAGCCCAGGTCCAGCCTCAGCCGCAGTTCTCGCTCCACGCCATCCCTCGTACGGTGCCTCGTACGGTGCACAAACGAAGAGCGGGCCCAGCATCCCCCGAAGGGAAACTGAGCCCGCTCACAGAGCCTGGGATCAGGCCTCGTCCTTCTTCTCACCCTCAGCCGACTCGGCGGCCTCGGGAGCCTCCGCCGTCTCGGCGGCGGTGCCCTCGGCGGCCTCGTCCTGCGCGGCCGGCGTCTCCTCGACCTCGGCCGGAGCGGCCTCGGCGGCGGGCGCGGCCGGAGCCGTACGGGAGACCCTGACCGGGTTCAGCTGCTCGGTGACCAGCTCGATGACCGCCATCGGAGCGGCGTCGCCCTTACGCGGGCCGAGCTTGGTGATCCGGGTGTAGCCACCGGGACGCTCGGCGTACGTCGGAGCGATCTCGGTGAAGAGGTGGTGGACGACGCCCTTGTCGCGGACGACCGTCAGCACCTGGCGACGGTTGTGGATGTCGCCCTTCTTCGCCTTGGTGATCAGCTTCTCCGCGAGCGGGCGGAGACGCCTGGCCTTGGCCTCGGTGGTGGTGATCCGGCCGTTCTGGAACAGCGAGGTGGCGAGGTTCGCCAGGATCAGCCGCTCGTGGGCCGGGCTGCCGCCGAGGCGGGCGCCCTTGGTGGGCTTGGGCATTTCATGCTCCTCATGGATAACCCGCTCCGGCCGTGTCAGGTACCGGGGTCGGGCCGACCGGCGTACCGGTCGTGACTTGTCATCGCCGTCTCATGCCGCCCTCGGCGGGCGGCACGAGACGGTGTGGTGCGGGTGCCGCTCAGTACTGCTCGGTCTCGATGAACCCGCCGTCCTCGTCGTCGTACCCGCCGCCGGCGACGGCGGAGGGGTCGAACCCGGGCGGGGAGTCCTTGAGAGCCAGGCCCATCTCGTGCAGCTTCTGCTTGACCTCTTCGATCGACTTGGCGCCGAAGTTGCGGATGTCCAGCAGGTCCTGCTCGCTGCGGGCGACGAGCTCACCCACGGTGTGGATGCCCTCGCGCTTGAGGCAGTTGTACGAACGGACGGTGAGGTTGAGCTCCTCGATCGGCAGCGCCAGGTCGGCCGCGAGAGCCGCGTCCGTCGGCGACGGGCCGATGTCGATGCCCTCGGCCTCGACGTTGAGCTCACGGGCCAGGCCGAACAGCTCGACCAGGGTCTTGCCGGCCGAGGCCACCGCGTCGCGGGGCTTCATGGACGGCTTGGTCTCGACGTCGAGGATCAGGCGGTCGAAGTCCGTGCGCTGCTCGACACGGGTGGCCTCGACCTTGTAGGTGACCTTGAGGACCGGGGAGTAGATCGAGTCGATCGGAATCCGGCCGATCTCCTGGCCAGGCTGCTTGTTCTGAGCGGCGGAGACGTAGCCGCGGCCGCGCTCGACGGTCAGCTCCATCTCCAGCTTCGCCTTGCCGTTCAGCGTGGCGATGTGCAGGTCGGGGTTGTGCACCTCGACACCGGCCGGAGGCGCGATGTCGGCGGCGGTGACCTCACCCGGGCCCTGCTTGCGCAGGTACATCACCACGGGCTCGTCGTGCTCGGAGGAGACGACCAGCGACTTGAGGTTCAGGATGATGTCGGTGACGTCTTCCTTGACCCCGGGCACGGTCGAGAACTCGTGGAGCACGCCCTCGATGCGGATGCTGGTGACCGCCGCCCCCGGGATGGAGGACAGCAGCGTGCGCCGCAGCGAGTTGCCGATGGTGTAGCCGAAGCCCGGCTCGAGCGGCTCGATGATGAACCTGGACCGGTGCTCCTCGAGCGACTCCTCCTGGAGGCTCGGGCGCTGTGCGATGAGCATCAGGATCTCCTGGATCCGGGACGGCCCCGTCACGGCGGACGAGTGGTCCCTGGGTTACGGCGACGCCCGCTATTTGACGCCGCTCGCCTACAACCATGATGCCGTACGGCCGGGAGTGTACCGGCCGTACGGCGTCATGAACTGCCGGGGCCCTACTACTTGGAGTAGAGCTCGACGATCAGCTGCTCCTGGACCAGCGTGTCGATCTGCTGGCGGACCGGGAGCTGGTGCACGAGGATGCGCATGTTCTCGGCGGAGACGCCCAGCCAGGCCGGGACGGTCTTGTCGCCGGCGGTCGCGCGGGCCACCTCGTACGGAAGCAGGTTGCGCGACTTCTCGCGGACCTCGATGATGTCGTGCTCGCGCACGCGGTACGACGGGATGTCGACCTTCTTGCCGTTCACGAGGAAGTGGCCGTGGCGCACCTGCTGGCGGGCCGCGTCACGCGACTCGGCGAAGCCGGCGCGGTAGACCACGTTGTCGAGACGGCTCTCCAGGATCTGGAGCAGGTTCTCACCCGTCTTGCCCGCCTTGCGGTTGGCTTCCTCGTAGTAGTTGTGGAACTGCTTCTCGAGGACGCCGTAGATGCGGCGGGTCTTCTGCTTCTCACGGAGCTGGAGCTGGTACTCCGACTCCTTCGGACGGCCGCGGCCGTGCTCACCCGGCGGGTACGGGCGGATCTCGATGGGGCACTTGGCGGACTCGCACTTCTTGCCCTTGAGGAAGAGCTTGGTCTTCTCACGGCGGCAGAGCTTGCAGTCCGGACCCGTGTAACGAGCCATTTCTTTCTACTCTCCTGAGCTCAGACGCGACGGCGCTTGGGCGGACGGCAGCCGTTGTGCGGGACCGGGGTCACGTCCTGGATGGACCCGACCTCGAGGCCGGTCGCCTGCAGCGAACGGATCGCGGTCTCACGGCCGGAACCGGGGCCCTTGACGAAGACGTCGACCTTGCGCATGCCGTGCTCCATGGCGCGGCGGGCGGCGTTCTCGGCAGCCATCTGCGCGGCGAACGGGGTGGACTTGCGGGAGCCCTTGAACCCGACGTGGCCGGCGCTGGCCCAGGAGATCACGTTCCCGTTCGGGTCGGTGATCGAAACGATCGTGTTGTTGAACGTGCTCTTGATGTGGGCGTGCCCGTGAGCGACGTTCTTCTTTTCCTTGCGGCGCACCTTCTTCGGTGCGCCCTGGCGGCTCTTCGGCGGCATTGAAGCGCTAACTCCTGGAAATGTGGCTGCTAAGGACTACTTCTTGCCCGGCTTCTTCTTGCCGGCGACGGTCTTCTTCTTGCCCTTGCGGGTGCGCGCGTTCGTCTGCGTCCGCTGACCGTGGACAGGCAGCCCCTTGCGGTGCCGGATGCCCTGGTAGCAGCCGATCTCGATCTTGCGTCGGATGTCGGCCTGAATCTCGCGGCGGAGGTCACCCTCGATCTTGTAGTTCGCCTCGATGTAGTCACGCATCGGAACGAGCTCGGCGTCCGTGAGCTGGTGGACGCGCAGATCGGGGCTGATGCCGGTCGCGTCAAGGATCTCCTTGGCGCGGGTGCGGCCGATTCCGAAAATGTAGGTGAGAGCGATCTCCAGCCGCTTGTCGCGGGGGAGGTCGACGCCAACCAGGCGGGCCATGGTCGGGCATTCTCCTTCAGTGTGGCGGAGGTCTTGCGCCACACTTCCCCTCCCATGCCCGGGCGAGGGCCCCGGCCTCCGACCGGGGGTCTCCCGCGTGGTACGGCTCTCGCCGCCTGCGCGGGTGTGTGACGCGATTTCGTTGTTCCGGCCCGCACGCGGGTCGAGCCCGCCACGGGGACGGACTCAGCAGGGGCCTGGTGGCGACGTACTGAGGACTGAGCTCAGCCCTGGCGCTGCTTGTGGCGCAGGTTGTCGCAGATCACCATGACGCGACCGTGCCGGCGAATCACCTTGCACTTGTCGCAGATCTTCTTGACGCTCGGCTTGACCTTCATAGTCCTTATTCGTTCCGCATACGGCCCGCCCCGCTGGAGGGGGGCTACTTGTACCGGTAGACGATCCGCCCACGACTCAGGTCGTAGGGGCTCAACTCCACGACCACCCGGTCGTCGGGCAGGATCCTGATGTAGTGCATCCGCATCCGCCCGCTGATGTGGGCCAGGACCTTGTGACCGTTGTCGAGCTGCACCCGGAACATGGCGTTCGGGAGCGACTCAATAACAGTGCCCTCAATCTCGATGGCGCCGTCTTTCTTGGCCATGGCCCTCGCGTTTCAACTGATCGGATCGTCTGAGGCTTCGGAACACTAAGCAGCCGCGACCTTCGGGCGCTTCCAGAGAGCGGCGACCAGCCAGGCCGCCTAGGCGCAAAGGTCATAGTGAACCGACAAAGGAGTGTACGACAACCCGGGCCGAATTGCGAAACGACGGCAGGGGTCCCGACACAACCAGATCACAGAGTACCCCCGGCGGGGGCGTCCGGCCAATTCGGCGTCGGGCCGTTCCCTCAGGCCGGCTCCGGGGGAAACCGCCGCACCCGCCCGCCCGGCACCGCCGAAATGCCGGGACGGGTGGGTGCGGCCCGATCACCGCGGGGGCACGACCCGAGCGGGGCCGTACGTCGCGACACCGGACCTCTACCCGCCCGCGGCTCCCGCGACGGCGGCCCTCCGGTAAAGAACGCTCAGGTGTCGCGCCGGCGGGACTGACCGGCCGTTCCGGCCATCGTGTTGATGAGGAGGATGACACCCCAGGGGCCCATGACCCACATGGGCCAGGGATAGACGAAGTGACCCGAGCTGACGCCGACGATGAGCCAGATCATCCAGTTCACGGCGCTGGCGCCCGCCCAGGCGGTCCAGGCGGCCTTGAGGCCGGCCCGCGCCTTGTCGTCACGCCGGGCCGGACGGGGCCGTCGTGCGGAATCGGTCGTCGAGGCGGGCAGCCGGTGCAGGTCGATCTCGGGCAGGTCGGAGGTGAGCTTGGCGAGTTCCCCGTACGTACGACTCTGGTAGACCTGCTCCAGCCGCTCGTTGAACTCGTCGATGGTGAGCCTGCCCTCGGCCACGTGCTCGCGCAGTGCCGCGGCGACCCGGTCCCGGTCGCCGTCGGAGGCCCGCATCTCAGGCGCTGCCGCCATCACCATCTCCAGGCTGTTCGAGCGATACGACCATTATTGTTCACGCGCCGCCGGAGCGGGCGTGCCGGATCAGGAGGCGCTCTCCCCCGCGTCCACGACGACGCCGGGGAAGCGCGAGGCTCCGCCGTCGAGCGCCGTGAGAACCAGGGGGCCGTTCTCCGTCACCGCGACGCTGTGCTCGAAATGGGCGGAGGCGCGGCCGTCGAGCGTCACGACCGTCCAGTCGTCGGCCAGCACCTTGGTGCGGTCGGTGCCGAGGTTCACCATCGGCTCGATCGCGAAGCACATGCCCACCTCGAAGCGGGGGCCGCGCCCCGGCCTGCCGTGGTTGGCCACCCAGGGGTCCATGTGCATCTCGGTGCCGATGCCGTGCCCGCCGTACTCCTGGGGGATGCCGTAGCGGCCCTGAGAACGCACGTACTGCTCGACCTGGTGACCGACGTCGGACAGGTGCCCGCCGACCCGCAGGGCGGCGATGCCCCGCCACATGGCCTCCTCGGTCACCCGCATGAGCTCGGTCAGCGCGGGGTCGACCTCGCCGATCCCGACGGTGATCGCCGAGTCGCCGTGCCATCCGTCGAGGATCGCGCCGCAGTCGATCGAGATGATGTCGCCCTCGCGGAGCGGGCGGCGGTCGGTGGGGATGCCGTGCACGACCTCGTCGTTCACGGAGGCGCAGATCGTGGCGGGGAAGCCCTGGTAGCCCTTGAATGACGGGATCGCGCCCTCGCCCCGGATCGCCTCTTCGGCGATGGCGTCGAGGTCGAGCGGCGTCATCCCAGGCCGTACCGACGTCCGGAGCAGTTCCAGCGTCCGGGCCACGACAAGGCCGGCCGCGCGCATCTTCTCCAGTTGCTCGGCGCTCTTGATCTGAATTCCGTGCCGATTCTTCTTGAACACGTAACGCACCCCCTCCCGAAATTGTCCCATATAAGCCTGAACGCCACCCCATGGAGTGGAGTGGCGTTCCCGGCTGCGGTAATGAATCAGTCGGCGAACCGCCGCAGCGCCGACATCGCCCGCTGGGTGATCTCCTCGACCGGCCCGGTCGCGTCGACCCCCTGCAGGATTCCCTCATCGGCGTAGAACGAGATCAGCGGCGCCGTCTGCTCCTGATAGACCTCCAGGCGGCGCCTGATGGTCTCCTCGCGGTCGTCGTCCCGCTGGAAGAGCTCCCCGCCGCAGGCGTCGCAGACGCCCTCCACGGCGGGCGGGTCGAACACGACATGCCACACCTTGCCGCACGAACGGCACGTGCGGCGGCCCGCCAGGCGGCGTACGACCTCGTCGTCCTCGACGACCAGGTTGAGGACCACGTCGAGCGCCGTGCCGAACTCGGCCAGCATCTTCTTGAGGACCTCGGCCTGGGGCACGTTGCGGGGGAAGCCGTCCAGGAGGAAGCCCTCCTGCGCGTCGTCCTCCGACAGCCGGTCGCGGACCATGGCCACGGTCACCTCGTCGGGGACGAGGTCGCCGCGGTCCATGTACTCCTTGGCGAGCTTGCCGAGCTCCGTGCCGCCGGAGACGTTGGCACGGAAGATGTCACCTGTCGAGATTTTCGGGATCGACAGGTGCGAAGCGATGAACTGGGCCTGCGTCCCCTTACCCGCTCCGGGGGGCCCAACCAGGACGACGCGCACTATCTCAGGAAGCCCTCGTAGTTGCGCTGCTGAAGCTGGCTCTCGATCTGCTTGACCGTGTCCAGACCAACACCAACCATGATCAGAATGCTGGTCCCTCCGAACGGGAAGTTCTGGCTCGCTCCGGCCACCGCCAGCGCGATGATCGGGATGAGCGAGATCACACCCAGATACGGAGCGCCTGCGGCCGTGAGCCTGTTGAGCACGTAGCTCAGGTACTCAGCGGTCGGCCGGCCCGGGCGGATGCCCGGGATGAACCCACCGTACTTCTTCATGTTGTCAGCCACTTCAGGGGGGTTGAAAGTGATGGACACGTAGAAGTAGGTGAAGAACACGATCAGCAGGAAGAACGTGGCCATGTAGACGGGGTGGTCGCCCCGAATCATGTTCTGCGCCAGCCACTCGATCACCGCGTTGGGCTTCTGGCTGTTGCCGAACAGCGTCACCAGAAGCTGCGGGAGGTAGAGCAGCGACGAGGCGAAGATGACCGGGATGATGCCGGCCTGGTTCACCTTGAGCGGGATGTAGGTCGAGGTGCCGCCGTACATCCGGCGGCCGACCATACGCTTGGCGTACTGCACCGGGATGCGGCGCTGCGCCTGCTCGATGAACACGACGACGCCGATCATCACGACGCCGACGATCATCACGACGACGAACTTGAACGGGCTCTGCCGGAAGATGTTCACGAGCTCCGACGGGAACACCGCGATGACCTGGGTGAAGATCAGGATCGACATGCCGTTGCCGACGCCGCGGTCGGTCACCAGCTCGCCCAGCCACATGATCACGGCGGTGCCGGCGGTCATCGTGATGACCATGGTGACCAGCGGGAAGATGTCCTGGCTGAGCAGGATCTCCTGGTTGCAGTTCTGGAAGAGCTGCCCGCTGCGGGCCAGTGCGACGAACGCGGTGGACTGCAGCACCGCCAGCCCGATGGTCAGGTAACGGGTGTACTGCGTGATCTTCGCCGTGCCCGCCTGGCCCTCCTTCTTGAGGGCCTCCAGCCGGGGGATCACCACCGTCAGCAGCTGCAGGATGATGCTCGCGGTGATGTACGGCATGATGCCGAGCGCGAACACTGAAAGTTTCAACAGGGCGCCGCCGCTGAAGAGCTGCACCATCCCGTAGATGTTGGCAGCGTCTCCCGCCTGGGCCTGCTCCAGACACAGGGCCACGTTCTTGGCGTTGACCCCCGGAGTGGGAAGCACCGAGCCAAGCCGGAACAGCACGATGATGCCCAGTGTGAAGAGCAGCTTCTTGCGCAGGTCAGGCGTCCGGAACGCCCGGGTAAACGCGGTCAGCACGGTCCCTCCTGCGCGCCAGTGACGCGGTAACGGTCGGCGATGGCCCGCAAGGCGTCCATCGACATGTCTTCCTGCCAGAGTGCTTGGTCGGACACGGGTGGAGCCCCGTGCCAGGCGAACTCTAACGCACTACGGGCGCGGAGGCTCATAACGAACCTCCGCGCCTCGTGGAGCGTCATGCCTACAGCTCGGAAACCGAGCCACCGGCCGCGGCGATCTTCTCCTTCGCGCTGGCGGAGAAGGCGTGCGCCTGCACGTTCAACGCCACGGAGATCTCGCCGGTGCCCAGCACCTTCACGGGCTGGTTCTTGCGGACCGCACCCTTGGCCACCAGGTCGTCGAGCGTGACCTCGCCGCCCTGGGGGAACAGCTCCCCGAGCCTGTCCAGGTTGACGACCTGGTAGGTCGTCTTGAACAGGGCGTTGGAGAAGCCCTTCAGCTTCGGCAGCCGCCGCTGGAGCGGGACCTGGCCACCTTCGAAGCCCGGCATCACGGCCGTACGGGCCCTGGTGCCCTTGGTGCCACGGCCGGCCGTCTTGCCCTTGGAGCCCTCGCCGCGGCCCTTGCGGGTCTTGGCCTTGTTGGAGCCGGGGGCCGGACGGAGGTCGTGGATCTTGAGCGGAGCGTTCTCGGTCATGACTAGTCGACCTCCTCAACCTCGACGAGGTGCGACACCTTGGCGACCATGCCCCGGATCTCCGGGCGGTCCTCCTTGACGACGACGTCGCCGATTCGCTTCAGACCCAGCGAGCGCAGCGAGTCACGCTGGTTCTGCTGTCCACCGATCTTGGACCGGGTCTGGGTGATCTTCAGGCGAGCCATCGCTAGCTCACCGCCTTCGCGGCCGCAGCGGCCTCGGCCAGACCCTCGGCGCGAGCCTTCAGCATCGCCTTGGGAGCGACGTCCTCGATCGGCAGGCCACGGCGGGCGGCGATCTCCTCGGGCCGGCTGAGACCCTTCAGAGCGGCCACGGTGGCGTGCACGATGTTGATCGGGTTGTCCGAGCCGAGCGACTTGGACAGCACGTCGTGGATCCCGGCGCACTCCAGGACCGCGCGAACCGGGCCACCCGCGATGACACCCGTACCGGGCGAGGCCGGACGCAGGAGGACGACGCCGGCGGCGTCCTCGCCCTGCACCGGGTGCGGGATGGTGCCCTGGATCCGCGGGACCTTGAAGAAGTGCTTCTTGGCCTCCTCGACACCCTTGGCGATCGCCGCGGGCACCTCCTTGGCCTTGCCGTAGCCGACCCCGACGAGACCGTTGCCGTCGCCGACGATGACCAGCGCGGTGAAGCTGAAGCGCCGACCACCCTGGACGACCTTGGCCACTCGGTTGATCTTTACGACGCGCTCGATGTACGAGACGCCCTTGTCTGCGGCGCCACCGCGGCGGTCCTCACGACGGTCACGCCGCTCGCCACCGCCGCCGGCACCGCGACGCGGAGCTGCAGCCATCAGTGGTTCCTCTTCTCGTTGCTCTTGGGACGGGTCGTCAGTCGCGACCCCCGGACCGGAGTCATCAGAACTCCAGCCCGCCTTCACGGGCGCTGTCCGCGAGAGCGGCGATGCGCCCCGCGTAGCGGTTGCCACCGCGGTCGAACACGACAGCGGTGATCCCGGCGGTCTTGGCCCGCTGAGCGAGAAGCTCGCCGACCTTCTTCGCCTTCTCGGTCTTGTCACCCTCGGCGCCGCGCAGCGAGACGTCCATGGTGGACGCGCTCACCAGCGTGTGGCCCTGAGTGTCGTCGACGATCTGCACGAACAGGTGACGCGTGGACCGGTTGACGACCAGGCGCGGACGCTCGGCCGTGCCGAAGACGTTCTTGCGGACACGGCGGTGCCGGCGGGCCCGGGAGACCGTGCGGGCGGCCGTGTGCTTGCCGAACGCAGTCTTTCCAGCCATGCCTACTTACCAGCCTTTCCGACCTTGCGGCGGACAACCTCGCCCTGGTAGCGCACGCCCTTGCCCTTGTACGGGTCCGGCTTGCGCAGCTTCCTGATGTTGGCGGCGACCTCGCCGACCCTCTGCTTGTCGATGCCGTCCACGTGGAACAGGGTCGGCTTCTCGACGCGGAAGCTGACGCCCTCGGGGGCCTTGACGATCACCGGGTGGCTGAAGCCCAGCGAGAACTCCAGCTCCGTCGGGCCCTTGGCCTGGACGCGGTAACCGACGCCGACGATCTCGAGCGTCTTCGTGTAGCCCTGCGTGACACCCGCCACCATGTTGGCGATGAGCGTGCGGGACAGACCGTGCAGCGCACGGACCTTGTTCTCGTCGTTCGGGCGGGTGACGGCGATGGTGCCGTCCTCGCCACGCGAGACCTCGATGGGCTCGGCGACCGTGTGAGTGAGCGTGCCCTTGGGCCCCTTGACCTGGACTTCCCGGCCGTCGATCGTGATGTCGACACCCGCCGGTACGGGGATGGGCAGCCGTCCGATTCGCGACATGCTGAGTGCCTCCCCTCGTTACCAGACGTAGGCGAGGACTTCCCCGCCCACTCCACGCTTGCTCGCCTGCCGGTCCGTCATCAGGCCGCCGGACGTCGAGATGATCGCGACGCCCAGACCGCCCAGAACGCGGGGCAGGTTGTCCTTCTTTGCATAGACCCGCAGACCGGGCTTGGACACCCGGCGCAGGCCCGCGATGGCGCGCTCGCGGCTGGGGCCGAACTTCAGCTCCATCACGAGGTTCTTGCCAACCTTCGCGTCCTCGACGCTCCAGCCCTGGATGTAGCCCTCCTGCTGGAGGATTTCCGCGATGTGCGCCTTGATCTTGGAGTAAGGCATGCTCACGGTGTCGTGATAGGCCGAGTTCGCGTTACGCAGACGCGTCAGCATGTCTGCGATCGGGTCGGTCATCGTCATGGCCGGTGGCCTTCCTCACCGCGGTTTCCCCGATGGGACCTTCGGTGTGGTCGTGGGCGCTGTGGTCAGCGCCCGGTTGATATGACTTCTGGTGCAGCTGGCCCGCGGAGGGCTTACCAGCTCGACTTGGTGATGCCGGGCAGCTCGCCCCGGTGCGCCATCTCGCGGAAGCACACGCGGCACAGCCCGAACTTGCGGTAGACAGCGCGGGGACGGCCGCAGCGGGAGCAACGAGTGTACGCCCGGACCTCGAACTTCTGCTTGCGCGCTGCCTTGACCTTCAGCGACGTCTTCGCCATGATCAGGCCTCCTTGAAGGGGAAACCGAGGAGCTTCAGCAGCGCCCGGCCCTGCTCGTCGTTCTTCGCGGTGGTCACGACCGTGATGTCCATGCCCCGCTGCCGGTCCACCTTGTCCTGGTCGACCTCGTGGAACATGACCTGCTCGGTGAGGCCGAAGGTGTAGTTGCCGTTGCCGTCGAACTGCTTCGGCGACAGGCCGCGGAAGTCCCGGATACGCGGCAGCGCCAGGGACAGCAGGCGGTCGAGGAACTCCCACATGCGGTCGCCGCGCAGCGTCACGTGCGCGCCGATCGGCATGCCCTCACGCAGCTTGAACTGCGCGATGGACTTGCGGGCGCGGGCGACGGCCGGCTTCTGGCCGGTGATGGCGGTCAGGTCGCGCACGGCGCCCTCGATGAGCTTCGAGTCGCGGGCGGCCTCGCCGACACCCATGTTCACCTTGATCTTGGTGATCGTGGGCACCTGCATGATGTTCTCGATGCCGAACTCCTCGCGCAGCTTCGCGATGATCTCCTCGCGGTAGCGCTGCTTGAGGCGCGGAACGGTGCGCTCTTCAGTCGTGGCGGTCATCAGCTGTCCTCACCCGTCGCCTCGGCCTCGCCCTTGTCGGCGGCCTTCTTCTCGGGCTTCTTCTCGTCATCCTTGAGCTTCTTGACGTTGCTCACGTGGATGGGAGCCTCCATGGTCTGCACGCCGCCTTCCTTGGCGCCGCGCGGGCCCTGGTTGGTGACCTTGGAGTGCTTCTTGATCATGTTGACGCCCTCGACCACCACGCGCTCGTCACGCGGGTAGGCGGCGATGATCCGGCCCTTGGCGCCCTTGTCCTTGCCGGCGATGACCTGGACGAGGTCGCCCTTCTTCACGTGCAGCTTCGGCATCACAGCACCTCCGGCGCGAGCGAGATGATGCGCATGAACTTCTTGTCGCGCAGTTCACGGCCCACCGGGCCGAAGATGCGGGTGCCCCGGGGGTCGCCGCTGTCCTTGATGATGACGGCGGCGTTCTCGTCGAAGCGGATGTAGGAGCCGTCGGGGCGGCGGCGCTCCTTCACGGTGCGCACCACGACAGCCTTGACAACGTCGCCTTTCTTAACGCCTCCGCCGGGAATGGCGTCCTTCACCGTGCCCACGATGATGTCGCCGATTCCCGCGTAGCGCCGACCCGAGCCACCGAGCACGCGGATGCAAAGGATCTCCTTGGCACCCGTGTTGTCGGCGACCTTGAGCCGCGACTCCTGCTGGATCACGTCTACTCCTGTGTGTCGTGCCGGTTCTCACCCTCGTGGTGAGCCTGGCCGAACCTGATGTGGTCTTTTTCCCTCGGCGACAGCCGTACGACCGCCGCCGCGGGCGGACGGGACCGATGGCCGGCCCCGCCCCTTGGACGCCATCATGGGGGGCGGTCTCCCACCCCCCACGAGGCGCGTCTGTGGTGTTACTTGGCCTTCTCGAGGATCTCGACGACCCGCCACCGCTTGGTGGCCGAGAGCGGCCGGGTCTCCATCAGGAGGACGCGGTCGCCGACGCCGCAGGCGTTCTGCTCGTCGTGGGCCTTGTACTTGGTCGTACGGCGGATGACCTTGCCGTACAGCGGGTGCTTGACGCGGTCCTCGACGGCGACGACGACGGTCTTGTCCATCTTGTCGCTGACGACCAGGCCCTCACGGGTCTTGCGGTAGTTCCGCTGCGTCTCGGTGGTCGGGGTCTCGGTTGCTTCAGACATCGCTCGGCTCCTTCTCGACCGTGACGATTCCGAGCTCGCGCTCGCGCATCACGGTGTAGATGCGGGCGATCTCGCGGCGGACGGCGCGCAGCCGCCCGTGGCTCTCCAGCTGACCCGTCGCCGCCTGGAAGCGGAGGTTGAACAGCTCCTCCTTGGCTTCCTTCAGCTTCTGGACCAGCACCTCCTGGTCCTCGACACGCAGCTCCGCGGCGGTCAGACCCTTAGCCATCACGCCTCACCCACTTCACGCTTGACGAAACGGCACTTCATGGGGAGCTTGTGCATCGCGCGCCGCATGGCCTCGCGGGCCACGGGCTCGGCGACACCGGACAGCTCGAACATGACACGGCCGGGCTTGACATTGGCGATCCACCACTCCGGAGAGCCCTTACCGGAACCCATACGGGTCTCGGCCGGCTTCTTCGTCAGGGGGCGGTCCGGGAAGATGTTGATCCACACCTTGCCGCCACGGCGGATGTGCCGGGTCATGGCGATACGCGCGGCCTCGATCTGGCGGTTGGTCACGTAGGAGTGCTCAAGCGCCTGAATGCCGAACTCGCCGAAGACGACCCGGGTGCCGCCCTTGGCGGCGCCGCTGCGGTCGGGCCGGTGCTGCTTACGGTGCTTGACCCTGCGCGGGATCAGCATGGTCAGCTCCCTTCAGCACCCGGCTGCTCCGCCGGGCCGGTCTCGGGGGCGGCCTGCGCGGCCGCCTCAGTCCTGGGTGCACGGTCGTTACGGCCCGCGCCGCCACGACGGGGACGGTCGCCGCCGCCACGACGCGGACGCTCGCCCGCGCCACCGCGACGGTCGTCACGCTCGCGACGCTGGCCCGCGCGGGCGCCGGCCGCAGCCGCCTCCCGCTCGGAACGGCTGGTCGGGGCCTCGCCCTTGTAGATCCACACCTTCACGCCGATGCGGCCGAAGGTGGTGCGGGCCTCGTAGAAGCCGAAGTCCACGTCCGCACGGAGCGTGTGCAGGGGCACGCGGCCCTCGCGGTAGAACTCCGAGCGCGACATCTCGGCACCGCCCAGACGGCCGGAGCACTGGACACGGATGCCCTTGGCCCCGCTCTTCATGGCGGACTGCATGGCCTTGCGCATGGCCCGGCGGAACGAGACGCGGCTGGACAGCTGCTCGGCCACGCCCTGCGCGACGAGCTGCGCGTCGATCTCGGGGTTCTTCACCTCGAGGATGTTCAGCTGGACCTGCTTCTTGGTCAGCTTCTCCAGGTCGCCGCGGATGCGGTCGGCCTCGGCGCCGCGGCGGCCGATGACGATGCCCGGCCGGGCGGTGTGGATGTCGACCTGGACGCGGTCGGTCGTGCGCTCGATCTCGACCTTGGAGATGCCGGCCCGCTCCATGCCCTTCTGCAGCATGCGACGGATCGCCACGTCCTCGGCGACGTACGACTTGTACAGCTTGTCGGCGTACCACCGGCTCTTGAAGTCGGTCGTGATGCCGAGGCGGAACCCGTGCGGGTTAACCTTCTGGCCCACTAGCGGGTCCTTCCCTTCGGCTCGCGGGACTCCACGATCACAGTGATGTGGCTGGTCCGCTTGTTGATCCGATAGGCACGACCCTGGGCACGCGGGCGGAAGCGCTTGAGCGTCGGGCCCTCGTCGACCCACGCCCGGCTCACGAAGAGCGTGTCCCGGTCGAGCTTGAAGTTGTGCTCAGCGTTCGCGATCGCGCTCGAGAGCACCTTGTAAACGGTCTCGCTCGCCGCCTGGGGAGCGAACTGCAGCACGGCCTGCGCCTCCGAAGCGGGCAGCCCGCGAATGAGGTCCACCACGCGGCGGGCCTTCCGGGGCGTGTGGCGCGCGTACCGCGCCTGTGCCCTGGCTTCCATCGCTTTCTCCTCTAACTGCTGGCTTGAAGGCGCTTACCGCCGGCTGCGGCGGTCTTCCTTGACGTGGCTGCGGAACGTCCGCGTGGGGGCGAACTCACCGAGCTTGTGACCGATCATCGACTCGGTGATGAACACCGGGACGTGCTTGCGGCCGTCGTGCACGGCGATCGTGTGGCCGATCATGTCGGGCACGATCATGGAGCGCCGCGACCACGTCTTGATGACGTTCTTGGTGCCCTTCTCGTTCTGGGCGTCCACCTTCTTCTGAAGGTGATCGTCCACGAAGGGACCCTTCTTAAGACTACGTGGCATTTCGGCTGCTCCTACCGCTTCTTCCTCTTGCTCCGACGACGGATGATCAGCCGGTCGCTGGGCTTGTTCGGCTGCCGGGTGCGGCCCTCGGGCTTGCCCTTCGGGTTCACCGGGTGGCGACCACCGGAGGTCTTGCCCTCACCACCGCCGTGCGGGTGGTCGACCGGGTTCATGGCGACACCGCGGACCGTGGGGCGCTTGCCCTTCCAGCGG
This sequence comes from Microbispora siamensis, assembly GCF_016863095.1. GTDB lineage: Bacteria > Actinomycetota > Actinomycetes > Streptosporangiales > Streptosporangiaceae > Microbispora > Microbispora siamensis. Next base: position 11,687 of record NZ_BOOF01000025.1, on the reverse strand, counting down.
TTGCGGCCGGCCTTGCCGATGCTGATGTTGGCCTGCTCGGCGTTGCCCACCTGGCCCACCGAGGCCCGGCAGCGCACGTCGACCTGACGCATTTCTCCGGACGGCATACGCAGCGTGGCGTACATGCCCTCCTTGGCGAGCAGCTGGATCTGCGCGCCGGCGCTACGGCCGAGCTTGGCGCCGCCACCGGGACGCAACTCCACCGCGTGGATGAAGGTACCGGTCGGGATGTTGCGCAGCGGCAGGCAGTTGCCCGGCTTGATGTCGGCCGTGGGGCCGTTCTCGACCTGGTCCCCCTGCTTGAGGCCGACCGGGGCGAGGATGTAGCGCTTCTCGCCGTCGGCGTAGTGCAGCAGCGCGATGCGGGAGGTGCGGTTCGGGTCGTACTCGATGTGCGCGACCTTGGCCGGGATCCCGTCCTTGTCGTGGCGGCGGAAGTCGATGATCCGGTAGGCGCGCTTGTGCCCGCCTCCCTGGTGCCGGGCGGTCACCCGGCCGTGGACGTTACGGCCGCCCTTGCTGTGCAGTGGGGCAAGCAGCGACTTCTCCGGCGTGCTGCGCGTGATCTCGGCGAAGTCCGAGACGCTCGCGCCGCGCCGACCCGGAGTCGTCGGCTTGTACTTACGGATGCCCATCTTTTTCGTTCATCCTTCGTCGGTTCGTACCGGTCGGGGTCCGCCTCACGGCGGTCCCCCCGGTGCTTTCTTCCTCGGGGCCGGTCCCTCGCTCGGTGGCGAGGGGCCCCTCTCCCCGCTGCGGCAGGTGCTAGCCGATCTGACCGAAGATGTCGATCCGCTCGCCCTCGGCCAGGCTCACGATCGCGCGCTTGGTGTCCGGGCGCTGGCCGTAGCCGTGCCGGGTCCGCTTGCGCTTGCCCTGACGGTTGATCGTGTTCACGCCGGTCACCTTGACGCCGAAGATCTGCTCGACGGCGATCTTCACCTGCGTCTTGTTGGCACCCTTGCGCACCAGGAACGTGTACTTGTTGTGCTCATCGATCAGGCCGTAGCTCTTCTCGGAGACGATCGGCTTGAGGATGATGTCGCGCGGGTCGGCGATCTTCTGCATCAGGCCTCTTCCTTCCCGCTGTTCGCCAGCCGGGCCACGACCTGGTCGTAGGCCTCACGGGTGAAGACCACGTCGTCGTGGCAGAGCACGTCGTAGGTGTTCAGCTGTCCCGCGTCCAGCAGGTGGACCTCGGGCGCGTTGCGCAGGCTCAGCCAGGTGAGCTCGTCGTTCTCGTCGACCACGACGAGCACGCTGCGGGCCTGCGTGATCTTGCGCAGCGCCTCCAGGGCGGCCTTGGTCTTGGGCGTGTCACCCGTGACCAGGCTGCTCACCACGTGGACGCGGCCGCCGCCGGCGCGGTCGGACAGCGCGCCCTTCAGGGCCGCCGCCTTCATCTTCTTGGGCGTCCGCTGCGCGTACGAGCGCGGCTGCGGGCCGTGGACGGTGCCACCGCCGGCGAACTGCGGAGCGCGGGTCGAACCCTGGCGGGCGCGGCCGGTGCCCTTCTGCCGGTACGGCTTCTTGCCGCCGCCGGAGACGTCACCGCGGGTCTTGGTGGCGTGGGTGCCCTGCCGGCGAGCGGCGAGCTGGGCGACGACCACCTGGTGGATCAGCGGGACGTTGACCTTGGTCCCGAAGACCTCCTCGGGGAGGTCGACGGTCCCCGTCTTGGCGCCGCTGGCGTCGAGGACGTCAATGGTCGTGGTCACTTCGCAGCAACCCCCTTCTTGGCAGCGGTGCGGAGGAGGACCAGGCTGCCGTTGGCACCGGGGATCGCACCCTTGATCAGGATGAGGCCCTTCTCGGCGTCCACGGCGTGCACCTTGAGGCTCTGGACCGTCGTGCGGACGTTGCCCATCCGGCCGGCCATGCGCAGGCCCTTGAAGACGCGGCCCGGGGTGGCGCAGCCACCGATGGAACCCGGGGAGCGGTGCTTGCGCTGGGTACCGTGCGAAGCGCCCAGACCACGGAAGTTGTGGCGCTTCATGACACCGGCGTAGCCCTTGCCCTTGCTCTTGCCCGTGACGTCGACGTACTGGCCGGCCTCGAAGGTGTCGGCGAGGATCTCCTGGCCGATCGTGTACTCGGAGGCGTCGTCGGTGCGAACCTCGGCGAAGTAGCGGCGCGGGGTGATGTCGTGCTTGCGCAGGTAGTCGCCCAGGGGCTTGTTCACCTTGCGCGGGTCGATCTGCCCGTAGCCGAGCTGAACGGCGGAGTAGCCGTCCTTCTCCGGAGTGCGGACCCGGGTCACCACGCACGGACCGGCCTCGACGACGGTGACCGGGATCACCCGGTTCGCCTCATCGAAGACCTGGGTCATGCCGAGCTTCTTGCCCAGGACGCCCTTGATCTGCTTAGCCATGTCAGTGCGTTCCTTAGAGCTTGATCGAGATGTCCACGCCGGCGGGAAGGTCGAGACGCATGAGCGAGTCGACCGTCTTCGGCGTCGGGTCGATGATGTCAATCAGCCGCTTGTGCGTACGCATCTCAAAGTGCTCGCGGCTGTCCTTGTACTTGTGCGGCGACCGGATGACGCAGTACACGTTCTTCTCGGTCGGCAGCGGCACCGGGCCAGCGACCTTGGCGCCGGTCCGCGTCACCGTCTCGACGATCTTCTTGGCCGAGCTGTCGATGACCTCGTGGTCATACGCCTTAAGCCGGATGCGGATCTTCTGTCCCGCCATAATGGCCTCGGTGTCCTTCGCTGTCGTCCTATAAAGCATCGCGCGGCCTGTTGCCGCAGGTCTGTTTCCACATGACCGACGCCCGGATCCTGTCCGGTGTTCCGTGATCTGGCAGTGGCTTCGGTCGAAGTGCGGCCGAAAGCACTGCGAGATCACGGTCTCGTCGTCCGTGGGGGACCGTCTCCGGCCCCTGCGCGGTGCGGCGGTCAGGCCCTTGTGGACCCGACCGCCGCCCAGCGGTGCTGCTACTTGATGACCTTCGTGACGCGACCGGCGCCGACGGTGCGGCCACCCTCGCGGATCGCGAACTTCAGGCCCTCTTCCATGGCGACCGGCTGGATGAGCTGGACGGTCATCTCGGTGTTGTCACCGGGCATGACCATCTCGGTGCCCTCCGGCAGGTTCACCACGCCCGTCACGTCAGTCGTACGGAAGTAGAACTGAGGACGGTAGTTGTTGAAGAACGGCGTGTGGCGGCCGCCCTCGTCCTTGGACAGGATGTAGACCTGCGCCTCGAACTCGGTGTGCGGGGTGGTCGTGCCCGGCTTGATGACACACTGACCGCGCTCGACCTCCTCGCGCTTGATGCCGCGCAGGAGCAGACCGACGTTGTCACCGGCCTGGCCCTCGTCGAGGAGCTTGCGGAACATCTCGACGCCGGTGACGGTCGTCGTGGTGCTCTTCTCCTTGATGCCGATGATGTCGACGGTCTCGTTGACCTTGACGACACCGCGCTCGATACGGCCGGTGACGACGGTGCCGCGACCGGTGATCGAGAACACGTCCTCGATCGGCATGAGGAACGGCTTGTCGGTGTCACGAACCGGCTCGGGGACGTTCTCGTCCACGGCGTTCATGAGCTCGATGATGGAGTCGCCCCACTTCTCGTCGCCCTCGAGCGCCTTGAGCGCCGATACGCGCACGACCGGCAGGTCGTCGCCCGGGAACTCCTGGGCGGACAGCAGCTCGCGGACCTCGAGCTCGACGAGCTCCAGGATCTCCTCGTCGTCGACCATGTCGGCCTTGTTGAGGGCCACGACGATGTAGGGAACGCCGACCTGGCGGGCCAGGAGGACGTGCTCCTTCGTCTGCGGCATCGGGCCGTCGGTCGCCGCGACCACCAGGATCGCGCCGTCCATCTGGGCGGCACCGGTGATCATGTTCTTCACGTAGTCGGCGTGACCGGGGCAGTCCACGTGAGCGTAGTGGCGCTTCTCGGTCTGGTACTCGACGTGCGCGATGGAGATGGTGATTCCGCGAGCCTTCTCCTCGGGCGCCTTGTCGATCTTGTCGAACGGGGTCGCCTCGTTGAGCTGCGGGAAACGGTCGTGAAGCACCTTGGTGATCGCCGCGGTCAGAGTGGTCTTGCCGTGGTCGATGTGCCCAATGGTGCCGATGTTCACGTGCGGCTTGTTCCGCTCGAACTTGGCCTTGGCCACTGATCTGTCTCCTTAGAGATTCTGACTTGACTTGCGTCTTCTACCCTCAGGCTGTGCACGGCGGAGGCACTCCCCCGCCGTGCACCGAGCGGAACTATTCGCCCCGAGCCTTCGCGACGATCTCCTTGGCGATGCCCGGGGGCACCTCCGCGTAGGAGTCGAACTGCATGCTGTAGCTCGCCCGTCCCTGAGTGCGGCTGCGCAGGTCACCCACGTAGCCGAACATCTCGGAGAGCGGAACGAGCGCCCTGATGACGCGGGCGCCGGACCGTTCGTCCATTGCCTGGATCTGTCCGCGACGACCGTTCAGGTCGCCGATGACGTCTCCCATGTAGTCCTCGGGCGTGGTGACCTCGACGGCCATCATCGGCTCGAGGAGTACGGCGTCTGCCTTGCGCGCGGCCTCCTTGAAGGCCATCGAACCGGCGATCTTGAAGGCCATTTCCGACGAGTCGACCTCGTGGAAGGCGCCGTCCTGAAGCGTGACCTTGACGCCGACCATCGGGTAGCCGGCGAGCACACCGAACTCGGCCGCCTCCTGCGCACCCGCGTCCACCGACGGGATGTACTCCCGCGGGATGCGGCCACCGGTGACCTTGTTCTCGAACTCGTAACCGTCGTTGCCCTCGCCCAGCGGCTCCAGGTCGATGATCACGCGCGCGAACTGGCCGGAACCACCGGTCTGCTTCTTGTGCGTGTACTCGACCTTCTCCACCTTGCGGCGGATGGTCTCGCGGTAGGCGACCTGCGGGCGGCCGACGTTCGCCTCGACCTTGAACTCGCGGCGCATCCGGTCGACGAGGATCTCCAGGTGGAGCTCGCCCATACCCCAGATGACCGTCTGGCCGGTCTCCTCGTCACGGCGGACCTGGAAGGACGGGTCCTCCTCGGCCAGCCGCTGGATCGCGGTGCCCAGCTTCTCCTGGTCGCCCTTGGTCTTGGGCTCGATGGCCACGTTGATGACCGGCGCCGGGAAGGTCATCGACTCGAGGACGACCTGCTTGACCGGGTCCGAGAGGGTGTCACCGGTGGTGGTGTCCTTCAGGCCCATGACGGCCACGATCTGACCAGCGGTCGCGGTCGGGCGCTCCTCGCGCTTGTTTGCGTGCATCTGGTAGATCTTGCCGATCCGCTCCTTCTTGCCCTTGACCGAGTTCACCACGGTGGTGCCGGCCTCGAGCGTTCCGGAGTAGACGCGGATGTAGGTCAGCTTGCCCAGGTGCGGGTCGCTCATGATCTTGAAGGCCAGGGCGGCGAACGGCTCGTTCGGGTCCGCGTGACGCTCGACGATCTCCTCCTCGTTGCCCACCGCGTGGCCCTTGAAGGCCGGGATGTCGGTGGGAGCCGGGAGGTAGGCGACGATCGCGTCGAGCAGGGGCTGCACGCCCTTGTTCTTGAACGCGGTGCCGCACAGGACCGGGTTGATCGCGCCGCTGATGGTCGCCCGGCGGATGGCCGCGACGAGCTGCTCCTCGCTGGGCTCGACGCCCTCAAGGAAGAGCTCCATGAGCTCGTCGTCGTTCTCCGCGACGGTCTCGACCAGCTTGTCGCGCCACTCACGGGCCGCTTCGGCGTGGTCGGCCGGGATGTCGACGGTGTCGTACATCTCGCCCTTGGCCGCCTCGGCGCTCCAGAGCAGGCCCTTCATCTTCACCAGGTCGATGACGCCCTTGAAATCGGCCTCGACGCCCCAGGGAAGCTGGATGACCGCCGGGGTGGAGCCCAGCCGGTTGATCATCATGTCGACACAGCGGTGGAACTCCGCGCCGACCCGGTCCATCTTGTTGACGAAGCAGATGCGGGGCACGCCGTAGCGGTCGGCCTGGCGCCAGACCGTCTCCGACTGCGGCTCCACGCCCGCGACACCGTCGAACACCGCGACCGCGCCGTCGAGAACACGCAGCGACCGCTCGACCTCGATGGTGAAGTCCACGTGTCCGGGCGTGTCGATGATGTTGATCGTGTGATCAAGCCAGCTACAGGTGGTCGCGGCGGACGTGATCGTGATGCCGCGCTCCTGCTCCTGCTCCATCCAGTCCATGGTGGCAGCGCCCTCGTGGACCTCACCGATCTTGTAGTTGATGCCGGTGTAGAACAGGATGCGCTCAGTCGTCGTGGTCTTGCCCGCGTCGATATGGGCCATGATCCCGATGTTGCGGACCCTGGCCAGGTCAAGAGCGGTCGTGGTGGCCACTTCTTCGCGTCCTTAACTCGTCGTCGGTGCTCACTACCAGCGGTAGTGGGCGAAGGCCTTGTTGGACTCGGCCATCTTGTGCGTGTCCTCGCGCCGCTTGACGCTGGCGCCGAGGCCGTTGCTCGCGTCGAGCAGCTCGTTCATGAGCCGCTCGGTCATGGTCTTCTCGCGGCGCGCCCGGGAGTACTGGACGATCCACCGCAGGGCCAGCGTGGTGCTGCGCGAGGCCTTGACCTCGACCGGCACCTGGTAGGTGGCGCCACCGACGCGGCGGCTCTTCACCTCGAGCGTCGGACGGACGTTGTCGAGAGCACGCTTGAGGGTGACGACCGGGTCGTTGCCGGTCTTGTCCTTGCAGCCCTCGAGGGCGCCGTAGACGATCGACTGCGCGAGGGAGCGCTTGCCGTCCAGGAGAACCTTGTTGATGAGCGCGGTGACCAGCGGCGAGTTGTGCACCGGGTCAGCGACCAGCTGGCGGCGGCCAGGGGAACCCTTGCGCGGCATGTCAGCTCTTCTCCTTCTTAGCGCCGTAACGGCTGCGGGCCTGCTTGCGGTTGCGGACGGCCTGGGTGTCCAGCGAACCACGGATGATCTTGTAGCGAACACCCGGCAGGTCCTTCACACGACCACCACGCACGAGCACCATCGAGTGCTCCTGGAGGTTGTGGCCCACCCCGGGGATGTAAGCCGTGACCTCGATGCCGTTGGTGAGCCGAACACGGGCCACCTTGCGCAGCGCCGAGTTGGGCTTCTTGGGGGTCGTCGTGTAAACGCGGGTGCAAACGCCGCGCCGCTGCGGGCTCCCCTTGAGGGCAGGAGTCTTGGTCTTGCTGACCTTGTCCTGCCGGCCCTTTCGGACCAACTGCTGAATGGTGGGCACCGCGTCTCCGTTTCGTGCCTAGCCGGTGATACGTAGGACCCGATCGAGGTGGCGATGCCGCCTCTCCCAGGCTTGCAGGTACTGCCGGTGTCATGACCTGCTGTTTTTCCATCCCCTTCGACCCCCGCGCTCGGGCGTGTCGCGCTCTTGTCGCATCACACCCGGGCGGACCCGGTCGATCTGGAGGAATCACACGGCGCCCCCACACGCCTCCCTCGTCGGGAAGCGGCATTTGAGCGCACGCATGCGAGCCCACAGACGGGCACGAAGGTAAAGCCTACCCGCCCCCGTACAACACGTCAAAACAGAGGAGGACGCCCCGGAGGGACGTGCCCCGCTGTCTCGACGTGCCGCTGCGCCGACGGCCCACGACGGACCGCCGAAGGACTCGGCCCCCCATCATACCGTCCCCACGAGGGGCTTCTCACGGTTTCCGCACCGTCCCCGCCCTGCGTCGCGCGCCCGGCACGCTCGGGCGGCCGGGCGGGCGGCCGGACAAACCGGAAGCGGCCCGGGGCGTGATGCCCCGGGCCGCTTCCGTACGTCCCCGCCGCGGCGATCGCTCACCGCGGCGACCTGTCAACGGCCGTACTGACCGAAGTCGTACTCCTCCAGCGGGACGGCCTCGCCGCTGCCGGAGCCGAAGGTGTAGTCCGCCGCCGAGCCGTCGTAGCCGCCGACCGTGTACATCGCGGCCTTGGCCTCCTCGGTCGGCTCCACCCGGATGTTGCGGTACTGGGGCATGCCCGTACCGGCCGGGATGAGCTTACCGATGATGACGTTCTCCTTGAGGCCGAGCAGCGAGTCCGACTTGGCGTGGATCGCCGCGTCGGTGAGGACTCGCGTCGTCTCCTGGAAGGACGCCGCCGACAGCCACGACTCGGTGGCCAGCGAGGCCTTGGTGATGCCCATCAGGACCGGACGGCCGGAGGCCGGCTGGCCGCCCTCCGCCACGGTCTGACGGTTCATCGCCTCGAAGCGCGGCCGCTCGACCAGCTCACCGGGCAGCAGCTCGGTGTCGCCGGACTCCAGCACGTTCACGCGCTTGAGCATCTGCCGGACGATGACCTCGATGTGCTTGTCGTGGATCGACACACCCTGCGAGCGATAGACCTGCTGCACCTCGTCCACCAGGTGGAGCTGGACGGCACGCGGGCCGAGGATCCGCAGGACCTCGTTCGGGTTGCGCGCACCGGCGACCAGGAGCTGGCCGACGTCCACGTGCTGCCCCTCGGAGACCAGCAGGCGCGACCGCATCGACACCGGGTAGGCGACCTCGTCGGAGCCGTCGTCCGGAGTGATGACGATCTTGCGAGTCTTGTCGGTCTCGTCGATCCGGACCCGGCCGGCGACCTCGCTGATCGGGGCCACACCCTTGGGGATGCGGGCCTCGAACAGCTCCTGGACACGCGGCAGACCGTGGGTGATGTCGGCGCCCGCCACACCACCGGTGTGGAAGGTACGCATGGTCAGCTGGGTGCCGGGCTCACCGATCGACTGGGCCGCGATGATGCCGACGGCCTCGCCGACGTCCACGAGCTTGCCGGTGGCCAGCGAACGGCCGTAGCAGGTCGCGCAGACACCGATCTTGGCCTCGCAGACGAGCGTGCTGCGGGTCCTGACCGTCTCGATGCCGGCGTTGACCAGCGCCGTCACCACGTCGTCGTTGATGTCGACGCCCGCCGAGGCGATGAGCTTGCCGTCCACCTCGACGTCCTCGGCCAGGATGCGGCCGTGCACGTTGCTCTCGGCGTTCTCGGCCTTGACCAGGTTGCCCTGGGAGTCGCGCTCGCCGACGTGCAGCGGGACGGCCCGGTCGGTGCCGCAGTCGATCTCGCGCACGATGACGTCCTGCGCGACGTCGACCAGACGACGGGTCAGGTAACCCGAGTCGGCGGTCCGCAGGGCGGTGTCCGCCAGACCCTTCCGCTGACCGTGGGTCGAGATGAAGTACTCCAGCACCGACAGGCCCTCGCGGAAGGAGGACTTGATCGGCCGCGGGATCGTCTCACCCTTGGTGTTGGACACCAGGCCGCGGATGCCGGCGATCTGCCGGACCTGCATGCGGTTACCGCGGGCGCCCGAGTTGACCATCATCCAGACCGGGTTGGTCGCCGGGAACGCGTTGACCATGTCGGTCTCGACGTCCGCCGTCGCGTGGGTCCAGATCTCGATGAGCTCCTGACGGCGCTCCTCGTCGGTGATCAGACCGCGGTCGTACTCCCGCTGGACCTTGTCGGCCCGCCTCTCGTACGACTCCATGATCTCGGCCTTGTTCGGCGGCGCCACGACGTCCTCGATGGAGATCGTGACACCGGCGCGGGTCGCCCAGTAGAAGCCCGCGTCCTTCAGCGAGTCGAGCGCGTTGGCCACCTCCACCTTCGGGTACCGCTCGGCCAGCTCGTTGACGATCGCCGAGAGCTGCTTCTTGCCGACCTGGTAGTTCACGAAGGGGTAGTTGGCGGGCAGCGTCTGGTTGAACAGGCACCGGCCCAGCGTGGTCTCCAGCCGGATCGGGTCGCCGGACTCCCAGCCCTCGGGGGCCTCCCAGCCGCGCGGCGGCGGGACGTCCTTGAGCCGCACCTGGATCTTGGCCTGGATGTCCAGCTCGTGGCGGTCGAAGGCCATGAGGGCCTCCGACACCGTGGCGAACACCCGGCCCTCGCCGAGGCCACCCTCCTTCTGGGTGGTCAGCCAGTACAGACCGATGACCATGTCCTGGGTGGGCATCGTCACCGGCTTGCCGTCCGCCGGCTTGAGGATGTTGTTGGTGGACAGCATCAGGATCCGGGCCTCGGCCTGGGCCTCGGCCGACAGCGGCAGGTGCACCGCCATCTGGTCGCCGTCGAAGTCCGCGTTGAACGCGGTGCAGACGAGCGGGTGGATCTGGATGGCCTTGCCCTCGACGAGCTGCGGCTCGAAGGCCTGGATGCCCAGGCGGTGCAGGGTGGGCGCACGGTTGAGCAGCACCGGGTGCTCGGTGATGACCTCTTCCAGCACGTCCCACACGACCGGCTTGGACCGCTCGACCATCCGCTTGGCGGACTTGATGTTCTGCGCGTGGTTGAGATCGACCAGGCGCTTCATCACGAACGGCTTGAACAGCTCCAGCGCCATCTGCTTGGGCAGGCCGCACTGGTGGAGCTTGAGCTGCGGGCCGACGACGATGACCGAACGGCCGGAGTAGTCGACGCGCTTGCCGAGCAGGTTCTGCCGGAAACGACCCTGCTTACCCTTCAGCATGTCGCTGAGGGACTTCAGCGGACGGTTGCCGGGGCCCGTGACCGGGCGGCCGCGGCGGCCGTTGTCGAACAGGGCGTCGACGGCCTCCTGGAGCATCCGCTTCTCGTTGTTCACGATGATCTCGGGCGCGCCGAGGTCGAGCAGACGCTTGAGGCGGTTGTTCCGGTTGATGACCCGGCGGTACAGGTCGTTCAGGTCCGAGGTGGCGAAGCGGCCACCGTCGAGCTGGACCATCGGCCGCAGGTCCGGCGGGATCACCGGGATGCAGTCGAGGACCATGCCGCTCGGCGAGTTGCGGGTGTTGAGGAACGCCGCGACGACCTTGAGCCGCTTGAGGGCGCGGGCCTTCTTCTGGCCCTTGCCGCTGCGGATGGTCTCCCGCAGGTTCTCCGCCTCGGCCTCCAGGTCGAAGCTGGCCAGCCGCTCCTGGATGGCCTGGGCGCCCATGCCGCCGCGGAAGTAGCGGCCGAACCGGTCGCGCATCTCGCGGTAGAGCAGCTCGTCGCCCTCCAGGTCCTGGACCTTGAGGTTCTTGAAGCGGCTCCAGACCTCCTCGAGGCGGTCCAGCTCGCGCTGGGCCCGGTCGCGGAGCTGGCGCATCTCGCGGTCGGCGCCCTCACGCACCTTGCGGCGGGCGTCGCCCTTGGCGCCGGTGGCCTCCAGCTCGGCCAGGTCGGCCTCGAGCTTCTTCTGGCGGGCCTCGATGTCGGCGTCACGGCGCTGCTCGATGTGCTGCCGCTCGACGGAGATCTTCGCCTCCAGCGACGGCAGGTCGCGGTCACGCATCTCGGTGTCGACATGCGTGATCATGTACGCCGCGAAGTAGATGACCTTCTCCAGGTCCTTCGGGGCCAGGTCGAGCAGGTAACCGAGGCGCGACGGGACGCCCTTGAAGTACCAGATGTGGGTGACCGGAGCGGCCAGCTCGATGTGGCCCATCCGCTCGCGGCGCACCTTGGCGCGCGTGACCTCGACGCCACAGCGCTCACAGATGATGCCCTTGAAGCGGACGCGCTTGTACTTGCCGCAGTAGCACTCCCAGTCCCGGGTCGGACCGAAGATCTTCTCGCAGAAGAGCCCGTCCTTCTCCGGCTTGAGGGTCCGGTAGTTGATGGTCTCCGGCTTCTTCACCTCGCCGTGCGACCACTGCCTGATGTCGTCGGCGGTCGCGAGGCCGATGCGCAGCTCGTCGAAGAAGTTGACGTCGAGCACTAGATAATCCCCTTTTGAATCAGACC